>SCUS01000010.1 GCA_004297725.1 Myxococcaceae bacterium | reverse complement strand
GCGGTGAGCGTCTTGTTGGTCAGCGATTGCGTGCCGCTGGCGGTGACGACCGCCACGCCGTCCTGCTTGATCGAGGTCGGGAAATTCGCCGGTCGGGAGTAGTTTTTCGTCTCAGCCATGTGTCGGTGTCCTTCTGCGGTCGCGCCTTGCTATCTCGCGTTGGTGTTGGTCTGCTCGTGTGCTATCGTGTCCGTCTCATTGATCCGCCCGTGAGACTCGTTCCCACCCCCGGAAGGAGTGCGTCGTGGAATTCGTCGCTGGTGTCGTCCTCGCGTGCGTCGTCTTCATCGCCTGGTTCCTGTGGCACGATCCGGTGCTGCCGCGCTACTCCGGCGATCAGATGCAGCCCACTGCCCTCGCAACACCCCAGCAGCAGCCGATGGCTTGGCGTCGCCCCGCCGCCGCTGAGGCTCGTGGCGGTCACACTGGTGAGTTCCTGTAAACTGGACGCATATTGCAGGACGCCCGCTCGCCCAGCAGCGGTAATGGGCGACGGGTCGGTCCACGCAATGCGCTCGACTCCATCGATGTAGACCTTGATCACGTCGCTGACCATTTCCAGCTTCAGCGCATAGGTCTGGCTGTTGGTGAGCGACTGCGAAAACGTCCCGCCTGACGTGCTGACGCCCGCGTTGAACCGATACAGTTCCCATCGGCCATCCGCTTGGTCGTAATAGACGCGGTAGTGCGTATTGGCGGCGGTATCGACACGCCCAACCACGCCCGGATAGCCCGCCGCGGCGTTGCTCACCACGAAGATGTCGCCGACGACTTCATAGTTCGCGTCCGCCGGCACGACCGAGCAGTAGTACAGCCCGAAATCCGCGCCCGCCGACGCCAAGAGGCGATCATTCGCCTCGCTCACCGACAGGTCATCGGTGTAACTCCCGTGCTCCACCCAACACGCGCCGCCCGTCTCCGCGCTGTGGCTGCTGAGCACGGTATTGATCGTTGGTTCTGTAAACGTGTCGCTGAGGAATTGCGCCTGCGCCTGCGCGGGCAGCGCCAGCACCAGTGCCACGACGATCAGCGCGAGCAGGAGCCGGTTAGTTGACACTGAACACCATCCCCATCGCCGTAATCCCGTCTGGGTTGCGGAAGAACAACACGATCTTGCGGTTGGTGTTATCCACCAACGTGGCGGCGGGGAAGGCCGCATTGGGATTGATCCCGGCCGTGCCGCACGAGGGACAGCCGTACTGGGTGACGAACGTCGTCAGATCGATCTCTTCGGCGTAGACCGGATCGTAGGTGTTGCCGCCCGCGACGACGGCCGCGAACGACTGTGGGTTGTAAATCTGCAACCGCAGCGTGGACCGCGAGGAAAACTTGGTGCCATGCGCGTAGATCACGCCATGCCACACCGCGCCGCCGACCACCGCTCGATAATCCGATCGCCCCGTCAGATCGCCCGCGTCCGATCCGGTGATCCCGCACGTCACCGATCCGGTGCCGGTGTTGACGGCCGTCACTGAGCAGATCGACATATGGTTGTTGTTGGTGGTCACGCAGCCCGCGCCGCCCGTCGATCCGGGCGTGCACGTCTGGACCCAGATCACATCACTGACACGAATGTGATTCCCGTCGCGCGTCATCGTCGCCGGGACCGTAAACGTCGTCTCGGGATAGAACGGCACCGCGTCATACGTCGGGGCGGGCGAGGCCGAAACGGTGGTCGAAAGCCCCCCCGATGGCATCAGCATCGAATAAATGACGCCTGTCTTCACGCCGTCGTCGTACCAGTTGCCGTACGTGGGGGAGTCCGATCCCCACCAGCCATGTCCGCCATACGGATCCCAATCCACTTCGTAGAGGCTGTAGCCGTAGCCGGTGAAAGAGGACTGCGCGTGGTACGGTGGGGTCGGGGCTGATACGGGGGTGCAGCCGATCGTGTGGCCGCTCGTTTGCGCGCAGTGCGGCCCGGTCGTGTTCGTGGGATAGCGCGCGAGCACCGTCCCGGTCGCCAGGAAGTTATCCACGCCCGCCGTGCAGCTATTGCCCGAGGGCATCGGGATCGCTTCAATCGACGGGCCGTAGGAATTCAGCGAGGTCGTCGAGGCGAAGATGCCGCCGACGCCGACGCCGAGATTGTTCGACGTGGAGATCCCGACTTGCGTCAAGAACCAGTCGGGGATCTTGATCACGCCGGACGCCTGCATGGGCATCCCGACCGTGTTTGTGCGCGCGTTGAGCGCGTAGCAGCCCACGCGGGACAAGGTGGACGCGCCGAATGACGCGGCGGCAAAGGCGTTGCCTGGGGGAATGTTGACGTACCCATTCGACCACCCGATCCAGAGATAGCCGCGCTGTTCGTCGTAGTGCAGCCCGTAGACGCCGGTATAGCCCGTCACCTCGCCGGGAATCAGCCCGCCACCATTCGACACGACGGGGTACGCGCCCCAATTCTGCGCGACGGTGGCTTGCGTGATCGACGCGAGCGCGGTGTTGCAGGCCGACAGACTCGGCTCGTTGAATTCGTAGATGTCGCTGTTCGCGCCGTCGATCTGGTAGTACTTCCGCGACGCACCATTTACCCGGAGCGCCACCGGATGATGCGGCGTGTACGCCCCCGTGTTAATGTTCGGCGTCTTAAACACGCCATCGCACGAGAGATTCGACGCCGTGAGCAGCACCCGATCGCCGCCCTCGGGTGGGCGCTGGCGAATACGGATCTGCGGGTCCACGAGGGACACGCCGATCGCGAGACACGTCAGGGCGAACAGCATCTGCATTTACGGCGCGGCCACGACGACAAACGTGCCGTGCAACTCGGCACTCGCACTGGTCACGAGACAGAGCACGCTATTGGAAGTCTGCGTCCGCATCACCGATCCGGCGCCGTTCCCAATCGTCAAGCCGCCATTGGCCGCGAGATTCCAGCCGTCGCCGGCCGCGAGGCCCGTCGAGATCAGACTCGCCGTGACGGAGGCGCAGTTGTCGGTGTTGTCATCCACGAGGTTGACGTTGTTCGCGGCGCTCGTGACGATGTTGAGCGCGCAAATGTAGTAGTGCGTGCTCGC
>SCUS01000084.1 GCA_004297725.1 Myxococcaceae bacterium | reverse complement strand
TGGCCGCCGCTCCGCCACCCGTCGTGCCGCCGCCTCCGGCGCCCGTCGCGCCGCCGCCTCCGACGATCGTGGTCGCGCCGACCGCACCGCCAGCCGCGCCGCCGCCTCCAACCGTGGTCGCGCCTGCCGCACCGCCAGCCGCGCCGCGACGTCCGCCGCCCGAGCCGGAGGCGCCGTTCACGTTCTGACCCCGCCGGCCCGACCATCCAGATCACTCCTCATGCCAAGCGAAGGTCTGCGCCCGATGCCCTGTCCGCCCCGCCTCGCCGCGGTTCTCGCCGCCGCCGCCGCCGCGCTCGTGACCGCCCCGGCGGGCGCCTCGCCGTGGACCCTCCCTCGCGGCACCATCGTCTTCCAGGGGACCTTCCAGTACCAGACGGCCACCCGGGAGTTCTTCGAGCGGGGCCCCTCCCGCAGCTTTCCCCTCAACGGCCACTACGTCGGCAACACCTTCACCCTCGGCCTGCGCGCGGGCATCACCGAGCGCCTCGAGCTCGAGGTCGCGCTGCCCATCCGCACGGTGGCGTACACCTCCGACCCGGTGATCCTCGCGCAGCGCGACCCGGCCTCGACGCAGCCCGCCGCGGACTTCTACCGCCGCAACATCATCAACCTCTCGCGCACCGCCACGGGCATCGGCGACCTCTACCTCTCGGCGCGCTACCGCCTCGCGCTGCGCCCCTTCGCCTTCGCCGTCGGCCTGCGCATGAAGGCCCCCACCGGCTACGTCGGCCCGAGCGGAACCTTCGGCGACCGCCCGCAGACCGCCGCCGAGTTCGCCCGGAACCCCGAGCGCTACGCCGACCCCCAGAACGTCCGCGACGACGTCACGCTCGGCGACGGGCAGCTCGACCTGCAGCCCGAGCTCCTCCTGGGCTACGCCTTCCCGACGCGCACCTTCCTGCGCGTCGACGCGGGCTTCAACGGCCGCTTCGGCGGCGCGGGCCAGCAGGTGGTCGGGGCCGTGCGCGCGGGCCAGTCGGTCGGCGCCAGCCTGCTCTTCTACGCCTGGGCCCAGGCCAGCGTGAGCGTCACCGGCGGCCGCGTCATCGGGGTCTCCGTCGCCGCGCAGGACCCCGACCTCCCCGCCGTCGAGTACGACGGCACCCGCAACCTCCTGCTGCGCGAGCTGCGCCTGGAGCGCGACCTCGTGGAGTTCGGCGTCGGCGCCATCGTCCGCGTCAACCGCGACGTCGAGCTCAACCTCGGGTACACGCGCGGCCTCTGGGGCCGCAACGTCGCGCTCACCGACACGCTCTTCGCCAGCATCGGGGTGAGGACGCAGCTGCCCGGCCTGCAGTGACCCCGCGCGCTGCATCGTACGCCCCGGCGATGACACGCTCCGTGCTGCGCCGGGCCTCGCTCGCCGCGGCGGTGCTCGCGGCGGGCTGCCTCTCGCGCTGGTCGGGCTGCCGCAGCTACGACACCGGTCACCTCGCGGGCGCAGGGTGGACGGCCCGGGTGAGCTGCGACCCCCACACCGAGGTCGACCTCGGCGGCGCGACGGTGCTCCGGGGCTGCACCGCGCGGTGGCGCTTCACGGTGGAGCGCGGCCGCGAGACGGAGTCCGCCGAGCTGACCGGTCCGCGGTACCCCTCCTCGGACTGCGGCGAGGTGCGGCGCCTCTGCGCCTCGGCGCACGGAGAGCTCGCCCGTCGCGACACGGCCGAGGGCACCTGGGTCGCGGCGCGCGCCCCCGGGGCCGAGACCCGGCTGGCCTTCGTTCCGTCGGATTGCGGGCGCACGTACATGCTCCCGCGAGGCCTCGCGCCCTCGCTCCCTCCCCGGGACGCGGTGGCCCGGCAGCCCGACGGCCCGGCCTTCCTCGACGGGCTCGTGGCGCGCGAGCCGGTGACCAGCCACGGCTGGAACCTGGTGTGCGGCGCATCGCTCACGTCTCGCGTCGCGGCCGTGCGCGCGGCGGTGATCGCGTGCCGCGCGCCCGACCCGGTGATGGACGCGCTCTTCCGCGCCGACCCGGCGAGCGTCGAGGTCGTGTGGGACGCGCTCGTCGGGGGGCGGCTGTCGTGCGCCGACTCCATCCGAAGTTCCCTCCGAGAGAGCGCGGCGACGGCGCTCGGCGAGCTGGTGCTGGGCCGACTCGCGGCCTGCGATGCCCGCTGCCCGCCGCGCGGTCGGGTGGAGCTGCTGCGCGAGGCGGGCGAGCTGCGCCTGCCGGGGGTGCGCGAGAGGGCGCTCCGGCTGGCGTCGCCGGGTCCGCCGCCGCCGCTCGCGGGCGATGCCTCCGCGTCGGCGCGCTCGGCGCACCGGGACGCCTACGACGAGTGGCTCTCGGCGCAGTGGGCGCTCTCGCGGGTCGACCCGCAGGCCGGGACGGAGCTGGCGCTCGCCACGCTGCGCCGGATGCCGGTGCCCGAGGGCGTCACGCGGCTGCCGACCTCGGGAGGCGGACGGCCCGCGTCCGACGAGGGCGACCCCGCGACGGCGCTGTGCTCCATCGTGCTGGGCGACACGAGCAGGGCGCGCGACGGCCTGTGGCGGCTTGCGAGCGACGAGGGGGCGGGCGCGGGCGCGCGGCAGCACGCGCTGCTGGCGCTGGCACGGCTGGGTGACCCCCGCGCGTCGGGCGCGACCCTGGCGAACAACCCGCTCACCGCGGAGCAGGCCTCGCTGGTCCGAGGGCTCAGCGCCCCGCAGGGCGGGACGCGCTCGGGCGGCGGGCACCACCACCACTGGCATTGAGCGCTGTGCGCCCGATGACCTCCGACGCCTCTTCGATACAGACGGACTCGATCAACGGCCGTGTGAATGAGTCAGCGCGCGCCGGTAGTGCATGGCGACCGCGCCGCTGCGGAGCGGCCTCGCCGAGACCAGCTCGAGCCGTCGCGTGCTGGGCAGCCCGCTCTGGTAGAGGGTCGGGCCGTGGCCGGCGATCCTGGGGTGGACGAGGAACTTGTACTCGTCGACCAGATCCAGCCGGTCCAGCTCGGTCGCGAGCCTGCCGCTACCGAGGAGCACGCCGGCCGGGGTCGCGTCCTTGAGCTTCTGCACGCCCGTGCGCAGGTCGCCGACGATGTGGTGGCTGTTGGTCCACGGGAAGTCCCTTCGCGTCGACGACACCACGTACTTCGGCTTGGCCTCCAGCTTGACCGCCCACTCGCGCATCGCCGGCGGCGCCTCCTCGTCGCCGCGGGCGACCGCCGGCCAGTAGCTCTCCATCATCTCGTAGGTGACGCGGCCCCACAGCATCGCCCCGCCCTCGTCCATGAGGCGGGTGAAGAAGTCGTGAGTCTCGTCGTCGGCGATTCCCTCCCGGTGGTCGACGCAGCCGTCCAGGGTGACGTTGATGCTGAAGGTCAAGAGTCCCATGCGGCGAGTCTAGGCCAGACGATCGCTCGCGGATGTCCTGGCGCCTGCGCTGGTCGGTCGAGACGATCCCCAGCGGGCCGCCGCCGTCCTCGGCAGCGTCCGGTCGGCCGTGGTGCCAGCGCGAGTTTCGGGTCATGGGTGTTCCGGCAACTGCAGCGGATCGGTGCCCGTGAGGGTGCCGCGTTGGTTGCCCGATACCCCGCAGCGGAAGGCGCGCGCCCGCTGTACGGAGTAGCCCTCGCCGCTCGGGGCGTAGGGGATGAGCACGACGTGCGTCGCGGCGCGCGCCGCGGCCGCCTCGCGCAGGCCGTTCCAGGCGTGCTGGCGGCTGCCCAGCGCGGAGTCGACGGCCGTGACTTCACCGAGGGCGCGGCAGCGCGACGTCGTCACGCTGTCGGAGAAGCGGACCGCGCGGCCCGCGGGTGTGAGCGACGTCGCACAGCCGCCGATCGCGAGCGCGGCCGAAGCGAGCAGGGCGGCGAAGCGGGGCCGGTCGAGGGTCGTCATCGAAGGGGAGGTATCGGACGGCGGCGGGGCGGCTTGAGGGCGAGAGGTTCGATCGTGAGGGCGGAGCGGTGACACGGGTTGCACGGCCCCGCCGCACGATCGTCGTCGTGACCCCGTCGTCGTTCCGCAACCTGCGCGCGCTGGAGCGTCTCAACGTCGCGGGCGTCGGGCTCTCGCTCGCCGCGCTCACCGCCGCGATCGGCCTGCATCTGGACGGCAACCCCAGCACCGCGTTCGGAGTGGGCGTGCCGACCCTCGACTTCGGGACGCTGTGGGCGCGCCTCCTGCGCTGGCCGCGTACCCTGATGGGAACCTCCCTTCGCGTCGCGTGGCTGCTGTCGGTCCCGCTGGCGGCGGCGAACGCGGCCCTCGCCGCGGCGCTGGTGTTCGGTGGGGCGGAGTCGCACCTCCGGGGTGGGGAGGTGCTCATGTTCCTGGGGATGGGCGCGACCCTGGGCGTGGTCGTCTGGGGGCCCGCGCTCCTCGCGACGCCCAGGCCGTCGAGCGCCGCGGCGACTCGCAGTGCAATGGCGATCGGCTGGTCGACGCTCATCGCACTTCGGCGGGAAGCTCGCCCGACACCCGTTCGACGACCTGGCGGCCGTACATGCTCGCCGCAACGTGAGCGGTCACTTCCGCGCCCGACGCCGTAGGATGACGTCGCCGCACCCCGGCCTCGGCCACTGCTCGCCGTACAGATCGACGCCGCCTGCGCCGTGCCCGCCAGCCTGTCCACGCGAGCCTGCAACCCCCTGGTGGAGGTGGTCGCTCAGGGGATCTCCGCCGGCCGCCCATCCACTACGCTGTGCGCCCGATGACCTCCGACGCCTTCCGCCTCCTCGGCGCGCCCTTCCGCGGGTACGCCGAGCTCGCCGCGCAGGGCGATGCCCGCCACGCCCGCGCCCTCCCGTGGCGCCTGCTCGGCGTGCTCGGCGTCGTCGCGACCTTCGTCTCCATCACCACCGCGGGCCGCATCGTCTTCGCGCACCTCGCGTGGTCGTTGCTCGCGTGGTCGTTTCTCCCGGCGCTGCAGTCCGTCGCGCTCGCGGTCGCCCTCCGCGGCGTCGCGCCCGACCGCTCTCGCCGCGCGGCCTTCTCGCTGCTGCTGATGGGCGCCGCTCCGTGGCTGCTGCTCCTGCTCGCCGTCGCGGGCGTCTGCCTGCTCGCGCCCGACGTCTCCGCGACGCTCTTCGCCCTCCTGCGATCGGGCGCGCTCCCCGTGGCGATGCTCGTCGCGCTCACCTGGGGGATCACCCTCACCGTCGCGATGCTCCGCGCGGGCTTCGGGCTCTCGCGGCGCGCCACGGCCCGCTGCGCGCTGCGCTACTACGCCTCGCTCGCGGCGATGCTCCTCACCTGGTACGCCGCCGTCGGGGAGCTTCTGCCGTTGCTGGGGGTGTTCCCGTGAGGGCGCCCTGGCTCGTCGCCGCGGGGTGCTTCGCGCTCGGCCTCGTAGGCGGAACCCTCTTCGACCGTCGGGACGTGGCTGCGCCCGCGCGGCGCGGCGGGTGGCTGGTGCTGGAGGGGGACTTCCACGCCCACACGCGCTTCAGCGATGGCTTCCTGTCGCCGCCGGAGCTGGTGCTCCACGCGCGGCGGCGGGGGCTCCACGTGCTGGCGGTGACGGAGCACAACCTGGTGTTCCCTGCGAAGATCGCGCGGTGGTTCGCGCGGGCGACGGGCGCGCTGCCGGTGGTGATCGTCGGCGAGGAGGTGACCACCGCGGGCTACCACGTGCACGGCATCGGGCTGGAGCGGGCGGTGGTCCCGACGCGGGACATCGGGCCGGTGATCGACGCGGTGCACGCGCAGGGGGGACTGGTGATCGCGGCGCACCCGACGCGGCGGTTCTGGCCGACGCTGGTCCCGGTGCGCGACCGCATCGACGGCGCCGAGGTGATGCACCCCATCGCGTATCAGACGTCGCGCGGCGGATGGCGCTGGGAGGACCTCCGCGACTACTACGTCGACGGCAACCGCGGAGCGCACCGGCTGACGGCCATCGGCGCGTCGGACTATCACTTCTTCAGCCCGCTCGGGCTGTGCCGCACGCTGGTGTTCGCGCGGGAGGCGAGCGAGGCGTCGGTGATGGATGCGCTTCGGGCGGGGCGCACGGTGGTGTACGACCGAGCGGGCCACGCGTGGGGTGACCCGGCGATGGTGGCGCTGCTGGAGCGGGAGCCCTACCAGCCGGGCCCTCGCGACGACGGCTACCGGGCGCGGGGGTGGCTGGACGGGGTGCTGCGGGTGCTCGGCTGGCTGGGCGCGATCGGGATGGTGGTGCTGCGGCGGCGGTGAGGGGCGCTGGTCCCGGGGTGCGCTGGGGGATGCGTGGGCGCGTGCTGTGGGACGCCGCGCGCGAGTCGGCGACGCTCCACGGGCGCGCTCACCCCGGACCCGACGCCGCGGGCATCGTGATGACGACGTTCCCCTTCTTGTGCCCGGCCTCCACGTACGCATGGGCGCGCACGATCTCTTCGAGCGGGAATCGACGGTCGATGACGGGCCGCACCTTGCCCGCCTCGAGCAGTTGCCGGAGCAGGTCGAGGTCGCCGGGCTCGAGCTTCGCGGAGCTTCTGACCGACTCGCGCCTCCCGCCCCGCGCGAGGACCGACCGGGCCTTCGACGCGGAGAGCTTCCCCACCGCGTCGAACACCACATCGTAGACCCGACCGCTCGCGCCGACCTCCTCCTTCGAGTAGTCGATGACGTGGTCGGCGCCGAGCCCTCGCACCATGTCGACGTTGGCCGTGCTGCACACGCCGGTCACCTCGGCGCCGATCGCCCTGGCGAGTTGAACGGCGAAGGTGCCGACGCTCCCCGAAGCCCCATAGATGAGAACGGACTGCCCCTTCGCCAGCCCGCTCTTTCGAAGGAAGTACTGCGCCGTGAGGGCGCCGACGGGCACGGCAGCGGCCTCCTCATGGCTGAGATTTGTGGGCTTGTGGGCGACCATGCCGTCCCGCTGAGGGTCTCGGCCCGACTCCTGGAGGCAGCGGTACTCGGCGTGCGCGCCGAACCCGAAGCCGGTGAAGGCAAAGACGCTGTCACCGACCGCGAAGCGCGAGACCCCGGCGCCTACGGCCTCGACCTCGCCCGAGAGCTCGAACCCCAGCACGCGCACCTTCTTCGGTCGGAAGAGCCCGTTGAACAGCCGCGCCAGAAAGGGCGACGGCCGACGCATGCGCCAGTCACCCGCCGCGACCGTGGCGGCGCGGACGCGGATCAGGATCTCGCCGGCCTTCGGAGTCGGCTTTGGGACGTCCCTGATCTCCACCACGTCGGGGGGCCCATACTGGTCATACACCGCGGCCTTCATGGCACTCCTCCTCCTGCTGCGAGCGGCTGCCCGGGCGTCGGGCGAGCCGGCGACCGCCTGCGAATGAGCCACTCGGCGATCGCCAGGTTGATGCCCCAACCCGCCCCCATCAGCAGCGAACGACCGAGGACGCCCGGCGGGCCGTCGAGGGAGAAGGGGACCTGAACCAGGGCCTGCGTGCCCGCGCCGAGGCCGATGGCGTAGCCGCGGGTCATCCAGGCGGAGTGCCGCCGCACGTCCTTCCTTCGCATGGCCGCGAACCCCAGCGCGAGGCACGCGACCATGGCCGAGCCGAAGAGAAGTCGGAAGGCGTACAGGAGCGCGTTGTCGGTCGCGGGGAGGTCGTAGGAGAGGTTCATCCACAGGCCCGAGAGCCCTGCGACGAGGCCGAGCGCCGTCCAGAGCCGCCCGGCGACGCGGTGCCAGCGGGGCATCCGGCGGCGAAACCCCGCGACGAACTGAAAGGCGCCGAAGACGCAGAACAGGCTGGCGCTGACGACGTGCAGGACGATGGGCGCCGGCGCGTTCACGAAGCGCACGTTGTCGGGCGTCACCGGCGCGCCTGGCGCGATGCCCTTCAGGCGCAGCACGCCGCCGATGATCGGGATGGCGCTGAGCAGGATCAGGGCGAAGGCGGAGGGCCAGCCGACTTCGTTTCTGTGATCGACCCGCATGGTGGTTGTCGAGGACGAAGCGATGGCGAAAGACTGTAACGGAGTCTGCCGGGGTGGGAAGGGCAAACACATGACCAGGCGTGCACGAGCGTCGGTGCCCCAGCGCTCGACCGCGCGGCGATCGGGTCTGTCGTCGACCTGAGCGAACGCCTGCCCAGCCGTCCCGGGTTGGGCCGCTTCTCCCCTGCGGCCCGTGACGATCAGCCCTGCAGGTCGATCAGGGCGCGGCGGAACAGCACCTCCCAGAGCCGCAGGCTGAGCGAGGGCGAGAGCCGGTCGAGGTACCACAGCGACTTCCACCATCGGGGCACCACGATGAAGGGCTCGTCGCGCAGCACCGCGTCGAGCGCCTGTTGCGCGAACGCGTCCGGCGCCATCGGCCGGGTGCGCTCCCAGAGCGCGGCGACCCGCTCGGCGGACACGCCCGCCAGCCGGATGCGCCCGAAGCGGCCGCCCGTGAGGATGGGCGTCCGGATCGCCCCGGGGCAGAGCGCGGAGGCCCGCACCCCGTGGCGCCGGGCCTCGACCCGCAGCGCCTTGGTGAGCCCGACCACGGCGTGCTTGGTCGCGGTGTACCCGGCCTCGCCCGCCTCGGGCACGAGGCCCGCCATGGACGCCGTGTTGACGATGTGACCCGAGCGCTGCGCCACCATCAGCGGGTACACCGCCTCGACGCCGTGGATCACCCCGCGCAGGTTGACGTCCACCACCTCGTCCCAGTCCTCCGGGTCGCAGCGCTCGATCTCGGCGCCTACCCCGATGCCGGCGTTGTTGAAGAGGAAATCGATGCGCCCCGCGCGCGCCTTCGCCTCCTCGGCCACGCGGCGAAACGCGGCGCGGTCGCGCACGTCGAGCTCCACCGCGAGGGCCTTGCCCCCGGCGTCGCGGATGGACGCCGCGGCCAGCTCGGCAAGCTCCACCTGCCGGTCGGCGAGCACGACCTCGCAGCCCCGCGCCGCGAGCTCGACGCCCAGCGCCCGGCCGATGCCCGACGCCCCGCCCGTGATCACCGCCACCTTAGCCCCGGAGACTGCGGCCGTCGGCGCTGTTCATCGTGGCCGCGACGCTACCACGCGGTCCCCTCGCGCTACCGCATCAGGCCCCGCGCGAGGACCATCAGAGCGCCCCCGACCAGGGGCCAGAGGATGCCGCCCGCGAAGCCGATCACCATGGTGCGGGTATCCGGCGAGGCCCGCATCACGGTGACGCCGTGCCGGAGCGACGTGAGCGTGTCCCTCGTCGGAGGGCTCATCCCCTCCAGCGCCAGTCGTCGCGCACCGGGACGGGTGATCCCATCGGCGCCTCGGGGGAGACGCCCCAGCACCACACGGTGCCGTCGGTGCGCAGCGCGCAGGTGTGCTCCGGCCCCCGCGAGACGGCCCGCACGCAGTCGATGCCTGCGTCTCGACGGACCGCTCCTGCCCGTGCCGCGGGGTGCCCTTCGGGCTGCCAGGGCGGTGCGCTACGGCTCGTAGGGGACGGGGCGCACCTCCGGCTCGAACGCCAGCGCCTCCCTCGCCTCCAGCCACGCCGCGGGCACCGTCTCTTCCCTGCACGACAGCGCGACGATGCCGCCCACGATGGCGCAGGTGGTGTCGCGGTCGCCGAGGCCCTCCACGGTGAGCCACATCGCCTCCTCGTAGTCGTCGAGCGAGCGCGCCGCGCACCAGAGCGTGAACGGAACCGTGTCCTGCGAGATCACCCGGTAGCCCGTCCCGAGCACCGACGCGGCGAGGCGCAGGTCGGCGTCGGCCGGGAGGTCGCGCGCCACCTCGATGGTCGCGCGGGTCACCGAGTCGGGCGTGTGCGCCAGGACGTGCGCCCACAGCGAGCCCGCCGCCCCTCGAAACGACGGGTCGTGCGCGGCTCGCCAGGCGTATTGCGCCGCGAGCGCCACCGCGACGGCGCCCGCCTGCCCCTCGGGGTTCATGTGCGTGACCTCCGCGGAGAGCGTCGCCTCCCTCACGACCACGGACGCGTCGTCCGCCGCGAAGTACGCGCCCAACGGGGCCACGCGCATGGCCGCGCCGTTGCCCATGGAGCCCGTTCCCCCGTGGACGGCGGCGGAGACCTCGCGCCAGTCGCCGCCGTGGTGGAGCTCGCGTAGGATGCCCATGGCCGTCCCCGCGTAGCCGCGCGTCGGGTCGCATCGCCAGCGGTGCGCGAAGGCCGCCGCGAGGCCGTCCTGGTCGACGCGACCGTGGCGCTCGAGCACATCGAAGAGCGCGAGGGCCATCTCCGTGTCGTCGGTGTAGTTCCACGGGGCGCGGGGGACGGCGCGGTGCGCGATCATCGACTCGATGGTGAGCGCGTGCCCGAAGAAGCGCTGACCGAAGGCGTCGCCGAGAGACAGCCCGTCGAGCGAGCGCCGCGCGCGGGCGAGGCGCGCGTCGTGGTCGAGCGGGAGCGCGGATGTCGTGGCGGACATCAGTGCTTCCTACGGAGGCTCAGAACCACTCGTAGCCGAGGTGCAGGTCGAGGAACTGGAACACCCCCGACCCGATGAAGCTGGTGTGGCTGCTCACGCCGATGCGGAAGCCGTAGCGCCGGGTGTCCTGGCCGGAGGAGGCGGCGACGAGGGTGAGGTTGAGGCGCGCCTGGACGCCGAAGTAGGCCCCGACGCCGCCGACGCAGTTGAGGCGAGCGGAGCCCGAACAGATCTCGCCCGCGGCGTAGTCGACCGACGGGCCGATGGCGGCGCTGAACAGGTCGGAGAAGTGCCACTCGCCCATGAGCCCGCTGCCATAGACGATCGCAGCGCCGCTGGTGTCGACGCCGCCGAGGGTGCCGGCCGCGAAGCCGATGGGGAGCGTGCCCTGGTAGTAGACCGCGAGCTGGTCGTTGATCTGTCCGCCGAGGCGGAACGAGCCGACGATGGATGCGCCGCGCAGGCCGCCGGCGAACATGTACCCCGCGCCAAGGTCGAAGCCGTAGCGCAGGCGCCCCATGCGCACGGGCCGTTGCTGGACGTACTGGGGCTGCTGCTGGACGTACTGGGGCTGCTGCTGGACGTACTGGGGTTGCTGCTGGACGTACTGGGGCTGCTGCTGGACGTACGTGGGCTGGGCCTGCACGCCCACCTGCACGCCGCCGTAGAACTGGGCGCTGGCGTCGTCGGCGTGCAGGGCGAGCGCGCTCGCGGCGGCGAAGGCGAGAACGAGGGAGCTGGTGCGGTTGATCATCGGGGTCGGGTCCTCCTGAAGAGCCGAGTGTTCGCAGGGGAGGGCGGACCGATGCCCGGACGACGCCCATGGATCCCGCGCGGCCCAATGGTACGCGCAAGTCGAATGAGGTCTTCGGTGGAAACCTTTCGCAGCCACGGAGCCCGTGAAAATGGGGTGCGCCGTGGATCCCGAGCCCGACGCTCACCCCCCGCGGGCGAGGTCGCGGAAGTCTCGCAGGTCGCCAGGCGCGAGCGCGCCGGTGAGGTTCCAGGCGAGCCAGGCGTCGAGCACGGAGAGGGCGGCGGGGGAGAGCGTGTGCCCGGTCCACTCGAAGCCCAGCGGGTCGCGCCCGATGGGCTGCATCTGGTCGAGGCGCAGCAGCACCTCCCGGTCGCTCGCCAGGGGCAGCCGGTCCCACAGCAGGTGCGGGTACTCCGCCCGGCGAGCGCGCGCGACGAAGCCCGCGTCCAGCGTCGCGACGTCGTCGTAGGGCGCGAGCAGCAGCGCCGGACCGACGGGCGTCTCCCGCTCGGCGGTGCGCAGCGGTCGATGCACGGCCGGACCCGTCGCGCCCACCACGAGGCACGGGCGCCAGTGCGCGCGACGGACGCACCACGCCTCGTGGGCCTCCAGCGGAACCGCGGGCGACGGCGGCGACGGCGGCTTCGGCGGGGCGTCGGAGCGCAGCGGCGAGAGGCGCATGCGGGCGCTCGACGGGTCGGCGGGCTCCTTTCTCCCCTCCACGGTGAGCGCGAAGGAGTGGGCGTCGGCGCGCTGCACGAACGCGTACACGAGGCGCCCTCGGGCGAGCGTGCTGGACTGCGTGGCGGTCCACCACGGAGCGACGAGCGACTGGATGGCGTCCTCGGGGTAGCTCACGGCCCGACCCTCCCGGGAGCGGTCCAGACGGCGGGGTCGATGGTGAGCGATCCCTTCATCTCGACGAGCGCGCGCTCCGGGGCGTCGAGCGCCTGCTGCCCCGACACGAAGCACGGGTCGTCGTAGCGCGGCGGGTACGCGGGGCTGACGGCGGGAGCCACGGCGAGGCCACGACGCGCCTTGAGGGCCGCGCGCGTCCGCGGAGAGAGCGCGGCGGTCGGCGGCTCGGGTGGCTCGGGTGGCTCGGCCGCGGCGGGCGTGAAATCGATGGGCGCACCGGGGAGGGCGCGGCGCATCGGCGCGGTGGCGTAGACGTGCGCGAGGAGGGCGTTGGTGTCGTGGGAGAAGCTGCGCAGCGCGCGCAGCAGGGCGTTGATGACGACGGCGGGCAGGGCCTGCGTGGCGGCGCGGCGGTGCCCGAGGTCGTCGCGGTCGAGGAAGTAGTACGTGCCGCGGGTGGAGGCGCCGATGCGACGCGCGAGCGGGGCGATGCGGGCTTCGAGCTCGGGCGCCTGCGGGCCCTGGCCGGTGAAGGTCCACGGGGCGGCGGTGAAGGTCGCGCCGCCGTTGCGCTCGGCGTGGGCGACGTCGGCGAGGTAGGCGTACTTCACGAGCTGCGTGGCGGTCACCTCGCGCTCTCCCCCGTCGCGCTCCCCCGCGGCGGCGAGGACGTACTGCAACACGAGGTCGACGCGGTCGTTGTCCATGGGGACGCACCCTACCGCGGCGCGACGCGACGACGCGACGCGCGATCGCGGGGGACCTTCGAGGCACCCCTTTCAAGGTCCCATGGGACACTTGATCGTCGCCCCACCCATGCCTGGGGTACGGCGTGCGGCCTCTTCATCGACGTGCAGCGCCTGACCCCAGGCAACATCAGGTGGTCACCTTCGCGCGACGCGAAGGTTGCGAGGGAAGTGTGAGAGGGCGGCGTGGGTCGCCCGGGCGATGTGACAGTCGTCTCCGTGGGAGCAACCGTCCGCGTCGGGAGCGTCGGTGCGCTCGCGTTCGTCGCATCGGCGTGCGTTGTGGGCTGCAGGACGCCGTCGGGCGCCATTCCCGTGCAACCTTCGCGTCGCGCGAAGGTGACCACCTGATGTTGCCTGGGGTCAGGCGCTGCACGACGATGCAGAGGCCCCACGCCGTACCCCAGGTATGAGTGGTCCTAAGGTGTCCCATGAGACCTTGAGAGGGGTGGACCTTAGAGGTAGCCGCGCGCCGGGTCGACGGTGCTGCCGTGGATCATCACCTCGAAGTGCAGGTGCGCGCCGGTGGAGTTGCCGGTGCTGCCCACGAAGCCGATGAGCTGACCCGCGGTCACGCGCTGGCCCTCGCTCACGGCGAAGGAGGACTGGTGCGCGTAGAGGGTGGTCATCCCGCCGCCGTGGTCGAGGATGATCGCGTTGCCGTAGCCGCCGTACCAGCTCGCGCGCACGACCGTTCCGCCGCGGCAGGCGTAGATGGGCGTTCCGTAGGCGGCGCCGAAATCGATGCCCGTGTGAAGCCGCCACTGCCCCGAGATCGGGTGCACGCGGTAGCCGTAGGGGTCGGTGACGTAGCCCGCGACCGGGCGCGCCTGGCAGGGGCCGGCGGAGTCGATCACGCGCACGGTGATGCTGCGCGCGGGCGAGGGCTGGTCGAGGTCGGTGCCGCCGCGGGTGACCACCCAGCGGTACGGATAGCTCCCGGCGTCGGCGGGCGCGCGGATGCGAAAGGGCACCGTGAGCTGAAACCCGGGGCCCACGTCGAGGGGCAGCGCGAGGTTGCCCGCGCCCCAGCGCCCGTCGGTCGCGGGCGCGGCGGCGTTGATGCGGTACGCGGAGTCCCAGACCTCGTCGCCGCAGTTGGCGAAGGTGACGTCGACGCTGGCGCTCTCCGTCGGGTCCATGGTGCTCGGGGCGGTCTGCGCGACGAAGCGCGAGGTGGGGCCCGCGCCGGCGCAGCTGGCCCGAGTGAGCGCCGTGAAGCGCACCTCGGGCGTCGCCTCGCCGACGCGCTCGGAGCGCTTCTGCATCGCCCACGCGAGGGGGTAGCGCCCCGGCGCGGCGGGTGCGACGCCCTCCACCGTGATCGTCACCTCCGCGCCGAACGGAACCTCGTTGGGCAGCTCGACCCGCGCGGCGCCGAGGTGCGACTGCCCACCGGGCAGCGCCGAGGCGAGGGCGTAGCCGGCGTCGCGGGTCCAGGTCTCGGCGCCGCAGTTGGCGAAGGTGACCGTCGCCCGCACGGGCTCGCCGACGCCGACGAAGGGCGAGGGGGGCGACTGCCGGCGGAAGCGCGCGGCGGGCCCCGGGACGGTGCAGTCCGCGGAGTGCTGCACGGTGACCTCGCCGCGCGGGGAGTACTGCTGCAGGGTCTCCGTGCCGCCGCGGGCGATGGCCCAGGAGTAGGGGTACACGCCGCCCGTGGCGGGCGCCCGCACCTCGAAGGGGATCGTCACCCGGCCGCCCTCGGGCACGTCCACAGTCAGCGGGACGCGCGCGACGCCGAAGGTTCCTACGGTGCCCGGGGCGGGCACGAGGGCGAACTCTCCCGCCCTCCACGGACCGCCCGAGCAGTTGTCGAAGGTCACGCTGAGCTGCGCGCGGGCGCCCGGGAGCATGGACTCCGGAGGCGTCACCTGCGCCCTGAACTGCGCCGACGCCATGCCCGCCGCGCAGCTCGCGCCGGCGTCGCCCGCGTCCTGCGGGCCCTCGGCGCCGATCGATCCGGCGCACGACGTCGCCAGCGCCCCGAGCGCCCCGAGCGCCCGCTGCCGCCACCGCCCTCCCGTGCTGCGTCGCCGCATCGCTACACCCCTGCGCATGGTCGCGCCTACCAGGTCATCGAGACGGGGCCGTTGCGCTCGGTCTGGTCGCCCACGCCGAGCGCGCCGCCCTCGTTGGTGCCCCAGCACTTCACGCTGCGATCGGCCAGCCGCGCGCACGACGTCGACCCGCCGGACTCCACGCCGACCACCCCCTGGAGGGGGTTCGTCGCGGCCGATCCGGGCGACGCGATGACCGTGGTGAGCGAGGGGCCGCCCTCGTTGACGCGGCCGTTGCCGAGCTCGTAGGCCCGGTTGGTGCCCCAGCACCGCAGGGTCCGGTCGCTGAGCGAGAGGCAGCTGAACGCCCCGCCCGCGGAGATGGACACCACCGTCGGCGCCTCCGCGGCCGTCGCGTCGGGGCCGCCGTCGATGGTGATCTGCACGTCCATCGCGGCGTCGGCGGAGGCGTCCGCGGCGCCGTCGCGCGAGGGGTTCACGTCGCGGCGTCCGCCGGCGTCGCGCGGGCCGGCGTCCCTCGCGGCGTCCGTCGCGGCGTCCATCGCGGCGTCCGTGGGCACGGCGCCGTCGCCGCCGTCAGGGTCCGGCGGGGAGGGCGCGCCCTGGTAGCCGACGATGGGAACCGCCGTGGGGATGCACGCGTGCGCGCACGGCGCGAAGGTCTCCGGGACGGCCACGCCGAGCTGCCCCCGGTCGTGCCGACCCCAGCAGAGCACGGCGCCGTCTTCGCGCAGCGCGCACGTGTGATGGCTGCCCGCCGCGAGCGCGGTGACGTTGCGCAGCAGCGACGCGCCGAGCCTCACCCCCTGCGGCCTCGGGACGGGCGACCCCCCGGCGGCGCCCATGCCGAGCTGCCCGTCGTGGTTGGCGCCCCAGCACTGCACCGTCCCCGCGGTGGTGCGCACGCAGGTGTGCGCGTCGCCGACCACCACCTCCGCCGCGTCGCCGACGTCGGGCACGAGCACCGGCGTGCGCGCGCAGGGGATCATCGCCCCGTCGACGGCGCACTGGCTGCCCACGACGGAGACCCCGAGCTGCCCGCGGTCGTTGGCGCCCCAGCAGTAGAGCTGCCCGCCCTCGACGACGGCGCAGGTGTGGCCCTCGCCCGCGGCCAGCGAGACGACGCCGCGCACGCCGACGACGGCCACGGGGGCGCGGCTCGGCAGGGCTGATCCGCTGCCCAGCTGGCCGCGGCTGTTGCCGCCCCAGCACTGGATCTCGCCGGTGGTGAGGCGCGCGCAGGCGTGCGACGAGCCGGCGCTGACCGCGTTGGCGCGCGCGAGCCCGACGACCTGGAGCGGGTACATGTGACACGCGACCGCGCGCGTCTGCCCGCTGGCGAGCCGCTCGGGGCACAGGTCGGCGGACTCGTAGCCGAGCTGGCTCTCGTCGTTGCGGCCCCAGCACCAGACGCTCTGGTCGCCGAGCAGCGCGCAGCCGAAGCGGGCGCCGAGGGAGACGCGGTCGATGCAGCGGCTGCGACCGAGGCCGTCGCACCCCGGCGGCGGACCGGCGTCTTCGGGCGCCTCGACGATCGGCGTGACGGTGTTGTCCGCGCACGAGGTGAGCATCGCCAGCGCCGCGCCGAGCCAGGAAGATCCACGAGCGAGCCGCATCGACGGCGACGCTACCAGATCAACCCCCCGGACCTAGCGCGCGGACTTCATCCCCTCGAAAGGGCCACCGGGTCAGCCCGCGGCGAGGGCGACCTCGTCGGCGACGCGCTGGCCCGACTCCACGGCGCCCTCGATGAACCCCATGCACTCGCGGGCGGTCTCGGTGCCCGCCCAGTGCACGCGGCCGATGGGCGCGCGGAGGGCGGCGCCGTGGGTGGAGAGCGTCCCGGTGGGGAAGATCGCGATGGGGCCGCCGCCGCTCCAGCGCTCGGCGCTCCAGTCGGCCTCGGCGTACGCGACGGGCTTGCGGGCCTCGGGGCCGAAGTACGCCGCGAGGCGATCGATCACGAGCTGCTTGCGCGCCTCGGGGTCGCGCTGGTGCCAGGTGCGCGCGGCCCTGCCGCCGACGAAGGCCAGCAGGCACGCGACGGAGCCGTCTTCGGAGCACTGGTCGAAGGTGACGGAGATCGGCCCGTCGGCGCTGGCGGCCTCGCCGGAGAGGCCCTGCGCGCGCCAGAACGGCGCCTCGTAGCGCACGAAGCACTTCACCGCGGAGCCCATGTACGCGCGCTCCATGAGCTGCGTGCGCAGCGACGGCAGCGCGGGCTCGAACTCGATGCGGGCGCCCAGCGCGATGGGCACGGAGACCACCACCCGGCGGGCGCGCCACTCGTCGCCGCGGGCGTCGCGCACGACCACGCCGGAGGCGTCGTGGGTGATGCGCGTGACGGGTCGGCCGAGGTGCACGCGGTCTTCGCCGACGGAGGCGCGGAGGGCGGTGCTGATGGCCTGCGCGCCGCCGTGGATGCGCTCGTGCTGGAAGCCCCCTTCGGTGGCGATGAGGTTGTTGAGGCTGCCCGCGGAGCGGATGTACGCGAGCGCGTGAAGCAGCGAGAGCTCGCCGGACTCCGCGCCGAAGATGGTGCGCATCGCGGCGTCCATCACGCCCCGCGCGTCGGCGCTCCACATGACCGAGCGGCGCGCGGCGTCGAGGGTGGTGGCGTCCCACTCCCCGGCGCGCGGGTGCGTCCACGAGGCGTCCCGGGCGAGCCCTCGCGCGAGCCCGTCGAGCCGCCAGATGCCCGCCTGGATCTGGATGAGCTTCCACGGCGCCATCCACGGGATCGTGCCGGTGTACGTCGAGATGCGGCCCCCCACCTCGAGCACCTTCCTGCCCTGGTCGTACGTGGCGAAGGTGCGCAGGCCAAGCTCCTTGATGAGCGCGTAGATGCGCGGCTGGCCGTGGCCGATCCACTCGCCGCCCCAGTCGACCTCGGCGCCGTCGAGCACGCCGCTCCAGGTGCGGCCGCCGACGCGCTCTCGCGCCTCGAGCACGCGGACGTCGACGCCGCGCTTCTTCAGCTCATGCGCCGCCGTGAGCCCGGAGACGCCTGCACCGATGACGAGACAGTCCGTGTCTTCCATGCGATTGGATCCTCTCGCGCGATGATCGCTCAGTCGCGCGCCCGGAGGGCCGAGGTTCGCGCCCGTGCTCCCCGGCGTCACGCACGAGCTGCGCTCCTCCACCGCTCTCCCCGGTGGTTTCGAACGCACCGGTACCAGGGCCGGGATGTGAAGAAGCGATCGACCTGGAGGCCCCAGGTGCCCGGCCCGCCGCGCATCGGCGTGGAGTATCGTCCCGGCACCGGTGCCACCCACGCTCTCCGTCCCATACCGTGTCTTGTATGTCGGGGATGGCCCCGGCGCGCCCGCCGCGGCGGCGCTGACGGCGGCGGGCCTCGAGGTGCGCTTCGCCGCGGACGCCGCGGAGGCCGAGCGCCTCGCGCGCTCGCTCCACCCGGCGGTGGTCGTGCTGGGCCCCGGGCTCGCTGACGACGCGGCGGACGCGCTCGCCGCGGCCCTCGCGGGGGCCCCGGAAGCCGCCCACGTGCCGGTGCAGCGCGCCTCGGCGTCGGACGGCGTCGGGCCGGGCGCCCTCGCGGCGGTGGTGGCGGCGCTGGCGCGGGCGCACGCGGCGGAGGACGCGCTGCGCGACGAGCGGGCGGCGAGCAGGAGCCTCGTCGACGCGGCGATGGACGCGATCGTGTCCATCGACGAGGCGCAGCGCGTGGTGCTCTTCAACCGCGCGGCGGAGGAGATGTTCGGGTGCCGCGCGGCGGAGGTGCTCGGGGCCCCGATCGACCGCTTCATCCCCGAGGTGCAGCGGCCAGGGCACGGCACGCTCATCGAGGCCTTCGGGCGGGGGCGCGAGGCCGGCCGGCCGATGGGCGGCCGCGGGCCGCTCACGGCGCTGCGGGCCGACGGCACGAGCTTCCCCGTGGAGGTGTCCATCTCCAGCGCCGCGGCGGACGGCCGCCGGGTCTACACCGCCGTCGTGCGCGACCTGACCGAGCGCTGGCAGGCGGACGAGGCGCGGCGCGCCTCCGAGGGGCGCTACCGGCTGCTCTTCGAGACCATGGTGCACGGCGCCGTGCACCACGACCGCGACGGCAGGATCATCGAGCTCAACCCCGCCGCGGAGCGCATCCTGGGCCGCACGCGCGACGAGCTCCTCGGGCCCGTGTCGGCCGCCATGGTCCAGGGGACCTTGCGCGAGGACGGGAGCCTCTTCCCGGGCGACGAGCACCCGACCTCGGTCGCGCTTCGCACCGGGCGCACGGTGCGGGGCGTGCTGATGCAGGTGTTCAACCCGCGGGCGGGCGAGTACCGGCTGATCAGCATCGACGCGGTGCCGCTCTGCGCGCCCGGCGACCCCCTTCCCTACGAGGCGTACGCCACCTTCGAGGACGTCACCGAGCGGCACCGCGCCCTCACGGAGCTGCGGGCCAGCGAGGCGCGGCTGCGGCTCGCGATGCGCACGGCGAGCATGTTCGCGTTCGACTGGGACGTCGCCAGCGACCGGGTGCTGCGCTCGCCGGACTGCGGGCCGATCCTCGGGCTCGACGGCGTCGAGGCCACGCACGACACCGGCGCCAATTTCGTCCAGAGGGTCCATCCCGCGGACCGTCCCCGGTTGGGCGAGTCGATCGCCGCGCTCACCCCCTCGCAGCCGGACTACGCGCTGCTCTACCGCTTCCGGCGCGGCGACGAGGCGGTGCTCCTCGAGGAGCGGGCGCACGGCTTCTTCGACGCCCAGGGCCGGCTCGCTCGCCTCACCGGGATGACCGCCGACACCAGCGAGCGCGAGCGAAGCGTGCAGGCGCTGCGCGAGAGCGAGCAGCGCTTCCGCGACCTGGCCAACGCGATGCCGCAGCTCGTCTGGACGGCCACCGCGGAGGGCGCGATCGACTACCAGAACTCGAGGGCCCGGGAGTTCCGGCCCGCGGCGGCGACGGCCGACCACTGGTCGTGGCCGGACGTGGTGCACCCCGACGACCTCGCCGGGACGGCGCGGGCCTGGGCCGAGGCGCTCGCCCGCGGCGCGCCCTTCCAGGTCGAGCACCGGATGCAGATGGCCGACGGCTCGTACCGCTGGCACCTGAGCCGCGCCTCGCTCGCGCGCTACCCCGGCGCGGTGACCCGCTGGTTCGGCACGGCGACGGACATCCACGACCGCAAGGTGGCCGAGGAGTCGCTGCGCGAGGCCGACCGCCGCAAGGACGACTTCCTCGCCGTGCTCGGCCACGAGCTGCGCAACCCGCTCACGCCCATCCGCTACGCCGTGCAGATGATGAAGCTCGCCGGGCCGGACGCCGCCGCCCTCGCCCGCTCGCGAGACATCATCGACCGGCAGGTCACCCACATGACCCGGCTCATCGACGACCTGCTGGACGTCTCGCGCATCTCCCGGGCGAAGGTCTCGCTGCGGCGCGAGGTGCTCGACCTCGCGGCCCTGGTCGCCGCGACGGTCGCCGACATGGCGCCCGCGGCGGAGAAGGCCCGGCAACGGGTCGAGGTCGACCTCCCGGCGGCGCCCGTGCTGGTTTTCGGGGACGAGGCCCGGCTGCGGCAGATCGTCATCAACCTGGTTCAGAACGCGATCAATTTCAGCCCGGCGGGCTCCACGGTCGCGGTCGGCCTGCGCACCGACGGGGCCGTCGCCGAGGTCGCGGTGCGCGACGACGGCGTGGGCATCGAGCCCGAGTCCTTCGGGATGATCTTCGTGCCCTTCAGCCAGGGCGGCCACGCCACCGCGCAGGGGGCCGGCGGCCTCGGGCTCGGCCTGGCCCTCGTGCGCGGCCTCGCCGAACTGCACGACGGCGGCGTGCGCGTCGAGAGCCCCGGGCTCGGCCTCGGCGCGACCTTCACCGTGTGGCTGCCCGTGGCGCCCGCGCCCGCGCCCGCCGCACCGGCGCCCGCGCCCGCGCCCCGGGGCGGTACGCACCGCATCCTGATCATCGAGGACAACCCCGACATCGCGGAGACCCTGTACGCCGTGCTGACGCTGCGCGGGCACTCGGTGACCGTGGCGTCGACCGCGACCGAGGGGCTGCGGCAGGCGCGGGCGCTCTCGCCGCGGGTGGTGATCTGCGACGTGGGCCTGCCCGACCTCTCGGGCTACGAGGTGGCGCGCGCGATACGGGCGGACGAGGGCCTCGCGGCGACGCGGCTCATCGCCGTGACGGGCTTCGGCCAGGAGGACGACCGCCGCCGCGCCCGCGAGGCGGGCTTCGACCACCACCTGACGAAGCCGCCGGACCTGGCCGCCCTCGAGGCCCTGCTGCCGGAGTGACGGCCTCCGCTCACCCGTGTCGGCGGGACCCGCAACCGACGGAGCGATCGATGGCGTCCACGACGGCCGTGGCACGATGAGCGTCATGGACACCATCCACCGCTCCGAGGTCGCGCAGCTCACGGCGGTGGTCGCTCGCCCGCCGACGCAGGTGTCCATCGTCGGGGTGAGCGGGCCGGGGGGCGTGGGCAAGTCGTTCTTCATCGACGACGCGCTGGCCGCGGCCGACCCGGAGGCGCTTGGCTACCTGCGGCTGCGGGTGGACGGCTCCAACCGCTCCTCGGTGGGGGACTTCTTCGCGCTGCTCGACCAGCTCATGCCGCGCAGCCTGGAGGCCCCGGCGCGCCCCGAGGCGGACTACTTCCCCCAGGTGCGCCGCGTGGCGGCCGCGCACCGCGCCCTCCTCGACGAGGTGGCCGAGGAGCTCGGGAGCGCCCGGGACGACGTGAAGAAGGTCGCCGTGGCGCTGCTGCGGGCGGGCCACCGGCTCAACGAGACGGTGCCCAGGACCCGCGGCTACCTCGACGTGAGGGCCATCGGGCTCTCCGAGACGAACGTGAGCGCGACGCTCGACGCGGCGTGGGACCTGCTGGAGACCCTCGCTCCGCTGCGGCAGTCGACGCGGCTGCCCGGTCCGCTGCGCGACCTGCTGGGAGTGACCTTCCACAACCGGGTGCGAGGCGACCTCTACGGCGTCACCGCCGACGCGATGCTCACGGACCTCTCGGCGGCCCTGCGCGGCTACCGCAAGGACGACTGGCACCGCATCACGCACGACCCCATCGGACCGCACACCAACGACCTGCTGCTGGTCGTCGACGACTTCGAGGCGCTGGCGCCGACGCTGGAGGAGTTCCTGGTGGGGGCGCTGATTCCCAGGCTGGCGAGGGCGCCCTTCAAGACGGTGCTGGTGATCGCCGGGCGCGACGACCTCGACGCGATGAGCCCCTCGTGGGCGCAGCACTGCCAGCGCTACGTCGCCGCGCAGGTGCGCCTCGCGCCCTTCGACCGGGCCACGGCGCTCGCCATGCTGGAGCGCGCGGAGGTGCCGCCGGAGCGCCGCGAGGCCCTCTTCGAGGCCACGCAGGGCTTCCCCTACCTGCTCAGCCTGGTGCTCGACGAGGCGGGTCGCGAGGGGGCCGACTCGGCGCTGTTCCTGAAGAAGTTCCACGACCGCACGACGCGCTGGATGACCCCGACGGAGCAGGGCTGGTTCGTGCGCGTCTGCTACCTCGACGTGGTCAACGAGGACACCCTCGCGCGGCTCTTCCCCGAGGAGCTCGTGGCCCCGGTGCAGGACTGGTTCGAGCGCGAGCCCTCCATCCGCGACCCGGCGGCGGAGGCCTTCCGGGTGCGCCCGCTGATCCGCGACAAGGTGCTGCGCTACCAGGCGCTGCGCTCGCCGCAGAAGCACCGCGAGCTCGTCGCGAAGGCCGCGGGCCCCGCCGGGGCGTAGGCCTCGCACCTGGTACCTTTCCACAGGGGACTTGAAGGGTTGAGGCGGTCGCGCTCCATGCGCGGAGAGAGCAGAACCGCAAGGGTCGCTTAGGGCCACAAGGGAGGAGGAAGAGCAGATCGTCGGGCCCTGAAGGGCTCTCCCTCTCAAGGTCTCAAGGGACACCTTGGACCACTCCTGCCTGGGGTCAGGCGCTGCACGACGATGCAGAGGCCCCACGCCGTACCCCAGGCCTGAGTGGTGTGACCGACGATCAAAGTGTCCCTTGAGACCTTGAGAGGGGGTGGTGGCCCTGAAGGGGCGACGCGGCGAAGAGCGCGAGCGTCCCACGGCCCATGCCTTCGAGCCCTTGCGACCGTTGCGACCCTTGCGGTTCTTCTCTCTCCGCGCGCGGAGCCCGCGACCGTCTCAACCCTTCAGGTCCCCTGTGGCGAGGTACTACGGCAGCTGCCAGACGAGGGTGAAGCTGTCGACCTCGGCGGCTACGCGCCGGGTGTCGGCGTGCGCCGTCAGGGGGAAGACCCCACCCAGCCGCGCGCCGCCGTGCCCCAGCTCGGCGATCACGCGGCCGCGCTCGACGTCGGCGACCACGTAGCGCGTCGCGCCGTGCTTGTACGAGCTCACGGGGAGCGCGAGCGTCGACGGCCCCACCACGGCCGGCGCCGCGGTGCCGGGGCGCCAGTCGTCGCCGAAGCCCACGGTGCGCAGCACCGCCCCGTCGGCGAGGGAGAGCGCCAGCAGGTGCTTCGTGGCGTACGGACCCTCGTCGCCCGCGACCCAGACGCGGCCCGTCGCGCGGTCGACGCCCGGCCACTGATCGGCGCGCAGCGTCCGCCGCCAGCGCACCGCGCCGCTGGCGACGTCGTAGCAGCCGAGAACGCGCTGGCCGTCGGTCTCGTCGTCACCGGACACCCAGTCGTGCGCGAGGCCGAGGGTGAGCACCGTCGACTCGTCGGGCATCGCCGCCCATTGGAAGCTCCACTCGTCGGTCTTGATCGCCGCGAGCTTCGCCCCGGTGGAGCCGTCGCAGACCGTGACGGCGCGGTTGCGCGGGGAGACGTACCCGCCGTCGGCCACCGCGACGCGCGCGCCGCTCGGCGAGAACCCCAGCGAGCTGCGTTCGAGCTGGTAGCGCACCCCCGGCAGCGACGCGACCATGGACCCCGAGGGCCAGGCGTAGACCCGGGCGGTCTTCTGGCCGGCGGCGAGCAGGGCCCCGTCGGCGCTGACGGCGCAGCCGATGGGGCTGCCGCGGACGCCCTTGAGAGGCACCGAGCGCACCTCGCTCCACGGCCCGGCGCCGCCCGGCGCATACTCGCGGGCGACCACGCCGTTGGCGCCGCCGCGCCGCTCCATCACGAGCAGGTTGCCGTCGGGGAGGAACCCGAGCGTCCCGGGAGCGAGCAGCTCGGCGACCGGAGCGAGGACGTCGCGGGGCCCAGGGTCGATCGCGACGGAGACGTCGACAGGAGTGTTCATCGCGCCGGAGCGTAGTCGAAGCGCCGCGGGGCGATCATACCGACCGGTGTAACAATCGCGGGCTCTCGACACGGCGCGCTCCGGCGCACCCCCTCCGTCGCGGCTACAGCCCGAGCACGGGCGTCGGGACGAGCCTGCGCTCGGTGGTGCCGTCGCCGAGCTGTCCCTCCTCGTTGTGGCCCCAGCACAGCACCTGACCGTTGGTGCGGCGCGCGCAGGTGTGGGTGAGCCCCGCGACGACCTCGTCCGCGTCGGGGAGGTTCCGCGTGGGTGTGGGCACGAGCGCGTCGGTGCGCGAGCCGTCGCCGAACTGGCCGACCCCGTTGCTGCCCCAGCAGAACACCTGTCCACCCGCGACGCGCGCGCAGGTGTGGTTGGCCCCGGCCGCGATGCCCGCGGCGTCGGTGAGGTCGCGCACGCTCGTCGCCTGCGCACGCAGCGACCGCGTGCCGTCGCCGAGCTGGCCGTTGGCGTTGAAGCCCCAGCAGCGCACCTCCCCGGTGCTGCGACGCGCGCAGGTGTGGGCCTGACCCGCGGTGATCTCCTCCACGCTGTTGAGCCCGGCGACGGGGCTCGCCTCGGGGCTCCGAAGCACCTCGGTGAGGCCGTTGCCGAGCTGGCCCTCGAAGTTGCGGCCCCAGCACAGCACCAGGCCGGTGCGCGAGCTCGAGCGCGAGCACGTGTGGCCGAGGCCCGCCACGAGCTGCAAGGAGTCGTTGGGGACGCCGGCCACGACGGGGATCAGGCTGATGCCGCCGGTGGCGACACGGCCGAGCTCCCCCGAGCCGTTCGACCCCCAGCACCACACCTGCCCGTCACGGCGGCGGGCGCAGGTGTGGTTGCGGCCGGCGGCGACCTCCACCGCCTCCGTGAGGTTGCGCACCAGCGCGGGCGTGGCGCGACTGCCCCTCCGTCCGTCGCCGAGCTCGCCGCTCTGGCCGTTGCCCCAGCAGAGCACCTGCCCGTCGCGGCGCACCGCGCAGGAGTGCTGCTCGCCCGCGGCGATGGCGACGGCGTCGGTCACGCCCGTCACGGCGACGGGGGAGGGGCGGCGGGGCTCCCGCGAGCCATCGCCGAGCTGCCCGGAGCGGTTGGAGCCCCAGCACACGACGACCCCGGAGGAGCGCAGCGCGCAGGTGTGCGATCCGCCTGCGGCGAGGCCCACGATGTCCGTGGGGATGGGCACGTCGGGCGCGGGAGGCACATCGGGCCTGACGAAGACGTCGGTCGCGGCGGGGGTGTCGACGAGCGGGGTGTCGACGGCGGGCGCGTCGAGGGGAGCGGCATCGGGGAGCTGGTCGGCGGCCTCGCCGCGGAGCGACGTGCGCGCCCCGCAGGCGGTCAGGGAGAGCGCGACGCCGATCGTGGTGAGGCGGGCCAGCAACGAGAGGTGAGGTGTGTCCATGCGGGGTCTCGCGCGGGTCTAACAGAAGGGCTACCAGGGCGGACACATTCAGGGGTGCCCCGGGGCTCCGCTCCCTCGCACGACCGGCCTCCCGCAACGATCCCCTCGCACTGCCGCCCCCTCCTCCGGCACACTCCATGGAACACCCCCATCCCATGACCCACCCGATCGCCCACGACCTCCGCCCCTTCCGCCTCGCCGCCGCGGCCGCGCTGTCAACCTGGTTGGCGCTGCCCGGGTGCAACCGCCCCACCCCGGAGCCCTCGCGCCCGACCCCGTCGGTCTCTGCGGACGCTGCGACGGCGCATCCGGAGACGCCCGCGCCCGCCGGGGCGACCGGCGCCGTCGAGGGCTTCGTGCGCCTCACCGGGAGCGTTCCTGCGCCGCAGCCCGTGGTGATCGACGATGACGTCTCCCGGATGCGCGGCTGCGCCGAGAGCGCCCGCGGCTACTACGCCAACCCCTTCGGCATCACCGCACCGGGTCTCCTGCCCGAGGCGCTCGTCACCGTCGACGCGCACTCCACGACGCCCCCGCGGCCGCGCCGTCGCCACGTCACCTTCCACGACTGCTCCATCGAGCCGCGCATCATGGCGATGAGCCTCAACGACGTGCTGGTGCTGCACGCCTCGACGGACGCCCACCACCTCACCAAGGTCGACGGCATGGGCGCCACCATCGCCCAGATGCTCATGCCCAACGAGGATCAGGAGAAGCACCTGAGCCGCCCCGGCCGGTACATCATCCACTCGGTGCTCTTCCCGCGGTGGATGCAGACCCCGCTCGTGGTCACGCCCAACTGGTTCTATGACCAGACCGACCGAGAGGGGCACTACCGGGTCGATGGGGTCCCGGTGGGCACCCACACCATGCACGCCTGGTTTCCCGGCGTAGGCCCCGTCGACGCCACCGTCACCGTCACCGCGGGCGCCACCGCCCGGCAGGACTTCGCGCTCTCCCCGCTGCCCCCCTCCGCCGTGCGACCGCCGGGGCCCCCGGCCGACGCGGGTCCCATCATCCCGTAGCGAAGCCCCGCGGCGGCGCTCAGGGAGCGACCACCGCCACGTCGAGGGTGTAGTCGCCCCCGCGGCCGAAGCCGCAGCCCTGCACCACGAGGAAGTAGGTTCCGGCGTCGAGGGTGACGTCCACCTGCGAGGCCTGGCCGACGTTGTCGTCGTTGCAGCCGTTGGCCACCGGGCGGCCCGGGCAGCTCGATCCGGAGTTCACCGTGAGGATGGTGTCGAAGCCCGAGCCGAGGGTGTTGGCGATCACCCGGCTCCGCGAGGGCAGCGCGAGCTGGAAGTACACCGCCCGGCCGCCCGCGCAGCCGAGGCCGCCGCAGGGAGGCGCGGCGATCACCTGCCGGGCGCTCGAGGAGTTGCCGCGGAAGACTCCCCCGGTGGCCGGGATGGTGCGCCGGGTGTCGCAGGTCTCGTTGCCCGACACCGCCGTCGCCGCCGCCGAGGGGACCGTGAGGTACAGCGCGCTGACGTTGCCCGACATCGCCTCGGTGCCGGCCACCAGGCTGTACACCTGCCCCGGCGTCAGCCCCTGGAACCTCCGCCACACGCTCGCCGCAGGGCCGGTGCAGCCGCCCACCGCGGCGCCGCCGCAGGGCGACTGGAGGGTGTAGCCCACCCGTGATCCGCTGGGGCCCGAGACGTTCACCAGCACGTCCGAGCCCATACCCGGTGCGGTAAAGCCGAACACCGCGTCGGCGCGAGAGGTGGTGAAGCAGCTCAGCGCCGCGGAGCCTGCGGTGAGCCCGGCGACATCCGCCTGCGAGGGCATCGACGGGGAGAGCGGCAGGCCGGGGCAGGTGTCGGCCCGGCCGGGGAGCGTCGGGGCGGCGGTGGTCAGCGAGGTGACGAGCGTGCGGCCCGCGGCGCCCGCGCTGCGGTGCTCGACGACGGCGTAGTAGGTGCCGGGCTGCTGGTTGCGGATGATCCTCCGGGCGGGGTTGCCGGTGACGCAGCCGGGCACGGCGCTCATGCGGACGCCGCAGGTGGACTCCACCGCGAGGGCGACATCGCCGGAGCCGGTGGCGCTCACGGAGAGGGTCACGTCTCTCGCGGTGGTGAGGGTGTACGAGAAGACCGAGTCGACCCAGCCCGCGGAGCTGCCGTTGGAGCCGCAGGAGGTGCCGTGGTCGGCCTCCCCGGCGAAGCCCGCGGTGGAGAGCGAGACGGGCACGCCGTCGGGGGTGACCACCACGCCAGGGCACACGTCGCCGCGGGAGCGAGGGCGCGCAGGGGTGATCATGGCCTGGACGATCGCCGGGCTGCCTCGCATGGCGGAGACCGTGACGGCGTAGGTGCCGGGGCCGAGGGTGCTGGCGCGCAGGGTGGCCACGCCGCCGGAGCTCGAGGCGCTGCTGTTGGAGCAGCGGAGTTCTTCGGCGCGCTGGCCGCACCCGGAGGCGGGGCTGAGGGTGAGCACCACCGCGTCGCCTCCGGTGGGCCTCGCGGTGACGACCACGTCGCTCGGGGTGGTGATGGTGAGCGGCACCACGCCGTCGGGGCCGGCGGCCGTCATGGTCCCCTCGCAGCTCGCGGGCAGGCCGGTGGTGAGCCCGCCGAAGGTCACCGCGTGGGCAGCGCCGTCGGAGAGATTGGCGCAGGTGCCGGGGAAGCTCGCGGGACAGCGGTCGGTCAGCCCGTTGGGGCAGGACGGAGGGGCGTCCACGGAGGGGACGTCTACGGAAGGGACATCCGCGGTGGGGAGGTCTTCGGCAGGGGCGTCCGAGGTCGCAGGGAGGTCGAGGGGAGCGGGCGCGTCGGTGGGGAGCTCGGAGGGGGGACCCGCGTCGGTGCCGGAGTCGAGCAGGGGCTCGTCGGAGGGGAAGGCGTCAGGGCCCTCGGGCAGGTCGGGGGTGGCCGTCGCGTCGAGGGGGCCGTCCGCGTCGGGGCTGATCTCCGCGTCGTCGGGAAGGGCGCCGTCGGGGGCTGCATCGGGGCCGAGGGCATCCTCGCCGGCGTCGACCGGAGGCAGCACGAGCAGCGTGGAGCCGCAGGCGCTCAGCGAGCCGACCAGCAAACCCAGGACCCACCCACGCCATGGAAGCATCGGCCATCTCCTCGCGCGCCGCCTTCAAGAAACCTTCGACGCCCTATGTACACCGGAACTCCCCGCCGGGAGATGAGGCGCGGAGGTCGCGGCGGACGGCGCTCAGGGCTACGCTGCGCCCCGTGAATGCTAGCGAGACCTCGGTGCTGGTGGTGGAGGACGATCGGTCGAACCTTGAATCCCTGGAGCGGCTGCTCTCCAGGGAGGGGTACCGGGTGTCCACGGCGCCGGACGCCAAGACCGCGCTCGACATGCTGCGGCGCCAGCGGGTGGAGGTGCTGGTCACCGACCTGATGATGCCCGGGGCCTCGGGCATCGACCTGCTCAAGGCCGTGAAGACCGTGGCGCCGGAGACGGAGGTCATCGTGATGACCGCGTACGGCACCGTGGAGACCGCGGTGGAGGCGATGCGCGGGGGCGCGTACGACTTCGTCGAGAAGCCGCTGAAGCGGGTGCAGATCGTGAAGAGCGTGGCCAAGGCCGCGGAGAAGGCCTCGCTGGTGGCCGAGAACCGGGTGCTGCGGGAGGAGATCTCCGCGCTGCGAAAGCGGGAGATCGTCGGCACCTCGCCCGCGCTGCGGCAGGTGCTGGAGGTGGCCGGGCAGGCGGCGCCCTCCATGGCGACGGTGCTCATCCTGGGCGAGTCGGGCACCGGCAAGGAGCTGCTGGCCCGCTATGTCCACGCGCGCTCGGGGCGGGCGGCGGCGCCCTTCATCGCGGTCAACTGCGCGGCGATCCCGGAGAGCATCCTGGAGGCGGAGCTGTTCGGCTACGAGCGCGGGGCCTTCACCGGGGCGGTGGCCAAGCGCGACGGTCGCTTCGCCCAGGCCCGCGGGGGGACGCTCTTCCTCGACGAGATCGGCGAGCTCTCCCCGGCGGTGCAGGTGAAGCTGCTGAGGGTGCTGCAGGAGGGCGAGTACGAGCCCCTCGGGGGGCGCACGCAGCGGGCGGACGTGCGCGTCGTGGCGGCCACCAACCGCGACCTCTCCCTGGAGGTGGGCGCCAACCGCTTCCGGGAAGACCTCTTCTACCGGCTCAACGTCATCGCCATCACGGCGCCTCCGCTGCGGGCCCGCCCCGCGGACGTGCCGATGCTGGTCGAGCACTTCCTGAGGGTGTTCGGGCAGCGCAACGGCAAGGGGCCCTTCACCGTGTCGCCCGCGGCGATGGAGAAGCTCACCCGCTATACCTGGCCGGGTAACGTGCGCGAGCTGGAGAACACCATCGAGCGCGCGGTGGTGCTCTCCCGAAGCGGAACCCTCGACGTGGGGGACTTCCCGAAGAGCGTGGTGGAGAGCGAGCAGGCGCGCTCCGAGCTGGTGGTCCCCATCGGGACGCCGCTGGAGGAGATCGAGCGGATGGTGATCCGGGAGACGCTGCGGGTGACCCACGGCGACAAGCGGCTCACGGCGCAGCTCCTGGGCATCGCGACGCGCACCATCTACCGGCGGCTCGCCGAGGAGCGCGACGGCTCGACGGCGGGCGAGGAGATCGAAGGGGACGACGAGCCGGTGTGAGGGCCTACGGCGCCGCCGCGGGTCGCGCCGCGGGTCGCGCCGCGGGCGCCGGTCGCGCCGCCGGTCGGGGGAGCGTCCGCTGGTTGGCTCCTGCGGGCGCCGGGGTGGCCGCCACGGCGGGCCTCGCGCCCTCGTCCTGGTGGATGGAGTAGCGCACCAGCGCGCGCAGCACCTCGTTGCGCTGCACGTTGCCGACGAGGGTCTTGATGTCCTCGTAGAGCGACGGGTCGACCAGCAGCGCCCCGAGGGTGCCGCGGCCCGCGCGGATGTCCGTCATGAGCGCGTTGGTCTGCGAGGAGAGCTGGTTCACGTTGGCCAGGGCCTGCGAGAGGTCGGTGCCGTAGATGACCTGGTGAAGGCCGCCGTTGCCGGTGCGCACGTCGCGGGTGATGGCGCCCACCTCGTCGGCCGCGGCGGCGAGGCGCTGCACCATCTGGCCGCCCTGGCGGTCGTAGACGAGGGCGTGCAGCAGCCCGTTGCCGTGGCGGGCGTCGCGCATCAGGCCGTCGACGTTGTCCATGGTGCTGGAGGCGCGGGTGGCGGTGGACTGCACCGAGGCCAGCGTGGCGTCGATGCGACGGGCCATGGGCTCGCTGGTGAGCATGTCGTGGGCGGGGCCGGGGCCCACGGCGATCTGGTGGGTGATGGCGCTGAGGTCGTGAAGGGCCGACTGGAGGTCCGCGGTGGTCTGCGGCGCGGCGAGGGTGGCCGTGACCCGGGAGATGTCCTCCAGCACGGTGTTGACCCGCACCGCCGCCTGAGACGCGGCCCGCAGCGCGCCGGCCATGTCGTCGGACTCCTCGGAGACGATGGTCGCCCCGGAGGCCAGGGCGCGGCCCGCGGCGGTGCCCATGGTGATGTCCAGGGCCTTGTCGCCGAGGAGGCCCTTGCTGACGATGCTCACCCGGCTGTCCGAGCGGACCCGCTGGAGCTGCTCGGCGATCATCGTGAAGTACACGTGGATGAGCCGGTCGCGGTCGCTGTCGCCGAAGGTGATGGTCTCGACCTGGCCCACGTCGAGGCCGCCCATGCGCACCGGAGAGCCGACCTTGAGGCCCGCCACGTCGCGGAAGGTCGCGTGCAGCGTCGCGTGCCGCTGGAACATGTGCCGCTCGTCGCCCACCAGGAAGATGAGCACCCCGGCGACCACGAGGCCGAGGAGGAGGAAGATGCCGACCTTGACGTTCCTGACCATGGTGGGTGTCGCTCGCGGAGGGGATTGGAGGGAGAGTTAAGAGAAGGGGGTGAGGCGCTCGTCCGTGGGTCGTCGGCGGGCCGCGTTACTGGGAGCGGGCCATGAGCGCGGCCATGTCCTCGTCTTCGGGCGCCTGACCCGTGACGAAGTTGTGCACCATCGGGTTGTCGGTGTTGCGGAAGTCCTCCACCGAGCCGCTGGCGACGATGCGGCCCTTGTGCACCATCGCGAGGCGGTTGGACACGGCGAAGGCCGTCTTCATGTCGTGCGTGACCACCACGCTGGTGACGCTGAGCGCCGCCTTGAGCGAGACGATCACGTTGTTGATGCGGGTGGTGTTGATCGGGTCGAGGCCGGTGGTGGGCTCGTCGTAGAGCAGCACCTCGGGGCGCAGCGCGATGGTGCGCGCCAGGCCCACGCGCTTGCGCATGCCGCCGGAGAGGTCGGCGGGGTTCATCGCCTCGATGCCGGGCAGGCCCACCAGGGAGAGGGCCCAGTCGACGCGCTCGGAGATCTCCGACTCGTTCATGTGGAAGTGCTCGCGCAGCCCGTAGGCGACGTTCTCCCTCACGCTCAGCGAGTCGAAGAGCGCCGCCCCCTGGAACACCATCCCGATGCGCTGCCGCACCCTGGCCAGCTCGGCGGGCCTCATGCCGACGATGCTCTTGCCGTCGAAGAGGATGTCCCCCCGGTCGGGCTTGAGCAGCCCGATGAGCATCTTGAGCATCACGCTCTTGCCCACGCCGGAGCCGCCCAGGATCGTGAGGGCCTCGCCCTGCTCGATGGCCAGGTCGAGGCCGGTGTAGATCACCTTCGGGCCGAAGGCCTTGTCTACGCCTTGAAATTCGATCAGAGCCATGTCGTCGTAGGGGCGCAAGGTGCACCGCGACCGGGCGCTTGGCAACGCCCGCCTCTCCCGGGGGCGAGTGTCGCGCTCACGGCCTCGGGCGGACCCCGCGCCGGTGCAGGTGCTGGCCCGCCGCTTCGGCCATCGCGGTGTAGCGGGCGTGGATCTCCGCCAGCGCCTCGTCCTCGAGCTCCTCCAGGTTGAGCATCGCGTTGTCGGCCTCGGAGACCGCGCGGATCAGCTCGTCCAGCTTCAGGTGCATCGCCTCGCTGTCGCGGTTCTGGGTGTTCTGGATGAGGAACACCATCAGGAAGGTGATGATGGTGGTGCTGGTGTTGATCACCAGCTGCCAGGTGTCGCTGAAGCGGAAGAGCGGCCCCGACGCCGCCCAGGCGACGATGACCACCACCGCCAGGAGGAAGGTCAGCGGCCGGCCGGCGAGGTGCGACGCCCTCCTCGCGAAGGCCGTGAAGCGCGAGACCGGGTGCCTCGGCTTCGGGGGGCTCTCGCTCCGCAGCGATTCGCGGGAGGGGCGGGGGGTCACTTCTTCGAGGCCTCGCCGTAGCGCGCGAGGAGGTCGGCCATGTCCTGCGCGTGCTCCTCCTCCTTGGCGAGGATGCCCTCCAGCATGCGCCGCGTGGTCGGGTCGCTGTCGCCGATGTACCGGATGATCTCGCTGTACGACTCGATGGCCACGCGCTCGGCGACCAGGTCTTCGCGGATCATGTCCTTCAGCGACTCGCCCTCGACGTACTCCGAGTGGGAGCGGGAGAGCATCCCCTCGGGGTTGAGGTCGGGCGCGCCGTTGAGCTGCGTGATGCGCGTCGCGATCTCGTCGGCGTGAAGCTGCTCCTCGTTGGCGTGCACCAGGAACTCGGCGGCCACCGAGCTGGCCTCCAGCCCGGAGGCCATGAAGTAGTGCCGCTTGTAGCGCAGCACGCAGACGATCTCCGTCGCCAGCGCGACGTTGAGCAGCTTGATCACGTTCTCGCGGTCGCCGCGGTAGTTCTCGACCACGGCGCCGTTCTCGATGTGCCTGCGGGCGCGCTTGCGCAGCTCGCGGACGTCGGTGAGGAAGGGATCCTTGGGGGCGTTGCTCATGGTTTAGGGGTCCTCGTCGGTGGAGCGCTCGGCGGCGCCTTCGTTGGAGCTGACGGGGCACGGGCTCTGCGAAGGGCGTTCCACGCGAGGGATGAGCGCGAAACACTGGGCTTTGCGCGCTCGGGCGCGGTGGCAGGAGCGCCCACCCCCTGTGGCCGCGAGGTACAGCCCTCCGCGGCGGCGTGGCAGCTTTGCCCTAGGAACTCACCGACGGGTCAGAGCGCCCGCCCCTGGGCGCCGTCGACCGGGACGCAGGCGCCGGTCATCCAGCTCGCGCGGGCGGAGCCGAGGAAGGTCACCACGTCGGCCACCTCCTCGGGCGTGCCGAAGCGCCCCATGGGGAGCTCGTCGCGCTGCATCTTCTCGATGCGCTCCGGGTCGGACTTCGCCCGCCGGTCCCACGACCCCCCGGGGAACATCACCGACCCCGGCGCCACGCTGTTCACCCGGATGTGGTGCCTCGCGAGGCTCACGGACATCTCCTTGGTCATGGCGATGAGCGCCGCCTTCGCGGCCATGTACGGCGCCGTCGAGCAGTACTCCCGCCCGCAGATCGACGACACGTTCACGATCGCCCCTCCGCCGTGCTCGCGCATCCACCCCACCACGGCCTGGCTGCACCACACCGCGGCCATCAGGTTGAGGTCGAGCACCTCGCGCCACTGCGCCGCGGTGGCCTTCTCGAAGGTGCCCGACCCGAGGCTTCCCCCGGCGTTGTTCACCAGCACCTCGACGCTCCCCAGCGTCTCGATGGCCACCCCGACGGCCGCCTGCGCGCCCGCCTCGGTCGACACGTCCCCGACGATGGCGTGCGCCTCCGCCCCCGTCGAGCGCAGCGCCGCCACCGTCGCCCGCAGCGCCTCCTCGCCTCGCGCCACCAGCGCCACCCGAGCGCCCTCCCTCGCCAGGCTCGCGGCGATCGCCCTCCCGATGCCGCGGCTCCCGCCGATGATCAGGGCCGTCCTACCCTTCAGTTCGAGGTCCATGCGGTCGATGGTCTATCACCTCCCAACCTCCGGTACGCTCCCGCGGATGATCCTCCCGCCCGGCGACGCGCCGTGAAGGCCGCCCTCTTCCGCCGCTACGGCGAGGCCGACGTGCTGCGCGTGGAGGAGGTCGCCGACCCCATCCCCGGGGCGCGCGACCTGCTCATCCGGGTGCGCGCCGCGAGCGTCAACCCCATCGACTGCAAGATCCGCCAGGGGGCGCAGCGGGCCCTCATCCACTACCGCCTGCCGCAGATCACCGGGCTCGACGTCTCCGGCGAGGTCGTCGCGGTGGGCTCGCGGGTGACGCGCTTCAAGCCAGGCGACGAGGTCTTCTCCTCGCCCACGCACCGCCGCCCCGGCACCTGCGCCGAGCTGGTGGCCATCGACGAGTCCCAGGTGGCGCGCAAGCCCGCGAGACTCGACCACCTGCAGGCCGCGGCGCTCCCGCTGGCGGGGCTCACGGCGTGGGCCTCGCTGGTCGACGCGGCGAGGCTGCGACCGGGGCAGCAGGTGTTCATCCAGGCCGGAGCCGGCGGCGTCGGAACGCTCGCCATCCAGCTGGCGAAGCACCTGGGCGCGGTGGTGGCGACGACGTGCAGCGCGCGCAACGTGGACTTCGTCCGCTCGCTCGGGGCCGACACGGTCATCGACTACCACGAGGAGCAGTACGACGACCTCCTGTACGAGCAGGACGCCGCGCTCGAGTCCATCGGGGGCGAGGCCAACGAGCGGACGCTGACGGTGCTGAAGCGCGGCGGGCGCATGGCCCTGGTGGTGAGCGGCATCCCCGAGGCGGTGAAGAAGCACGGCGCCTACGCCGGCACCGCGAGGGCGATCGGGGCGCAGGCGGCGTTCATCGTGGGCGCGTGGTGGCGACGGCGCGTGGCGGTGAAGATGGTGGTGCGCCCCACCAGCGGGGCGATGCTGCAGCGCCTCGCGGACGTGGTGCAGTCCGGGGCGGTGACGCCGGTGATCGACGCGGTGCTGCCGCTCGAGGAGATCGCCGAGGCGCACCGGCGGGTGGAGTCCGGGCGCACCCGGGGGAAGATCGTGATCCGGGTGGGGTGAGGCGCTACTCGCAGACGCCCGGGGCCGCGGGCGCGTCGCGGTGCACGCAGCGACCGCTCAGGCACTGATCGATCCCGGCGCAGGCCGCGCCCGCGGCGCCCTTCGGGCGGCAGGTGCCGACCGCGTGCTTCTTGTCGCCGAGCAGGCCGTAGCTGCGGTTGCGGGGATAGACCCCGTTGGAGGAGGCGACGCCCGGGTCGCAGTAGGAGGTCGCGCTGCACGCGCTGGCGGCGAGGGCGACGTTGCAGTCCTGGCCGTCGGTCTGGCCGGACGCGATCGCCGAGCCGCACCCGGCGACGCTGAGGGAGAGCACGGCCGCGAGCAGGAGGCGCGAGTGGTTCATGGCCGCGGACGCTATCGATCGGGCGGCGGGGCGGCAACCTCTCCCGTGGCGGGAGCGGTCTTTGGCAGCGCGTAGGCCTCGGCCAGCAGCTCGAAGGAGCGCAGCCGCTCGGAGTGGTCGGCGGCGAACATGGCGACCATCACCTCGTCGGCCCGGGTGAGCGCCGCGAGCTCATCGATGCGCGCCTTCACCGAGCCCGGCGTGCCGATGATCTGCGCCGAGCGGATGCTCTCCACCGCCGCGGCCTCTCCCGGGGTGAAGCGGTAGGTGCGCGCCTCGTCGGCGTTGAGCAGCCTCGACGGGCGCCCGGTGCGAAGCCGCGCGAAGGCCACCAGCGTGGGGATGGCCATGAGCTCGGCCTCCTCGCGGGTGGGCGCGCAGAAGACCGAGAGCGCGAGCATGGCGTGCGGTCGCTCGATGGCCCCGGGCCGGAAGCGCCGGCGGTAGTCGAGCATCGGGCCCTCCGGGGAGGTGGGGCTGAAGTGCGCCGCGAAGGAGAAGGCGTGGCCGGTCTGCGCGGCGAGGTGGGCGCTGTAGTCGCTCGACCCGAGCAGCCAGACGGGCGGCAGCGGGACGTCGTCGGGCTGCGCGGAGACGCCCGCGAAGGCGTGGCCGCGGGGAAACTCACGGCGCCCCCCGAAGGCCAGCAGCTCGCCGAGCTGGGCGGGGAAGTCGTCGGCGTACACGGCCTCGCGGGAGCGGCGCAGGGCGAGGGCGGTGGTGGGGTCGGTGCCGGGGGCGCGGCCGAGGCCCAGGTCGACGCGCCCGGGGAGCATGGCCTCGAGCAGCCGGTAGGTCTCGGCGACCTTCAGGGGGGAGTGGTTGGGGAGCATCACGCCGCCCGATCCGAGGCGGATGCGGGAGGTCACCATGCCCGCGCGGGTGATCATGATCTCCGGCGTGGTGCTCGCGATGGCGGGCATGTTGTGGTGCTCGGCGTACCAGAGGCGCGTGTAGCCGAGGGCGTCGGCGCGGCGGGCCAGGTCGAGGCTGTTGGCGAGCGCCTGGGCGCTGGTCATCCCGTTGGCGAGCGGGACCAGGTCGAGGATCGACAGGGGGAGGGCATTCGTGGCGGTCATGCAGCCCGCGTTGTGGCGCTTCGCGAGGGAGGGCGCCAGTGCCTCGACCCTTCACATCGCCCGCGGCGAGGGCTTAGTCTCCGCGCGCCATGACGACCACGACGACGAAGCCCGCGTTCCTCAACTTCCGGGTCGACCACATGACGCTGCTGCTACAGCCGGCGCTTTACAATGTGGCGTATGTCCTCTTCAAGACGGTGTTCGGCGTCGGGCCGGACGACCTCCTCTATGACAAGCGCAAGGAGTGGGTCCCGGGCCAGGGCGAGCAGTCGATGACCTACGCCGTGCGCCTCGGGCACGGCGCCGACGACCCCAAGCTCACCAACACCATCATCGCCGTGGTGCAGCCCTCGGAGCCCGCCGGGCAGCCGTCGCACGTGCGCACCATGCTCGACTCGCACGAGGCCGCCTCGCACTGGCAGCACATCGCGCTGCGCACGCCCGACCTGCTGGCCTTCCACCAGCACGCCCTCGAGCGCGGGGTGAACTTCATCACCCCCATCCTCAAGGACGACGAGGAGAACCTCATCCAGGTGTTCAGCGGGGAGTGGTACTTCCCGGGCACGAAGCCCAGCGGGATGTTCTTCGAGTTCCTTCAGCGCGACCCGTCGGACCAGACCGTGGAGCGGCTCAACAGCCAGAACCGCAAGTGGTTCCGCGACGAGACCTTCCTCGGGCTCTACGTGGAGAAGGAGCGCGAGTACCAGAGCGGCAACGTGACGCCCTTCATCGACGACGCCCTCTTCAAGCTGCTCCACGAGCGCTACGGTGCGAAGAAGACCTGGGAGATCGACGACGCGGCGCTCAAGGTCGCCGAGGCCCTGATGATGGAGCACGCGAAGTCCAAGCGGGCCTGAGCGGGGGGAGAGGGCCCTCATCGGGGGCGATGCCAGACCGTCCTCGAGGGACCATAGTCCCTGCGATGGAGGCTCCCATGAACCCACGCGCTCCCGCCCTGCTGCTGCTGCTCGCGCTCTCCGCGTGCAGCTCGTCGAGCTCCCCGGATGCTTCCGTCGATGCCCCGGTCGACACCGCCGTCGACGTCGCTCGCGACGTGACGCTGGATGTCTCCGTGGACGCCCAGCCCTTCTGCGACATCCCCGCGCTCTACACCTACGGCATGGACGGCGGATTCACGCCGGTCCGCGAGACGGTGCAGATCGGGCCGGGGCGGCAGTTCACCTTCACCCGCACCCCGCTGGGCGGCCTCGATGCGGGGCCGTGCATGTGCTCCTGCTCGGCGATGATCGACTACTGCGCCACCAGCGACGGCGGCACCGTCGACACCCTGCACGTGATCGTCGCCTTCAACGACGACGACGTGAGGGCGGCCTTCGCCGACCAGACCAGCACCCTCTACGGGCGCGACACCCGCCCGGCCGACGGCCAGGTCTTCGTGGTCACCCGCGGCGACGGGCGGCACTTCGAGGTCGGAGCCGAGTGCGCTGGAGCGTCCGGCTGCAGGGCGATCCCCGCGGGGCTCACGCGCCTCCAGACCGTGCTCACCACCCTCAGGGTCCAGCAGCTCGCCCGACCCGAGTGCGCGGCCCTGGGCTCGTAGCGTCGACCCGAAGGCACGGCGGTTGCTGCTCTCCAGCGGGCCACCATGCAACTCCTCGAAGCCATTCATTCCCGTCGTTCGGTCCGTGCGTACACCGATCGCGAGGTGGACGAGGCGACCATCCGGGCGCTGCTCCACGCGGCGGTGCAGGCGCCGAGCGCGATCAACACCCAGCCGTGGCGCTTCTCCATCGTCCAGAGCAAGGCCCGGCTGAGGCACTACTCCGATCGGGCCAAGGAGACCATGCTCGCCAGGGCCCATGCCGCGACCGACCCTCGCGCCGCCCAGTTCATGGAGCTGCTCGAAGACCCGGCGTTCAACATCTTCTACGACGCGGGCACCCTGGTGGTCATCGGGGTGGAGACGCGCACGACCTACAGCGACGCGGACTGCTGGCTGGCGGCGCAGAACCTGATGCTGGCCGCGTGCGACGCCGGGCTCGGCACCTGCGCCATCGGCTTCGCGGTCGGGGTGCTCAACACGCCGGAGATCAAGGCCGAGATCGGCCTGCCGGAGTCCGGCGCGGCGCTCGCGCCCATCCTCGTCGGATACCCCCTCGCGATGCCCGATCCGATGTCCCGGGACGAGCCAAGGGTGCTGAGCTGGACCCGTTGAAGCGCGGTGGCGATGCACCCGTTGCACGAAGGACGCACCCCATGTCGCCGAAGGCGGCGCTCGGATTGACAAGCCCCGACCGGTTGGAGATCACCGACCAGAGGACGGACCCCCATGAAGAAGATCGCATCGAGCCTTACCTCGCTCACCCTCTGCCTCGCGATGGCGATGCCCGCCCATGCGGCCGAATGCGGCGGCGTGCGGCTGCCCGACACTGTTACCGTCAACGGCACGGCGCTGACGCTCAACGGCCTCGGCATCCGCGAGGCGACGGTGTTCAACGTCGACGTCTATGTCGCCGGGCTCTACCTGGAGCACCGCTCGACCAGCGGCGCGGCGATCATCCAGTCGACGGAGACCCGGCGGCTGGTGCTGCGCTTCGTGAGAGACGTCTCCCGCGAGGAGATGGTCGAGGCGCTGCAGCAGGGCTTCGCTCGCAACGCCGGGGGCGCCCTCCCGGCGCTCACCGCCCGGATGAACCGCCTCAACGCCTGGATGCCCGAGCTCCGAGATGGCTCGGTGCTGACCTTCACGTACACCGCGGGAGCGGGAGTCCAGGTGCAGACGGGCAGCACCGTTCGAGGGACCATCGAGGGCGACGACTTCGCCCGGGTGTTCTTCAGCATCTGGCTGGGCTCGACGCCCCCCAACGCGGGGCTCAAGCGGGGGCTCCTCGGCGGCCGCTGCGGCTGATCAGCGCACCCAGATGCCGTAGTACTCCGAGCCCGCGCTCGGGGTGATGGCGTCCGAGCGGTCGTTGACGTCCGCCTCGCCGGTGCGAGGGCTGCACGAGCTCCCGCTGCAGAAGGCCCCGAGCCCGGTGGGGTAGTCCACGTTGTCCCGGTAGCTGGTCGACAGGTACGCGCGGTCGCGGTTGGTGTCCTGCGCGCCGTCCGCCTCGCCGGCCTTCAGGTACAGCCTCGCGCGCGACACGCCGTTGAGCAGCGCGGTGTCCCCGGCGCGGGGCGTCGCGCTCGCGATCACGCACGCGTGGGTGCAGTCCGGGTGGCGGGTGAAGACCTCCGAGCCGCCGCAGGTCCAGTCGAGGCGGGTGAGCGAGGCCTGCAGCGAGCGCCCCTGGAGGCAGCCGTCGTCCGTCGCCAGCAGGAAGAGGTTGCGGTGGGTGATCATCACCGCCCTCGCCGCCACGCTCGCGAAGGCCAGCGAGCGGTAGTCCTGGTTGGCGCTCGGATCGAGCATCCCGAAGGTCGCCGTCGCGCTCTCCCACGCGTTGGGCGTCGGGGAGCTCATCAGCCAGCGCCCCGTGTTGGCCGCGTCGCCGTTGTTGGTGACCGTGGCCACGTAGGTCCAGCCGCCGCCCGCCGTGGTCATGTCGCAGTACACCTCCAGGGCCTCGGCCCCGCCCGCTCCGTCGGGGTCGATGGTGTAGCGCCCGTCCGTCGACGTCGGCCGCAGCGTCTTCAGCTCCAGGCAGCTCCTCGGCGCCACGCACCGTCCCGCCGCGCAGGCGCCCGTGAGGCAGGTCGTTCCGCAGGCGCCGCAGTGGCGCGCATCGGAGCGAGCGTCCACCTCGCAGCCGTTGGCCGCCATGGCGTCGCAGTCCGCGTAGCCCGCCTCGCAGGCCGCCACCGCGCAGGCGCCCGCGGCGCAGCTCGCCGTGGCGTGGGCCGGAGCGCACACCCGACCGCACGCCCCGCAGTGAGAGGGGTTGGCGGCGACGGCGGTCTCGCAGCCGTTGTCCGCCATGCCGTCGCAGTCGCCGAAGCCCGCCTCGCAGCCGGCCACCCGGCACGCTCCCGCCACGCAGGCCTGGGTGGCGCGGGCGAGGGCGCACGCGCGCCCGCAGACGCCGCAGTGGGAGGTCGAGGTCGCGGTGTCCACGCAGCGGTCGCCGCAGAGCGCCTGGCCGCTCGGGCAGCGGCAGGTGCCCATCTCGCAGCTCGCTCCCGCGCCGCAGGCGGTGTCGCAGCGGCCGCAGTGCTGGGGGTCGCGGTCGAGGGTCACGCACGACGCGCCGCAGACCGACTGCCCCGCCGGGCACGCGATGCGGCACGAACCCTCGGCGCAGACCTCGCCCGCGCGACAGGCGTTGTTGCAGGCGCCGCAGTGGGCCGGGTCGTTGGCGGTGGTGACGCAGCGGTCTGCGCAGACGACCTGCGGCGAGGCGCACATGGGGCCGCGGTCGACCGGGACGTCCGCGGCGGCGTCCACGCCCGCGTCGACGGAGGCGTCGAGCTCGCCCACGTCCACGGGGGAGCCCGCGTCGGGGGCGCCCGCGTCGGGGGTGCCCGCGTCGGGGGAGCCCGCGTCGGCGACGCCCTCGTCCGGTGCGTTCGCTCCGAGGTCGAGCGCGCCGAGGTCGAGCGCGCCGAGGTCGGCTGCCGCGTCGCCGCCGACGACGCTCTCGTTGCTGCTACAGGCGCTGGCGAGCGCGAGACCGAGGGGGAGGAGGAGCTGGTGGGCGCGCATCGTCGATGGATGCACCGGTCGGGGCGACGGCGGCAACTGTCGGGCGTCGATCGCCTCGCAGGATCACCAGTCGCCGTCGGGCACGTCGTCCTTGCCGATGCCCTTCACCTGCTTCGCGGAGAGCTCGATCGAGTCGTTGTCGTCGAGGCCCACGAAGCCGTGCTTCTCGTCCATCTGGGCGATGGACTTCACCGCCGAGAGCACCTCCGACGGGGCCACGTCGCCCTTCTCGTCGTCGTAGATCTTGAACCACGGATAGCCCGCGTGGGAGTACGCCCTCGCGTCGACCGGCGACGGCGGAACCGCCTCCCCGGTGATCTCCCGCCACATCACGCTGTTGACGATGTGCACGAACACCCGGCCGTAGTCGTCGGGGTTCCAGGTGTCGAGGCCGTGCGGGTCGGGGTAGATCTTCTGCTCCATCTTGCCGCCCGCGCCGAGGCCCATGGACTGCGCCTTCGGCGCGGGGCTCGGCACCGCCATCGGCATCGCCATGCTCGGCATCGCCGCGCTGCTGTACACCGGCCCCCCGAAGCCGCCCGGCGCCATCGCCGCCATCGGCGGGGGCGGGGGAGGGGGCTGCTCGGGGAAGCGTCCGGGCTTCGGCTCGTAGACGATGAGCTGGATGCCGCCGTGCTCCTCCTTGCCGGTGACCTGACCTTCGACCGTGTAGCCCATGCCGAGGGGCATCGCGACGAACTGCCGGATCACCCCTTTGCCCGAGTTGAACCCGTCGAGCCAGGGCTGCGGTGGCACCGTGAGGTAGTCCTGCTCGGGCTCCGAGGACCCGGCCCCGAACATCGCCCGCAGCCCGCCCCGCTCGGGCTGCGACGGGGCTTCGAGGGCCTGCGACCAGGGCCTCCCGGAGACCGCGTTGATCTTGCCCGCCGCCACCTTCACCGCGTTGGGCCGCCAGTGCCGCGACTGGAAGGAGATCCACATGGCCTCGCGCTGGTACATCGGGATGAACACCCCCGAGGACTTCAGCCACGCCGGCGGGACGCGGTCCTTGTAGTCGAGCACGCGCCGCACCGGAAACGACCCGAGCCCCGGCGGCAGCGGGTACTTCTTCCCATCATCGGGGATGCGCAGCGTGCGCTGGAACACCACCCCGAGGCCCGTGTTCGACCGCTGATCCAGGAAGCGCAGCGTGCTTCCGCCCTCGACCTTGACCTTCAACATGTCGCAGCACCCCTCAATGATCGACCGTCCACCCCCGACACCACCGGGGCGATCGTCAACTGTTGTGATGCTCTCTCCGTCGCACCCTCAGGGTCAACGCACCCGCCCACTCACGAGCGCCTGTGCCCTGCAACGGGATGTGCGTACGATCGTCCGTGATGCGCCTCTCCACCCGGTCGTCGATGCTCCCCCTCGTCGCGCTCCTGGGCTCCGGATGCGGCCTGCTCATCGAGCCCGAGATCCCCTACGACGCGTCGCCCGCCACCGTCGACGCCGCGGCGGACACCACGGCGGATGTCCCCTCGCAGGATCGCGTCGATGCCACGACGGACGCTGCGACCCAGGACCGCGTCGACGCCGTGGTGGATGTCCCGATGGATGTCGCGATGGATGTCGCGGTGGATGTCGCGGTGGATGTCGCGATGGATGTCGCGATGGATGTCGCGATGGATGTCCCGCTCGATGACGCGACGGACGTCCCCCGCGACACCGCCACGGACGTTGCGATCGATGTCCCCCGTGACGTCGCGATGGATGTCCCGATGGATGTCCCCCGTGACGTCGCGACGGACGTCCCCCGTGACGTCGCGATGGACGTCCCTCGTGACGTCGGGATGGATGTCCCCCGTGACGTGCCCGACGCCGAGGTCGGGCCCTGCGTCATCACCGAAGCTCCGCTGCTTCGCTCTCCGTGGTCGGGCTCCGTGGTGCGCTCCGACCGGCCCTTTCTCCGCTTCAGTCTTCGCGCCTGCGACGAGGGCGGGGTGCTGGAGGTCAGCCGCCGCCGCGACTTCGCGACCGTCCACTGGACGACCTCGGTCGGCCCCGGCGTTCCGTCGGCCTCGCCTCCGGCGGACAGGGCCCTCACCCGGGGGGTGACCTGGTTCTGGCGGGTGAGGGTCCCCGGCTCGCCCGACGCGACGCTCAGCTTCTCCCCGGTCGGTGAGTTTCGCGTGGCCGCGAGACCCGCGGGACTCCCCTCTCGCGCAGGCGACGGCAGCGTCTTCGGGACCCTCACCGACGGCAACGGCGACGGCCACCCCGACCTGGTGATCGGCGCGCCCGCCCAGGAGTCGCCCGTCGACGCGGGCGTCGCGGCGGGCCGCGTCCTGGTGATCCCCGGAGGACCGGGCTTCTCGTCGCTCTCCCTGGTGGGCGCCAGGGTGCTCTCCCCTCCGATCGGCGCCGACCCGGGCTCTCGCGCCACCTACGGCGCCCGGGTCACCGGAGGAGGGGACCTCAACGGCGACGGCTTCCCCGACCTGGTGGTCGCCTCGCGGGGCCCCCGCGTCTTCGTCCATTTCGGTTCGCGCGCGGGCTTCGGCGATGACGTCGCGACGCTGTCCATCGAGGTCCCGGCCGCGCTCCCTCCGACGCCGCCGGTCGCGGGCGTCGGGGACTTCGACGGCGACGGGTTCTGCGACATCGTCGCGGGCGTCCCGGTGACCTCCGGCGCGCTCAACGGCTACATCAACTTCTTCCGCGGCGGCCCGAGGGCGATCACCCTGGGCCCCACCGGCGGGGACATCCGCCCGGACGTGTTCTACGGCTACGCGATCGCTCCCGCGGGCGACGTCGACGGCGACGGCCGCGGCGACTACCTGGAGGGCAGCCCCGCCAACCCCGCCCGCGGCGGAACCATCGGGCACATGGGCCTCTGGGTGAGCCAGGGCCGCAGCTCTCGGACGGTCACCTCTCCCACGGGAGTGGCCTTCGCGGCGGACTTCGGGCGCGCCGTGTCCGCGGCCGGCGACCTCGACGGCGACGGCTTCGGAGAGGTCCTCGGGATGCAGGGCAGCCCACCCCCCGTCTGGGTCGCCAACATCACCTCGCCTGCGCTCACCGCCAGCCCCTTCGAGCCTGCGAGCGGCCTCGCGGGCTCGCTGCTCACCCCCGTCGGGGACGTCAACGCCGACGGCTCCGACGACCTCGTCCGCTGGAGCCCCGGAGGAACCACCGCCTCCGTCCGCAGCGGGCTCAACCCTGCGACGCCGCTGGCGCTCTCCGCGCTCGGCACCCTCGGCGCCACGGTGAGGGCCGTGGCGGGCGTCGGCGACCTGGACGGCGACGGCCGGGACGACGTCGCCGTGTCCTGGCGCGGGCGCCTGGGCAACCAGTTCGTGACCGTGTTCCAGGTGCTGCCCGCCCTCAGCGGCAGCGGCGAGCGGGTGGAGCTGCTGGCGACCTTCGACGGGCTCACCGAGGCCCGCTTCGGCGACGCGCTCGGCACCGCGTTCTGACCCGACGCTGGCCCCTCTCAGCTCACTCGTTGAAGGCACTGCCGGAGGCGCTCGTCGACGGCGGGGCTCAGCCCCCCCCGGAGGCCGCCCCGGAGGTTGGCCTCGGGGAAGTGCTGCGGCCGGCCGAAGTCGTCGACGGCGTGGGTGAGCTCCATCACGCCCAGGTGGTTGGCCCTGGCGTAGTGCATCACCTCCAGCAGCACGCGCAGCTCGGCGTAGCCGTCGTAGCCGGCCTCCTGGAGCCGATCGAGGAAGTACCGGGTGCGCCGCTCGATGTCCCGCACCAGCAGGAACACCTCCCCCGCGGCCACGAAGGACCCCGCCGTCGCGGGCCCGGCGAAGCCCTCGCGGATCTCCCCCACCGCCGCGCCCAGCTCCCTGGTGCGCGCCGCGAGGATCGACGCCGAGCGGGTGTACGGCCGGATCGGGCACTCCGAGTTGTGGTGCCAGTAGGAGAGCCCGATGTTGCCGAGGAGGTACGACGGGTGATGGTGGGCGGCGACGATGCCGAAGGCGAAGTTGACCGAGGTGCTCCACGGGATGCCGTCGCCCGCGCGCAGCGACTCGACCGCGGAGCGCATCGTGGGCACCCAGGCCGCGAGGCGCTCTCTCAGCGAGTGGTGCTCCCCCGCGAGGTCGAGCAGCACGTTGAGGGGCCGCCGATCGACCAGCGCGGGCATCCACGCGTTGATGTACGCGCGCTCCTCGAAGGGGTGCAGCGTGACGGCGTACGGGATCACGTCGCGGGGTCGGGGTCCGCCGGGGCGGGGTTGGAGAGGGCCCGCACGACCTTCTCGACGGTGTCCCGGGCGCGGCCCTCGACCATCGCCTCCAGGATGCGCCGCGCTCCCGGGTTGCGGCTGAGCACGTCCTCGATGTCGGCCTGGTCGAAGCGCACCACGCTGACGTCGGTGAGCGCGGTCACCGTGGCCGTGCGGGGGAGCCCCTTCAACAGCGCGACCTCGCCGAAGAAGGCCCCGTGCTGCAGCGTCGCGAGCACCACCGGGGCGCCGTCGGGCGTCGTGGTGGTGACCTCCACGACCCCCTGGTCGACGAGGTAGAAGTCCGAGCTGGGATCTCCCTCCGTCAGCACCACCTTGGCCGGGGGGAAGACCATCACCACCCCCCGGTCGGCCAGGTCGCGCCTCGCCTCGGGCTCCAGCGAGCGAAACAGAAACGACCCCGTCACCACCGCCTCCACCCCGTTTCGCAGGGAGTCCAGGGTGTCCGAGCCGGTCGTCGCGCCTTCATCCGTCGTCAGGTGGTCGGTCATCGTTGCAGCGCGCGATGCTGCCATGACTCCCCGCGCCGACGCTACCAGTGGTATAGAGCGCCATTCCCCCCTGAAGGTCCCGTTGGTCACCTCACCGATGCCCTCTCCCACGCCGCCTCCGCCTGCTCCCCCCGAAGCCACGGGGGCGCCGGCCATGGCTGTCCCCGGGGTGATGGCCGCGGGCACCCGCCTCGGGCGCTATGAGATCGTCTCCGACCTCGGCGCCGGGGGCATGGCCACCGTCTACCTCGGGCGCGCTCTCTCCGTCGCCGGCTTCCAGCGCCTCGTGGCCATCAAGCTCCTGCACCCGCACCTGCTGCGCGACGAGACCTTCGTGCAGATGTTCCTCGACGAGGGGCGGCTCGCGGCGCGCATCCACCACCCCAACGTCGTCGGCACCCTCGACCTCGAGCGCTCCCCCGAGGGGCTCTACATCGTCTCGGAGTACATCGAGGGCGACCAGCTCCTCGGGCTCTACAAGTCCGCGCGCGCCACCGAGCAGCGCATCCCTCGGCCCATCGCGCTGCGCATCGCCCTCGACGTGCTCGCCGGCCTCCAGGCCGCCCACGACCTCACCGACGACCTCGGCACCGCGCTCCGCATCGTCCACCGCGACGTCTCTCCGCACAACATCCTCGTCGGCTCCGACGGCATCACCCGCATCACCGACTTCGGCATCGCCAAGGCCGAAGAGCGCATCGCCGACACCCGCTCCGGCATCGTGAAGGGCAAGCTCTCGTACATGGCCCCGGAGCAGCCCAACGACGCGCCCATCGACCGGCGCGCCGACCTGTTCTCGCTGGGCACCGTGCTCTGGGAGTGCCTCACCGGCCGCAGGCTCTTCCCCGGAAAGACCGACGCGGAGGTGCTGCAGGCCCTGCTCAACCGCCCCATCCCCCGGCTGCGCGCGGTCGACCACGACCTCCCCGAGGCCCTCGACGGCGTGCTCGCCCGCGCGCTCGACCGCGACCCCGCGCGGCGCTGGCAGAGCGCCCGGGAGTTCGCCGACGCCCTCGAGGGCGCGGTCTCCGCCTCGGACATCGCCTCCTACCGCGTGGTCGCCGAGCACGTGAAGCAGGTCGCCGCGCCGAAGATCATCGCCGAGCACGCCCGCCGCCGCGCCACCACCCGCGACCTGCCGGTCTACCGCCCCAGCGCCGAGTCGCTGCGCGCCATCAGCGCCATCCCCTCGCCGGGCCGCTCGTCGATCCCCCCGGAGCCGCCGCCTTCGCAGCCGTCGGAGGCCCAGGCCGACGAGGCGCCGACGCAGATGCAGCCCGCCATGCTCCCGCCGACGATGCCCACGGCGCGAGGCATCCAGCCCCCCGCCCCGCTGCCGGCCTCGTCCAAGATGGTCACCTCCAGCCCGGAGGCGCCCACCGTCAGGCCCCCGGCGCCGGCCGACCACCGCATCTCCGGCTCGCGGGTGCTCCCGCCGCTCCCGCCGCTCCCGCACCCCAACGCCAGCCCGACCCCGCCTTCGGGCGCCGCCGCGAGCGATGCGCCGCACCCCCCGGCCGCCGAGGTCGTGGAGGTCCCCCCGACGCTCGTCTCCTCGCCGGCCCTCGCCGAGGCGGCGGCCACGGCCCGCGCCGAGACGCAGGGCGCCAGCCCCGAGCCGGTGTTCGCGCTCGTCTCCAGGCCCGGTCCGGTCGCGCCGAAGCCCCAGCCGGAGTCCCGCCACTTCGGGTGGCTGGTCGCCGGGGTGGTGCTGCTGGGCGCGCTGCTCGGCGTGGCCATCTGGCGGGTGGGCGTCAGCAACGACCCGTCGGAGTACGCTCCTCCCCTCGCGGCGCGCCCGGTCGTCCCCATCGCCGCCCCTCCGCCGCTCGAGCCGCCGCCCGCGCCGCCCGCGCCTCCCCCCGTCGAGATGGAGTCCGTGACGCCGCCGCCCGTCGCGCCGCCCGTCGTGGCACCGCCCCCCGCGGTCGCGCCCGCCGCGCCGTCCCCTGCGCCTGCGGCCGCTCGCGTTCCGGTCCGTCCCCGACCGCTGCCCGCGCCGCCTCTTCCGCGTCGACCGGCGGCCGTCGAGGTCCCTGCGCCGCCTCCCGCTCCTCCGACTCCGCCGTCGACCCAGCCGGCCGCGCCCGCCGCGCCGTCGGTCCCTCCGCTCCCCACCTCGATTTGAGCCCAGCGCCCCGATGACCACAGCCCGCCGTAGCTCCCCGTCGCGCGCCGCGGTCCTCACGGCGCTGCTTACCTTCTCGGGTATTCCCTCGGCCGCCCTCGCGCAGACCCCTCCGGCCGCCGAGGCGCCCTCTGCCGCCGTCGCCGCGCAGGCCCGCTTCGACCGCGGCCGCGAGCTCTTCCAGCAGGGCCGCTTCGCCGACGCGCTGCCGGAGTTCCGCGCCTCGCTGGAGCTGTTTCGCAGCCCCAACACCCTGCTCTACGTGGGCCTGTGCCTCCAGCGCATGGAGCGCTACGCCGAGTCCTCCGCGGCGCTGTCCCGCACCGTCTCCGAGGCCGGCGCCATGCTCGCCACCGACCGTCGCTACGAGAGCGCCCGAGACCTCGCCCGCCGCGCCCTCGCGGAGATCGAGCCCCGCGTGGCGCAGCTCTCCGTGCAGGTGATCAATCCCCCGCCGGGGGTGACGGTGCACGTCGGCCGCACGACCCTCGACGCCGAGGCGCTGGGCGTGCTGCTCCCCTACGACCCGGCCGAGGTGACGGTGCTGGCCGAGGCGCCGGGCTTCCTGCCCTCGCATCAGTCGGTGCGTCTCACCGCGGGCGGCCGAGCCTCCATCGAGCTCGCGCTGCGGGCCGCGCCTGCCGCGGGGCCGGTGACGGTGACGGTGCGGCCGCCCGAGCCGTCGCCCGCGAGGCGCGGCGGGGCAGTGCGGGTGGCGGGCTTCGTGGTGGGCGGCCTCGGGGTCGCGTCGCTGGCGGCCTTCGCCGTGCTGGGATCGATGGCCTCGTCGCAGTACGACGACCTCTCCCGGGTGTGCCCGCGGCCCTTCTGCACGGCCGCGCGGGTGAGGGAGATCGACGACGGCGTACAGCTCACCACGATGGCCAACGTGGCCCTCGGCGTGGGCGCGGCGGCGGTGGTGGCCGGCGTGGTGATGATCGCCGTGGGCGGGCCAAGAGTGGTGAGCGAGGGCAGGGCGCAGGCCTACGTCGACCCGTCGCTCGGAACCGTAGGGGTGCGCGGTGCGTTCTGAGCGGCTCGGGGTGGGCGCGCTGGTGGCGGCGCTGGCGCTGGGCGGCTGCTCCTACGAGTGGGACGCGCTGCGTCCCGGGCCGGACAGCGGGGTCCCCGTCGACCTCGGATCGCCAGGGGACGCGGTCGTGGACGTCGCGACCGACAGCGGAGCGAGGGACGCCGTCGCAGAGACAGGCACCGACGCGGGCACCGATGTCCCGATGGACGTGGTGACGGACACCGGGCCCCTGGACACCGGGCCGATGGACACCGGGCCCCTGGACACCGGGCCCCTGGACACCGGGCCCCTGGACACCGGGCCGATGGACACGGGCCCTCGCGACGCCGGACCGATGGACCTCGGGACGCCCGACACGGGTCCGAGGGACACCGGGCCCGTGGACACGGGTCCGAGGGACACCGGGCCTGTGGACGTGGGGACGCCCGACACGGGTCCGCCGCCGTGCACCGGGCCGCTGTGTGCGTGCGCTCCGACGGCCCCTTCGGGCTGGTGCTCCATCGGCGCGGCCTGCGTGGGCGGCGCCTGCTCGGCGGGCCCTGCGATGGGAGCGCTGGTGATCACGGAGATCATGAACGACCCCGACGTGGTGGGCGACATGCAGGGCGAGTGGTTCGAGGTCTACAACCGCTCCGCGACGCCGGTCGACCTGCGGGGGATGCGGGTGCGGGGTAGCGGCACGGAGATGTTCGAGGTGACGGCGTCGGGCCCGCTGCTGGTGCCGGGCCGCGGCTACGCGGTGCTGGGCAAGAACGGCGACTCGGTGACCAACGGCGGCGTCACCGTGCTCTTCGCCTACGGCAGCGCGATGGACCTCTCCAACAGCACCTCGTCCCCCGACTCGCTGACGCTGCTGGCGAGCGACGGCTCCACGGTGATCGACAGCGTGAGCTACGCCAACACCGTCGCCTCCGGGTGGCCGGTCATCGCAGGGCGCTCCAAGTCGCTGCGTCCGGCGATCCTCGATGCGCTCATGAACGACACCTCCTCGGCCTGGTGCCCCGGAGGCCCCGCCTTCGGGCGCGGCGACTTCGGCACGCCCGGCGCGGCCAACGTCTGCCAGTAGCGCCGCGCGCTCCTCCCCCCGCTCAGCGGATCGCCACCGACTCCAGGTGAAGGTGCGTCCGCCGCGTCGAGCGCAGCCGCACCCAGCGGGCGGCGGTGCGGGCGAAGCGCGCCTCCCAGCGACGGAAGGTGGCCGTGCGCTGCGCGACCTCGCGCCAGCTCACGTTGTCCTCGGAGACCTCGATCACCATCGGCAGCGCTCGCTCGTCGCAGCAGTCGCCGCGGTTGACCACGGTGACCGCGCGGACGTCGACGATGCGCGCGAGGTCGAAGCTCACGAAGGGCGAGTCCTCCACCATCGTGTGGAAGAACACCGGGATCTTGAAGTCCGGCGGCGCGAACCCCCGCCCCGCGCTCTGGTAGCCCACGGCCGCGCTGCTGCTGGCCCACGGCGCGTCGGGCGCCATGTCGGGGTGCACGGCGTACCACGCGAGCTTCGGCGACAGCGCCAGCAGCGCCAGCGCCGCGAGCACCCCGCCGGCCCGCACGAAGCGCTGCGCCAGCAGGGCCTCGACGTCGCCGCTCCGTCGCGCGATCTCCTCGAGCTGCGAGCGCACCGAGGCGCGCAGCGCGTCGAGCTCCGCGGGCTCCGTCGAGGGGGGCTCCCCGAGCGCGGCTCGCGCCTCCGCCGCGGCGTCGCGGTAGAGCGCCGACGCGACCTCCACCGCGGCCTCCGGGGTGTCGTCGGCGCCGTGGGTCCACGGCTCCTGCTCGGCGAGGTGGCGCTCGGCCAGCGCCGCGAAGGTGCGGGCCCGCCCGGCGCTGGCTCGCTGGCTCGCGTCGAGGGGACGGGCGTCCGCGCGGGCCTGCCGGATGGCCGCAGAGCGCCACAGCCACTCGAGCAACCTCCTCCACGATCCGCCGCCCGCGTCGTCGCCGATGGACGCTGCACCCCCGAGCTTCATCATTGGATCTCGCCGCCGAGATACCCTATTCCACGGCGCGATGCAGCGACCATCCGCGCCGCCTTCGCGCCCTCCGGGCGCCGCTCCCCCGGAGGGGCGGTGGATGCCGTGGCACTCCGCGCTCGCGCTCGCGGTGACCGCCCTCGGGCTCGCGCTGCGCTTCGTCCACGCGCGCAGCTTCCTCTCCGCGGGCCACGCCTCGGACTACGAGTCGGCCATGGAGGCGGTGCGCTGGCTGCTCACCAACCGCCGGCTCTTCGACGCAGGCGAAGACCTCCACGCGGGCTACCACGCCCCGCTCTGGTACGTCCTCGCGGCGGGCATCCTGAGCGCCTGCCACGCGGTGCGCCCCATCGCCTACCTCTCCGTGGGCGCGTGGCTGGTGCGCCAGTGGGCGCTCTCGAAGATCGTCCGAGCCGCGCTCCCGCAGAGCCCCTCCGCGGCGCTGCTCGCGCTCTCGCTCTCCGCCGCGCTGCCCATCAGCGTGCTGGTCGACGGCAAGATCTACAACGAGTCGCTGCACGCGGCCTTCTTCGCGGTCGCGCTCTGGTTCCTCTTCAAGATCGAGCGGCAGGGGGCGGTCGACCCGCACCCGGTGCGACGCCGCGACGCGCTCCTCTTCGGCCTCTTCGCGGGCCTCGCGATGCTCACCAAGACCACCGCCCTGGTGCTGCTCGTCAGCTTCGCGGCGCTGCTCGTCGCCTGGGCGTGGCGCGCCGGCCCCGGTCGCCTGCGCAGCGTCGCCCGCCCCCTCTCGGAGCTCGCGCTCACCGGCCTCGGGGGCTGGATCGCCGTCGCCGGGTGGTGGTGCCTCCGCAACTGGCGCAAGTTCGGCCACCCCTTTCCGCACCAGTACATGCTCCGTCAGGTGGCGGTGCTTCGAGACCACCCCATCGTGGCCGAGCCCCTCTCGTACCGCCGCCCCATCGGCTGGGCGCTGCCGGTGCAGTTCGAGTGGCTGGGCTGGCCCTACGGCCCGTGGAGCCGCCCCAACTTCTGGGCCAACCTCATCGCCGGAACCTGGTCGGACATCCTCGACCGCGGCCTCTGCCGGTCGCGGCTCCCGGGGCCCACGGTGGTCGCCTGGCGCGACGCCACGAGGGTCAACCTCCACTGCCTCGACGCCTCCCGCGTCTGCATCTGGATCGGCTGCTTCCTCACGGCCCTCAGCGTCTGGGGGATGTTCGCGCTCGCCCGGCAGTATCTCCGCACGCGCGGCCGCAACGGCTCCCTGGTGGTGCCCGCCAGCGTCGCGGCGACGGTGCTGCTGCTGATGGCCTTCGGCGCGGCCTACCCCTTCGACCACCACCCGGTGATCAAGGCCAACTACGCCCTCAACACGGCGGTTCCGCTGTGCGCGTGCTTCGCCTTCGCCATGGCGGCGGCGGGGCGCACCAGCGCGGGGGGGGTGGCCCGCGGGGTCGCCGCGGCGGGCATCGCGGCGGTGGGGGCGCTGGTGGCGCTCCAGGTGCTGGTGCTCTAATCGGCACCAATCGTCCGGCGGGGGCCCCAAGGCGGGTGGAGCCGACGGCCGGAGTGGAGTAGCTTCCGCGCCCTTCTCATGAGCAATGTACGCGTCGGCACCGCGGGCTTCGTAGTCCAGCGGGAACGTTATCAGTCCAAGCTCCGCTTCGTGGAGTACACCCTGCGCCCCCCGGTGCCCTCGCCGAAGGTCCTCGCGGGCTGGCAGCGCACCGCCCCCGAGGGCTTCACCTTCGCCGCCGTGGCGCCCGACTCGCTCTACGGCGAGCGCGACTGGCCGCTGCGCGACCCGGTGAAGCTGCAGTCCGAGCTCGACCGCTTCGCCAACCAGGTCAACGCCCTCAAGGCCCGCGTGGTGGTGCTGCGCACCCCCATCGCCATCTCCCCGGGCAGCGTCGCCCTCAAGCGCTTCCTCCCGGTGCTCGAGCGCGCCCGCAGCTTCGGCGCCGTTCTGGTGTGGGAGCCCTCCGGGCTCTGGGAGCGCGAGGAGGCCGTCGCCGTCGCCAGCGACTTCAACGCCGTCGTCGCGGGTGACCCGCTGCAGAACGAGCCCGAAGAGAACATCGTCTACGCCCACATGCGCGGGCTCGGCACCGACCAGCGCTACACCATGGGCCGCCTCGAGGCCCTCGCCGAGCGCATCTCCGGGGCCGACGAGGCCTTCGTGGTCTTCGACTCGGGCTCCGCGTGGCGAGAGGCCGTCGGCTTCGCCAAGCTGGTCGGCGAGCTGCTCGGCCCCAGCGACGAGGGCGACGAGCTCGACGAAGACGAAGACGAAGACGAAGACGAGGACGGCGAGGACGAAGACGACCTCGACGAGGACGGCTGAGCCCACGATGCGCAACGCCGTCATCGCTCGCGACACCGTCGCCCAGGCGGCAGCCCAGGCGATCCTCGCCGACCAGGGCACTGCCGTAGACATGGCCCTCGCGGGCCTGCTCGCGGGCGCCGCGCGCGCCTCGTCGGCGTCTCTCCTGGGCGCTGCCGGGGTGCTCCTCGGCGGCCCGGGGATGGGGCTGCACTTCGTCGACGGCCGCGCCCGCGCCCCGGGCATCGGCACCGTGCGACCGAAGTCCGTCGAGGCCCCGAACGACGCCACCCGCGCGGTGGTGCCCGGATTACTCGAGTGTGTATTGGCGGCGCACGCGCGCTTCGGCTCGCTGCCGCTCTCGGTGATCACCAAGTCGGCCATCGCGGCGATCCGCGAGTCGGGCCCCGACGCCGGGACCAGGCAGCGCCTTGCGGTGCTGGAGCAGTTTCATCGCACGGGCATCGCGGTGCTCGAGCGGGTGGGGGTGCTGCGCGCCATCCTCGAGTCCGTGGGCCCCGTGGCCGCCGGCACCTTCACCCCCGACGACCTCGCCCCCCGCGCGGCCCCGGTGGTCTCGCCCATCCCCTGCACCGACGGCTCGCACGAGGTCGCGGTGCCTCCGCGCTACCACGCCCGGCCGAGCGTCCACGCCCCCGAGCCGCTGCCCGCGGTGGGGGTGGAGAGCATCGTGGTGGCCGACATGCACGGCGTGATCGTCACCGCCTCGTGGCTGGTGGCGCCGCCCGCCATCGCGCTGCCCGGGGTGCCCGGCCTCGCGCTCGCGGCGCTGCTCCCGGCGCCCCGCAAGGGCGTCCCCCGGTGGCGCCCCGGGACGCCGCTCCCGTCGCCGCTGCCGCTGGCCATCTGCCGGGCCGAGGCGAGGGCGTGGGCGGGCGTCGGCATCTCCGGCCACGGCGACGTGGTGACGCTCCGCGACCAGGCCGTGAGCGCCCGGCTCTCCAGCGTGGGCATCGACTGCTCCCTCGGCGACGACAGCGCCGCCGCGAGCCGAGACGCCGTGGCGCTCTGGATGATCCGCGAGGCCTCCGGCGACAACGTCGAGGGCTCGATGGTCTCCATCGGGGCGCTACTCTCCTCGTAGGTTTTCGAGCGCGGGGGAAGTATCGTCCCGCGCGTGAACCGACCGTCGCTGCTCCCCTTCGCGTGCGCCCTGGGCGCGGGTCTCTTCGCCTCGGCCTCCGGCGCGCAGCCGCTGCCTCCGAGCGCTCCCGTCCCGTCGCCCGCCGTCGTCGCGGCGAGGGAGACCACGGCCGCCTCGCCGACGGGCTTCTCCTTCGGGTCCTACGGCCGCGTCGGGGTGGCGAGCGACCTGCGGGGGCGCACCGGGCGCTCGACCAACATCGTGGCCTTCGGCCCGCGCTTGCAGGCGCCTCCCTACGCGGAGCTTCAGTTCAACTACGACGCCCGCTTCGGCTCGGCGCGCTGGCGCGCGGTGACCACCCTCGCCATGAACGAGGACCTCTTCCACTTCACCGGCCGCTTCGGCGGGGCCTTCGCGGTGCGCAACCTCTACCTGGAGGAGACGGGCATCGGCAGCGACGACCTCACGCTCTGGGTGGGCTCCCGGATGTACCGCGGCGACGACGTCTACCTGCTCAACTTCTGGCCGATGGACAACCTCAACATGGTCGGCGGCGGCGCCCGCTACCACGCCGGCGAGCACGTGGTGCTGCAGGCCGCCGTCGGCATGAACCGCCTGGACGATCCCTACCAGCTCCAGACGATCAGCGTCGCGCCCCGCGAGGGCTTCGGCCCGCAGACGGCCTTCCTGCTCGACCGTCCCCGGGTGCTCGCCTCGGCCAAGGCCACCTGGTACTCGGTGGGTCGCACCGCGCGCGAGGGCCTGAAGCTCTCGGTCTACGGCGAGTACCACGCGATGGCGGCGGGGGTGCGGCAGCTCAACGACGCGGGCTCACGGGTCGAGCTCCCGAGCGACTCCGGCTGGGTGATGGGCGCGCAGGCGGGGCTCTACCGGGGCCCGTCCTTCGTCAACGTGTTCGTGCGCTACGCGCAGGGCCTCGGGGCCTACGGCGACCTCGACGTCCCGGTGACGCTGGCGAGCGCTCGCACCTCGGCCCGCGCGCTGGACTTCCGCCTGGCGCTCTCGGCCAACTGGGAGCGCGGGCCCTTCGCGCTGATGGTGGGCGCGTACTTCCGGTACTTCCGCGACGCCGACGCGGGGGTGTTCTCCCGCGACGCGCTGGTCGAGGGCGCGGTGGCCGCGAGGCCCATCGTGTGGTTCGGCAACCACGTGGGCTTCGCGGGCGAGGTCAGCTACCAGCGGGTGACCTACAACGCCATCGACCCGGTGACGGGCAACGGGGCGCTCGCGGGCTCGGTGCTGCGCTTCGCGGCGATGCCCTTCGTGACGCCGGGCGGGCGGGGCAGCTACACGCGGCCGCACCTGCAGATCATCTACGCCGCGAGCCTTCGCGACGACGGGGCGCGCCGGCTGTATGCGCCGGATGATCCCTTCGGCTTCAACAGCGTGGAGCACTTCCTCGGCGTGGGCACCGAGTGGTGGTTCAACAGCAGCTACCTGTGAGGGGGCTTCGAGGGCCCTTCGAGCGCGCTTGAAATCCTGGGTGAAGCCTCGAAGCTCAGGCCCCCATCCCCGCTGCCGCGCGCCCTGCCCCCGCCTCGGGGGCAGGGCTTGGCGTACCGAAGACTGATCATTGAATTGGAAGCGAGACGCCTTCCAGTACGACCCCGATGCGGCAGTCGTCGTAGCCCTGCCCCCGAGGCGGGGGCAGGGCGCGCGGCAGCGGGGATGGGGGCCCGCGCCCGCGAGCGCGAGCGCCCGCCTCGCTCAGCCCAGCAGCGCCTTCGCGTGGTGCCTCAGGTGCTCCTCGATGAAGGTCTCGATGAAGTAGTAGCTGTGGTCGTAGCCGTCGCGCATCCGCAGTGACAGCCGCTGCCCGGCCGCCGCGCAGGCCTCCGCGAAGCGCTCGGGCTGAAGCTGCACCTCCAGGAACCTGTCCGTCGTCCCCTGGTCGATGAGCACCTCACCAGGGAAGACCGACGCCCGCTTCACCAGCTCGACGGCGTCGTAGGAGCGCCACGCCTCCCGGTTGCTCCCGAGGTAGCCCGTGAAGGCCTTCTCGCCCCACGGGACCGCGCTCGGCCCCACGATGGGCGCCAGCGCCGACACGCTCTGCCACGCGCCCGCCTCCCGCAGCGCCATCACCAGCGCGCCGTGGCCTCCCATGGAGTGCCCCATCACGCCGCGCCGCTCCGGGTCGATGGGGAAGCCGTCGCCCACCACGGCGCGCAGGTCGCGCGTCACGTAGCTGTACATCCGGTACGACCCCGACCACGGGGCCTCCGTCGCGTCGACGTAGAACCCGGCGCCCTGCCCGAAGTCCCACGAGGCGTCGTCGCCCGGGTGCCGCGCGTGCCTCGGGCTCGTGTCGCAGGTCACCAGCGCGAGGCCCAGCTCCGCCGCCACGCGCTGCGCCCCCGCCTTGGCCGCGAAGGTCTCCTCGGTGCAGGTGAGCCCCGCGAGGAAGTACACCGCCGGGACGCGCTCGCCCTTCAGCGCCGCGGGCGGCAGGTACACCGCGAAGCGCATCGTTCCTCCCACCGAGGCGCTCGGGTGCTCGTAGAAGCCCTGCACGCCGCCGTAGCAGCGGTGCTCGCCCCGAACGGTGTACCCGGCGCTCATCAGAACTCCACCACGGTGCGAATCGACTCGCCCGAGTGCATCAGCTCGAAGGCCTCGTTGATGCGCTCCAGCGGGAGCTTGTGCGTGATGAGCGGGTCGATCTCGATCTTGTGCTCCATGTACCAGTCGACGATGCGCGGCACGTCGGTGCGGCCTCGCGCCCCTCCGAAGGCCGAGCCCCTCCAGACGCGCCCGGTCACCAGCTGGAAGGGCCGCGTGGAGATCTCCTGCCCCGCCCCCGCCACGCCGATGATGATGCTCTCGCCCCAGCCTCGGTGGCAGCACTCCAGCGCCTGGCGCATCAGCTTCGTGCTGCCCACGCACTCGAAGCTGTAGTCCGCGCCGCCGCCGGTGAGCTCCACCAGGTAGGCCACGAGGTCGCCCTCGACCTCCGTCGGGTTGACGAAGTGCGTGAGCCCGAAGCGCCGCGCCATGTGCTCTCGCGCGGGGTTGATGTCCACCCCGATGATCTTGTCGGCGCCCGCCATGCGAGCGCCCTGGATCACGTTGAGCCCGATGCCCCCGAGGCCGAAGACCACCACGTTGGCGCCGGGCTCGACCTTCGCGGTGTAGATCACCGCGCCGATGCCCGTGGTCACCCCGCAGCCGATGTAGCAGATCTTGTCGAAGGGCGCGTCGGGGCGAACCTTGGCGAGGGCGATCTCCGGGAGCACCGAGTGCTGCGCGAAGGTCGAGCAGCCCATGTAGTGATGGATCGGGGTGTCGCCGATGCGGAAGCGGCTGGTGCCGTCGGGCATGAGCCCCTTGCCCTGCGTGGCGCGGATGGCGGTGCAGAGGTTGGTCTTGCGGCTCAGGCACGACTTACAGCCCCGGCACTCGGGGGTGTAGAGCGGGATCACGTGGTCGCCGGGCTTGAGCGAGGTGACCCCCGCCCCGACCTCCAGCACCACGCCGGCGCCCTCGTGCCCGAGGATCACCGGGAACAAGCCCTCCGGGTCGGCCCCGGAGCGGGTGAACTCGTCGGTGTGGCACACCCCCGTGGCCTTCATCTCGACGAGCACCTCTCCGGCGCGGGGGCCTTCGAGCTCGACCTGTTCGATCACCAGGGGCTGACCGGGCCCGTAGGCCACTGCTGCGCGGGTCTTCATCCCTCCTCTCTACATGAGAGCGGGGGGGCGACCCAAGGCGCTCGGGTCAGCGATCTTCGAGCGTGCCGAACACCCGGTCCCACAAGGGCATGGAGACGCCGAAGCCCTTGGTGTGGTCCTGGAAGTGGTGCTTCATGTGGCGGCGGCGCTGCTCCTTCATCAGGTTGGCGATGGGGCTCAGCCACGCGGCGCGCGGGGGCTTCACGTGGTGCGTCGCGAAGTGCACGTAGTCGTAATAGAGGTAGCCCAGCAGCAGGCCCGCGAAGATTCCCGGCACCACCGTCGCGGGGAGCAGCAGCGCGAAGAGGCCGTAGAAGAGGGAGGCCGCGCCGACGCTCAGGACCGGCGGCATCAGCAGCCGATAGTAGTCATCGGGGTACTGATGGTGGATGCCGTGGGAGTAGAAGTAGAGCCACTTGCGCAGGTTGGTGGTGGGCGCGAGGTGGAAATAGAATCGATGGAGCACGTACTCCATCAGGGTCCAGAAGAGGAAGCCGCCGAGGAGGGTGCCGACCATGCGCGGGGCGCCCGCGAGGGCGGCGCTGCGCCAGACGAAGTACGCGATCACCGGCGCGAACACGAAGCCCGGCACCGCGGGGTGGACCTTGGAGAAGAACTCCACGAAGTCGCTCCGGAACATCCTCGGATGGACGAAGCGGTGCGTCGCGTTGATGTCACCGATGTACGGCCCGGCGAGCGGGCTCCCATCGATCACGGGCGTCTCTTCAACGGTGGTCTGCACGGGTGCGCTCATAGGTCAGTCCCGCCCTTCTGACAATCCCACTATGGGCCGCGTAGTACGCGATGCACATGCGAAAAAGCCTACTCGACGCGCTCGTCGCCGCGCTGCCCGACGACGCAGCCGCCCACCACGCTCAGCATGAAGCGCCGGCCCTCGAAATAGGTGTCGATGCACCGCCGTAGCTCGGCCATCACCTCGTCGGCGTGCTCCGTCGCCTCGGCGCAGGCGCGCCACTCGGAGAGCGCCGCGGCCTGCACCAGGGGGTCGCCCAGCAGGTCGCCCGAGGAGGCGTAGTCGAGAGAGAACTCCCAGGCGTCGACGGACACCCGCTCGAAGCCGTGGGCCTCGAACTCCACCCGCAGCGACTCCACCGTGGGCATGGTCTGGACGTACTGCTCCACGCGCTCGGCGAGGCGCCCCAGGTCGTGGCGCAGGGCGATCTCCCGCAGCAGGTCGATGACCTCCAGGAAGCTCCCTCGCAGCGGGAGCGTGAGGGCGAGCTGCCCTCCGGGGCGCAGCACCCGGGCGCTCTCGGCGAGCACCGCGCCGCGGTCGGTGGTCACCCGGTCGATGAGGTTGCCGATGACGTTGGTGAAGATCTCGTCGGAGAAGCCCAGCGAGGTGGGCGAGCCCTGCTTGAAGAAGATCCGTCGGCCGAGGTCGGTGCCGGCGCGGGCTCGGGCGAGCTCGAGGAAGCGGCCGTCCTGGTCGAGGGCGATGACCCGGCCGTCGCGCACCCGGTCGAGCACCTGCACCGCGGGGTATCCGGTGCGGCACACGAGGTCGAGCACGTTGGCGCGGGGAGGGAGGTCGAGGGCGAGCAGCAGCCGCTCGCCGAAGCGCTGGGCGAAGCGGGGGACGAACGCGGCGTCGTAGGCCAGGGCCTGCTCGATGGCCGCGTCGTGGGGGTTGATGGTCATTGGAAGGTGGGGAGGTCTGGAGCGCGAGGCGCCGTCGGCCCCCTCTCTGCGCTGCCGCGCGCCCTCACCCCCGCGGGGCGGGGGCAAGGGCTCCGACGCTGGCAACGCAAGCGCGAACCTGTCAGCACCCCTGAGCCCTTGCCCCCGCCCCGCGGGGGTGAGGGCGCGCGGCAGCGCAGAGAGGGGGCCGGTTGAGTCATCAGCCCTTGAGCGAGCGGAGGTGCTCGAGCGCCTCGTTGACGAGGTCGCCCACGGTCGGGCCGCCGCCGCCCTCGGAGGGAGCTCCCTCGTCGTCGCCGGCGTCGACGTCGACCACGCGCTTGTCGCTGCGGAGCTTCTCGAGGTCCTTGATGACCGACGGGTCGCCCAGCATGGCGAGGGCCTCGACGGCGGCCGCCGTGACGCCCGCGTCGGCGTGCTTGATGAGCCGCAGGCAGAGCTTCACGCCGCCCGGCTCGCCGATCTCGGCCAGCACGAAGGGCACCTCCTTGAGGGCCGTGAGGGCCTTGCCGTCGTCGATGAGCTTCTCGATGGCGCGGGCCACCTCGGCGTAGCGGGAGTACCCGAGGTCGAGCAGGGTGGTGCCGGCGGCGTCGCGCACCGCGGGCTCGTCGTGGTCGAGCAGCCGGAGCAGCAGCACCGGGACCTCGGGGCCGGTGAACTCGCCCAGCAGGTCGGCCGCGCGCATCAGGCGGATGGCGGAGTCCTCGTCGTCGTCGAGGGTGAGCGCGTGGTCGATGGCGCGGCCGATGGCGGCGAGGTGCGCCGGGCCGCTGCCGTCGAGGAATTCCATCTCCGCGGCGCGCAGGGCGCGGTCGGCGGCGAACACGGTGGTCAGCTTGTCATCGAGGGCTTTGGTCATGGCGGCGCACACTTCGCGCGCTGCGCCGCCGGGGTCAAGATGGCATCGGTGCGGGAAGACTTCCCGGGGGAGGGCCTTCCTTCGGGAGCGAGGGCGTGATAGTCACCGCGCCCCCGTACCGACGTTCGCTGTTGAACGTCCGGTCGGTCCTCGCTCCCGCGCAAGACGCGGGGGCCAACGTGAAGGTCCAGGAGGACAACACATCTATGGCAACGGAAGCACGGAGCACGCGGGCCTCGGATTACGAGACCGTGTTCATCCTTCGCCCGGACATCGATGGCGAGGCGTCGGAGAAGGTCATCTCCCGCGCGATCTCGTCCCTCGAGAGCACCGGCGCGAAGCTCACCAAGATCGAGAGCTGGGGCAAGCGTCGCCTCGCCTACCCGATCGCGAAGCAGCGCAAGGGCGTCTACGTCTACCTCCGCTACCTCGGCGCCAAGGGCACAGTGGCGGAGCTCGAGCGTAACCTCCGCATGCTCGACACCGTCATCCGCCACATGACCGTGGTGCTGGCCAAGGACGTCGACGTCTCGTCGGTCACCGTCGACCCCGAGGAGGTCAAGGTCCGTCGCATCGAGCTGTCCGCCGAGGACGACGAGCGCGACGAGAGCTACGAGGCCCAGCTCGGCCTGGCCGACGAGCCCCGCCGCGACCGCGACCGCGACCGTGACCGCGATCGCGACCGCGATCGTGACCGCGAGCAGGCTGCCCCCGCGGCGGCCGAGGCACCCAAGGACTCCGATGACGGCGCCGGGGCTCCCCCCGCGGCCGAGGCCTGAAAGGAACAACGACCATGGCACGCTTTTCAGGTGGTGGGATGGATCCCTTCGACGATCGCGGCGGCTACAGCGAGGGCGGCGCGGCCGAGATCGCGGCCGAGAACATCGCGGCCCGTCGTCGCGGCGGGCGCAAGCGCGTCTGCAAGTTCTGCGTCGAGAAGGTCGAGGGCATCGACTACAAGGACGCCGGGCTCCTGCGTTACTTCCTCAGCGACCGCGGCAAGGTCGTCCCGCGCCGCATCTCCGGGACGTGCGCGCTTCACCAGCGGATGCTCATCGGCGCGATCAAGCGCGGCCGCATGATCGCCCTGCTGCCGTTTACGACGTCGGGTAAGTGAGAGGTCTACCGTGAGCAAGACTGTTCATGTGATTCTGCAGCGCGACGTCGCCAAGCTCGGCAAGGGCGGCGAGGTCGTGAAGGTGGCCTCCGGCTACGCGCGCAACTACCTCCTCCCGGAGGGCTTCGCGCTCTCCGCGAGCGAGGGCAACGTCGCTCGCTTCGAGCACAACAAGAAGGTCGCCGGCGAGAAGGCCGCGAAGATCCGCTCGGACGCCGCGGCGCTCGCGACGAAGCTCGGCACGCTCGAGCTGACCATCGCCCGCACCGTCGGCGGCGAAGGCAAGCTCTACGGCTCGGTGACCCACAAGGACATCGAGGCGGCCCTCAAGGCCAAGGGCTACGACATCGACCGCAAGAAGCTGTCGGTGGACAACATCCGCTCGACCGGCACCTACGCCGTCACCGCCAAGCTCGCCCCGGAGGTCTCCGCGACCTTCAAGGTGAACGTGGTCGCCGACGCCAGGTCCGCCTCCTGATTCCGCCTCTCCTCCCCTCCCATCGCTGACCTCCCCTCGCTCGCCCCTTCGTCGGGGCGCCGCGAAGGCGCTCGCTCCGTGGAAAACGGGCCGTGCTAGCGTCGCCGCGTGAGACCGCTGCGCGCCATCGACGGCACCTCCCTCGTGCTCCCCGGCTGGGTGAGCGCCCACTCCCACGCCTTCCAGTACGGCCTGCGCGGCCACACCCAGCGCGCCCCGGGCGAGACCGGCACCTTCTGGTCGTGGCGAGAGGCGATGTTCTCGCTGGCCGACTCGCTCACCCCGGAGTCCCTCGCGGCGGTGTCGCGCGACGCCTTCCGGGCGCTCTACCGCTCGGGGGTGCGGTGCGTGGGGGAGTTCCATTACGTGCACCACCCGCGGGGCGGCGGGGCGTACGCGCAGCGCACGCTGCTCTCCGACGTGGTGATCGAGGCCGCCCTCGCCGAGGGCCTGCGGGTGACGCTGCTCCGGGTGGCCTACGCCCGCTCGTCGCACGGGCGCCCGCCGGAGGGGGCCCAGCGGCGCTTCTGCGACGGCGACGTCGACGACGTGCTGCGCGACCTCGACGCGCTGCGCTCACGCTGGGGCGCCGACGCGCGGGTGAGGGTCGGCGTGGCGCCGCACTCGGTGCGGGCGGTGCCGAGGGAGTGGCTCGGCCCGCTCGACGAATACGCGACGAGGTATGCGCTGCCCTTCCACATGCACGTGGCGGAGGTGATCGGCGAGGTGGAGTCGTGCCTGGCCGAGCACGGCCGCCGCCCGGTGGAGCTGCTCTCCGAGGCGGGGGTGCTCAACGAGCGCTTCGTGGCCGTGCACGCCACCAACCTGGAGCCCCACGAGGCGAGGCTGCTGGGCGAGGCGAGGGCCTTCGCGTGCCTCTGCCCCACCACCGAGCGCGACCTGGGAGACGGCCTCGCGGACATCGCCGCGCTGCGAGAGGCGGGCGTGCGGCTCTGCGTGGGCATCGACTCGCACGTGGTGACCGACCCGGTGGAGGAGATGCGCGCGCTCGAGACGCACGAGCGGCTGCGGCTGCGGCGCAGGGTGACCTTCGCGGGCGCGGAGGGGCGCACGCTGGCCGAGCAGCTCCTGGTGGAGGGCAGCGCCCACGGCGCGCTGGCCTGCGGCTGGGACGCGGCGGTGCGAGGCCGGGAGACGGCGTGGGACGCGGACACGGTGGTGGACCTGGAGTCGGCGCCGCTGCGGGGAGTGGCGCCGGAGCGGGTGCTCGACGCGCTGGTGTTCAGCGGGCACCCGGGCTGCGTGCGGCGGTGACCGCCCGGGCTCAGCCGTCCGAAGGGCGCGCGGTGGCGGCCCGGTAGGGCGTCGCGCCGAGCTCCCTGGCCTCGCGGTCGCCGTGCCACCAGCGGATCTTCGAGGCGAGCCGCATCGCCGGCGCCTCGACCCAGCGGTGCAGCGCCCACGCGAGGACCATGGTGAAGGCGATGGCGGAGACGAGCACCGCGAGGGCGCCCGGCCCGCTGCGCACGTTGACGTGCACGCCGACGTGCCAGCGGGCCTGCGCGCCGGCCAGCGGGTGCAGCAGGTACACGCCGTAGGAGACGCGCCCGACGAACTGCAGCCAGCGGGCGCGCAGCCAGGTCTCGAGGCCGCCGACGCGGCCCGCCACGGTGAGCAGCAGCGCGGTCGCGACGCCGCCGAGGGGCTCGAGCCGGTCGAAGTGCACGCCCTGCCACGCGACCCAGGCGGCCAGCGCGAGGTGCGGCGCGAGCGGCAGACGGCGCCTGGTGACCCAGTAGGTCGAGGCGCCCAGCGCGAAGAGGTACCAGTGCGGGATGAACCACCCGTGGATGAAGCGCCAGTGCATCCCCGCGTCGAGCGAGGGGAGCGCGGAGGCCAGCAGCACCCACGGGATCGCCGCCTTCGGGGCGTAGCGCAGGAGCGCCAGCGCCACCACGAAGACCATGTAGAACTGCACCTCGATGGCGAGGGTCCAGAAGATGGGCTGGATCGTCGGGAGCCGCAGGATGCCTTGGAGGTAGAGCAGGTGCCCGCCGATGACGTGCAGCGGCGGCGGGGGGCGGCCGCGGAAGCCCATCGCGGAGACGATCCACGGGACCAGCACCGCGAAGGCGATGGCGACCCAGTAGGGCGGGTCGAGTCTTACCTGGCGGCGTAAGGCGAAGCGCGCCGCGTCGCCGGGGGTGATGGTGCGGTCGCCGATGGTGTTGGCGATGACGAAGCCGGAGAGCACGAAGAAGACCTGCACCCCGAGCCAGCCGTGGTGCCAGGCGCGCAGCACCGTGTCGCCGAAGAGGCTGGCGAGGCCCGGGCGCAGGTCGCCGCCGGTGAAGTGGTAGAGCATCACCGCGCACGCCGCGATGCCTCGCAGCGCGTCGATGAGGACATACCGTGGGCGGGGCGGAGGGTTCATCGTCCGGGGGCTAAGATCCGAGGGGAGGGATTCGGGGCGCGGACCTGACTACCCCGACGGGGGACCTGTCAACCATCGGGGGAGTCAGCATGCGAAGCGGATGACGATCTCGTAGCCGCGCTCGACGCGCTCGTAGCGCGAGTGCCACCACGGGCCGATGGGCTGCGCGGGGCTCACCTCCGGGGGCATGATCGAGGCGCCTCGGACGTTGTGCGGGGGGTAGGCGATGAGCCCGCGCGCGACCCGGGAGCAGCTCTCGACGGTCTCGCCGAGGGCGCGGAAGACCCCGCCGTGCTCGTCGATGTAGCCGGAGAGCGGGGCGCGGGGGGAGGTCGCGGTCAGCGCCTCGACGGCCCGCATCGCCTCGGCGCCGCGCTCGGTGAGGTCGACGTCGCCGGGCTCGCGGCGGAGGTCGACGCCGACGCACACCGGGTGCGCCTCGGAGCGCCAGCGGGCGAGGTCGCGCGCGACGTCGTCGTCGGTGAGCTCGACCAGCAGAGCCCGGGCGAGGAGCGACCCGATGGCCGCGTCGCAGTCGTCGTGGGTGATCGTCGAAGGGAGCACGTTGGGGAGGTTGCGCGCGCTCCACTCGGCGAGCACCGGGCGGCGGGCGACGACGGTGTCCTGCACATGCCACAGCACGGCGTACTCCGGGGCCGAGAGGCCGAGCTGCGCGAGCGCATCAGCGAGCGGTGCGGTCATCAGGGGACAGGGATCTCAGGTGCCGCCGTCACGAGCCGCGCGACGCCGACGTGGGCTCTATGAAACGGCGCGGGGCCCGCGTCCAGTGTCGAGGGGGGGAGGACGGGCGCCGTCGGGCCGTCGGTGTGGTAGCACCTCCAGCAGCGAAGATTCCACGGCGATGACCTCCCGTAAGACCCCTTACCTGCAGCGCCTCTTCGACGGGCCGATCGACGTCGTGGGCGACGTGCACGGCGAGCTCGACGCCCTGCTCTCGCTGATGCGGGTGCTGGGCTACGACGAGCGCGGCGAGCACCCGAGGGGTCGCCGACTGGTGCTGCTGGGGGACCTCTGCGACCGCGGCCCCGACAGCCCCGGGGTGCTCGCGCTGGCGCGGCGGATGATCGAGGAAGGCAGGGCGCAGGCCGTGCTGGGCAACCACGAGCTCAACCTGCTGAGGGAGGTTCCGAAGCACGGCAACGGGTGGTTCTTCGAGGACGACCACGACCGGGCGAGGGGGGAGTTTGCCGCCTCGCGGAGGATGGCGGGCGACGAGCGCGAGGGGGCGCTCGACTTCCTCAGGGAGCTTCCGGTGGCGCTGTCGCGAGAAGACCTCCGGGTGGTGCACGCGGTGTGGGACGACCCCTCCTTCGAGCGCCTCGGGGCCGAGCTCGCGTCGTGGCCGCCGGAGCGAATCCACCGGGATGATCCTGGTCCGCCGGCGCTGCAGGCCGAGCTGGCGAGCCTGGAGCCCGCGAGGGCCGTGGAGCTGGGCCGCTACGGGGCGAGGCTCAACGACCGCGACGAGGTGCTCCCGCTGCTCGAGGCGGTGGGGCGCAGCGACGCGCTCTGGCAGCGGGGCAACCCGATGCGCGTGGTCACCTCCGGGCTGGAGACGCTCGCGGCGCGGCCGTACTTCGCCGGCGGCACCTGGCGCATGACCGACCGGGTGAAGTGGTGGGAGCACTACGAGGACGAGATCCCGGTGCTCTATGGCCACTACTGGCGCTGGATGGATCCGGTCGCGCGAGGCAGCTACTCCAAGGGCGAGCCCGACCTCTTCGAGGGCGCCGCGCCCAACGCGTGGATCGGCAAGCGCCGCAACGCCTTCTGCACCGACTTCAGCGTGGGGGCCCGCTACAAGGAGCGGGAGATCGGGCGCACGGCGCCGTGGCGCACCCGGCTCGCGGCGGTGCGCTGGCCCGAGCGCGAGCTGGTCGACGACCACGGAGAGCGCCGCCCGCTGGAGTGAGCGCCCCCCGTCTCAGAACGGGAACAGCGTCAGGTCGACCGCCAGCATCGCGCTCAGCCGGAAGACGCTGGCGTCGGCGCTGAAGGCCGCCTCCGGCCCGTTGGCCGCGGCGCGGGTCTCCTGCACGTGGCGGCCGAAGGGCACCATCGAGGCGCCCGCCGCGAACACGAAGGGAGAGCGACCGATGCCCCAGCGGAAGAAGATCCCTGGAGAGAGCACCTGCTCGGGGGAGATGCGGCTGGTCACGTCGAGGGTGGCCGACCGCTCGACGCCGTCGGCGCCGCGGAGGCGCACGCTGGCGTCGCCGAGCGGCAGCGAGAGCAGCGCCCCGAGGTCGATGACCGACACGTAGAAGCCCAGCGTGGAGGAGCGCACCGGGAAGCTCACGTCGAGCCCCAGCGCCCCGACCAGCCCCACGCTCGGGACCATCGCCCCACCGGAGACGCCGCTCGCGAGGATGATCTCTCCGCCGCCCGCCACGCCCACGAGGCCGGTGATGGAGAGCATCGGCCGGCGGCGCTTGAGCCTCCACGCCCCCGGCGGCGTCACCACCGACTCCAGCGCCACCCTGATCTGCTCGGGCGTGCGGGCCTGGGCGATCTCCGCCGCCAGCACCATGCCGCGGGTGACGTCCGGAGAGAGCCCCGCGACGGGAAGCACCACCACCAGCGCCCGCTGGGAGAGCACGGCGATCTCCGTGAGCTCCCCCCGCATCACCGCGGCGTACATCGCCGGGATGCCCTCGTGCAGGCGCACCCGCTCTCCTCCGCGGCGGTCGAAGAAGGCCACCTCGACGCCGCGGTCGAAGACCACCCCCATGGCGGTGAGCAGCGCGCCCACGCGGGGGATGCGGGCGTTGTTGCTGAGGCGAGGGGTCTGCGCGAAGGAGAGGGTGTTGCGGAGCTCGAGGAGCGAGGGGCGCAGCGCCTCCACCGGGCCCATGGCGTCGACGCTCAGCGAGCGCGCGTACACCGTCTCCAGCATCGCGTGGAACATCGTCGGAGACATGGTCTCCAGGTCTGCCCGGTTCATCGCGTAGGCCATGAGGAGCCCGCTGCCCTCGACGGCCAGCTTCGCCTGCTGGCAGAGCTCGGGCTCCCGGCCGGTGCAGGTGAAGTCCGATCCCACCTGGGAGAAGCGGTCTCCCAGGTCGATGAGCACCCGCGACTCCGTCGCCGCCGCCAGCAGCTGGAACCACAGCCGACCGGTGAGCGTGCGCGCCTCTCCCTCGCGGGGAGTGCGGCTCGCGACCTGCCTCGGGAAGCCCACCACGTCGGCCTGGAAGGCCGTGCGCAGCGCCGACCCCGCGGTGATGCGCAGGGCAGCGTCGGGCGCGACCAGATAGGCGCAGGTGTGCTCGAACCACGGCCTAGCGTCGCCGGTGCAGATGATGTCCCGGAGCTGGTCGAGCATGAAGCCCTCGACCTCCGCCTGGGCCCGCGACACCAGGAGGTTGGCGATGCCCCGGAGCGCCACCTCCACCAGGCCCGCGGCGCCGGGGAGGGTGGTGGTGTCCCTCTCGGCGGAGGACTCCGCGCCGCCGCTCTGGGCGCCGTGGCCCTCGCCGCGGTCGGCGCCGCCGATGGGAGGCGGCGCGCCAGGGAGCGGTCCGGAGGCGGTCCAGAGGGCGGTGACGCCGGAGGCGTCGGGGGTGAGGTTGCGCCCCCGGGCGGCGACGGCCACCTCGCGGGCGCGCCGCACCAGCGCGAGCTGCGCCGCCGTCGGGACGAAGCCGTCGACCACGTTGCAGAAGGCCGCGGTGTCCGTGAGGGCCGCGCGCACCTCCGCGCGGACGGGCTCCGGCGCGCTCTCCGCGAAGGCCGCGGCGAGCTCCACCTCGGGGCAGAGCCTGCGCGCGGTCTCGGCGCGCTGGGTCACCGCGGTGACGTGCGCGTCGAAGCGGGCGATCAGCAGGTCGCGGCGGTATGCGTCGAGGCCGCAGACGAAGCGGGCCGAGCGCCCCTCGGCGCAGAGGGCCAGCAGGCCCGCGTGGGTGGCCCGATCGACCCCGGGCGCGGGCTCGAAGCGCAAGGGCTCGATGGCCTGCACCCGAGCGCACACCGCGGGCAAGCGCGACCAGAGGTCGCTCATCACCAGCGAGCGCAGCGCGCCGTGCGAGCAGGTCAGCGGCGCCGTGATGATTGGCGGCGCCGCGAGCACCGTCACCGCGGGCGCGGGCGTCGCGGCGGGCGTCGCGGCGGGCGTCGCGGCGGGCGGCGTGGGAGGCGCGGGCTGCGAGAGCGCGGCGGCGGCGTACAGGAGGGACGCGAGCAGCGCGATCGGGCCGATGGGGAGGCGGGGGGAGTGGGTGCTCACGGGGTGCGACGGTTCCGGGGCTGCGGGTTGGCGAGGCCGGGCGCGGCGGTGCGCGCGAGGGTGTCGTAGAGGGCGGCGCGGCGAGCGCCGGAGGCGAGGGCCGCGCGGGCGCGGCGGAGCTCGTGGGCGATGTGCTCCTCGATGCGCTCCCGGGGGATGGCGCCGGAGACGAAGGCCCCGTTGATGAGCATCGAGGGCGTGCCCAGCACGGGCACCGACTCGGCGATGGCGTCGTCGTTGGCGATGGCGCGGTCGAGGTCCGTCGGGGTCGGCGAGTCGAGGGCGTCGGCGAGGCGCAGCACGTCGAGCCCGAGGGCGGCGGCGTGGCGGTCGAGCGAGGCGCGGTCGAGCGAGCGCTGGTTGGCGTCGGCGTAGAGGTAGCTCAGCGCCGCGAAGAAGCCCTCGCTGCCCCGCTGTGCCTTCGCGAGCCCGAGCAGCACCGAGGCCCCCCAGGCTCCGCGGTGGTGCGCCAGAGGGCGCAGCCGCACCACCAGGCGCACGTCCGAGGGATGCGCCTCGCGGGCCGCCAGCAGCGCCGGGAGGAGCCGCGCGCAGAAGGGGCACTCGGGGTCGAGGAAGGCCACGACGGTGACGGGCGCGTCGGCCGGCCCGAGCGAGGGAGCGTCCGCCACCGGGACCCACACCCGCCGCGAATCACCCGCCCCGGTCGCGACCGCCGGGGTGCTGGTGGTCGTCGGCAGCGCGGGCCTCGCCCTCCCCGCTCGCCTCGCCGCAGGGACCGCCGCTGCGCTCGCCTGCGCCCGCTGAAGCGCCGCGAGCGCCATCGCCCTCACCCGATCGGCCGCGGCGTCGGCGTCCGCCCTCGCTGAGCCATCCCCCTCCTCGGGCCGCGAGGGATCGCCGTCGTCGCCCGCCTCCGCCGACTCCCCGTCGCCGCTCTCCTCGTCGGCCTCGGCGCCCTCTTCTTCCGAGGGGCGCCCGCCGTCCGGGGAGCGCCGTACCACCAGCCCCTGCTGTCGCAGCAGCGCCACCACGCGCCTCGCGACGCGCTCCTCGTCGAGCACCACCTGCTGCTGGTTGGAACACCCCGACAGCGCCGCCAACAGCAGCGCGAGGAGGGGGCGTCGCCGCCCGCGGGCCTGCGAAGGGACCACCATGACGGGCGCGAGGGAGCCACAGTGCCCCATGCGCGGGCAAGGGCCCCTTTGAGGGCCTGAGCTTCGGAGTGGGGGTCGGCGCAGCCGCCCGCCGGGGCGTGACGACGCAGGCAACCGCGGTGGCCGGCGCGGCGACCGATCGCCAACGCCGGTAGGCGCCGTCAACAGCCGTCGGGCGTGGCGCGAACGCAGTCGAGGACCGCCTGGCTGCGCGGCCGCAAGCCATCGCCGCGGGTATACGAGATGCGCTGCGCACACTGCGTCTGCGCGTCGCGGACGGTGTCCGAATAGAACCCGTGCGCGCCGCGCGGCGGGGAGGTTCCGGCCGGCACGGGGATCTGGTCGATGCGACACGCGGCGTGCCCCTCGCGGTCGGCCACGCGCCGTCGCCCGTGCGCGGCCGTGCACCACTCGGCCGGGTCGGTCGTCGCGCTCAGCAGCTCCGGTCACGTCGCAGCGCACCGTCGTCGCGGTCGGATCGCGACACGACGGTGGCTCTACGCAGCCCAGCGGTCGCCCCATGGGATCGCAGCACGTCGGTGATGCCTGGGTCGGAAGAACCAGCGGGAGGCATCGCCCCCATGGCGTCGCGAGCAGTCGATCGAGCAGCGGGCGCACCAGCGGCGCGTAGTCGTCGCGCTCGATCGAGAGGAGGAAGCCCGTGTTGTACGTCTCGGCGAAGCGGCGCGCCGTCTCGATGAGCCGTCGCGGGAGCGGGCGCTCGACCGTCGTGGTGGCGAGCAGCGCGTCCCAGTCGACGGTGCCCCACGGCGTGGTCGGCGGGTCGAGCGGAACGGAGGTCGCGACCGCGAAGACGACTCGCTCCGGGTGGAAGGGATGGAGTCCGGTGAATCCCCGGTCGGGGTGGCTGCGCTCGATGTACCGATCGAGCGACCAGGTGGGGTCCTGCGGTGATCCGTCGGCGTAGCGGGTCAGGCGGTCGCGGAGGGAGGCCTCGGCCCAGCGCGAGCTCGCCGGGTCGAAGACGTCGGTCGCGTCGTCGCACGGCGCGCCGGGGTCGGCGCGGCGACAGTCGCGCACCGAGGCGTCGTCCTGCGGAGAGATGACCACGATGGCGAGCCACGCGTCGGGTCGCCGGAAGCCCGCGGCCGGGTCGGCGCCGGGCTGGGCGGCGTGAACGGTCAGCGCGCGCCACGCGGCCTCCAGCGGCTGCTGCACGGCGCAGCCCTCGGCGCCGAGGTCGGTCGCGCACGCGAAGTCCGCGAGGCCCTGCGGAGAGTCGTCTTCGTCGGTGCCGAAGCGCAGGAAGGCCGGCAGCGGAACCCGCGCGGCGGGGCACGCCCGCGGGCTGAACGCGCCGTCGTCGCCCGCGTCGGTGCAGCCCGCGACGGCGGTGCCGTGGGTTCCGAGGTCGGCGGAGACGACCGCGACGTGGGCGCTCGCGAGGGCCTCCGCGCCGACCGGGTGAACGACGGCCTCGGCCACGCCGGCGAGCGCGCGGGAGAGTGCCGCCGCGCGGGGACCCATCGGCGCGGAGTCATCGAGCACGAGAAGGAGGTCGAGCAGGTTGGGGCCGTTGTTCGCGAGATGCAGCTGCACGTCGGCGTGCACGCAGGACGGCGCCTCGATGGGCTCGCGGTCGAGGCATCCGGCCAGCAGCACGATCGCGCAGCCGCGAGAGAGACGTCGCATGGTCATCGCAGATGCAACGCGGGGGCCCAGCGCGGGAGAGGGGAGGTGACGACGCCCGGCGTTCGCTTTCGACCCGCTCGCGCTCGTGCGACGGTGCGCGCTCACCCATGCGCCCGACCCCACTGCTCGTCGCGGCCTCCCTCGCGCTGCGGATCTCCCCGGTCGGCGCGATCCCGCTGCTGCGCGGCTTCGGCGGACCCGACGGGTACGGTCTCGCCGAGCACTGCGTGCATCCGAGCGACGACGGCTCCTATGCCGGTCCGCACCCCGATGCGCGCGCGACGCCGGTGGCCATCGACCTCCGCGCGGCCTTCCCCGAGGGGCTGTCTCTGTTCGAGGCGCGGGTCGATCACTTCTTCGTCAACACCAACGGCAACATCACCTTCGCCGCGCCCCTCGTCGATCCGACGCCCGCCGTCTTTCCGGTCGCTGGACGGCCGATGATCGCGCCCTGGTGGGCGGATGTCGACACGCGCGGCGGGGCCGCGCCCGGGCGGCAACGCGGTCTGCTTCCACCTCGAGCCCGGGCGGTTGGTCGTGACCTGGCACGACGTGCGACGCAGCGCCGACCGCGACGGCGCGCGCGACGACTTCCAGCTCATCGTGACGACGTCGTTCCGTTGCCCCAACGTCGACCGCGTCGACCTCGAGTTTCGCTACCACCGCTGCGAATGGACCGCCGGGGCCGACGGCGCCCACGCCCAGGTCGGCTTCGACGCGGGCAACCGACGAAACTTCTACGCGCTCCCGACCTCGCGCACCGCGGCCATCGGCGAGCTCTGCCAGACCTCGAACGTCCCCGGCGGCGAGGCCGGGCTCCATCGCTTCTCCATCGTCGGCGTCTCCGACTACGGTGGGTGCGTCGGCGCGGGGACGCCGTGCGTGGTCCCCGGTCGGGCGGGCGTCTGCGCCGACGGGGTCACGCTCTGCCGCGGGAGCTTCGACACGTACTGCCAACCGCTGCGGCGACCGCAGGCCGCGCGCTGCAACGGCCTCGACAACGACTGCGACGGGCGCGTCGACGACAGCGCAGCCCTCTGCGGCGAGGGCGAGGTCTGCGATCGAGGGCGGTGCGCGGCCCGCTGTCCGACCGGCCGTGATTGCCCTGCCGGGCGCGTGTGCTCCGCGCGCGAGACGTGCGTCGACGACGGGTGCGAGTCGGTCGCGTGCCCGACCGGACAACGCTGCCGTGCAGGCGCCTGCGTGGGCCTCTGCGAGGGTGTGACGTGCCCCTTCGGTCAGCAGTGCCGCGCGGGCGGGTGCGTCGACGCGTGCGACGAGGCGTTCTGCGAGGGCGACCAGGTCTGCCAGAACGATGGGCGACTGCCGGGGTTCGGGCAGTGCCAGTACAGCTGCACGTGCGCGTCGTGTCCGGCGGGACTCGTCTGCGCGCCCGATGGTCGCTGCGTCACCGACGACTGCCTCGCCGTGACCTGCCCCACGGGCTCGTACTGCGACCGCGGGTCGTGCCGGGACCGCTGCGCGCTCGCGGACGGCGCGACGACGACGGGTACGGCCCCGGGCGCGCCGCTGACGGGGCCCTGCGCTGGCGCCGCCCGCGCCGATCAGAACGCCACGCCCGCGGCCAGGCGCACGAAGGGCCACACCCACCCATCGCTCTCGGCCCGCTGCCGGGACGACGTGAAGCGCACGTACTCCCCGCCGCCGCCCACCGAGAGCACGAAACGTCGCGCGAACACGAACGTGTACCCGACCGTGACGCCGCCGCGCAGCGCGAGGCCATCCGCGGTGGGCGTGAGGCCCGCGACGTTCCAGGTGGCGGCGCCGACGTGCGCGCCGAGCAGGAAGCCCGACGGGGCGCGCGCGAACGGAAACGCCCGCACGCCGACATCCATCGCGAAGCCCAGCGGGCGAGGGACCCCATCGTCGACGGTGAACACCGTGGTCGGCGTCGCGTGCACGGAGATCCAGCGCGAGGGCGCGGCCTCGAACTCGAACTGCCAGCCGTACGAGAGCGCCGCGAGCGGGTGCCACGTCACCGTGAAGCGCGGATCAGCCTGCGCCCCCGCCGCGCCCATCAGCACCGTCGACAGCGACAGCGCCGCCGCGCGCCGCGCGCTCACGCCCGGCCCCACAGGGCGCCGTCGATCGCGCCCGCCAGCGCCCGCGCCGCCGCGCCCGTCGGTACGCCGAGCGCCCGCGCCGTCGCGTCGTCGAAGCACCCATCGAGCTCGCGCCGCAACGCGCTCACCTCCTCGCGCAGCGCCCGCGCGCAGGCCGCCCGCGCCGTCGCGTCGAGCCTCGTCTGCGCCCACGCGCGCACCCGCCACGCGAGCGCCGCGTGCCGCGCCTCGTCGCGCGCGATCGTCGCCATCGCCCGACGCAGCGCCGGGTCGACCGCGCGCTCGGCCTGAAACCTCGCCACCGCCGCGCCCCAGGTCTCGCGCACGCACCCCTCGACGGCGTTCTCGATCGCCAGCGTCGCGAGCGGCCGCACCCCGCCGGCGGCGCGGCCCGTCACCCTCCCCACGGCCGCGCCGTGCGCTCGCGCGAGGCCGCGCATCGTCGCCGCGTGGCGCACCTCGTCGCGTCGCGCGCGCTCGACCGAACGTCGCAGCGACGCGGGCGCACCGTGCGCGGCGAGCTCCCGCCCGAGCCGCGCAAACGCCGGGATCGACGCCGCCTCGAGCGCCGCCATCTGCGCGAGCGCGCGACCGGTCGCATCGTCACCGACCGCGCTCGCGGGCGCGACGCCGTCGGTGCGCCGACCGCAGGTCGTCCTGGGAAGCGGGAGCATGTCGGGGCACTGCGTGTCGACGTAGCGGCAGGTGATCGTGTTGCCCGACGGATCGGCCCGCTCGCAGGACTCGATCTCCCAGCCGAGGCACCGGCCGATGATGGGCTGGAGGCAGAGCGCCTGGCAGTTGAGCGGCCCGGTCGTCGCGGCGTCACCGACGCCGGCGTCGCCGCTCGCGGGGCCGGCGACGGTGCCACCGTCGGCGTCGACGTACGCGGTGTGGTGCGTCGTCTCGCAGCATCCGGCGAGCGGCAGCGCCAGCGCGACCAGGCGCGCGAGCAGGGTCCCCATCCCCATGGTTCTCATCGCGCGGGACTCTACGCGGGACGCGCCTCCCGCGACAGCACGAGCGCCGTCCCGAGCGGTCGAGGTCAGGTCGGACGGTCACAGAGTCTGTGACTGCGTTCACAGAGTCTGTGACTGCGTTCACAGAGTCTGTGAACGCCGCGCGCCCGTCGAAGGCCACCGCCGCCGAGAACGACCGGCAGTTGCCATCGTCGTCAGGGTCGAGGTCGGTGATCGACAGGATCAGCCGCCGCACGAGCCTCATCAGGTCGGACCCGATGAGCAGCGTCCCCGTCGCGGCGATCATGCCCGCGGCCGGAATCCCGCCGCCGACGAGGCCCTCGAAGGTGTCGTCGGACCGCCAAGGTGGCGTCCCGGGAGTTCCTGCCAATGCTCGCGGGAGCGCGTGCTTCGTACACTGGATGCTCCGTAAACCCGAGCGGATCTGCGCCAGCGAGGGTGCCGCGTTGGACGACTCATCCCACAGCCAAACGAGCCAAAGCCCCTTGATAATCTCTCCGGCGATACTCCGGCGATGCGAGGTTCCAGCGATGGAGGGCAATCCCTTTGACGGTTACCTGCGCGGGAAGTCGGAGAAGTATCCCGAACTCTTCTCGGCGTTTCGAGCCGCGGGGTGGAGCGAGCAGTGGCGCGCGGACCCTCACTCTCTCGCGCGGGAGCCTTACTTCCGCGAGCCGTTCCTTCCGATGCACGCGCTCGCGCGCCAGTTGCTTGAGCGATTCGGCGGATTCGGCATGAACGTGCTCGGCCCGCGGAGCCTCGACTTCGGATGCGGCGCGTTTACCACCGCGCGCACTCTCAAGATCGTCCGCCCCTACGAGGTCGAGGAGTACCTCCTTGGGGAAAGGGGGAGGAAGAAGACCCGGCCGCCCGCCTTCCCTATCGGCATGATGAACGACGAGATGATGTTCCTTCGCGAGGACTGGAAGACCATCACCGTCGGCTACAACTGGGGCTGGGTGATGCTGACCGACGATCCGTTCGAGGCCATCGACCTCGAGTTCCGACAGGACACGTCGATCGAGGACGACCCCGCGCGCTTCTGGGAGATCACCGATCCGGTCCAGGTTCCAGAACACATCGCTCTCTCGATCTACCTCTCGGTCTGACCCGTCCCCTCGCTCGCGCCTCTCAGCGCTCAATCCCCGCCTGTTCAACGCGCAGGCCCTCCCCAAGAGTTCACGGTCCGTGAAGACCGAACGACCCGCGCCCCCACGGCGCACACGCGCGGGCCGTAGCACCGCGCCGCACGCGCTCCCGCGCACGGAGACCCGCCAAGGCGGCGTCCCGGGAGTTCCTGCCAATGCACGCGGGAGCGCGTGCTTCGTACACTGGATGCTCCGTAAACCCGAGCGGATCTGCGCCAGCGAGGGTGCCGCGTTGGACGACTCATCCCCCTAACACCGCCGGCGTGCGCCCGCCGCTGACCCGCCGCGAGGCCCGGCTGCGCGTCACGGTCAACCGCGCGGTCACCCTCGACGAGACCCTCGAGGTGCCGACCGACGAGGAGCGGCAGCCCCGCGACGCCCGACCGCGGACCGCGCGGCGATCGCCACCCCGAGCGCCAGCGCGAGCAGCCACGCCCCGCGCGCCGACACCACCGTGTGGTGCTCGCGGTCGCGCCGCGCGGAGGCCCAGCGCACCGTCGCTCCGCGCGCCAGCACCCGCGCCCGCAGCGCGTCGAAGAGCCCCGTCGGGCGCGCCCGCGGGTCGTCCGTCGACAGCGCGAATTCTCCGGCGCGCGAAGCCCCGCGGGGCGCCCGACCGACGTGGTGCAGCGCGAGCGCGACCTCCCCCGGGGCGCACCGGTAGAACGCCCGCACGACGGCCCCCTCGATGCGTGCGCGGTCGAGCCGGCACCCGTCGCCGAGGGTGTCGCGGCCGCCGAGCATCGCCACCACGGCGGGCTCCTGACCGGGCGGGAGCACGCAGTCGACGCACGCCTCGGGGGTCGGTCGACACGCCGTGAGCGCGAGGCACAGCAGCAGGGCGAGGCGCGTCACGGGTGGTCCCACCGGAGGATGGCGAGGTGCGCGACGGGGTCGGTGCTCGGGATGTCGTAGGTGCGGGGCGTCGCGCGGGAGATGGAGCGCATCGCGACGGTGCGCCACGGGAGCGCGGCGAGGGCGTCGGCGCACTCCGGGAGCATGCGACCGAAGGGCGTGGCGCGGGGAACGACCGAGCCGGGACGGGCGGTGCCTTCGAAGCGGGCGGGGTCGACGAAGCAGACGCGGTCGAGCAGCAGAAACAGCGGCCCCGGGGGAGGCTCCCGAGAGAGCGCGGCGGCGTCGACGGCGCCCCACCGCGGGCGCTGCGCGCGCACCCAGCCCGCGCCGACGTGGGGCAGCGGCTCGTCGGAGAATTCCACCACGGAGCCGTCGGCCGGGAGCGTCGCGAGGGCGTCGTGGAAGAAGCGGTACTCGCGCGTGTGCGGGGCGTCGATGCGGTAGCCCGCGGGTCGGCGCCAGAGCGCGACGGCCGCGAGCGCGACGACGGCCGCGAGCGCGCCGCGACGCCACGTCGGAGGGAGGCGCGCGGCCCCCGCGGCGACGGCCCACCCGACCGGAATGAGCAGCATCGCCATGGACAACAGCTGGTGGCGCAGCCCGGTGGGAAACCACCCGGTGCGCACGAGGCCGCCCTGCGCGAGCGCGATCAGCGGCACCACCGCGGCGCCGAGCGCGAGGCGGGCGTCCTTCGTGCGGAGGCTCCAGGCGACGAGCGCCGCGAGCGCGAGCACCATGGCCCAGCCCTCGGCGCGCGGGATGTACGGCTCCATCCAGCCCACCCACGCCGCGTTGCGGTGCATCCCGTCCGACCACGGCAGGTTGGGCGCGCCCATGTAGCCGGGCGTCGACGGCAGCGCGCGCCACGCGGCCACCACCCGCGCCGCCTGCGGGAGCAGCAGCGCCGTCATGGCCGCGACCACCGCCGCGGTCGCGCGCCACGGGGTGGTGCCGTCGGGGCGGCGCGCGGAGAGCATCGCGGGCACCGCGAGCGCGGCGAGGGGCAGCGTGATCTCCCGCGCGCACGCGGCGAGCGAGAGGCACAGGACGCCCAGGGCCGTGGTCGCCCGGAGGCCGCGCGCGGCGCCGACATGGAGCAGCGCGACGCCCGCGAGGCACAGCGCCGACGCGGAGACCATGAACTCCTCGGTGGTCGCGAGGGCGATGGCGAGGGGTTGCAGCGCGAGCAGCGCGCCGGCGGCGGCGCCCGCGAGGCGCGACCGGGTGACCTGCGCGGTGTAGGCCGCGAGCGCGACCGCGGCGACGGCGGAGAGCACGGCACCGAGGGCGAAGGCCCCGGAGTCGCCCCCACCGGCCAGGCGGACGAGGACGAGGTGCGCCGACGGGACGCCGTGCGCGTCGGCGAGCACGTTGAGGGCCGACGACCACGCGAGGTAGCGGTACCCGTGGTGGTTCTCGTGGATGAGCGCGTGCGAGCCGAGCGCCGTGCGCAGCGCGAGCGCGACGGCGAAGAGGGCGGCGGCGAAGAGGGCGTCGCGGCGGCGGCAGGTCGGGAGGCGCCCGAGCTCGACCGCCGCGGAGGGCAGCGCGACCGGGACGGCGAGCACCATCAGCACGATGAGCGTGAGGGGCAGGGACGCCGCGCGCAGGCCCAGGAGCTGGAGGTCGATGCCGGGCGCCACCGCACGGTCGTAGACCGCGAGGCGGCGGCGACGCAATCGAGGACCGCGGGCGCGGCGGGGAAGGACGAATCGCCGCGCGTCGGCTGCGGCCGCGGCGCCGGGCAGTACGGGGCGCACATCAGGGGCGACCATCACGCAGCGCCGAGCGGTCCTGTACACCACGCCCGCGACCGCGCGACCCTCACCGGATGCGCGAGCCGAGCCCCCTCGTACCGAAGCGGAGCCGACGCTCCGCGCGGGTGCTCCTCGCGCTCACGGTCATCGTGCTCGGGGTGCTCCTCAAGGTCACCCTCGACGGCGCGCGGGCCTACGTCTTCGGCTACCCCCTGGTCATCATGGACGTGACCCGCGCCGCCGCGGCGCTCACCGTGGGCCCCACGAACGGGCTGCTCCGTGTTCGTGCGTTTCCCGACGCGCGCTTTCGCGGCGTGGTGCGGCCCAATGTCGACACGCTCTACACCACGGCCTTCATCGACATGAACGACGGGCCCTTCGTCTTCGAAATGGCCCCCAACGCCGTGCGCTACGAGCTCTTCCCCTTCATGGACGCGTGGACCAACGTCTTCGCCTCGCCCGGCACGCGCACCGCGGGCACCGCGGGCGGCCGCTACCTCCTCGTGGGCCCCGCGTGGCAGGGAACACCTCCCGACGGGCTCGCCGTGCTCCGCGCGCCGACGCGCATCGTGTGGCTCATCGGTCGCACGCAGACCAACGGCGCCGCGGACTACCCCCTCGTGCACCGCCTGCAAGATGCCGTCACCCTGCGCCCCCTCGCGCCGCGCGTGACGCCCGCGTGGCGCCCCGCCTCGCAGCGCCCCGCTCCGCCGGTGGAGCAGGTGCGCGCGATGAGCACCGAGGCCTTCTTCACGCGCCTCGCCGCGCTCATGGTCGACAACCCGCCGACGCCCGCCGACGCGCCCATGATGCGACGGCTCGCCGCGCTGGGCGTCGCGCCCGGTCGCCCGCTCCGCTGGAACGCGCTCGACCGCTGGAGCGCGAGCATCGGCCGCTGGGTCGCCGACCGCGCCATCGCGCGTCGCCTACAGAACCCGCCGAACCTCGTGCGAGGCTGGTCGACGCCGCCATCGATCCTCGGGCGCTACGGCACGAACTACGCGGTGCGCGGCGCGGTGGCGATGGCGGGCCTCGGGGCCAACCTCCCCGTCGACGCGATGTACCCCAACGCGCGCGTAGACGCCCGCGGCGACGCCCTCGATGGGAGCCATCGGTACCGCATTCACTTCGCGGCCGGTGCGCTGCCGCCCGTGAACGCCTTCTGGTCGGTGACGGCCTACGGCGCCGACGAGGCGCTGCTCGACACCGGCACCGGACGCTTCGCGGTGGGCGACCGCGACGCGCTGCGCCCCAACCCCGACGGCTCGCTCGACCTCTGGGTGCAGGCGACGCCCCCCCGCGGAGAAGCGCGCGCCAACTGGCTGCCCGTGCGCGCGGGGGCGCCCTTCCTCCTGAACGCGCGGCTCTACTGGCCCCGACCCGAGGCGCTGCGCGGCACGTGGTCGATGCCCGCCGTCGAGCGGCTCGACTGAGGCGGTATACCGGGCGGCCGCGCGCACGTTCGTGACGCCATGACCGCGGGATGGACGGTATTGAGAGAGCAACGCGGCGCTCTCCCGGGCACGGATCAGCACCGCGGCGACCGAACGACCTCTCCGCCCCAGGCCCCCTCCCGTTGCTGCCAAGGTGGCGTCCCGGGCGCTCCCGCCAATGCTCGCGGGAGCGCGTGCTTCGTACACGGGATGCTCCGTAAACCCGAGCGGATCTGCGCCAGCGAGGGTGCCGCGTTGGACGACTCATCCCCGGCCATCGCGATCGCCAACGGCAAGCTGCACGAGAGCTTCGTCGAGGCCTTCACGCTCGGGGTGCTCTGCAACGTCCTCGTGTGCCTCGCGGTGTGGATGGC
>SCUS01000083.1 GCA_004297725.1 Myxococcaceae bacterium | reverse complement strand
GGGTCTTCGTCACTCTCGATGACGCCCGATTGCGCGGGAGCTCTCGCGGTGCAGACTGAGGTCCCGCTTGATCGGGAAGGAGTCCACGATGCTGACCGCGTCCGGCTCTCCCTCCGCGGCGGCGCTCTTCGCTCCTGACGCCGACGTCCGGGTGGAGGAGGTGCGCATCGTCGAGGGCGAGGTCATTCACGTCGCGCTGCGATGTGCCCGTCACTGCGCCTCCTGCCCGGTCTGCGGGCACGAGGCTTCCCGCGTCCACAGTGTCTACTCCCGCTCCCTGGCGGACCTCGCGTGGCGGGGATTTCCGGTCCGCCTCGCGGTGCGCGTTCGACGTTTCCGCTGTGGGCACGCGACGTGTCCCCGCGCCCTGTTCGCCGAGCGCTTGGACGATCTCGCCGGCCCCTACGCCCGGCGCACCACGCGACTCACGCGCACCCTCACGCGCGTTGGAATGGCGCTCGGTGGCGAGGCCGGTGCGCGCTTGCTCCCCATCCTCGGAGCGTCGGCCAGTCCCTCCACGATGCTGCGGTTGGTTCGTCGCTCGCCACCCCCCACCCGGCCCACGCCGCGAGTCCTCGGGGTGGACGACTGGGCCCGCCGACGCGGCCACACCTACGGCACGGTGCTGGTGGATCTGGAGCGGCGCGTCCCCGTCGAGCTCCTGCCCGACCGGGAGGCCGCGACCTTCGCCCAGTGGCTCCGCGAGCACCCCGGCGTCGAGGTCATCGCCCGCGACCGCGCCGAGGCCTACGCCCAGGGCGCACGGGACGGGGCGCCGGCCGCCGTCCAGGTCGCCGACCGCTGGCACCTGCTCAAGAACGTCGGCGAGCTGCTCGAGCGCCTCCTGCACGCCCACCGCGCGGCCCTTGCCGAAGCTGCCCTCGCGGAGCCCGCACCGGCCTCCGCTCCAACACCACCGGCGCGAGACAGCGACCCCGCGGCCTCATCGTCGGCGCCACGAGCCAACCCATCGACCCTCCCGACGCCCGAGGGAGTCCGACGATCGCCCGAGCCGCTGACCCCGGCGCGAGCGGTCGCTGCCGGGCGCCAGGCCGCCCGTCAGGCCCGCTACGACCAGGTGAAGGCGCTGCGCGCGCAGGGCCTCTCGCACCGCGCCATCGGCACCCGCGTCGGGATGACCCCGGCGACGGTGCGCAAGTATCTCGCCGCGCCGACGTGCCCGACCCGGGCGCCGCGTCGCACGAAGGTCGGGACCCTGACGCGCGTTGACGCCCATCTGCGCGCCCGCTGGCAGGAGGGCTGCGAGGACGCCCTGGTGCTGTGGCGCGAGGTCCAGGAGATCGGGTTTCGCGGCTCGCTGCGGACCATCCAGCGCCACGTCGAGCGCTGGCGAGCGACGGGTCGGCGCACCGACGTGCTGCGTGCGACGGCCTCCTCGGCCCCGCGCCCCCCGTCGCCGCGGCAGGTGCGGTGGTGGCTGACGTTGCCCGCCGAGCGACTGAGCGAGGGCCAGCGGTGCTACGTCGCGCGCCTCACCGAAGCGTGCGCGCCGATCCGCGCCGCCCGGCAGCTCGCCGTCACGTTCGGGGTCGTCCTGCGGGGCGGAGAGGCGAACGCGCTGGGGCCGTGGCTGGAGGACGCGACGGAGAGCGGACTGACCTCCTTCCAGGACTTCGCGGCCGGGTTGCGACGCGATCAGGCCTCGATCGAGGCGGCGATCCGCGAGCCGTGGAGCAACGGCCAGACCGAGGGACAGGTCAACAAGCTCAAGATGCTCAAGCGGCAGATGTACGGGCGCGCCGGCCTGCCGCTGCTCCGTCAGCGCATGCTGGCCACGGCGGCATGAGCCGCCGGGAAGCACCGTCGTCTCAGCCGGTGAGAGTGGCGACTGCGCGACCGCCGACACTTCGAACTCATTGATGCCGACCGGTGGTGGGGCGCTCGTCCGTCATCATCGAGAGTGACGAAGACCC
>SCUS01000082.1 GCA_004297725.1 Myxococcaceae bacterium | reverse complement strand
ACGACCGCGAGGCCGTCGGCGGGGAGTTCCCCGGTACGACCGCGAGGCCGTCGGCGGGGAGTTCCCCGGTACGACCGCGAGGCCGTCGGCGGGGAGTTCCCCGGTACGACCGCGAGGCCGACAGCGAGGAGTCCCCGGTACGACCGCGAGGCCGTCGGCGACCAGAGCCAGACCCCAGCCCGTAAGGGTTGTCCTCTGGTCTCATTTTGCCCGTGGCTTTCGCGTCTTTTTCGGCGGCCCGATCGACTCCAGTGTCGCGATGGCGGTCGCCGCGATCACGAGGCGCTCGAGCCCGCGCCGGAGGGTCGTGGGCCCGAAGGGGCGGTCGCTGATGGGCCGGAATCCGCCGAGGATCGCGACCAGTCGCGCCGCCTGCGCCACGGTCAGTTCTGGCGGCGTCTCCATGCCGCGGGCCGCGCGCAGCGCGCGCAGCGCGAGCAACTCCGAGCCCGTGAACTCCCGCGCGGCAGGCCCGCTCCCCAGCTGGGGATCGCGCGCCTGATGAGTCAGCGCCAACGCCCGCGCGCTCACCGCCGCGTGGATCGCCATCCACCGCTCGATCCCGCGACGCGAGTGCAATTGGGTCTTCTCGATGTCACTGCCCGAGCGCTTCCACGTTTTGTGATGGTCCTCCACCCGCCACCTCAAGGAGTACCAGCGGATCGCCGTGAGCGCCGCCGCTCGCGTCCGCAGCGGCCAGTCGGTCAGCAGCACCCACTCCAGCCGCTCCACCCCCGCCGGCAGCCGACCCACCTCGTGCACCCGCGCCGCCCACAGCGTCACCGGCAGGTGCACGCGCGACGGCTTGAGGTGCAGGTCCAGCGTGACCGGGCACGCGCGGATCTCCAGCTTCGCCCGGCGCGCCGGGCGCCCGTCGCGCGGCGGGACCCGCACGCGCACCGACCACCGCTTGGGCGCGCGCCGCAGCAGCGACCACAGGTGCGAGGGCGACCCCGGCTGGGCCGACGCGCGGCGGTCGTGCGCGGCGCGCAGGACCGTGATCTCGCGCGCGTGGGCGTCCTGCGCCATGGCCTCCACCAGCACCGGCCAGGCGTCGGTGGCGCTGTCGTGCAGCAGCACCAGTTGCGTGTCGGGGGCCTCGCGCCTGAAGCCCTCGCGGATGGTCGCGCGCGCCTCGATCCAGTGGTGGGTCTCCTTGTCGGCGACCGCCCGCCGGTGGTGCGAACGGGTCACCCGCCGGAGCGAGCGGGCCCAGCACTGCATCGCGGCCAAGCCGAGGGGGATGCCCTCCTCGGTCAGGGCGATGGCGTCGATGGCGAGCAGCCCGCGGGCGGGGAAGGCGTGGTCGCCGACCAACCCGGTGCCGCGGGTGTCGTGAGGGTCCCGCAGCGTCAGGCTGACGCCATCGACGGCCACCAGCACGCGTGGGAGGGCACGAGCGCGCCGGGCCGTGGCCCGAAGGCTGCTGGCCACCAGCGCCTCGGGAGCCACCCGCTCATTCTCCAGGAAGTCGTAGGCCGCCTCCAGCTCCGCGGGCGCGTCGAAGACGGCGGACACCTTGGCGTGCGGGCGCTCGGCCACGCGGGTCGCCATCTGCACCAGCCGCGCGACGTTGCGAGCGTCGGGCACCGCGGCATGCCCGAACTCGGACTGGGCCCAGCTTGGGGCGTCGTAGAGCGTGTCCATCCCGGAGTCTGGACCGAATCGAAACCAGGGGAACTGCCGTTAGAAATGAGACCAGAGGACAACCCGTAAGGGCGGGGAAGCGACCTACCACGCTGCCACCGGGGAATTCTGACGCCGCCTCTGCCCGGAAGCCGACCGCGGTTCCAGACGACGACTGGCAGCGTGGTAGGTCGCATCCGCTCCCTGACGGTCGCGGTCTGGCTCTGGTCGCTGACGGCCTCGCGGTCGTACCGGGGACTCCTCGCTGACGGCCTCGCGGTCGTACCGGGGACTCCTCGCTGTCGGCCTCGCGGTCGTACCGGGGAACTCCCCGCCGACGGCCTCGCGGTCGTACCGGGGACTCCTCGCTGTCGGCCTCGCGGTCGTACCGGGGAGGCGTTGAGCGCTCCATCGAGATGTCTAGAACCGATAGGGATTCATCCCGCGGAACGAGAAACCAAGCCGTTTTGAGGACGCCGCCCTGATCCCCGGAATGACGCTTTCGCGGACAGGTCGCGTCCGGGTGGTAGGGTTTCGACGCTCCCTGCGCCAGACCCACGGATGACTCTCCTTCGCCCATTCGCCCTCCTCGCCGCGCTCTCCATGGGCTGCGCGCTCGGCATCGCTCCGGACACCCGGGACACCGGCTACGTGCCGCCGCCCGACCGTGGCCCCCTGCCCGACCTGGGCTTCCCCGAAGACCTCGGCGAGCCGCTGGACGCCTCGACCGCGGACGACGGACCCGGCGACGACGACCTCGGCGACGCGGCGGACTCGACCCTCTCCCTGGACATGACCCTCCCCGTCGACATGGGGGCGCCCATCGATCGGGTGGTGCCCGTCGACGTTCCGACGCCCATCGACCGTCCCCCCACGGACCTCGGCTGCGGCGTGCTCCCCGGGCGCACCTGCGACCCCGGGGCGAGGCGCTCGTGCGGCAACTGCGGGACGCAGACCTGCTCCGGCGCGTGCGCCTGGTCGGCCTGCTCGGGCGAGGGGAGCTGCGCCGCCGGAGCCACCCGCACCCAGGCCTGTGGCAACTGCGGGACGCAGACCTTCCGCTGCTCCGCCGCCTGCGCGTGGGAGCCCTCCGGGGGCTGCTCGGGCAGCGGACCGTGCGCCCCGGGCGCGACGCAGGGCGGCGGCTGCGACCCGTGCTCCCAGCAGGTCTGCCAGGGCAACTGCACCTGGGGCGGCTGCGCGCTTCGCCCCGGCAACGCCTGCGAGTACCAGGGCGGGAGGCACCACCGTAGCTGCGGCGCCTGCCGGTGCGGGCTGCAGTTCTGCCTGAACTCGTGTCAGTGGAGCACGAGCTGCGTGTCGTGCTGCACCACCTGTGGCGGTTGTCTGTAGCGGGGCTGCGATGGGGTCAGGCCGTCGGCAGCCGGATGGCCGCGACCTCGTTGGCGTAGATGCGGAAGGCCGCGACGAAGAGCGCGAGGGCCACCGGGCCGAGGATGATCCCCCAGGCGCCGAAGGCCTCGAGGCCGCCGAAGATGCCCAGGAAGAGCAGCAGCGGGTGCATCTTCCCGGCGCCCATGCGGGAGAAGAAGGGGCGCAGGACGTTGTCCACCGTCGCGATCACCGTGACCCCCAGCGCCCCGAGGATCACCGCGTCGCGCACCCGACCGCCGAGCCCCAGCGCCACGGCGACGGGCACCCAGACGACCGCGCTGCCCACCGTCGGGATCAGCGCGCCCACCGCGGTGAGCAGCGTGAGGACGATCGCGCTCGGGAGCCCGAGGGCGAAGTAGATCACCCCCGCGAGGGCGCCCTGCGCGGCCGCGGTGAGCAGCTCGCCCACCAGCATCGCCCGGGCGACGGCCATGAACTCCTCTCGCAGCCGCTCGAAGTGCGGCGGAGAGAGCGGCGAGGCGCGCTCGATCACCGCCAGCATGGCCCCGCCCTCGGCGGAGAAATAGTAGGCGCAGACCGCGAGAAGGAAGAGCTGCGCGACGCCCATGTAGACCGTGGCGAAGGTCTCGGACATGAACGACGCCGCGCCGGTGAGGAAGCTCTCGCCGGAGTGAAGGATGCGCCGCACCAGCCCGACCTCCGTGGCCTGCACCGCCCGGCTCGCCGCGCCTCCGGAGATCGACCCGGTCAGCCGGCCCACCGCCTCGCTCAGGTTGCCGCGGCTGAGCCCGCGCGCGAAGTCCATCACCATCCCGGCCAGCGGGACCGCCAGCAGCACCAGCGGGGCGACGATCACCACCACCAGCGCCGCGGTCGCCATGGCGGCCACCCGGTGGCGCCCGCCGATGCGAGCGACGAGGCGCTTGCGTAGCCCCGCGGTCAGCCCCGCGAACCACGCGGCGACGATCACCGGGGCGAGGAAGCGCATCACGGTGACCGCGGCCACCAGCCCCAGCAGGGCGACGAGCACCGCCAGGGCGCGGAACTCCTTGGGCTTCGCCGTGGGCGGCGGCAGGGAGAGATTCTCGGAGGGGGGCTGGGAGGTCACGGCCGATGCTACCGCAGGGGCGCGTCCGGTGGACGGGCGCCGCCGGGCGGTGCACACGTTGCGCGCATGACCGACCTGCTCTCGTACCTGCTCACCGCCGACGCCTGCCCCGTCGCGTGCGAGACCGTCGACGCATGGTGGCCGCGGCTGCTGTCGTCGGCCGCTCCCTTCGAGGGCACCCTCGACCGGGCCGTCGCCGGAGGCTTCGCCGCCGACCGCCTGGGGTGGGCCTTCGCGGCGGGCTACCACCACGCGCTGCGGGCGCTGGTGCCGTCGCTTCCGCCGGGCGATCCCGCGGCGCTCGCGGCGACCGAGGAGGGCGGCGGCCACCCGAGGGCGATGGCCACGACGCTGCGCCCGACCGCCGAGGGTGAATGGCGCCTCAGCGGGACCAAGCGCTTCGTCACGCTGGGGCGCCGCGCCCGCTCGCTGCTGGTCGTCGCCTCGGTCGGGTCCGACGCCTCGGGCCGCAACGCGCTGCGCCTCGTCCGGCTCTCCGCCGACGCCCCGGGGATCTCCCTCGACCCACTGCCGGAGACGCCCTTCGCCCCGGAGATCGAGCACGCCCAGGCGGTGTTCTCCGAGGTGCGGGTGACCGGCTCCGAGCTGCTCCCCGGCGACGGCTACGACCGCTACCTCAAGCCCTTCCGCACCCTCGAAGACCTCCACGTCATCGGCGCCGGGCTCGGCCACCTGCTCGCCGCCGCGCGCCGCCGCGCGTGGCCCGAGGCCCTGCGCGAGGAGCTGCTCGCCACCATCGCGGCGCTGCGCGCTCTCTCCGCGGAGCCCCCCTCCGGGGCCGCCACGCACGTCGCCCTCGCGGGGGCGTTTCGCTCCGTGGCCAGGATCATCGCCGAGGCCGACGAGCGCTACGCCGCCGAGGCCGACGACGAGGCCGCCCGCTGGGTACGCGACCGGGCGCTCCTGCGGGTGGCCGAGCGCGTGAGGGAGCAGCGTCGCGCGGCGGCGTGGCGGGCGCTGGGCGGAGTCTCGTAGGGAGCCTCAGGCGCCGATGGGATGGATCGACCGCCTGCTCGGACGCCCGCCGCGGCCCATCGAGTCGCGCGACGGGGTGTGCGTGATACGCCAGCGAGCGATCGCCGAGCACCTTCAGCGCCCGGCGGAGGGCTACTACGGCGACGTCACCGGGCGCACCTGCGGAGGCTGCGGCGGCGCGATGCGGGCGGAGGTCATCAGCACCGGCGGCCCGCTCGGCGAGGCCGACGTGTGGCGCGACGTCCCGGTGTGCGTCGACGGCTGGGTCTGCGTGAAGTGCGGGGTGTTCCACTACCCCAGGAAGGTCGACGCGGAGGAGGTCGCGCGCTTCGTCAGCGAGGGGGCGCGCTGCGGCAACGCCGGCGACTACGCGCTCGCTGAGTGGTGGTTCACCCGGGTGGTGTGGGACTGGCCCGGCTTCGTCCCGGGGCACGTCAACCTCGCGGAGGCCACGCGCACCCGGCTCGCCCGCTCCGAGGGCCTCGACCCCGCGGTCGCGCGTCGGCTCACCGCCCGGATGCGCGCCCAGTACGAGGAGGCGGTCGAGTCCTACGAGCGCGACCCCCAGGAGGGGTACGCCGCGCCCATCGCCCGCGCCTGCCTCACGCTGGCCGAGCTCGCCGTGGACGACCGCGCCCCCGACCGCGCCCGCCGCGCGCTGGCCACCTTCGCCGCGCTGCCCGGCACCGACGCGGAGAGCGTCGACCGCGCCGCCCGGCTGCTCCGCTACCTCGACCTGCGCCTCGACCTCTTCCAGTCCGCCGCCAGCGCCCTGTACCCCTACCTCGACATCATGCACCGGGCGACCGCTGCGGTGGACACGCCGGAGGCCCGCACCGCCGTGGTCCAGGCCCTGGCCGACCTCGCCGCGCACGAGCGCATCGCGCCGGAGCACTGGCAGACCCGATGGATGATCGCCAAGGGTCGCGCCGCCCTCGGCGACGCCGCCGGGGCGCTGGACCTCTGGCGCGCGCTGGTGGCCTCGCACCCTCACGAGCGCGACGTGGTCCGGGAGGCGGCCCTGGCGCTGCTGGGGGTCGACGCCGTGGAGGAGGCCCGGGCGGTCAACCGCGCCGCGACCGAGCACCTACCCGACGACGCGACGATCTGGTGCAACCGCGCGGTGACCGAGCTGCTCTGCGGCGACCTCGCCGAGGCGCGCCGGTGCCTCGACCGGAGCGACGCGCTCGACCCGGCGGACCCGATCGCGGCCGCGGTGCGAAGGCGTCTGGTGGAGTGCGAGCGGGGGGCGCCGAGACCGGCGACGCTGCGAGAGCTGGAGCGTCGGGGATCAGCGGCAGGTGGTGAGTGAGCCGCCGTTCAGCTCGACGGAGACGCCGCTGATGGAGCGGGCGGAGCAGCAGTCGTCGATGTGCGTGAGCACGATGCGGTTGCGCCCCGGGACGATGTAGCGGGCGAGGTCGGTGGTGGCGCCGCCGGAGCCGAGGAGCACATAGGAGCCCGGGTCGACGATGCCGGTGGGGTAGCGGGCGTTGTGGATGGTGATGCGCACGCCGTCGTCGACGCTGCCGATGCGGACGATGAGCGTCGAGACGGTGAAGCCCGCGGGGATGTCGAAGAAGGTCTGGAAGAAGGTGAACTCGCCGCCGTCGAGGCAGGTGCACGAGCGGCCGCAGAGGGCCGACGAGTCGGAGAACGCGATGTCCGTGCGGGTGACCGGGACCCACGAGCCGTCGCTCTCCGAGGGGATCGCCGCCAGCGCGTACTCCCCCGGGTCGCCGTGCACGGAGAAGGTGCGCCCGAAGCACACGGGCCCGGACGAGCGGTTGATCTGCCACGGGCTCCCGGAGGCCGTGAGGCAGGGGAGGCAGTTGGTGTTCACCTCGCCGACGCACGATCCCCAGTTGGAGGTTCCGCCCGAGGCCAGGCAGGTCTGGGTGCCGCCGTGGCAGACGCCCACCCCGTTGGTGCCTGGGGCGCCCGTGTAGCAGGGCCGGGTGGTGGTGGCGACGCAGGCGCAGCGGGTCGCGCTCCCCGAGCACGAGCGGTCGACGCCGTCGCAGAGGTCGGGCTGCGGGGTGACCTCGCCCTCGCAGCTCCCCCACGACGAGGCGCCGCCCGACACCACGCAGCGCTGCGTTCCCGCGTGGCAGGGCCCGACGCCGTCGGTCGACGGCAGCCCGCTGTAGCAGCGCCTCGTCGCGCCCGCGAGGCAGGTGCACGCCGCGCTCGACCCGGTGCACGCGCGGTCGACGCCGTCGCAGCGGTCGGTCTGCGGGGTGACCTCGCCCTCGCAGGCGCCCCACACCGATCCGCCTCCGGTGAAGATGCACCGCTGCGACCCGGCGCGGCAGAGCCCGACGCCGACGGTCCCGGTGGGGCCGCTGTAGCAGCTTCGGCTCATCCCCGCGGTGCAGGCGCAGCGCGACGCCGTGCCGGTGCAGGAGCGGTCGACGCCGTCGCAGGTGTCGTCCGTCGGGGTCACCTCTCCGACGCAGGCTCCCCAGGCGGTGCGCCCGGACTCGGCGCGGCCGCACACCTGCGAGCCCGCCCGGCAGGCCCCGACGCCTTCGGTGCCCGTGGGGCCGGAGTAGCAGGGGCGCGATCGACCGAGGATGCACTCGCAGCCCATCTCGGGCATGCCGTCGCAGGCGCGGTCGACGCCGTCGCACTGCCTCGCGGCGGGGGTGACCTCGCCCTCGCACGGACCCCACGCCGCGCCCGTCGCGGTCATGGCGCAGGTGGACATCCCGGCGCGGCAGGCCCCCCGGCCGGCGGTGTCGGGCGGGCCGGAGTAGCAGCTACGGGACATCCCCGGGGTGCACGCGCAGCCCTGGTCGATGACGCCGTTGCAGCGCCAGTCCATGCCGCCGCCGCAGCGCACCGGCATCGGCGCCCCGGCTCCCTCGCAGGCGCCCCAGGAGCCGAACTCCCCGGTGCCCCCGCAGCGCTGCGTGCCGAGGTTGCACACGCCGCGACCGGCCTCCGCGGGGGCTCCGGCGTAGCAGCGCTGGGTGTGCCCCGGCAGGCAGGGGCACGACTCGTCGATGCGGCCGTCGCAGTTGTCGTCGAGGCCGTTGTTGCAGAGTTCCATCGGCACGCAGCCGTTGACGGGCGCGGAGACCACCGCCCCGTCGGGCAGGCGCACCGCGCCGTCGGAGAGCACCACGCTGCCGTCGGGGTAGCCCGCGGCGCCGTCGGAGGGAGGGGCGACCCGATCGGTGGTGGCGGCGGCGTCCATGGGTGCGTCGAGCGGGGCGTCGAGGGGGGCGTCGGAGCGGGCGCTGCCGTCGGAGCGCGAGCCTCCGAGGTCACCGGCTGCGACGCCGCCGTCGGGGAGGTGGACTCCGATCTCCGCCTCGAAGCAGCCGCCCATCGCCATCGCCAGGACACAGACGGACCACCAGCGCGCAGACATCAAAGGGGCACCCTCGGCTTTCGGGCGCATCGTCGCATCCACCGTGGGGGGCGGGGAACCCTCGGGCGGACGATCGTCGCGAGAGGGAGCTCATCGATCGCGGGCGCGGGTGGAACGGGCGCTGACGAAGGGGGTGTTCGCCTCCGGACGTCGGGAGCTGCACCTCCGGACGTCGGGAGCTGCACCTCCGGACGTCGGGAGGCGCGTTACGGGGCAATGGTGTGGTGACCGTCACGGGTGGGCTGCCCATCTATCGCCGGGAGAAGGTCGGCCACGTCGGGCTGATCGACCCGACTTCACGCGAGCACGAGCAGGTGCGCGCCGAGCCCTTCGAGGGGTGCCGCTCGACCTCGCCGGACTGTGGGCGTCGTAGCGACGGAGCATGGGTACGGCGCCGTTGGAACATCGCTCCGCCATGTCGTCGGGAGCACGCGACACCGATGCGGCCTCGACCCTCCCGCTGCCACCGGTGTGCTATCGGAGCGACGCCGCGGACGTGCGATGCAGGGCCTCACCCCGCACCCGAGCCCGTAAGCCGCCGGGGCGTCCCGCATCCCACCCCCTCTCCCGGGTACCTGAAATCATGGGCGCGAAAAAGGTCATCTTCGACACCGACCCCGGCGTGGACGACGCCATGGCCCTGCTGTTCCTGGCCCGCGCGCCCGAGCTCGAGCTGGTCGGCATCACCACCGCCATGGGCAACGGCACCATCGAGGCCACCACGCGCAACGCGCTCTACCTCCGCGACCGCTTCGGGCTGGGTGTGCCGGTGGCGCGAGGCGCCGGCGCGTCGCTGGCCGGCGTCGTGTCGGCGCCCCCGACCTTCGTCCATGGCCAGAACGCCATGGGCGACGTCGCGCTCCCCGAGGCCCCCGGCAGCGCGCCGATCGCGCAGCCGGCGCACCGCTTCCTGATCGACATGATCAAGCGGCACCCGCACGAGCTCACCGTCATCGCCGTCGCACGCCTGACCAACCTGGCGCTTGCGCTGCGCGAGGCGCCCGAGATCGCCGGGCTGCTCGGGGGACTCGTCGTCATGGGCGCCGCCTTCGGCACCCACGGCCACACCGGCAACGTCACGCCGCTGGCCGAGGCGAACATCTTCGGCGACCCGCTCGCCGCCGAGGAGGTGCTCGGCGCGGCCTGGCCCGTCACCATCGTCGGCCTCGACGTCACCCACGCCAGCGTGATGAGCGACGCCTACCTGCGAACGCTGGCGGCCGAGGGCGGCGAGGTCGGTCGGTTCCTCTGGGACATCTCGCGCGGCTACGCCGCGTTCCACCGAACCGTCGGGCTCGACGACGGCTTCTACGTGCACGACAGCTCGGCCGTTGCGTACGCGTGCGACCCGACGCTGTTCACGACCACCGCGGGCCCCGTGCGGGTGGTCACCGAAGGCTTCGCCACGGGCCACACGATCCAGTCCAGACCCGGCGCCTGGGGCGAGCGCCCGTCGGTCGACGTGTGCCGCGCGGTCGATACGCCGCGCCTGCTCGACATGTACCGGCGTGTGATCACCCGCGGGCAGGAGACGACGGCATGAAGTTCCTTCACCCCGAGCGCGACGAGGCGCTCGAACTCGCCCTGGAGGACGTGTTCCTCACCCCCGGCTACTTCGGCGGCGGCTCGCGCCTCGAGACCGACCTTCGCCCCGACGACTTCCCCGGCGCCTCGCACCCGGTGGTCTCGGCCAACATGAACGCCGTGACCGGCAAGCGCATGGCCGAGACGATGGCGCGCTTCGGGGGCCTCGGCGTCCTGCCGCAGGACATGGACCTCGAGACGGTCGAGCGCATCGTGCGCCACATCAAGGGGGCCGACCCCCGCTACGACACGCCCCTGTCGGTCTCGCCGCGCGCCACCATGCGCGACGTGCTCGGGATCATCCGCAAGCGCTCGCACGACCTCGTGGTGGTCGTCGACGACGAGCGCCGCCCGCTCGGGACCATCACGCACGCCGACCTGCGCGATCGCGACCAGTACACCCCCGCCGCCTCGCTGATGGCGCCGCGGCCGGTGACGATCCCGAAGGGCACGCCGAACCGCGAGGCCTTCCTGCGCATGGAGCAGGCCCGCGTGCGCGCGGTGCCGGTGCTCGACGACGACGGGCGGCTGCTCGGCGTGCTCACGCGCGACGACGCGGTGCGCCTCGAGCTGCTCACCCCCGCGCTCGACGCGCGCGGCGAGCTCATGGTGGCGGTCGCGGTGGGGATCTCGGCGCGGATCGAGCAGACGGTCGAGCGCCTGCTCGCGCTGGGCGTGTCGGCCATCGTGCTCGACACCGCGCACGGGCACCAGCGGCGGATGCTCGAGGCCGTCGGGCGGGTGCGGCAGGTCACGGGCGGCGCGGTGCCGCTGGTCGCCGGCAACGTGTGCACCGAGGAGGGCACGCGGGCGCTGATCGAGGCGGGCGCCGACGTGGTGAAGGTGAACGTCGGGCCGGGGGCGATGTGCACGACCCGGATGCAGACCGGCGCGGGGCGCCCGTCGTTCACGTCGGTGCTGCTCTGCGCGCGCGAGGCGCGCCGCCTCGGCAAGCGCGTCTGGGCCGACGGCGGCGTGCGCCACCCGCGTGACGTGGCGCTGTACCTCGCCGCGGGCGCGTCGCGCGTGATGGTGGGCACCGGCCTCGCGGGCACCTACGAGAGCCCCGGTGACGTGAAGGAAGACCGCGAGGGCAAGCTCTACAAGGAGAACTACGGCATGGCGAGCGCGCGCGCCGTGGGCGACCGCACCGCCGAGCTCGACGGCTTCGAGCGCGCGAAGAAGGCGTTCTTCCGCGAGGGGATCTCCACTTCACGCATCTACATGGCCGAGGGCCGCGAGAGCGTGGGGGCGGTGCTGGTCGAGATCATCACGGGCGTGCAGTCCGCGTGCACCTACGCCGGGGCGCTCACGCTCGCGGAGCTGCACGACAAGGCGCGAATCGGCGTGCAGACCCTGTCGGGCTACGGCGAGGGGACGCCGCACGGCAGGGAGCGGCGCTAGAGCGTTGGCCTGACGGGTTGAGTACGGCTTCGGAGGGCGCTTCCCCGGTACGACCGCGCGGTGTCGGACGACGGAGCCAGACCCCGAGCGTGAGCGAGGGGGAGCGCCCGCCCGGG
>SCUS01000081.1 GCA_004297725.1 Myxococcaceae bacterium | reverse complement strand
ACCTGACGCGCCCGGTAGAGGTCGGTGCCGTCCTCGAAGAGGGCCGTCACCTGCGAGAGTCCGAAGCGCGAGAGCGAGCGCACCTCGACGAGTCCAGGCAGCCCCGAGAGCGACTGCTCGACGGGGAAGGTCACCAGGCGCTCGATCTCCTCGGGACCGAGGGCCGGCGCCACCGTGTTGATCTGCACCTGCACCGGCGTCGTGTCGGGGAAGGCGTCGATGGGCAGCTCACGCAACGACCAGCCGCCGAGCGCCGCCATGGCCGCCGTGAGGGCGAGCACGGCGAAGCGGTGCCGCAGCGAGAGCGCGATCAGCTGGCTGAGCACGCGCCGTCAGCCCTCGTCGGGGCAGCAGCCCGCGCCGATGCTGTCGCGCAGGATCTCCGTCTTCAGCTGGAAGCCCCCGGTGGTGACCACGCGATCGCCGGGGACGACGCCCTCCCGCAGCAGGACGTCGTCGGTCGTGCGACGGGCGATCGTCACCACGCGGGCCTCGTAGACGGCGGGCGAGCGCTCGACGAAGACGACGTCCTGGGCCTCGACCCGCTGGAGCGCGTCGCGCGGCAGCACCACGCCCTCGGAGGCGGCCGCGACCGTGACCCGAGCGCGGCCGAAGGTGTTGGCCCGCAGCCGGCCGTCGGGGTTGGCGAGCTCGACCCGCGCCTCGACCGTGCGCGTGTGCGGGTCGACCATGGGCGCCAGGAACGCGATCGTCCCCACCAGCGGCGCGGCGAAGCCGTCGAGCTCGATCGCGACGGACTGGCCGACGCTGAGCCGCGGCGCCTGGGCGTCGGGGACATCCAGGATCGCCCACATCCGCGAGAGGTCGGCCACCTCGACCAGCACCTCCTCGGCGGTCACCTGCTGGCCCACGGCCGCGGCGCGCGCGACGACGACCCCGGCCCGCGGGGAGAGCACCCGCACGGTCCGACCGCTCCCGCTCAGGGCCGTCCCGGCGGCGACGTAGCCCGCGAGCGAGGCCCGCGCGGCGGCGTGTTCGGCCTCCGCGTGCTCCACGCTGGCGCGGCTGTCGATCCCTTCCGCCTGGAGCGTGCGCGAGCGCTGGAGGGCGGTCTCGGTGAGGCGTGTGCGGGTTCGCGCGGCGTCGAGGTCCGCGCGGGTGGCCGCCGCCGCGGCGCTGTCGAGGGTGAGGAGGAGATCGCCCGGCCGCACCACCGCGCCGACGCCCACCGCCATCGCGCGCACGACGCCGGGCACCCGCGCGGAGACCCGCGCGAGGCGCGTCGGATCAAAGGCGAGGCGCGCGGGCACCGCGACCTCGTCGACGAGCGGGCGCGTCGTCGCGGTCACCGTCTCGACCCCGACCTGCGCGGCGACGGCCGGGGACGCGAGGCGCACGGTCGTCCCGGGGGCGAGGCCCGCGCTGGCGTCGCTGCGCGGGGTGCGGTCGCCGTGCTCGCCCGGCTCGAGCGGCGCGCTGCGGGGCCTCGGAGGCGCGACGCCCTGACGGAGGAGCTCGGGGTGGCAGGCCGCGCACTGCGACTCCGGGACGCTGTGTTCGCCGCACCAGTCGTGGCGCGCCTGGAACTGCGCGATGAGCTCGGGGTTGCAGCGCGTGCACTCGGACTCCGGCACGCCGTGGCTCCCGCACCAGTCGTTGGGGTGCGCCGCCGGGCCGCCGTGAAAGCTCGCGGCGGGCGCCGATGGGGTGGCGGGGCGAGCCGCGGGCGCGGGGGCCTCGCGCCGGGAGCACGCCCCGACGAGGGCGGCGAGCGCGAGCAGCGCCGCCAGGATGGACACGCCGCGGCGGACGGGCGTCGAGCGGCTCACGCGGCACCCTTGCGGACCGCGCGAAGGGCGTCATCGAGCAGGGCCGCGAGGGGCCCTGCGGAGAGGCGGTAGTACACCAGCCGCCCGACCCGGCGGCTCGTGACGAGCTTCGCCTCGCGCAGGGTGCCCAGGTGGTGGCTGACGAGGGACTGCGAGGCGCCCGTGATCGCCTCCAGGTCACACACGCAGAGCTCGCGGGCCTCGGCCCCGAACGCGGAGCGCAGGGCGAGGAGGAGGTTCAATCGCGTGGGGTTGGAGAAGAGCGCGAAGAGCCGCGAGAGCGCGGCCTGCTCGTGGAGGGAGGGCAGCGCAGCCCGCGCCGCGCGCACCGTCTCGGCGTGGATGACCTCGACGTCGCACACCTGGCCGCAGGCGTCGCCGCACGCGGCGGGGGCGACCTCTGCGATCGGCTTCGCAGTGACAAGATATGAAGAGCTGTTCATGTGTTGGGAGGCTACCGAGATCTCCGGGTCGCGCAAGCGCGCAGAGGCGAAGCCGGGCCGGCCCACGCCCTCGGTCGACGCCCTCGCTGCCACCGAAGTGTCCGCCCGTCGTGCGGACCAGTGGATCGACGAGCGGTGCCTCTGCCTACGGTGGGAGCGGGGTCGGCGTGGCGGGGCTCTCGGTAGGGGAGCAGGCGCAGCGCGTTGGCCACGACGAGGCCGGGCTCGACGTGGAAGCAGACCGAGCCGCCTCCGCGGGTGTCCACGTCGGCCCACCACGCGGCGATCATCGGCTGGTCGGGGATGGGGAAGGCCGACGATGTTGGCGGCCCACGACGGCGGGTACACGCCGCTCTGCGCGAAGTTGTAGGCGTCGTAGGACCAGCTCGCGGAGAACATCCACGCGCACGCGGCGACGAAGAGCTGGCGTCGAGGGAGCTCACCCCGCAGCGAGCGCACTGCCGCTCACACCGCCCACGGCGCGGGCGCGAGCGCGGTCGTCGAGGGAGAGGGCGCGGCAGACGGCGCGGAGCTCGTCACGACCCAGGCGGGCGACGAGCTCGGGCAGCGGAGGGAGCGCAGGGAGGAGCGCGTCGAGCTGGGCGTCCCTGGTGAGCGAGTCGGGGGCGAGGACGCCGGGCTCGCGGCCGAGGTCGGCCAGGCGGAGCTTCGGGAGGGCCGAGAGCACCGTGCGCGGAGACGGAGGATCGACGACGACAGTGCCCAACGCGCGCACTCAAAGCGAGAGGGCGAGCGCGACGGAAGTGCGCAGCGGGGATGTCAACGAGCTGACAGCGCTCGACGACTGGCACCACGGACGCATCGGCTCGTACTCCTCGCGCGTTGCCGCGCTCGCTGACGGAGGCCGATACTCCGACGATGAGCACGGCACCGCGCAAGCGCACCAGGGCCGCCAGCGTCCCGCCCTTCGCGAAGATCCTGCGGCGTCACCTCGGGTGCGATCCCGCGTCGATCGCCATCGTCGGCGACAGCTTTCCACTGCGCGCGATCGGTGACCTCCAGCTCGCGGTCGACGATTGGCTGCGCGTCCCCGGTAGACGCCGCGAGATGGTCGGCGTGGTGACCGACCGACACGTGGTGCGTCTCGGCGCGCTCGCGTCCCCTCCCCCCTCGGAGCGCAAGCACGGCTGGGCCGCCGACGTCGGACCGGTGGAGTACAGCGCCGTTCCTCTCGCCGACGGCGGCTCGCTCGCGAGCGTCGAGCGCGGGCTCCTCCTCCTCTCGGACGGCGACGCGCGGCTTGCGATCCTGGTCGCGGGCCCCTGCGGAGAGCCCTACATCCGCCAGGTTCGCGTCGAGGTCGGCGCGGCGACCCAGCCGGAGTCCGAGCGCTTCCTCCAACAGCTCCGCGATGGGATGCGCCGCCGGAGCATCTTCCGAGGCCGCTCCCTCAGCATCGGCGCCGACCGACAGGGCGAGATGGAAGTGCGATTCCAGGCGCTGCCGAAGGTCGCCCGCGAGGACGTCATCCTGCCGCCCGGCGTGTTGGAGCGCATCGAGCGCAACACGGTGCGCTTCACGCATCACGCGGAGGCCCTCCACGCCATGGGTCGTCACCTCAAGCGGGGCCTGCTCCTCTACGGGCCACCCGGAACGGGGAAGACCTTCAGCGCGATGTTCCTGGCGAGCCAGATGCCCGACCGCACCGTGCTGATGGTGACCGGGCGAGCCGTCGGCCTCATCGAGCAGGTCGCCGTGATGGCCCGCCAGCTTGCGCCAGCGACGGTGGTCTTCGAGGACGTCGACCTCATCGCCGAGGACCGCCGCACCACGCAGAACGCGTGCGCCACGCCGGTGATGTTCGAGCTGCTCAACGCGATGGACGGCCTCGCCGAGGACGCCGACGTGCTCTTCGTCCTCACCACCAACCGCCCGGAGGTGCTGGAGCCCGTGCTGGCCGCGAGGCCCGGGCGCGTCGACCAGGCGATCGAGATCCCGCTGCCCGACGAGGCCTGCCGCGACCGACTCATCGCCCGCTACGGGGAGGGCATGCGCCTCGCGCTCACCGATCACGCTGCGGTCATCGCGCGCACCGCGGGCACCAGCGCGGCCTTCATCAAGGAGCTGCTTCGTCGCGCGGCGCTCATCGCCGCGGACGCCTCACCGGGCGCGGCCTCACCCGAGGTGAACGACGGCCATGTGAGGGACGCGATGCAGGAGATGCTGGTGGACGGCGGGAGCATGACCCGAACGCTCCTCGGCGTGGCGGGCGCTGGGGCGTAGGAGGCGGGTATCTTCAGCGGGCTCAGCCGTCCTCCCCCGGGGCGGCCCGCGCCCGCCCATCAGCTACGCTGCCCGCGCGATCAGCGCCAGACGAACGAAGAAAGCCGCGGGTGTGCCGGCCACGCTCGGACCTCGACCCGAACACCTCGTCGGGCAGACCACAATCGACACCGGTACCCGCGACCGGCCGCGACGCACGCTCGCTCGGATTCCCATCGGAGCCGGCCGGAGGATCCGGGTCGTCGGCAGGTTTCCGAGCACCGAGGATTGGACGCTGCGAGGGTACCGGCGCCGTCCGTCTCCCGGGTCGGGCTGCTCGGATTCGAGGCCAGCGCGGTGCTGGCTCATGAGGTGGCGGCCTGCGGCGCGCCGCGCATCGACGCCGCGGTCGCGTTCTACGGCGTGTCCCCGGCCTCAGGCGGCGTCCAGCACGCCCCGCTCCTCAGCCTGATCGGCGACCTGGATCCGCTCTGCTCCGATCCACAGGTGCAGGTGTTGAGCGCCGCCCTGACGGCGCGGGGTGACGGCTCGAGGGTCGAGATGCTGCGAGGCGCCGGGCGCGGGTTCTTCGACCCCGGCCGCCGCAGTCGGACTCCCAGGACGCCGCCGGCCGCACCCTCGTCCGAGGACTCCGGCTACTTCGACCTTCGCCTGCGCCGCTACCACGATGCGCAGGCCAGCGAGGTCGCATGGGACGCGACGATCGCGTTCCTGAAGAATCACCTCCGCCCTTGAGCGCGAGCCGAGCTCGCCTCTCGATCGCGCGGGAGTCCGAAGCGCTCGGCGAGTCGAAGTCCTAAAGCGTGGCCGGCGCCCCTCCGCGGCCCGGGCTCCCCCTCGTCGGCACGCACCACCAATGGCCTCGACGACGCCTGGACCGTCGCTCGAATCTTCCCATGCCCGATCGGGCGCTGGGCCGCCCGGTAGGGCCGCCGCTGCGGCCCCCGCACCCCGCGATGCGTGCGGGCTGCCCCTTGGGCCGACACCTGCCGCGGCGCGCGCACCTTCGAGAGACATGGGCCCCGGCACGCACCGAGGTCGCGCTCCGAGCACTGGGAGCGGGCAGCTTTGCCGGTGCCGGGTTCGAGCGGGTCCGCCTCTCCGCCAGAAGCGGAACTCCCGTGCGCCCGAGATAGGCCGTGGAAACTCAGGGCCATGGTGATCACCCGTGGCTGACGCCGCTCCCCTCGCCCCGCCCCACGAGTGCTTCGCCACCGCCGAGGCGGCGGTCCACTGCCGCTTCAAGACGACCGGCGCGATCCGCAAGGCGGTGATGGAGCAGCGCCTGCGGGCGCAGGGCCGTCGGGGCGGGCGTGCTCCTCGTCCGCCGATCGCAGACCGTGGGCGACGAGGTGATGAACAAGCCCAAGACCGGCAAGCGGCAGCGCATCGCACTCCCGCCCGAGCTCGTCGAAGTGCTGCGCTGGCACGTCGACCGGCTCCCCATCGGGAAGATGACCGAGTCGGACCTGCTCTTCCCCAACGAGAAGGGCGGCTTCCGCGCGCGGTCGGTGCTCGACAAGCCGTTCAAGGGCGTGGCGAAGGAGATCGCCCTGACCAAGCACCTCACCCCGCGGGGAATGCGCCGGACCTTCCAGGACCATGGCCCGCATGGCCCAGGTGGCCGACCTCGTGACCCGCTCCATCTCGGGGCACGCCACGAGGGAGATGCAGGAGCACTGCTCCACGGTGGAGGGGGAGGAGCAGCGCGGGGCGCTGGCCAGGGTCGTCTCCCTCGCCCGGTTCCGGCAGGCGCTCGACAGCGCACCGAAGGGGGTGAAGGAGGGGGTGAAGAGTCGCTCGGAGTGAGCGTTTCTTCGGTGCGGGCAGTAGGACTTGAACCTACGACTTCGACCGTGTGAAGGTCGCACTCTACCGCTGAGTTATGCCCGCAGCGGGACAGAGGGAATACCTCCGGCCCCTGCAACCTGTCAACGCTAAATCTTCACCCCTTGCGAGATGCCTCTGCGTTGACCGGATCGAGGTCCACCGCGAGCGAGCGCCGCGCCTCGTCCGACAGCGTCGCCGTCGCCTCGTAGCGCGGGTGGTGCACCCTCAGGCTCACCGTGGTCCCCGGGTCGAGCAGCCGCTCCCGCCCGTCGGGCGGCAGCGCGAAGCTCACGAAGCGCACCGCCGCGACCCGGTCGTCGAAGCGCCCCAGCGCATCGAAGCTCGCTCGGATCGACACGTCGCCCAGCTCCAGGCTGAGCGCCTCGTCGAGGCCGACCAGCTCCCTCCGACGGCGCTCCCGCTCCTCCGGGTCTTCGACCTCGATCATCAGCGTGGCCGAGAGGCCGCCGTCCTCGGGGACGAGGTCGTTGTAGACCGCCAGCTCCTCGGCCACCGCCGACGGCATCGTGATGCGCTCGGTGCGCAGCATCTCCTGCACCTGGCTCAGCACCGTGTCGTGGTCCTCGAACACGAGGGTCATCTCGGGCCCGAGGTGCACGCGGCGCGCGCGCTTGTGGGCGATGATCCGCTCGCGAAAGCGCGGCCGGATCTGCTCGTACTCCTTGAGCCCGATGAGGTCATCGAGGCGAACCTTGCGCATGGCGTGTGTCTCCTGGCGAACCCGCTTAGGTCCCGTCGTCGAGCGTCGTCAACCCGTAGGCGTAGGCCAGCAGCTCCACCGGGTGCCTCACCGCGACGCGGTTCTCCCTGGCGATGCGCTGCGAGGCCAGCGGGCAGTCGCTCGCCACGTAGCGCGCCTCGGCGTTGTCGATCGCACGCACCAGCTTTCGCGAGTACTTCACCCCGAGCTCATAGTGCTGCGACATCATCCCCCAGGTGCCGTCGACGGCGGAGCACTGCTCGATCACCGTCACCTCCGTGCCGGGGATCTTCTCCAGCAGCGAGCGCGACGGGTGCGCGATCTTCTGGGCGCGCAGGTGGCAGGGCGCGTGGTAGGCGACGGTGCCGAGCTCGTGCGTGAAGGTCTTCGGGAGCTTCCCCTCGCGCCAGAGCCGCCAGAGGTACTCCATCAGGTCGAAGGTGTGCGCGCCCACCAGCCTCGCGTCGTCGGTGCCCAGCAGCTCCGGGTACTCCTTCTTCAGCGTCATCGAGCACGACGGACCGGGCGCCACGATGTCCCTCCCCGCGCGCACCTCCGCCGCGAGGTGGGCGACGTTGTAGCGCGCCTTCTCCAGCACCCGGTCGAGGTCTCCGGTGTCCATGTTGGGCATCCCGCAGCAGGTCTGCGTGGGGAGCGTCACCCGGAAGCCCGCGTGCTCGAGCACCGCCACGGCCAGCTCTCCGGTGCGCGGCCGGTTGTAGTCCACGGTGCAGGTCGAGAAGATCGCCACCTCGCCGGTCGGCGCCTCGGTGCGCCGCGCGCCGCGCTCATGTCGCTTGAACCACCTGGGAAACGGGGTCTCCGCGTAGGTCGGCAGCGGAAACTCCGGCGCGATGCCGGCGACCTTGTCCATCGCCTTCCGCACCAGCGACTGCGCCGTCACGAAGTTCGCGAGCGGGGCCACCACCCCGGAGCTCAGGACGCCCAGCACGCCGGGCTCCCCGAGGGCCTTCTCCTGGAGCGTGGTGCCCCCCACGCGGCGGGTGCGAACGACCTTCTCCCGCCAGAGCAGCCGGGGGAAATCCACCAGCCAGTCGCTGTTGGGATCATCCGGCGTATAGGGACACTTCACATAACAGAGCTTGCACTGGAAGCAGAGGTCCGTGACCCGCTCGAAGTCCTGCGCGTCGAGGGTGATCGCGGAGTGCGCCTGGCCGTGGAGCTCGTGGTTCTCGTCGATGCGATCGAAGAGAAAGGGAAAGCTCGGGCAGTAGCCGACGCACATCCGGCAGCCGTGGCAGATCTCGTAGACGCGCCGCAGCTCGCCCTCGAGGTCGGCCGGGTCCCAGAAGCGAGGGTCGTCGGGGTTGAACGCGGGCGGTCGCTCGGGGGTGGGCTTGATCTCCACGGCAGTTCAGCGCTCCGTCTATGGCGGGAAGTGGGTCGATGGGAGGGAGGGAGGGGAAACGGGCGCCGCGGAGGCCTCCGCGGGCGTCGGGGACCTTACTGGCCCTTGATGCCGTCGAGGGCCTTGGCGAAGCGGCCCGCGTGGGACTTCTCGGCCTTCGCCAGCGTCTCGAACCACTCGGCGATGTCCTCGAAGCCCTCTTCGCGCGCGGTCTTGGCGAAGCCCGGATACATGCTCTGGTACTCCTCGGTCTCGCCGTGGACGGCGGCCGCGAGGTTCTTCGCGGTCGAGCCGATGGGCAGCCCGGTGGCGGGGTCGCCCACCTGCTTCAGGTAGTCGAGGTGGCCGTGCGCGTGGCCGGTCTCACCGGAGGCCGTGTCGCGGAAGAGCCCGGCGATGTCGGGATAGCCCTCCACGTCGGCGGCCTTGGCGAAGTACTCGTAGCGCCGGTTGGCCTGCGACTCGCCCGCGAAGGCGTGCTTGAGGTTGTCGTGGGTCTTCGTGTTCTGCAGCTTGGCCATTGGGATTTGCTCCTCCACCGCGAACCACCCGGTTCATTGCGGCTCGGACGGAGTGGTAAGCCCGCGCTCACCCCCACGGCAAGAGCCATCACTCTTCGGGGCGGTTGTGCACCAGCACCTTGGAGACGCCGTCGAAGTGCACCTCGATCTTGTCGTCGCCGAGCACCTGCGTGACCACGCCGGTGCCGAAGACCTTGTGGGCGACCCACTGGTCCTTGGAGAACCTCTCCGTCATCCGGTAGCCGTGGATGCGGGCTCCCGGCGGAGGGGCCACGCTGATCTGCTCCTCCGGGGCGGCGCTCCTCCGGGGCGACGCCTTGGGGCGGGGCGCGCTCGTCCCGCCGGTGGTCTTCTCGGCCGGAACAGGGCTCGACTTCGGAGCCCTGTAATTGTGGGTGCCGTAGCAGGTGCGGCACTCGACCTTCACGGGCTTGTTGTTCACCACCGCGATGATGCGGTGGGTGAGGTCCATACGGCAGCGCGTGCAATACGCGTCAATCTCGATCCCAGCTCGAAGCAGGGCCATTGCGGTGTTGCTCCATCGGGGGGCGCCGGTCGCGGCTGGTGCGCCCTCGCGCGACCGTGCTAGCAGCCTTGGGCCATGAGCGTAAAGCCCCCATCGACCTCGGAGTTCGCCCGCATCGTCTCCGTGATGCAGCGGCTGCTCGCTCCGGACGGCTGTCCGTGGGATCGCGAGCAGACCCTCGCCTCCCTCAAGCGCTACGCCGTGGAGGAGGCCTTCGAGGTCTGCGACGCCATCGACGGCCTCGGAGACGACGCGAAGCGGGCGATTACCGGGGCAGGTGAAGTCACCCGTCGGGCGAACGATCCGGCGGTCGCCCACCACCGCGAGGAGCTCGGCGACCTGCTGCTCCAGGTGGTGTTCCAGAGCGAGCTGGCGAGGGCCTTCGGGTGGTTCGGCATCGGGCACGTGGTGCACGACATCTGCGAGAAGCTCGAGCGGCGGCACCCGCACGTCTTCGCCGGAGAGCAGGTCGGAGGCTCGGCCGAGGTCATCGCCAACTGGGAGAAGCTGAAGCTGGCGGAGAAGGCGGGGCGCAAGACCCTCGACGGCATCCCGAAGGGGATGCCCGCGCTGCTCTACGCGCTGCGCATGGGCGACAAGGCCTCGCGGGTGGGCTTCGACTGGCCCGACGCCTCGGGGCCGAGGGCGCGCATCGACGAGGAGCTGGCGGAGTTCGACGCCGCGGTGGCCTCCGGCGACCGCGAGGCGATGACCGACGAGCTGGGCGACGTGCTGTTCTCGGTGGTCAACACCGCGCGCAAGCACGGGCTCGACCCGGAGGACGCCCTCGCCCGCACCAACCGCCGCTTCGCGGCGCGCTTCGGCCACGTCGAGGCCCTCGCGAAGGAGGACGGCCGCAGCATCGACGCGCACACGGAGGAGGAGCTCGAGGCCTACTGGCAGCGCGCCAAGGCCGACGAGCGCGCCCGCCGATGAGGCCGCGCCGCGCCGGGTGGTGGCTCGCGCTCGCCCTCGTCGGGGGCTGCGACCTCGACCTGATCGAGCTGCCCTCGAGGCGCCCGTCGCTGCCGACGACGCCGTCGATGGTGCCCATCCCGGCGCCCTCCCCCTCGCCCTCGCCCGGTCCGGTCGTGCCGCCGGGGACGAGCGTGCACCTCGCGCTCGGCGCGCCGATGGACGCCTCGCCGCAGGACGAGCTGCTGCTGGTCAAGCCCCAGTACGTGGTCTCGTACAACCGCTTCCGCAACAACCCCAACTGGGTCGCGTGGCGGCTGACCGCGAGCGACATCGGCACCGTCGGTCGCACCCAGCGGAGCTTCTCCCCCGACCCGCAGCTACCGCCCGGGGTGTACCGCGTGTACCACCGGGACTACGCGGGAGGAGGCTATGACCACGGGCACCTGTGCCCGTCGGGGCAGCGCACCGCCACCTTCGAGGACAACGCGGCGACCTTCCTCACGACCAACATCGTGCCGCAGCGCCACGCCATCAACGCGGGCGCCTGGGCCTCGCTGGAGCAGTGGTCCGTCGAGAGGGCGCGCGAGGGGTGGGACCTCTTCATCGTCGCTGGCGGCCTCTGGGACCGCGCCTGCGCGACGGACCTGAGCCCCGCGGGCAACGTCGTCTCGGAGGCGTGCCCCACCGTAGGTCGCAGCCCCGACCCGGCGAGGCGCGTGGCGATCCCGGTGGCGACCTGGAAGGTGATCGTGATGGTTCCGCACGGCCGCGGGGTGGACGCGGTGGGGCCGGAGACGCAGGTGGTCGCCGTCGAGATGCCCAACGAGGCGGGCTCCGGGCGCGACTGGCGGCGCTACGTGATGACCGTCGACGCGCTCGAGGCGCGCACGGGGTACGACTTCCTCACGCTGCTCTCGCGCGAGCTGCAGGCGCGCATCGAGGCGCAGCCCTATCAGGGCAACTGAAGGGCAGGTGCCCTCCCCCGGTCAGCGCATCTCCGCAGGACGGAGGGTATGCGCTGACCGGGGGATATTCAGGTGTCCCCAGGGGGAGTCGAACCCCCGTTCGCGACGTGAAAAGCCGCTGTCCTGGGCCTCTAGACGATGGGGACAGAGCGGCGCGCAACCTACTCGATCGCCACCCGAATGCAACACCTTCCTTCGCCCGCTCGCCGCTTGACGATCGCTCGCCCGCCGTGATGCACCGTCGCTCCCCATGCAACGCCCACCCATCCGTCCGCCCGCGCGGCGCCAGCACTTCGAGCGCCCTCCGATGCGCGTCCACACCACCACGCTCTGGGACTACCCCTCGCAGCAGCACGGGGACGGCGATCAGGGCGACAAGGCCTACGTCGGCGCCACCCCCTCGCACGTCATCTGGAACGTCCTCCATCGCTACTCGCGCGAGGGCGACGTGGTGGTCGACCCCTTCTGCGGGAGCGGCACCACCCTCGACGTCGCCCGAGAGCTCAAGCGCGAGGGCCGCGGCTTCGACCTCAACCCCACCCGGCCCGAGATCGTCCGCGCCGACGCCCGCGACCTCCCCCTCCCCGACGCCTCCGCCCAGGTGGTCTTCATGGACCCGCCCTACGGCGACCACATCGACTACTCCGAAGATCCTCGCTGCATCGGCAAGCTCTCGGCCTACGACCCGAAGTACTATCAGGCCATGCGCGGGGCCTTCGACGAGGCCTTCCGGGTGCTCAAGCCCGGAGGCGTGCTCGCGGTCTACGTCTGCGACTACTTCGAGACGAAGAAGGGCCTCGCCCCGGTGGGCTTCGGGCTCTTCTCGATCTTCACCGTGCGCTTCATCCCCATCGACATCGTGAGCGTGGTGCGGCGCAACAAGAGCCTGCTCAAGGGCAACTTCCACCAGGCCGCCGAGCGGGACAACTTCTTCCTCCGCGGCTTCAACTACCTCTTCCTCGCCCGCAAGCCCGACGAGGCGCCGCGGCGCCAGCGAGCGCGCTCAGCGCGTTGACAGGTCGGGCAGCCGCTCGATGCCCAGCTCCTCGGCGCGCTCCCTCAGCAGCACCGCCATCACCCTCGCCATCGCCAGCGGGAAGTAGACCATCGCCGCCTCCGCCGCGAAGCCCAGCGGAAACGCCAGCACCGGCAGCGGACGGCCGAGCACCCCCACCAGCCCGAGGGTGATCCCCCGGGCGCAGAGCCAGGCCAGGGTCAGCGCCCCGAGCAGCGCCACCGTGACCGCGTAGTCGCGAGGGATGCGGCTCACCAGCGCGATCATCGGCAGCGGGTTGAGCGCCCGGCCGAACGATCCTCCGTAGGCCGTCGAGGCGACCGCGGCGGGCAGCAGCGCGACCGCCCAGAGCCCCCCGAGCACCAGCAGCACGACCCGCAGCGGGCCGCTCGCGAAGAGCGCGGCGACCAGCGGCAGCGAAGGGATCACCAGCGCCGTCACCCCCTGCAACAGCGGGAGCGTGATGTCCCACCAGCTCTGGAAGTCGGCCGCCGCCGGGGCGTGCTCCTCACCCCGGGCGCCTCGCTGCACCACCACGAACAGGTAGCTCCAGAGCGCCCCCAGCGAGAGCAGCCCCCCGACCATCGGAACCCTCGCGAACACCGCCACCCCGATGCCGAGCGCCAGCCACGTCGCGACGTTGTCCCCCTTCGCAGGCCACTTCAGCGCCTCCACGAGCTCCGACCAGAGGGGCCGCTCGACCCGCCGGACGACCTCGCCGGTGACCATCCCGCAGGAGGGGCACACCAGCAGAGTCCCGCTCCCCGCGGCCACGGCGCGGCACGCGCTCTCCGGGTAGTCGGCCTCGCAGCGTCGGCAGTAACGGAGCGATGTCACGCCAGGGGTGCTCGTCATGGTCGTTGCCTCCCGTCAGGTCTTCGGGTCGGTCCAGCGGAGCCCATCCTCGCACGACCCGAGGGGGCGCGCGTTTGACACCCCGGGGCCCCTCGGGATAGCGTCCCATCCGTTCATCGCCATAAGCAGATTCATGGATCTCTCCCAGTACGTCGGTGCGCTGAATCTCCTCGGCGATGAGAGCCGGCTGCGGCTGTGCGCGCTGCTCCGCGACCGGGAGCTCAGCGTGACCGACCTGGTGCGGGTCACCGGCCTCTCTCAGTCGAGGGTCTCGACCCACCTGGCGCGGCTTCGCGAGGGCGGCTTCGTGAGAGACCGGCGCGACGGGCAGCACGCCTTCTACGCCCTCTCGGTGGACACGCTGCCGGGCACCGCGAGGGTGATCCTCGACGAGGCCATCGGCGCCGCCGACCCGACGCTGGAGGGCGACCAGCGGCGGCTTCACGCGCTCGACGCCGAGCGCCGGGGCGCCCTGCCCGAGGCCTTCGCGGGGGAGATGGAGCGGCACTACTCGCCGGGGCGCACCTGGCAGTCGCTGGCGGCGGGCTTCGCGGCGCTGGCGCGGCTCGGCGACGTGCTCGACCTCGGCTCCGGCGACGGCGCGGCGGTGAGCTGGCTCGCTCCGAGGTGCCGCTCGCTCACCTGCGTCGACGCGAGCCCCCGGATGGTCGAGGCCGCGAAGCAGCGGCTCGCGCCCTACGCCCACGTCCGGGCGCTGCTGGCCGACGCGCACGCGCTGCCCTTCGCGGAGGAGTCCTTCGACACGGTGATGGTCTTCCACACGCTGACCTACGCCGAGCGCCCGGTGGGCGTCCTCGCCGAGTGCGCCCGCGTGCTACGCCCCGGCGGGAGGATCGTCGTGCTGTCGCTCGACGAGCATCGCCAGCGGGAGGTGACCGCCCCCTACGGTGAGCGCCACGCGGGCTTCTCCCCGTCGACGCTGGGCGCGCTGCTCACCCGCGCGGGGCTGCGCGTCGTCTCCTCCGAGGTCGCCTGTCGCGAACCCAGGAAGCCGCACTTCCAGGTGGTGCTGGCGATCGCCGACAAGCCCGAGTCCGAACCCCACGGTCGCGTCGACGCCGGTTGACCGCGCCCTTCCCCCCCCCGGAGTCCCAGAGGTTTCCCCATGCATCATCCGATCGAAAAGCTCCTCCAGGAACGCATCCTCATCATCGACGGGGCGATGGGCACCACCATCCGCACCTACGGCATGACCGAGGCCGACATCCGCGCGCAGCGCTTCGCCCAGTCGAAGAAGGACCTGCTGAACAACGGCGACCTCTTCTCGCTGACGCAGCCGAAGATGATCGGCGACATCCACCGGCGCTTCCTCGAGGCCGGGGCGGACATCATCGAGACCAACACCTTCGGCGCGACGACCATCACGCAGAGCGAGTTCTTCGTCGACGACCCGAGAGAGCACGGCGGGCGCAAGGACGCGGCCTTCTACCAGAAGATCATCGACGATCCCTTCCTCCAGAGTCTGTCCTGGGAGATCAACGAGCAGTCCGCGAGGCAGTGCCGCGAGTGGGCCGACAGGGTGGGCAGCGCCGACGGGCGGCGTCGCTTCGTGGCGGGCGCCATCGGGCCGCTGACGGTCTCGCTCTCCAACTCCCCCGACGCCGACGACGCGGGCTTCCGCGTGGTGACCTTCGACCAGGTGAAGACGGCCTACGCCGAGCAGATTCGCGCGCTCATCGCGGGCGGGGTCGACCTGCTGCTGGTCGAGACCATCTTCGACTCGCTCAACGCCAAGGCCGCGCTCGTGGCCATCCGGGAGGTCTTCGACCAGGACCACAAAGACCTCCCGGTGATGATCTCCGCGGCGGTCGGCCGCGGGGGGGAGACCATGATCTCCGCGCAGACCATCGAGGCCTTCTGGAGCGCCGTGAAGCACGTGAAGCCGCTCTCCGTGGGGCTCAACTGCTCCCTCGGTCCGGACCTCATGTACCCCTTCCTGGCCGAGCTCTCGGAGAAGTCCACGGCGGCCATCTCCTGCTACCCCAACGCGGGCCTGCCCAACCCGCTGTCCCCCACCGGCTTCGACCTGCAGCCCGAGGACATGGGGCGCTTCCTCGGCGACTTCGCCAGGGCCGGCCTGATCAACATCGCCGGCGGCTGCTGCGGCAACACCCCGGAGCACATCGCGGCCATCGCGAAGGCCCTCGAGGGGAGGCATCCCCGTGACCTCGTCGTCCCTCCCTCCGAGCGCTTCCACAGCATCCCCTCGGTCGAGGAGCCGCCGCGCCCGCTGCGGCTGTCGGGCTCGCAGCCCTTCACCCAGCAGCCCGGCGTCTTCATCATGATCGGCGAGCGCACCAACGTCGCCGGGTCGCCGCGGTTCGCGAAGCTCATCAAGGAGGGCAAGTACGAGGAGGCCGTCAGCGTGGCGCGCCAGCAGGTCGAGAGCGGCGCCAACGTCATCGACATCTGCATGGACGAAGGGATGATCGACGGCGTCGCCGCGATGACCCGCTTCCTGCTGCTGCTCGCGAGCGAGCCCGAGGTGGCGAAGGTCCCCTTCATGGTGGACTCGTCCAAGTGGGAGGTCATCGAGGCGGGGCTCAAGTGCCTTCAGGGCAAGGGGATCGTGAACTCCATCTCGCTCAAGGAGGGCGAGGAGAGGTTCCGCGAGTGCGCGAGGGCGGTGCTGAAGTACGGCGCCGCGGTGGTGGTGATGGCCTTCGACGAGCAGGGCCAGGCGGCGACCTACGAGGAGAAGATCCGCATCTGCGAGCGGGCCTACCGCATCCTGGTCGACGAGGAGGGCTTCCCCCCGGAGGACATCATCTTCGACCCCAACGTGCTCACCGTCGCGACGGGCATCGAGGAGCACAACAACTACGCCGTCGACTTCATCAACGCCACGCGCTGGATCAAGTCGAACCTCCCTCACGCCAAGGTGAGCGGCGGCATTTCGAACATCTCCTTCAGCTTCCGCGGCAACAACCACGTGCGCGAGGCGATGCACTCGGCCTTCCTCTACCACGCCATCCAGGCGGGGCTGGACATGGGCATCGTCAACGCGGGGATGCTGGAGGTCTACGAGGAGATCGACCCCGGGCTGCGCGAGCTGGTGGAGGACGTGCTGCTCAACCGCCGCCCGGACGCCACCGAGCGGCTGGTGGACTTCGGTGAGCGGCTGAAGGCCGCGAGCGCGGGAACGACCGCGGCGGACAAGAAGGTGGAGGAGCAGTGGCGGCGCGCCAGCGTGGAGGAGCGGCTCTCGCACGCGCTGGTGAAGGGCATCGACACGTACATCGACGCGGACACCGAGGAGGCGCGCGCGAAGCTCGGGCGCCCGCTCGCGGTGATCGAGGGGCCGCTCATGGACGGCATGGGCGTGGTGGGCGACCTGTTCGGGGCGGGGAAGATGTTCCTGCCGCAGGTGGTGAAGTCGGCGCGGGTGATGAAGAAGGCCGTGGCGTACCTCACGCCCTTCATGGAGGAGGAGAAGGCCGCGATGGCCGCGGCGGGCCAGGCGGTGCGCACCCAGGGCAAGATCGTGCTCGCCACGGTGAAGGGCGACGTCCACGACATCGGCAAGAACATCGTCGGCGTGGTGCTCGCCTGCAACAACTACGAGGTCATCGACATGGGGGTGATGGTCCCCTGCGAGAAGATCCTCGAGCGGGCGAAGCAGGAGAAGGCCGACCTCATCGGGCTGAGCGGGCTCATCACCCCTTCGCTCGACGAGATGGTCCACGTCGCTCGGGAGATGGAGCGGCTGGGATTCAAGCTGCCGCTGCTCATCGGCGGAGCGACCACCAGCCGGGCGCACACCGCGGTGAAGATCGCCCCGCACTACAGCGAGCCCGTGGTGCACGTGCTCGACGCCAGCCGCGCCGTCCCGGTGACCACCAGCCTGCTGAGCGAGGACGGCAAGGCCGCCTTCGTGGCGCAGCACCGCGAGGAGTACGAGCAGCTCCGTCGCACCCACTCCGGGCCGAAGCAGAAGCTCATTCCCCTCGCCGACGCGCGCGCCGACCGCACCCCCATCGCGTGGCGCGAGGAGGACATCGCGCAGCCCTCCTTCACGGGCGTGCGGGTGCTCGAGGACTTCCCCCTCGCCACGCTGCGGGAGTTCATCGACTGGACGCCCTTCTTCCACACCTGGGAGCTGCGCGGCGTGTACCCGCGCATCCTCGAGCACCCGACCTACGGCGAGCAGGCGACGAAGATCTTCGCCGAGGCCAACGACCTGCTCGACGAGATCATCGCGAAGAAGCTGCTCACCGCGCGCGGCGTCTACGGGCTCTTCCCGGCCAACGCGGTGGGCGACGACGTCGAGCTCTACACCGACGAGTCGCGCTCGGCGGCGCTCGGGCGCTTCCACTTCCTGAGGCAGCAGTCGGCGAAGGAGAAGGCCGAGGCGCACCGATCGCTCTCGGACTTCATCGCCCCGAAGGAGACCGGGCTGCGCGACCACATCGGCGGCTTCGCGGTCACCAGCGGCATCGGCTTGAAGGAGCTCTGCGACCGCTACCGGGCGCAGCACGACGACTACAACGCCATCATGGTCGAGGCGATCGCCGACCGGCTGGCGGAGGCCTTCGCCGAGTGCCTGCACAAGCGGGTGCGCGACGAGTGGGGCTACGGCCGCGACGAGCACCTGGGTCCTCAGGAGCTCATCGAGGAGAAGTACCGTGGCATCCGCCCCGCCGCGGGCTACCCCGCCTGCCCCGATCACACCGAGAAGGGCGAGCTCTGGAAGCTGCTCGACGTCGAGCGCAACACCGGAATGAAGCTCACCGAGTCCTTCGCCATGTGGCCGGGCTCGAGCGTGAGCGGGCTCTACTTCGCCCACCCCCAGGCGCGCTACTTCGGCCTGGGCAAGATCGACCGCGACCAGGTGGCCGACTACCAGCAGCGCAAGGGCATGAGCCTCGACGAGGTCGAGCGCTGGCTCCGCCCCAACCTCGGCTACTGAGCCTGCACCGCCCTCACTCCAGGCGCATCGGCGGCAACGACTCCCCCCGCAGGTGCGCCTCCAGCGCCTCCAGGCAGCGCCGACGGTAGGCCCCGTCCCCGGGGACGAAGTCTGCTTCGACGAGCACGTCGATCACCGGGCGCCCTCCCACGTCGAGGCCCGGGGCGACGAGGCTCGGGCGCTCTCCGCGCACCAGCGCGAGGGCGTCGTCGAGGCCCGGGGCGTAGAGCGCCGCGACCTCCTCGGCGTGGGGCCGCAGCCCCTCCAGGACCCCATCGATCACCGTCGCGAGCACCGTCTGCACCTCCCGGTCGACCCCTCCCGGGACGACCTTCTCGATGCGCCGCCGCCCGAGCAGCACCGTGGCCTCCAGCGCCACCGTGAGCCCGATCTCCTCGTCGGCCTCCCGAAGCGCCTCCCGCTCGGTCTCTCCTGCGCGCAGATGGCCGGCGACCGACACGTCGACCAGGCCGGGGTGGGTGTCCTTGGCGAGGCTGCGCCGCTGGAGCACCACCCTCGGGCCGCCCTCGCCCCGCAGCACCACCCAGAGGTGCAGCGCCCGGTGCCAGTCGCCGTCGCGGTGCACCTCGCGGCGGGATTTTACCCGACCGAGTAAGGTTCCGTCCCGGTCGCAGAGGTCGAAGGGCTCGTCGGGATCCTGGGCTGCCACGGCGCAGCGTACACCGCAGAGCGTCGTTGAAGCGCGGAGGCGGGTCCGCCTATCCTGCGCCCGATGAGACCTTCCCAGATGCACCGCGCCCGAGGGGTGGCGGCGGTCGGCTTCGCGATGTCGGCGCTGACCGGCGCCGTCGCCGACGCTCAACCCGCGCCGCCTGCAGCTCCCGCGATCGACGACTCCAACACCGAGACGGCGCGGCGCTACTTCGAGGCGGGCGTGGCGGCGATGCAACGCCAGGACTGGGCCGAGGCGGTCAACGGCTTCGAGAACTCCGAGCGGCTCCGTCGCACGGCCTCGGTGTCGCTCAACCTGGGCATCGCGAGGCACCGGCTCGGGCGGCTCCTCGAGGCCCGCGCCGCGCTCAACGACTTCCTCGCCAACGCCACGCCTGCGCAGCACGCCCAGCACGACGCCGAGGTGGGCCGCCTGGTCTCGGAGATCGGCCGCAGGCTGGGGCGCATCCGGCTGACCGAGCTTCGCCCGACCTCGTCCACGGTGACGGTCGACGGCCAGCCCGCGGTGCTCAACGACGCGCGAGAGCTCACGGTGAACCCCGGGGAGCACCGGCTGCGCGCGGAGGCGGATGGCTTCGTGACCCGCGAGGAGACGATCCCGGTGGCCGAAGGGGCGACGCGCCCGGTGGCGCTGGTGCTGGTGCCGGTCGCCGCGGTGGTCCCGCCCGCCCGCGCGGCGGAGCCGAGCGCGACCCCGGCCGCGACGTCCGGGTCGCTGGTCACCCGCTGGTGGTTCTGGACCGGCATCGCGGTGGTCGCTGCCGGGGTGACCGTCGGGGTCGTCGCGGCGACGCGCCCTGACACGGTGACCGTCGCGGTACCGGGATCCACCACGGGCCGGGTTCTCCAGGGCATTCAGGGAGGGGGTCTCTCATGGTGAGGCGCGCCGCATGGGCCGCTGGGGCGCTGCTCTCGCTCTCGTCGGGCTGCTCGGACAACGTCACCGTGAACGCGACGGCGCTCCTGGTCGTGGTCGAGGCCGACCCTGAGATGCGCATGCGCGGAGACGTGGTCACCGTGACCGTCCGCCGGGTTCGCACCGGCGGGCTCGGCATGGTGTTGAGCACGGCGCAGTTTCGACCCACCGCCGCCGGCTGGCCCTTCACCTTCGTGGTGCAGGCCCAGGATCCATCCGCTGGCGTGGAGGTCCAGGCGGAGATGACCGGCATGGGCGGCTCCGCCCCGATCTCCGTCGCGAGGGCGATCACCTCCTACACCGCCAACCGCACCCTGGTCCTCCCGCTGATGCTCTGGGGCGGCTGCACGCCGATGCGCTGCGGAGCGCTCGCGACCTGCCAGCGCCCGACGATGGACGGCCAGATGGCCGCGGAGGACTGCGCCTCGGCGATCGTCCCTCCCGGCATGCTCACGCCCTACACCCCCGGTACCGCCGTCGGCGCCTGCGGCCCGATGCAGTTCCGCTACGGTGCGACCTGCCGGATGTACCCGGCGCCGATGGGCGATGGCGGCACCGGCGATGTGCCCCCCGTCGACGTCCCGGTGGCGACCGACGTCCCGATGGCGACCGACGTCCCGGTGGCCACAGACGTCCCCTCGGACGCTCCGGCGGATGCTGGCGCGTCGGACGTCCCCTCGGAAGGCGGCGTCGATGCCGGGCTCCTCGCGGACATCCTCCCTCTCTGACCCTATCCTGCCCATCGCGGGGACTGCGCGTCGTCCGCGGGCTCATGGCAGTCACGGCGAGCTTCCGTTAGCATCCCGGGCCGCGATGAGTGACGAGACCCCATCCCGCGAGGGCGAGCTGCTGGCTGGTAGGTATCGGCTGCAGCATCGGCTCGGGGTCGGCGGGATGGGCGAGGTCTACCGCGCCCGCAACGAGCTGGTGGGCCGAGACGTCGCCATCAAGGTGCTCCGCCCCGAGCTCTGTCGGCATGCGGAGGTCGTCCAGCGATTCCTCCGCGAGGCGCGCGCGGCCAACGCGGTGCAGCACGAGAACGTCGTCGACGTCGTCGACATGGGCACCGACAGCCAGAACGTCCCCTTCATCGTCCAGGAGCTGCTCGTCGGGAAGGACCTCGCGCACCACCTCGTGGCCCGCGGCAACCGCCTCCCGGTCGAGGAGATCCTCGCGCTGATGATCCCGGTGGTCGATGCGATCGCGACCGCCCATCAGCGCGGCGTGGTGCACCGCGACCTCAAGCCCGAGAACGTCTTCCTCACCGTCGGCAAGCAGGGCCTCGTCCCGAAGGTCCTCGATTTCGGCATCTCGAAGATCGTCCAGCCGGGCGAGGAGAAGCTCACCGCCACGGGCACCGCGATGGGCACGCCCACGTACATGTCCCCGGAGCAGGTGCAGGGCGCGAGCGACCTCGACGCCCGCGCGGACGTCTGGGCCCTCGGCGTGATGCTCTACGAGCTCGCCTCCGGGGTGCTCCCCTTCAGCGGCCCCTCTGCGGGCGCGATCTTCGTCAACATCTGCATCCGCGACCCGGCGCCGCTCTCGCAGCACATCGCGGGCGTCTCTCCCGACTACGCCCGCATCGTGGAGCGCTGCCTCCGCCGCGACCTCACCGAGCGCTACCCCTCCGCCGCGGCCCTCCTTCGCGACCTGCGGCACCTGCAGCAGCACGAGGCCATCGAGCCCACCGGGGCGCTCGCCACCCCGGCCGCGGCTTCGATCGCGGCCGCCGACTCCGAGGTCGAGCGCCTCTCCCACGAGGCCCGCGCTCACGCCGGTGAGACGATGGTCAGCGGACGAGCCCACCCCGCCGCGAGCATCGAGACCCTCCCGGCGTCCCCGAGCAACACCACCGGGGTGCGCGTGCAGGAGACCATGCCGCCGGTGGTGCGCTCCTCGCCGCCGACCCGACGCACCGCGGTCTACGTGGGCTCGACCGCCGCGATCGTCGCCGCGATCGGAATCGCCGCCGTCAGCTTCGGCTCAGGGCACGCCCCGGCGACCACCCCGCCTCGCCCTGCCACCGCGCAGCCGGCCCCCCCGGCGGTCGAGCCCGTGCACGCGTTCATCGCCCCGACGGCGGTCCCCGCCGCCCCGACGGTGCTGGCCCCGGTCGTCGATGCGTCGGCGCCCGAGGCGCCTGCGCCGCCCGCGCTGCCCCTCGCGGCGGTGGCGCCCGAGCCTACGGGTCGCCGCGCCCACGGTCGTCGGCGCGCCGCGACGCCGCCCTCCACGGCGACCGTCCCGCTCCCCGTCATCGCGGCCCCTGCGCGCCCTGCCCCGGCGGGCGTGGGCACGACCGAGTACGAATAGCTCCGGCCTCCCGGTTTCTCGAGCGGCCACGACGGCGATGTGCGAAGCGCGCAACGCAGCGCCGCACCCCCTGGTGGGCAGCCCCCTTCGCACGGTGACAGCGGTGCAACCCGCCACTATGGTCCGCCGCCGCGACGGGCCCGGCGCCCGTCTTCAACCCGCACACACCCTGAAACTCTTCACACAGGATACGTGACCCCGATGAGCGAACAAGAATGGTCCACCACGGTCTCGGGCGCGCTCCGCGACGCCGCTGCCATCCGAGGCGACCGCGGGGGCTTCACCTTCGCTGACCCGCGCACGACCGACAAGCACTACAGCTGGAACGCGCTCCTCGACGCGGCCCGCGCCCGCCTGGCGGCGCTCTACGCCGAGGGTCTGCGCAAGGGCGACCGCCTCGCGATGGTCATTCCGGTGCCCGAGGACTTCGTCCTCAACTTCCTCGCGGCCACCCTCGGCGGGATCATCCCCGTCCCGATGTATCCCCCCGTCGCGCTCGGCAAGGTAGAGAGCTACGTGAAGAACGTCGAGCACATCGTCACCTCCTCCGGCGCCAAGGCGCTCCTCATCAGCAAGCAGGTCCGCCCGATCCTCGGGTCGGTGCTCGACACCGGCTCGGTCACGAAGCTCCTCCTGGTCGAGTCGCTCAACCTCGACGCTCCGCGCGCCGGCACCGAGCCCTCCATCTCCCCCGAGGACGTGTGCTTCCTCCAGTACACCTCCGGGAGCACCGCGTCGCCGAAGGGCGTCGTGGTCACCCACGCCAACCTCGCGGCCAACTGCAGGGCCATCGCGAGCGACGGGCTGCGCCTCGACCCCGACCGCGACCACGGCGTCTCGTGGCTGCCGCTCTATCACGACATGGGCCTCATCGGCTTCGTGATCGTGCCGCTCTTCGGATACATCCCGATCACGTTTCTGCCGACGATGGAGTTCGTGAAGCGCCCTTCGTACTGGCTTGAGATGATGCACAAGCAGCGCGCCACGGTGACCTTCGCGCCGAACTTCGCCTACGCGCTCGCCACGCGCCGAGCGAAGGACTCCGAGATCGAGAAGTGGGACCTCTCCTGCCTCAAGCAGCTCGGCTGCGGCGCCGAGCCGATCCAGCCCGCGACGCTCCGCGACTTCGTCGCCCGCTTCTCCAAGGCGGGCATCAAGGGCACCGCCCTGCTCCCCTGCTACGGCATGGCGGAGAACACCCTCGCGATCAGCTTCGCGCGCCACGCCACCAACGAGCTGCGCGTCGACACGGTCGACGTCGAGGCCTTCCGCCAGGGCGAGGCCCGCTTCTCCGATCCGGCGACCGCGGCGCCCGGGAGCACCGTCGAGGTCGTGTGCTGCGGCGAGCCCTTCCCCGGTCACGAGGTGTCGGTCCGCGACCCCGACGGCAACGTGCTCCCCGAGCGCGTCATCGGCGAGCTCTGCATGAAGGGCCCGAGCGTGTGCCCCGGCTATTACAACAACCCCGAGACCACCGCGGCGTCCTTCAAGGACGGATGGCTCTACTCAGGGGACAAGGGATACATCGCCGACGGCGCGGTCTACGTGTGCGGCCGCATCAAGGACATGATCATCGTCCACGGTCGCAACTACTACCCGACGGACATCGAGTGGGTCGTCAACGACGTGGAGGGCGTGCGCCGAGGCAGCACCGTGGCCTTCGCCTGCCTGCCGGCGTCGGCGTCGAGCGAGCAGCTCGTGCTGGTCGCCGAGTGGGCGGGCCGCGAGCGCCCCTCCGAAGAGGCGCTGGAAGCCATCAAGAAGCGGGTCACCGAGGTGGTCGTCGGAACCATCGGGTTGAACCCCTGGCAGGTGGTGCTGATCCCGCCGGGGACGGTGCCCAAGACCTCGTCGGGCAAGCTCCAGCGCCGCAAGACGAAGCAGCAATTCGAGGAGGGCACGCTCGGCCAGGAGGCGCCCACCACGGAGAGCATGGACGCCAAGGTCGCCGTCGCGAAGCAGATGGCCCGCTCCTACGTGAGCCTCGCCAAGAGCGAGGTGGTCTCCCGCCTGCCTGATCCCGTCCGCGCCTTCTTCGGCAAGAAGAAGTAGGGCCCCCACCGCCCCTCCGTCCGCTCCCTCCTCCCTCCTCTCCAGTCGAGCACCGGTGTCGGCCGTCTCCGGGTGTGCTACTCCTGCGCGCCCTATGGAGACGATCGTCCGAATCGACACACTTCGTGACCACGTTGGCGAGACCGTGACCATCCGCGGATGGCTGTACAACAAGCGCTCCAGCAAGAAGCTGGTGTTCCTGGAGGTGCGCGATGGCAGCGGCATCGTGCAGGCGATCGCGTCGCGCTCCGACATCGGCGACGAGCTCTTCGCGGTCGCCGATCACATGGCCCAGGAGACCTCCCTCAGCGTCACCGGAGAGGTGCGCGCGCACCCCAAGCAGGAGGGGGTGTTCGAGCTCGCGGTGAAGTCGCTCTCGGTCATCGGCGCGGTGATCGGCGAGTACCCGATCTCCCCGAAGGACCACGGCACCGACTTCCTCATGGACCACCGCCACCTCTGGCTGCGCTCGCGCCGTCAGAACGCGATCCTCAAGGTGCGCCACGAGATCGTGAAGAGCATCCGGGACTATTTCGACAACCACGGGTTCACCCTGGTCGACGCGCCGATCTTTACGCCCAACGCGTGCGAGGGCACCAGCACGCTGTTCGAGACCGACTACCACGGAGACAAGGCCTACCTGACCCAGTCGGGGCAGCTCTACTCCGAGGCGGCGGCCATGTCCCTCGGCAAGGTGTACTGCTTCGGTCCGACCTTCCGCGCAGAGAAGTCCAAGACGCGCCGCCACCTCGCGGAGTTCTGGATGGTCGAGCCCGAGGTCGCCTTCATGGACCTCGACGGCGACATGGCCCTCGCGGAGGACTTCCTCGTCTACGTGGTGGGCCGGGTGCTGGAGAACCGCAAGGAGGAGCTGAAGATCCTCGAGCGCGACACGAAGCTGCTCGAGCGAGTGCAGGGGCCCTTCCCCCGCATCCGCTACGAGGAGGCCATCAAGGTCCTTCAGGACGCCTACGACCTGCGGAAGTCCAGCGGAACCCTGGTGGTGCAGTCCGACGGAGCGGTCGAGCGTCGTCCCGAGTTCGGCGATGACTTCGGAGCCGACGAGGAGACGGTGATCTCATCGGCCTACGACCGACCCGTCATCGTTCATCGATATCCGGCCTCGCTCAAGGCCTTCTATTTCAAGCGCGACCCGGAAGACTCCCGGCTGGCGCTCGGGATGGACGTGCTCGCCCCCGAAGGCTACGGCGAGATCATCGGCGGCGGGCAGCGCGAAGACCTGCTGGAGAACCTGGAGAAGGGCATCGAGGCCCACAAGCTCCCTCGCGAGGCCTTCGAGTGGTACCTCGACCTGCGGCGCTACGGGAGCGTCCCCCACGCGGGCTTCGGGCTCGGCGTGGAGCGCACCGTCGCCTGGACCTGCGGGCTCGGCCACGTGCGGGAGACGATCCCCTTCCCGCGCATGCTCAACCGGCTCGGTCCCTGACCGTCCCGTCCGGACCCAGGACGAACTCCCCTGACGAGCGCCCCCCATCCGAGGGGGCCTCGGTCACCGACCGGATCGCATCCCTCACCGCGCTCCACGCGAGCGGATCATACAAGACACCGTGATGGCCGACGCCCGGGACCCTCACCAGACGTGAGCCCGAGAGCGAGGCGCTCGAGGCCTCCACCAGCACGTCCTGCTCGGCGATGACCGAGGTGACGGCGGTGCGCTTCAATCGATGGGAGGTGGCCGCCAGCGACGCGATGGCGACGCTCCCCGGCGAGAGTTCCTGGGCGAGCCGCCACGGCCACGGGCGCGCGAGGGAGGTGCCGTGGTGGGGCGTGCCCATGGTGACCAGCGCGTCGACGTGCAGCCCCAGGTGCTGCACCGCGTGTCGCACGATGAGCCCTCCGAGCGAGTGCGCGACCACGATCACGGGCCCAGGGACCCGCGCATCGGCGATCACCGCACAGAGCCGCTTCGCGTGTCGCTCGATGGTGCCGACTGGCGTGTAGTCGAAGTTCACCTGGCGCGGGGCCAGTCCCTCCCTCGCCAGCGCAAAGGCCATGGGGCGGAAGACACCAGATGAGGCGAAGATCCCGTGTACGAACACCACGAGGTGGCGCGCGTCGCCGTGTTGCTTGAGGGTCGGCGAGGGCTGCGGGATGAGCCATCCCTGGCGGGCGACCGCGGCCACCTCGCGGAGTACCTCGACTTCCTTCTGCCATCGTCGACGGCGTGTCATCACCATCACGGTTAGCATGCGCGGTGCCGTCAACGAAATAGACTGCGCCGTGCGAAGTCCCGGTGGCATGCGGTGAAGTTGCCGCTACGCGCTTTCATCCTCCTCGACATTGGAGGCGATCACCCATCGGTCGAGCGTCTGTCGCGCGCGGCCCGAGTCGATGGCGTTGGCCGCGAGCGTGGCGGCCTCGCGCAGGTCGGAGGTCACCTCGGCGACGACGAGGCCCGCGGCGGCGTTGAGCAGCACCGCGGTGCGCCGCGCTCCGGGCTCTCCATCGAGCACGCTGCGCACGATGCGCGCGTTGGTGATGGGGTCACCTCCCGCGAGCGCGTCGCTGGAGACCGGCTCGAGACCGAAGTCGTTGGGGGTGACGGTGCTCTCGATGAGAACCCCCTGTCGGACGCTCACCACCTGGGTCGGCCCGGAGGGGCTCACCTCGTCCATGCCGCCGGCGCCGTGCAGCACCCAGGCCCTGCGCGCTCCCAGCCGGGAGAGCACCTCGGCCATCTTGCGGAGGTAGTTGGGAGAGTGCACCCCGAGGAGCTGGTGCGTCGCGCCCGCGGGGTTGGCCAGCGGACCGATGAGGTCGAAGATGGTGCGAAACCCGAGCTCCTGCCGCACGACGCCCGCGTTGGCCAGCGCGACATGGAAGCTCGGGGCGTAGAGGAAGGTGATCCCCACCTCGCGCAGCGTCCTTCGGACCACCGACCGCGGGGCGTCGATGCGCACGCCGAGCGCCTCGACGACGTCGGCGCTGCCGGTGCGCGAGGTGACCGCGCGGAGGCCGTGCTTGGCCACGGCGACCCCGCACGAGGCCACCACGATGGCCGCGACGGTGCTCACGTTGAAGGTCGACATCGGGCCGCCGCCCGTGCCGCAGGTGTCGAGCAGGATGCCGGGCAGCCCCTCGATGGGCTCGCAGCGGCGACGCAGGGCGCGCGCTGCGGCCCTGATCTCCGTGACCGTCTCGCCCTTCATGCGTAGCGCGGTAGCGAGCGCCGCGATCTGTGCCGCGGAGGCCTCGCCGGAGAGCACCTCCTCGATCGCCTCGGTCGCCTCGTCTTCGTCGAGGTCGCGACCGCTGATGAGCGCTCGAAGCGCGCCGTGGATCATCGCCACACGCTACCACCAACGCGCGGGTCGGAGCGCGGCGTTCACGCGCCCGCGCTGAAGTCGTCTTGACAGTCCGAGAAGCGCGACGATAGCGTCCGGGCCGCGAAAACGGCGCGAGGTCGTGACCGCCGCGAAGGAGCAGTGATCCCCGATGGCCGACGAGAAGAAGAAGCCTGATCTGAAGGCTCGATTGAACCGCACCGCGGTGGGCAATCCCCCCGGAGCGGGCGCCGCCCCCGATTTTGGAGGCGCGGGCGCTGGTACGCCTTCGGCGGGGCTCGATCCGGTGGGTGAGCCGGTCATCGCGTCGTCGGGTTCAGACATCGCGGTCCCTGATTTCATCAAGCAGCAGATGGCCGAGAAGGCCGCCGCCGAGGCGCGAGCCGCCGAGGAGGCCAGGCAGGCCGCGGAGCGCTCCACGAGGGCAGCGGCCGATCGGGCGGCGCAGGAGCGGGCGCGGGCGATGGCCGCCGATCCGTTCTCCTCGTCGTCGGTCGCCGAGGCTCCCCAGGAGATCCGGCTGGTCTTCGACGACAAGGCCGTGAGCGACGCGGAGGTCGGGCGAAAGAACACCGGGGCGATCGTCGGCTTCCTGGTCGTGGGCGCCGTGGCCCTCGCGGGCGGCTACCTGATGGGCGGGTTCATGGAGACCCGCAGTCAGGGCGCGCGCACCGTGGAGGCCATCAGCGACATCCGCCGCAGCGTCGACAGCGCCGGGGCGGTCATCGCGACCATGAAGAACAAGGTCGACCACGCGGCCACCGCCGCTGGCATCCCCGCGCAGGGCGAGGAGCCCGCCGCCGGGCAGCCGGCCGCCGCACCCGCGGCTGCGACCGTCGACGAAGAACTCCTCACCTGGTTCGCGGCCCAGCCGCCAGACCCGCCGCTGATGCCGGATGTCTACGCGGGCCGCGTCGGTCGCCTCCGGCCCGACCTCGTCCAGAAGCTGATGAAGGTCCAGTTCGAGCTGGCCCAGGCCTGGGGCGACCTGCGTCGTCACACGAGCGCCTCCCAGCCGAACCTGCGACTCATCCAGACCTCGATGCAGGATCTCCAGCGCGTGCGCGGCGAGTACCAGCGCCTCGGGGTGGTGTTCGCTGCCGGCCCGGAGAACGGACCCCGGCTCATCAGCACGCTGGTCTCCCTGGGTCCGGCCGACCCGACGGGCGCGGTGCCCATCACCCCGGCGCTGCCCGGCACCCCCCCGACCCGTCAGCTCTACTCGGGCGGCGACCTCGCGGCTCCGGCTGCGATCAACACCGTCGCGATCCCGGTGTCCGTCAGCGGCGGCCTCGGCGCCGTGGCGATGGGCGGCCTGACCCGCCCGTGGTCGGAGTACGTCGCTCGGGTGCGCAACCTCCGCACGCTTATCGACACCCTCGCCCAGGACCATCGGCAGCTCGCCGACGCCCTCAGCCACGCCGGCGGCGCTCACTGAACCCACTGCCCCCCTTTCGAGGGGGGGCTCCTACAGACTCGACGGATCTTCGGTGGCGCCTGCGGCCACCGGAGCCGCCGTCGTCGCGTGCTCCGCGAGCCGCTCGAGCGCGGCGAGCTGCGGGGCGTCTTCCTCGGCGACCGGCGCTTCGCCGGCGTGGTGGACGGCCAGCAGCCGCTCGAGCGCCTCGGAGAATCCAGCGAGGTCGGTCACCTGCTCGAGGCCGGCAGCGATCGTGGCGGGAGGGATCTTCTTCGCCCGACGATAGGCGTCGAGCACCCAGCACAACCACTGGGAGTCGCGCTTGAGGAGCGCGAGCTTGAGCGCGTACTCGGCGATGCGAGCCAGGTAGCTGGCGTCGATCTCGCCTGCCGCGATGCGCTCCTCGGCCTCCTCGGCGGCGCGTCGGAGGATGCGGTCGGCCTCGGCGTACTTCCCCTGAGGGAGCGCACGATCCATGAAGTCGCCGAACATCTGCGCGATCCACGCGCGACGGACCGGCACGCTGATGCCTGGAACCGTCTCCTCTTCGCGGACCGCGGTGACCGCGTGCCCGCAGTGCGGACAGACCAGCGGCCCCTCCGGGAAGGGCGTCTTGCAGCGACCGCAGAGCCTCATCGCGCCGGTCGAGCGAGGGGCGAACTGGGAGGTCTCCATCCGGAAGAAGACCAGCTCCTGCGCCCCGAGGCGCACCCGATCTTGATCGGCCAGCACCTGCGAACCGCTCACCGGTCGCCCGTTGATGCGCGAGCCGTTGCGGCTGCCCAGATCGTGGAAGGTGACGGTCCCGTGCTCGACCACGATGCGCGCGTGCTGCCGCGAAATCAGCGGGTCTTCGATCGTAATATGACAGTCGGGGCTGCGGCCGAGAATGGTCTCCCCCGGTGGGAGGTCATGCTCCTGCAGCAGGAAGCGAAGCCGGAATCTCACCACGGTTCCTGATTCTATTCGGGGCGATCTCATGGGGTCAACGCGAGAATGCTCGTGCTACCCTACCTCACCGAATGACCGCTGTCTCAATTCCCGAAGGGCAAGGCGCGTTGCGTGCGCTGGTCGACACCGTGCTGGCGCCCCTGGTCGCGAAGGACGGAGGCATCCTCCAGTGGGTGCGCCGCGTCGACGGCGTGGTCGAAGTGTCGCTCTCCGGCGCCTGCCTGGGCTGCCCGGCGCAGCGGGACACCGCCGACGCCGTGCTGCTCCCGGCGATGCGGGCGGTCGACCCGAGCGTGACCTCGGTTCGGGTCGTTCCGCGATTCTTACCGTAGCCCGTAAAGCCCCGCCGTCGTTCAGAAGCCGAGGCCGCCGAGGGGATCGTCCTCGGGCGGCGGTCGGCCCGCATCGACCGGGGCCGCCGGGCCTGCGCCGGTCGGCGGCCGCAGCGTGGCGCTCGCCGCCGCGCCCGCGTCGGTGCCCTGCACGCGGCGGATCTTCCCGGTGATGCGGTCGACGATGTCGGCGTTGGAGTCGCCGGTGGTGTTGCCCGTCTCCGGCACCGCGGCGGAGGCTGCGACGGCAGTGCGCGTCGGCGCCGCGGCGACGTTGCGGCGCAGCGTCGGGAGCTGGGCCAGCGTCGCGGACTCCTCGTAGATGAGGCAGAAGGCGTTGTAGAAGGTCGTCGCGTCGACGACGTGAAGGCGGGTGGTGTCGTCGCGCCACTCCACCGTCCGGAGGCGGGGGCCGTCCATCACCCGCCGGCCCGCTCCGAAGATGGTCTCGAGCTGCGTGGTGAAGTCGTCGAGGTTGATGCGCGCGCCCGCGGTGTTGCGCGCCTGCACCCGCTTCCACAGCCGGTCGTTGATGAAGAAGAAGAACTCGCGGTTGCCGCGGCTGTCCTCGTAGACCAGCATCGACTCGTTGTTGTTGTGCGTGTATTCCTCGCCGACGAACGAGGTGTCCCAGCGTCGGTGCGCCGGCACGCCGTCGAAGGCCACGTAGGTGCGCTCCACCGCGCGAATCTCCGCGTCGCGCTGCTCGACCATACGGTACTGCTCGACCTGGCCGAGGTTGCGCATCCGCGGCGCGTAGCTCGCCCGGATCATCTGACGGAAGTACTCGATCACCTGCTCGTGGTTGATGCCCCAGCGGAGCGTACCCAGCTCCTGCGCGATGCGCGGGGAGACCGGCGGCTCGGCGACCACGGCTGCCGCGGCGGGACGGCGGGGCCCTCGGGGTGGGCGACGCGGCTGCGACACTCCGGAGAGCGCGACGGCCGACGTAACAAACGACACGAGACCCACTGCCAGAAGCTTTCGCATGGAACCTCTACTTCCCTTCCGCGGTGCGGCACCATACCTCAACCTGGGCTGGCGACACGCCCGACTCTCATCCGTCTTCGCGTGGCCCCGGGCACGACGTCACCCCGCGGCGCTCCATTCAGTTGCGCCGACCGCCGGGCACGGCCACGATCCGCCGCGTCCGCGAAAGGCTGCATCCATGCGCATCGCCCGCTCGCTCCACCGCGTCCTCCTCCCGCTCTCCCTCGCTCTCCTGGCGCTGCCCTCGACGGCCTTCGCCGATGACCTCTTCTCGACCGCGCTGCACCGCTACGGCCTGACCGTCGCGCTCGCGTCGGCCTTCGTCGTGGGGCTCATGACCGCCGCCACGCCGTGCGTCTACCCGATGATCGCGATCACCGTCTCGGTGTTCGGCGCCCGCCGTGAGACCCGCGGGCGAGCGATGCTCCTCTCCACCTCCTTCGTGCTCGGGCTCGCCGCGCTCTTCGTCCCGCTGGGGCTCTTCGCAGGGCTCACCGGCACCGTCGCGGGACGCCTCGCAGGCTCGCCGTGGGTGCAGGGCTTCGAGGCGCTGCTGATGTTCGGCATGGCGCTCAACATGTTCGGCCTCTTCGAGATCTCGCTGCCCTCGGGCCTGCAAGACCGCCTCTCCCTGGTCGGCGGCCTCGGGGCGCGCGGCGCCTTCCTCATCGGCTTCGCGACCGGCCCCATCGCCGCCCCATGCGCCACCGCGGGGCTCGTCGGCATACTCGACTACGTATTCCAGCAGCGCGACGTCGCCGGCGGCGGCCTCGCCCTCTTCAGCTACTCGCTGGGGCTCGGGCTGCCGTTCTGGCTCGTCGGCTCGCTCTCCCTCGGCCTCCCGAAGCCGGGCCTCTGGATGGACCGCGTGAAGAGCGTCTTCGGCGTCGTGCTGATGGTGCTCGCGCTCTACTACCTCCGACACATCATCCCGGCCTTCGCGGCGCCGCCGCGGGGCTTCCCCACGAACACGTGGTTCTTCGTGGCGCTGCTGCTCGCGGGCCTGGGCCTCGGAGCCGTGCACCTCTCGCTGAAGTACGGCACCCCCACCCAGCGCGCGCGCAAGGTGCTGGGCGTGGCGCTGGCCGCCCTCGGCGGCGTGTGGCTCGTGGCCTACGAGCCTCCCGCGCCCGCGATCGCGTGGATCGAGCCCACCCCAGACATCGCCGCGCTCGCACGGCGGCGGCATCAGCCCGTGCTGGTCGACTTCGGCGCGACCTGGTGCGCGGCCTGCGAAGAGCTGCTCCGCCACACCTTCTCCGACCCTGCGGTGCGCCAGGAGGCCCGGCGCTTCATCACCGTCCGCGTCGACGCGACCGAGAGCACCCCCGCCATCGACGCGCTGCAGGCGCGGCACCAGGTGCGGGGGCTCCCGACGGTGCTCCTCTTCGACACCCAGGGTCGCGAGGTCGGTCGGGTCTCCGAGTTCGTCCCGGCGGCCCGCATGCTCCAGCTCATGCGGGGCGTGAACTGACCATGCGCCTCGTCCACGCCCTTCTCCTCGGGGCCCTCGCCTCTGGCTGCGACGACCCCCCTCCGCTCCCCTTCGACGGGGGCGGAATCGACGCTGGTGAATGCGGAGGCCCCCCCGCGGAGATCGAACTCGGCACCGGGATCGACAGCTCCCTTCGCAACTATCGGGCGCTCGCCGACGGCGACCCGGTGTCCCTCGTCCCCGGTCCGCAAGGCGGTCAGCACATCTGGATCGCCCTCCGCGGGCGAGGCTTCGACCCGACCCTCCCTCGCATCGAGCTGCGCGCCTACCGCCCCTCGGACAACGTCCTCATCGGCCGCCTCCGCATCCGGCTGCCGATGCTCACGGCGCCGGAAGACCCGTCGCGCCTCGCGCTCCCCTCGCAGACCCTCATCGTCGACGACCGGTCCTACTGCTCGGTGCTCGGCGGCGAGGTTCGGATCGAGCTCGACTTCAACGACCTCGCCGGACGCTGCCGCACGCTGCGCCGCACCGTCCGCCTCGTGGACATCGACCCGGGCTCGCCGGAGGCGATCCGCGAGTCGTGGAGGCGCTGCTGCACCGAGCGACTGCCGCGCTGCTTCGCGCCCATGGACGCCGCGGTCTCCGGCGACGCGGTCGCGACCGACTGAGCGCTCAGCTCCCCGCGAGCGCCCGGTCGATGGCCTCGGCGGAGAAGCCCACCAGCACGTGGCCCCGCACGTCGAGGATCGGGATCGACCCCGTCGCCACGCCCGCCCGCCGCGCCTTCTCCCGCATCTCCTGCGCCGCTGCGGCGTCCTGCTCGATGTCCTTCTCGATGAAGGCCACGTGACGGCGGGTGAGGTAGGCCGCGGCCTGATGGCACGCGCTGCACCACGACGCGCCATACACGATCACCTGCGAAGGCCCGTGGGCGGTCGCCGCCCCGGAGTCCGCGGCGGTCGTCGGCGCGGCCGAGCCGAGCGGCCCCTCGTGGCCCACGCGCGCGAGCAGCACCGTCGCCAGAGACTCCGCACGCACCGCCCGCAGCGGCAACGCGCCGCCGGTCGAAGGGGCGCGGAGGTTGGTCATCCAGATCCAGCCCGGGCGACGAAGCTCCGGGCGCGAGGGGTCTACCCGGACGAGCTCCCTCGCCGCCTCGGGCACCTCCCCGGCGCGCGTCACCGCGTGCGATTGCCCCTGCGCGTCGAACCAGAAGAACACCACATCGGTCGAGTCGGAGCGCACCGTGAAGCCCGGCTCCGGCACCGGGTCGGCGCTCACCGCACCCCCGTCCGCCGCCGCGGTCGAGGCAGGGCCCCTGCGGCAACCGAGCGCCACGGCCGCCGCCATCGCCAGAACCCACACGCTCCGATGTCGTCGCTGCGTCACGCGAACTCCTCCGACAGCTTCATCCACTCCTCGGTCCAGGTGTCGACCTTCGCGGCCAGGACGCGCTCCTCCTCGGCCCGCTTCGCGAGCTTCGCCCAGTCGTTGCCGTAGCCCTCGGTGAGCTCCGCCCGCAGCGTCGTCAGCGTCGCCTCCGACTCCGCGATCATCCGCTCCAGGTCGGTCACCCGCTTCTTCTTGCGCTCCTCCTCGCGCGAGCGCTTGCGACGCTCCTCGTGGGACTCCTTGCCCACCGGAGCGGCCGCCGGGGCCGCCGCCGCCACCACCGGCTCGACCTTCGGGCGCCGGTTGCGCGCCACGAACTCCGAGTAGGTTCCCGGGTAGAGGGTCACCACGCCGTCGTCCAGGTGGAAGACCCTCGTCGCCACGCGGTCGAGGAAGCGCCGGTCGTGCGACACGACCACCACCGTGCCGTCGAAGTTGGCCAGCGCCTCCTCCAGAATCTCCGAGGCCGGGATGTCGAGGTGGTTGGTGGGCTCATCGAGCAGCAGCAGGTTGCGCGGCACCAGCAGCAGTCGCGCGAGCGCCAGCCGCGTGCGCTCGCCGCCGGAGAGGGAACCCACGGCGCGGAAGGCGTCATCCCCGAAGAAGCGGAAGCGCGAGAGGTACTGCCGGGCGGCGTCCACCACCATGTCGGGGCGCACCGCGCGGATCTGCTCGACGCAGCTCCGCCGCGGGTCGAGAGACTCCAGGTGCTGGTCGAAGTAGCCCATGTCGAGGTTGGTGCCGAGCCGCACCTCGCCCTCGTCGCCGGGCTCGCCGAGGCCCGCCAGGCGCTTGAGCAGCGTGCTCTTGCCGCTGCCGTTGGGGCCGACGATGGCGAGGCGCTCCAGCCGGCGCACCTGAAGGTCGATGCCCTGGAAGAGCCTCCGCCCGCCTCGCGCGGCCCCGAGCCCCTTCGCCTCGATGACGATCTCGCCGGAGCGGCGACCTGGGGCGAAGCGCATCCCGAGCTTCTTCGCGTCGGCCCAGATGTCCTCCGGGCGCTCGATGCGCACCAGCTTGTCGAGCATCTTGCGGCGCGACTTGGCCTGGTTGGTCCCCTGCCCCGCCAGGTTGCGGCGGATGAAGTCTTCGGTCTTGGCGATCTCCGCGCGCTGGAGCTCGAGCTCGCGGCGCTCGCGGGCGAGGTCCTCCTCGCGCAGCGTCAGGTAGGTGGAATACGGCGCCTCGTAAAGCCTGAACCGGAACAATCCCAGCTCCGCCGTCCGGGGGCAGGTCGCGTCGAGGAAGGCGCGGTCGTGCGAGACCACCACCACCGCCCCGGGGAAGCCCCGGAGGAAGGCCTCCAGCCACTCGGTGCTCTCGATGTCGAGGTGGTTGGTCGGCTCGTCGAGCAGCAGCAGGTCGGGCTTCGCGGCCAGCACCGCCGCGAGCTGCAACCTCCCCCGCTCGCCGCCGGAGAGCGAAGCGACCGAGCGCTCGAGGTCCGCGTCGGAGAAGCCCACCCGGGTCGCGATCGTCGACACCTCGCGCTCCACCCCGTCGGCGCCGATGCGCTGGTAGTGCTCCTGGGCGTGCGCGAGGCGGTCGAGGTCCGCCGGGAGGCCGGTCGCGGCGCCGTGCTCGGCCTCGGTGAGCGCGTGCCGGGCCTCGCGGGCGGCGGAGAAGGGCTTCATCAGCACCTCCATCACCGTCCCCGAGGGGTCGGGCTCGTGCGACTGGTGCAGGTAGCCCACCCGCATCGAGCGCGGCATCAGCACCCTGCCCTCGTCGGGCTGCAGCTCGCCCGCGATGATGCGCATCAGCGAGCTCTTGCCCTGGCCGTTGGGCGCGACCAGCGCGAGCCGCTCGCCCGCCGCGAGCGTGAAGCACACGTCCTCGAAGAGGAGATCCACGCCGTACCCGAAGGTCACATGATCGACCTGAACGATGGTCATGGGTATTTCGGCGGAGGAATGGATGAAGGGTCGTTGGGTGTCAACGCCCGCGCAGGCCCTGGGCCACGCGCAGCACGTCCGCGAGCACCCCGGCCGCGGTCACCGCGCCGCCCGCCCCGGCGCCCTGCACGATGAGCGGGCTCTCGGAGTACCGCTCGGTCGTGAAGGCCACGAAGGACTCCGCCCCGCGGAGCCGCGTCGAGGGATGCGCCGCGTCCACCTCCATGGGGCCGACCCGCACCTGCGCCCTCCCTCCGGCGCCGCCGGGATCGATGCGCACGAGGTAGCGCAGCACCCGGCCCTGCTCGCGGATGCGCCCCACCCGCTCGGTGAACGCCGCGTCGTGCTCGCGCAGCCTCGCGAAGAAGCCCTCCACCGACGGCTCCGCGAGGATCTCCGCCGGAGCGAGGGGCTCGACCTCGATCTCCTCGAGCGCCAGAGGCACCCCGAGCTCGCGCGCCAGGATCAGCGCCTTGCGCGCCACATCGAGCCCCGACAGGTCGTCCTGGGGGTTGGGCTCGGTGAAGCCCCGGGCGCGGGCCGTCTCGACCGCCGCAGACAGCGGGACGCCCTTCATCACCTCGTTGCAGAGGTAGCCCAGCGTCCCGGAGAACGAGCCCTCGATCAGCAGCACCCGGTCGCCGGTGCGCACCAGGTCTTGCAGCGTCTCGATCACCGGCAGGCTCGCGCCCACGGTGGTCTCGTAGCGGTACCCGCGGAAGTGCCGCCGCGCAGCCGCCATCAGCCGCTCCCTCGCCTCCCACGGCACCGTCAGCGGCTTCTTGTTCGCCGACACCACGTGGATGCCCCGGCCCAGCGCGCCCGCGTAGACCTCGTCCATCCCGTCGAGCGCGGTGCAGTCCACCAGCACCGGCACCGGCAGGCGGCGCAGTCGGTCGAGCACCGCGTCCAGCGAGGGGGACTCGATCTTACCGTCCTCGGTAAAGTATCCGCGCCAGCCGGCGAGCTCGATGCCCTCCGGGTCGAAGACCGTGCGCTGCGACGCCGCGATGCCGACGACCTTCAGCCGAACCCCGTGGGCCCTCTGGAGGAAGGCCTCCTGCTGCGCGATCTGCGCCAGCAGCTCGGACCCGACGGTGCCCTTGCCCAGCACCATGAGGTTCACCTCCTGGTGGGCGAAGTTGAAGGCCGCGTGCACCGTGCGCACCGCGAGCGCCGTGTCGGCCGCGTCGATGGCGCACGAGATCGACCGCGAGCTCGCCCCCTGCGCGATGGCGCCCACCGCGACGCCCACGGCCCCGAGCGCGCCGAAGAAGCGCCCCGGAGCGTCGGTCATCCGGTGCATGTCCTCGGCCACGAGCGAGAGCAGCGTCACCGGGGAGCGCACCCCGATGGGCTCGAGGTCGCCGCGGTCGAACTCCGCCGCGAGCTCGCGCGACACGGCCTCCCTCGCGCCCTCGACGGCCGTCCTCGGGATGACCGCCGCCACCGCCTGCCCGTGCGCCGCCTGCGAGGTCATCCACACCGACACGCCCGCCGAGCGCAGCGCGCGCAGCACCCGCTCGCCCAGCGGCATCTCCGCCGACAGCCGCCGCAGGCGCACGTCGATCAGCGCCAGGTTCTCCAGCGAGGTCACGCAGGTGGGGCGCTCCCCGGGCGAGCGGTCGCCGCCGTCGATGCGCGTGCCCGGGGCGTCCGGCGCCATCGTGTTGCGGATGCGCATCGGCACCCCGCTCTCCATCAGCGGGATCATCGTCCGAGGGTGGAACATCCTCGCCCCGAAGCTCGCCAGCTCGAGCGCCTCCATGTAGCTCATGCGAGCGATGGGGTAGGCGTCGCGCACCAGCCCCGGGTCGGCGGTCATCACCCCGGAGACGTCCGTCCAGATGTTGACCTCCGAGGCGCCGAGGCCGCGCGCCAGCAGCGTCGCGGTGTAGTCCGACCCGTTGCGCCCGAGCGTGGTGGTGCGCCCGTCCGGCGTCTGACCGATGAAGCCCGTGTGCACCGTCACCGGCGCCGTCCATCCCGCGAGGAGCCCGTGGAGCTTGCGGCGGCTCTCCTCCCAGTCGACGAGCGCGTTGCCGAAGCGGGCGTCGGAGACCAGCCATGTGCGCGCGTCGACGAAGCTCGCGGGAATACCGTGGGCGGTAAGCAGCAGCGACACCACCGTGGCGCTCAGCCGCTCCCCGAAGGACATCACCAGGTCGAGGGTCTGCGTGGTGCGCTCACGGAGCAGCGACACGCCCGTGAGCAGCCGCCGAAGCGGCACCAGGAGCTCGCGCACCACCGGGGTGATCTGCGGCCGCTCTCCCGAGAGCCCCCTCGAGCGCTCGATGGACTGGAGCACCATCAGCCCGTTGGCGGTGGCCACGTCGGCGACGAGGTCGACGATGCGCTCGGCCCCGAGGTCATCGCCTCGCGAGGCGAGGTCGGCGGCCTCGATGAGGTGGTCCGTCGTGTCGCCCATCGCCGAGACCACCACCGCGAGCGGCCCCGCCGGGACCTCCGCAGCGATCAACGACAAGACCTGCGAGAGCCGCTCCGGGGTGCCCAGCGACGAGCCCCCGAACTTCATGACGCGAGGAGGGGTCACCATGCGAGCGGGAGGTATCCCGCACAGGCCCGCCCACGGGCAACCACCGAACGCGTTGACCCCGCCAGCGCGATGGGACATCCACTCGCCTCGTGAATCGTTCCCTTCGCGCGCTCCTGGCCCTCCCCGCGTCCGAGCCGCCAGCGACCGCCGCCGAGAGGGGCCCCGAGAGGTTGGTGGTTCTCCCATGAAGACGTTGGAAGTCGGCGGACTGCGCGTCCGCACCGCCGGGCCGGTCGCGGGCCCCGCGGTCATTCTCTGTCACGGCTATGGCGCCCCCGGCGACGACCTCTGCGGCCTCGCCTCGGTCATCGAGGCGGGCCCTGGCGTCCGGTGGTTCTTCCCCGAGGCGCCGCTCGACCTCGGCGGCGGCGCTCGCGCGTGGTGGCCCATCGACATGGTCGCCATCCAGATCGCGCTGATGCAGGGGCGCCCCCGGGTGTTCGACACCGAGGCGGTCCCCGAGGGGATGGGCCCGGCCCTCTCACGCACCTACGCGTGCCTCCAGGCGCTCATCCGCGACCACGGCGTCGACCCGGCGCGCACGGTCCTGGGCGGCTTCTCCCAGGGCGCCATGGTGACCACCGACCTCTTCGCCAACAGCCCCGAGCGCTGGGCCGGGCTGATGGTGCTCTCGGGGACGCTCCTCGCCGGAGGCCGCTGGCGCCCCGCCCTCGCGCAGAACGTCCGCGACCGGCCCATCTTCCAGAGCCACGGCCGGCAGGATCCGATCCTGCCCTTCGCGGTCGCCGAGGAGCTCCATGAGCTGCTCGTCGAGAGCGGCGCGGCCGTGGAGTGGGTCCCCTTCAACGGTCCCCACACCATCAGCCAGGGCGTGTGCTCCCGCGCCGGTACCTGGCTGCAGTCGGTGCTTCGCTAGAGCCGCGCCCTCGCCCGAGCGACCGCCGACTGCACCGCCGCGTGCGTCTCGGCGCTCAGCCGCCTGGTGGTCTGACCCGCCGCGGGAATGATCTCTCCGATCGACATCGCGACCGTGATGGATGGCTGCTCCAACAGCCGTCGGCCGTGCTGCGCGAGGGACTCCTGCCAGTAGATCGCCTCGGGCTCGCGGTAGGCGAGGCCCACCGGCAGCACCTCGCCGCCCGTCCTCGTCACTGCCAGGAAGGCCCCCGCGTGGAAGGGGCGCACCTCGTCGCCGGGGTACGTGGTCCCTTCGGCGAAGACCGTCACGAGCCGACCCTTCGAGAGACGATCGGTCACGCGACGGATGGACGTCGCCCCGCTCGTGCTGCTGCTGCGATCGACGTAGAGCGTGTCGGCGATGGCCGCGAGGCGATCGACCAGGGCCCAGCGCTGCAGGTCGTCCTTGGAGAGCATGCTCCCCCCGAAGCGGGAGAGGAGCACCAGGATGTCGAGCATCGAGCGGTGATTGGAGACCAGGAGTCGCCCCTTCGAAGGGACGGGAGGGAGCGTCGAGATCGAGGGGTCGTCGATCACCCGGGCTCCGATCGCCGCGAGCATCCGCCGGCTCCACGAGCGGACATAGGCGTCGCGACGCTCGACGGACACGCCGAGCAGTCGGCCCTCCAGCCAGAGCGCGCCGCACTCCGCGCCGGTGACCGAGGCCAGGCCGAGGGTCCTCAGCCCCGCGCGCACCGAGCGGATGGTCGAGTGGGCATCCATCGGGCGACAGCGCTACATCGACGCCCCGGCGGGGCGCAATCAGCGAAGAGAGATCATCGCCGAGCAGGCGCCCGCAGGCCCTGAGCGACGGGAGGGGATGCCACGGTCGAGGGCCCAGCCGCGGCCCGTGCACTGGTACCACTCGCTATCGAAGCGGCTCTGGAGGCAGGTGCGACCCGCCATCTCTCGGCCGTAGGTTCCGCTGAAGCAGCTCGCGACCGGGGCCGTCATCGCCGGGGTCATCGAGGGCGCGGCCGTGCCATCGGCGCAGCCGAGCGGGGTCGTCGAGGGCACCAGCTCGGCGCGCACCGTGATGCGATCGGACCAGCCCGCGGAGCTGCGCCCGAAGAGCTCGCGGGTGATCACCGGAGAGGCGTCGATGATCGGCCGACCCGCCGCCCGCTCGACGCAGATGTTGGGGCCGACGTCGGCGACCTGCGCCACGCACCAGCGGCCGGTGCGGGGGTTGGTCACCCGGACCCGGGCGCGGCAGCCGAAGCGCCAGGAGTCGGCGATGTACATCCAGCGCCCGTCCGCGATGCCGGTGCAGGCCATCCGCTGCGTGTCGACGCCGCCGCCGAAGCTGGTGATGAAGTACGTGTTGTCCGAAGGGATGGTGCGCCCGGCGATCTCTCCGCGAGTGGGGCAGTAGTGACCGCCCACGGTGAGCTCGCTCACCACCGACGCGGAGACGCCAGCGCCCTCCCCCTCCCCCTCGGAGAGCGCGTCGTCGCTGCCGTAGCACCCCGCGACCATCGCCATCGACGCCAGGCCCAGCAGCAACCGCGACTTCATCTCCGCCATGCGCACGCTCCTCGATTTGCGCGCTGCAGCCCGTGTGCCGCGTGAACGGACCGCGTTTTCAGCCCGATTCGGGGTGGTCATGGGAGCCCCAGGACACAGCGCACCCACGGAGCAGAAAGTGACCGCATGACGCCGCCCACGCGGTGCGTCATCGGGATAGAGTGAGCTCCGTGCGAACTTCCAGCGCGTGGGTCTTGTGTGCGTTCACCGCAGCGGGATGTGGGCTCCAGAACCCCGGGGTGCGGGTGGCCGCAGACGTCGTCCCGATGACGCTTCCCGACGCTGGTCAGGAGCTCGACGTCCCCGTCGATGGCGCCATCGCGAGCGATGAGGGCGTCGCGGACGAGAGCCTGGATGTCGGCGAGGACGTGCTCTTGGACGACGTGGGTCCCGACGCCGCCGAGGCCGACGCGGTGGACCTCGATGTCCCGGATGGACCGGGAGACGATGCACCCGATGCCGCGATGGTCGATGTGGTCGACGCCGCGACGCTCGACGCTCCGATGGACATCCCCGACGCGGCGGACGCCCCCGTGGACGCCCCCGTGGACGCCCCCGTGGACGTCCCGGTCGACGCGCCCCGCGATGTCGGGACGGACGTCCCGGCCGTGGACGTCGGGACGCCCATCCGATGGAACGTCAGCGATGGCGACGCGCACACGACCCCGTGGCGAGAAGGCACTCCGCCGAGCGACTCGATCCGAACGCTCTACTGCCCACCGGGGCAGTTGCTGGTGGGGCTCACCACCTGGTCGGGCTTCTATGTGAGCGGTCTCGCTCCCTGGTGTGCCCGGCTCGACGCCGATGGCACCCTCGGCATGGCCGTCCGCGGCGCTCGCCAGGGCGGCACCGCCGGCGGAGACGAGACCGACCTCTGCCCGGCCCGCCAGGCCATCGTGCGCTTCACCATCAACTCCGGCGGCGTGGTCGACCGGCTGCAGGCGACCTGCGCGCCCCTCGCAGGCTGGCTCGCTCGGCGCGAGCTCGGCGCGGCGCTACGGAGCCACGGCGACAGCACCGGCGGGTCCCGCCACCAGGACGACTGCAACGCCGGCTACATGGGCCAGGGCTTCGAGCTGCGCACCGGGGACTACCTGCTGATCCAGCGGGTGCTGAACCTCCGGCTGCGCTGCGCCCGCGTGTCCGATCACTGACCCGCGAAGGCGACGTCGAGCGCCTGCGCGAGGTCGTCGAGCAGGTCGTCGGAGGACTCGATGCCCACCGCGAGGCGAACCAGGTTGTCGGGAATGCCGACCGCGACCCGCTCCTCCGGGCTCATCTCGTAATAGGACATCAGCGCGGGTTGTTCGATGAGCGTCTCGACCCCGCCGAGCGACGGGGCGATGGCGGCCACCCGACAGGCGTCGACGAAGCGCTCGGTGCGCGGGCCGTCGCCCTTCACCAGGAAGCTCACCACGCCCCCGAAGCCGGACATCTGCGCGATGGCCACGCGGTGGTCGGGGTGGCTCTCCAGCCCCGGGAAGAACACCCGCTCGATGCGCGGGTCGGTCTCGAGCGCGCGGGCGAGCGAGAGCGCCGAGGCGTTCTGCCGGGCCACGCGAAGCCCGAGGGTCTTCATCCCTCGCAGGAGCAGGTAGGCCGCGTGGGGGTCGAGGACGCCGCCCATCACCCCACGGAAATCACGGATCGCGTCGACGAGCGCGGCCGACCCGCTGACCGATCCGGCGAGCAGGTCGTTGTGGCCGCCGAGGTACTTGGTGGCCGAGTGGATCACCAGGTCGACCCCGTGCTCGATCGGCCGCTGGTTGACCGGCGTCGAGAAGGTCGCGTCGATGATGAACTTCACCGACGGGAAGGCGGCCTTGATCGAGCGCAGCGCCTCGAGGTCCACCACGCGGAGGTAGGGGTTGGTCGGCGACTCGGAGATCACCACACGGGTCTTCCCTGGGACGATGGCGCGCTCGATCGCCTCGGGGTCACCGGGCTCGACCACCGTCGACTCCACGCCGAAGCGAGGCAGCACCCCGGTCACGAACTGACGGGTGCGCCGGTAGCAGTCGCGGGTGAGCACCACGTGGTGGCCCGAGCGCAGCATCGCGAGCAGCGCGGTGGTGACGGCGGCCATGCCCGAGGAGAAGAGCGCGGCGTCCTCGGCGCCGTCGAGGTCGGCGACCTTGCGCTCGGCGGCGCGCACGGTGGGGTTGCCGTAGCGTCCGTACTCCTCACGCTCGACCTCGCGGCGGTGGTGTCGCCCGAGGGCATCGCCGTCCTCGAAGGTGTACGTCGACGTGAGAGCCAGCGGCGTGGTCAGCGAGTCGTACGCGTTGCGCCGCGACTCGCCCGCGTGCACGGCGCGAGTCTCCAGGGACTTCTTCTCGCTCATCGCGGTCCTAGGCTCCTGTCAGGAGTTGGGTCGTCGTGCCGGGGTGATGTGCAGCCGGGTGGCCGCCTGCTCGTAGAGCCCGACGCAGCGCAGGTGGGCGTCGCGCGCCTCGTTGAGCAGCCGCCGGCTGCGGTCGAACATCTCGTTCATGCGACGTACCTGCTCCTCGCCGAGCGTGCCGCCGTCGCTCGGGAGCAGGCCGCGCAGCTCGGCGGAGATCTGCTGGGCGTCGTGGGCGCCTCGGTAGGTCGTCACGCAGGACTCGCGCAGGTCGCTCGCCCCGGGGCTGCGGGGATGGAGGCCCTCGAGCGTCCGTATCGCCCGCTCCTCCTCGTCGCCGGGGCGCGCCCGGATCACCCCGGAGATCGCCTGCACGACGGCGCGCAGCTCGGCCTCGTCGGATAGCTCCAGCGGGTCGTGGAGGCGGTCTTCGTGGTCGGGGCCGTTGCGCGCGGCGTAGAGCAGCAGCGGGATGGTCACCGCGACGGCGCCCAGCGCGACCAGCGCGCCGATCGAGCGCGCGGGCTTCTTCTTCGGTCCGTCGACGGCGTCGGGATCGGTCGCCACGGTCCTAGACCGGCGGGACCATGTGGTGCTTGCGGGGCCGCGGCTCGCGCTTGGTCTTGAGCCGCGAGAAGCGCCGCGAGAGCTCGGCGCGCAGCCCCTCGAAGGGCACCACGGCGTCGATGACCAGGTCGCTCGCCAGCTTGTAGAGGTCGACGTCCTCCCGGTACTCCTCGCGGAGCTTCTTGACGTACTCGTCGCGCTCCGGGCCCGCCGGAACCTCCTGGATCTTGTTGTAATAGACCGCGTTGACGGCCGCGCTCGGGCCCATCACCGCGATGGAGGCGGTGGGCAGCGCGAGGCACGCGTCGGGCTCGAAGGCCGGCCCGCACATCGCGTAGAGCCCTGCCCCGTAGGCCTTGCGCACCACCACCGAGAGCTTCGGCACCCGGGCCTCGCTCACCGCGGCGATCATCTTGGCGCCCGCACGGATGATGCCCTCGCGCTCGACCTTGGTGCCGATCATGAAGCCCGGCACGTCGGCCAGGTAGAGCAGCGGGATGTTGAAGGCGTCGCAGAGCCAGATGAAGCGCGCGGCCTTGTCGGCGCTGTCGACGAAGAGCACGCCGCCCTTGTACCAGGGCTGGTTGGCCACGATGCCCACGGGCTGCCCGTCGATGCGCGCGAAGGCGGTGATCATCTCCTGCGCGAAGAGCTTCTTCACCTCGAGGAGGCTGTCCTTGTCGACGATCTCCCGGATGAAGTGAAACATGTTGAAGGGCTTGTTCTCGTCCACCGGGACGATCTGCTCCAGCGTCTTGCCGCTGGCGTCCGGCGCCACGGACTCGATGCGAGCAGGGATCTCATCGAAGTTCTGGGGCATGTACGCGAGGTAGCGCTTCGCCCAGGCGATGGCCTCGTCCTCGGACTTCACCAGCACGTCGCCGCAGCCGGAGACCGAGCAGTGCATCTTGGCGCCGCCCATCTCCTCCAGCGTGACCTTCTCGCCGATGACCATCTCGGCCATGCGAGGCGAGCCCAGGTACATGCTGGCGTTGCCCTCCACCATCACCACCACGTCGCAGAAGGCTGGGATGTATGCCCCGCCCGCGGCGCTCGGCCCGAAGAGCAGGCAGAGCTGCGGGATCTGTCCCGACATCTGCACCTGGTTGTAGAAGATGCGCCCCGCGCCGCGCCGGCCCGGAAACATCTGGATCTGGTCGGTGATGCGGGCCCCGGCGGAGTCCACCAGGTAGAGCAGCGGGCACTGGAGCTCCTTGGCGATCTCCTGGATGCGAAGGATCTTCTCCACGGTGCGCCAGCCCCATGACCCGGCCTTGATGGTCGAGTCGTTGGCCATGATCGCGACGGTGCGGCCGTGGACCGTGGCGGTGCCGGTGACGACGCCGTCCGCAGGGAGGTCGTGGTCGACGTTGTTGGCGAGCGCCGCCTCCTCCTCGAAGGAGCCCTCGTCGATGAGCCGCGCGATGCGCTCACGGGCGAAGAGCTTACCCTCCTTGGTATTCTTCGCGTGGTACTTCTCGGCCCCGCCGCGCTGGACGCGCGCGAGGATCCCCTTGAGTCGTGCGTCGGACATGGCGCTTGCCCTACCGCAACCCTCGCGAGATCCGCAAGGGTCGCGGCGGGGCGCCGCCCCGGGGGGTGTGATGGCTAGAAGAGCTGGACCGAGCGGGAGAAGGCGATGCGCAGGCCGATGGTCGTGTCGTGACCGAGGCCCCAGGCCTGTCCGTTGACCGTGCGGGCGAAGAGGTCATAGCCGAGCGTGAGCTGCAGCGGCTGGAAGAGCGGGATCGAGAGGCGCCCCGAGGCGCGCACGATCTGGCTGTCGGAGTTGCCCGGGTCGCTGAGGGTGTACTCCACCGAGAAGCCGCCATCGATGTTGCGGCCGCCGATGGTGAAGAGGGTGCCGGGGCGCGCCACGAGCGAGCCGACGATGGCGAACTCGGCCTTCGAGCCGGCGACCTGGCTCGGGGCGAGGGCCTCCTGCCAGTTCATACCGGCGGTGAGGTTGAGGGTCATGCGCTCGAGGAGCTCGAAGCGCGCGCCGACCGTGGGGCGCAGCGTGAGGTGGTGGTAGTCCGGGTTGCGGGGCGACGGGGGGCCGTCGATCTCGGTCTCCACGAATCCGAGCGCCACCGGCAGCGGGTGGAACCACTTCCGATCACCGCGGAACCACCGCCACGTGAACGCGGTGTTGTACGAGATGAGGTCGAGGTTCTCGTCGAAGGGCCCGGTGGCGGGCGACGGCGCGGCCATCGTCGGCGACGGGGTCACCGAGGCGCGGCCGTACTGCAGGCGCAGCCCGTTGTCCCAGGTGAAGTAGGGGTTGTCCGCGTCGGCCCGCACCAGCGAGTCGATGCGGAGGTTGTTCGACTGCGCGCGAGAGAGCTGCGGCACGTCGTACCGGAGGCCCGTCCCCTCGAAGGGGTTGGCGGCGATGGTCGTCGAGGTGAAGCCGACGTCCGTGGTCCAGCGGAAGTTCCAGCGGGTGTGGTCCGCCGGGTCGCTGGGCGCCTCGGTGATGTCGCCCGTGCGAGGGATGTTGAGCCACGCCAGGAAGGTGTCCTGCAGGCTGCGCGCGTTGAAGCGCTGGTACTCCACCCCGGCGCCCACGCCGCCGTCGCCGCCCGTGGCGACGAAGCCGGTGGTGATGATCCGGTACTGCTGCGCGTCGTCGATGAGCCGGCCGTTGATCTTGGTGCCGTCGTCGCTCACGCCTCGGAGGTAGAAGCCGTCCGCGCGGGCCGAGGTCGCCAGCGCCTTGAGCACCGCGCCGGTGACCCGGGCGACGTGAAGCGAGTCCTCGAAGGGTAGCGCGGCGGCGATGGTGAGCGCCGTGACGTTGCCGTGCAGCGGGAAGAGCCCGGTCGGCTGCCGGACGGCGCCGCGGTTGATGATCGCCACGTCGGCCTCCGCGCGGTCGCGGAGCACGTCGAGCAGCAGACCCGCGAACTGATCGCGCGTGAGGTCGGCGCTGAGGTGCCCGCCCGGCATCGGCTGCGAGTAGGTGGTGCAGAGCCACTGCCGCGTCGAGTTGACGAAGGAGGTGACGCCCTCCGGGGCCGTCCCGGCGCGCGCCGCGCGGGCCACCCTGGCGGCGCCGGGCTCCAGCACCAGGGCGTTGCCCGGTCGCGTGGCGACGATGGGCACCCCCGAGCGCGCCGTGTGGACGGAGCCGGTGCCCGCGGGGAGGTCATGGACCACGATCGCGTCGGGGCCCTCGGCCGCCTCGAAGAGGTCGGCCAGCGTGAGCGCCTGCTCGAGCTCGTGGCGGGCCCTCGGGTCGATCACCACGATCACGTGCGCCGCGCCGGCGGTGCGCGCCGCGGTCACCGCGCGGGGCAGCGCCTCGTCGAGCGGATCGAGCGTCAGCCCGGCGGCGCGGTCTCGGGCGAGCAGCGGCAGGGCCGACGGGTCGACCATGGAGATGACGGCCACGCGGCCCGAGGGCGAGTCGACCAGCACCGGCGTGTCGTCGGCGTCCTCGACGACCTCGCAGAGCTCGCGGTGCGTCGCGTCGCAGTGCAGGTTGGAGAGCACGTGCCGGAGGTTGCGCGCCCTCAGCGCGCGGAGCCCGGCGACGATGGGCGCGCGATCGGCCGAGAGGTCGCGGTGGCCGAAGGCCATCACCCGGATGCCGCTGGCCGCGATCGCCGCGGTGAAGGCGTCGACGTCGTGCTGCACCGTGAGGCGGGTGATCGCCGAGGGGCCGAGCAGGTCGCCTGCGTCGAAGGCCAGGGTGTCAGGCTCGGCCGCGAGCTGGCCAGCGATGGTGGCGAAGGCCGGCGCCGTCGGGGAGTCGCCGCAGACCAGCGGGCTGAACTGACCGTTGATGCCCGAGGTGATCGCCACCCGGAAGGGCGGCGGCGGGGGCGGCGGCGGCGGGGGTGGCGGTGGCGGCGGCGGAGGCTCGGGAGCGGCCACGGGCGTGACCTGCGCGGCGAGCCCCGTCGGCTGCCCGGGGCGCGCGGGGCGCGCGGGCGCGGCGGTCGGCCGAGCGGGCGTGCCGGGACGAACCGGCGGCGTCGGAGTGCGCGGCTGCGCGACCGCCACCGAGGTCATGGCCATGCACCCGAGCAGCCCAACAGACCCCAGTGTTCTTCGTCGAAGCTTCATGACTCAACTCCCCTCGCTCTCTGATTCAAACGACCACCCGCTTGAGGCGACGAGCGAGCGGCGCCTCAGACGCCCCCCCACCGGGGGCATTCACATCACGGCTACTCGCCGCGGTAGACCGGCTTGCGCCCTTCGCTGAAGGCCGCAAGGGCCTCGCGGCGGTCGCTCGACACCAGGGTCTTCTCGTAGCAGCGCGCCTCGAGCAGCAGGCCCTCGGCCAGGTCGAGGTCGGCGCCGCCGTCGACCGCCTCCATGGCCGCCGCGAGCGCGATCGGGGCGCCGCTCGCGAGCGGGGCCACCAGGCGCTTCGCCGCCGCCAGCGCGGTCTCTCCGGGCATCGCCAGGGCGGTCACCAGCCCCAGCGCCAGCGCCTCGTGCGCCGCATAGCGCCTCGCCAGCAGGATCATCTCCTTCGCCCTCCCGGGGCCCACCAGCCGGGGCAGCCGCTGGGTGCCGCCCGCGCCGGGAATGATCGCCAGCGAGGTCTCCGGGAGACCCACCACGGCGCCCGCGCTGGCCACGCGCAGGTCGCACGCCAGGGCCAGCTCGAAGCCTCCGCCCAGCGCCACGCCCTGTATCGCCGCCACCACGGGCTTCGGGCACGCGTCCACGGCCCCGAAGCTCTCTCGATACAGGCCCAGCAGCGCCCGCACGTCGTCTTCGGTCATGCCCTGGCGCTCCTTGAGGTCGGCGCCCGCGCAGAAGGCCTTCTCCCCAGAGCCCGTCAGCACCACCGCCCGCACCGCGGGATCAGCGGTGAGCGCGCGAAACACCGTCCCGATCTCCTGGAGGAGCACCCGGGAGAGCGCGTTCATCCGCTCGGGACGCTGGAGGGTGACGACGGCGACAGGGCCGTCGAGCTCGAGGGAAAGCGCGGTGTACGGAGGTGTGGCTTCAGACATGGCGCCCCGGATTACCGGAACGCCGGTCTTCAATCAAGCCAGGAATCGCCCCGACGGCCCCGCAGTTTCTGAGGAATGTACTCCTCCGTGATGAAGCGGATGCCTCGGGAGGAGAGGGCCTCGAGCTCGTACTTCTTCTGGGTCTTCTTCATGAGCGCCAGCTCTTCCTGCCAGCGCTTCGAGGCGAACCAGTCGTAGCGCATGAGCTGCTCGATGCGGGCGCTGTCTTCGTCCTTCAAAGCCATGGAGACGTTGGCCTGGAGGTTGAACTTCTCCGCGTCCGAGCTCATCAGCCCGAGGAAGCGCGCCTGCGGCACCGCCATGCGCATCGACTCGTACGCGAGGTTGATGCTCCCCTGCTTGATGACCGAATAGATGTAGAAGCCCCACGGGTCGTTGTCCGTGAGCACGTAGAGCGGCAGCTTGAGCTCCTCGTGCATGCGGCGCAGCAGCCTCCTCGTGCCCCGGGCGGCCATGCCGCTGCCGTGCAGCAGCATGCAGTTGTTCTTCTGCCAGAAGCGGTCTTCGTTGAGGCGCGCCCACACGGCGCCCTTCTCGATGAAGAGGATGTACTCCGCCTCGGTCTTCATGAACTCGATGCGATTGTCCTCGACGATGCTCGGGATGCTCCAGCCGCCGGAGCCCATGCGCCGCAGGTCGATGGTGTCGCCCGTGTCTCGGATGGTCATCGGACCCACCATGGCGCCGCGGTTCTCCGCGCGCAGGTGCAGCTCCTCGCGGAGCGCGTCGATGGTCACCTCGAGGTCTTCGATGATCGGGTCGCTCTCGGCCTGCTCCTCGAAGGTGTTCTCCTTGGTTCCAGCGACCGAGTGCTTGGCGCCGTAGTAGATGTCGCGAATGGAGGTGGTCGCCCCCGCCTCGATGAGCTTCTTGCAGTGCTCCGCGATCAGGAACGTCTGCATGAACAGCTTGGCCTGCTTCAGGTGGAAGAAGTTGCGCGACTGCCGCGACTCCCCCAGGCGGATCAAGCCCGCCTCCTGATCGAAGCTCACGTTGGAGAGCGCCCGCACCGGGATGCTCAGCGCGGGGTTCTTCCCTCTTCGCACCTCCGCCAGCGCGCTGAACGCGAGGTCGGTGATCTTCTGCAGCGTGACCCGGTCGCGCTCGCCGATCTCCCGGGGCGCCTCGGTGGCGGTCTCTTCGGAGACGGCCTTGTTCGCAGGCGTCGTCCCGGCGGGGGTCTTCTTCCTTGTCGCCATTGGATTGCCTACTTCCTTCCCGACTTCGGCCGCATCTTCAGCACCAGCTGCCGGGTGTTGCCCGGCGTCACGTCCTCGAAGGGACTCCCCTCCCCGTCATCGGACATCTCCGGCGGGCGATCGGAGGGCCGCGCCTCCACCGGAGCCGTCGACTCCGCCGCGCTCGCGTCGGCCTCCGCGGGGATCTCCTCGCCCCCTGCTTCGACGGCCCCGCCCGCGCTCGGGACGCCGCCCTCCACCGGTGGGAGCGCGATGCGCACGTGGTTGGGGAGCGCCGCCTCGAAGTCCTTCTTGACGCTCTCTTCAGACACCTTGGTGATGCTGTGGATCGAGGCCGCCAGCTCCACGATGTACTTCTCGAACAGCGTCTTTCGCTGCGTCTCCCAGCGCTCGGCCTGCTGGGCCTTCACCCAGGTGCCGAGCTTGCGCCCGCACTCCATCAGCGCCAGCCGGATCTCCCGCACCACCTCGTCGTAGTGCGCGACCGCCTCCTTGGCCTCGCTGGTGAAGGGCACCCACACGCTCGCCAGGTGCACGAAGATCGCCAGCGGCCCGACCGGCAGCTCTCCCTTGCGCTGCTGGAGCCCATAGGACTTCCAATCGACCTTGAGCACCGCCTCGTGGATGGCGCAGGCCCTCGGCTGGTAGAGCAGCGGAACCCGGTTGGCGAAGCGCAGCACGTCCGCGGAGTCTTCTCGGGAGAGGGTTCCGCCAAAGGCCACGCCCGCCTCGACCACGAAGGGGTTGCCGCGATACACCGCCGGGGGGCGGGTGTGCGAGGTGAAGAACTCTCCCTTGAAGCGTCGGCGCAGGCCCTCCATCACCAGCGCCTCACCCACCGGGACGATGCAGTTGGCCGGCGGCGGCAGGATCTTCACCTGCGACTCGTGGAGCGACTGGTAGAGCTTCTCCACCATCATCGGAGTGACGGCCTTCGCCTTCAGCGTCGGCTCGAGGCCCGCCTTGCGGATCACCAGGTCGGCCAGCGGCGTCGAGAAGCCGGTGCCCTCCTCCATCACCTCTTCGCGCAGGTTGCCGTCCGAGCGCGCGACCTTCGACGCGAACTTCTTGATCGGCGGCAGCGCCGCGTTGGAGGCCACCATCGCCGCGTGCAGCGCCTCGATCTTCATCGCGTCGACCCGCGCCGCGAGGGCGTTGGGGTCGATGCCCGCGCGCTTGCACAGCTCCTCGGCCACCGCGTGCGTCACCCGAGAGAACTCCTCCATCAGGGTCTGCGCCACGTGCCGCTTGCCCGACTCGTGGAGGATCTTGATGAGCATCCCGAGCTCGACCCCGTGCGGGTGCGGCTTGATCTCCTGCGCCTCCGGGGGGAGCAGATCGCTCACCCTCGGGAAGTGCACCGGCGCGCCCTTCGGGGGCTTGTACGTCAGCTCGAGGTGCGGATTGGCGACGACGGTCTGCTCCAGGTACGCGTCGACCGAGGTGCGGCCGCCGCGATAGAGCCCCATCAGCTCGATCTCGACCGAGGTGCCGTGGTCCTTCTCCCAGGTGACGGTGTCGTTCTTGTCGTTGAGCTGCTTGGGCTCGTTGGTGCGCGAGTCGATGCGCACCTCGACGCGCCACGCCGGACGCCCCCTGCCGATCTTGCTCACCACCACCACCGGCTTGCCCGTGGTGAGGTGGCCGTACATCCCCGCGGCGCTGATGCCGATGCCCTGCTGCCCTCGCGACTGGCGCAGCCGGTGAAACTTCGAGCCGTACAGCAGCTTGGCGAAGATCTTGGGGATCTGCTCCTTCACGATGCCGGGGCCGTTGTCCTCGACGCGCACCCGGTAGCGGCCGTCGGAGACCTCCTCCACGGAGACCTCCAGCGTCGGGAGGATGCCCGCCTCCTCGCAGGCGTCGAGGGCGTTGTCGACCGCCTCCTTGATGGTCGTGAGCAGCGCCTTGGCCGGGTTGTCGAAGCCCAGCAGGTGACGGTTCTTGGTGAAGAACTCGCTGACGGAGATGTCGCGCTGCTTGGCGCCCATCGCCTCCGCGCTCGCGCGCCGGCCGGCGGGCTTCAGCGCCTCAGGGTCCTGGATCAATGCTTCTGTCGTCATGGGGTCGGCCGCTCCGTCGGGTGTCTTGATGGAATTCAACGGGTCATCCCGGCGTGTTGAACGCCCATTCGAGTACGGCCACACTGAACATGCGTCAAGTTCCCGGACGGGCCCTCGACGCTGGCGGGGAGCGGTCGTCTGTCACGCGATCTGCGAGAAATCCAGTCCACTGCGAAGGGGACAGGGAATGTCAGTCATGCCCGATCAGCGGAAGCGCAGCGGCAGCTGCGACTCGGGGTCACCGTCCTCGGGCAGGAACTGCTTGCTCAGCCGCAGCCGCTGGCCCTGGTAGTGCGAGCCCGGCCCCCGGCCGTAGAGGTCGTCCGGCGCCTCGCTGTTGCGCAGCAGGATCACCCGGAAGAGATGGTTGCCCTCGTCGACGTGGAAGGGCACGTCGCGGCCTCGCACCTCCAGCACCACCGCCGCCGCGGCGACCCCGCGGTCGTCTGCGGAGACGTAGCCGAAGCCCGAGTCGAAGAAGCCCGCGTAGTGGGTTCGCACCTCGCCCGCCCCGGCGTCGAAGGGGACCATCTCCGCGCACACCGACGGGGGCAGCCGCACCAGCTCGTTGGAGCGCAGGATGTAGAACTCGTCGGGCTCGAGCAGCAGCGGCTCGTCCGGGCTGTGCGAGATGGGCTCCCAGAACTGCCCCACCGGGTGCCGCCCTCGCAGGTCGATGGCCCCCGTGTTGCGCCGGGCGCGGTAGCCCACGGCCCCTTCGGAGCTGAGGTTGACGGACATGAACACCCCGTCCTCCACGCGCAGCCCCGCGTGTCCCTCGGGCAGCTTCTCCGGGGCCACGATGATGGGCTCCCTGGCCATGAGCGCGCGGGTCTCGTCGTCGTCGAGCGTCGGGTCGCCCACCACGAAGCGGAGCTGCGCGAGGCTGTCGCCCTCCCTCACCCTGATCGGAAACGATCGCGGGACCACCTCCAGGAAGAGCTGCCCGGCGAAGCCCTCGGGGATGTCGTCGAAGGAGGTCCCGTGCTCGGTGACCAGGCGGCAGAAGATGTCGAGGCGCCCGGTGCTGCTCTTGGGGTTGGCCCTCGCGCGCACGCCCGGCGGCAGCTTGAGCGACTCCAGCAGGGGGAAGAGATAGACCGCGTTGCGCTCCAGCACGACCCCGTCGGGGCCCGCGTCGACGGGGTAGATCCCGAAGCGGCGTAGCCGGCTCGCCACGCCCTCGCGGCCCGGAAGGAAGCTGCACTGCACCCGGGTGCCGCTGCGTCCGATGCGGAGGTCGATGCTGTTGGGCTGGATCTGCGACGGCTCCACCGGACGAAGCGCCGAGAGCGTGCCGTCGGAGAGCGCCTTGCGGATCCACTGGGATGGGAGAACTCCGCCGCGGTGGGTCATTGTCCCGCCGACCCTCCCATACGACGGCCGTTCACCGGGAATTTCAGTCAGTTCGTGCGCTCCTGGCAGCGCCTCCCTGCACACCTTCCGGGCGCCTCTGCATGTCTCCGCGAGGGCCCTGCACACCTTCCGCGGCGCCCTGTACGTCTGCGCGACGGCCCTGCACATCTTCCGAGGTGCCCTGCACGTCTCCGCGACGGCCCTGCGCGCGTGGACTCCGCGCCGTGTACCGAATCGATGACAAGCGGTAGAGCCGTCGTTAGCATCCGCGCCCTATGGCAAAGCCCACGACCAGCAAGGCCCGACGCTCCAACCCCTCTCCGTCGCCCGTGTCGTCTGCCGTCGCGGCGAAGTTCGACGCGGCCGCCAGGGCGCTGCCCGAGGAGATCGTACGCACCACCCCGGCGTACCCGCGCTCGTGGCTCAACTGGGCGGCGCGCATCGCCGCGACCGCAGCGCGCGACGCCAGCGCCCTCGTGACCGTGCCCCTCGACGACGGAAGCCTCCGCTCCGAGGAGATCCTCGAGCTCGCGCCCCTGGTCGAGTACGTGCGCGCCGCCAAGAACAACCTCGACGCCGAGCGGGCCGTCAGCACCGGCGTCGACGCCAGCGAGAGCGCCCTGCTCAGCAGCGTCCGCGCCGACCAGATGAAGATCATCCGCGCGTTTCGCACCCTGCGCTTCCGCCGCAACAAGGTCGGGCTGTCGTTGATCCGCAGCCTCGTGCGCGGCGCCCCCAACGACCCGCAGGACGCCGTGCAGGACAACACCGGCCTGCTCAGCCTCTGCAACAGCTCCGACCACGAGAAGTGGCTCCACAGCCTTCCCAACGGCGAAGGCGCCGCCGCGCAGCGCCTCTGGGACCGTCACAACGACCTCGTCGCCCTCGCCGCGAAGTCGACCATCCCCGCGGGCGCCCACGACGCGCGCGAGCTCACCCACCGCCTCTGGACCCTGCTGCGGCTGCGCCTCGACCGCGTGCTCATCGCGGGCCGCTACCTCTTCGCGGGCAACCGGGCGCGGCGCGCCGAGTACCGCGGCTTCCGCCGACCGACGACCACCAAGAAGTAGTCACCGCCTCACCGGGGTCGACGCCCCCGGCGCTCCCCCCTCCGCTGAACATCTGTCCATCTCCGCGCTGCCGTGGTACCTCCCGGTACCTGTCATGCGCGCTCGTCGAACCCACGTCGCGAACCGAGACGACTACGACAGCTTCGACCTCCCTCCCCCGGAGGTCTTCGACGCTCCGCCGGAGCCTCCGGTCGACGAGGCCCCGACCGAGTCCGCGATGGTCTCCGGCCCCTCGCTCACGGCGCCGGTGCAGGTCTGCCTGGTGTGCGGAGACGATCCCTCCCACGAGAGCGGCTGCGGCCACTTCGAGGTGGCGACGGTCACCGCGCTCAGCGCCTCGATGCTCCACAGCCTCGCCGCGCTGAGGGCGCAGCACGAGTCGCTGAGAGACGAGCTGCGCACGCTGCGACGGTTGATGGGCGCCGGGGTCGTCGCGGGCGACGCGTCGATCGAGCTGAGGGAGCCGCCGGTGGTCGCGCCGAGGGTGGTGCTCATCCCTCCGCCGACGACGAAGCGGCCTCGCCGCGCCGCGCCGGCGGTGACGGAGCAGGGGCGCTTCGGCTTCGTCGAGCCTGTGGTCGAGGTGGTGGAGGAGGCCGCGCCGGGGTCTCAGCCCGACGCGACCTGAGTGAGCACGGCCTTCACGTCGCCGCTGATCACGTCGCCGTGTCCAGGGAGCGCGAAGGCGAGGCCGGGCGTCGAGGCGAGCTGGCGGTAGTGCTCGTTGAGCGCCTTGCGGTCGCTCACGCCCACGAGGGACATCAGCCCGGTGACTCGGGGGCCGCCGGTGGATCCCATGGTCTTCATCACCCAGCCGGTGAAGCCCGGCAGGTGCGGGTGATTGAAGAGCGCGTCATTGAAGACATGCGCCGCGCGACCGTCGGGAGAGACCGCGGAGAGCACCCCCTCGGGCACCCGGCGGCTCATGCCCGCGAGGGGGGTCAGGGTGACCTTCGCGTCGCGGGGAAAGGCGTCGTAGTGGCCGTCGACGGCGACCACCTTGCGCACCGCCGCGTCGGCGTCCGCGGGGCAGAGCACCTGGATGGTGGGGTAGCGCACCTTCCAGGCGTGCGCGTCGAGGCGGTGGAAGCCGTTGGGGACCACCATCACCGAGGGCTCGCCCCAGGCTTCGAGCTCCCTCATGGCGGGCTCCTCCAGGCAGGCGGCGCCGTGGATCACCACGCGCCCGTCGGAGAGCTTCACGGCGGTCATCCGACGGCGCAGGGCCATGTCCGGGAGGGCTCCGGAGACGGTCCATACGCTCTCGGTGAGGCGCTCCCACGGGTCATGGGGGAGCACGGTCCAGGGTCGGGGTGCGGCCATCGGATCTATCCCTTCTTCTTGCGGGCCTTCACCGGCGCCGCCGCGGGGGTGGAGAGCGCCTCGGCGACCGCCGGGTAGTCGATGGTCTTCAGCAGCTCGTCGCGGCCCGAGTGGACGGCCGCGTCGAGGGCCTTGAGGGCCTCGGCGCGGTGCTCGTAGAGCCGGCGGTGGGCTCTGGCGCGCTTCGGGTCGCTCATCAGCGCGTAGGTCACCCACGGGAAGACCGCGGTCACGTCGGCGTGGACGTACATCGAGCGCGAGACCCCCTCGGGGGAGACCTTGCCCCAGGTGTGCCCCTCGCCCGCGGGGCAGGAGGAGAGCGCGCCGTTGTCCACCGGGTCGACGCAGAACTGCACGTCGATGTCGAAGCCGTCGGTGTGCACCCCGAGGATCTGCTCGAGCAGCGGCTCTCCCTGGAGGGTGTAGTTCTTCGGGACGCCGCCGCCGAGGATGAAGACGGCCATCTTCTTGTCGAGGCCGCGCAGGCAGTAGTGCTGCATCGCGCCCATCTCGTAGACGTCGTCGTTCACGTCGATCTCGAGCTTGAAGGTCTCCGGGAAGAGCCGCTTCAGCTTGACGATGTTGAGGAAGATCGAGCCGTCCTGCACGGCGCCCACGAAGATCGGGATCGCGCGGCGGTAGCAGGTGGCGAGCAGCGAGGGCTGCTTCACGCCGAGGGCCTCCTCGACCTTGGCGATGGACTCGCCGAGCAGGTAGTGAAGCTCCGGCGTGGTCATGCGCTTCTGAAACTGCGGCAGCTGCAGGATGGCGCTGAAGAGCATGTCGGTCTCGAGGAGCGTCTCCTCCCAGAAGCCGAGGTCGTAGATGCGGATGATGCGCGCGAGGCGCAGCGCGAGGTCGCCCGCGTTGGGGTCGATCTCGCGGATGCGGTGGCCGATGATGCGGTGGGCGTCGTGGTAGAGGTTGGCGCCGGTGGTGGTGATGCAGTCGATGAGCCCGCGCTCGATGAGCGGGATGAGGCACGACTGGTGGAGCCCCGCCGGGGTCATGGCGCCGGAGAAGGTCAGGAAGGTGGCGTAGTCCTCGTCCATGGCGCGGGCCATGAGCTCGTAGCCGGTGCGCTCCTGGCGGCCCACGAAGGCCGGAAAGCTCCCGCGGAGCAGCTCGTCCGGGGTCTCGCGGCCGGTGATGCCGCCGATGGAGACCTCGCGGGTGTTCTCGAAGTCGCCGCGCAGCGCCTCGCCGTGCGCCGCCACCGCCTCCTCGCCCTCGACCGCCGCCGCTTCGCGCTTGTGCTTCTTCTTCTTGCCCATTGGATGCTCTCTCCCGTGTAGCTGAGCCGCGGCTACACCCCTGCCCGCGCGCGCGTCAAGAGAACTCCCCGTGACGCGGGTGGTCAGGCTATGTCAGCGGTCGCGGCGGGCGGTCTTGCGAGGGCGTCGAGCGCAGACCTATCTTCCCCGGCGCGCTGGCGGCCCGAAGCGGCGGCGGCGCGAGAAGGGTTGATGGAGGTTGCGATGGCGGGTGTGAAGTCGTGGAAGTTTGGCGATGCGGGCGCTCCGGCCTTTCCGGATGACTTCGAGATCCCTCGCAAGGCCGTGCTCCAGGTCACGGACATCAAGACCAACCACAACAAGTACTACGCGATCGAGGTGCACCAGGGGACGCTGAAGTCCAAGCCGGTGTTTCGGGTGTTCACGCACTACGGTCGCACCGACGACCTGGAGAAGAACCCCGAGGCGGGGCAGAAGGAGTGCCGCTACGCCAGCACGCTGGGCGAGGCGCAGGCCATCTACGACGGCATCTATCGCGAGAAGACCTCCTCGGCGAAGGGCTACAAGGAGCTGAGCCTCGCCTCGAGCAAGATCGGCTCTCAGAAGGCGCGCGGCACCAGCGCCGGGGAGATCGACGCCAAGACGGTGAAGCGCCTGGCGGAGCAGAAGGTGGCGCGGGGAGAGCTTCCGGCCGCGACGGTGAAGGTGTCCACGCTGAACCCGACGGTGCAGCAGATGGTGCAGTACATCTACGCCGAGGCGACCAACGCGCTGACCACGGCGGTGAACGTGAAGATCACCGCCAACGGCATCGAGACGCCGCTGGGCATCCTGACCGTGGGGCAGATCGAGAAGGGCGAGTCGATCCTTCAGGACATCTACAAGCTCTTCCAGCAGGGGTCGAAGAACCGCAGCAAGATGATCGACCTGTCGGGGGAGTTCTATACGACCATCCCCCACCGCATCGGGCGCACCCGCGCGGCCATCGACGAGGCGGTCATCGACACCATGGAGGACTTCCAGGGCAAGCAGGAGACGCTGCAGCTCATGAAGGACATGCTCCAGGTCAACGGAGACGGCGGCTCGGTGCTCTTCGAGAGCAAGGCCGACGAGCAGTACGACGCGCTCAAGTGCACCATCGACCTCGTCGACCACAAGCACCCGACCTACACGGAGATCGAGCAGTTCGTGCTGAAGAGCCGGGTGAAGACGGCCCACATCAAGATCAAGAACATCTACACGCTGCGCCGCGCGGGCGAGCACGAGGTGTTCACCAGCCACATCGACAACCAGCGGCTGCTCTTCCACGGGTCTCGCATCAAGAACTGGGTGGGCATCCTGTCACGCGGCATCCTGATGCCGAAGATCGTGGTGAGCATGGGGGTCAACCGCACCGACGCGGGCTGGCTCGGCAGCGGCATCTACTTCGGCGACGCCTCGTGCACGAGCGCGTTCTATACGTCACCGGGCAAGAGCGGCACCCGCTTCATGGCGCTGGCCCGCGTCGCCCTCGGGAAGATGAAGCCCTATCACAAGATCACCTATGGCATCAGCGAGCCCCCGGCGGGATTCCACTCCTGCCACGGGGTGCGCTCGAAGCCTGGAGTCGACTCGCAGTTCTCCGATGACGAGTACGTGATCTACGACTCGCGCCAGCAGCGACTGGACTATCTGGTCGAATTCTCGATGTAGCGATCGGCGGGAGGTGCTCGATGGACGCTCAGGTGATCCTGGTCGATGTGAACGCGAAGATGGTGGCGGCCTGGAGGGAGGTCTTCGTCGACAACCCCGAGGTGATCGTGGTGCATGGGTCGATGACCGACCAGGCGACGAGCGCCTGGGTGAGCCCGACCAACAGCAAGGGGATGATGGACGGCGGCCTCGACGGGGTGATCAAGAAGTTCCTCGGGCCGAAGATCCAGACGAGGGTGCAGTCGGAGATCGCGCGGCTCTATCAGGGGACGATGCCGCTCGGCTACGCCACCTGCGTGGCGACGGGCGCCCCGAAGCCTCCGTGGCTCATCTCGACGCCGACGATGGTGGGCCGCTCGGACGACGTCTCCGACACGCTCAACGTGGCGCTGGCCTGCGCGGCGGCCTTCCAGATGGTGCAGATGCAGAACGTCGCGTCGCCAGGGAGCATCGGCTCGGTGGCGCTGCCGGGCCTCGGGGCCAACACGGGTAAGGTGCCCGTGGAGATCTGCGCCGACCTGATGTGGACGGCCTACAACCTGGTGCGCTCGCAGGAGTTCAAGAGCTTTCACGACATGCGCGTGGCGCTGGAGTCGGAGCTCGGCGCGCTGGGCAACGACGCCTCCACCCCGGCGCCGGTGGTGGCAAAGGCCCCGAGCGCGCCCGGCGTGAAGGGCCCGTTCTTCCCGCCGAAGGGGCCGGTGATGCCGCCGAAGGGCCCGGTGGTTCCGCCGAAGGCCGTGGGCGGCGTGGTGCCGAAGCCCAAGCCCCTCGCCGACTTCGACGACACTGAATAGTCGCTGACGGTTATTTGCCCATGAGCCCGCACCCGGCGCAGCGTCCCGAGGAATCTCCATGAGCGTTCGAGGGACCGTGATGCGGATGTTCCGGCCCACCGGGCCTGAGCGGCTGGTGGCCATCTCCGTGGAGCCGCTGGCTGGCAGCCCGGGGCGGGTGACCCTCAAGGTCCAGCGCTTCTTCCGGAGGGGAAAGCTGACCGGGACGGAGGCCTACGGTCCCTTCGCGGAGACTGAGCTCGCAGGGCGCATCGCCGACCTCGCAGACGACCTCGCCGCCGAGGGCTACACCCGCGCCGGCGCGCGGGCCATGCTCGATCGGCTCAACAGCCCGAGCGCCCGAAAGCGCGCCCTCTCGGCGCTGCGCCTGGGTTGGATCGGTGACCGGGTGGCCGTCGACCCGCTGCTCGACCGCGCGGCGCTGGAGGGCACCGAGCTGTCCTGCGTGGTCGAGTCCCTGGGGCGCCTGGGCGATGCCACGGCGGCGCCGCTGGCGAGGGCCGAGGCCGCGCGCAAGCTGCTGTCGAGGCGGCGCGCTGGCGCCGAGGCGGTGAGGGCGCTGGGCGACGCGGTGGGGATGGCGGAGGTCACACAACGGGCCATCGAGCGGCTGCCGCAGGCGATGCGAGACGCCTGGAAGGCGGTCGACGGATCGGCCTTCGATGAAGACGCGCTCACCGACCTCGAGGCGGTCTTCGCGCTCCTCGATGTGAAGGAGCAGTTTCTCGCCCTCGACTCGCTGTACGAGATCGGCGGTCCGCTGGCGGTCGCGCTGGTGCGGAGGGTGCTGGCGGTTCACGCGGACATCCACCGACCGCACCGCTGGAGATATACGAAGAGCATCCTGCGGCGCTCGACGCTCCGTGACGACGGCGAGACCTTCGCGGTGATCGCCCGGCGCGTCGAGCTGCTGAGCCGCAAGCCCGCCTCGACGGTGGCGGTGGTGAAGAGCGGACTCGACGGCCAGAGCCGACAGACCAGGATATTCAGCACCTATACCCAGCGTCATGTGCGGAAGACCGCGTGGCGTTACCTGGAGAGGCTCGCCCGCTACCGGCCCGCGAAGTACACCGAGGTCGCCGCGGCGGTGCTCGCCGCCTTCCGCCCGGAAGACCGCGAGCTGCCGAGGGGAAGCAGCGATGAGTGGTCGCGGGTCTATCTCTTCAACCGCATCCTCCGCCGCTTCGACGGGCGGCTGCTGTTCAATCCGAAGAACCTGACGAGCACCCTTCGTAGTGCGAAGTCGAAGATCCCGCTGGGACAGGGGGTTCGCACCGAGTCGTTTCCTGCGGTGTGGGACTCCTATCCGAGGCCGCTGCTCACCCTCCTCGCGAGCGCGAAGGTGATCGAGGTGCAGCAGTTCGCGCATCGCTCGGTGACCGCCCGGCACCCCGAGCTCCCTCGCCTCGCGACGGCGAAGGAGCTGGTGGACATGCTGACCGCGGTGTATCCCGACACCGTCGAGCTCGCCTTGCAGGAGCTCGATCGGCGATTCGATCCATCGAATCCCGACTGGGCGCTGCTCGATGTGTTGATGTCCGATGAGCGGGAGGTCATCCGGGAGCACGCCGTCGCGCTCCTCACCCGCTGCTCCGACCAGTGGACCCACGACATCGAGCGCATCGTGCGCTTCGTGGGCGCCCCCGAGGCGCTGCTGCGCTCGACCGCCGCGTCGCTGGTGCTGGCGGCGCTGCCGACCTCCGACGCGTGGTTCAGGAGGGAGCTGGCGGAGCGGGTGCTGGGCATCCTCCAGGGCCCTGAGCCCTCCGAGGGGGCCCATGATGGCTTCGCCCGCATCGCCCGCGATGGCTTGTCCGAAGAGCTCAATGCCATTCTCGGACTCGACGAGATCCTGGCGATGATCGACAAGGGGTCGACCGCCGCGAAGGTCGCGGGGGGCTCGCTGCTGGGATCGCGGCCCGAGGCGGTAGAGCTGCTGGGCACCGAGCGCATCCTGGCGATGGCGATGAGCGACATCGCGGCGGTGCGGCAGTCGGCGCACGCCCTGCTGGGCGCCTCGGTGGCCCGGCTGAAGGCCGACCCCTCGATGCTCTTCGCGCTCACCGACTGCGAGTGGAAGGACACCCGCAGCTTCGCCTTCGAGCTGCTGCGAGGCCCGGTGGACGTGGCGGCGCTGGGCCTCGACGGCATCGTCGGGCTCTGCGACTCCAACCGTGAGGATGTGCAGTCCTTCGGGCGCGAGATGGCCCTCAAACACTTCGATGCCCTCGACTCCGCGGAGCTTCTGCACCGGCTGGCCGAGCACCCCTCGGCGGTGATCCGACGCTTCGCGGTCGACCTCGCGGTGGCGCACCTGAAGGAGGGATTCGTGGCGCTCTCCCGGCTGGAGGCCTTCTTCCGTCGGGCCCTGCTGGACGTCCTCCCCGACCGGCGTGAGAAGCGGCTGGTGGTGGAGTTCTTGAGAGATCGGGGATTGCGCGACGAGCGCCAGGCGGAGGTGGCTTCGAGGGTGCTCGGGGAGTTCGTGCGCACCCGCGGAAAGGCGGACTTCGAGCTGGCGCTCGACGCCCTGGTGCGGCTGAAGCTGGAGTACCCGCAGGTCGAGTCGATGCTCGGAGCCGTGGCGTGATCGTCGAGTTCAAGTACGCCGGGCAGAGCGGGATCGTCAGCGGGCTGCGCGATACCCACGTGGGGCTGGCGACCAACAGCGTGCGCGACCCGGCCTTCTTCCGGGGCACCATGGGGTCGCCGACGCTCTTCCGGGAGGCGATGGCGTCGCTCTATTCGGTGGTCGTCAGCGACTACAAGTTTCACCCGAGAGACCGGCTGGCCTTCAAGGCCTGGCTCGACGAGCAGGACCGGAAGTTTCTCGCCAACCTGGGCAACCGCACCGAGCAGGCGAAGCTGCGCATCGAGGCGCTGGAGTCACGGCGCGCGGTGCTCGATCAGAAGCGCATCGACCGGCTCAAGCCCTTCTACCGGGCGCGGGCGGAGTTCTTCGAGTGGGTCTACACGCACCAGTACGAGCTGAAGTACCTGCTCGACCCGGTGATCACGGTGCACCCCGATGAGCTGTCCTTCGAGGCCTTCTCCCAGGACGAGAGCTCGTACGCGCGCGTCGGGGTGAAGTACGACCTCTTCGAGAAGATCGACGAGTTCGCCTGCGGCACGACCAACATCGACTTCAGCGCCACGCTGCACGGCGAGCTCGACCGGATGCGGAGCTACCGGCGCACCCGCTTCGACATCGACCCGAGCGGGCTGGCGATGGCGGTGGAGGGCGGCTCGAGCCACAAGGAGAAGAAGATCGACCTGCCCGAGAGCTGGGTGAAGGGCTTTCTGCAGGTTCAGTCGACCATGACCCTGGGGCTCACCCGGCTGCGCATCGAGCCGGTCGACCTCTACAACCTCTGCCGCTTCCTCAAGCGCCACAAGGCGCGCACCTCGCCGCGAGCGATGCGCTGGGAGCTCGTCCCCGGCAAGCGGGCGCGGGTGGTGTTCGAGCCCTGGGAGACCGCCATCGAGATGGGCGCGAGCGCCGTCTATGATGGCCCCAAGCCCTTGACGATCCGCACCTGGGGGCGCGACCGGCTGAGCACCCTCGCCCGCATCATCCCGACGGCGCAGCGCATCGACGTCTTCCTGGCAGGCACCGGGCTGCCCACCATCTGGCTGGTCGACCTCGGGGAGATCACCTTCACCCTCGCCCTCTCCGGCTGGACCGACAACGACTGGACCTCCGGCGCCGGGCGCTTCGACCTGCTCTCTCGCCGCATGGACGCCTCGCCGCTGGAGCTCACCGCCACCTGGGACGCGCTCAAGGCGCAGCGCCGGGGCACCGAGTCGGGCCTCTCGCTGGTCACCGGACTCGGCGTCGAGAAGACCCGAAGCGCGCTCTCCTATCTCTGCCAGGTGGGGAGGGCGATGTATGACCTCGGGGGGGGCGTATACCGACAACGCGAGCTCTTCCCGGAGCCCTTCACGGTGAAGGAGGCCATCGCGGCGGTGGTGGCCCCGGCCCCCTCGGAGGCCTCGCCCGCAGGGCAGAAGGCGCAGACGATCTTCGGCAGCGGGGGCGTGCTCATCACCGCGCGGCGCCCGGTGTCCAATGGATACAAGCTCTCCGGGAGCGTGAAGGGCGTGGACGGTTATCGATATCGCCCGATGCTGGGCGTGGACGCCTCGGGGCGCATCCTCGAGGCGACGTGTACTTGCGCCTGGTCGCAGAAGCATGGTCTAACGCAGGGGCCTTGCGAACACGTGCTCGCGCTGCGCCTGGGCCATATGCACAGGCTCGAAGCGGAGGGCGCGTGACATGGTGAAGAAGGAGGTCTTCGGAGAGGTCGATCCAGGACGGGGCGTGGTGAGTGACTTAGCAATCTGTGCGGCGTTACGCCGCGCTTGTCGAAGTGCCCGCCATTCGTCACGAGCCCGTTCATCACACGCGTACCCCGACGGTGCCCGGCAGCGCTCTGGTTGGGTGCCTCCGGCACCGCGCTGCCATGGCACCATCGGGGTACGCTTTAAGTGGAACGGTCGCGTCCCAGGGATGTTCGTAAGCCCACCGCGCCCCGTCCTGGATCGATCCCCGAAGAGCCTCCTTCCGACCACGTTGTCTCTTGTGGAGGCGCGCCGTGGCCATTGACCACAAGGCCGCCCTCTACCGTCGGCTGGTGCGCGAGGCGAGCGACGCCGCGGCCATCGAGCGCATGCGCGTCAACGGCTTCTGGCCCTGGGGTCAGGGCATCCCGCGCGACCCGCCGGACGAGCTCAAGGAGCGGGCGCAGATCGAGGCCGAGATCGCGAAGATCCAGGCCCAGTCGACGAAGAGCGTCGACCCCGACAAGGCCCTCGCCCAGGAGCGGAAGCGCCGCTGGGAGGAGAGCAAGAAGCGCCGCGCGGCGAAGCGGCTGGAGCGCGCCGCGCGGCTCAAGAAGCGCCGCGACGACTTCCTTCGATATCGGAAGGCGAACGTTCTCCACCTGGGAGTCGGCGTCTCCGCGGGACTGCAGGACACCCGACCCGACACCGGCGAGCTCACCCGCCGGGGATTGCCCAGCGTCGCCACCGGCGCCGACCTCGCGATGATGATGGGCGTCGCCCTCGGCTCGCTGCGCTGGCTCTGCTTTCACCGCCGGGGCGCGGCGCTGGTGCACTATCACCGCTTCGGAATCCCCAAGAAGTCCGGCGGGACTCGCTCCATCTCGGCCCCGAAGCCGCGCCTCGCCAACGCCCAGCGGTGGGTGCTCCAGAACATCCTGGAGCGCCTCGACACCGCCCCTCCCGCGCACGGCTTCGTGCGACACCGCTCGATTCTCACCAACGCCACGCCGCACGCCCGCCGCGCCGTGGTGATGAACTTCGACCTCAAGGACTTCTTCCCCTCCATCACCTTCCGCAGGGTGAAGGGCCTCTTCCGCAAGATCGGATACAACGAGCACGTTGCGACCATGCTCGCCCTGCTCTGCACCGAGCCGCCGCGAGCCCGCGTGGAGGTCGATGGCCGGGTGATCTACCTGGCCCTGGGCGACCGCGTCCTGCCGCAGGGCGCGTGCACCAGCCCGGCGATCACCAACGCGCTCTGCAAGCGCCTCGACGCCCGGCTGCTCGCGCTCGCCTCGCGCCACGGGTTCACCTACACCCGCTACGCCGACGACCTGACCTTCTCCGGTAACGACGGCGCGCTCGTGGGACGGCTGCGTCGCAGCGTCGTGAGCGTCGTGAATTCCGAGGGCTTCACCGAGAACACCGCGAAGACCCGCGTCATGCGCCAGGGCTCCCGGCAGGAGGTCACCGGACTCACGGTCAACGACCGCCCGACCATGCCGAGAGACGAGTTCAGGCAGCTTCGCGCGATGCTCCACAACGCCGCGAAGCACGGGCTGGAGAGCCAGAACCGGACGCAGCACCCCGCCTTCGCACAGCACCTGGCGGGAAGGGTGGAGTTCGCCTGCTGGGCCGACCCGACCCGCGCGGAGAAGCTGCGCTCGGCTCTGGCGGCGGCGCTCGCCCGAGGCTGAGCCTCCCTCTACGGCGAGGCGGCCATCGAAACGGCCGCGACCATCGCCACCGACACCCCGACGGTCGATCGCAGCGCCACCGAGCGCAGCACCCTCGGCCGGGGGAGCGTCACCACGATCTGCTGGGCGCCCCGGCGCACCGGCACGGCCTCGGCCCCGTCGACGGTGACCGTGCCGACGTCCTCGGCCTGGAGCTGGAGGTAGAGGCGCTGCACGGGCCTCCACGAGCGGGCCGAGAGGGGGTAGATCCCCCGGCGCTGGAGGCGACGGGACGTGCCCCGCCAGCCCGCGACCGCAACGCCGGGCTCCTGGGCCCGGGCCAGCAGCCCGCTGACGCGATCGAGGGGATCGCCCGCGCCGAGGGCGACGGCCATCCGGGCGACGGCCTCTGGGTCTCCGAGGCTCAGCAGGGCATCGACCACGGCCCGCTGGGTCAATGGGTAGCGCCAGCGGGCGAGCGTGGCGTGGAGCGCCGGGATGGTCGCCGCGTCCCCGAGGGACCCGAGCGCCTCGGCGGCCACGGGCGCCAGCCGGGGGCTCTCCAGGAGGCGCTCCCAGGTCGGTCGGGAGCTGGGCGAGCGGATCTCGAGGAGGAGCGCGATGACCCGGTCGCGCTCGGCGTCGGAGGCGCGCTCGTCGATGGCCCACGCGTCGAGCACCGGCACGGCCTCCGAGACCCTCCAGCGGGCGAGCCCCAGCGCCGCCCGCCTCCGCTGCAGCTCGTCGGAGGCGCCCAGCAGCACCCGCGAGGCGAGCTCCCTCCCCCGCTCGTCGCCGAGGCGAACCAGCGACACGGCGGCCTCGTCGCAGAGCGGCGGGGAGCGCCCGAGCAGCGCCGCGAGCCCGTCGCGCACCACCGCGCCGTCATCGCCCAGCTCGCCCAGCGCCCTCGCCGCCCGCCGCGCGGTCTCCTCGTCGACCAGCCCCAGCAGCGCCACCACCTCCGGGGCCGCCGCCCGGTCGCCCTGGAGGGCCCGCGCCAGCGCGGCGGGGATCACGGTCTCCGCGTGCCTCGACCGGGCCGCGGCAGCCTCCGCGTGGGCCGCCTCCCAGCGCATCACCATCGCGCGGAGCCCTCGGGTGCGGGCGGGGGACTCGTCGGCCAGGTTGTGGCGCTCTGCGGGGTCGTTCGAGAGGTTGAAACGTTCAAGCGTCCCGTCGGTGGTGTCGACGATCAGCTTGTCGTCGCCGTCGACCACCATCCGAAGGTTGCCGGTCTCCGCGAAGGCCACGGCGGTCGGCTGATCGGAGCGCGCGAGCGGGCCGAGGTCGACGCCCTCGACCCCGGGAGGGAGAGTCGCCCCGACGCCGGAGAGCACCGTGGGGAGCAGGTCGACGAGGCTCACCGGCGAGGACACCACCCGCGGCGCCACGCCGTCCGCCACGATCACCAGGGGCACCCGCGCCTGCTCGTCGTAGAGGGAGGTGCCGTGGAAGGTTCCGCCGTGCTCGCCGAACTCCTCGCCGTGGTCGGCGGTGATGATCCATGTCGCGGGCCGTGACCATCCCGCCATCAGCGTCGCCAGCGCGTCGTCTACGGCGCTGCACTCGGCGTCGTAGCGCTCCCTGGACCCCCGCCCGTAGGGGTGCTCCGGGTGCTGCACATAGGGCTCGTGGGGCTCGAAGAGGTGCACCCACGCGAAGGCCCGCTGGTCGCTCCGCAGCGTGCGCGCCCACTGCAGCGCCGAGCGCACCCGGGTGTCCGCGTCGTCCCAGTTCTCGCTCGCGTGGTTGAGGTCCCAGTGGCGCGAGGCCAGCGCGGCGAAGCGGTCTCCGTCGACGGAGAAGACCGCCGGCGGATACCAGCCCGCGGCGGTGAAGCCGGCCTCCCGCAGCCGCCCCGCGAGGGTCGCGCTCCGGCCGAAGCGAGCGCCGAGGGCCATCGCGGCGCGGGCGTGCGTCCCGGTCATCAGCGACACCAGCGAGTAGCTGGTATGCGGCGTCGCAGCATAGGCCCGGCGGAAGAGGAGCGCCCGCGCCGCGAGGGCGTCGAGCCGCGGCATGCGACCCCTTCCGCCCAGGGCGCGGAGCTGGTCGGCCCGCAGCGCGTCCACGGTGACGAGCACCACGTCGCCCCGGGTCAGAGGCAGCGAGGGGCCGCCCGAGCGCAGCGCGCGTCGGCCTGAATCCTCGGCGCTCCCGCGAGGGATGAGCGCTCCGAGGCCTCGCGCGAAATACTGCCCGAGCGGGGCGACCCGGCGCACCGCCGAGCGGGCCCGGTTGCTGCGGGCGAGCCCCAGCGAGGACCCGAGGGAGAGGGCGATCGCCAGCGCGGTGGTCCATCGGCCGCGCCCGGTGTAGGGCTCGCGGACGCCCCGCGATGCTGCGCTGCACCATAGGGCCGCGACCACCACCGCCATCAGCGCGTGGAGCAGCTCGTACTGTCGGACCAGCACCGTGGCGTGGATCCAGTAGAGGGCCACCGCCGCGACGCTGAGCTGCCAGGTCGGGATGCGGGGGCGCTCCGCGCGGCGAGCGAGGGCGACGCCGAGCGCGGCGGCCATCACCGTCGCCAGGGCCACCAGGGGGCGCTGGAGACCGAGGCGACGGACCCCGGTGCCGGAGAAGAGGGCGAGACCGACAAGGGCTCCTGCGGCCGAGAAGGCGGCGCCCGCGAGCCACGCCCGGGCGGGCGCGGGGGTGCGGCTCCAGAGCGCGACGGCGAGAGCGCGGACGAGCCCGACCAGCAGCACGAAGGCCACGGTGGCCCCGGGGAGCGTCACCAGCGCGACGGACCACGCGGCCTCCGCGTCGCGAGCGAAGGCCATCACTCCGTCGAGGAGCGCCGCCGCCAGCGCGACGGACGCCGTCGCGTCGAGGAGCCCGCGTCGCGAGGTCGCCACGGCTCAGCCCGCCTCCTCGGCCACCGGCGATGCACCGCGCTGCAACAAGCGATGGACGGCCCGGGACAGCGTCGGGTGCGAGGCCAGCGAGGGGTCCTCCGCCACCACCCGGGCGGCAGCCTCCCGCGCCGCGGCGAGGAGGGCGACGTCACGCACCGGGTCGGCGAAGCGCAGCGTGAGGTCGGCCCCGGACTGGCGCTCGCCGAACCACTCGCCCGCGCCTCGACGAGCCAGGTCGCGCTCGGCCAGCACGAAGCCGTCGGCGCAGGCCGCGACCTCCTCCAGCCGGGTGTTGGACTCCTCGTCCTCGCCCTCCGGCACCAGGAGGCAGGCGGCTCGCTGCCCCCCTCGACCGACGCGCCCACGAAGCTGGTGCAACTGCGCGACACCGAAGAACTCCGCCCCCAGGATCACCATCAGGTTGGCCTCGGGCACGTCGAGGCCGACCTCCACCACGGTGGTCCCGATGAGGAGCGGGTGCGTCCCGCGACGGAAGGCGTCGAGGGCCTCCTTCTGGGCCTCCGCGGTCATGCGCCCATGGAGCACCACCACCCGGTCGCGCCCCAGCGCCTCGCCCAGCCACGCCTCGGCGTCGGCGACGCCGGTCTTCGGTCCGTCCTCCTCGTCGGGCGCTCCGTCGATGCGAGGGACCACCACGAAGACCCTCCCCCCGGCGTCGAGCGCCCGCTGGATGGTGCGCTGCACAAAGTCCCGGTCGCCCGGCTTCGCGAGGCGGGTCGTCACCGGCTGCCGGTTGGCCGGGCGCTCGGAGAGCGTCACCAGGTCGAGGTCGCCGTACTGCGCGAGGGCCAGCGTGCGAGGGATCGGCGTCGCCGAGAGCACCAGAAGGTGCGGGCTCGGGGAGCGGCCGGCCACCATCGCGAGCCGCTGCGCCACGCCGAAGCGGTGCTGCTCGTCGATCACCACCAGGTCGAGCGCCGGGGGAGTGCCCCCCGCTTCGAGGATGGCGTGCGTCCCGATCACCATCCGCACGAGGCCCTCGGCGATCACCCGCTCGGCCTGCCGCCGTGCCCTCGGGGTGGTCGATCCGAGGAGCACGGCCATGGGGCCCGCGTCGCCCGCGAGGCCCCGCTCCAGGGTCCTGGCGTGCTGCGCTGCAACAAGGGTCGTCGGGCAGAGCCAGGCCACGCTCCCTCCCCCGCGAAGCACCGCCAGCGAGGCCGCGATCGCCACCGCGGTCTTGCCCGACCCGACGTCCCCCACAAGCAGTCGTCGCATCGGGCGGCCGCTCGCGAGGTCGCCCAGCAGCGTCGCGATCACCTCCCGCTGACCCCCGGTGAGGGTGAGCCCGAGGCGCTGCCCCGCGAGCTCAGCGACGCCGGTCTCATCGGTGAAGACCCGGGCCCCACCGGCGCTGCGGCGCGCCCGCTCGAGGGCCACGCTCACCGCGAGCAGCTCCTCGAAGGCGAGCCGGCGGTGCGCGTCGCTGCGCCCCTGCGCCAGGTCGACCAGCACCGCCGGGGAGACCGAAGCATCGGGCGCGTGAAGCAGCCGCAGCGCCGCCGCGGGAGGCGGCAGGTGCAGCGCCCGGGCAACGTCCGGCGGGACCGGGTCTCCCCAGCGGGAGGCTCGCTCCAGCGCGGCGGTGACGATGCGCAGCACGGTGCCCGGAGCGACGCTCCCGATGCCGGCGTAGATGGGCTCGATGGCGCGGGTTCGCGTGCCCGGGGCGAGCACCTTCGGCTGCACCAGCTCGGGGCCGTTGGGCTGCTGCTTGAGCGTGCCGGTGAGGCGCACGGTCATCCCGGGGCTCAGCCTCGACGTCATGCCGGCCTTCGCGTGGAAGAAGACCGCGCGCAGCACCGTCGTGCCGCGAGGCTCGCGCATGGCCACGGAGAGCCGACGGGCCCGAGGGTTGCCGGCCCAGCGGGCGTCTTCGATGAGCCCCTCGACGGAGATGAGGGTGCCGCTCTGGGCGTGCCTCACCCGGCGCCAGTCGTCGGCGCCCCGGAGGTCGAGGTAGCGCCTGGGGCGCTGCGCCAGGAGGTCGCCCACCGTCGCCACGCCGCGAGAGCGCAGCACCGTCGCCACCGTCGGACCGACGAACTGGACGCTCTCGATGGGCGCGTCCTGGAGGTCGCCTTCGGGCGGCGGGGCGATCGCGTCGGCGGGCCGCGGCTTCACGGTGCGGGCGCGGCGCGCGGGGTGGAATTGCTGCGCCGCAACACGGGAGGGGCCCCCTTACCCGTTGAAGCTGACCTCGAGGACCTCGTAGGTGCGGACACCGCCGGGGGTCTTCACGCTGACCTCGTCGCCGACCTCGCGGCCGATGAGCTGCTTGGCGATGGGCGACGCGATGGAGATGCTGCCGCGCCCGATGTCGGCCTCGGACGGACCCACGATGCGGTAGGTGACCTCCTCGCCGGTGTCGGAATTGCTGATGCGGACGGTGGCCCCGAAGGTGACCTTGCTGCCCGAGAGCCGCGTGGTGTCGATGATGTCTACCCGGCCGAGGATGGACTCGAGCTCCGCGATGCGGCCCTCGATGAAGCCCTGCTTCTCCTTGGCGGCGTGGTACTCGGCGTTCTCTCGGAGGTCGCCGTGCTCGCGGGCCGTCGCGATCTCCTGGATCACCTTCGGGCGCGCGACCGTCTTGAGCTGCTTCAGCTCGTCGGTGTGGCGCTGGTGACCTTCGGGCGTGATCGGAACGTTTCCCTGGCTCATGGCCACTCTGGTACCAGAACAGGCCAGCGCCGCAAGCAATGCTTTGGGCGCCCCGCTCCCACCCCGAAGGGACTACGGTCCGCCGCACGCGAAGCGCGCCACCTCGGCCCGCTCGCCCTCGACCCGCACGGCCCACGCCTGCGCCCGCTCGTCGACCCAGGAGGGCAGCGCCGCTCCCATGGCGGGCTCGATGAACGCGGGCAGCGAGGGCATCAGCGGCCGACCCCCCGGGTCGACCGGTCGGTGGTGGATCTCGACGCGCTCTCCGCGCCGCTCGCGCCACCACACCTCCGCCGCCGCGCCCGCCGTGAGCGGGCGGGTGACCCTCGGCGCGCCGGTGGGGTTGGCGCCCTCGTCGGAGACCACCGCCATGTCTCCGGCGCGAGCGAGTCCCCGAGGACCCACGTCGACGCGCACCAGCCGCACCTCACCCCCGTCGCCGCGCCCCTCGCTGTCGCTGGGACCGCCTCCGCGCAGCCCCAGCCACACGGCGTCCTGCGTCGCCAGAGCGCTCAGCCCGAAATGGTGATCGACGGTGCGCGTCACCCGCAGCGGGGCCCCCACGGGAGCGCCGTCGGGCCCGACCGCGACGCCCCACACGTCCGTGGCCGTGTCGTTGGACTCGGTGGCGTCGATGTCCCTCGCGGTGAGCCAGAACACCGCGGCGCGCCCGCCGGGGAGGGAGACCGCCAGCGGGTCGGCGGCGTCCTGGGCCGCCGGGGAGATCGTCCGTTGTGCACCGCACAAGACCCCGCTGGGACCGACCGAGGCGAGTTGCACCCGCACGCTCCCCGCCGCCGGGGCGGGGCCCTCCTCGTCCCAGGCGATGAGCCATCCGCTCGCGAGGCCAGCCAGGGAGAGCGACAGACCCTCGTCGCGCCGCTCCGCGCCGGTGCACCGCCCCCCTGGGGCGTCGGAGGTCCAGAGCACGTGCTCGCGAGCGCCCATGCGGGAGGACACCCACGCCGCCGCGAAGGCCCCGCGGCCGTCCGTCGACAGCACCGGGTCGGAGCGCTCGCCTGCGCCCGACTCGATGGACGAAGGCGCCGTCTGGCCGCTGCTCCATCGCCGCAGCGCCGCCGATCCGGTGGTGCTCCAGAGCACCCGCACGCCTCCGTCGGACGGGGCCGCGACGAGGGACTCCAACCCGCCGTCCGCCGCGTGCTCCAACGAGGGGACCGGCTGGCGACCGAGGGGGCGACACGCCGTGCGCACCGGGGGCGCGTCGCTCGACGCCGAGGGGAGCGCCGACGGGTCGAGGTCACCCCCGTCGACAGCGCCGGGCAGCGGGCGCCGACAGCTGCCGCCGCAGCCGCTCGTGAGCAGCACCAGGATCATTGGGAAGGCCCGCATCGCGAGGCATCTTGCGCGAGGAGGCCCACGCCCGTCGAAGGGAAGATTGCCGGATTGTTGATGGGCCGCTCCGATTCACGCTAGCCGCCGTTCGTCGGTTGCGAGAGGCCGGTCGTCGGTCGGTCGTGACCCGGAGGGAGTCGTCTGCTGCCATGCGCAAGCTGGTGCTCGGTGCGGTGTTGGTTCCGGTGTTGGTGGTCGGTGCGGTGCGCGGCGCGCGCTCGCCCAACAGCGCTCACGCGGCGTCGGCGCGGGACGGCGTCGCCATCGCGGTGAGCCGCGCGCTCGAGGGGCGCTTCGTGGCCCCCGCGACGCGCACCGCCGCGGGCTCGCGGCAGGCCGTGGCCCGCCGGGTGTGCGAGGTGACCGCCCCCAACCTGGGCGAGCACGTCTTCTACCTGGAGGACTCGTTTGCTGCGTCGCAACATCGTCCCTTCGCCTCGGCGCTGCTGATCGTGACGCCGGTCGACGGCACCCACGCGCGCATCACCGAGCTGCGCCCCCGGGACATCGCCGCCCTTGCCGGGACCTGCGACCGGCGCAGCACCAGCGCCCAGGCCGCGCCGGTGCTCGCCGAGCAGGGCTGCGCGCTGATCGCGGAGGTTCGGGCCCGGGGCCTGACCGCCCGCACGGACGGAGACCGCTGCCCGTCGGTGCTCAACGGCGCCCACCACCGTAGCCGCACCCTCACCATCGACGAGGACTCGCTCTCGGTGCTCGACCTCGGGCTCACCCTCACCGGTGACGTGGCCTGGGGCGATCCGAACTCGCCGGTGCGCTACCGCCGGGTGACCAGCGCCCGCTGATCCGTCGGGGAGGCGGTCTCCCGCTGGGCCCCCGAGGCGCGCTATGGTCCAGGCAATGCGCCTGCTACCGCTCGCTCCGGTGCTCTTCACCTTCGGCTGCATGGTTCCGGGCTCGGCCCCGGCCAGCAGCGACTCCGACGCGCAGGTCGAGGACTCCCCGAGGGCGGACGACCTCGGCGCCTCGAAGGCCGACGCCGGGGCGATGGGCCTCGATGCGGGCATCGACGCCCCCGTGGCCGTGTCGCCGGGGGACGTCCCTCCCCCTCGCGACCTGCCCCTCGTGGCGCCCACGGTGGCGCGCTGGGTGCTGCCGCGCCCGTCCGACGGAGCCTTCCACGAGCCCTTCGCGCTGCCGTGGCCCAACGACCTCGCGCGCGACGCCGACGGCAAGGTCGACCTGAGCTTCTTCCCCTCGGAGGGAGCGCACCCGCTGGTGGCGCAGTACCTCCGCACCTTCGATCACCGCCTCGCGGGCTTCTCTCCCACCGCCGCGGTCTACTTCACCTTCGGCATGGACCTCGACCCGTCGTCGCTGCCCGCCGACGCCGCGAGCACGCGCCGCGCGGAGTCGCCGCTGCAGCTCGTCGACGTCGATCCCCGCAGCCCCAACCGCGGCGCCCGCATTCCCCTCCAGTGGTACTTCCGCCCGACCGCGACCCGCTACTGGCCCGCGCACTCGCTCGCCGTCGCGCCGGTGTTCGGCTTCCCGATGCGCCCTTCGACCCGCTACGCCCTGGTGGTGACCAACACCCTGCGCGGCGTCGGAGGCGTGGCGCTGCAGCGCGACGTCGACCTCCAGCGGATGCTCGCCGATGACGCCACCAGCGACGCGGCGATCCGGGCGGCGCGGGAGATCTACGCCCCGGCGCTCGGAGAGCTGGAGCGCGCGGGCGTGACGCGAGACCGGGTGCTCTCGGTGACGACCTTCACCACCGACGACCCGACCGCGGAGTTCTTCCGCGCGGCCGACTGGATACACCAGCAGGGGGCGGCGCCCACGCTGACGGACCTCGGCGAGCCCATGCCGGGTCCGCTCTACACGACGTTCCACGGTCACTACGGGCCCAACCTGGTCTTCCAGCGCGGCGAGTCGCCGTACAGCGCGCAGGGCTCCGGGGACTTCGAGCCCGGGCCCGATGGGACCCCGCGGCTGCAGCGCACCGAGCCCGTCCGCTTCGCCCTCACCCTGCCCCTCACTCCCATGCCCGCGGGCGGCTATCCCATCGCGATCTACGCCCACGGCACCGGCGGCGACTACCAGAGCTTCATCCGCGATCGCACCGCCGCCGCGCTCGCCGCGCAGGGCGTCGCGGTGCTCGGCTTCGACCAGATCTTCCATGGTGAGCGCGCCGCGCCGGGCACCTCCGCGGAGAGCGCCTTCTTCAACTTCACCAACCCCAGCGCCGGGCGCACCAACAACCGCCAGGCGGCGCTCGACCTCGTGCAGTCCGGGCGCTTCGTTCGCACCTTCACCTTCCCCCTCGCCGGCTCGGACGGCGGCGTGGCGAGGACCGTGCGCTTCGACCCCGCCCACGTGATGTTCTTCGGCCACTCCCAGGGCGGGCTCAACGGTCCGCTCTGGCTGGCCGCGGACGACGGTGCGAGCGCCGCGGTGCTCTCCGGGGCCGGAGGCTCCATCGCCATCGCGCTGCTGGAGAAGACCCAGCCGGTGAACATCCCCGCCCTCGTCACCACCGCGCTCGGGCTCTCCATGGGCGAGTTCGTGGCGCTGCACCCGATCGTGTCGCTCCTCCAGATGCTCGTCGACCCGTCCGACCCGGTGAACTACGGGCGCTACATCATGCGCGAGCCGCGGCCCATGATGCGCGCCGCGCACGTCTTCCAGACCCAGGGCTTCGTCGATCGCTACGCCCCGCCGGCCGGCATCGCGGCCCTCGCGCTGAGCATCGGCCTCCCGCTGACGCTGCCGCTGGTGCACCCGGAGCCCTCGGCCGCGCTGGACGGCGACGGCCTGCTCGCGGTGCTGCCGCTGCGAGGGCAGCGCGGGACCCCGATGAACCCCATCACGGCGTCGTGGATGCAGTTCGAGTCCGAGGTCGGGCGCGACGGGCACTTCGTGGTCTTCGACATCCCCGGCGCGCGGCTGAGGGCCGCGGCCTTCCTGGGCAGCGCAGGGCGCGACCCGGCGGGCGTCCCGACGGTGCCGGACACGCTGCCGATGGAGTGATGTCGAGGGGGGGGGAGGATCGAGGGAGGTGAGGACCGCGAGAAGGCCGATCAGGCCTTCTTGGCGGCGAACTTCGTGATCGGGCCGAGGTTCATGTACTCGCCCTTGTTCGCCTTGATGGCGTTCATGACCATGAGGACGAGGTAGCCGAGCCAGAGCAGCGAGAGGATGCCCGCGAGCGCGCCCGAGATCTGCGCCATCACGCTGATCAGGATGTTGAGCGCCACCGACGAGCCGATGCAGAACAGGATCGCCTGCCACGCGTGGAAGCGAACCCAGCGGCGCTGCGGCTCCTGGGGCTCGGTCACCGCGATGATGATCGCGATGATCGGGATGATGTACCCGGCGAGCGCCGCGATGTTGTAGTCGAGACCCAGGGTCTGGGTCTTCATGCCCGGCGTGTACGGCGGCACCGAGGCGTCACCGCCAGCGCCCACCGGCTGCATCTGGTTGCCCGGCGGAGGACCGAAGCCGCCCGGCTGCTGGCCGTACTGCTGCTGGGGCTGAGCGCCGAAGCCGCCCGGCTGCGGGGCGCCGAAGCCGCCCGGCTGCTGGCCGTACTGCTGCTGCGGCTGCGCGCCGAAGCCGCCCGGCTGCTGACCGTACTGCTGCTGCTGCGGGGCCGGCTGCTGCGGCTGGTGCGGCGCGAAGCCACCCGGCTGCTGACCGTACTGCGGCTGCTGCGGAGCCGGCTGCTGGCCGAATCCACCAGGCTGGGAGCCCGGCTGCACGGGCTGGAAGCCCGGCATCGCCTGCGTGGCCCCGTACCCGGGGTTCTGCGGTTGCGGCTGCTGCTGGGGGTAGCCCGGCTGCGCGCCGAACCCGCCCTGCTGCTGCTGCTGGGGATAGCCCTGCTGGGGGTAACCCGGTTGACCGCCCGGCGGATAGCCGCCGCCCGGAGGATATCCGCCGCCCGGAGGTTGCTGCATGTGAAGTCGTCCTTCCTTCTAGCGCGATGCCCGAACCTTCCGAGCCCGCTGGCGGACACCTTCGCAAAGGGCCGCGTCGGGTGTCAACGTCCCGGCACTGGCCAAATGGCTGCCTTCATCGCCCGGTTGCGCGCGCCGTCCCATCGGCGCTATGCCCCGCCGCGCGAACATGACGGAGCCGACGCCGCGCATCGCGATCGTGGTCAACGGGGAGCCCCGTGAGGTGCCGCCCGGCCTGACGGTGCGGGGTCTGCTGGAGCACCTCGGCATCGCGGGCCTCGCCGCGGTGGAGCGCAACCAGATGCTGGTTCCGCGGGCGCAGCAGGGGTCGGTGCTCGTCGAGCGGGGCGACGCCCTGGAGATCGTCCACCTCGTGGGCGGAGGGTGAAGGGTGATGGATTCCATGAGTGATGACACGCTGACCATCGGCGGCCGACGCTTCGGCTCGCGCCTCTTCGTCGGGACCGGGAAGTACAAGGACGTCGAAGAGACCCGCCTCGCGCTGCGCGCCTCCGGGGCGAGCGTCGTGACCGTGGCCGTCCGCCGGGTCGACCTTACCCAGTCGGGTAAGGGATCGATGTTCGGGATGCTCCGCGAGGAGGGCTTCACGCTGCTGCCCAACACCGCGGGCTGCTACACCGCCGACGACGCGATCCGCTGCGCGCGGCTGGGGCGCGAGGCGGCGGAGACCGACCTCGTGAAGCTCGAGGTCATCGGCGATCCGAAGACCCTCTTCCCGGACACCGAGGCGCTCGTCGTCGCGGCCCGGGTGCTGGTGAAGGAGGGCTTCTTCGTGCTGCCCTACACCAACGACGACCCCATCGTGGCGCGCAAGCTCGTGGAGGCGGGGTGCCCCGCGGTGATGCCCCTCGGCGCGCCCATCGGCTCGGGCCTCGGCATCCGCAACCCGCACAACCTGCGCATCCTGATGGAGACCGTGAACGTTCCGGTCATCGTCGATGCGGGCGTCGGCACCGCCAGCGACGCCGCCGTGGCGATGGAGCTCGGCGCCGACGGCGTGCTGATGAACACCGCCATCGCCCTCGCGAAGAACCCCGTGCAGATGGCCACGGCGATGAAGCTGGGCGTCGAGGCCGGGCGCCTCGCCTTCCTGGCGGGGCGCATGGCGCCGAAGCTCTACGCCAACGCGAGCTCGCCCCTCACCGGCACCATCGCCCCCTCGGCCGCGCCGCTCTCCATCGAGTGATGCTCTCGCTGCGTCCGCTGTCCCTGGTGGCGCTGCTCGCGGCGCCGCTCCAGTGCCCGTCGAGGGCAAACCCCGAGCTGACCCGCGAAGATCGACCCGACGACGCGCTCTGGGCCCTCGGCGAGCGCTTCGCCCGCGACGGCAACGAGGCCGCGCGGCAGGCGACGCTGCGCTACCTGATCGAGCGCTACCCGAGCTCGCGCTACAGCGTCCGGGCGGCGCTCGCCCTCGACGGCTCGGTGCCCGCCGACGCCTCGCGATGAGCGCGCTGCCGAGGCTCTGGCTCTGCGCGGACCTCGCTGAGCTGGCGCCCGCCGAGCTGGTCGACCGCGTCGCGAAGGCGCTGGCCACGGGCCCGGCCGTCGTGTGGCTGCGCTCCCCAGCGGGGGCCTCGGCGCGCACCCTGGCGGAGGTGTGCTCGGCGCTGCGGTCTGTGGTCACCGGGTCGTCGGCGTTGCTGGTGGGCGACCGCGTCGATGTGGCGCTCGCGGTGGGCGCGCAGGGCGTCCACCTCACCGGGCGAAGCCTGCTGCCCTCGGAGGTGCGACGGATCGCCCTCGCCGCAGGGCGCGCCGACCTGCTGCTCTCCCTGGCCGTGCACGACGAGCGGGGCGTGGACGAGGCGCGAGGCGCGGTCGATGCGCTGGTGCTCTCTCCCTTCGGAGAGGTCGCAGGCAAGGGCCCGGCGCTCGGCGCTCGGCGATGGGCGGCGCTTCGCCAGCGGGCCCCCGGGGTCTTCGCCGTGGCGCTGGGCGGGATCATCGACGCGGGCGTCGTGGCGGAGGCCATGGGCGCGGGCGCCGACGCGGTGGCGGTGCGTCGGGCGCTGTCTCGCTCGGTGAATCCTGCGGCGGAGTGCGCGGCGCTGCGCCCTGCGGTGCCTTGACCCGTCGGCGGGTTTGGTGCGATCGAACCGCGGCCATGAACGTGCTGCGCGCCGCCTCCGCCCTGTCCCTGCTGCTCTGCCCCGCCTTCGCGAGCGCTCAGAGCGAGCCGCGGTACCTCCCGCAGATTCGCACCGAGCTTCAGGCGATGGGCTACACGGCGCAGTGCGCCCCGGTGAGCGCCGCGGTCGGCACCTGCCGGGTCGAGCACGTGGGCGCCCAGGCGGGCGCTGGGGCCTCCGCCGGTCGCCGCTTCGCGCTGGTGGTCGAGTACAGCGACGTCACCGACACGGCCTACGTATACCTGAGCCGGTATGCGACGCTGCGGGTCGAGCAGCCCAACGCCACCACCGCGTTTCGTCGCGTGGCGGAGATGAACTGGGAGATGCTGGTGGGGAAGTTCGAGTGGAGCGCGCCCACCGGCGAGCTGAGGCTCGGCGCGGTGATGCAGACCGACTCCAACTTCGACCGGCGGGCCTTCCGCGGCGTGGTGCGCTCGCTGCTGCGCCTCGGGGATCGTTACGCGGACGAGGTCGGTCGGCTGACCGGAGCGCCGGTGGGCGAGGCCCCGGCCGCTGCGACCGGGACGATGGTTCCGGTCGCCCCGACGCCCTGACGGGGGAATGGAGCCCTACTGACGGAGCGGCGCGCGGAAGACGATCAGCCCGTCGCCCGGCCCGAGCATGGGGGCCGGAGCCGCCGCGGCGCCCCACTGCATGGCGCCCTGGTTCTCGGTGAAGGTGAAGGTGAAGGACTCCCCGCGAGCCAGCCGGGCGCCGAGGTTGGAGGGGATGCGGGGCAGCAGCGAGTCGGGCACCAGCAGGGCGGCCGGCACGTCGTTGTCGACCCCGGACGGGACCACCCGGCCGCCGTGCCAGAAGCCCACCGAGAGCTGCACCCGCTCGCGCAGCGTGGAGACGTTGAGGGCCTCGCGGATCGCCTTGGCCACGCGCCCGTAGGTCATCGCCCCGACGAGCGCGCCCACCACCGGCCCGTCGGTCGTCGCGCGGAGCGGAACCGCCGAGAGCATGTAGCCGCGCGCCGCGGCCCCCTCGGTGGTCACGAGGTCGCCGGTGCACGAGCCCGCGGTGCCCTGGAGCGCCGCGCGAACGCATGGGAAGCGCTCGCCGATGTCGAGGCCGGGGATGTAGTCCCGCGCGGGCTCCTGGTCGCCCGCGAGACCCTTTCCGTCGAGGCCCACCGCCGCGATGAACCACGTCGGGTAGAGCGAGAGCTGACGGCCCGACGCGCTTCGGTCGTCATGCAGGTCGCGCACGCGGTTGCGCACCCGGGCGAGGTCGAGCGGCTCGACGATGGCCGCGCCCACCGGCTGCGCCGAGCTCGCGAGGGCGGCCTGGAGCCCGGAGGTGAGCCGACCGACGGCGCCGAGACCCTCCCGGACGTTCGCCTGCGCTCGGGTGGCCGCGTCACGGGCGACGGCGTCCCCTCCCCCCTTCGAGCAGCCCAGACCACACAGCACCAGCGCCCAGGACCATCGCGTGTTCATCGGTGTCATCACCCTCCGGGACACCAGCACCGGGGCGATGGTTCCCAGAACTTCGAGTACCACACGAGCTACTCGTAACGGAGCGCTTCGACGGGGTCGAGGCGGGCCGCCCTACGCGCCGGCACCACGCCCGAGACCACGCCCGTCGCGAAGGCGCTGCCGAAGGCGACGGCGGCGATCCAGGGGGAGAGCACCACCGGGACGTCCGGGGCGTATCGATGCACGAGGAAGATGATGGTCGCGCCGGTGCCGAGGCCCACCGCCCCGCCGATGGTCGAGATCACCACGCTCTCCAGAAGGAACTGCCACAGGATGTCTCGCTGCGTGGCCCCCACCGCGCGCCGCACGCCGATCTCCCTGGTGCGCTCCCGGACGCTCACCAGCATGATGTTCATGATCCCGATGCCGCCGACGACCAGGGAGATGGAGGCGATGGCGAGCAGCACCATGGTCATCGCCCCGGTGATGGCGCCGAAGGTCTTGAGCAGGTCCTCCTGGCTCTGCACCGTGAACGATCGCTCGCCGTTGCGCCGGCGCGCCAGCACCTCCTCGATCTCCGCGATGGCCGCGGGGGTCTCCTCCTTGGATCGCGCCGCCGTCACGAGCTGCGAGATGTGATCGAGGCCGAAGAGGTCCATCGCGGCGGTGGCCGGGATGAACACCAGGTCGTCGAGGTCGAAGCCCAGCGAGCGCCCCTTGGGCTCCATCACCCCGACCACCCGGAATCGTCCCCCCGCGATGCGCACCGACTGACCCAGCGGGCTCTCGTCGCCGAAGAGCTCCCGCACCACGCGACGCCCGAGCACAACCACCCTACGGCGCGACCCGACGTCCTCCTCGCGCACGAACTCCCCGCTGTCGACGTGCATGTTGCGCAGGTCGCTGAAGGCCGGACCCACGCCCAGCACCATCGTGTCCCGCTGCCGGTTGCGGAAGCGCACCGTGCCTCCGCCCTGCACCATCGGCGACACGCCCCGGATGGTGGTCCCCTGGCGCTCCAGCGCGTGCGCGTCGTCCATGGTGAGCGGCCGCTCGAGCCCCTGCGCGGGCGGGCCGAAGCCGCGGGTCTCGGTGCGCCCGGGCACCACGCTCAGCAGGTTGCTGCCGATGCCCGAGAGGGTGTTGTTGAGGTACGCCCGGGCGCCGTCCCCGACGCTCACCAACAGCGTGACCGCCAGCACGCCGATCACCACGCCCAGCATCGTGAGCGCCGCCCGCAGCTTGTTGGCGCCGAGCGCGAGCAGCGCGCTGATCATGTGCTCGAGCACGTCAGACCCCCTCCTGCGGCGGCCCGTCGTGCACGAGGCTCCCGTCGACGAGCTTGATGTTGCGGCGCGCCCGGCGGGCCATCGAGGGGTCGTGCGTGACGATCACCACGGTCACCCCGAGGTCGGCGTTGAGCGACTCGAAGAGCCGGACGATCTCCTGCCCGACCTTCTGGTCGAGGTTGCCCGTGGGCTCGTCGCAGAGCAGCAGCGCGGGCTTGGAGACGATGGCGCGGGCGATGGCCACGCGCTGCCGCTCGCCGCCGGAGAGCCGGTCGGGGGGATGATCCCAGCGGTGGCCGAGGCCCACCCGGTCGAGGGCCTCTCGGGCCCTCGCGCGGCGCTCTCGCATGCCGACGCCCGCGTACCGCAGCGGAAGCGCGACGTTGTCCACCGCCGTCGTGCGCGCCAGCAGGTTGAACGACTGGAACACGAAGCCGATGAAGCGGTTGCGCAGCGCCGCCAGCTCGTCGTCGTCGAGAGAGCCGACGTCGTAGCCCGCGAGGCGGTAGGTGCCGCGCGAGGGCGTGTCCAGGCACCCGAGCTGGTACATCATCGTGCTCTTTCCGCTGCCCGACGGGCCGATGATGGCGACGTACTCGCCCCGGTCGATGCTGAAGGTCACCCCGCGAAGGGCCCGCACCTCCTCCTCGCCGAGGGTGAACGAGCGCTCGAGGGCCCGCACCTCCATCAGCGGCCCGGTCTCGCTCACCGCGGCGCCGCGCCCGGCCGGTCGAGGGAGAGCACACGCACCGCCGATCCGTCGGCGAGGCCCTCGATGTTGGCGTTGAGGATCACCTGCTCGCCAGGGCGCAGCCCGTCGAGCACCTCGACGGACTCCCAGGTCGCGATGCCCACGCGCACCGTCCTCCGGTGCGCCGCGCCCGCGCGGATGGTGTAGACCGCGCGGTCGGTGCCTCGCCCCACCACGGCGATCGGCGGGACGAAGATCACGTCGCTCCGGGTCGCCGCGATCACGTCGGCGTCCGCGCTCATCCCCACGCGCAGCCGCGGGTCCGCCGGGAGCGCCACGCGGATCGCGATCGACCGGTTGCCGCGCGCGTCGGAGGTCACGCTGGGCGCGATCTCCTGCACGCTCCCGACGATGCGGTCGCCCGGGAAGGCGTCGAGCGAGACCTCCGCGGCCAGGCCCACGGAGACCCGACCGAAGTCCGCCTCGTCGACGTCGGTGTCGAGGTGCAGCCGCGACACGTCCGCCAGCGTCAGCAGCGGAGCGCCCGGCGCGGTCACCTCGCCCTCCTCGACGGCGGTCGTGAGCACCATCCCCGCGAAGGGCGCCCTCACCACCGCGCGCCCCATCGCCCCGCGGGCGACCGCCACGTTGGCGACGCCCTGCGCCCGCGCCGCCGCGGCCGCCAGCACCGCCTGCCTCGCCACCTCCGCCTGCCCCTCCAGCGTCTCGGCCTCCGCGGCGGGCGCGGCGCCCCGGGAGCTGAGCAGCCCCGCCCTCGCGGCCGTGCGCTGCGCCAGCCTCGCGCTCGCCTCCGCCTGCGATCGCTGGGCGCCCGCCACGGAGACCCCGGTCTCGGCCGCGCGCAGCCGGTCGCGAAGGTCGGCCGCGTCGTAGCTGACCAGCGGCTCACCCGCGGCCACCCGCTCGCCGCGACGGTGGTGCAGCCTCACCACGCGCCCTGCGATCTCCGCCCGCAGCGTGGCCTCCTGCCGCGCCGCGATGCGCCCGGTGGAGACCGACGACACCAGGTCGCGCACGCTCCCTCGACGCACCTGCCAGGCGCGCACGCCGAGGACGTTGGCCGGACGCCGCCGCTTCCAGACGACGCCGCCCCCGACCACCGCCACCGCGATCAGCAGCCAGAGCCACCACCCGCTGCGCTTGCGCTTGAGGCCCTCAGCCACCGCTCAGCCCCATCGCCCGAAGCACCTCGTCGAGCTCGTCGGGCGACTCGCAGGCCGCGCCGCGCGAGTCCACCTCCAGCACGGCGCCCGAGGGCATCAGGTCGCGCCCCCGGAAGAGCACCGCGCGCATCCCCGCGGCGCGAGCCCCGAGGTAGTCCGCCGCCCAGGAGTCGCCCACGTGCACCACCTCGGCCGGGTGGACGCCCAGGCCCTCGGCGGTCCAGTCGAAGATCGCCCGGTCGGGCTTCTCCATCCCCAGCGCTCCGCTGTCGGCCACCACGTCGAAGTCATGGGTCCAGCCCATCTCGGAGATCAAGCCCGCCAGGCCCCCTTCGGAGTTGGAGATCACCCCCACGGGGATACCCCTCGCTCGCAGCGCCCGCACCCGGTCGATCATCCCGGCGATGGGCCTCCTCCAGAGGTTGCGCCTCGGCTGTTCGATGAAGAGCCACTCCGACAGCGGGTCGACGGCCGCCTCCTCCACCCCGGCGCTCCGTAGCAGCGTGGCCATCAGCAGCACCCACGGGTGCCCCCCGAGGCCCGCGCGGATCGCCTCGTTGTAGCGTCGCCACATGGCCGGGCGCGCGTCCTCCAGCGCCGAGGCGGCCACCGTCACCCCACGCTCGGCGAGGCGCGAGGCCAGCATCGCCGTGTCGAGCTCCGCGAGGGTCTGCCCGAAATCGAAGGTCACCGCGCGCATCGGCTCATCTACACTCCCCCGCGCTGGATCAGCGCCTCTCCGGCGCCCTCCTGCACGACCCACACGACCCCGCGCGCCCCGTCCGCGTCCCAGCATCGGGTGCACGTCCCCTCTCGTGCGCCTGCGCTACGGGAGAGCGCCGCGCCGCCCACGGTCACCGCCGTCACCATCGCCGCCTGCGGCCCCACCAGCAGCTCGCTACGCAGCACCGGGGCGGTGGCCGACATCGGCCAGTCGATCGACCAGCCCGACGCCGTGCGCCCGACGGTCACCGAGGCGCCGTCGACGAGCGCACGCCGGGTGGGCGACGGTCCCGGCACCGCCGTCATCCGTCGCACCGTGGCCCGATCGCCGAGGTCGACCACCTGATCGCCCTCGGTCGTCACCAGCGACTGGACCTCCTGCGGGTTCATCGGAATCACCGCGCCCTCGCGGGCGAGCAGCACGGGTTGTCCGATGGGCGCCGCGATCGTCACGTCCATCGGGCCGGTATAGGCCGCGCCCGTCCACCAGTGAACCCAGGTCCCGGGCGGGACGTGCACCATCCTGTGGGTCGCACCGGCGGTGACGACCGGCGCCACGAAGAGGTCGTCGCCCAGCAGATAGGCCTCGGTATCTCGCGCCGAGCCGGGGTCCCCAGGGAAGCCCACCGCCGCAGACACCAGCGGCGGAACGCCCTCCGCCGAAGCGCGCACGGCGTGCTCGATGAAGTAGGGAGTGAGGTCGTCGTGGAGCCTCGCGAGCCCGCGATAGATCCGCACCGCGTCGGGGTCATAGGCCCAGGGGTTGTGGGAAGTGCCGGCGCCGCCGAGCTGCATGAAGGGGCTGAGGGCGGTGTGCTCGGCCCAGCGCAGCAGCACCTCCCGGTCGGGCATTCCGCCGCGGTAGCCGCCGGTGTCCGAAGCGAAAGAGGGGAAGCCGCTCTCGGCCAGGGAGACCATTCCATGGATGGCCGCGCGCAGCCCGCCCACGCGACCGCCTTCATGGTTGGAGAAATCGTTGTCGAGGTCTCCGGGCCAGATGAGGTCCGAGATGCGCTGTCCACCCCACGAAGAGGCTCTGCCGATCAGGAACCCGTCGCCCCCGGCCCAGCGGTCGAGCGCCGCTCGGTAGGCCGCGTGATATCCCTGTGGATAGAACCAGTGCCCCCGCCGCTCGGTGTCTCCGTTGAAGAAGCGGAAGCCCGTTCGTGTTCCGCCGAGCTCGCAGACGACGTCCTCGGCGTAGTCGAGCTTGAAGCCCCTGGCGCCGGCCTCGATGACGGGACGGAGCTGGTCGACCCAGAACGCCGTCGCCTCGGGGTTGGTCCAGTCCATCGGGGAGCCGTTGGCGTTCGGCATGCCGCTCGGGCCGCCATATCGGGTGATCGTCACGTAGGGTCGGCCGCTGGTGGTGCGCACCAGGAGGTTGCGCTCGCGCGCCTGCACCCAGAGGCGCTCGGCCGGGTTCTGCGGAGTGGCTCCATCGGACACCGCATCGAGGAAGGGGACGCTCCAGAAGATCACCCGATATCCGAGCTGACGGAGAGTGGCCATCATCGCTTCCGGGTCGCGGAAGCGGGTGCGGTCGATGGTGTGATCGGAGTAGGAGGTCTGCCAGGGGTTGTCGATCCACATGGTGGAGGTGGGAATGCCCTCCGAGCGCAGCCTCCGCGCGTCTTCGAGCACCTGCGCGTCGCTGTCCCAGGCGTTGCGCCACTGCTGATGTCCAAAGGACCATCGGGGCGGCATCCGCGGCAACCCCGTCAACCGGGTATAGGCCCCGATCACCGCGCGGGGGGTCGACTGCGCGAAGAGGTGCACCGTCGCGCGGTTGCCCTCGAAGCGAGCGCTCCAGCGAGCCGCCTCGGTGGCGCCCACATCGAAGGCCCCCGCCTCGGTGGTCTCGACGAAGACCCCGTATCCCAGGGTGGACACCGTGAAGGGAACCGGTACGTGCGCCTCGTTGGTGCCCGAGGCGGAGCCCTCGATGTGGAGCTGCATGGGCACCACGCGACCGCGCGCATCGAAGCCCGCGAACTGCTCCCCCAGCCCGTGGTAGCCGCCCGCGTCCATCGGGGCGTCGAAGCGCAGCATCGCCACGTCGGGCCCGCGCGCCTCGACCACGAGCGACAGCACGTCGGGGTTGGTGCGCACGAGGCGCAGCACCACGTCGCCGGTCGAAGGGTGAGTGAGTGTCACGGTCCCCGCGGCCTGGTTCACCGAGCGCACCGCCGTCGGCGCCACCCAGGTGATTCCCGACGGGTCGGCCTGCCTCGGGTCATGGAAGCGCGTCGCGCTGGGCCCGCCCTCCCGGGTGCCGATCAGGATCAGCGGCATCCCCTCCGGGCTCTCCAGCAGCGTCGTTGCGCCGCGTCGCAGCCGCAGCCTCGCGGGCGATCCGCTGAGCGTCGCGTCGAAGCCATCGCCCGCCGCCTGGAGGTCCCAGGGAATACCGGGGCTGGTAACATCCGAGGCCGTGTCGGAGGGGTCGGGCGCGTCGAGGACACGCGCGTCGAGCCCCGTCGCAGGGGGCGCATCGTCGCAGGCGGCCGGCAGCAGTGAGGTCAGGAGCAGCAGCGCGCGCTTCATGGCGGCGCACCATATCGCAGGCAGGTCAGAACTCGTGGGGCCTTCGGCGCCAGAGCACGGCGGCGCCCGCGACCGCGGAGACGACACCGACGGCGCCGAGCAGCAGCGGCATCGCCGAGCGGGGCGTCGGGGGCGGAGGCGCAGGCACCTTCGCGCGCTCGTCGGAGGTCTCGGCGCGCCGTCGACGGAGCTCGAGCTTCAGCGACTCCAGGCCCCTCGCCATGGCCCATTCGTGACTGGCGTCGAGGAGCGGCCGCAGCACCGAGGAGGTCACCGTCTCCGCGCGCACGCTCCAGCGGTGGGTCACCACGCAGGTCGATCCAGCGGCTTCGAGGGTCCACGAGCCGCGGCCCTCGAGGTCGCCGAAGGACTCGAACTCCAGGGTCGCAGGGCGCTGGAAGCTCGTGACGCGAGCGCTCCAGCGCACGGTGTGCGGCAGCCACGCCTTGGTGACGTAGCTCAACACCCGACCGACCCCGTCGGCGCCGCCCGCGTCGACCTCGGTGACCTCCAGGTACATCGCGGGCCACCACCGGGGGAGCGCCGTCGCGTCCTCCAGGATGCTGAACACCTCGTCGGGGGTGGCCTCCACCTCCCATCGGGTCTCGAGCTCACGCGGCTTCGCGGCGGCGCCCATCACGAGTGTCCGGGGAGCGCGCAGAAGCCTTCGTAGTCGATGTAGCTGTCGATGCTCGGGTTGCGCCCGCACATGGGGCAGTCCTCGTCGCGGCGCAGCTTCAGCTCGCGGAACTTCATCCCCAGCGAGTCATAGGTGAGCAGCCGCCCGGCGAGGGGCGTCCCGATCTTGAGCACCAGCTTGATGGCCTCGGTGGCCTGGATCATTCCGATGAGCCCCGGCAGCACGCCGAGCACCCCCGCCTCCTGGCAGGAGGGCGCGAGGTGTGCGGGCGGCGGCTCGGGGTAGAGGCACCGGTAGCAGGGGCCCTCGTAGGGGATGAAGGTCGTCACCTGGCCCTCGAAGCGGAAGATGCTCCCGTGCACGACGGGCTTGCGCTTCATCACCGAGGCGTCGTTGACCAGGTAGCGGGTCGGGAAATTGTCGCAGCCGTCGACGATCACGTCGAAGCCGTCGAAGATCCGGTCGACGTTCTCGCTGGTGAGCCGCTCCTGGAACTTCACCACGTTGAGCTCCGGGTTGAGCCCCTTCAGGGTCCTCTCCGCGGAGTCGACCTTGGGCATCCCCACCGTCGCGACGCTGTGGATCACCTGCCGCTGCAGGTTGGACGCGTCGACCACGTCGGCGTCGACGAGGCCGATGGTGCCGACGCCCGCCGCCGCGAGGTAGAGCGCCGCCGGGGCGCCGAGCCCGCCCGCGCCGAGGCAGAGCACCCTCGCGTCGAGCAGCTTCGCCTGCCCCTTCTCGCCGACCTCCGGGAGCAGCAGGTGCCGCGAGTACCGGTCGCGCTGGTCGGCCGTGAGCACCCGCGGGACCTCCATCGGATACCGACGGTCCTTCCACTGGGAGTAGCCCGGGTTGGCGCTCTCCACGTTGGAGTAGCCCATCTCCTGGAGCGTGCGCGCCGCCAGCGCCGAGCGGGTGCCGCCCGCGCAGTACACCACCACCGGCGCGTCCTTCCGGTGGAGCAGCCCCTCGGCCTTGCTCTCCAGGTGACCGCGAGGGATGTGCAGCGCGCCGGGGATGTACCCCGCCCGGTACTCGTCGCCCTCGCGCACGTCCACCAGCGTGAAGTCCGCCCGCGACTCCAGCCGCGACTTCAGCTCTTCGAGCGAGATCTCCCGGATCGCCCGGCGGGTCTCGGCCATGATCTCCTGAAACGTCTTCGCCATCGGAGGAACTCCATTCAATGCGTGTACGGCCGACGGGCCCCGCGCAGCGCGTCCGGGCTTCGTCAACATGATGGACGCGGGTTCTACAATACTGGAGCCCCTCGGGCCAGTGCCCTCTGCGCCGACGGCATTGACGCTTCGACGGTCGATCCCGTAGGTGTTGCCCGGCAATGGCACGACTGACGTATCGCGATGCTGGGGTGGACGCGGCCCTCGGTGACGCCGTGGTGGAGAAGATCAGGCCCATGGTGGCCTCGACGCGCCGCCCGGAGGTGCTCGGGGGGCTCGGCGGCTTCGCGGGTCTGTGTCGGCTGCCGATGGGGCTTCGCGAGCCGATCCTGGTGAGCGGCACCGACGGCGTGGGCACCAAGCTGAAGATCGCCTTCGCGCTCAACCGCCATGACACGGTGGGCATCGACCTCGTGGCCATGTGCGCCAACGACGTCGCCACGGTCGGCGCCGACTGCCTCTTCTTCCTCGACTACTTCGCCACCGGGGTGCTCGACGCGGGCATCGCCCAGGGCGTGATCTCGGGCGTGGCGGAGGGCTGCCGCCGCGCGGGCTGCGCGCTGCTCGGCGGCGAGACCGCGGAGCTTCCGGGGATGTACCCGCAGAACGAGTACGACCTCGCGGGCTTCTGCGTGGGCGTGGTCGACAAGCACAAGATGCTCGACGCCTCGCTGGTGCGCGTCGGCGACGTGCTCATCGGGGTGCACTCCTCCGGGCTGCACTCCAACGGCTACTCGCTGGCCCGTCGCGCGCTTCTGGAGGTCGCGAAGTACGGCTTCGACCAGGTCGTCGGGGGCCTCGGGCGCACGCTGGGAGAGGAGCTCCTCGAGCCCACGAAGATCTACTCGAAGGCCGTGCAGCGCGCGGTCACCACCGGGCAGGTGCGCGCCATCGCCCACATCACCGGGGCGGGTCTGCCCGGCAACATCCCCCGGGTGCTGCCGGACGGCGTCGGAGTGACCCTCGACGCGAGGCGCTGGCCGAGGCCGGAGATCTTCTCGATCATCCAGGCGGCGGGTGAGATCGAGGAGGCGGAGATGCGGCGCACCTTCAACATGGGCCTCGGGCTCGTGGTGGTGGTCGCCGCGCAGGGCGCCGACTCGGTGCTCAGCGCCTTCCGGGACATGGGCCAGGCCGCCGACATCGTGGGCGAGGTGGTGCCCTCCGACGCGGTCGACGACGACCGCGTGGTGTTCGTCGGCTGATGGCGCCGATGCGCGTCGTGGTGCTGGTCTCCGGCGGAGGGACCAACCTCCAGTCGCTGCTCGACGCCGGGTGGACGGGCGCCCTCGGGGCGGCGGAGATCGTCGGGGTGATCTCCAACAAGCCCGGCGTGCGAGCCCTCGAGCGCGCCGCGGCCGCGGGCGTCGCCGCGCGGGTGGTCGATCACCGGGGCTTCGCCGAGCGGGCGGCCTTCGACTCGGCCCTGAAGGCTGAGGTGCAGTCCCTCGGCGCCGACCTCGTGGTGCTCGCGGGATTCATGCGCGTGCTCACGGAGACCTTCCTCGCGGGCTTCGAAGACCGGGTGATCAACATCCACCCCTCGCTGCTCCCGGCCTTCCCCGGGGTGAAGGCGCAGGCGCAGGCTTTACACTACGGCGTAAAGATCACCGGGTGCACGGTGCACTTCGTCGACGCGGGCCTCGACTCCGGGGCGATCATCTCGCAGGCCGCGGTGCCGGTGCTCGACGACGACACCGAGGAGAGCCTCCAGGCGCGCATCCTGGCCGAGGAGCACCGGCTGCTCCCGGCGGCGGTGGCCGACCTGGCGGCGGGGCGGGTGCGGCGTGAGGGCCGACGCGTCCATCGGGTTCTGTGACGGCGCCGAGGAGCTCGTATGACGTCATCGTGGTCGGGCTCTCGCTCGGGGCGCTGGCCACCGGCGCGCTGCTCGCCCGGCGGGGCTTCCGCGTGGTGGCGCTGGGGCACGGCTCGCTGCCGCACCGCTACGACCGCGACGGCCGCGCGCTCTACCGTCGGCTCGGCGCCATCACGGCGCACGAGAGCCCGGCGTTTCGTCGGGTCTTCGCCGAGCTGGCGCTCCTGCCCGCGGTGCGCCGCCGGCTGACCGCGCTCGACCCGGCGTGGCAGGTGGTGATGCCTCGCCGTCGCATCGACGTGCCCACCGCGGTCGACCGCAGGGTGGCCGAGGTGCTGCGGGAGTTCCCCGAGGTGCCGCGCGCGGTGGAGGAGTTCTACGCGGCGCTCTCGGTCGCCGAGCCCGCCCTCGACGCCCTCTTCGGCGCCGACCTCTCGTGGCCCCCGGAGGGCTTCTGGGAGCGGCGCCGCGCGCGCGCCCTCGCCGACGCGCTGCCGCTGCGGCCGGGCTCCGACCTGCTGGGCGCCTTCGCGGCGGACCACCCCTTCCGCACCTTCGTCGACGCCCAGTGCCGCTTCTCGGGCGCCGTCGACCCCGACGGGCTGACCACCCTCCGTCGAGCGCGCGCCCACGGCCCCGCCCGCGCGTCGATGCTCGACGGCGACGAGCACGACGAGCTCACCCGGATGCTCCTCGAGAAGATCCTCCAGCACGGCGGCGAGGTGCGCCCCCGCGACACCGTGGAGCGCATCGTGGTGCGCCGCGGTCGCGCCGTCGGCGTCGAGCTCGCCGGGGTCGACGAGGGCCTCGGCGCGGCGTGGGTGGTCACCGGCCTCGACGCGGGCGCCGCCCACCGGCTGACCCGAGAGCCCCTGTCCCGGGCGTACACCCAGACGCTGCTCTCGGCGCGCCCGAGGCATTACCGATATCTCCTCAACGTGGTGGTCCGCCGCGAGGTGCTCCCGGTCGGAATGGCCCGTCGGCTCTTCGCGGTGATGGACGGCGCCCGGCCGTTGACCGAGGAGAACCTCCTGGCCCTGGAGGTGGCGCCGGGCGATGGCCCGGAGGTGACGCTCCGGGTGGGCGCGCTGCTGCCGAGGGCGCTGGTCGACGCGGGGGCCACGACGCTCCGGCGGGTGCGCCCGCGGGTGATGGGAGCGCTGGCGCGGGTGATCCCCTTCCTCGATCGGCACACGCTCTGGGTCGAGTCGCCCCACGACGGACTCCCCCCGGACGACCCCTCGGGCGGCACGCCCCCGCGGCCCTCCGCGCCGGAGCTCATGGAGCCCCTGGAGGAGTTCACCGCGCCCGGCTTCCTGGGCCTCTGCGGTCATCCGCTGCGCGGCGACGTCGAGCGGCTGCTGCTGCCCGGCCGGCAGGCGGTGCCGGCGCTGGGCATGGAGGGCGAGCTGCTCGCCGCGCTCTCCGCCGCGCGAACCATCACCCGCAGCGACCCGTCGAAGGAGCGCCTCCGCGTCGAGCTCTGGTCAAGGGTCGAGTCGTGAGCGATCGACGCCTGTCGGGTCACCGCGGCGTGACAGGCGGTTGACGGAACTCGCGATTCCACATAGCGTCCGCGCGCCTTTGCTCCGCCCGCGCCCGGCAAGCGCGGCGCGCCCGTCTCCCCTTCGGACGAAATCACTGTCGTGCAGCTGCGAACCTTCATCCACATCGACGTGCTCCAGCCGCAACTGGCTGGCTTCTTCCAGACGGTGTCGTCGGGGTTCCAGCCGCTCGCGGGGCAGGCTGCGCTGATCGTGGAGATCGCTCCGGGCATCGCGATCAACAACCTCACCGACGCGGCGCTGAAGCACACCCGGGTGCTCCCCGGCATGCAGATCGTCGAGCGCTCCTATGGCCTCGTCGAGGTGCACCACTTCGACCAGGGGGATGTGCGCGCGGCGGGCGAGGCGATGCTCGAGCGCGCGGGGCTGAAGGTAGAAGACCGCATGACGGCGCAGATCGTGTCGCGAGAGGTCATCCACGGCATCGACGCCCACCAGGCGATGCTGGTCAATCGCATGCGGCACGGGCAGCTCCTGCTCGAGGGCGAGACGCTCTACGTGCTCGAGATCGCGCCCGCGGGCTACGCGGCGCTCGCCGCCAACGAGGCCGAGAAGGCCGCCAACATCAACCTTCTCGAGGTGGTGACCTTCGGGCAGTTCGGTCGGCTCTACCTCGGCGGTCGCGAGGAGGAGGTCGCCCAGGCGGCCGCCGCCGCGGAGCGGGCGCTGCGCGCGGTGACCGGGCGGGCGCCGAAGGCGAAGGGCTGAGCGCCATCAGTGGGCGCTAGTATCGAGTGAACGACAACGCGCGCGTCGTGGCACAACCACTCGCGTGTTTCTTGGGCGGCGCCGCCCTCACGTCGGCGCGATCGTGATTTCAGTGCATCGACAGGAGGCTCCATTGAAGCGGAACAGCGGTTGGCTTTTGATCATTCTTGCCAGCATGGCCTCGGCCTGCGGCGACGACCCCGTCAACACCCCGGTGGACTCGGGCCCCGCCGACACCGGCGTGGTGACCGACGCTGGCTCGCCCACCGACACGGGCCCTCGTACGGACACGGGCTCGCCCACCGACACGGGCCCCCGCGTCGACGCCGGCTCGCCCCGCCTCGCGGTCGTCGCGGGCCGCCGCTGCACCAGTGACGAGGCCTGCGCCTCGGAGACGGCCGAGCTCGCCTGCGTGGTCACCACCGGCGGGCGCGTCTGCACCTCCGGCGCGGGCTGCGACCAGGGCACCACGGCGGAGGAAGAGGGCCAGTGCGGCGGTCGATACTCGACCTGCCTGGTCTACGCGACCCCGCGCACCGGCGCGCAGGTCAGCCTCTGCACCCGCGCCTGCGTCGCGGGCATGCGCACCGAGGCCACTGGCGCCTGCCCGACGGGCTCGCTCTGCACCACCAACTGGCTCCAGCTCCAGACCAACCAGATGGAGAACCCGGGCTGCCTGCCGTTCTGCGCGACGGACGCCGACTGCGCCGGCGCGATGGCCGGCGACGCCTCGCTCATGCGCTGCAACACCCGCCTCGGCCGCTGCGCCAGCGCGGCCGTCGACATGACGCTCCGCCCCGACGGCGCGCAGTGCAACCCGATGCAGGTCCAGGCGACGGGCGTCGCGCAGTGCCGCGGCACCTGCTTCTCGCTCTCCTCGGCCCGCCCGGCGGAGGGCCTCTGCGGCTCGTTCATCAACACCCGCACCGCCACCGCGGGCTGCCCCGACGACGCCATGATGGCGCCGCGCGGCCCGGCCGGTGACGAGCAGGGCGTCTGCATCTTCAAGGAGTGCGAGACCAACACCGACTGCACCGGCGGCGCGTTCTGCGTGTACCCCGAGGACATGACCGGCATCCGCCGCGACGCGGTCCCCTACTGCGCGTACGCGACCACGCTCCAGCCGATGGGCATCCCGGGCACCGCCACCGACGGCGGCGTGCGCGACGTCCCCGTCGTGACCGACGCCCCCGCCGCCGACGTGCCCGCCGCGACCGACGCCCCCGCCGCGACCGACGCCCCCGCCGCGACCGACGCTGGCGCCGCGGTCGACGCCGCCGGCTGATCGCCCCGCTCCCTCACCCCGCCTCCGCTTCGGACTCCCCCTCCCCGCCACTCACCCGCCGTCTGCGACCGTTCACCGGACCGTCGCCGTCGCGCGGTGATTCGTGCCTTGACCTCACCCGCGATTTCCCACTAATCCCGGCAGCGCACCTGACGTTGCTTTGCGCGTCGCGACCTTCGCCTCGCGTCGGGTCTGCGACCACCCACGAACCCCCTTTCGAGAGCCGCTGACGTGATTGGCCACTTCTATCTCGACATTCTGACGTGCACCCCGGTTGCCGCCCGCGGCAGCGAGGGGGGCCGATGAGCGAACACGACGACGGCCAGGCGCCGCAGCCTGAGCCCCGACCCCACCCGCGGCTCTCGGTGGTGATCCCGGTCTACAACGAAGAGAAGATCCTGCACGCGGCGGTCACCGACCTGCGAGACCAGCTCTCCGAGTTCGGGTGGCCCTTCGAGATCATCCTCGCGGAGAACGGATCGAAGGACGGCACGGTCCCCCTCGCCCGCGCGCTCTCGGAGAAGTACCCCGAGGTGCGCTTCTTCTCGCTGGGCGAGCCCAACTACGGCAAGGCCCTCCGCGAAGGCATCTTCAAGGCCCGCGGCGAGTTCGTCATGTGCGACGAGATCGACCTCTGCCAGATGGACTTCTACCGCCGCGCCCTCGACGTGCTCACCGCCGACGAGTCCGACCTGGTCATCGGCTCGAAGGTGCTCGAGGGCGCCTCGGACGAGCGCCCGATGTCACGCCACGCCGCGACGCTCTTCTACAACGGCCTCTTGCGCCTCACGCTGGGCTTCAAGGGCACCGACACCCACGGGCTCAAGGCCTTCCGCCGCACCGCCCTGCTCGACGTCGTGAGGGCGTGCCTCGTCGACAAGGACGTGTTCGCCAGCGAACTCGTCATCCGCGCCCAGCGCGGCGGGGTGCGCATCCGGGAGATCCCCGTGCGCATCCACGAGAAGCGCCCGCCGTCGATCAACCTCCTCAAGCGCGTACCCAACGTGCTCAAGAACGTCGGCAAGCTCTTCGTCGCCATCCGCATCAAGGGATAGCGACCCGCCCCCCCCTTCCGCTCGGCCTACCGCTCCTCGATCGCGATCACCATCGTCGGCTCCGGCAGCACCCGCCGGGCCGCACGCCGGGCGGCGTCCTTCACGGTCTCCGCGCTCCGGCGCGACTCCACCGTCGCGTGCTCCCGCACCGCCCGCTCGACCGCCTCGCGCACCTTGCCGACCTGCTCGGCCGAGGCCATCACCCCGCGCGAGTGCACGCCCACCGCGCCGTCGAGCCGCCACTCGCTGGTCACCGGCACCGTCAGGAACATCGCCCCCGACTCGGCCATCAGCGCCCGCTCCTTCAGGGTCTCCGCGGGGATCTCCTCGCCGCTGTCGATGTGCACCCGCCCCACGCGCACCGTCGCGCCCGGCACGAGGCCGTGCGAGTCGAGCAGCAGCGTCTGGCCGTTCTCCGCGAGCTCGACGTTGCGCACGCCCAGGCCCCTCGCCAGCTTCGCGTGCTGCATCAGGTGGTGATAGGTGCCGTGGATCGGCACGAAGGCGCGCGGCTGGATCCACTCGATCATCTGCGCCTGCTCCTCGCGGCAGGCGTGACCCGAGACGTGGATCGACGGGTCGGTCGCGCCCACGTGCACGTCGATGCCCCGGCGCTCGAACTCGCACACGAGGTCCCACACCGCGCGGTCGTTGCCGGGGATGGTGCGGGACGAGAGGATCACCGCGTCACCCGAGCTGAGCTTGAGCCTGGGGTGGTCGCCCCACGCGAGGCGCGAGAGCGCGCTCTGCGGCTCGGCCTGCGTGCCCGCGGCGATGACCAGCAGCTCCGAGCGGGGCACCTCCCGGGCGCGCTCGGGGGAGACCATCAGGTTGCCCGTGAACCCCAGGCGGCCGAGCTCCGTCGCGGCGCGCGCGTGGGTCTGCACGCTCCGCCCGATGAGGCAGATGCGGCGGCCGGTGGCGACGGCGATCTCGCCGAGGGTCTTCAATCGGTAGATGTTGGAGGGAAAGATGCCGACGACGACCCGCTCGCGCTTGGAGGCGATGAGGGTGCGCAGCGCCCTGGCGACCTCGGCCTCGCGCGCCGAGCCGGAGAGCACGTCGACGTTGGTGCTGTCGGAGAGGAGCAGCGAGACGCCCTCGCGCCCGAGCTCCTCGAAGCGCTGCCGGTCGTAGGACTCGCCGTCGAGAGGACCTTCTTCCAGCTTGAAGTCGCCGGTGTGCACCACGAGGCCGCCGGGGGTGTGGATGGCCAGCGCGGTGGCGTCGGGGATGGAGTGCGTGACCCGCAGCGGCTCCACCTCGAAGCGGCCCACGGAGAAGCGCTGCCGGGGGGTCGTCGCGTGCAGCTCGAGCTCGGGGACGTCGCGAAACTCCTTCAAGCGCTCGCGGATGAGGTTGAGGGCGTAGGGCGGCGCCCACACCGGGCGAGGGATCTTGCGGAGGAGATAGGGGAGCGCGCCGATGTGGTCTTCGTGGCCGTGGGTGATCACCACGCCGAGGAGGTCGTCGGCGCGGTCTTCGAGGTAATCGAACAGCGGGTGGATGACGTCGACGCCGTACTTCTCCCTCGGGAACGTGATGCCGCAGTCGACGACCAGGATGCCGTCCGGCGACTCCAGCGCCATGCAGTTCATCCCGATCTCTCCGAGACCCCCAAGCGGAACCACTCGCAGATGACTCACGTATGACTTTCTCCGGCGCGCGGCGAGGGACCGCCACGTCTGCCCGACGCTCTATATCCCGGCGTTTTGCTCCGAGGACGGCGCGCACCCTACGTCCCGGCTCTCCGCACGGTCAAGGGTCGTTGCAGCCCGCTCGCGCCCGTCCGTTCTAGCGCGTTGACGCTGCTCTCGCGTGCGTGTTAGCCCCTCGCGCCGAAGCCTGATGTCCGGGTGAGACCCGTCGACTCAGGTTCCTGGAGGTCCATGCGCCGTCCGTCGCCTACCGTTCTCGCCGTAGCCTTCGCCGCCCTCGCTCCGTCCGCGCTCGCCCAGAACACCCCTCAGAACCCGTCGACCACGCCCGCTGCCTCCGTCGACACCGCGGGCATCAACATGGCCGCCGCGGCCGCCACGGAAGACCACGCGGCCGCCACCGCCGAGCGCCCGACGCCCACTCCCCCGCCCACCAGCCTGCTCGACCGCATCGGAAGCATGGTGGAGGTGCACGGCTACCTCCGCGCCCGCCCGGAGTGGATGCACCAGTTCGACCTCGGGTGGGACGACCTCGCGTTCCGCAACGCCGGCGGCAACTACGCCAGCTCGCAGCTCCCGTGGGTGCGCAACCCCGACAACGGCCTCCCCAACCTCTGCAGCACCGCGGCCACCGACGGCAGCTCCAACCGGGTCCCCGGTGACTGCACCGGCCGCACGCAGTCCATGGCCAACATGCGATTCCGGATCAATCCGGAGATCCATGTCACCGACAACATCGCGATCTATTCGCAGATCGACGTCTTCGACAACCTGATCCTCGGCTCGACCCCGCAGGGCTATTACAGCGGCAGCCAGGGCTCTCCGTGGGCGCCGGTCACCGGTTTCTCCTCCACCCAGGTCACGCCCACCGAGCAGAACAGCCTCACGCCCTCCATCACCGTGAGCCGCGCCTGGGCCGAGGTCACCAACCAGACCCTCGGGCAGATTCGCTTCGGCCGCATGCCCGGCCAGTGGGGCCTCGGCCTCCTCGCCAACGCCGGCAACGGCATCGACAGCGACTTCCAGTCCCACTCCGACCGCATCATGTACGCGGCGAGGGTGCGCCCGCTCAACCTCTTCCTCGCGGCCTTCTACGACTTCGCCTCCACCGGCGCGACCTCCGCCTCGCTCCGCTACGAGTCCGGCCAGGGCCAGCCCATCGACATCTCCCAGCTCGACGACGTGAACCAGTACGGCCTCGCCCTCGGTCACCGCGTCGAGCCCGCCGAGGCCCGCCAGCGGCTCTCCCGCGGCCAGCTCGTGATCAACGGCGGCCTCTACGGGCTCTTCCGCCAGCAGACCCTCTCCGCCGAGTTCATCAACGCCGACCCCGCCGCCATGCGCGACCAGCGCACCGTCGGCTCCGACGGGGCCTTCACCAGCGGCGCGCTCCGACGCGACGCCTGGGCGGTCATCAGCGACCTGTGGTTCCAGGTGCTGCACCGCAACTTCCGCTTCGAGCTCGAGGCCGCGTTCATCTACGGCCAGACCACCATCGGCCGCGCGGCGGCCGACCCCGGCCTCAACCCCTATCGCCTCACCCAGTTCGGCGGCGCCGCGGAGTTCGAATACCGCCTGCTCAACAACCGCCTCACCCTGGAGTTCAAGACCGGATACGCCACTGGCGACTCCGACCTCGAGGGCATCAATTATCACAACGGACTCATCGCCCCGCAGCGCGCCGGGGCGACCTCCAATACCCTCTTCCGCTTTCATCCCAACTACCGCGTCGACATGATCCTCTGGCGGCAGATCTTCCGTCAGGTCTCCGGCGCCTACTACTTCCGCCCCGGCGTCACCTACGCCTTCGTCAACTCCCCCGGCGGCGACCGCCTCTACGGCCGCGCCGCGGTCATCTGGTCGCGCGCCAGCGAGTTCGTGCAGACCCGCGGCAACGCCGCCGACCTCGGCATCGAGATCAACGCCGAGGTCACCTACCAGTCCAACTTCCGAGACACCACCCTCGGCGACCGCCCGGGCGCAGGCTTCTTCGCCTCGCTCCAGTACGGCGTGCTCTTCCCGATGGCGGGCCTCGGCCCCCGCGAAGACGAGCGCGCCACGTCCACCTACTCGGGATTCAGCTTCAGCACCGCCCAGACCCTCCGCGGCGTCGTCGGCGTCATGTATTGAGAGACATATCCTGTCACGGGTATCGTTGCGCTCCATGGTGGGCGCGCGGTAGTACCCGCCCGTGAAGGACTCGCTCGTCTTCGTCTGTCAGTCCTGCGGTGCCTCGCACCCCAAGTGGTCCGGCCGCTGCTCCTCCTGCGGCGCGTGGAACAACCTCGTCGAGGAGCGCGCCCCCAAGGGCCGCGCCGCCAAGGCCCGCAACGCCATCTCGGTGTCCGCGGGCGGCGGCGTCGTCTCGCTCGACGAGGCGATGGACGCCGAGATGCCCCGCGTCGCCACCGGGCTCACGGAGTTCGACCGGGTGCTGGGCGGCGGGCTCGTCCACGGCTCGGTGGTGCTCCTCGGCGGCGAGCCCGGCGTCGGCAAGAGCACGCTGCTGCTGCAGGTGGTGGCCGCCCTCGCGGCGCGCTCCCGTGAGTCCGACGTGCGCGGCGGCGTGCTCTATGTGAGCGGCGAGGAGTCGGCCTCGCAGGTGGCCTCTCGCGCCCGGCGCCTCGGGGTGGCGAGCGACGCGGCGCTGAAGCTGCTCTCCACGGGCGAGCTCGACGCGCTGGAGGCCGCGGTGCTCAAGGCCGACCCGTCGATCATCGCGGTCGACTCGGTGCAGACCATGAGGGCCAACGACCTGGAGAGCGCCGCGGGCAGCGTCTCGCAGCTCCGGGAGGTGACCGCGCGGCTGGTGACGATGGCCAAGCGGCAGGGCCGCACGGTGCTGCTGGTGGGCCACGTCACCAAGGACGGATCGCTCGCGGGCCCGAAGGTGCTGGAGCACCTGGTGGACGTGGTGCTGGCCTTCGAGGGGCAGCGCTCGGGCGGCCCGAGGGTGCTGCGAGGCATCAAGAACCGCTTCGGCGCGAGCGGCGAGCTCTGCGTGATGGAGATGACCCGCGACGGGCTGCGAGAGGTGTCCGACCCGTCGGCGCTCTTCCTCGCGGAGCGCCCGAAGGACGTCCCAGGCTCCGTGGTGGTCTCCTCCGCGGACGGCGCTCGGCCGCTGCTGCTGGAGGTCCAGGCCCTGGTGACCCCGTCGGCGGCGCCCAACCCCCGGCGCATCGCCACGGGCATCGACGGCACCCGACTGTCCATCCTCACGGCGGTGCTGGCGCAGCGCGCGGGGCTGCCGCTGCGGGACCGCGATGTCTTCGTCTCCGTGGCGGGCGGGGCGTCCATCGAGGAGCCCGCGGCCGACCTCGCGGTGGTGTGCGCCCTCGCGTCGAGCGTGGTCGAGCTCGCGATGCCCGCCGACCTCGTGGTCTTCGGGGAGGTAGGGCTCGCCGGGGAGGTGCGCGCGGTGCCCCGCTGCACGCCGCGGCTGGAGGAGGCCATGAAGCTCGGGTTCAAGCGCGCCCTGATCCCGAAGGCCAACGTCGACCGCGACGAGGTGCCGCCCGGAATCATCGCCCACGGGGTGTCGCACGCGCGCGAAGTGGCCGCGTGGATCGAGCGCAAGGCCCGCGACCGCGACTGATCGTCGGCGGCAATCGTGCGAGCAGCCTTTGCGGGGAGCGTCGGTTTACCGCTACACGTAATCGATGGCCGCCCACCTGCCCCGGTCGCTGCGAGAGAGCCCCCTCTTCCTGACGACCCGGGCGGCGCAGGCGCTCACGCACCACTGCCGCGAGGCCCTCACGCAGGCGGGCTTCGACGACATCGGCGCCCCCGACCTCGCGGTGCTGGCGGCGCTCGAGGGCGTCGAGGAGGGAGAGAACCCCTCGAAGCTGGCGAAGGCGCTGCGCTACGAGAAGTCGTCGCTGACGCCCATCCTGGTGCGCCTCCGCGAGGCCGGCCTGGTGCTTCAGGTGAAGGACCCGAAGGACGCCCGCGCGCTGCGCATCACGATCACCCGCAAGGGCAGCCGGCGTCGCAAGGAGGCCGAGGTGGTCATCGAGCGGGCCACGCACGCGCTGCTGCGCGAGGTGCCGAAGAAGGTGCTGCGGCACCACGCGGAATTCTGCGAGGCGCTGCTGCTCGCCGCGGAGCGCGTCGAGAAGCCGTAGACCGACCCCGGGGAGGTGTTGTTAGCTTCACCGCACCCATGACGCGATACCGCTGCACCGTGTGTGACCACCACTACGATCCGGCCGAGGGCGACCCCGCCTCGGGCGTGGCGCCAGGCACCGACTTCTCGAGCCTCCCTCGCGAATGGCACTGCCCCGACTGCGGCGCCACCAAGGCGGACTTCGAGCCCGCCGCCGACTGATGCCCCTCCGCACCTCGGCGCTGTCCCCAGCACTCCGGGTCACCGTCGAGCGAACGATCCCGCTCTGGTACCGAGACGGCGCCGCGCCGGCCCTCGATCGCCCGGCCTTCGTGCGCGCGGGCTCCGGGGTCACCTGGTGGGGAGGACGCCTCGCGGTGGTGCAGGACGACACGGCCTTCGTGGCGCTGGTCGACCCCGCCACCGGCATCGCCGAGGGGGTTCCGCTGCCGGTGGCCGATGGGGTGCGGCAGTTCGGGGTCTCGCGCGGCAACAAGAAGCGAAAGCCCGACCTGGAGTCGGTGCTCACCCTCCCCGACGGTCGGCTGCTGGCGCTGGGATCTGGCTCCACCCGGGCGCGTGAGAGGCTGCTGGTGATGGGGGACGACCAGCTCCCCCGCTGGATCGACGCGGCTCCCCTCTACCGCGCGCTGAGGGCCGAGGCCTCCTTCGCGGGGAGCGAGCTCAACCTCGAAGGGGCGGCGCTGCTCGGAGATCGGGTGAGGCTCTTCCAGCGGGGCAACGGGGCCGTGCTCGACGGCGTCGAGCCCCTCAACGCGACGGTCGACCTCTCCCTGCAGGAGCTCCTCGGCGAGATGCTTCGCTGGGAGGGCGGCTCGCCGGACGACTGCCGCGTGGCCCTCCGCTCGATCACCTCGTACTCGCTCGGGGCGCTCTCGGGCGTGGCGCTGAGCTTCACCGACGCGACGGCGTGGCCCTCGACGCACCCGGGGCGCGTGGCCTTCCTCGCCGCCGCCGAAGACTCGCCGGACACCTACCAGGACGGGCTCTGCGCGGGCTCGGCGCTGGGCTTCATCGACCCCGACGGAGCGGTCGGGCACCAGGCGCTGCGCACGCCCGACGGAGAGGTCTGCCGCACCAAGGCCGAGGGGATCGTCTTCGACCGGGACGATCCGACGCTCGCCTGGGTGGTGCTCGACCTGGACGATCCCGACCGCCCCTCGGAGCTGTGCTCGGTGCGGATCGTCAGCGGGTGAAGGTCACGTAGTCCTCGCGGGCGCAGCGCTCGAGGAGGGCGTCGAGCCGGGCGAGGCAGATCGGGAGCGAGGGTCGCGCTGGGGCGGTCGCGGGCTCGCGCAGCGCCCGGCCAGGCGACGGCTCGGAGGGCGTTCGAGCCGGCTCCAGCGCCTCCCTCGCGGCCTTGAGCAGGGCCATGAGCTCCCTCCGAGGGCCGCTCCAGCGGGGCAGCACCTTGCCCAGCAGCGCGCGGTCGAGCGCCCACCCCGGAGGCACCGGCAGCTCGTCGCGGGTGCAGCGGTCGACGAAGCGCAGCACCTCGGAGACGACCCGGTACCCGAAGGGTCGGCCGTGCGCGGACATCACCGCGTGGAGCCGGTCGAGGGTGGCGCCGACGCCGTCCTGGCCCATGGCGAGGAGCATCGCGCGGGTCGGGTCGTGGTCGCTGTCCGCGGCCATCAGGGCGAGGCGCTCGGTCTCGCTGGCGGGCTCCTCCGCGGGGGTCGGATCGATCCAGGTGGTGAGCAGCGAGGTCGGCGCCGAGGGAGGAAACTCCCAGAGCCATGCGCGATCGAGCACCTTGGCGCTGAGGGGATGGGTGGTCTCGTCGACGTTGATGGTCCCCAGCACGAACACGTTGGCGCCGAAGCGCACCGAGGAGGGAACGCCCCCCGAGCGGTCGCTGGCCTCCACCGGCTCGGCGCGCCCGTGCAGGTCGATGGGCGAGCCGCTCTCCATCGCCGAGAGCAGCTCGGCGAGGTAGTGCTCGGGCCGCGCGAGGTTGAGCTCGTCGAGGATCAGGAAGTGCGGCTCCGAGGGGTGCGCCGCCGCGCGCAGCAGCACCCGCAGCGCCGGGGTGAGCTCGTAGCCCGGCGGGTCGCGCATCACGTTGAGGTAGCCGAGCAGGCCGCGGGAGTCGATCCAGTCGGGGCGCACGGAGACCACCGCCACGCGGGGCCCGGGGCCTCCCGGGAGGGCGCCGGTGACGAACTGCGCGAGCCGCAGCGCGAGGCGGGTCTTGCCGGTGCCCGAGACGCCCGCGAAGACCGCGAAGGGGCGGGTGCGCAGACCGACGAGCACCGCGCGCAGCAGGTCGAGCTCGAAGCGGAGCCCCTCGGCGCGGAGCGAGCGCTCGAAGCGGCGCGCCACCTCCTCCAGCGTGGCAGGCCGCAGCATCGACGGGACGATCTCCCACGAGCGCGCGTAGCTCAGCTCGAAGCGCGCTCCCGACGCGGCAGGGACGCACTGCAGGTCGCCCAGCGCTCGCCTCGCCGCGAGCCAGAGCAGCGGGCGCACCGAGGGGTCGCCCAGGCACTCCCGCACGCCCGCCCAGCCGGAGCGGTCGAGCAGCCCCAGGTCGGCGAGCCGGGAGGCCCCGGTGGCGGCCCGGAGCGACCACCGCGGGCGCACCTTCGAGGCGACGACCGCGGGCTCCGGGGAGACGGTCCACGGGGCGCCTTCGAGGAGGCCCGCGAGGGAGACGGCGAGGTCGCCGCTCGGGTCGGCGAGCACCGAGGCGATCAGCGCGTCGAGCGGAGGGGCGTCGCCGTCGCGGTGCTGCGCGGGCACCAGGAGTCGGGTGCGGTGAACGATCGACTCATCGACGTCGGCCTCGCGGGAGCGCATCCATCGGATCCATCGAGCGAGCAGCGCCGGGTCGCCCGAGCGCCGCAGCGCCGTGGCCTCGCCCGAAGGAGCGGCGCCGACGTCGAGCCATCGCGCGTGGGCGAGCGTCGGGGGCGAGAGCGTGGTGAAGCGCTCGGGGGCGAACCATCCCGTGACCGGGTCGTAGCACCAGCTCTCCGAGGCGGGCAGCAGCGAGGCGGGCGCCGCGGTCGGGCCGAAGGCGCGCTCGTCCCAGCGGAGCGAGCGCACCGCCGCAGCGCGGTCGCTCCCTGCGGAGACGAGCGCCGGAGGGAGCCGCCAGCCGAGGAGCTGCGACCAGAACTCCAGCAGACGGGCGCTGCGCTCGGCCACCCACCGGGCGAGCAAGGTGGTGGCGCCGTGCGGGGCGCGGGCGGTGAGCTCGGAGCGCCAGAGATCGACGAGGTCGGAGGCTCCGTGCGAGGGGTCGGAGGCGCGGAAGCGGATGGCGCCCGCGGCGACGGAGGAGATCCAGTCGTGCTCGGGGAGGGCCTCGTCGGACTCGCGGTGCGCGTGGAGGGTCGCGCCCTCCGAGCGCAGCGCGGCGAGGAGCGTCGGGAGCACGTCGGCGAACTCGCGCTTGCGACGGGCGAGCTCGCCGAGGCGGGGGCGACGGTCGGCGTGGTCGCGACCGCGCGCAGAGAAGCCCGCGGTGACGGTCACGTCGTCGGCGGTGAGCGTGAGGACGAGGGCGGCGCCGTCGGTCGCGGTGGACGGGGCCCAGCGAACCCGGTGGGTGCGGGACGACGGATGGTTCGAGGTGCGCACCATCGCCGAGAGCGGAGGGAGCGCCGCCTGCACCTCGGCGGCGAGATGGCGGAGGGCGCTGCGAAGGAGCGACGCGTCGACCGCTCCGGGAGCCGCGATCTCGTCGGGGGGGAGCTGGTTCGATCGCGCCATCAGGTATCGCCGACGCCGACCCTATCACGCGACCGATGCGCTCCGACCGACGGGCGTGTACGCTGCCGCCTCGCGAACACCCCACCAGGAGTTTGGATGCGATGAGCGGGATGACGGCAGGATCACGGGTGATGGCCTCATGGCTGGGCGGCGGCTTCGCCCCGGGGATCGCGGTGGAGGTCAACCCCGCCGCGCAGCTGGTGAAGGTGCGCTTCGACGACGGCCGCGAGGCCTGGGTCAGCAACATGAACGTCCGCCTCGCCCCAGCGGCTGCGGGCGCTCCCGGCGCGCCCGGTGCGACGGGTGGCTTCCAGCCCATCGGTGCGCCTGCGGGCGGTGGCAACTTCGGCGCGCAGTCGTCCTTCGGCGGCGGTGGGGTCACTCCCGTCAACACCGGCGGCATGGTCGGCGGCAACCCCTTCGCGGGGCTCAATCCCTTCTCCCGACAGGGCGCTCCCTCGGCCCCGGGCGCCCCTCCGGCACCCGCTGCTCAGGGCGCTCCCGGCGCGGGCTTCCTCGCCTCGGCGGCCGGCGCGCTCTCGGCCGGCGTCGCGCGCATCGCCACCTTCGGCGGCCCTCCCGGCGGCGCTCCGGCGGCGCCCCCCGCGGCCCCTCCCCCTGCCCAGGCCCCGCAGGCTCCCGGCGGCGGCTTCAACCCCTTCGCGGCCCAGCAGCCTCCTCCGCAGGCCCCGGCCCCGCAGGCTCCCGGCGGCGGCTTCAACCCCTTCGCGGCCCAGCAGCCTCCTCCGCAGGCCCCGGCCCCGCAGGCTCCCAGCGGGGCCTTCAACCCCTTCGCCGCGCAGGCCCCGGCGGCTCCCGCCCCCCAGGCGCCTGCGGCGCAGTTCAACCCCTTCGCGGCGGGCGCTCCGGTCCAGGCGCCGCAGGCCCCCGAGGCGCAGTTCAACCCCTTCGCGGCGGCGGCCCCCCCGGCAGCCAACCCTGTCGCTCCGGTCGGCATCCCCGAGCCCGCGTTCAACCCCTTCGCCCAGGCCGCGCCCGCGGCTCCGGCCGTGCCTGCGAGCTTCCCTCGCACCGAGGCCATGCCCGCCGTCCCGACGCCTCCTGTCGAGCAGGGCGCGCCCCCTCCGTTCAACCCCTTCGCTCAGGCCGCCCCTGCGACGCCACCGGCGCCGCCCTCGGCCGACGCGCCGCTGCCGCCTCCGCCGGGTGAGTTCAAGCCCTTCGTTCCGCCCGGAACCTGAGCGTTCGCCGCTCGACGGAATCCCCTCTGGTCCCCTAGGTATTGCCGCCATGACTGACTCACCTCTCACGCTCCTCCATCACATCGGGGCGACGGATGTCCCATCGGACAACGGCGCCACCTTCGAGCTGCGCTCCCCGACGAACGGGTCGCTCGTGGGCCACGTCGCGCGCGGCTCCGCCGTCGACGTCGACCGCGCGGTAGCCTCGGCTCGCGCGGCCTTCACCAGGTGGTCGAACACCCCGGCGCCCGCTCGCGGCGAGGTGCTCTTCCGCGCGGCGGCCCTCCTGACGGCCCGCAAGGACGCGATCGCCGAGGTGATGGCGAAGGAGATGGGCAAGCGCATGGAGGAGGCCCGGGGAGACATCCAGGAGGCCATCGACACGATGTTCTATGCGGGCAGCGAGGGGCGGCGGCTCTTCGGGCACACGGCCCCCTCCGAGCTCAACGACAAGATGGGCTTCACCCTCCGCCGCCCCATCGGGGTCGTCGGCGTCATCACCGCGTGGAACTTCCCCGTCGCGGTGCCGAGCTGGAAGATCCTCCCCGCCCTGGTGTGCGGCAACACCATCGTCTGGAAGCCCGCCGAGGAGGCGCCCGCGAGCGGCGCTCTCTTCGCGCAGACCCTCTGGGACGCGGGGCTCCCTCCGGGCGTGCTCAACGTGGTGCACGGCTTCGGCGAGGAGGTCGGCGCCGCGATCGTCGCGCACCCCGACACGAAGGTGCTCACCTTCACGGGCAGCACGCCGGTGGGCCGCGGCATCGCGGAGACCGGCGGCCGGATGCTCAAGCGCATCTCCCTGGAGATGGGCGGCAAGAACCCGGTGATCGTGATGCCCGACGCCGACCTGGGGCTGGCGATCGACGGCGTGCTCTGGGGCGCCTTCGGCACCGCGGGTCAACGCTGCACCGCCACCAGCCGGCTCATCGCGGTGGGCGACGCCCACGGCAGGATGATCGATGAGCTCGTCGTGCGCGCGAAGGCGATGCGCATGGGCGACCCGATGGACCCTGCGACGGACGTCGGTCCGCTGGTGAGCGAGGCGCAGCGCGGGCGGGTTCACGGCTTCGTCGAGCGCGCGGTGGCGGACGGCGCGCACCTCCGCTGCGGCGGCCAGCTCCCCTCGGACGCGGCGCTCCGCGGCGGGTGGTTCTATCCCTCGACGATCCTCGACGGGGTCAAGCGCGGGAGCGAGCTCGCGATGAGCGAGGTCTTCGGGCCGGTGCTGGCGGTGATCCAGGCCTCGAGCTTCGATGAGGCCATCGAGATCGCCAATGAAGTGCCTTATGGGTTGAGCTCGTCGATCTACACGCGAGACGTCAACCAGGCGATGCGGGCGGTGCACCGGCTGCAGTCCGGGATCACCTACGTCAACGCCCCGACCATCGGCGCCGAGGCCCACTTCCCCTTCGGCGGCACCAAGGACACGGGCAACGGGCACCGCGAGGGCGGCTGGGCCCCCTACGAGTTCTTCACCGAGCTGAAGACCGTCTATTTCGACTACTCCGGCACGCTGCAGCGCGCCCAGATCGACAACCGCGAAGACTGATCGCCCCGGCGGTCTATTCCACCACGACGGTGCGCTCGACCACGTCGAAGCCGCCCCGGGTGTCTTGCGCCGTGAACAGGAAGCGCACGGTGCCGGCCTCCCGTGGCGCCATCCACCGGTTGCGGATGGGCCCGTCGGGGATCGCCACGGAGTCGACCCGGAAGGCGTTCTCCATCGTTCCCTTGTTGGTAAAGAACCCGAACTGCAGCCGCTCCTGGGTCATCACCCGGTTGCCCTGGAGGTCGAAGGTGGGCTGGATCTCGCGAGAGCCCGCCGCGACGCTCACGTCGAGGGTGTGCTCGGGGCACGGGTCGGTGGTGCATCGCGGCACCCGCAGCGGCGTCTCGGTGCCTACGGTGACGGCGTCGGCGGTGGTCAGCCCGCTGCGGATGAAGCTCACCCGGTCGATGGTCGGGTTGTGGTTGGGTCGCACCGTCTCGTCGGTGCGCACCAACAGCGATCGGGTCATCACCCACGACTCGCTCCCCTCGCCCGTGCAGCGGGGCTGACGGGTGGCGGGGTCGAGCACGACGGTGCCGCCGGCGCAGGCCAGGGCGACCGCCTGGATGCGGGGTCGATTGGAGGGGTCGACGGAGAAGTCCAGCCGCGGCACCTCGTAGGTGACGGTGGCGCCGGCGAGCACGGACACGCCGCGCGAGGTGCACCCGAAGGTGGTGCCCATCACCGTGGCCTCGGCGCAGAACACCCAGGTGACGTTGAGCGGGCGCGCGGCGGGCGCGGGGTCGACGTAGCTGAGGGTCAGGCGCACCTGCTCGCCGGGCGCCGCCTCGGCCACGCCGGGGTCCGCGGCCTGGCGGGTGAGGTTCTCGATCTTCGCCCCGAAGAGCCGGAAGCCGCGGATCTCCCAGGCGGGGGCGAGCTCGTCGCCGCAGGCGCCCAGGGCCAGCGCGAAGGTGACCCCGACGAGGGCGCGGAGGGCGGTGTGCTCAGTACTCAAAGCGGACCCCCAGGTTGGGAAAGAAGGGGATGCCAGTGACCGTATTCGACTGCGTATAGTTATAATTGTACTGCACGCCTTCGGGGTTGGCATTGTTGTAGACATTGAGCACTTCGAGGAAGAGGTTGAGGCTGCCTCGCCGGAAGGTCCATGTCTTGTCGACCCGGAGGTCGAGCTGGTGAAACGGGGCGTTGCGGGAAGAGAACGGCGCTCCGGGAATCTGCGTATAGGTCCCGGTGTCACCGTTGTAGACCGCGCCGATGATGGGGGTGGTGGGGTTGCCGGTGACGAAGCGGAAGCGCAGCCCGACCTCCCAGCCGCGGCCCAGGCGATAGCTCCCGATGAGCGTGAGGATGTGGGTCTGGTCGAACTGGAAGATGCGATACGCCGACTCCGGAGAGTCGCGGCGCTCGGAGCGGGAGATGGTGTACGCCAGCCACCCGAAGAAGCGCGCCGAGGGCCGATGTCGGAAGAGGATCTCTCCACCGTAGATGCGCCCGATTCCGCTGTTGAAATAGGGCACGCCCTGAATCGAGGGCTGGGCGACGATCTGCTGGTCGAGGTCTTTGTAGAAGCCCTCTACGGAGAGCGAGAGGTACTGGGAGAAGTTGTGCTCCATCCCGAGGCCGTAGTGCACCGATCGCTGCGTCCCGAGGAAGGGGTTGCCCACGGTGGTCGCCGGGTTGAAGGAGTTGACCGCCCCTGAGCTCTGCTGCGGCTGCGGCGGTTGATTGAAGACACCCACGCCGCCCTTCAGGAACCAGTCGCGCGCGAACTCCCACCGGAAGGAGAGCCTCGGCTGCACGGCCCAGCTCCGATTGGCGTCGCGGGTGTAGTCCGCGCGCAGCGAGGGGATGAGCCTCAGCCGGGGGGTGGGCGTGATCTCGAGCTCGGCGTAGGCGCCCGGTCGGTAGAGGGAGTCGGAACTCTGCGTGGAGACCCGCGCGAGGTTCTGGAGGTTGGGCATCTGCCCCTCGCTCGGCATGCGAACCCCGTTGAACCGGATCTCCGCCGGGCCGCCGACGATGTCGATGCCCAGGTTGGCCCGCACGCGGCGGTTGACCTGCGCGGTGAGCTCGTAGCGGCCAGTGAGGTTCCAGAAGTTGAGGTCGAGGCCGAAGACCTCGCCGCCGCCGATGTTGATCGAGTTGCGGCTGACGGAAACCATCGCGCGGCTGGAGATCGTCGGCGAGAAGGTGTGGTCCCAGAGCACCTGCCCCGCGTGGAACCCGATGCCCGTGGAGAAGCTGCCGGAGAAGCGCGGCGCCGTCTCGGAGGGGCGATTGAGCAGCAGCGAGAGCGAGTCGTCGGAGCCCAGGAGCGCGAGGCGCACCCGGTCGCGCGGGCTGGGGCGATACTCGAGAAGACCCTGATAGTCCCAATAGACGGGCAGCGAGGTGAAGGACACCGCGTCGATGCCGCTGAGCACCGCGCCGAGGATGGCGTCGACGTAGCTGCGGCGAAACGACACCGCGAAGCTCAGGTTGCGGGTGATGGCCCCTTCGACGAAGAGGCTGGCGTCGATGAGGTTGATGTTGGCGACGAAGCGGTAGCCCTGGCGGCGCGGGCTGCGCAGCCCGACGTCGACGATGCCTCCCTGGGCCCGCCCGTACCGGGCGCTGTAGTTGCCTGGATAGAAGTCGATGCGGTCGAGGAGCTCGGTGCTGATGACCGAGGAGAGGCCGCCGAAGTGATAGATGAGCGGGATCGAGGTGCCGTCGGCGAAGATCTGCGTGTCCTGCGGGGTCGAGCCGCGGACGATGAGCAGGCCGTTGATGGCGCGAGCGACGCCGGGGAAGTTCTGCACGGCGCGAAGCGCGTCGCCGCCGGTGCCGGGCATGCGGAGAATCTCCCGGAACTCCAGCGACTGGCGCGTGACCTCCCTCGGGGGGCGTCGAGCGCGCACCGTGGCCTCGTCTTCCGGCTCCGCGGTCGAGGGCTCGCCCGGCGTCGCGGGCGTCGGGGTCGCGGCCGCTCGCACCGGGCTCAGGCGATAGGTGAGCCCGAGGTCCTCTCGGTCGGCGACGGTCTCGGTCACCTCCATCGGCTCGTGCCCGTCGGCGCTCAGCGCGATGCGAACGCTGCCCACCGAGTCGAGCTCGACGCGAAGCGCTCCCCGCTCGTCGCTGGTGGCCTCGCGGGTGGTGCCGTCAGGGAGCGTGAGGCGGACCGCCGCGCCCGCCAGGGGCTGGTCGCCGCGGCCTCGCACCGTCACGCGCAGCAGGGCGTGGACCTGGGGCTGCTGCGCCGCGCGGGCGGCGGCCGCGCTGAAGCGGTAGCGGTAGCGGAGAATCGAGGCGACCACGACGCCGTCCCGTCGCGCGGGCTCGAACACGAAGGTCCGCGCGGCGGCGGTCGCGGCCTCGTCGAAGCCGTGCCCCAGCGGCTGCACCACCGTGACCTGCGACACGTGACCGGTCGGGTCGACGGTGAGCTCGAGGAGCACCGAACCTTCGAGTCCCTGGGCGAGCGCCTCGGCGGGGTAGTCGGCCTGGACGAACTGCGTGAGCCGGGGAGCCGCCGTGGCGGCGGGCGTGGCCGGGGTCGGGTCGGCCTGCGTGGTCGCACCGATCTGCGCCGCTGCGGGCGCGCCAACGGAGAGGGTGACGGCGAGGGCGCGAGCGCGAATCCGGCGGTTCAACACGACGCCGGGTAGATGCATCGGCACGCGACGGAGTTGCAAGCGACTCGCACGCCTGCGGTCGCGAAGTCCGGTGAGTCTCTCAGGTCGCGGCCGAGGCGCGGAGCATCTTCAGCAGGATCTCCCCATAGGCCTCGACCCTCGCGGGGCCGAGCCCGTGCACCTGCGAGAGCGAGCTGAGGTCGCCCGGGCGTCGCGCGGCGACCTCCTGCAGCGTGCGGTCGAAGGCCACCACGTAGGCGGGCAGGCCCCGACGCTTCGCCTCCTCGGCGCGCCATGCGCGGAGCCGCTCATAGAGCGCGGGGTCGTAGCTGGCGGGCGCGGCGTCGGGCGCCGGGCGTCGGGCGGAGGCTGCGCGCGGTCGCTCCCGATCGGGGGGCAGTCGGAAGCGCACCGGCTCGGTGCCGCGCATCACCGCCGCTCCGCTCGCGGTCACGAAGGGCACCGGGTGCTCGGTGGGGCTCAGGTCGATCCAGCCCGCGGCGAGGAAGCCGCGAAGCAGGCTGAGCACCCAGGGCTGGGAGCGCTCGCGCATCAGCCCGAAGGTGGAGAGCTGGTCGAAGCCGAAGCGCTGGGTGCGCTGCGACGAGGCCCCGCGCAGCATCTCCGCGATCGCCTGCAACCCGCCGCGCTGCCGGGCGCGCGCCACGGCCGAGAGCCCCATGCGCACGACGGTGTCGACCTGCGACTGCGGCGCATCGTCGTCGCGCTGGTCGATGTTGGCGCAGACGTCACAGTGCCCGCAGCCGCCGAGGATCTCCCGCTCGTCGCCGAAGTACCGGAGCATGAAGTCGTGGCGGCAGGTGCCGGCGTCGAGGTAGCGGAGCAGCTCGCAGAAGAGGCTCCACGCGCGGGCCGCCTGCGCGGGCTCCGGGGCCTGGCCGTCGGTGCCCATCTGGGTGAGCCGACGGCGGAGGGCGATGTCCACGCCGGAGCAGAGCAGCAGGCCATGCGCCTCGGCGCCGTCGCGGCCCGCGCGGCCGACCTCCTGGTAGTACGACTCGATGCTCGACGGGGGCTGGAGGTGGAGCACCGTGCGGATGTCCGCCCGGTCGATGCCCATGCCGAAGGCGTTGGTGGCGACCACGACGTCGATCTTGCGGTCGCTGAAGCGCTCCGAGAGGCTGGAGCGCTCCTCGGCGCCGAGGCCGGCGTGGTAGGGCGAGGCGTTCCAGCCCGCGCGGCGGAGGTCGTCGGCGAACTGCTCGGTGTTCTTCCGGGTGGCCGCGTAGACGATGGCCCCGCCCTTCGGCCGGGCGGGCTCGCCGAGCACCCGCTTCAGCTCGCGCCGCACGGTCTCCTTGGACTCCGTGGGGCCGTCGACGGTGCGCGCCGCGAGGTGCAGGTTGGGGCGGGCGAAGCCCCGGAGCACGACCTTCACCCGGTCGCGATCGAAGCGCAGCCGCTCGAGGATCTCGTTGCGTACGTCGGGCGTGGCCGTCGCGGTGCAGGCCATCATGCGGGGCGGTCGCAGCCGCTGGATGAGGTCGCCGATGCGGAGGTAGTCGGGGCGGAAGTCGTGCCCCCACATGGAGATGCAGTGGGCCTCGTCGACCGCCAGAAGCGAGATCTTCGCCCGGGCGCAGGCGTCGACGAAGCCGTCGAACTGCAGGCGCTCGGGAGCCAGGTAGACCAGCTTGTAGCGGCCGGAGAGCATGCCCGCGATGCGCGCCCGGCGGACGTCGGGCTGCAGCGTCGAGGCGAGGTAGGTCGCGGACACCCCGCGCTGGTCGAGGGCGCGAACCTGATCCTCCATCAGCGCGACGAGGGGGGAGATGACCAGCGTGACGCCCGGCAGACAGGTGGCGGTGAACTGGTACGTGAGGCTCTTGCCGCCGCCGGTGGGGGCGACCACCAGGGCCTGGCCGCCATCGAGCAGGGCGTCGATCGCCTCGCGCTGCCAGGGGCGGAAATCATCGAGGCCGAACCGATCGAGCAGCGCGGCGCGGAGGGGGTCGCGCGCGACCGGGGGATCATCGTCGGTCATGGGGATGACGGGCACCATAGCATCGACGCCGTCGACATCGCCGGGGCGCAGCGGGCGAAGGGCTTCGGGGGGTGGACATAGCCTGTCCAGAGCGCCGTGACTCAGGCGGCGTGCCGACGCGCCGGGTTGGTGCGGCGGACGGAGTTCGCGGGAACCTCCAGGCGAGCGAGGCGCTGGGCGGTGATGGCGAGCGAGGTCGCGACGGCCTGCGCCTGAACGTCCTGGCCGGCGCCGGTCGGGATGGAGCGGGCCCAGGTCATGAGGGCCAGCGCCCTGGCGCGGATGGCGTCGCGGTCGTCGGGCGCGAACGCGCAGGTCACCCAGTAGCGCTGGCCGCTGGCGGGGTCGACGCGCCAGAGGCTGACGCGCACGTGCCGGTCGGACATACGGCGCCAGGTAAAACAGAAGCCGGCGGCACGGAGGACGAGGGTCGGGTTGGTCATGGCGTCTCCTTCGGGGGCGGGGATGGCGTTCGTGCACCGTCCGGGAGCCGAGCGCTCCCTTCGGGCTGAACAGATGTACCCGAGGGCGATGGTCGATTCATAATTCCTGGCAACGGATGTTCAGTCGGTCGCCCCCTAGGGACGAGGTGTCACGTCTTGACGGCGTGGTCTTTTGTGAACGAAGAGCCCTGTCCTGGGGGCATCGGACGGGTCCTTGTCCGAGGAGGAGTGCGAGCGATGGCTGAACTGAACGCGCTGTCCACGGAGGACCGCGTGGCGATTGACCGGGTGTACGAGCGGCTGAGCGGGCGCACGCACTATGAGGTGCTGGCGGTGTCGCCCGACTCGTCCTGGGAGGCGATCACGCAGGCGGTGCGCGACCTGCGCAAGCGCCTGGACGTGACGCGCTTCGTCGGGGTCCCGACGGAGGAGTATTCGCGGCGCATCGAGCTGGTGCTGCGCGCCCTCGATCAGGCGGTCGAGGTGCTGGGCGACCCGGTGCGCCGCTTTCTCTACGACCAGCAGCTTCGACGCGGAGAGGGCCGGCGGGAGGAGACGCCGTCGCCGGTTCGACCGGCCGTGACGCCCATTCCGAGGCGGCCCTCTGGAGCACCGCCGAGGATGGACCCTGGATCGCAGGCCCCGGACCCCGTCGCACGGCCCCCGGCGGGCGACTCCCCGCTGGTGGTCCCCGCCCCGCTGCGGAAGGACGCCGCCGGGACGGGAGGCTCCTCCGCGCCAGGACCTCGTTCGTCGAACAATCGCCCTTCGATGATCCCTCCGCCTCCAAGCGGGGGCGCGAGGCTCGGCAGCGTGGCGCCGACGCCGATGCTCGCCCCCCCGAACGCCGAACGGCGCGACCTCGACTCCCTGCTCGTCGAGGTCGAGCGCATCGCGGTGTCGGTGCAGTTCTGCATCGCGCAGATCCTCGACCCGCAGGCGGCCCGGGTGTCGGCGCTCGAGAACGCGGGGCAGGCGCTGGCGGACACGCGCGCTGCGCTGGCGTCCATCCAGGCAAGGCGCGACGAGGAGGCCGGGCGCTGGCACGAGGCGACGGCCAACTGGCTCCGCGCGACGCGCGCAAGGCCACGGGACGCCGTGCTGCTCGCGCGGCTCGCCGAGTGCCATCACAGGATGGGCGATCTCCAGGCAGCAGACGACGTCGCACGACGCGCGCTGGCGGTCGATTCGGGCTGCGAGGCTGCGAAGGCGGTGTTGACCGCGCTCAGCCGTCGCTAGCGAATCCTACGGTGGGCTCCAGACCGGAGCCCGTCAGTGCGCTCAACCACCCGATGGGGCGTTGTTCTGAGCGGCCGACGGGTCCATCGCAGGGGTGGGCGGGGCGACGGGGGCGGCGACGACGACGGGTTCGGGAGCGGGTTCAGCCGGCTCGGCGGGGGCGTTGAGGCCCGCGCCCACCATGATCAGTCCGACCGCGCCGAGATATCCAAGCCACTGGGTCATGGCCTTCGGATAGCACGCGACGAAGCCGATCGACAATGACGCTGCGCCCTCCGGAGTACCGCAGGCTCAGCGCTCGCCGAGGAGCAACGCGCGGGTTCGGAGAGGAAGGCTCTCGGCGTCCTCGAGCGAGGCCGGGCCCTCCAGCCGTACGAACGGGGACCGATCGAGGGAGGTCCGGGTGAAGCTCCCCATCGGGCCGGGCAGCACCGTGACGCGCGCGGTCGCGTCGGCGCCGCCGAGCTCGCGCACCAGCGGCTCGCTGGAGGACTCGCGGGTCAGCAGCATCAACAGCCGGGCCGCCCTCGCCGTGCGCGACGAGCCCCGGCCCAGGCACCAGCCCCAGGTTCGACCCACGGCGGCGCGCTGCCCCTCCCCCGCCGGATCTCCCATGGCGTCGAGCGTGAGCCGGTCGCCGCGGGGAGGCAGGGAGAGGGTCCAGCCTGCGACCCCCCGGCGGAGCCACCATGAGAGCGGCGCCCATCGAGCGACGACCGAGGGGTCCGCCGCGTCGACCGAGGGGACGACGGCCCCCATCGCCCGCAGCACCGCGATCGCCGCGCCCGCGGCGGTCATCGACTCCGCCGTGGGGACCGCTCCGTCGGTCTGGGCTCCGAGCGAGCCCCAGCGCGCCACCGCCGCCGCGACGCCGGCGCCGTCGACCGGGTCCACCGTCGCGACGTGTCTCCCCCGGCGCGACCAGCACCATGACGCGAGGACGAGGTCCCAGGAGGTCCATCCGTCGAGCTCGCGGCGCAGGCTCGCGCCGGATGGCAGGCGCAGCCGGCTGTGGCCTCTCAGCCAGGCATCGAGCGCGGGGCGCTGCGCCGCGACGCACTCGCCGGCCTCCTGCATCGCGGCGTCGCTCACCCCGAAGGCCACGAGGTCGGCCGCCACCGGGAGCGCGTAGGTGCCCTCCCCCTCGGCCCCGACGCTGGCTCCCCAGCGCAGCGTCTCGGCGCGCAGGGCGGTGCGGGTGGCGAGGTATCCGGCGCCGTCGATCTCCGGAAGGACCGTGTCGAGCCGACGGACGGCGTCCGCGGTCACCATGGCGCGGAGGTTCTCCGAGGCGACCAGGGCGAGGTCGAGCTCCCCCGCCCGCAGCGCCCTCGCGGCTGCGATGGGCCCCTCGACGTCGACCCGCTCGACCCGCACCTCGACGCCCTCCGCGAGGCGTCGGCGCAGCGACGGCTGCCACCACGCCGCGCCGACCCCCGGCGGCATCCCGACCCGCAGCGGATGGCCCGTCGCCACCGTGGAGCGGGGCGCGTGCTGCGGGCGGACGACGGGCCGGGTGCGGCGCTCGGCGAGGACGCTCACCGTGAGCACGCCGAGCGCGATGGCGACGCGCTCGAAGAGCACCCGGCGGGGGCGGCGGGCCGGAGGCGGGGTCGAGGGCGCCCGGGCGCCCGGCGGCTCGACGGCGTCGGTGAGCGTGCGGTCCGTCGGAGCGAGCGCGGAAGACCCGGGCTCGGCGCCGCGGGCCACCAGCGCGCGGAGGGCGTTTACATCGGAGCGTAAGCCGAGGCCGTCGGCGGCGAGCCACAGCGCCTCCTGGAGGGCTCCGGCGGAGTCGAAGCGGTCGTCCGGGAGGGGCGAGAGCGCCCGGCGCAGGACACCGCCGAGGGGAGCGATCTCCGGGTCGATCGGGGCGAGCTCGAGCGCCCCCTGCGTCGCCCGCTCGCGGAGCTCGTCGCCCGTAGCTGCGCCGTAGACCCGGGCTCCCGTCAGCATCTCGTGGAGGATCGCGGCGGCGGAGAAGAGGTCGGCCCTGGCGTCGACGGGCTCGCCGCGGGCCTGCTCGGGCGCCATGAACGCGAGCTTGCCCTCGACGGCCCCGAGCCCCTCCGCGTCGGGGGACCGGGCGGCGGAGGCGTGGGCGATGCCGAAGTCCGCCAGCTTGATCTCGCCCGCGCGGCCCAGCAGGACATTGTGCGGGGAGACGTCACGGTGCACGAGGCCCATGGGCGCTCCGTCCGCAGCCCGCAGCGCGTGGACGTAGCCGAGCGCGTCGAGGAGGGCGTCGATGACCGCGAGGGCGACCCCGGGCGCGAGGCGTCCGCCCTCCGCGCGGCGCAGCAGCGTGGCGAGGTCGCAGCCCTCCACGAGCTCCATGGCGAGGAAGTAGTGCTCACCGGCTCGGCCGAACTCGTAGACCTGCACCACGTTGGGGTGACGCAGCTTCGCGGCCACGCGGGCCTCGTCGACGAAGCGGCGTACCGCCTCGGCGTCGAGCGCGAGCCGGGGGTGGATGCGCTTGATCACCAGCTCTCGGGTGATCCCCTCGGCGCTCACGAGCTCGGCGCGGAACACCTCCGCCATCCCACCGGCGCCGATGCGTCCGAGCAGCCGATAGCGTTGCGGGAGCCCTAGCGTCACGGTCGGAGTCTACTAGAGTGCCGGCCACTCATGGACCTCGTAACCCTCCGACGGAGCGCCCACGCGCCGCCGCGCGACCTCCGCCGCTTCCTCCCGACCACCCGCGAGGAGATGGAAGCCCGCGGCTGGGACGCGATCGACATCCTCATCGTCAACGGCGACGCCTACGTCGACCACCCGGCCTTCGGAGGGGCGCTGATCGGCCGCTTCCTGGAGGGCCGCGGATTTCGCGTCGGGATGATCGCGCAGCCCGACTGGCGCGACACGAAAGACCTCCTGCGGATGGGCGTTCCGCGGCTGATGGTGGGCATCACCGCGGGCAACCTCGACTCGATGCTCAACAAGCTCACCGCGCAGAAGAAGATCCGCGCGGAGGACCAGTACTCCCCGGGCGGCCGCACGGGGCTGCGCCCCAACCGCGCCTCGATCGTCTACGCCAACCTCTGTCGTCAGGCCTTCCCCGGGGTGCCGCTGGTGCTCGGGGGCATCGAGGCGTCGCTCCGACGCATCGCCCACTACGACTACTGGTCCGACAGCGTGAGGCGCTCGATCCTTCTCGACTCGAAGGCCGACCTGCTGATCTTCGGGATGGGCGAGAGCCCCGTGTGGGAGGTCGCTCGGCGGCTCAAGGCGGGCGAGCGCATCGAGCAGATCCGAGACGTTCGCGGCACGGCGTACGTGCTGCGAAAGGGCCAGTGGGAGGACATCCAGCCGAGCGCCCGCGTCTCGGACGGCGGCGTGGTGGTGCTGCCCACCTACGAGCAGGCGCGCACCGACAAGACGGCCTTCGCGGAGATGTCCCGCGCCTTCCAGTACGAGACCAACCCCGGCAACGGCCGACCGCTGCTGCAGCCGCACGACCACGAGGCGGTGTACTTCAACCCGCCCGCCTTCGCGCTCGACACGGCGGCGATGGACGGGCTCTACGACCTGCCCTTCCTGCGCCAGGCGCACTGGCAGTACGACGCGCCCATCCCCGCCTTCGAGACGGTGCGCAACTCCATCGTCACGATGCGCGGCTGCTTCGGCGGCTGCACCTTCTGCTCCATCACCGAGCACGAGGGCCGGGTGATCTCCTCGCGCTCGGAGGAGAGCGTGCTCCGCGAGGTGCGTGCGATGCGCCGGATGGACGGCTTCAACGGCATCATCAGTGACCTGGGCGGCCCGACCGCCAACATGTACGAGATGGCCTGCAAGGACGAGAACATCGAGCGCTCGTGCCGGCGGCTCTCGTGCGTCTACCCGGGCATCTGCGAGAACCTGATCACCGACCACAAGCCCCTGCTCTCGCTGATGAAGCGGGTGCGCGAGGAGCCGGGGGTGAAGAAGGTCTTCGTGGCGTCGGGCGTCCGGTACGACCTGGCGGAGCGCTCGCCGGAGTTCATCGAGACCCTCGCGAAGCACCACACCGGAGGCCAGCTCTCGGTGGCGCCGGAGCACTCCAACAAGGAGGTGCTCGACAAGATGAAGAAGCCCGCGGTGGAGAGCTACGAGCGCTTCGCCGAGCAGTTTCAGTGCGCCAGCGAGGAGGCGGGTAAGAACCAGTTCCTGGTGCCGTACTTCATCTCCGGGCACCCGGGCTCGACGCTGAAGGACATGGTCGACCTCGCGCTCTGGCTGAAGGCGAGGAACATGAAGCCCCGCCAGGTGCAGGACTTCATCCCGACCCCGATGAGCCTCGCCACCACCATGTACTTCACGGGCATCGACCCGCTCTCGCGCACGCCGGTCTACACGGCGCGCGACCTCTACGAGAAGCGGCTGCAGAAGGCGCTGATCTTCTACTGGGACCCGACGCACCACGAGGAGACCCGCGAGGCGCTCGTCAAGGCCGGCCGGGCCGACCTCATCGGGACGAAGCCCGGCAGCCTGGTGCCGCCGGCGTCCGGGAAGGGATCGCTGTCGATCCACAAGCAGCGCGCGGGCGCGAAGCCCAGGCCCTGCCGCGAACGTCGCGGTTGAAGCGCCGTAACGGGCAAAGTATGGTTGCGCCCCGAAGGCGCGGCCGGTGGGTGTCGAGTGGCTTCGGAAGCCTCGACGCCTACCGCGCGTAAGACGTCGCAGAGTGGCGTAGTAGGTGTCGGGCAGCGCCCGCACCAGAGGAGCCGGTGAGCACGCATGGGACTGATCGACAGCGCGAAGAACTTCCTGCAGAGCGATGTGGTGAAGAACGGCGTCCGCGAGATGATGATCGCGCGCCCGGAGGACAACAACGATCTGATCTGGAAGCACCCCGATCAGACGATCCCGATGTTCGCGCAGTGCACCGTGCGCGCGGACGAGTGGGGCGTCTTCTCCAAGGAGGGTCGGCCGGTCGGGTCGCTCGACGCGGGGCGCTGCACCCTGTCGACGGCGAACATCCCGTTCCTCTCGAACTTCATCGACCAGTACACGGGCGGCAACTTCCTCATGACGGAGCTTTTCTTCGTCAAGCGGACCCCGTTCCCCAAGAAGTTCGGCGGCACCCTCGGGAACATGATCGACCCGATGACCAGCATCCGCCTCCGGGCGCGCTGCCACGGTGAGATCCTGCTCCGCGTCGAGAACCCCGAGACCCTGATCTACCAGTACTTCGGAATGCGGAAGTACCAGGAGCACGCGGACATCTTCGACTGGTTCGTGAACTCCTTCTTCAACACGGTGAAGAGCACCATCGGCAAGCTCGCCCGCGAGCAGCGCCGCTCGGTGCTCGACATCATGGACATGCAGGACGAGCTCGCCGCCGCCTGCGTGGCCAACGCCACCGAGCTGGCGCAGGCCGGCATCCGCATCGTCAAGGTCACCAAGCTCGAGGTCGACGTCCCCGAGGAGGACGTGAAGCGCTTCGACGAGATGCGCCAGAAGGTCGCCGAGCAGATGGTCGGCCTCCAGGTCGACGAGATCTCCATCCAGCGCGCCGCGCTCCAGGCGCAGGCCGCCGCGGCCGCCGCGCAGGTGGGCGTCTCGACCGCGCAGTACCAGGCGCAGGCCGCGCAGTTCGCGCTCGACCAGCGCCGCGCCCAGGACGCGGCCTACGTGCAGATGGCCGGCGGTGACATCGGGCGCCTCGGCCAGTTCGAGGCGATGCGCGGCGCGGGCGCCGGGCTCGCTCAGGGCGGCGGCAACACCGGGCTCGCGGGCATGGCCGCGCAGGTCGGCGTCGGCGCCTCGCTCGGCTCCAACCTCGCGGGCGGCGCCCTCGGCGGCCTCGTGGGCGCAGGCGCGGGCGCCCTCGGCGGCGCGATGGCGGCCGGCGCGGTGGCCGGCGGCGCGGCGGCGCAGGGACAGGGCAGCACCGTGACGTGCCCCCACTGCAACGCGCAGGTGCGTCCGGGGAAGTTCTGCGCCGAGTGCGGCGGCAACATCGCGGTGGCGGCGAAGAAGAACTGCACCGGCTGCGGCGTCGAGCTGGCCGCTGGCGCGCGCTTCTGCCCCGAGTGCGGCACGCCCTCGGTGCCCCCCGCGGCGCCCGCCCAGCGCTGAGCGTCCCACCGCCGGTCACGGCGCCTCCGACCGCGAGGCGCCGCTCCCCCTCTCCTTCCCAATTCCCCCCAAGCGACTCCGTCAGCCGTCGTCGACGGATCAGAACTCCATCGCGAGGCCGACGTTCCATGTCTCGGTGCCGAGGCGAAGCTGCGGGCGCGCGCCGAGGCCGCTCAGGTCGGAGCGCACGTACTCGGCGAACACATAGCTGTGGTTGACGCCCATCTGCTGGTCCCAGGCGCGCTGCACGGCGGGCTCGAAGACGTCGAGGCGGAGCATCAGCCCGGCCGCGAAGTGGGTGCCCAGGGTGCCTCCGGTGGCGGCCTGCCCGAGGTCGGAGTCGCTGGCGGTCGCCCCGGGTGAGAGCGTGAGAGAGCGGCGGGAGAGGGTGTCGCCGTTGGTGATCCACCAGTAGGCATACCCGACCCCGTATTTCACATACGGCACCAGGGGGATCACCGTGCGGCGCGAGAGCACGTCGATGCGAATCACCGCGACCGCGTAGCCCGGGATCACCTGCAGCGACGTCTGTTGACCGTCCGACGGGCGCTCCCAGCTCGCCGCGGCGGGCATGGGGTTCTGCGTCAACGGGGCGACCGCGGAGGCGGACGTGTACCCGGCCCCGACGCCGAGGCCCAGCGAGCCGATCGGGTTGATGCGGAGAAACTGCCAGTCGAGCTCCGCCCCGAGCAGCAGCCGGTCGGTGGTGCCGAACATGTCGGCGAAGGGCGTCGCGCGGCCGTTGAACTCCGTGTCGACGTCCGGGTACCAGGGCCCGCCGCGCAGCTCGACGAGGAAGTTCTGCGTCGACTCGTGGCGGCTGCGAGAGCTGTCGGGCCCGAAGAGCTCGAAGGTCTGCGCCCCGGCGATCGACGGCGCCGAGCCGGCAAGAAGACCCGCGACCGCACATGCCCACCAGCGACTCATCGGGTCCTCCTGCGCCGCGACCAGAGCGCGACGCCCAACGCCACACCGATCCACGCGCCGGCACCGCCGACGCGGCCCACCCCGACGCCGCACGCCCCGGGGCGCGCCTGGCCACCCGCAGCGCGGTAGGCCTCCCAGAAATCCGTGATCGGCACCGGGGTCACACAGTTGCCCGCGACCGAGATGGTGCTGCGGTTGCCCGCGAGGTCCTGCGCCACCACCGCCATCCGGTAACCGCGCCCGTTGGTGAGGCCCTGCGCCACGCCCCGGGTCGCGGTCGCGCCGATCAGGTCGCTGCACCGGTAACGGGCGAAGGCCTCGCTGTCGTTGGGGTCGATGGTCGAGAGCGCGGAGGAGCCGCAGGTGCCGCCGGTGCCGTCTCCCCCCTCCTCGTCGCCGTCGAGCACCGCCGAGGCATCGCTCAAGCCGCCGTCCGTCGCCGCCGAGCCAGGGGGCGGATCGCAGAGCAGCCAGTACCCCTGGAGGTCGGGCGGAGCGGCGGTGGTGGTCCCTCCGTCCGCCGTCGTGGAGAGCGATCCGGGGTAGGTCCACGAGACCACCGCGACCCCCTCGCCCGGGCCCGCGACGACGTCCGTGGGCGCGTCCGGAGGGGTCACGTCATACGAGATCGGGTAAGTCCCGATGACGTTGGAGTCCGACGGGGGGAAGGCCAGCACCGCGAGGTAGTTGGTGTTGGAGGTCCCCTGCGTGGTGCCCGGGGTCACGCAGTTGCCGCCCTCGGGGTCGATCAGGTAGCGGCTCTGGATGCGCACCGTGTAGCTGAGCGGCGTCGTCGGATTGGTGAAGGTCAGCGACGGCGTCTGGCGGATGGGCCAGCAGCGGGGCGTGCCCGACGTCACCGGCGCGCGGGCGTTGGCCATCGCGCAGGCCATGGCGTCGGCGCCGACGAAGTACTGGAGCGAGGTGGTGGTCATCCCGCCAGGGTTGGCGGAGTAGTTGATGGTGAAGGTCCACTCCTCGCCCTCGCAGTCGCGACGGCCGATGGGCGAGGTGGTGTTGAGCGAGCCCTGCACACCGCCCGGATCTCTCGTCCGAGGCGAGCCCGAGCGGGAGATGTTGGTGAACACCTGGGCGAACCCCGGAGAGGAGAGCACGAGCACCGCGAGCGCGATCCACACCTGACGACGAAACATCCCGGAGGCATGGAGCAAGTCGCGTTCCTCCGGAGCCGAGATACGATCGCCGGGAATCGCCGCAGATTCGCGCGCTTTGCGTCCCTCGACGCGCTGCCAGGATGTCACGCGGACCGTCATGCCCTGGTCGAAGGCGTCACACCGAAGGCGCGCTCCGCGATCTGCACGGCGTTGAGCGCGGCGCCCTTGCGGAGGTTGTCGCCGACCACCCAGAGCGAGAGCGCGTTCGGGTCATCGAGGTCCTGGCGGACGCGGCCCACGGCCACGTCGTCGGTGCCCGACACCTCCCTCGGCTGCGGGTGCAGCCCGGGGCCGATGCGGTCGTCGACCACCACCCCGGGGGCCGAGCGAAGGCAGGCGATGGCCTCGGCGCGCGACACGGGCCGATGGAAGCGCGCCCACACGCTCTGCGAGTGCGCGTTGCGCACCGGGACACGAACGCAGGTCGGTGACATGCGCAGGCCGCGGAGCTCGAGGATCTTCTTGCTCTCGGCGACGATCTTGAGCTCCTCCTCGGAGAAGCCCGAGGGCTCGTGCTTCCAGTCCGAGAGGAGGTTGCCCGCGAGCACGCCGGGGAGAATCTCCACCGGCGGCGCTGCGCCCTCCAGCACCGCGCGCTGCTGCCGCTCGAACTCGTCGACCGCGCGCGCGCCCTTGCCCGAGATGGCCTGGTACGTGGAGACCACGACGTGCTCGAGGCCCGCGAGGTCGTGCAGCGGCTTGAGGGCCATCAGCATCTGGATGGTGGAGCAGTTGGGGTTGGCCACGATCGCGCCGCCCGACTTCGGGATGCGGTGACCGTTGACCTCCGGAACCACCAGCGGAATGTCGTCGTCCATGCGAAACGCGCTGGAGTTGTCGACGACGAGGCAGCCCGCGGCCGCGCCGACCGGGCCCCACTCCCGGGCGATGGACGAGCCCGCGGAGAAGAGCGCCACGGCGGCCCCCTCGAAGACGCTCGCGGAGGGCGCCTGAAGGGTCACCGGCTGACCGCGGAAGGTGACGGTGCCGCCCGCTGACCTCGGCGACGCGACGACGCGCAGCCGACGCACGGGAAAGTCTCGCTGCTCCAGCACGCGGAGCATCTCCTGCCCGACGGCGCCGGTTGCGCCGACGAGCACCACATCCATGGGATCGATCATGGTGGCTCTCTCTACCGAAGGAGCCCGCCGCGCACAATCACGCGACGGGCAATAGGTGACCTGAAGGGGGGGACGATCAGCGGCGCGGGCGGTCGCCGCCGCGGGGCGGGCCACGACGGTCGCCACCCGAGCTGCGGGGCGGCTCGTTGTGCGACTTCTCCATCCGCTCCTTGGCGCGCTCGCCCTCCTCGCCCTCGGGGAGCGGGAGCACGGCGCGGCGCGACAGGCGGATCTTGCCGGTACCCTCCTCGATGGAGAGCACCTTGACCTCGACCTCCTGGCCTTCCTTGATCACGTCGGCGACGTTCTCGACGCGGGTGTGGGCGAGCTCGCTCACGTGCACGAGCCCTTCGGTGCCGGGGAAGATCTCCACGAAGGCCCCGAAGTCGACGATGCGCTTGACGGTGCCCTTGTAGACCGCGCCGATCTCCGCCTCGGCGGTGAGGCCGCGGATGATGTCGATCGCGCGCTGCACCGCCACGCTGTCGGAGCTGGCGATGTTGACCGTGCCGTCGTCCTCGACGTCGATGGCGACGCCGGTCTGATCGACGATGCCCTTGATGGTCTTGCCGCCCGGGCCGATGACGAGGCGGATCTGCGACGGGTTCACCTTGAGGGTGGTGATGCGCGGCGCGTACTTGGAGAGCTCGGTGCGGTGCGTCGGCAGCGTCGCGAGCATGCGCCCGAGGATGTGCAGCCGCGCGTCGCGGGCCTGCTTCAAGGCCTTCTCCAGGATGTCCCGCGAGAGCCCCTCGATCTTGATGTCCATCTGGATCGCGGTGACGCCCTTGGCGGTGCCGCAGACCTTGAAGTCCATGTCGCCGAGGTGGTCCTCGTCGCCGAGGATGTCGGTGAGGATGGCGATCTTGTCGCCCTCCTTGATGAGCCCCATCGCGATGCCCGCGACCGGGGCCTTGATGGGGACGCCCGCGTCCATGAGGGCGAGCGTGCCGCCGCAGACGGTGGCCATCGAGCTCGACCCGTTGGACTCGGTGATCTCGCTCACGATGCGGATCGTGTACGGGAACTGATCCGCCGGCGGGATCATCCGCGACAGCGCGCGCTCGGCGAGGTTGCCGTGGCCGATCTCGCGGCGGCCGGGGCCGCGCATGGGCTTGGTCTCACCGACCGAGTACGGCGGGAAGTTGTAGTGGAGCAGGAAGCGCTTCCACTTCTCGCCGATGAGCCCGTCGATCTTCTGCTCGTCCTGCGCGGTGCCGAGGGTGCTGGTGACGATCCCCTGGGTCTCGCCGCGGGTGAAGAGCGCGCTGCCGTGAACGCGCGGGAGCAGCCCGACCTCGCAGGCGATGGGCCGCACGGTGGTGCTGTCGCGACCGTCGATGCGGATCATCTCGTCGACGATCATCGTGCGCATCACGTTGCCCTGCACCTCGCTGAAGGCCTCCTTCAGCAGCCCCTCCTTCTCGGGGAACTCGGGCTTGAGCGCCTCGAGCATCTGGGTCTTGAGCGCCTTGAACTTCCCGTAGCGCTCGCCCTTGATGCGGGTGCGCGACGCGTCGCTCAGGCCCGCGCCCACGACCTCGCGCACGCGGCGGAACATGTCCTCCGTCGGGCGCTTGCCGGCGAAGGCGCGCTTCGGCTTGCCGACCGCCTCGCGGATGCGCTCCTGGAGCTCGATCACCGCCTGCATGCTGCGGTGGGCGAACATCAGGGCCTCGATGAGCTCGTCCTCGGAGAACTCGTCGGCGGCGCCCTCGACCATCACGATGGCGTCGCGGCTGCCCGCGACCATCATGTCGAGGTCGCTCTTGGCCATCTCGTCGAAGGTCGGGTTGGCGACGAGCTTCCCGTCGACGCGGCCGACGCGGACGCCCGCGATGGGGCCCGCCCAGGGGATGTCGCTGATGTGCAGCGCCGTGCTGGCGCCGATGAGGGCGAGCACGTCGGTGGTGTGCACCTTGTCGGCCGAGAGCACCGTCGCGATGATCTGGATGTCGTTGCGGTAGCCCTCCGGGAAGAGCGGCCGGCAGGGCCGGTCGATGAGCCGCGACACGAGGATCTCCTCGTCGCGCAGGCGCCCCTCACGCTTGAAGAAGCCGCCCGGGATGCGGCCCGCGGCGAAGGTCTTCTCGACGTAGTCGACGGACAGGGGGAAGAAGTCGATGCCAGGGCGCTCGTCGGCGCTCGCGCACGCCGTGACGAGCACGATGGACTCGCCCGCGCTGATGAGCACGGAGCCGTTCGCCTGCTTGGCGATGCGACCCGTCTCGATGGTGATGGTGGTGGATCCGACCTCGACGCTCTCACGAATGATCGACATGCCCGATGCCTCTGCTCTCGTCGGCCTGAAAGGGACGTGGAAGAGAACGGCGGGGTCGATCGGGTCGTTCGGTGTCCTCGGTTCCTGGGCGCGCTGAGACCTGGGCGCGCGCACACGAAGCGAAGACCGGAGCGACGTGACCGATCGAAGTCCTCGCGGTGATCGGAGCGCGCCGACGTGCGCCCCGCACCGCGGAGGTGGTTCCCCGAATACACCGACGCCCCACCAGCAACGGTGAGGCGGTGGTTCAGAGGGAGCCCAGGGAGGCTTTACTTGCGGAGGTTGAGCTCGGCGATGATCTTCCGGTACCCCGCGACGTCCTTGCTCTTGAGGTAGTCGAGGAGGCGGCGGCGCTGGCCGACCATCTTCAGGAGCCCACGGCGCGAGTGGTGGTCCTTCTTGTGGGTCTCGAAGTGCCCCTGGAGCTGGGAGATGCGCGCAGACAGGAGGGCGATCTGGACCTGCGGGGAGCCCGTATCACCCTCGGACTGACGGAACTTCTCGATGATTTCGGTCTTGATGGTCGTATGCAGCGACATGTTGTGCGTTCCTTACTCGAAAACGGGCGCGGAGTATCTCCGCTTATGGACTGGTGTCAATCACCCTCTGATGTGTTAGTGCGTGCGCTCCGAACCCGATGGAGGTGGTCGGTGGACGTCGAAGCTGCGACGCCTCGGATACCTCCAACGGTGACCTTAACCGGGCCGAAGCGCCCGACGCGAGCGGTTACCAATGCTGGAAGGATTCCGTAAGCACTCCAACTCGTTCTTCCTCATCGTGCTGATCGCGTCCGTCGCGACCATCTTCGGTGTGGGGCCAGGCTCGCAGAGCTGCTCCCAGGGAAGTCTGAAGGTCACCTACGCCGCCAAGGTGCATGGCCGCACGCTCAGTGAGAGCGACTTCGTGGCCGCGGTCGGGATGGTGCCCCGCATCATGCGCGCCTCGGAGGAGAACCCCGCGGTCGCCGGAGCCATCCGGCAGGGCGCCCTCGACGGCCTCATCGAGCGGGAGCTCCTCGCCCACGAGGCCGAGCGCCTCGGCATGCGGGTCACCGAGGAGATGGTCAACGAGGAGTTCCGCAACTGCCGCTTCTACGCCTCCGTCGGCGTCGGGGCCGAGCCCGTGCTCGGGGTGCAGTCGGGCCGCGTCGAGCTGCCGCCGTCGTCCTGCGGCGGCGTCGGTGACCGCTTCGACTTCCCGCAGTTCGAGCGCGTCGCGCGGCGCCTCTTCCGCCGCACCGTCGCCGACCTGCGCGAGGCCATGGTGCGCGAGATGCTCGCCCAGCGCATGCGCGACTCGGTGCGCGCCTCGGTGCAGCTCTCCGACGAGGACATGTGGCGCGACTACCAGCGCTCGCACGACCAGATGGCGGTGCGCTTCCTCCGCTACAACCTGAACTTCTATCGCAACCTGGTGCGCGACGACGACGCGGCGCAGGTCGAGGCCTGGGCGGGGCAGCACACCGACGAGATCCAGCGGCAGTGGGAGCGGCGGCGCGAGAGCCTGCGCGGCCTGCGCAGGGAGTTCCGCGCGCGGCACATCCTGGTGAAGTACCCGGAGGGCGCGACGGACGCGCAGAAGGCGGAGGTCCGCGCGCGGGCCGAGGCGATCCGGGCGCAGCTCGTGGCCGGCGGCGACTTCGTCCGCCTCGCTCGCCTCTACTCCGACGACCCGGGCAACTGGCGCGAGGGCGGCATGCTCCCGTGGACCGCGGTCGAGGGCAGCAACTTCGACGCGGCCTTCGTGCGCGCCGCCACCGCCCTGCAGCCCAACGGCGTCTCGCCGGTGACCGAGACCCCCTTCGGCGCCCACATCATCCAGCTCCTCGCGTTCCGCGAGGGCGACGTGCCCGAGGCCGAGGCCAAGCGCGACATCGCCCGCACGCTCTTCCGCGAGACCCGCGGCGCCGAGCTCGCCCGCGAGGCCGCCCGCACCACGCTCGAGCGCATGCGCACGGCCACCAACCTCGACGAGGTCGGCACCCAGGCGCACGCGGCCGCGCTGCGCGAGTTCTTCCGCGGCGAGGTGCCGGCCCCGGTGACCCTCGCGAACAACGTCACGCTCGCGCCGGTGGAGCGCACCGACCTCGACGCGCCGACCCTCCAGGACAGCGAGGTGTTCGCCCGCAACGGCTTCGTGGTCAACGACGTCGAGCGCGCGGAGATGCTCACCTCGGTCGCGTTCGGGCTCACCCAGGAGAGCCCCCTCGTCCGCGAGCCCGTGCAGGCCGGTGACGACTGGTTCCTGATGCGCTTCAAGGACGGGAGCCGCACCGTGGCCACCCGCGAGGAGTTCGGCCGCCAGCGCCAGGAGCTTCTCTCCTCGGTGAACGCCTCGGCCCTCGCCGCGAGGCAGCGCGACGTGCTCGTGCAGTACGTCACGCACCTCCGCCAGGAGGCCGAGCACGACGGTCAGGTGCGCATCGGCAACTCGCCGAGGCTCCGCGCCCCCGCCCCCGGTCAGGAAGACAACTGACACCGTCGCGTTGATGCACGACGTCCGCACGCACCGGCTCGGCAACGGGCTGCGCGTCCTCACCATCCACCGCCCGTACCTCCACCGCGCGGTGGCCGCCGTCTACGTCCATGTCGGCTCCCGGCATGAGCGCCCGCGGCACAACGGCCTCTCGCACTTCCTCGAGCACATGCTCTTCCGCGGCTCCGCGGCGCTGCCCTCGGCCGCGCTCGTGAACGACGCGGTGGAGTCCCTCGGCGCCTCGATGAACGCCGCGACGCACTCGGACTTCACCATGTTCGAGCTGAGCGCCCCGCCCGACGCGCTGGCCCCGGCCGCCGCCATCCTCGGCGGGCTCCTCACGGCCCCGGTCTTCGCCGACCGCAAGGTCGAGGTCGGCATCGTCCGCGAGGAGCTCCTGGAGGACGTCGACGACCGCGGCCGCGACATCTCGCCCGACAACCACGCCCGTCGGCTGGTGTTCGGCGAGCATCCCCTCGGCGCGCCCATCGCGGGCACGGCGCACAACGTCACCCGCTTCACCGACGACGACCTGCGCGAGCACCACGCGCGCCACTACGCCGCGGGCAACATGGTCGCCTGCGCCGCGGGGCCGCTCACCCACGACGAGCTCCTCGCCGCGGTGAAGGGCTCGCTGCACGAGATCCCCGAGGGGCCGCTGCGCGCCGCGAAGCCCTTCACCCGGCGTCACCGTCGGGGCCGACGCTCGCTCGTCCCGCACTCGGCGAGCCAGACGGCGCTGCGCATCGCCTACCCCTGCGAGGGCCTCGACGACCCGGGAGGCGCGGCCACGGAGCTGCTCCTGCGGGTCATCGACGACGGGATGTCCACGCGGCTCTACCGCCGGGTCTGCGAGGAGCGGGGCCTGGCCTACGACGTGTCCGCCGACATCGAGCGCTTCGCCGAGGTGGGCGTCATCGACGTGGCGGCCTCGGTCGCGCGCGCCTCGGTCGGGGCCGTGGTCGAGGAGGTGCTAGAGATCTTCCGCGAGCTCGCCGGGGCGGGGCCCACGCGCGCGGAGCTCGAGAAGGCGCAGCGGCGCTTCGGCTTCGACCTCGACGCGCTCGACGACGACGCGCAGCACCTCTGCGACTTCTACGGCCCGGCGGAGCTGTTCGGGCAGCGCCGCAGCCCCGACGACAGGCGCGAGGAGCTGCTGTCGCTGAGCACCGAGGACCTCCGCGCCGCCGCGGCCCGGGTGCTCGACCCGGCGAGGGCCAACGTGGTGCTCGTGGGCCCGAAGGCGGCGAAGCACGAGGCCGAGATCAAGTCGTTGCTGAAGTCGTTTCGCGCTCGCTGGAGGGACGTCGAGCCGTGACGCTCCGCGATCGACTGCGCGGGGTCAGCGTCGGGTTCGAGGCCGCCTTCGCGGTCGTTTCGCTCGGTCTCGCGACCCCCCTCTACGCCGCCGCGCACGCCCCGCTCCAGGACCTCCCCCAGCACATCGCCGCCGTCTCGGTGCTGCGTCGGCTGCTCTTTGGCTCGTCGCTCGACGCGGTCTTCGAGGTCACGCTCTCACGCACGCAATACCTGCTCGTGTATGCGCTCGGCGTCCCGCTCTCCGCCCTGCTGGGCGCGGAGGGCGCGCTCCGGCTGCTGGCCGCCGCCTCGCTCGTCGCCATCCCCTACGCGCTGCGCTTCGCGCTCCGCCGGTCGGGCGGCGACGAGCGCCTCGCGGCCCTCTCCTGGCCGCTGCTCTGGAACCCGCAGTTCTTCCTCGGCTTCCTCAACCTGCTCATCGGGGTGCCGCTCGCGCTGGTCGCCATCGGGCTCTTCGCCGACCCGGCGAGGCGCACCGAGCCCCGCCGTCAGGTGGCGCTCGGGGCGCTCTCGCTCGCCACCTTCTACGCGCACCTCATCCCCTTCGGCGTGCTCGGGCTCGGCGTGCTTACCACCCTCGCGCCGCCCTCCGGGCGCCTGCGCGCGCTCGGCGCCGAACTTCTCGGGTGGCTCCGCCAGGTGGTGTTCCTGGTGCCCTCGCTGCTCGCGGCGGCGCTCTGGGTCGTGCGCTCCCCGGCCAACGACGCGACGGTGCTCGCGGGCGGCGTGGGGACCGCCGCGCACCCCGAGTGGCCCTCGGTGCCGAGCCTCGCGCGGGAGCTCAGCAACACGCTGCTGGACGTGCCCGGTGATCGCGACGAGCGGCTGCTCCTCGGGTGGGGCCTCGCGGTCCTGGCCGCCGTCGCGCTCTCGGCGAAGGAGCGTCGCCCCGCCGAGGCCGCGGGCTCTCCGACCCGCTGGATGCCGCTGGTCGGGGCGCTGCTCTTCGCCGTGGCCTACGCGCTGCGCCACCGGACCTTCCAGGCGCTGTGGGGCCCGGACGCCCCCCCGGAGGCCACGTGGTCCGAGATCGGGTTCCGCGCGGCGATGCTCGCGGCGGTGGGCGCCTTCGTCGGTCTCGCCTTCGATCGCTCGTCCGATCGAGAGCTTACCCCCGGCGATCGCCCTTCGCTCGCGTGGGTGCCCGCGCTCTGCGCCGCGCTCTACGTCGTGACCCCGTCGAGCTACGGCTTCGTCTGGCCGATCCACACCCGCTTCCCGCTCGTGGCCGCGCTGCTGCTGCCGCTCTGGATGCCCCGCCTCTCGCTGGGGCGCGGGGCCTGGCTCCTCGTGGCCGCGCTCGGCGCCGCCTCGCTGGGCTTCGTCGTCGACCTCCGCGCGAGGGTCGCCCAGTGGCAGGCGAGCGAGCTCGGCGACCTCGACGAGGCGCTGGCGCACGCCCGGCCGGGTCGTAGGCTGGTGGCGATCCTGGCGCCGCAGTCGAGCGCCTGGGTGCCCAACGTCCCGATGCTCCACGTCGCTGCGTACTACCAGGCGCGAGGGGGCGCGGTCGCGACCTTCTCCTTCGCGGACTTCCCCCAGTCGCCCTTCCGCTACCGCGAGGGGCCGTCCCGCCCGCCCCGGCTCCCCCCTCGCTGGGAGTGGACGGCCTCGCTCGAGGTGGCGGACCCCGACCGGAGTTATTACGACTACGTCCTCGTGCGCCGTGGCGTCTCCGACTCCCCGGCGGCCGAGCCGACCCGTTACCGACTGGCGTTCTCGGGCCGCGACTGGCTGCTCTATGAGCGCACGCGAGAGGTGATTCCGTGATGGAGATCGTCATCGAGCGAGGACGCATCGTCGGCTTCGACGAGCTTGCGCCTCGCAGCATCGCCCTGGACGGCTATGTCCTCGGCCCGCGCATCGACGCCGAGTGCGAGCGCTACAGCTTCGACCACCACGGCGACTGCGTGCGCCACGCGACGCGCAGCACCGCCGAGCAGGTGCACGACGCCATCGCGCTCGGGCTCAAGCCCCGCGACCTCACGGTCTACCTCAACGACGTCGACCTCGACACGGCGCTCGCGGTCTGGCTGCTCCGGCACATCGACCGCGCCCAGGAGCCGCTCATCAACCGGCTCGTGCTCTGCGCAGGCCTGCTCGACGCGCACGCCGGCGCCTACCCCCTCGCGGGCGACATGCCCACCATCGTCGAGTGGCTCTCCGAGCCCGAGCTGCAGGCGCGCGCGGACGGGAGCTACTACACCCTCGACAACGCCGGGCTGCGCGCCCTCCTCGACGAGGTCGGGCGGCGCATCTCGGTCTACGCGGACGGCGCCTCGCATGCGTACACGGCCGACTTCGTGGTCGACCACCGGTACCGCGTGCTGCGCGAGGGCACCGGCTGGGAGCTCGTCGAGAGCCTCGGCTACCGGGCCCACGCGAGGCTCTTCGCCGACGGACACCAGCGCGTGATCATCCACTCGTCGCTGCGCGACGGATCGCACGCGTACACCGTGGCCAAGCGCTCGGAGTTCGTGAAGTTCTTCCCCGTGCGAACCATCCTCACGGCGCTCAACGAGCGCGAGCGCGGATGGGGCGGCGGCAGCACCGTCGGCGGCGCGCCCCGCAACGCAGACGGATCGCGCAGCCGCCTCAGCCCCGACGAGGTCTTCGAGATCGTGGAGTCCGTGGTGCGCGCCTCGACCGCTGCCTGCCGGATCGATTGACAGAGGGTTTCCACCGAACCATCGTTGGCCGCCGTCTCGCTTCCTCCATCCCCCCCCAAAGAGGCGCTCCGTGCGCGCCCGACAAGGATCCACTCCATGGCATCAGAGCTTGTGAAGACCGTCACCGATCAGACCTTCGACGCGGAGGTGCTGAAGTCCGATGTGCCCGTGCTCCTCGACTTCACCGCGACCTGGTGCGGCCCGTGTAAGGCCCTCTCTCCCATCGTCGACAAGATCGCGAAGGGCTACGCCGGTCGCCTCAAGGTCGCCAAGCTGGACATCGATGACTCCCCGCAGACCCCCGCCAGCCTGCAGATCCGCGGCGTGCCGACGGTGATCCTGTTCAAGGGTGGCCGCGAGGTCGGGCGCTCGGTCGGTCTCGCGCCGGAGTCGAAGCTCGTCGCGATGTTCGAAGCCCACCTGGGCTGATCCGCTCCGACCCCTCCCTCCCCGCTCCTAAGCCCCTCCTCAGTCGTCGTCGATCAGGTCGATCTCATCGAGCGTCTCCGCCCGCGGGACCCGACGCTCGGCGTCGAGCATCCTCGCCGCGCGCAGCAGCTTCGGGTCGATCATGTCGTCCTCCCGCAGCGAGCGCGACGGCGCGCTCGAGGCCGCCGCAGGACGCTGGGGCGCCGGGCGCATCACGGTCTCCGCCTCCGGGGGCGGCTCGGCCCTGGCCTGGAGGGGCGGGAGCGGCCGCGACTTCGCCGGGGAGCTGGGCGAGGAGCGCAGCGGAGGCAGCGGGAGCCCGCCCGGCGGGCCGGACCTCACCGCGAGGTCGGGGGGCGGCCCGGAGGTGGTGATGGGCGCCGGAGCGCGCGGGTTGACCATCAGCGGCAGCGAGGCGGTCGCGCTGCCGAGCCGACCGTGGGGGAGCTCGCGCGACGCCTCGGTGAGCGGCGCGACGGTGGGGAGACGCGACGACGACGAGGACGAGGACGCCGCAGGCGAAGGCCTCGAGGGGGCCTGCACCTCCACGGGCGTACGAAGCGCGACCTGCTCGGGCAGCGGGAGCGGCGGGTCGGCGGGGCGCTGGGAGAGCCCGACCATCGAGGAGAGGGCGTCGAGGAGCATGCGGATGCCGGCGGGGCGCCGACCGGGCTCGCGGTCGAGGAGCGTCACGATCGCCCGGCGGAGCTCCGGGGTGAACGAGGAGAGGTCCGGGCCGCGGTCGGGCGTGGCGCCGCCGATCACCTCGGTGGTCATCGCGCCGAGCGCGTACAGGTCGGCGCTCGCCGTCGGCCGGCGTCCCGCGAGGACCTCGGGCGCGAGGTAGGGCATGGCTTCACCCTGCGCCGCGCGCACCCGCTCCACGAGGCGGTCGGGGGGGATGCACACGCCGAGGATGCCGTCGGTGAGAAGCAGCCCCCGCGCGGTGACCATGACGTCTTCGGGGCGCAGCAGGCCGTGCGGCGAGGCGGTGTGCATCGCCTGCAGCGCGAGCACCAGCGAGTGGACCACGCGCAGCGCCTCCTCCGTCGAGAGCGCCGAGCCGATCGAGCGGCGGGCCGACAGCACGGACCGGAGCGACACGCCGTCGACCAGCGGGCTGACCACGGCCACGCACCCGGGCGCCAGCACGACGTCGGAGGGCAGCACGCAGCCCGCGAGCGTGCGACGGGTGAACATCTCGCACTTGCCGTGGAAGTCTCGCCGCTCTCCCTCGTTGAGCAGCAGCAGCGGCCCCATCACCTTCACCGCGACGTCGGGGCCGCCGGTGGTGTCGAGGGCGCGCCAGGTGGTGCCGAAGAGCCCTTCGCCCATCCGGGCGGTGAGCTGGAAGCGCTCGCGCAGCCATTCGCCGGCGGAGAGCCGAAGCTGCGGGTTGGTGAGCGCGCTCAGCGTGTCGACATCATCCTCCTCCGGCCGCGACGGCGCGGGCCTCGGAGGCGACGGCGCGGGCCTCGGAGGAGCCGGTGCGGGCCTCGGAGGAGCTGGCGCGGGCGCGGCGGGAGCCGGGTGCGGCCGCACCGCCGGAGGGGCGTGCAGCGCTGCGCCCGGCACCCGCGCGTTGGGCGGAGGCCCGATGTTGAGCCGTGATGGCGCGACCCTGGCCGACGGCGAGGCCGACGGCGGGGCCGACGGCGGGCCGGGCCGGGCGGACGGGGGCGGCAGCGGGCGTGCGTTGGCCAGAGAGGCCTTGCACACCGGGCAGCGGGAGGCCGACGGGTCGAGGCGAGCGTTGCAGTACGGACAGTGGGTCAGCACAGCGCCTTCCGTGCGGTCACCGTACCACGTCCGTTCAGCGTCCCGTCGAGCCGAAGCCCCCGGTGCCGCGGTCGGTCGTCTCGAGGCTCGTGACCTCCTCGACGGTCACCCTGCACACCGGCGCGATGACCAACTGGGCGATGCGCTCGCCCCGGGCGATCTCGATGGGGTCGGGGCCGAGGTTGATCAGCAGCACCCGCACCTCGCCGCGGAAGTCGGAGTCGATGGTGCCCGGCGCGTTGAGCACCGCGAGGCCCTCCCGGAGCGCCCTGCCCGAGCGCGCCCGCACCTGCCCCTCGTAGCCCTCGGGCACCGCGATGACGAGCCCCGTGGGCACCGAGAGCCGCTCGCCCGGGAGGAGCCTGAGCGGGGGCTCCTCGGGGATGGCCGCGCAGAGGTCGAGCCCCGCGGAATACCGCGTCTGGTAAGACGGGAGCGGGAGCCCTTCGGCGTGGGCGAGTCGTTGCAGGGCCAGTCGCATCAGTCCGAGGGATCGTCGCCGGTGCCGGTGCGGGTCAAGTTCGCGTCCGCGCCACCGGTGAGCAGCCGCAGCGCCTCGCCGGCGGCGGCCTGCTCCGCGCGCTTCTTGCTCGTCCCGACGCCGCGGGTGCGGAGGAAGGGGTCCGCGATCATCTCGACCTCCCAGGTGCGGTGGTGGTCCGGGCCCTCGGCGCGCACCACCTCGTAGCGAGGCGTGAGGGTGTGCCGGGCCTGCAAGAGCTCCTGCAGGCGGGTCTTGTCGTCGAGGTCCGGGGTCGCGCGGGTGAGCGCCGCGTCGATCTCGGGCGTGAGCAGCCGGTCGACGACGGAGCGCGCGGCGTCGAGCCCGCCGTCCAGGTACACGGCGGCCAGCGTCGCCTCGAGCGCGTCGGCCAGGAGCGAGGGCTTGGTGCGACCGCCGGTGCGGGCCTCACCCCGTCCGAGGCGAAGGGTATCGCCGATGCCGAGGGCGGTGCCCAGCCGGGCGAGCGCCGTCTCGTTGACCACCGCCGCGCGCAGCCGGGTGAGCTCGCCCTCCCTCGCCTGCGGCAGGCGCTTCCAGAGCAGCTCGCTCACGCACAGCGAGAGCACCGCGTCTCCGAGGAATTCCATCCGCTCGTTGTCCACGGAGCGGTGTCCCCGGCGCGCCGCGCGGCCCTCGTGCGCCGCCGACCGGTGCGTCATCGCGGTCTCGAGCAGCGTCGGGTCGCGCAGCGTGATCCCGAGAGAGGCCTGCAAGGCGATGAGAAGTTCCTTGTCCACGAGCCACGCCGTCTACCACCGCCGGGGCTGCGGGTTCCAGTGCCCGCGGGGCGTTCGCTCACCCGGGCAGGGGTGCTACTCCCAGCAGAGGATGTATCTCCTGCTGGAACTCGCCGTCGCGCTGGTCGTCCTCGCCATCGTGGGCTTCGCGCTCTGGGTGACGCTCTGGTCGAAGCTCCTCCGCCAGGGATTCCCCTTCGACGAGGTCGAGACCGTGACCCTCTCCGACGGCGCCAGGATCGTCCTCGGGCACCTCAAGCCCCGCTCGGACGCGGCGCCGCTGCCGCCGGTGATGCTCTGCCACGGCCTCGCGATGAACCGGCACGCCTTCGCGCTCGACCCCGAGCGCTCGCTCGCCGCGCGCCTCGCCGCCGAGGGCCGCGACGTGTGGGTGCTCGAGCTCCGCGGAGCGCACCCCGAGACCCGCAACGCCGCCACCCACACCAGCACCTTCGACAGCTACGTCGAGGTCGACGTCCCCGAGGCCATCGACTTCGTGTGCGCCGCCACCGGCGCCCCGGAGGTCGACTGGATCGGGTTCAGCATGGGCGGAATGCTCGCCTACGCGTACCTCGGCGCCCTGCGCGGCGGGCGCGTCCGGCGCCTCGTGACCATCGGGTCGCCAGCGCGCTTCGTCAGGCACCCCTACCGACGCTTCCTCGCGCTTCCAGGCCCGCTCGTCTCGGTCGCCGGGCGCATCCGATACACGCCCTTTCGACTGCTCGCCCTGGTGGTCGCACCACTGATGCTGCGCCGCTTCCCCTACCGCCTCACCAGCGGGATGCGCCCGTGGAACTACAGCACCTCGATGCTGCGCTCCGCGATGGCCAACAGCTTCGGCGACGTGCCGATGGGCGTCGCGCTGCAATTCGCCCGCTGGATCCACCAGGGCCGCTTCGACAGCAACGACGGTCGGCGGGACTACGACGCCGGCCTGCAGGACATCCGCGTCCCGATGCTGGTGATGGTCGGCTCGCGGGATCGCCTCGCCCCGGCGGGGGTCGCCCTCCATGCCTTCGAGGCGAGCGGGTCGAGCGAGAAGGAGTTCCTGGAGGTCGGTCGCGCGAGCGGCGCCGGGCGGGAGTACGACCACCTCGACCTGCTGCTCGGGGCGCACGCCCACGACGAGGTCTTCCCGGCGGTGCTCGACTGGCTCGCCCGACGCTGAACTCCGCTACCGCGGAACAGCCAGGACGTAGACCACGAAGACCGAGTTGGGCGGCGCGTCGGGGTGGTCGCCCTGAGCGACCCCGACGCCGATGAAGCGAGAGGCGTCGTCGAGCAGGGGCTCGAGGCGCTCGGCTCCGTCGATGCGCGGACCAAAAGCGGCCGCCACGCTGATGCGACGGTAGAGCAGGCCCTCGCGCTGCACCCGCGCGCTCGCGTCCCGGAGCGCCTGCTGCTGGGTGCGCGACGGGTCGCGGAAGAAGCCCGCCGCCGCCTCGCGGGCCGCGGTGGACAGGGCAGGACGCTCCTCGAGGGGACTGAGCTCGCGGCCCCGGCGCGCGAGGTTGATGGCCCGAAGGAGCGACTGGGCGGCGGCCGCGGTGTCGATCGCGGTGGCGACGGCCATGAAGTCCTGGGTGACCAGCAGGCCGTTGCCCGTCGGGTCGCGCACCACGCCGATGCCGACGTGGGTGACCCCGGGGTTGAGGATGTTGGCGCGGTGACCAGGGCTCGCCATCAGCCCGTCGAAGATCTCCCGCGGACCATAGCCGCGCGCGACATTCTCGAGGACGAGCCCGCTGCGCAGCCCGGCGCGCTGGAGGCGCTCGGCGGTGGTGCCCTGCGTCGGTGAGTTGTGCGCGACGAAGCGGTGCTCGGCCATGTCCTGGGAGTGCGCCCTCGCCGCCGCCGCGAGCCCCGGAAGGACGTCCAGCGGGCGGAGGCGCTCGTGCGCCCGAGCGGCGTTGAGCAGGCCGAGGAGCGAGGCCTCGACCTCCGCGGGATCACCGACCTGCTCCGGGGCGCCGTCGTCGGTGGTCTGCGGCGCGGCGGTGTCGACGTACACCGGGAAGTTGGCGAGCACCGTGTTGCCCTCCGAGCCCGTCGCCTCGAGCTCCACCTGCCACACGCCGCGGGCGTCGAGCGGAACCCGCACCAGGAACTCCGGCCCCTCCCCGAGCGGCTGGTCTTCCACCCGACCGTCGGGGTGTGCGAGCGAGAGCGTCGGCGCCCGCAGGCCCGGCTCGATCGCGCCCTGCAGCACCAGCCGGTCGCCGCGCGCCATCTGCCGCGGCACCGCCTCGAGCCGCAGCCGGCGACGGGTGAGCGCGATCACCATCCAGCGCTCCGCGCCGCGCACGACCTCCGCGACGCCCATGTGCGTCGGATGATCCTGCGACACGATCTCGTGCAGCCCCGCCGCGGTCTCCTCGCCGAGCGGCCCATCGCCGCCCCGGTGCACGGTCACGATGCCGGGGATCGGGTCGGTGAGCCCCGCCTGCCACGCGAGCCCCTGCACCAGCCGGGCGCTCGGCGGTCGGTGCGCCGGGTCTGCCGCGACGCGCTCGGCGACCAGCCTCGCCGTCTGCGTCAGCGCCGGGTCGAGGACCAGCGACGCGCCGCCCTCCCCGCTCGCCGCGCGCGCCACCTCGGCGAGCCGGCTGGTCTCCGGCGGGGCCGTCCACGCCGCTGCCTGGGTGTAGCGGGCGACCCCCGCGGGCCCTCCCGGCGCAGGCCGCGGCGTCGACGAGCACGCCACGAGGCACGCCATCACCGCGGCCGCCCGGACCCTCACCGCGTCACGCCCCGGAAGCGGACGGCTGCTCGGCCAGGCCGTCGCCGTCGCGGGTGTACGCCCGGTCGCAGACCTTGCACCTGAGCGTGGTGTCGAGGCGCTCTCCGCATCGGCACATCCATCCCATGAATCGCGCCGGCACGCCGCCCACCATCGCGAAGGGCGGGACGTGCCGCGTGACCACCGCGCCGGCGGCCACGAAGGCCCCCTCGCCGATGTCGTGGCCGCACACGATGGTCGCGTTGGCGCCGATGCTGGCGCCGCGGCCCACGCGGGTCTCGCGGTACTCGTCCTTGCGGGGGAAGGCCGACCGGGGGTTCACCACGTTGGTGAACACCGCGCTCGGGCCCACGAACACGTCGTCTTCGAGGTGCACGCCGTCGTAGAGCGAGACGTTGTTCTGCACCCGGGCGTTGTCGCCGACGGTGACGCGGTTGCCGACGTAGCAGTTCTGTCCGAACGAGCTGCGGCGGCCGATGCGCGCGCCTCCCATCACGTGGCAGAAGTGCCAGACCTTGGTGCCCTCGCCGAGCGTCGCGCCCTCGTCGACGATGGCGCTGGGGTGGACGTAGAACGACGGTTTCGTTTCAGCCATAAGGGTACAGACGCCTCCTGTGGGAGTTCGGACCTGATAGCGACGTGGAGCCTGTCAGAGGATGATGGGGGCGCCGCCGCGGCGAAGCGAGGCCTCGGCCGCCGCGAGCGCCTCGACGACGCGGCACGCCTCCGGGCCGCCGGTGCGCGGGGCCTTGCGGTCGCGCACGCACTCGATGAAGTGCCGCACCTCGAGCCGCAGCGGCTCCTCCATCGGCACGCTCGGGATCAGGATGTCCCCGTCGCGCAGCGTCAGGAACGCGTCGTACGTGTGGTACTCCTGCGGCCGGTCGAAGCCCTTGTCGTGGATGCGGATCTTCTCCGTGGGGTGGGTGTCGTCGAACACCAGCATCTTCTTGGAGCCGACTACGGTGAGCGAGCGGTGCTTGTGCGGGTCGAGCCACGAGAGCTGCACGTTGGCCATCACGCCGGACTTGAAGGCCACGTTGACGAACACGACGTCCTCGGTGCCGGGGCGGAGGTACGCGTGGCCTCGCGCGGAGACCGACTCCATCGGCTCGCCGATGAGCTCGAAGATCATCGAGAAGTCGTGCGGCCCGAGCGACCAGAGGGCGTTCTCGTCGGTGCGGATCTTCCCGAGGTTCACGCGCTGCGCGTAGATGTAGAGGATGTCGCCGAGCGCGCCGGAGCGCACCAGCTCGACCACCCGCTGGAAGGCCGGGTGGAAGACCATCAGGTGACCGCACATCAGCACGCGCCCGAGCCGCGCGGCCTCCTCGGTGACGGCGCGCGCGTCGGCGACGGTCTGCGCGAGGGGCTTCTCGACGAAGACGTCCTTGCCCGCGGCGAGCGCCTGGCGGGCGAGGTTCGCGTGCGAGGAGCCCGGCGTGGCGAGCACCACGGCGTCGACGTCGGGCATCGCCAGCAGCTCGTCGTACGAGCCGGTCACCTTCGCGGCGGGGTACTCCCGGCGCACTCGGGCCTGCACCTTCTCGTCGGCGTCGCAGACCGCGGCGAGCTCGGCCCCCTCGGCGGAGGCGAAGTTGCGGACGAGGTTCTTGCCCCAGTAGCCGGCGCCGACGCAGCCGATGCGGACCTTGCCGCTCACAGCGAGGCCCCCTCGACGGCGCGCACCGCGTCGCGCAGGGCGTGACCGACGGTCTCGACCTCGGCCACCTCGAGCTCGCTGTGCACCGGGATGGACAGCACCTCCGCGCACGCCCGCTCGGCGTTGGGAAACTCCCCGGGGCGGTGCCCGAGCGAGGCGAAGACCTTCTGGTAGGGCATCGGCATCGGGTAGTAGACCTCGCTCCCGACGCCCTTCGCGCGCAGCGCGGCGGAGATCGCGTCGCGCCGCGGGTGGCGGATGGTGAACTGCGCGTACACGTGCCGCCCGTCGGGGTCGTCGGCCGGGAGCACGAGCTCCGCCGAGACGCCCTTGAGGGCCGCGCGGAGACGGTCGGCGTGGTCGCGGCGGCGGGCGATGCGGGCCTCGTAGTGAGGGAGCTTCGTCCGCAGGATGGCGGCCTGGATCGGGTCGAGGCGGAAGTTGCCGCCCGGGAGTTCGTGCACGTTCTTGGCGGTGGCGCCCGTCACTCGGACCTTCTTCATCAGGTCGGCGAGCGTGGGGTCGTTGGTGACGCACGCGCCGCCGTCGCCCGCGGCCCCGAGGGGCTTGGCGGGGAAGAAGCTGAAGCAGCCGATGACGCCGAGGGTGCCGGTGCGCCGGCCGTGGCGCTCGGCGCCGGCGGCCTGGGCGACGTCCTCGACGAGGTGGATGTTGCGGTCGCGCGCGAGGGCGGAGAGCGCGTCGGTGTCGGCGACGCGGCCGAAGAGGTGCACCGCGAGGATGGCGCGGGTCTTCGGGGTGATGCGCTCGGCGACGCGGGCCGGGTCGAGGTTGAAGGTCGCGAGGTCGATGTCCGCGAAGACCGGCGTCGCGCCGACGCGGTGGATGGCGCTGGCGGTCGCGAGGTAGCTGAAGGCCGTGGTGATGACCTCGTCGCCGGGGCCGATGCCGAGCGCCTGGAGCGCGACGACGATGGCGTCCGAGCCGTTGGAGACGCCGACCGCAGCGGCGGCGCCGCAATACGCGGCGAACTCGCTCTGGAAGGCCTCCACTTCGGAGCCGAGGATGTATCCACCCGAGCGCAGCACGCGCAGGGCGGCCTCCTCGATCGGGCCTTGGAGCTGACGGTGTTCGCGGGCGGGGTCGGCGAGGTTGATCACGGCAGGAAAGGCCTCCTCGGGGGGTTACAGGCCGCGCCGTCTAGCATGAAGCGACGGGGGAGTGAACCGCTCCGCGAGTCAGCGCGGTCGGAGCGCGGCGCCGGAGTCGGCCGTCGCGCCGACGCCGCCGTCGAAGCCGGAGACCACGGCGGGGATCACCTCGCGGCGGATCTTCGTCGCCACCCGATCCCCCGCGGTGCGGAGGTCGACGCCGAGCTCGTGGGCCTCCTGGGTCCCGAGGATGCGCCGGGTGTGGTCCCAGAGGGTGCGGGTGCCGGTCAGGGGGATGAAGAAGTAGACGTACAGCACGACCAGGGTGACCAGGCTCGACAGGATCCAGCGGGCCGCGCGGTACATTCGACCGCCGAGCAGAGCGCGTCGCCTCGCGGGCGCGCAACATTCCAGCGCGCTTGACACGCCCGTCGCGCCGGTGGTGCTGTCCCGCCGTCTCTAAGCCTAGGAGAGCCATCGATGGCCGATCGACCCGTCCGCAAAGCCCCGCAACGACCCGCCCCGAGCGCCGCCGCTCGCCCCTCGCCCAATGATCCGAAGGGCTACCGCGGCCCCGGGTTTCGCGACGCTCCGACCTACGATTACAAGATCGACTATGCGGGGCTCCCCAAGGACGAGGAGGAGGACCTCGCTCTCGCTCCCCCCGCCGGTCCTGCGCTGCCGAGCGCGGTGCTCACGTCGCACGAGGCACACAACCGCGGCGGCCGCTCGCCCCGCGGCATGGGCGGCCGTCGCCCGGACCGCGGGGGCACCGACCCCAACGCCTACCGCAGCCCCGGCTTCAGCGAGCAGCGCGACGCTCGCTTCCGCGGGCACCCGATGACCCGCGGAGACATCGGTCCGGCCCCTGGCGCAGACGCCCCGACCGAGGGCGAAGAGGCCGTCGAGGCCGAGCAGCCCAAGCCGCCGACCGACTGACCCCCCTCACCCTCTCCCTCTCCCCTACTCTTCCCGGAGGAATCGCTCTGCCGCGGCGACGTCCTCCGCGCTCCCGATGTACAGCGGAACCCGCTGGTGCAGCGAGGTCGGCGCCACGTCGAGGATGCGGCCGGTACCGGTGGAGGCGGCCCCGCCTGCGGCCTCGCAGAGGAAGGCCATCGGGGCGGCCTCGTAGAGCAGCCGCAGCTTGCCCTGCGGGCTCTTCTTGTCGGCGGGGTACGCGAACACGCCGCCCTTGAGCAGCGTGCGGTGGAAGTCCGCCACCAGCGAGCCGACGTAGCGCGCGGAGTACGGCGTCCCCATGGTGCCGTCGCCGTTGGGCTTCGGGGTCTGCATGTCGGTGATCCAGCGGCGCAGGCCCGCGGGCCAGAGCAGCGAGTTGCCCTCGTTGACCGAGTAGATCTTGCCCTTCTTGGGGATGCGGATGTTCTCGTGCGACAGGAAGAACTCGCCGACGGCCGGGTCGAGCGTGAAGCCGTGGACGCTCTCGCCCATGCTGTACACGAGCACCGTGCTGGAGCCGTAGATGACGTAGCCCGCGGCGACCTGCGAGGCGCCGCGCTGCAGGCAGTCGGCCTCGGTGCCGTGCCGCCCCACGGTGATGCGACGGTGGATCGAGAAGATGGTGCCGATGTTGATGTCGACGTCGATGTTGGAGCTGCCGTCGAGCGGGTCGAACATCAGCACGTACTTCCCCGTCGGAAACTGCTCGGGGATGCGGACGATGCCCTCGTTCTCCTCGCTGGCCATCACGCAGAGGTGGCCCCCCGCCTCGACGGAGCGGATGAGCACGTTGTTGGCGAACTCATCCAGCTTCTGGACCTCCTCGCCCTGCACGTTCTTCTCCCCGGTGAGGCCGAGGATGCCGGCGAGGCCCGCCGAGCGGACGCGCGAGTTGATCACCTTCGCCGCCAGCGCGATCTGCTGGAAGAGCCCGGTGAAATCCCCGGTCGCCCCCGGGATCGCGAGCTGCTGCTCCAGGATGTGCCGCTCCAGGGTGATGCCCTGCGTCGAGAGTGCCGAGCCTACGTACATCGCTACCGCTCCTCCTGTCCGTGTCCTACGGGGCCGTCCGGGCCGCCGTGCAGGTTCTTGCACGGCCCTCGTCAGGCCTTCAATGGGTGTCTGCGCCGTCTTCCGCCAGTAGCCTCGCCGCCGCGATCGTCTCCGGCTTCACCCGCCCGTCGCGCGCCAGCGGCACCAGCACCCGCGCCAGCACCGCCCGATAGAGCGCACGCACCGTGGGATCGCCGGCCATCACCGCGAGGTGCCGGGCCACGGTCTCGGTGTCGTCGCGCAGCAGCGGCGAGGCGAGCGAGGCGTCGGGACCGAGGTGCTGGATGTTCCGCGCGACGCTCACCAGCAGCGAGGCCGTCGCCGCGCGGAGGTCCTCCTCCGAGGGCGTCGGCTGCAGCGCCCCGCCCAGCAGCCACGCCGCGCCCTGGGCGAGCGCCACCGCGCCGGAGGCCACGAGCGCCGCGCCCGCGTGGTAGCGAGAGCGGTCGACCGCCTCGGCGACGAGGAGCCTTCCACCGGCCAGCCCGGCGATGTCCCTCGCCGACGCCACCGCGGCCGGGTCGCCCTCGACCATGAAGGCCGCGCCGGCGAGCGAGCCCGGCGGATCGAGCGTCGCGATGGCCGCCAGCGGGTGCAGCGCGCCGACCGCCGCGCCCGCGCCGCGAGCAGACTCGAGCTCCGCGAGGCCCCGGGCGCCCGCGAGGTGCAGCACCACGTCGCCCGGGCGCAGCGCCGGGAGCAACGTTTTACATACCCTGGTAATCGCCTGGTCGCTTACGGCGACGATCCACACCATGGACCCGTCGCGCAGGCGCTCGGGCGCGGCGCCCCGGGCCGGATATCCAGCGGCCGGGACGGCGTGGGCGCGGGCGAGCGCCAGGAAGGCCCGGCCCATGCGCCCGAGGCCCACGACCATCCACGGCGTCGTCACGGGGCCCCGTAGAGGTGATGCTCGCGCGTGTACTCGATGACCCGCCGAGGGACCACGTCGTCGACGGAGAGGCCCCTCGCGAGGCGGCCTCGGACCTCCGTCGAGGACACCTGCGGGATCACCGAGGGCGGGGCGTCGGTGCGGGCGTGGCCGAGCCGCCCGAGCACCAGCGGGGGGGCCATGCGGACGATCTCCGGCCAGCCGAACCAGCGCTCGGTCTCGTTGAGGATGTCGGCGCCGATGATCAGCCGGAGCGACCAGTCGGGGTGCGCGGCGGTGAGCGCTCGGAGGGTGTAGAGCGTGCGCGAGGTCTCGCCCATCTCCTGCTCGATGGCGGAGACCTCGACGTGGCGCAGGTGCTCGAATGCCCGCTCGCACATGGCCTTGCGGTGCGTGAAGGGCGCGAGCTCCTTGCCCAGCGGGTGGTCGAAGCAGGGCACCACGAGCACGCGGTCAAAGGGCTGCGTGGCGAGCACGTAGGACACCGCGAGGACGTGGGACACGTGGGGCGGGTTGAAGCTCCCGCCGAAGAAGCCGACGTTCATGGCGGGCGCAGCCTAGCCCAAGGACGATTCCGGCGCGCGGCCGCATGATAGAACCGCCGTCCCCAAAGACCTTCCACGTTACGAGGAGTCCACATGAACGGTCGCTGCACGATCATCCTGGCCGCGGGCCAGGGAACCCGAATGAAGAGCGCGCTGCCCAAGGTGCTGCACCGGGTCGCGGGCGTGGCGATGGTCCACTGGTCGATCGAGGCGGCGCTCGCGGCGGGCTCGGACGACGTGGTGCTCGTGGTGGGGCATGGGCGCGAGGCGGTCGCCGAGGCCGTGACGGCCCGCTTCGGGGAGCGGGTGCGCTTCGCCGTGCAGACCGAGCAGCGGGGCACCGCCGACGCGGTGCGGGCGGGGATGACGGAGGTCCCGGCGACGGCGACGGAGGTGCTGATCACCTACGGCGACGTGCCGTGCGTGCCCGCCGAGGCGCTGCGGCAGCTCATCGAGGCGCGCGCCCGCTCGGGCGCCCCGCTGGCGATGATCACCACCGAGGTCTCCGACCCGACGGGCTACGGGCGCGTGCTGCGCGACGAGGCCGGGGCCATTCGCGCCATTCGCGAGCACAAGGACTGCTCCCCCGACGAGCGCGCCGTGCGCTGCGTGAACCCCGGCCTCTACGTGGCGGGCAGGGAGTTCCTCGCCGGGTCGCTCGGGAAGATCGGCTCGACCAACGCGCAGGGGGAGTTCTACCTCACCGACCTGGTGGAGATCGCGGCGAGCGCTGGCGGCGTCGGAGAGCTCGCCTGGGAGCCCATCTCGCTGCGCGGGGTGAACGACCGGGCCGAGCTCGCGGCGACCGAGGCGTACCTCTGGCAGCGCATCGCGGACGGCCATCGCCGCGCGGGGAGCACCGTGGCTCCGGGCGTGTGCATCGACCGCGACGTCACCATCGAGGCGGGCGTCACCATCGGCCCCAACGTGGTGCTGCGCGGCGCGACCTCGCTCGGCAGCGGGACCACCGTCGACGCGGGCTGCGTGCTGGAGGACGCCTCCATCGGTCGCGACGTGCTGCTCAAGCCGTACACGCTGGTGACGCGCTGCGAGGTGCACGAGGGGGCGCAGCTCGGCCCCTTCGCCCACCTGCGACCGGAGAGCGTGGTCGAGGCCGGGGCGCACGTGGGCAACTTCGTCGAGCTGAAGAAGACCCGGCTCGGCAAGGGCGCCAAGGCCAACCACCTCGCCTACCTCGGCGACGGCGTGGTGGGGCCGAAGGCCAACATCGGCGCGGGGACGATCTTCTGCAACTACGACGGCTTCCGTAAGCACGTGACCACCATCGAGGAGGGAGCGTTCATCGGCTCCAACAGCTCGCTCGTGGCCCCGGTGACCATCGGCAAGAACTCCTACGTGGGCTCAGGGTCGGTGGTGACCCGGGACGTCCCGGAGGACGCCCTCGCGATCGGCCGCGCCAAGCAGGAGAACAAGGAAGGCTACGGAAAGCGCCTGCGGGAGCGCTTCGCTCCGAAGCGCTGACGGCGCCACGCGAGCGCCGCGAGGAGCCCCGCCAGCAGCGCGGGGCCGCGCCCGCTCGCAGCCTTCCCACCCACCCGACAGCCGCACCCGTCCTTCTGCTCGTAGACCGCCACCAGCCCGTCGTCGGTCGCGGCGTCGATCTTCGCCCCGGCGTCCGGCTCCTCGGGCGGGACATCCCTCGCCCCGAGGTCGAAGAACCCGACGTCCGCGAGCGGCGTGGCGTCCCTCGGGACGCCCCCATCGGGCACCATGACGGTCATGCAGCGCCCCATCTCGCAGCGCTCCCCGGTCGGGCAGCGCGCTCCCTCGCAGGCGTCCACGCAGCGCCCCTCGACGCAGGTGGTGCCCACCCCGCAGGACACCGTGGCGCAGGCCGTCGCGCGGCAGCGCCCGTCCGGCCCGCAGGCCTGTCCGTCGGCGCATCGGCGGCACTCGCAGCGAGGGACGCACACGCCGTCGACGCAGGCCTGGTCGCTGTCGCAGCTCACGCCCGCGCAGGCGTCGACGCAGCGGCCACCCCGGCAGAGCGATCCCGCCGGGCACGTGATGCCCTCGCAGGCCCCGACGCAGCGGCCGCCCTCGCAGCGCTGGCTGGCGCCGCAGGTGACCGTCTCGCACGCCGCTTCGACGCAGGTCCCCCGGTCGGTGCAGCGCAGCCCGGGGAAGCAACCGAGCTCGCTGAGGCAGCGGTCGACGCAGCGCCCGCGGTCGCACACCTGCATCGCGCCGCAGAGGGCGTCACCCTCGTCGACCATGCCGTTGCAGTCGTTGTCGACGCCGTCGCAGCGCTCCGCCGAGGCGGTCACCGCGCCGACGCAGACGAGCGCTCCGGCGCGGCACTGAAAGGTGCCCGCGCCGCAGGCGCCCTGCATGGAGGTCATGCAACTCGCGCCGCCGCCGGTGCACACGATCTCGTCGACCTGCGCGATGAAGTCGGTGAAGTTGTTGTCGCCCCCGGAGTAGAGGTCCTCCCAGGCGAAGTAGAACGAGCGGGGCCTGACCCTCGAGTCGTAGGTCAGCAGGTGGATGTACGAAGGGTCCGCGCCCGAGTTGTCGGGGTTGTATCCGCGCTCGGAGAAGAACGACCACCCGCCCCGGGCGAGCGAGGCGCAGCAGTCGCCCGAGCATCGCCCCGAGGTCATGTCCTCGGGGGTGCGCAGGAAGAAGCCGATCTCGCCGCCCAGGTACTGGGGGTTGCCCCGGAGGTTGAGGGAGAACCTCTCGCCCGGCATCGCCGTGCACGGGATGAGGATGTGGAGGTCCGACCCGGGCGGGGGATTGCTCCGCGAGGGGGTGACGCCCGGCCGAACGTTGTACCAGCCGAAGACGTTGCGGAAGGCCGCGTTGCCGCGGGTGATCAGCGTGAAGGTGAGGTTGCATCCGGGCACGAAGCGCTCGGGCACGATGGCGGCGTCCTCGCGCACCCGGATGGCGGTCTCGCCGCGGGCGTTGAAGAGTTCCTGGAGCTGGTTGCCGACCGGGATCTGCGCGCCGTTGGGCTGGTTGATGGCGAGCGCGGACGAGGAGAGCAGCAGCGAGGTGAGGAAGAGGGACGCGACGCGCATGAAGGCCTCCCGATCGACGGATGCGGGAGGTTGTACCGCGGCGGATGCGTTCGCCGCGAGGCGTTCAGGCGGCGGCGGCGCGGCCGCTGACGAGGGCCTTGAGCGCGGCGGTCATCGCGGCGTCGGGGCGCTTCGGCAGGTTGCGGAGGCGGTCGTAGGTGAAGGCCAGCTGCTCCATCACCGCCTGCGACTTCGGATCGCGTCGGACCGGGACATCCAGCGACTGCACCCAGGCCACCAGCGCCATGGCGCCGGCGTAGGCGCCCTCGCGGTGGGGCTTGCAGGTCGCCCGGGTCACCCAGTAGCGCTCATGACCGTCTGCGGACTCCCGCCACATCTCGAGCGTCGCCTTCCGGCCGCCCTCGGCCGGGGCCCAGGTGAACAGATACCCGGCAGCGCGAAAGAAGCGTTCAGTGTCGGTCATGGGGTGGGGCCTCGGTGGTTCAGGGGTGTCGAGGAAACCTTCTGGAGCTCTGGATTGTTCCGCCAGCAAGGCACGGGCCACGGGATGCGCGCCCGGCTGTGCGTCACCGTCGGCCCTGAGGGGTCGCAGCCGCTGCCAGAATTGCCGGGCCCGCAAGCTCACCCGGGGTGGTGCGACGCCTGCGCCGTTCAGCCACACCGTGGCAGGGATGCGCTCACGCGTGTCCATGCATGGCTTGCGTGGTCGCGGTGCGCCGCGCAAGCGATGCAGGGTGGACGGTGAGGGTTTGACGCGCGCTCCGCCCCCGGTGCAACCCTGTCGCCGATGCGAAGCTTCGTCATCGCGCTGTGCCTGCTGGTCGGATGTGGGGGGACCACGGGTTCACCTGCGGCGCCCGACGCGGGCTCCGTCGATGTGGCGACGAGGCGTACGACGCTGCGGGTCCACTACCCGGTCGGCGCCCGCTCGCTCAGCCTTCGCGGCGACCTCGCGGGGCTCTCCTGGGAACGCGGGGTCTCCCTCACCCGGGTGACCGCCGACGTCTGGGAGTGGTCCTCCGATGAGGTCGCTCGCTCGTTCGAATGGAAGCCCCTCCTCGATGACCGCGAGTGGTCCATCGGGAGCAACTACCGCGCGTCTCCCGGTGCCACATTGGACATCTATCCCAGGTTCGTCACTCGCTCGGGGCGCTGGTCCCGCGCGATGTCCGCGTTTCACTCCACGGTGCTCAACAACGACCGCGGGCTCTGGCTCTATTTCCCGCCGTCCTACGACGAGAACCCCACCGCCCGCTTCCCCGTCGTCTACATGCACGACGGTCAGAACCTCTTCAACCCGGCGACGGCCTTCGGGGGAAACCCCTGGTACGCGCAGGACGCGCTGAACCACGGCGCCGAGATCGGATCCATCCGAGAGGCCATCCTCGTCGGCATCGAGAACACCCCCGACCGCATCGACGAGTACACCCCCAGCCGGGACGCCGGACGGATGGCCGGAGGCCGCGGCGCCCTCTACCTCCGGATGCTCATCGAGGAGGTGAAGCCGCTCATCGACCGCAGCTACCGCACCCGCCCCGGCGCGGCGGACACGGTGCTCCTCGGGTCATCCCTCGGCGGGCTGATCTCCGCCTGGGCGGGCGTGCACCACGCGCAGGTCTTCGGAAACATCGGCGCGATGTCTCCCTCCACCTGGTGGGACGACCGGATGCTGCTCCGCGAGGTCGCCATGCTGCGCGGACTCGAGGCGAGGCCGCGGCGCATCTACGTCGACAGCGGTGACGGCGGGGAGAGCGGCGACGACGTCGCGAACACGGCGATGCTGGCCGAGGCGATCAGGGCGGCGGGCTACCGCGACGAGATCGACCTCCGGTACGTGGTGCAGCGCGGGGCCGTCCACAACGAGGTGTACTGGGCGCAGCGGCTGCCCGGCGCGCTGGCGTTTCTGCTGGGGTCGCGAGACCCGTAGGTGCGGCCCCGCTCAGGGGACGAGCAGCACCTTGCCGACGTTCTTTCGGTCGTGGATGCGCTGGTGCGCCGCGGGGGCGTCGTCGAAGGCGTAGGTCGAGTCGATCACCGGCTTGATCGCGCCCTCCCGATAGAGCGCGAGGAGCTGGTGGAGCTGCCCGAGCAGCATCTTCGACTCGCCCCAGAGGTGACCCATGTTGACGCCGAAGATGCCGCGGTTGTCGTTCATGAGGTTGAAGGGGAAGAGGTCGATGAGGGGCATCTGGAGCACGCCCTTCAGCAGCGAGAACACGTCCCGCCTGCCATCGGGCGAGAGCGAGGCCGCGCCGAACGCGAAGAGCCGACCCGTGGGCGCGAGCACGCGGAAGCTCTTCTTCAGCGAGGCGCCGCCCTGCGCGTCGAGCGCGATGTCGACCCCGCGGCCGCCGGTGATGCGGCGAACCTCGGAGGAGAACTCCTGCGTGTGATAGTCGATGGCGTGGTCGAGCCCGGCGGACTTCAGGTACGCGTGCTTCGAGGCCGAGGCGGTGCCGATGGTGACCGCGCCCGCGTGCTTGCAGAGCTGTAGCGCCGCGAGCCCGACGCCCCCGGCGGCCGCGTGGATGAGCACCGTGTCGCCGCGCTTCACGTTGCCGAGGTAGACCAGCATGTGGTGCGCGGTGAAGTAGACCACCGGCAGCGCGGCGCCCTCCTCGAAGGACATCGACTCGGGCAGCTCGATGGCCATCCCGCTGTCGACGCAGACCGTGTCGCTGTATCCGCCGAAGCGCACCACGGCGAGCACCCGCTGGCCGACCCGCGAGGCGTCGACCCCATCGCCCACAGCGTCGATCACCCCCGAGACCTCGTACCCGACCACCACGGGCGGCGGAGGAGCGTCGGGGTACATCCCGATGCGGGCCATGACGTCGGCGAAGTTCACGCCGCTCGCGCGCACCCGCACCCGCACCTCGCCCGCGGCGGGAGAAGGGTCGGGCGCCTCGCGCACCACGAGGACATCCGGGGTGCCGTGGCGGGTGATCCAGATCTGTCTCATGGCTCGCAGGGCTATCACGCGCCCCGGAGCAGTGTCGATTCAGCGCCTGGGGATGAGTGCGCGCAGGGCGGTGTCGAGCACCGGGCCGTAGGGAGGCCGGAGGAGGAAGGAGCCGTTGACCCGCGCCTGGTGGAAGACGGGCTTCATCTTGGACATGGCCTCGAAGCCCTCGCGGCCGTGGTAGTGGCCCATGCCGCTGGGGCCGACGCCGCCGAAGGGCAGGTCTTCCTGCGCGAAGTGCAGCATGGTCTCGTTGACCGAGACGCCGCCGGAGACGGTGCGGTCGATCACCGACTGGAGGGCGACCTGGTCGTCGCCGAAGGCGTAGAGCGCGAGCGGCCGCGGGCGGTCGTTGACGTACGCGATGGCCTCGTCGAGCGTGTCGTAGGGGATCACCGGGAGGATCGGCCCGAAGATCTCCTCCTGCATGACGGCCATGTCGTCGTGGACGTCGAGGAGCAGGACGGGGCCGAGCTTCTTCGATCCCTCGAAGGACTCGCTCGCCGGCGCGAGGGACACGACCGTCGCGCCCTTCGCCCGGGCGTCGTCGAGGAGGCCCTGCAGCCGGCCGCGGTGGTGCGCGTTGACGATGGAGGTGTAGTCGTCGTTGTCGCGCACGATGGGGTAGAGCTTCGCCGCGGCGGACCGGCACTCCGCCACGAAGGCGTCGCGGTCGGCGCGCGGGACGAGGGCGTAGTCGGGGGCGATGCAGGTCTGGCCGGCGTTGAAGAGCTTGCCGGAGACGACCGAGGTCGCGGTGCGGGACAGGGAGGCGCGGGGGGTGACGAGCGCCGGGGACTTGCCTCCGAGCTCGAGCACCACGGGCGTGAGGTTCTCCGCGGCGGCGCGCATCACGTGCTTGCCCACGCGGGTCGAGCCCGTGAAGAAGAGCAGGTCGAGGGGCAGCCGGCAGAAGGCCTCGGCGACCTTCGGGCCGCCCTGGACGAGGCACACCTGGTCGGGCGCGAAGCACTCGTGGACGAGGTCGGCGATGAGGGCGCTGATGCGAGGGACGAACTCCGAGGGCTTGAGCATCACCCGGTTGCCCGCCGCGAGCGCGTAGATGAGCGGCGCGCCGAGGAGCTGGAAGGGGTAGTTCCAGGGGCCGATGATGCCGACCACGCCGAGGGGCTGGGGGACGATCTCGGCGCGGCCCGGCTGGAAGAGCCAGCGCACCGGGCGGGCCGTGGTGCTCATCCACTCCGCGAGGTGCTCTCGGGTGTGCTGGATGGACTGGAGCGTGACGAAGACCTCCGCGACGAGCGTCTCGTGCCTGGAGCGATGTCCGAAGTCCTCGGAGATGGCCCGGGCGATGTCGTCCTGCCGGCGGAGCATCGCGCTCGCGAGCCGGTCGAGGTCGCCGATGCGCTCCTCGTAGGTGCGCGCGACGCCGTGTCGCGAGGCGCGGTGCATCGGGTCGAAGAGCGAGCGGAGCTCGGCGTCGCCAGGCTCGGCGGGGCTGCTGGTCTTCGCGTCGATCGATACTTCGGTGGTCATGGCGGTAGACCTCGTGGTGGACGTCAGCCGAGCGCAGACTGGATGGCGCTGCGAAGCTCCTGCGACTCCGGCGAGACCCCGGAGCCGAAGCGGCCGACGACCTCGCCGCGGCCGTTGATCAGGAACTTCTCGAAGTTCCACTTGACGTCGCCCGCCGGGGTCGCCGCCGAGGTCAGCCATCGATAGAGCGGGCTCTGCCCGTCGCCCTTCACCACGGTCTTCGCCGTCATCGGGAAGGTCACGTGGTAGTTCGTCTCGCAGAAGGACCTGATCTCGTCGTTGGTGCCGGGCTCCTGCGCGCCGAACTCGTTGGCCGGCACGCCCAGCACCGTGAAGCCCCGGGGCGCGAGCTCCTGGTGCAACTGTTGGAGACCCTTGTACTGCGGGGTGAATCCGCAGCGGCTCGCGACGTTGACCACCAGCACTGTCTTGCCGCGCAGGTCGGCCAGGTCGCGCTCGGTGCCATCGATTCCGGAGAGCTTGAAATCATGCAGCGTCGTCATTGGGGGGTGGGTCTCCTTCGGCTCAGGTCGCGCTCGTCTCGTCGAGGCTCTTCATCTTGCGGCGCAGGGCGGTGAGCTCGCCCTCGTACTCCTGCAGGTGCGACCAGGCCACGTAGAGGGCCACGCACACCAGGGTGATGACCGAGAAGGCCGCGAGCGCCGCCGCCGCGAAGCCCCAGCGCCAGCCGATGAGGGGCACGGCGAGCAGCCCGAGGCCCAGGTAGGGAGTGCGGGTCATGCTCGTCCGGAGCTCGTTGATGTTGCCGAGGAGCCATCTCTCCCGATCGGCCATCTTGGTGCGTCGCTGGTCGTTTGCTTCCACGGGGACGGTCCTCAGCTCACCGGACGATCGTCCAGCGGCCCGAATATCTTGCAGCCAGGAAGCCGAACGCAAAGGGCCGCTCATCGGTCGCGGCCACCAGGGGCGGCGCGCCGGAGGCGTCGGTGACGCGCACCATCCTCCCCTCCGCGCAAGGGACGGCCGCGAGCTGGGAGGGATCGAAGGGCGCCACGCGCCAGGTAGGGTCGGAGAAGAGTCCATCGTAGAGATCGCGCTGCCCTTCATCGATCTCCGACACCGGGACGTCGAGGGCGCGAGCGAGCTCCTGGGACTTGAGCGCCGTGAGAGCGAGCATGGCGTCGATGTCCTTCGCGACCAGCGCGGCGTGGACCTCCCCGGCGAGCGCCACAAGCGCGCGCGCGTCAGCCTCAACGGGGGGGCTGTCTGGCGCGTCCTGCCACACCCAGCGACCGAAGGCCCGCTCGGGGATCACCGTGAACTGTCGACCCCACACGCTGGTGAGCTCGCCCGGTGGTACCGGCATCGTCGGCTCGTCCCAACGGAAGGTGGCGACCACCCCCTGCGGGCCGGGCTCGCTCCCGTGCTCTCCCGCGATGAGCTTCACGGTGATCGCGCGGGGGACCTCCAGCGCCCTGCCCTCGTCGTCGGTCATCGGCGCGACCGAGAGCTCGAGCCGGTTGGAGCCCTCGACGATGTAGGGGTTGAGCTTCGCCTGAAACTGCCGCGCCCTCCCCTCCCACTCGTTGAACACGTCGATGCCGTTGAGGCTCACCTGGGCGACCAGGCCCTCGCAGGCGACGTCGAGCACGTAGATCCAGTGCGGCATTGGGCGGTCAGCTCTCTCCGATGGTCGATGGCGCGAGGAAGCTACGACGGCCCCTGCTGCGCTGAAACCCGAAGCCCAGAATTAGATCAGCCCACCGATCGGTTGATCGGTGGGCTGACACCCGGTGCGAGCGAAAGGACTTGAACCTTCACGGTGTTACCCGCTGGAACCTGAATCCAGTGCGTCTGCCAATTCCGCCACGCTCGCGTCGAAGGGAGGCGGTGTCTACCGCCGATGCTCGGGGGTCGTCAAGAACTAAAAGCCTGGCTCTCTCTCGACGCCCGCCGCGCTTCACGAAGTGCTTGCAGATCCCGCGTACGAGCCTACGCGCCGTCACCCCCCGGGTCGTATCACCGGCTTCGCACCGAGCCCGTTCGTCCTGTCGAAAACGCTGCAATGCTCGTGAAAGCGGGAGAAGGGAGAGGGGGTGGCACGGTGACTGCTGAAGTGTTCACCGAACGGAGCACGAAGATCATGGCGTTCAGTGACGAGTGGATGGTCGGCGGGGTGAGCGAGGGGTCCGAGCAGTCGCTGCAGATCCTGGCCCGGAGCATCATTCGGGAGATGAAGCGGTCGGGGTATTCGAAGGCGCAGATGGTGGGCCTCGCGAGCGAGGTGATCGACCTCGTGAGCCGCGATCTCCGCGCCGAGTCGTCCTCCTCCACGCCCAACGTCTGAGCCTTTCGCGGCCTTGCCATCGGGGCACCTTCTGACTACGGTCCCGCCGCCGCGCGGGCCTGAATTGGAGGCCCGCCCATGGAGGACGCAATGGCTCGCAAGATCGCGATCAACGGGTTCGGCCGCATCGGTCGGTGTGTACTTCGGGCGCTGAAGGAGCAAGGGACCCACGACCTTGACGTCGTTGCCATCAACGACCTCACGGACGCCAAGACCCTCGCCCACCTCCTGCGCCACGACTCGGTTCACGGCCGCTTCGACGCCGACGTGAAGGTCACCGAGAAGGGCCTCAACGTCGCCGGCGACGAGATCGCCGTGTTCGCCGAGAAGGATCCCTCGAAGCTCCCGTGGAAGGCCCTCGGGGTCGATGTGGTGCTGGAGTGCACAGGGCGCTTCACCGACGCGGCCGGCTGCGGCAAGCACCTCGAGGCCGGCGCCAAGCGGGTGCTCCTCTCCGCGCCCACCAAGGGCGAGGAGGACAAGGACATCCTCACGCTGGTCTACGGCGTCAACCACACCTCGTACGACCCGTCGAAGCACCGCATCCTCTCCAACGCCTCCTGCACCACCAACTGCCTCGCCCCGATGGCCAAGGTGCTCCACGAGAGCTTCGGCATCGTGAAGGGCCAGATGACCACGGTGCACAGCTACACCAACGACCAGGTCATCCTCGACGCGCCCCACAAGGACCTGCGCCGCGCCCGCGCCGCGGCCAACAGCATGATCCCCACCTCGACCGGCGCCGCCCGGGCCGTGGGCCTCGTGCTCCCCGACCTCAAGGGCCGCCTCGACGGCTTCGCGATCCGCGTGCCCACGATGGACGTCTCGATGGTGATCCTCTCCGCGAACGTCGGTCGCCGCACCACCAAGGAGGAGGTCAACAACGCCCTCCGCGCCGCGGCCAACGGTCCCCTCAAGGGCGTGCTCGCGGTGAGCGACGAGCCCCTCGTCTCCTGCGACTACATCGGCAACCCGGCGAGCTCCACCGTCGACCTCGCGCTCACGCAGGTCATCGACGGCGACTTCGTCTCCGTGAGCTCCTGGTACGACAACGAGTGGGGCTTCTCCGTGCGCATGCTCGACGTGATGAAGTACCTCGGCTCGGTGGAAGGCTGATGGCCTCGCTGCTCGACCGCATCGTCCCCGTCGACGCCCTCGACGTGGCCTCGCGACGCGTCTTCGTGCGGGTGGACTTCAACGTCCCCCTCACCGACGACGGCGAGGTCGCCGACGACACCCGCATCCGCGAGGCGCTCCCGACGATCCGGCACCTGGTGCAGGCCGGCGCCCGCGTGGTGCTCGCCTCGCACCTCGGCCGGCCGAAGAAGGGCCGCGACCCGAAGCTCTCGCTCGCCGCCGCGGGAGAGCGCCTCGCCGATCTGCTCGGGAGCGAGATCGTGCTCACTGACGACTGCGTCGGCGACGGCGCCCGCAAGGTGGTGCACGACCTCCGCGACGGGCGCGTGGCGCTGCTGGAGAACCTGCGCTTCCACCCCGAGGAGGAGGCCAACGACGAGGCCTTCGCGCGCGACCTCGCGAGGCTCTGCGACATCTACGTCAACGACGCCTTCGGGGCGGTGCACCGGGCGCACGCGAGCGTCGATGCGCTCCCGAAGCTGGTGGGGACGCGGGGCGCGGGCTTCCTGCTGATGAAGGAGCTGAAGGTGCTCGGCGCGCTGGCGGCGGGCCCCGAGCGCCCCTACCTCGCGGTGCTGGGCGGCGCGAAGGTGAGCGACAAGATCGCGGTGATCGAGGCGCTCTGCACCAAGATCGACGCGCTGCTCATCGGCGGGGCGATGGCCAACACCTTCCTGGCGGCGCAGGGCCGCGCGATGGGGCGCAGCCTCCTCGAGGTCGACAAGCTGCCGCTCGCCCGCGACCTGCTGGCGAGGGCGCAGGAGAAGCGCGTGACGGTGGTGCTGCCCACCGACCTGGTGGTCGCGTCGCACGTGGGCGCGGCCGAGGGGCGCGTGGTCGCGGCGGACGCGGTCGGCCCGGAGGACATGGCGCTCGACATCGGTCCGGAGACGGTGGCGAACTTCCGCAAGCACCTGCTCCGCGCCCGCAGCGTGTTCTGGAACGGTCCGATGGGCCTCTTCGAGAAGACCCCGTTCTCGCAGGGGAGCATCGGGGTCGCCAAGGCCATCGCGGAGGCCTCGGCCTTCTCGGTGGTGGGCGGCGGAGACTCGGTCGCCGCGGTGCACCAGGCGGGCCTCGCCGAGCGCTTCACCCACGTCTCCACCGGCGGCGGCGCCAGCCTGGAGCTCCTCGAAGGCCGCACGCTCCCTGGCGTGGAGGCGTTGCGTACGTGACCTCCCCCACGCGGCGCCCGCTCATCGCGGGCAACTGGAAGATGCACCGCACCGTCGACGGCTCCGTCGAGCTGGCCCGCTCGCTGGCGGACTCCGCCCGCATCGGGCCTCGCACCGACGTGGTCGTCGCGCCGGTGTTCACGGCGCTGCACGCGGTCTCCAAGGCCCTCCTCGGGTCGGCCATCGGCCTCGCGGGGCAGCACTGCCACTGGGAAGACCAGGGGGCCTACACCGGCGAGATCGCCCCGCCGATGTTGAAGGACGTCGGCTGCGCGTGGTGCCTCGTGGGCCACTCGGAGCGGCGGCAGCTCTTCCAGGAGACCGACGCGATGGTGCACCGCAAGACCATGGCGCTCCGGCGGCACGGCCTGAAGCCCATCGTGTGCGTCGGGGAGACGCTCGCCGAGCGCGAGTCGGGCGTCACCTTCGAGGTGCTCCGGCGGCAGCTCGATGGGGCGCTCGGGGGCCTCTCGGGAGACGACGCGCGGGCCTTCGTGGGCGACATCGTGCTGGCCTACGAGCCGGTCTGGGCCATCGGAACCGGGCGCACCGCCCGGGCCTCGGATGCCCAGTCGGCGCACGCCTACCTGCGCGATCGCATCCGTAACGAACTCGGCGAGGTCGCGGACGGCGTGCGAATCCTGTATGGGGGCAGCGTGAAGCCTGACAACGCCGCCGAGCTCCTGGCGCAGCCCGACGTCGATGGCCTCCTGGTCGGCGGCGCCTCGCTCGACTCGGCGGGCTTTGCCCGAATCATCCAGGCCGCGGGATAACCTCCGGCACCATCGAGAGTTCTTCGTCCATGCAAACGCTGCTCACCATCATTCACGTGTTCGTCTGCCTGTTTCTCGTCGGCGTGGTGCTCCTGCAGTCGGGTCGTTCCGGCGGCATGGGCGTGCTCTCCGGCGCGGCCACGCAGACGGTGTTCGGCGGCCGAGGGGCCAGCGGCTTCCTCGCCAAGGCGACCAGCGTCTGCGCGATGTTGTTCATGCTGACCTCGGCCTCGCTGGCGTACATGAGCACCTCGGGCCGCGACTCGCTGGCCCGCGCCCGCCGCGCGACCCCTCCCGCAGCGGCCCCCGCTCGCCCCGCCGCGCCCGCCGCTGCCGGTGACGCCGCGGCTCCCCGCGCTCCGGCCCCCGCCGCCGCCCCGGCCGCTCCTGCAGCGCCCGCTCCCGAGGCGCCTGCCGCTCCCGCCGCCGCTCCCGCCGCTCCCGCCGCTCCCGCCGCTCCCGCCCAGGCCCCCTGATTCCCCCGGGGCCGCGCCTGCTGCGCGCGCTCGCTCCGACGGTCCTCGTCGTCGGCTGCGCCCTGCTCTGGTCCAGCGGCTTTCTCGGCATCTCCAACGATGATCCTGCGCGCGCCCTGATCGCCTGGGACGTCGCGCACGCCCCCTCCCTCGACCCCACCCGATCGAGCTGGCTCCCGCTTCACAGCCTCCTCCTCGGCGCCCTGATGGCGCTCGCAGGTGACCCCAGGACCGTTCCCTTCGCCGTGTCGTCGGGCTCCGCCCTCGTGGCGGTAGGAGCCCTCTCCCGCGCGCTGCGACGGGAGGGAGTCCGCCCCTCGGCCGCGGCGATCGCCCTCTCGTGCACGGCCCTCTGGCGCTGGAGCCTCTTCTCCGCCGCGGCGGGCGCCGTCCCCGAGATGCCCGCGGTCGCGCTCCTCTGCGTCGCCCTCGAGCGCTGGTGCTCCCGCTCTCGCGGAGCATGGTGGCAGGCCGGCCTCGCGCTCACGCTCGCCGCGGGCTTCCGCTACGAGGCGTGGTTCGCCATCGCCGGCTTCGCCTTCGCCGCGCGGGACCGCGATCGACCCCGGTGGGAGGCGCCCGCGGCCCTCGGCCTCGCGGCGCTCGTCCCCATCGCCTGGCTGATCCTCAACCGCCTGCACCGGGGCGACGCGCTCGACTTCCTTCACCGGGTGGCCGCCCATCGCCACGAGGTGTCGACGCAGCTCGCTCCCTGGTGGTCGCGCTGGACCGAGGCCCCGAGGGCGCTGCTCACGGAGCTCCCCTGGATCGTGGCGGGCCTCGCCTCCCTCGCCGGCTCTCGTCGACGGAGGGCGGTGGTCGACCTCGGCGCGGCGATGTCCCTCTCGGTGCTCGCGGGGCTCACCTTCGAGGCCGCGCGCGGAGGCGGAGCCACGCACCACGGCGCCCGCACCCTCCTCCCGGTGGCGTGGCTGCTCGCTCCGTCTCTCGCGGCGACGCTCGACGAGCTGCTCCAGCGGGGCTTCGGTCGGGTGGTCGTCGTGGTCGCGCTGGGGGGCGCGGCCTGGAGCGCTCCGCGGCCTGACGATACGCGGGAGATGGGCGCCCGCGACGCCTCGGCCGTGGGCGCGGAGGCGGCGCGCCGGTGGTCGGGGCGACGGTGGTGCCTGGAGCTGCAGCGGCAGGACGCGCTCTGGGTCGAGTGGCGGAGCGCCGGATCGCGCCTCGTCCTACCTGATCGGGTATTCGGCGGGGCGCCGGATGTCGCCGCTCGGCGTGCGGAGCGGTGCGCTGACGCGCGCGGTGCGGTGACGAGCAGCTGGGAGTTCGAGGAGGCCCTGCGGGCCCGCGGGTTTCAGCCGCTGCTGAGGCGGGGCGCCTGGGCGATGCTGGAGCGGAGGGAGTGAAGCGGCGGGTCGGTCAGTTGCCGAAGACCTGGACGCCGAACTCGCCGGTGCCCGCGTACATCGTGACCTCGAGGCGGTACTGGCCCGCCGCGGTGGGACAGAGCTGACGCTGGAGCCCGATGACCGGGAAGTTGTCCGTGGCGATGTCCTGGTCGACCACGGCGCTCGGGGTGCCGTCGGGGTTGGCCGGGGCGTAGAGCTTGAGGTCGAGGTCGGTCACGCTCGGGGCGCCGACGCCGATGATCTTGTAGCAGTGCCCGGGCAGCATGTTGACCGCGTAGTTCTGCGTGCCGCTGGTGGCCAGCGTGCCGCGAGCGATCGGGAGCACGGGGTTCATCCCGGCCGCGAACTGCGCCTGACGCATCTGCATCTGCGTGGCGATGAAGTCTCCACCCTGCTGCATGCCCGGCTGCGGCGGCTGGATCGGCTGCATCCCCGGCTGCGCGGAGGGGTCCATCCCCGGCTGCTGCATGCCGGGCTGCTGCATGCCGGGCTGCTGCATGCCGGGCTGCTGCATGCCGGGCTGCTGCATCCCCGGCTGCATTCCGGGCTGCATGCCGGGCTGCATGCCGGGCTGCATGCCGGGCTGCACGGCGGGAGGCTGAGCCGTCGGCGCGGTGGTGGGCGCGGTGGTGTTGGTGTTGGAGCTGTCGTCGCGGGTGCGGCTACGGCAGTTGTAGGAGACCAGCACGCTTGCGATGGCCAGGCCACGCACGATCCACTTCGAGTTCATCTGATTTCCTCCTCTGGAATTCGGGCCATGTTCCATCGCGGCGTCGGCCACGCGCCGAACCCCCCGAAACCCGGGGCGCGCCATGCTTTAGCGCCTCTTGGGCCTTAGCGTCCAGCGCGCATCACCTGTGACAGCGGCTCGTGGATCAACACCAGCACGCCGAGCGGCGGCAGCCGCAGCGTCACCGACCAGGGCTGGCCGTGGCTCGCGACTTCGACGGTCTCCACCGCACCCGAGTTGCCTACGTCGCTCCCCCCGTAGATGGCCGAGTCGGTGTTGATCGCCTCGCGCCAGCGGCCCTCCCGAGGGACCCCGAGGCGGTAGTTCTCTCGCACCACCGGGGTCGCGTTGAGGACGCAGAGCGCCGCGACCTCCCCCGCCGCGCCGTAGCGCACGAAGGAGAACACGCTCTGCGCCTGGTCGTCGGCCTCGATCCAGCGGAAGCCCTCGCCGGAGTCGTCGAGGCGCCAGAGCGCGCCGGTGGAGCGGTAGAGCTGGTTGAGGTCGGAGAGCAGCGCCGACACGCCGCGGTGCATCGGGTCGTCGAGCAGCGACCAGTCGAGGCCGCGCTCCTCGCTCCACTCCGCGGGAGCGCCGAACTCCGAGCCCATGAAGAGCAGCTTGCGCCCCGGGTGGCACCACATCCAGCCGTAGAGCGCGCGCAGGTTGGCGAAGCGCTGCCAACGGTCGCCGGGCATCTTGCCGAGCATCGAGCCCTTCCCATGCACGACCTCGTCGTGGGAGAGCGGCAGCACGAAGTGCTCGCTGAAGGCGTAGAGCAGCCCGAAGGTGAGCTCGTGGTGGTGGTGCCGCCGGTGCACCGGGTCGTGCTGGAAGTACCGGAGGGTGTCGTGCATCCAGCCCATGTTCCACTTGAGGGTGAAGCCGAGGCCGCCGACGTAGACGGGGCGGGTCACCGCGGGCCAGGCGGTGCTCTCCTCGGCGATCACCGCCACCCCGGGGAAGTCCCCGTGGAGCAGCGCGTTGAGCTCGTGGAGCAGCGACACCGCATCGAGGTTCTCGCGTCCCCCATGGGGGTTCGGGACCCAGCCGTCCTGGGTGCGCGAGTAGTCGAGGTAGAGCATCGAGGCCACCGCGTCGACGCGCAGGCCGTCGAAGTGGAAGTCGGCGATCCAGGCGCGCGCGCTCGCCAGGAGGAAGTTGCGCACCTCGCGGCGGCCGTAGTTGAAGACGAAGGTCCCCCAGTCGGGGTGCTCGCCCTGCCGCGGGTCGAGGTGCTCGAAGAGCGCCGTGCCGTCGAAGCGACCGAGGGCGAAGGTGTCCTTGGGGAAGTGCGCGGGCACCCAGTCGACGATCACCCCGATGCCGCGGCCGTGCAGGTGATCGACGAAGGCGCGCAGGTCGTCGGGGTCGCCGTAGCGCGCCGTGGGGGCGAAATACCCGGTGACCTGGTAGCCCCAGGAGGCGTCGAAGGGGTGCTCTCCCACGGGCATCAGCTCGACGTGCGTGAACCCGAGCGAGGCGACGTGGTCGGCCAGCAGCGGCGCGAGCTCGCGCCAGGTGAGCCAGCGGTCGTCCTCGCCGCGGCGCCATGAGCCCGCGTGGACTTCGTAGATGGACATCGGCGCGGACTGCGCCGAGCGGGACGCGCGCGAGGCGATCCACGCGTCGTCGCGCCAGACGTGGCGCGAGGCGAACACCACGGAGGCCTGACCCGGGCGAAGCTCCGCGAAGGAGGCGTAGGGGTCGCTCTTGCGGAGGGACTCTCCCCACGAGGTGACCAGGTCGAACTTGTAGCGAGCCCCGGTCGGAACATCGGGGACGAAGATCTCCCAGAGCCCGAGGCCGCCGATGCGACGGAGCGGGTGCGTGGCGGGGTCCCAGAGGTTCCAGTCGCCGATGACGCTCACGGCGCGGGCGTTGGGGGCCCACACGGCAAACGAGACGCCGGGCACGCCGTCGACCTCGCGGGGGTGCGCTCCGAGGCGTTGGTGGAGGTTCCAGTGACGCCCCTCGCCGAAGAGGTACTCGTCGACGGGACCCAGCGTGGGGAGGAAGTTCCACGGCTCGAGCGACGACCACGAGACGCCCTCGAAGACGCTCTCGATCCGGTACCGACGGTCGGTCACCACGGACTCGGTCCACACCGCCCAGAGCCCCGCGTCGTGGATGCGCTCCATCGGCATCAGCCGTCCGTCGGCGAGCGAGACGGCCACCGCCTCCGCGCGCGGACGCCACGCCCGGAGCACCGTACCGCCGTCGACCGGGTGCGCGCCCAGCACGCGGTGCGGGTCGGCGTGGTCTCGCTGCGCGAGGTGATCGACCTCGCCGTCGGTGATGCCATCCCAGAGTCGCGCTCGCTGCTTCACGACCGGGGACGTTTCACCTCGCCGCGCCCCCCAGGCAAGCGCCTTCGCGCCGGAAGCGACGCCGCGACCACCCTCGCCCCCTCCCCCCCGGTCGCCCGCTGCGCCGTCACGCCGTCGCCGAGGACGATGCGCGAGCCTCCCTGCCCCGGCACCCGCGGCGCCCCGCGGCCCCAGTTGGCGTTCACCACCGCGCACCCGTGGCCGAGCGCGAGCGCCGGGAGGATCGAGCCGCGGGCGTCGTCGTCTTCGTCCTCGTCATCGACCCATGCGCTCGGGAAGAGCAGCGCGTCGATGTCGTCGAGCACCTCGCCCGCCTCGCCGGAGACGAAGTGAATGTCGAAGCACACCGCCACCGCGACCCGGCGCCCGTGGATCGTCGCCACCGGCGTGCCCAGGTCTCCCGCCGTGGCCCAGGTCTCCGGGAACCACGGGTGGCGCTTGCGGTAGTGCAGCACCGTCGCGCCCGCCTCGTCGATGAGCGCCGCGCTGTTGAAGCACCGGGGCCCGTCGCGCTCCACCCACGAGGCCAGCAGGGCGACCTCCCGGGCGACCGCGAGCCCCGCCACCGCCCGCAGGAGCGGCCCGTCGAGCCGCTGGGCGAAGCGCGACACGTCGAAGTCGCCGCGGGGCGAGACGTAGCCCGTGAGCGCGAGCTCGGGCAGCACCGCGAGCGTGGGGCCGCCGGGAGGGAGCGCGGAGAGCGCCCGGTCGAGCGCGCGGAGCTGACCGTCGGGGTCGCCGTAGCGCGCGGGGAGCTCGATCGCCGCGACCCGCACGGATCAGGCGCCGTCCTCGGAGGGGACCACCAGCCGGGAGCCGGTCGCGGGGTCGACGCTCACCCTCACCGGCACCCCGAAGGCGGCCTCGATCGCGGCCTCGGTGAATACCTCTTCGGGTAAGCCGAAGGCCACCAGCGCCCCGTCTCGCAGCAGCGCGACGCGGTCGCACCAGCGCGACGCCGCGGTCAGGTCGTGGAGCACGGCCACCGCGGCGCCGCCGGCGCGCACCCACGAGCGCAGCCGCCGGCAGCACGCGACCTGCTGGCCGAGGTCGAGCGCCGCGAGCGGCTCGTCGAGCAGCAGCACCCCCGTCCCCTGCGCGAAGGATCGCGCCAGCGCGCACCGCCGGAGCTCGCCGCCGGAGAGCGTGGAGACGTCGCGGCCCGCCAGCGGGAGCAGCGCCCACTCGGAGAGCGCGGCCTCGACCGCCCGCTCGTCGCTCTGTCGCAGCGCGCCGGTCCAGCTCGTGTGTGGGGCGCGGGACTGGGCGACCCACGCGCGTACGCTCCAGCCCTCGGGCGCGGGCTCCCGCTGCGGCACATAGCCGAGGGCCCTCGCCCGCTCCCTTCCCTCCCAGGCGCTCAAGGCGCGGCCGTGGAGGCGCACCTCGCCCTCGTCGATGGGGATCAGGCCCGCGAGGGCTCGCAGCAGCGTGGTCTTGCCTGCGCCGTTGGGTCCGAGGATGCCGAGCAGCTCACCGGGGCGCGCCGCGAGGTCGATGGGCCCGACGGCGCCGCCCGAGTCCGAGACCCTGCGACGCAGGCCCCGCGCCTCCAGCACCGCCTCCACCCGTCCTGTCTCGGCAAGCTCTAGAGGCATCATCCGCGGCGAGGATTCACAGGTTGCACATCGTAGCCCGGAGGGGAATCCTCCGGCGCCCCAATGGAGCCTCGCAGAGCCCGGTGAGTCAGGACCCCTTCGACGAGCTGCACGCCAGGAGGAGCCGCCGATGGATCGTCGTCGTCGTCGTCCTCGCGATGATCGCCGCGGGCGCGGTCGTCTACGCCCGCCGCCGCAGGGCTCCGGCGGGGCCGCGCTACCTCACGGCCGCGGTGGGCCGCGGGGAGATCGTGGCCTCGGTCGAGACCAGCGGCTCGCTCCAGCCCGACGTGCAGGTGCAGGTCGGCAGCCAGGTGAGCGGCCGCATGGCGCGCGTGCTGGTGGACTTCAACGCGCGCGTCACCCGCGGTCAGCTCCTGGCGGAGATCGACGCCACGCCCTTCCGCGCCGCCGTCGCGCAGGCCCGCGCGGCGGTGCTCTCGGCGCAGGCGCAGCTCCAGCGGGCGCAGGTCAACGTGCGCATCGCCGAGACCAACCTCGCCCGCGCCACCGACCTGCGGTCCCGCGGCCTCAACGCGATCGCCGACGTGGACAGCACCCGGGGCGCGCGAGACCTCAGCCTCGCCGACGTCGCCGCCGCCCGCGCGGAGATCGCCCGCGCCCGGGCCTCGCTCAGCAGCGCCGAGACCAACCTCACCTTCACCCGCATCACGGCGCCCATCGACGGCGTGGTGATCCAGCGGTCGATCGACGAGGGGCAGACCGTGGCGGCCAGCTTCCAGGCGCCGACGCTCTTCCTCATCGCGGCCGACCTCACCCGGATGCGCATCGTCGCCAACGTCGACGAGGCCGACGTGGCGCAGATGCGGGAGCACCTGATGGCCACGGCGCGCGTCGACGCCTTCCCGGGCGAGACCTTCCGCGGCGAGCTCGTCGAGCTGCGCTACGGCTCGCAGACCTCCAGCGGCGTGGTCACCTACCCCGCGGTGATCTCCGTCGCCAACCCCGAGATGAAGCTCCGCCCGGGGATGACCGCCACGGTGACGGTGGTCGCCGCGAGGCACCCGGAGGTGCTCTTCGTCCCCAACGCGGCGCTTCGCTTCCGGCCGACGGCCGCGACGCCCGATGGCGGTGCGCCCGCCCCCGCGGCGGAGTCCGACCCCCACCGGGGTACGCTCTACGTGCTGCGCGCCAGCCGACCGGTCGCGCTGCCGGTGACCCTCGGGCTGCACGACGACCGGCGCACCGAGGTCTCGGGCCCGGGCCTCGCGGCCGGGATGCAGGTGGTGACCGACGAGATCGAGCAGCGCGCGTCGACGACGGGCTCGGGCGGCGCGCCCGGCATGGGCGGGAGGCGGAGGTAGCGACCGTGGGCGCGAGCGACGCGGTCATCAAGATGGAGCGGGTCGAGAAGGTCTACCGCAGCGGGGAGCTGGTCTTCCACGCGCTGCGGGGCATCACGCTCGACATCGGGTCGGGGGAGTTCGTGGCCATCGGCGGCCCCTCGGGCAGCGGCAAGAGCACGCTCATGAACCTCATCGGGTGCCTCGACCGGCCGAGCGCCGGGCGGTACCTGCTCGCCGGCCACGACGTCTCCGGGCTCGACGCCGACGCGAGGGCCTTCGCGCGCAACCGGCTGATCGGGTTCGTGTTCCAGGGCTTCAACCTGCTGGCGCGCACGACGGCGCTGGAGAACGTGGAGCTCCCGCTGGCCTACCGCGGCATCGGGTCGAAGGAACGGCGTCGGCGCGCGGCCGAGTCGCTGGCCCTGGTCGGCCTCGGCGACAAGCTCGACAACACCCCGGCGCAGCTCTCCGGCGGACAGCAGCAGCGGGTGGCCATCGCGAGGGCGCTGGTCACCGACCCGAAGGTGCTGCTCGCCGACGAGCCCACCGGCAACCTCGACTCGCGCACCACGGAGGACGTGCTGGCGCTGATGCAGCGGCTGCACCGCGAGCACGGGCTCACCATCGTGATGGTCACCCACGAGCCCGACGTGGCGGCCTGCGCCGACCGGATCATCGTGGTGCGCGACGGGCTCATCGGCAGCGACGCGCCCAACCCGTCGCCCCGGCGCGCGGAGCTCAACACGGGGTCGGACAACCCGCTGCTGGCGGGGGGAGCGTAGGGCCCCGATGGGGATGTGGTGGATGGCCCTGCGCCTCGCGCTGCGATCGCTCACGCGCAACAAGCTGCGGGCGTCGCTTACCATGCTGGGTATTCTCATCGGGGTGGCGGCGGTGGTGGCGATGACCGCGCTCGGCGACGGCGCGAGCGCTAGCATCCAGAACCAGATGGGGGCGCTCGGGGTGAACCTGCTGTGGGTGTTCCCGGGGGCGACCACGTCGAGCGGGGTGCGGGGCGAGGTGGGCAGCCGGCCGACGCTCTCCGAGGACGACGGCGAGGCCATCGAGCGGGAGCTGTTCACGGTGCAGGCCGTGGCGCCGGTGATCACCGCGAGCGCGCAGGTGGTCGTCGGGGCGCGCAACTACGCGACGCGCATCACCGGCACCACGCCGGACTACCTCCGGGTGCGCGCCTGGTCGCTCTCCCGCGGCAGCCCCTTCACCGACGCCGACCTGCGCATGGCGGCGCGCACCTGCATGATCGGCGAGACGGTGCGCCGGGCCCTCTTCGACCAGGGCGACCCGATCGGGCAGACCATTCGCATCGGGCGGATGCCGTGCACCGTGGTGGGGCTCCTCGCGCCGAAGGGACAGGGGAGCTTCGGGCAGGACTACGACGACACGGTCGTGATGCCCATCTCCGCGGTGCGCGCGAGGCTGCGGCACACGCCCGGTCGAGAGGTGGACCAGATCATGGTGTCGGTGCGCGAGCAGGACCTCATGGCCCGCGCCCAGGAGCAGCTCACGGCCCTGCTCCGGCAGCGCCACCGCGTGGCCGAAGGGGAGGAGAACGACTTCATGGTCCGCAACCTCCAGGACCTGATGGCGACGCTCGAGCGCACCCGCTCGACGCTCTCCACGCTGCTGCTCGCCATCGCCTGCATCGCCCTCCTGGTGGGCGGCATCGGGGTCATGAACATCATGCTGGTGAGCGTCTCCGAGCGCACCCGGGAGATCGGCATCCGCCTCGCCATCGGCGCCCGCTCGGCGGACATCCTCGCGCAGTTCCTGGTGGAGGCCGTGACGCTCTCGACGGTCGGCGGCATCGCGGGGCTCGCGCTCGGCGTCGGCGCCGGCGCCCTGCTGGGCCGGGCGATGGAGTGGACCGTGCGCTTCTCCCCGACCGCGGCGCTCGTGGCCTTCGCGACCTCCGGCGGCATCGGGGTGGTCTTCGGGTTCTTCCCCGCGCGCCGCGCGGCGCAGCTCGATCCCATCACGGCCCTGCGGCACGAGTAGCGCTCCCCCAGCGCGGTCGCCGCGCGGCGCATGGGTGTTGTCTCCCGAGCGAAACGGCCGCAAGGATCCGCGCAATCCAATGGCCCGCCCCCCCGCAAGCACCCTGCCGCAAGGCAAGACCGTCCTCCTGCTCGGACTCACCGGCTGCGTCTCCCTCGTCGGGGTCATCCTCGCGATGCGCGCCTGGGACGTCGAGCGCGGCGCCCGCCGCCTCTCGGCCGACCTCTCCTCCGTCGAGCGCGGTGGGCGCGCGTCCCGCCTCGCGCAGCAGCCCGGCTGGGAGGCCGAGGCGCTCCGCTCGGCGATCGTGGCCGCGAAGGCTCCGTCGCGCACCTCGCTCGCTCGCTCTCCGACGATCTTCGAGGGGCTCAGCTCCGCGGTCGTCGCGGCCGATCGGGTGCGCACCCTCGCGTCCACGGCGGGCGCTGCGGCGGACGTGGCGGTGTCCTCGGACGGCGCTCGGGCCCTGGTCGGGTATGCCGACGGGACGGCGGTGCTCTGGTCGACCGGGGGCGCGCGGGTCGCGGAGCTGCGAGGGCACACCGCCGCGGTGACCGCGGTCGCGCTCTCGGCCGACGGCCGGCTGGCGGTGACCGGGAGCGCCGACCACACGGCGCGCGCGTGGGCCATCGAGGCCTCCGGGGCGAGGGAGATCGCCGTGCTGCGCGGCCACGAGGACGCCGTCGCCGCGGTGGCCATCTCACCCGATGGGACGAGGGTGCTCACCGCGGGGCGGGACCACAGCGCGAGGCTCTGGTCGTCGAGCGGCGCGGGGGCTCCGGTGGTGCTCCAGGTGCCCGCGGGGTGGATCGAGTGCGCGAGCTTCTCCGCGGACGGATCGAAGGTGGTGACCGGCGGCGGCGACAACCTCGCCCGCATCTGGAGCGCCTCCGACGGCGCCCTGCTGCAGACCCTTACCGGCCACGTGGGCGGAGTGCTCGACGCGCGCTTCGTGGGCGACGGGTCGAGGGTCATCACCGGCTCGCGCGACCGCAGCGCGAGGCTCTGGGACGCCGCGACCGGGGCGACGATCCGCGCCTTCGAGGGGCACCGCGGGGTGGTGGTGCGGGCGAGCGCCAACCCGGCGGGCGAGCGGGTGCTCACGGCGAGCGCGGACGGCACCGCGGCGATCTGGCACGCCGGGACCGGGGCGATGCTCCAGACGCTCACCGGCCACCGGGGCGCGCTCTTCGACGCGCGCTGGTCGGCCGACGGGTCGGAGGTCGCCACGGCGGGCGAGGACGGCACCGTGCGGCTCTGGCGCGGCGACGGAGGACGGGCGGTGACGACCTTCCGAGGGCACGCGGGGGCGGTGCGGGCGGTGAGGTTCCTGCCGGGGAGCGGTCGGCTGGTGAGCGCCGGGGACGACGGCGCGGCGCGCGTCTGGCGCGACCGGGCGGACGGCTCGCTCTCGGTCTTCGCGGAGCACCGCGAGCCCCTTCTCGACGTGGCGTTCTCTCCCGACGGTCGTCGGCTCCTCAGCGCGGGCTGGGACAACGAGGCGCGGCTCTCGGACCCGCTGACGGGCCGGGCCGCGGGCACGCTGGAGGGCCACGAGGACCGCATCCTGATGGCGCGCTTCTCCCCCGACGGGCAGCGCATCGCGACGGCCTCGGCGGACCACGACGCGAGGCTCTGGACGGCGCCGGGCGTCTTCGATCGCTCGCTCCGCGGCCACGGGAGCTGGGTGCGCGCGGTGGCGTTCTCTCGCGACGGCGCCACGCTCGCGACCGCCGGCAACGAGGGCACCACGCGGCTCTGGCGGGTCGCCGACGGCACCGCGCTGTCGACGCTCGCGGAGGGCGCTGGCGAGGTGCTGGCGGTGGGCTTCTCCCCCGACGGACGGCGCCTCGTGACGGGCTCCGGCGACCGCGTGGTGCGGGTCTGGGACGTCGCGACGCACCGGCTGGTGCACTCCTTCACGGGGCACCGCGAGGCCGTGACGCAGGCCTCGTTCACTCCCGACGGAGAGCGGGTGCTGAGCGGCAGCGCGGACGGCACCGCGAGGCTGTGGGACGCTCGCGGCGGGCGGGCGCTGGCGGTGATGGGCAGCCACGACGACGGGCACCGCGGCGCGCTGACGGTGGCGACCTGCAACGAGAGCGGGCGCTTCATCCTGACCGCGGGCGTCGACGGCACCGCGCGGGTCTGGAACTCCAACAGCGCCCGTCGGCTCGCGGTGCTGATGGGCCACACCGGGGCGATCCACGCCGCGGCCTTCGCGCCGGAGGGCGACGTGGTGGTCACCGGCGGCGAGGACGGCACCGTGCGCCTCTTCCACGGCCCCTCCGGGGAGCTGCTGGCGACGGCGCCGGGGCACGAGGGCGCCGTCCGCGCGCTGGCCGTCGCGCCCGACGGTCAGACCGTGGCGAGCGCCGGAGACGACGCCACGGTGCGGGTGATCCCTCTCAGCTACGCGGCGTGGCTGCGGCGGGCGTGCTCGCTCTCGGCCGGGCGCGACGACGCGGACACCCGAGCGCTCTGCGCCGGGGGTGATCCCTGACCGGGCCTTCGATCTCCCCACTGGGCCGAGGACTCGGCGTCGCGCGTTGACGCCTCCCTCCCCCGCCACGATAGCGTTGCACGGTGATCGTCCTCCGCCTGACCGTCGCGGTTGTTTCTGCGTTCATCCTGGCTGACTGCGGCGGCATGCACGCCTGCACCTCCGACGGCGTCCCTTGCGGCGAACCGTCGCTGCGCCCGGTGGCCTCGTCTCCCAGCAGCGGCGGGGCGCGGCCGACCCCGGCGCCTGCCCTCCCCTCCACGACCGTCGCGGCGTCGAGCGCTCCCTTCGTTCCGCCCGCGGCCTTCGACGCGCCTGCGCCTGCGGCCGAGCCCGCTCCCGCAGCCGAACCTGCGCCCGCCGCGCATACCGCCTCGGTGACCGAGACCAGCGTCGCCGCCGTCGAGGAGGACGAGGGCTCCGGGCGCCACGGACGCCACCGGCGCCACCGCGGACGTCACCATCGCAGCGGCGGGTCACACTCGGGCCACCACCGCCGCCACCGCTGAGCGGCGCGTCAGACCTCCGGGCCCGCGGGGTTGATCGACCGCTCTCGGCGGTTGTTGTTCGAAGGCTCCTGAGGCGCGCTGCCCGAAGGCGGCGTCGGCGAGGCGCCCGACGGGGGCTGCGTGACCGGCGGCTCAGGGTCGCCCGGTCGACGGTCGGGGGCGCGCTCCGTGGGCGGCGGCGCGGGGCGACGCACCACCGGCGGCGGCGGCTCGCCGAACTCGCTGCGCAGCTTGCGGGCGAGCCTCGTCAGGATCAGCGACTCCACGTAGGTGGGCATCTGCGGGATCTGCACGATGACCCGCGCTCCGGGCCGTCCGTCGACCTCGGTGCGCACCATCTCCACCGATCCCTGCACCGAGCGGGCGCCCTCGCGATAGGTGAAGGTGAAGAAGCCCATGTCCTGGTCGCGCTCGAGGATGGGCATCCCCATGTCGATGCGCACCAGGCGCACCGCGGCGTTCCAGGTGGTCTCCATGGAGTAGGGCTCGTCGCGCACGGTGCGGGCCTCCGCGGTCGCCGAAGCCAGCGAGAGCACCACCGCCGCGAGACCGCCGAGCCGTTGGGACCACATCGGCGACGACCCTGACGGGATCGCTCGCGTGAGCGCAAGTAACTGGCGGTCGGAGGAGGACGTCGATCAGGGAGCGGGGGGCGGCACCGAGGCGCCGTCGTCGTCGAGGGCGGTGCGCGGGTCGATGCGGGCCCACCAGAGCGAGCCGAGGCCGGTGATGGTCGTGAAGGTGAACTGGCAGGCGTACATCAGGAAGACGTAGACGCTGCCCTTCGAGAGCACCTCGGACTCCGGGTAGAACATCCGGAGCGCGAGGTAGATCGAGTACTGGAAGGGGCCGAAGAGCCCGGGGCCCGCGGGGAGCAGGATGCCCATCGCGAGCACGCCCATCACGGCGAAGCCCTGCGAAGGGGTCATCGGGAGCCCGCAGCCGTAGCCGAGGAGCCACATGCCGAGGGCGTTGACGGTCCAGTACACCGTGGTCTGGAGCATGAAGGGCCCCATGAGCGACGGGTCGGGCAGCGAGCGCAGGCCGTCGGCGAGGTCGCCCACCATGCGAGAGAGCCGGGCCGCGAGGCGCTTGCTGACGACGCCCACGATCGCGGCGGTGAGCCGCTCGGCGAGCTTGCGTGCCGCGAGGAAGAACGCGAGCACCCCCAGCGCCGCGGAGAACACGGCGACGGTGAGGTAGCCGTAGTGGACGACCTGCTCCACCGGGAAGCCGCCGAATACCACGCCGTGTAAGGGCAGGCGGGGCACCAGCCAGAGCGTGGCGGCCAGGAGCAGCGCCACGAAGAGGCCGTCGAGCACGCGCTCGGCGGCGATGGTGCCCATGGCGGCGGAGCCCGAGATGCGTCCCTCGCGGCGCAGGAGGATGGGGCGCACCACCTCGCCCATGCGCAGCGGGAGCATCATGATGGCGAAGAAGCCCACCCAGGCGTACGCGATGATGCGGCCCTGGGGCACCTTCGCGACCGGGCGTAGGAGGTAGGTCCAGCGCCAGGCGCGAAACCAGTGGACCACCAGCAGCGACGCGAAATACGTCGGCACGGTCCACCATCGGACGTACTTCAGGGCGTCGCGGTCGGGGAGCACCGGGACGCCGCCGCGCTGCATGAACAGCAGGAAGGCGCCCGCGACCAGCAGGGACACGAGAAGGCGCATCCGCCAGGGGCGGTGGTGCTTCGGGGCCGCGGGGCTCAGCGTGGAAAGGTCGCTCACTCGTTCGCTCGTGCCTCTACGCCCGCCCCGCCGCCGCCAGGATCTTCGCGGGGCCGTCGATCAGCAGGCGCCGCACCTCCGCCTCACCCTTCGCCGCGCGGAGCGCCGCGATGCCCTGCGCCACCACCGGGACGTCCGAGGCCTTGTGCGCGTCGGAGCACGCCGCCGTGTACTTGCCCGCCGCGAGGATGCGCTCCGCCGCAGCCTGCGCCCGGCGGCCGTACGCGCCCACCAGGGACATCAGGTCGAGCAGCAGCCAGGCGCCCGCGCCGACGAGCTCGTCGAGCTTGTCATCGGACTGCTGCACCGGCGTGTACCGCTCGGGGTGCGCGAGCACCGGGCGCACCGTCTTGGCCATGCGCCAGAGCTGCAGCTCCACCCGCATCGGGATGCTGTCGTAGGCGAACTCCACCAGCGCCGCGCCGCCGCCCGGGTAGGTCAGCGCCTCGCCCTTGCGCAAGAGGTCGTGGAAGACGTCATCGAACATGTGCTCGCCCGCGAGGAGCAGCGCAGGGAGGGTCTCTCCGCGGCGACGGGCCTCGGCCAGCATGGCCTCGAGCAGCGCGTGCGCGGCGGCGCGGCTCTCCAGCCGGTTGTCCCACACGCCGCTTCGGACGTGGGGCGTGGCGACCACGGTCTCGAAGCCGAGGCCGTGAAGCCCCGCGAGCAGGGCCGCGCCGTCTTCCGCCGTACGGGCGCCGTCGTCGATGCCCGGGAGGGGATGGCAGTGCAGGTCGATCCAGCCCATGGCAGGTGCGGCGGTCAGGTAACACCGTTCACGCGACGCGTCGAGACGCCGCGCTCGCGCGTCAGCGGATATAGAGGGTGAAGCGTCGCGAGGCGCCGCACTCACCGGCGGTGCCGAGCGCGTTCCAGGACACGTCGCTGGTGACGCATCGGTCCGCGGCGCCGACGCCGAAGGCCGTGTAGAAGGGCGCCGGGGAGGGCGTGATGCAGAAGCGCCCGAAGTTGCCGCCCACGCCCCAGGCGCCGGCGCAGTTGTCGAGGAAGCCACCGTAGCCATGGCGGAGCGTGCGCAGCAGCGGACCGCCGCCGTCGAAGGAGACCATCACGGGCACGTCGACGCTGCTCACGGCGAGCGGCGCGGCGGTGCGCCACCCCGCGGGGATCGCGAAGCTCACGCGGAAGAGCGAGGGGAGCAGCGCGAAGGAGGCATCACGGAAGGCGACGAGCGTCGTCGTGGCGAGCCCGGGGGTCACCAGGGCCGCGGCGACGTCTGCGCGCGTCCAGGGCACGCCGGCCTGGTTGAAGTTGGAGGTGCCCGAGTCGAACACGAGGGTCCAGCCGCCGCCGTCGGTGGTCATGTCGCAGCGGACGGTGGTCGCGGCCCCTGCCCCTGCCCCGTCGAGGTCGACCATGTACTCGCCGCTCGGCAGCGAGGGGTTGAGCGTGTGCAGCTCCCGGCAGTCGCGCGGCAGACGGCACGCCCCGGCGCTGCAGAGCCGGTCGCTCCCGCAGGAGGTGCCGCAGGCCCCGCAGTGCGCGTTGGAGGTCGAGGTGTCGGTCTCGCAGCCGTTGCTGGCCGTCCCGTCGCAGTTGCCGCGACCCGGGTTGCACGACGCGATCACGCACGCGCGGGCAGCGCACCCCGCGACGGCGTTGGGAAAGGAGCACGCGGTGTCGCAGGCGCCGCAGTGGTTGACGTTCGTCGCGAGGTCGAAGCAGGTCGTCCCGCAGCGGGTCTGACCGGCCGGACACACGGGGGGAACGTCCACCGGGACATCGACCGGGACGTCGACAGGAACGTCCACGGGGATGTCCACGGGAACGTCGATGGGGATGTCCACCGGGACATCGACGGGAACATCCACCGGGACATCGACCGGCACGTCCATCGGGATGTCCATCGGGACATCCATCGGGACATCCATCGGGACATCGACCGGCACGTCGACGGGAACATCGACCGGCACGTCGACGGGAACATCGACCGGGACATCGACCGGGACGTCGACTGGAACATCGACCGGGACATCGACGGGCACGTCCATCGGGACGTCCATCCCTGCGTCCCCGGGCACATCGACTGGGACATCGACGACGGGAACGTCCGCGCCGACATCCCCCGAGAACACCAGATCGGGGTTTCCCAGCCCGCATCCGCTGAGCAGCGCGAGCGCGCCGATCCACCTCGCCCGACCGTGGCTTCGACCTTCCCTCATGGTCGGCCCACGGTATGGAACCTTCCGTGCGAAGGCAACGACCAATCCGCCCCCACAACCGCGGGGATCAGTCCTCCGTACGGTCGCTCAGCGAGGGGGGGCGTGCGCCTCGCGGGCGAGCTCCATCAACGCCTCCGGGGTGTTGCGCGAGGGGTCGTCGAGCACCCGCTCGAGCAGTCCCGAGAGCAGCGTCCCCAGCGCCCGCGAGGGGGCCATCCCCAGCGCCGCCATCACCGCGTTGCCGTCGATCGCGAGCTCGGCCACGGAGAGCGGGACGCCCGCCGCGAGGGCGGCCTCCACCCGGGCGCGCAGGCCCTCCAGCGAGTCCTCGTCCTCCAGCGAGGCGGCGACGTCGAGCACCTCCTTCGCTGCGCCGCGCCCCACCTTGCGCAGCCACCGGCGGACCTCCGCGTCGCTCCACCCGCCGGGCGCTCCGAGGGGCAGCGCGCGGCGCAGCGTCATCACCGCGGCCCGCTCGTCGTTGGAGAACTTCGTCATCTTCAGCCACGCCTCCAGCAGCGGGGCCTCCACGGTGTGCAGCAGCGCCGCGAGGCGCGAGGTCGACGGCGGAGGGCACGCGTCGACGGCGCGGAGCGAGCGCTCCCACCCGGCGGGGTCTTTACTCGGCGCGGTAAGCGCCGGAATGTTGACCGCGAGGATGCCGGTGCGCGCCATCACCGCGAAGGCCCGAGACGGCGCCGGGGCCTTGAGGGCCTTGAGCCACTCCTCGCGCACCCGCTCCGGCGACACGCGTCGCAGCACGTGGAGCGCCCCGGGGATCGCCGCCTCGGTGGCGGGCTCCAGGTCGAAGCCCAGCGAGGCGGTGAAGCGCGCGCCGCGCAGCACCCGCAGGCCGTCCTCGCCGAAGCGCAGGGCGGGGTCGCCCACGGCGCGGAGCAGTCCGCGGCGCAGGTCGTCGAGGCCCCCGTGGGGGTCGACCAGCACGCCGGAGATCGGGTCGTACGCGATGGCGTTGACGGTGAAGTCCCGGCGCGCGAGGTCGTCGGCGATGTCGTCGAGGAAGCGCACCGCGTCCGGGCGGCGGCCGTCGGTGTAGTCCCCGTCGCCGCGCAGCGTGGTGACCTCGAAGTGCTCGTGGTCGCGCACCACGGTCACGGTACCGTGCGCGATGCCCGTGGGGATCGTCCGGGGGAAGAGCCGAATCACCCGCTCGGGTCGCGCGCTGGTGCAGAGGTCCCAGTCGGACACCGCGCGCCCGAGGAGGTGGTCGCGCACGCAGCCGCCCACCACCCACGCGCCGTGCCCGTCGGCCCGAAGCGCCGCGCAGATCTCCCTCGCGGGCGCAGGGATCGCCGCCGGGTCCACCTCGGACCGCACCACCCGCCCGCTCAACGGCCGCGCGCTCCCGGCGAGGGGACGCCGTCCGGGGGGGTGTCGTCGCGCTCCCGCTCTCGCCCGCTCGGCGGACCGAGGTCGACGCGCTGGATGCCCGGGTCGGTGGTCCCGCCGCGGATGCTCCGGTCGCGGCCCGCGGTGGCGGTGTCGTGGTGCAGCCGCGCGTAGATCTCGTCCGAGCGCACCCGCATCGACTCGGCCTCGGCGAAGGCGCTCTCGGGCACGACGCCCGCGGGCGAGGTGCTGAGGAAGTCCGCGAAGGTGCGCGCGGTGCGGGCCAGCTCCAGCTCCGCGCCGAGGGCCTCGAAGGCGGCGAGCGACTTGCGGAAGAGCGACTCGGCCCGCTTGCCCTCCTCGGACTCCGCGCCGTAGGCCGCGAGCACCTCGGCGAGCGAGCGCTGCGCGATGCCGACGTGCACCTTGGAGCGCACCTGCTCGAACAGCTCCAGCGCGTTCTCCAGGTAGCGCCGCGCGGTGGCGAGGTCGTTGTTGAGGAAGTACGCCTTGCCGAGCCCCCGCCGCGCCTCGGCGAGCAGCAGCCGGTCGCCCAGCTCCTGACAGTGCAGCTCGACCTCCGTGAGGATGCGAAGCGCCTCCTCGGCGTCGCGCATCCGGTAGCGGGCCTCGCCCACGTTGAGCAGCAGCACCGCCTGACGCCGCCGGTCGCCCACCTCGTGGGCCAGCTCCAGCGCCTGCTTCCAGATGGTGATGGCCTCGTGGTCCTCGCCGCGGTCGGAGTGGATCGTCCCGAGGTTGTTGAGCGTCACCACCAGCCCCGGCAGGTCGCCCGCCTCGCGCCGCAGGTCGCGCGCCTTCACCAGGGCGTCATACGCGGCCTTGTATTGCCCGCTGTCCTGGAAGACCAGGCCGATGTTGTTCCAGGAGAGGGCGATGGAGCGCTTGTCGCCCTGCGCCTCGCGGCGCTGCAGCCCGTCCTGCAGGAAGCGCAGCGCCGTCTCGTAGGCACCGCGCAGCCAGTGCGTCTTGCCGATGTCGTCGAAGCTCGCCGCGATGCCCTTCTCGTCGCCCGCCGCCTCGAACAGGGCGAGCGCGGTGCCCAGGTGCCGCATGCAGTCGTCGAGCTTGCCCGCGTCGCGGTAGAGCCGACCGATGCGGTTGTGCGCCGCGCCGCCCTTGGCCTTGAGGTCGAGCCGGTACGCGAGGCGCAGCATCTTCTGGAAGTGCGCGAGGGCCTCGTCGCCGCGGCCGAGCAGCGCCAGCACGTCGCCCAGGTGGTGGTGCGCGTCGAGGCGCAGCCCGATGTCGTGCTCGCCCAGCATCGAGAGGCCGAGCTCGTAGTGCTCGAGGGCCTTCTGGTTGGCGTAGCGCTCGCGGGCGAGGTCGGCGCTGGTCAGGTAGCACCGCGCCGCGCGCAGCGGTCGGCGGCCGCGCTCGTACTGCCGCGCCAGCAGGTCGAGCTGCTCCTCGCCTCGATGGACCAGGCGAAACTCCAGCCACTCCGCCAGCACCAGGTGGAGCTGCTCGGCGTCCTCCGAGGGGACCAGCGCCGAGAGGCGCTCGCGGTCGAGGTCGTCCTTGAAGGAGTACGCCTCGTCGCCGGTGTCCGTCGGGCCGTTCACCCGCGCCACGTAGCCGCGGTCGACCAGGCCCTTCAGCGTGTCGCGGTACTGGAGCGCGAGGTCCTCCCCGCCGCCCCAGAGCGCCGGCGGCTCCTTGCCCGTGCGACCCAGCACCACCAGGCCGCCCACCCAGAACACCCTGCCCATCATCGCCGCCCACTTCAGGAGCTCCACCTCCGAGGGGGAGAGCGCCGCGATGCGCGTGGTGGCCGCGTCCTCCACGGACATGGGCAGCGAGATGCGCTCCAGCCGGTCGAGGTCGATGGTCGCGATGCCCTCGTCGTCGACGGCGATCACCCCCTGGTCGAAGTAGATCCGTACGATCTGCCGGATGAGCAGGGGGTTGCCGCCGCCCAGCGAGACGGCCTTGCGCACCAGCTCGCCGGGGACGTTCTCGATGGTCGAGAGCAGCGCCCGGGCCATCACCGTCGACTCGCCCTCGTCGAGGGGCGCGAGGTCGACGCGCAGGTGGCGGCCAGCGGGGGTGGCGCAGAAATCGTGGGCCGTCGCCAGGAGCTCGGGGCGGGTGGTGAAGAGCACCGTGATGGGCGCCGCGCGCAGGCCCTCGATCAGGCTGCGCAGCAGGCGGATGCCGTCGGCGCCGGCGAGGTGCACGTCCTCGAAGACGAGCAGCAGCGGGCTGCGCTGCGCGTCGACCTCGAAGAGCCTGCGGAGCACCGCGCGGGCGACGTGCTCGGAGGCGCGAGGGTCTTCGAGGAAGGCCTCCGCGAGCAGCGTGGCGCCGAAGCGCATGCCCAGGAAGACCCCGAGGAAGTGCAGGATCTCGTCGACCCGGCGGTCGCCGAAGAGGTCCATCACCTGGGCGCAGACCTCGTTGGCCTGGGCGTGGGCGTCGCTGCCCTCGTGCAGGGCGAAGCGCGACCGGAGGATCGTCGCGATGGCCGCGTGGGCCCCGCGGTCTTCGCGGGCCGCGCCCCGGTAGACGCGGAGCATCGGCTGGTCGACGGCGAGGTCGGCCACCAGCTCGTCGACGAAGCGGCTCTTCCCGACCCCGGCGGCCCCGACGAGGGTGACCACCTCGCAGCGCGCCTCTCGCACGGCCCGCTGCACGGCGGATTTCACCGCGGCGCGCTCGGCCACGCGGCCGATGAAGGGGGCCCTGCCGATCGGCAGGTGGTCGTCGGGGGGGCGCTTGGACCCTGGGTCGCTCATCGGGAATTCCTTGAAATCGGGGCTGCTGGACGGAGGGGTGACGGTGCCAAGGGGGGGTTATACGCTGTCTGGCCGCGCGGTCGCACCACCGGGCTCGATGCGCGTCGCGGAGGGGCCAACGTTCCATTGCGATCGCGTCTCGCGGTGGGGTACCAGTCGAACCCAGGAAGGCAGCGCTGGTGACCATCAGGCCCGCGGGATCGCACATCGGACCGTATACGCTCGGCGAACGCCTTGCGGTGGGCGGCATGAGCGAGGTGCACCTCGCGGTCGACGCGTCCGGGCGCCCCGTGGTCCTGAAGCTGCTCGACCCGCGCAACGTCCGCGACCCCGCCTGGCGCGCCCTGCTCCGCAGCGAGGCCGCGCTCGCGACCGCCGCCGCCCACCCCAACGTGGTCGCGGTGCTCGAGTGCCACGGCGACGACGACGAGCCCTTCCTGGCCATGGAGTACGTCGAGGGGGTCGACCTGGCCTCCCTCATCCGAGCGCTCCAGCAGACCCAGCGGCGCATGGAGGCGCCGCTCGCCTGCCACGCGGTGCGAGAGCTGCTCACCGGGCTCGGCCACATCCACCGGCTCAACCTCGACGGTGTGGGGCTGCTCCACCGCGACGTCTCCCCGAGCAACGTGCTGCTCTCCGTCGACGGATCGGTGAAGCTCGGTGACTTCGGGCTCGCGATGACCATGCGGGGCTCCAACCCGCCGGGCCCGGCCGGGACGCCCGCCGCCGCGGTGGCCGCGCTGCGGCTGCAGCGGGGCAAGGTCCCCTACATGGCCCCGGAGCAGCTTCTGGGGATGTCGGTCGACGGCCGCGCGGACCTCTACGCCGCCGGGGTCGTGCTGGCCGAGCTCCTCACCGGGCGCCAGGTGTTCGTCACCCCGCCCGAGGCCGCCGCGCTGCTCTCCGCCCGCGACGCGCAGCTCGAGGGGCTGCGCGAGGTGCTGAGCGACCACCCGGCGGGCCTGGTGTCCGTGGTCTTCCGCGCGCTCGCCCGCTCTCCCGCCGACCGCTACCAGACGGCCGCGGAGTTCATCGTGGCGCTCGAGCCCTACGCGGGCGATCCGGTGGAGTCGCGTCCCCTGCTCGCCGCGCTGGTGCAGTGGGCCCGCACCGCCGCCCGCTCCGTGCAGCCCCCGTCCCGGCGACCGTCCACCGAGGTGCACCCCAACCACTCGCCGACGCCCATCTCCGCCCGCTCGCACTACGGCGAGTCGCTGGAGGCCGAGCGCACCCGCGAGGTGCCGCTGCTCTTCTACGAGGTCGTCTCCGAGTCCGGAGAGCCGCGAGGGCGCTTCACCTTCGCGCGCCTCGTCGAGCAGGCCGCCGTGGGGCGGCTCACGGGCCGCGACCTGCTGCTCGCCCCCGACGGATCATCCCAGCGCGCCGAGGACTGGGCCGAGCTCGCGCCGCACCTCGTCGTGCGCTCGGAGACCACCTCGGAGGTGGCCGAGGCGCAGGCCGACTGGGCCGACGCGATGCCGACCTGCACCTTCCTGCACGCGCTCGCCAAGCTGGTGCTCGCCGACGAGTCGGGGATGCTGGTCGCCGAGGCCTCGCCCGCCCGTAAGGAGATCTACCTCTTCAAGGGTCGGCCGACGCACTACACGAGCAACCTGCCCGGCGAGTCCATCGGCGAGTACCTGGTGCAGCGGGGCCTGCTCAACCGCGGCGAGCTCGACATGGCCCTCGCGATGATGTCGCGCTTCAACAGCAACCTCTCGACCGCCCTGGTGCAGCTCGGGCTCGTCGACGAGACCCTGCTCGCGCAGCGCACCGACCAGCTCGCGCGAGAGCGCTTCACCGAGCTCTTCCGCTGGCGCCGGGGCACGCTCCGGTTCTTCCGCGGGGTGCTCCCTCCCCCCGGCGCGCTGCCGCTCACCCTCGAGCCCTCGGAGGTGCTGCGCGCGGGCGCCGCGGCGCTCGAAGACCCGGTCGCGCACTTCGTCCACGCGCTCGACCGCAGCGTCAAGACAGGCCCCGCGGCCCCGTCGACGGTGCTCGCCATCACCCCGCTCGGCGCCGAGCTCCTGGCCGGCGCGGAGTCCACGCCCACGCTGACCCGGCTCATCGCCCGCACCTCGCAGGAGCGCCGGGTCACCACCGTCGACGCGCTGCGCGAGCTCTATTTCCTCGTCGAGGTCGGCGCGCTCGCGGTGGTCGATCCATGATCCACGCGTTGCGTCGCGCTCGGGTTTCCGGGTAGAGCGCTACGGGTTTCCGGTGCCAGAGACCTTCAGCTCACGAACCGTCGCCATCGTCGCGCTCGCCTCCCTCCTGGCGGGCTTCGTGGTGGTCTTTGCGGGCGGCATGGTGCTCTTCGCGCCCGCCACGACCGTGCCGCAGGCGCCGCCGCTCGGCCCCGACTCGGGCGTCCGCGTCGCCGCACCCTCCGCCGCACCCTCCGCCGCGCAGGTCGACGCGGGCGGGGCCCCCGAGGCGGTCGAGCCCTCGGAGCCGGCGGAGGCCGGTGCTCCCGCGGCGGCCGAAGGGGCCGTGCGCTTCGCTCCCTCCGCGGTGTCGCGCTGCTGGGACGCCAACAACCCCGCGGTGCTGCCCGGCGCCACGTGCGACCGGCTCCAGGCGATCGACGACCACTTCGCGTCGAAGGCCGCCGAGATCGCCGGCTGCGCCCGGGGGCACGGCCGCCTCGCGTTCATCATGGACCTGCGGTTCTCCACGGGATTCGTGCGCTCGTGGGGCGGGCCCTCGAGCACCGTCGCCAACGCCGGGACGGTCGTGGCCTGCGTGCGACGGGTGACGCAGCCGCTCCCCCTGGCGGCGGCCGCGCACGCGCACGACCGCTACCTGATGGTGCTGCCCATCGACTGGTGACCGATCAGGACACCCGGTCGGCGAAGGCGCGCATGAAGTCGGTGAGGACGTGGACGTCCGAGAGCTCGACGGCGTTGTAGAGCGACGCGCGGATGCCCCCGACGGCGCGGTGACCCTTGAGGCCGACGATGCCCTCGCGCTGCGCCTCGGCGACGAAGCGGTCGTCGAGGTCCGTCGAGGGGAGGTAGAAGACGACGTTCATGCGGGAGCGCGAGCCTGGCTCGACGGGGCAGCGGTACACGTCCGGGCGCGCGTCGATGGCGGCGTAGAGCGCGCGGGCCTTGGCCTCGTTGCGGCGCTCGACGGCCTCGACCCCGCCGAGGGACTTCACCCAGCGGAGCACGTTGCGCATCAGGTAGACCGCGAAGGTAGGGGGCGTGTGATAGAGCCCGTCGTGCGCGGCGTGCGTCGCGAAGCGGAAGATGGTGGGGACGTCGCTGCGGGCGGTGTCGAGGAAGTCCCGCTGGATGACGAAGACCGTGAGCCCGGAGGGCCCGAGGTTCTTCTGCGCGCCGGCGTAGATGAGCGAGAAGCGGGAGGCGTCGATGCGGCGCGACAGGATGTCCGACGACATGTCGGCCACCAGCGGCACGCCCCCCTCGGGGAAGCGTTCGTACTGCGTGCCCTCGAGGGTGTTGTTGGTGGTGATGTGCAGGTACGAGCTCCCCGGCCGGGTGGCGTGCGTGGACATCGTCGGGATGTGGTCGTAGCGCCGGGACATGGAGAGCGCGTCGGCCGCGTCGCCGACGTTGAGGGCCTCCGCGAGGGCCTTCTCGCCCCAGCCGCCGGTGACGGCGTAGTCCGCGCGGCCGCGCAGGAAGTTCATCGGGACGGTCGCGAAGGCCCCGCTGGCCCCCCCTTGGAGGAAGAGCACCACCGCGTCGGGGTGCAGGCCCATGAGCTCACGCAGCAGCGCGCCCGTCTCGTGGTGCACGCGCTCGTACGCGGCGCCCCGGTGGCTGTGCTCCATGATGGACATCCCCGTGCCCTCGAAATCCAGAAGCTCGTCCCTCGCCTGCTCCAGCACCACGCGAGGGAGCGCCGCCGGGCCCGCGTTGAAGTTGATCGCGCGTTCGCTCATGGCGGCGGAAGCTAGCGCCCGTCGCGCCGACTCACCAGCATTCGTATGTCGCTGCTACGTTGTGCGCCGACATGAGCGTTCCCCCCATCGGTCCGACCGAGTTGACCCCGATGCTCCCGGAGGGTCTGCGCGACCTCCTGCCCGAGCGCGCCGCCCGCCGCCGCGCCGTCGCCCGCACCGTGCTCTCCGCCTTCGAGCGCTACGGCTACGCCACGGTGGTGCCGCCCGCCTTCGAGCGCGAGTCCGTCGTCGCCCGGGGCGTGGGTGGCGCCGTCCGCCGTGAGCTCCTCCGCTTCCTCGACCCGGAGGTCGGCGACGTCCTGGTGCTCCGCCCCGACATGACCCCGCAGATCGCGCGCCTCGTCGCGACGCGCTACCGCGAGCACCCGGGGCCGATACGCCTCTCCTACGAGGGCAGCGTGGTGCGTCGCCCTCGGGGCCGCGCCCGGCGCCAGCGGCAGCTCTCCCAGGCGGGCATCGAGTGCATCGGCTTCGCCCCGCCGCACGCCGACCTCGAGGTCATCGCCGCCACGCTCGACGCGCTCCACGCCCTGGGGTTGCGCGACCTGGTGGTCGAGCTCTCCCACGCGGGCGCCCTCTCCGCCGTCATCGACGCGCTCCCCGCCGCGGTGCGCGAGCCCGTCGCCGACGCGGTGGCCGTCCGCGACCACGCGGTGTGGCGCTCGCTGCTCTCCGGCGCCGAGCTCGCCCACGTCGAGCGCCTGGTCGCGTGCGCCGGCGAGGCCTCCGAGCTCGATGGATGGAGCGCCGGGCTCCGCGCCCTCGGCCACGCCGACGTCGTCGACGCCCTCTCTGCGGTGGTCGCCGGCCTCGAGCGCTCGGGCTCCCGGGTCATCGTCGACCTCGGCGAGCTGCGCGGCCGCGGGTACTACACCGGGCTCTTCTTCGAGGTGCTCGCCGACGGCGTGGGCTCTCCCCTCGCCGGGGGCGGGCGCTACGACGCGCTGCTCGGCCGCTACGGCGCGCCCCGCACCGCCACCGGCGCGGCCATCGACCTGGAGGCCGTGGAGTCGGCCCTCGCGCAGCGCGGGCTCGACCGCGACCCGAGGCCCTCGAAGGTGCTCGTCGTGGGCAGCGCCGCCGCGAGGGCTTCGACGGCGTCGAGGCTGCGCGCCGAGGGCCGCGCGGTGTCCGAGTGCGACCCGGTGGACGAGGAGACGCTCTCCAGGCTCGTGGCCTGGGAGGGCTACACCGAGGTGCTGCGCCCGGACGGCGGTTGACGCGGGGGAGCCCGCGGTGCCATCGATCCCCGCGATGAACCACGCGGGGCCCGGAGCGACGACATGCAGGCGGTGATTCTCGCGGGCGGAAGGGGTCGCCGACTGGCGCCCTTCACCGCGGCCTTCCCGAAGCCGCTGGTGCCGGTGGGCGACCGAGCCGTGCTGGAGGTGCTCATCCGCCGGCTGGTGGCCGCCGGGGTGGTGGAGATCGTGCTCTCCGTCGACCACCTGGCCGAGCTCATCATGGCCTACGTCGAGGGCCACCCCGGGCTGCGCTCGCTCGCCAGCTACCGCTTCGTCCGAGACGAGCGCCCCGGCGGGACGGCGGGTCCGCTCAAGCGCATCGCGGGGCTCGGGCAGACCTTCCTGGTGGCCAACGGCGACCTGCTCACGGAGCTCGACCTCCGGGCGCTGGTCGCGCACCACCACGAGCGCGGAGCGGCGCTCACCGTGGCGGTGCATCGCAAGCCGGTGAAGCTCTCCCTCGGCGTGCTCGACATCGACGCCGACGGCAACATCGCCAAGTACACGGAGAAGCCGGAGTACCTCTACGACGTGTCGATGGGCGTGTACGTCTACGACGCGAGGGCGCTCGGCCACATCACCGAGGGCGAGTACCTCGACTTCCCCGACCTGGTGGCGAGGCTCATCGCGGCGGGAGAGACCGTGGCCGCGTACCGCACCGACGCCTACTGGCTCGATATCGGCAACCCCGAGGACTACGCGCGGGCCCAGGAAGACGCCGCCGGCGGCCGGGGCCCCGCCGCGATGCAGGAGCAGCGATGAACTGGAAGGTTCCACTGACGGACGTGACGCTCGGCGAGGAGGAGGCCCTCGCCGCCGCGGAGGTGGTGCGCTCGGGATGGCTCTCGCAGGGCGAGCGCGTGGCGGCCTTCGAGGCGGCCTTCGCGGCGATGGTCGGCGTCCCCCACGCGGTCGCGGTGAACAACTGCACCGTCGGGCTGGAGGTCGCCTACGCCGCGGTGGGGGTGGTGCCGGGCGACGAGGTGGTGATGCCCGCGCTCACCTTCGTGGCGACCGCCAACGCGGCCCGTCGCCTGGGCGCCACGGTGGTCTTCGCGGACATCACCAGCGACGACGACCTCTGCGTCGATCCGGCGGACGTGCTCGCCAGGGTCACGCCGAAGACCCGCGCCGTGGTGCTGGTGCACTACGCGGGCTTCGCCGCCGACGTGGCCGCCGTGCGCGCCGGGCTCGCCGCCATGGGCCGCGCCGACGTGGCCATCGTCGAAGACTGCGCCCACTCGCCGGGCGCCGGATCGCGCGACGGCAGCGCCCGATGCGGGGCGCTCGGCGACGTCGCGGCCTTCTCGTTCTTCAGCAACAAGAACATGACCACCGGCGAAGGGGGGATGCTCACCACCCGCCGCGCCGACCTCGACCAGGCCCTGCGGCTCCTGCGCGCCCACGGCATGACCACCACCACCTGGGACCGGCACCGCGGTCACGCCTTCACCTACGACGTGGTGCGGGTCGCCACCAACGCGCGCATGGACGAGATCCGCGCGGCCATCGGGCGCATCCAGCTCGGTCGGCTGGCGGAGGCCAACCGCCGTCGGGCCGAGGCTCGCGGCTGGTACCTCGACGCCATCGCCGAGCGCTCCGGGCGCCTCTCGGGGCTCCACGTGCCCTTCGTCGGCGAGACCTACGGGGAGAGCGCGCAGCACCTGTTCGTGGTGCTGCTGCCGAGCGGAGTGGAGCGCAGCTCGGTGATGGCCGCGATGCGCGCCGCGGGCGTCCAGACCAGCGTGCACTACCCCCCGACGCACCGCTTCTCGGCCTACCAGGACGTGCCCGCGAGCCTCCCCCGCACCGACGCGGTGGCGCCCCGCCTGCTCACGCTGCCGCTCGGCCCGGCGATGACCCGAGAGCAGGTCGCGCTCGTGGTCGACGCCCTCGCCGACGCGCTCGGCGGTTGACGCCCCGGGGCGGAGTCGGTTTGTCTCCATCACGATGACTCCCTCCAGGCACCGTGGCGTTCCCCTCACCCTCCTGGCCGCCGCTGCGCTGGTGTCGTGCGGCAATGACGCGACTCCGACGCCGACCCCGGCGGCCAACACCTGGACCATCGCGAGTGGCGAGTACACGCTCGCCCCGGGCGAGGAGCGGTACCTCTGTACGACCGCCACGCTGCCGGCCGATCGCGAGACGGTCATCACCGCGATGACGCCCACCTACGGCACGGGCACGCACCACATCTTCTTCGCGCAGACGCTCGCCCCCGAGGACGCCGGCACCTTCGAGTGCCGCACGCTCTTCCGCACCACCTGGGCGCCGCTCTACCTCGGCGGCGTACAGAGCGGGACGCTGCAGCTCCCTCGCGGCGCGGGCATCCGGCTTTCCGGCGGCCAGCAGGTGCTCATCCAGCTCCACCTGCAGAACGCCAGCGCCAGCCCCATCCGGGCGCGCACCTCGATGACCCTCACGCTGGCCGATCCCGCCGCGCCGGTGGTCGCCGCGGGGGTGTTCGGGGTCGACAACCGCACGGTGCGCATCCCCGCCCGCTCGACCAACCACCGCACCGCCATGACGTGCCGTCCCAACCGCGACATGAACGTCTTCGCGGTGCTCGGTCACATGCACAAGTACGGGTCGCGGCTGGAGTTCGTCCGCGGCGGCGTCGACAGCACCGACGCCCTCTACGAGACCGACTGGAACTTCGGTGAGCAGCCCACCACCCCGCGGGTCTTCACGCTGCGCGCGGACGAGTCGGTCTCGCTCCGCTGCTTCCACAGCAACACCACCTCGGCGGAGGTTCCGTACGGCGAGAGCTCCGACCAGGAGATGTGCGCCTCGGTGATGTACTACACCCCCTTCGATCAGCTCGACGGCTGCATCGAGGACGGCACCGCGCGCGACGACGCGGGCAGCGGTCCGGGCGACGCGTCGGTCCCGCTGGGGGACGGCGGGGTGCCCGTGGGGAGCTGCGTCCAGCCGGGTGAGAACGGCAACGAGCAGGGCGTCGGGCGCTTCTGCACCGCGCGCGGCAACCAGTGCGCCGGCAACGCGGCCAACCTCTGCCTCGCGGCGCTCGCGCCCACCGAGGGTCAGTGGTTCTGCACGCACCTCTGCACGATGGACAGCCAGTGCGGCGCGGGCTCGGTCTGCGTCGGCGACTCGCGAGGCCGGGTCTGCATGCCCGCGAGGTGCGCCCCGTCGACGGACGCGGGTCCGGCGAGCGATGGCGGCGCCGCGGACGCCTCGACCGGGAGAGACCAGTAGGATGCGGCGCGCGCTGTGGTGCCTGCTGGCGCTCGCGGGCTGCAGCGAGGAGGCAGCGACCGGGGTGGACGCCGGTCCGCCGACCTGGGACTCCGTGCAGGCGATCATGCGCCGTAGCTGCGTGTTCAGCTCCTGCCACGGCGGCCGCTCGGCCTATCCCTCCCTCGGCGCAGACGTGGACCACGCGGCGCTCGTCGGGGTGGCGTCGCGCGAGGTGCCGTCGCTCCAGCTCGTGGTGCCCGGCGACCCGGCCAACAGCTGGCTGATGATCAAGCTCGACGGGACCATGGCGCCGCGCCCCGAGTGCCAGGCCGACCCGCGGGCGTGCGGCGTCTCGATGCCCCAGGGCGTCCCGGTGCTCGAGCGCGCGGAGCGTGACCTCGTGCGCGAGTGGATACGCCTGGGAGCGCCCGGTCCCCGCGACCCCTGACGGACCCCGTCACTCGCAGGGCGCGTCGCGCTCGGCCCAGGACCGCAACCGCTCGACCCGCTCCAGCGGCCAGCGGCTCCCCTCGGGCCAGGTCGCCACCGAGGCGTCCGCCGCCGCCGCGAAGAGCCACCGCCGGGTGCGCGCCACGCCCGCGGGGTCGCGTCGGCAGTGCGCCCGCATCACCCGCTCGATCACCGAGCGCGCATACGGCGCCCGCCGCTCGTCCCCGACGCGGAACACCTCCGCCACCACCCTCGCCCCGGCGGCCCCGTAGGACACCAGCCGACGCACCGCGGGCGACTCCCCGGGGTGCGACGGGTCGGAGTCGTCCGCGAGGTGCGCCGCCAGCCAGCGAAGCTCCGCGTCCCGAAGCGCAGGCCCCGCGTCCCGGTCGGCCACCACGGACTCGTCCCCGGCCGACGCCGCGCCCAGCGTGGAACCCGTCGGCGCGCTTCCCGCGCATCCAGCCAGCGCCGCGAGCATCACGGCGCCGCGAAGCACCTCGCTCACTGCGCCCAGTCCGCCGGGGCGCCGTCGATCTCCAGCGCCGGGCGCTTCTCCAGCGTCGAGTACTTCACCATCGCGAGCAGCTTCGCGGGCTCGCCCTCGATGCCCGCCGTCACGCTGGTGACCTTGCCGACCACCTTGCCCTCGGCGATCACCTCCGCGCCGGCCGCGGGCGTCTTACCCGCCTGGGTAAGCGCCACGAGCTGCTTCTGCACGTGGCCTCGCATCTGGAGCCGGCACACCACCTCCTGCCCCAGGTAGCAGCCCTTCTGGAACGACACCGCCCTCGGCGTGATGGCCGCCTCCTGGACGTAGTTGTCGATGCCGAAGTCCACGCCCCAGCGCGGCCTCGACTGCGCCACGGACTCGGCGTCGAAGGCCTCCCGCGAGACCGGCGTCACCGCACCGTAGCTCGGCGCCTCGTGCCCTTCGCCCACCAGCACGTCGACGCCCCCGAGCCCCAGCCGGTCGGCGATCGAGCGGCCGGGCCACCCCTCGGTGAGCGCCACCGCCTTCGGCCCCTGCACCGTGAGCACCCGCTCGGGGGTCGCGTCGAGCAGCACGTCCTCCATCACGATGAAGCGCTCGAAGTGCGCCAGCAGCGCGTCCCGCTGCTCGGCCGGGACCACCACCAGCAGCGCGTCGTCGGTGCGGTGCACGAAGGCGTCGGCGAGCATCTTCCCCTTCACCGCGACGATGGCCGTGTAGGCCCCGTGACCCAGCGCGATCGGCCGGAGGTCGGCCGTCACCACCCCGTTGAGCCACGTCAGCCGATCGTCGCCGCGTACGGTGATCACCGCCCGGTCGTCGAGCCAGAGCGCCCCGGCCCCCTCTCGGAGCGCGCGGAGCTGGTCAGCGAAGGGAGGCGCAGCGGAAGGTTCCATACCCGCGTCCGTAGGCTCCCGCGCGAGGCGACGCAAGGCGCGGCTACGGATCGATGACCCGGATGCCCAGGTGGTTGCCGACGCGCCGCTCGACGCCGTCGCTGGGGCGGTTCACCACGCCCCCTTCGGCCGCGATGTAGAGCTCGGTGCTGCCACCGCCGTCGAGGTTGATCGCGTCCGACACCCCGAACTCCTCCATCAAGGGGATCAGTCCCAGCGAGGTCATGCCCGGGATGCCGTTGCGGCGACCATCGACCACGGCGATCACCAGGGTCGCCCCACCGGGGGTGGAGCCGATCGCGGTGCGAGGGTGGAAGCGGTACATCCCGATGGGCTCCTCGGGCTCGAAGACCGTCGCGCCGCGGTCGAGGAGCCGGGGCCACCCGGTGATCACCTGCCGGGCCCAGCCGAGCTCGCAGGTGGTGGGGCGGTCGACGCTGTCGAAGTAGGCGAGCCGCGTCCCGTCGGCGCACGGACCGAAGGCCAGCGAGGCCCCGCAGCGGTCGCGGTAGGCGTCGCGCCACACCCGGCCGTCGCCCATCGCGAGCCCGCAGGTGGAGCCGTCGTAGAAGTTGGCGTTGATGGCGATCTGCGCGGCGTACTCCTGCGCGAAGCCGCTGACCGAGGCCCGCCGGTCGCCCGGCCGCGTCGCCACCACGTCGATGGCGGGGCAGCGCATGTCGATCAGCACCACGTGGGCGTCCTGGCCGGGCACCTCGCGGTGGATGTGCTCGACGCAGCGATAGGGGCGGGTGGTGCGGTCGACCGCGACCGCCGGGGCGGCCGGGAGCGTGAGGAGGCTGAGCGTGAGGAGGGTGGAGCGCGCCAGGTTCATGCGGTCGGTCGGCGACGCCGACGGAGCGCCGCCACCAGGGAGCCGAACATGCCGAGGACGCCCCACGCAAGCCCCGAGGGGTGACCCGGCTGCGCGTTGCAGCCGAAGCCCATGGACGCGGTCATCACCTGCGGAGCCGGCGGCGGCGCGGCGGCGGGGGCGGTCGGCGCGGCCGGGGCGCGCACCGCGACATCGAAGCGGATGGGCTCGTCGACCAGCAGCCCGCCCTCCGGCGTGACGAGCCGCGCCCGCAGGGAGGTGTTGCCGAAGGAGCGAGGCTCCCAGGAGACCTCGAAGCGCCCCACCTCGCCGGGAGGGACCTCCCCGGTCGGCCTCGCCGTCCAGGTTCGCCCGCCGTCGGTGAGCTCCACCGTGGGGCCCTGCTCGGCGCTCCAGGCGCGGCGGCCGGTGTTGCGCGCCTCGACCCAGACCTTCGAGGACTGCCCCGCGGTGACCGACTCCGGAGCGCCGCGACCGGTGATCTGCCCGGCGTACCAGACCGCGCCGGGGCGGAGGCGAATACCCAGGTGGGTAATCACCGAGCGCTCGTGGCGGTCGCTCGGGCGGTTGATCAGGTGCGAGTCCATCACCAGCGTGGTCGACCCGCCGCCGTCGAGGTTGATGGCGTCGTGGGCGCCGAACTCGCGGAGCACGTCGACGAGCTGGAAGCCCGTGAGCCCCGGCACGCCAGGGCGCCGACCGTCGGCGCTGAGCAGGATCATCGTGCGGTGGTCCGCCGAGAGCGCCGCCGCGGTGCGGGGGTTGGGGCGGTAGAGGTGCTGCGGGCGGACCCAGTTGCGGGGCGCCTGGCCGCCGCGCATCAGCCAGGGCTTGCCGCTCCAGGCCTCGGTGATCATCGCGGGCAGCGGGCCGTGGGGCGAGGCGCTGGTGTCGAGGGCGACGGCGTCGTTGCCGGGGCCCACCCCGAGGGTGGCGATGCAGCCGTCTTCGTAGATGCGGGGGTAGACCTCGCCGCCGCCGGCCGCGAGCCCGCACGAGCCACGGCCCCAGAAGTTGGCGTTGACGGCGACGACGGCGTCGTAGCGGCGGGCGAACTCGGAGGTGGTGGTGAAGCGGTCTTCGGGTCGGGTCGCGACGACGGAGACCTCGGGGCTGGCGAGGTCGACCAGCACCACGTGGAGGTCGACCCCGGGGCGCACCCGGTGAAGGTGACGGATGCCCGGATGCGGAGAGGTCCAGCGGTCGACGGCCGAAGCCGCCGAGGGGACCGCCGTCATCGCCATCATCACCGCCCAGGCCCCAGCGCGCCACCGCGTGTCGTACATGTAGGCAGGTTCAGCGCGAGGGCCGGAGCGCCGCAAGAATCGGGCGGCTGAACCAGGAGCGCGTGCAGGTTCCTTGCGCTGGCGAGAGGACTTCAATCGGTGCCGCGACGATGCCACGACATCGGCCCGCGGGAAACTGCGATAGACCGCGGCGGCATGATCGCGCGTCCACGTGCAGACTGACGAGAACGGCGCGGCCGTCTCCCCGGAGGAGCTCGCGAGCATGAAGGTCCATTGGCGTCACTGGTGCGCAGCGTCAATCGCGGTACACGCGACCTTGATGGGTGCGCTCTCGGCGGCCCGCCCGACGGCGACGCGCTCGCCGGTGACGAGGGCGCCGTCGCAGGGCGTGACGGTCCCGGTGGACCTCGCTCCGTCCGCTCCGCCGGTGGCCGGCGCGACCGCCGCGAGGCCCGCGCCCCCGACGGCTCGCGACGCCCTGGGCGGCATCGCCCACCGGCAGAACCTCGACGCCGAGCAGCCCGGAGAGCGGGGCGACGGACGCAGCCTGGAGCGGGGCCGGCAGATGGCCGCGCGCGCCGAGCGGGTCAACCTCGACGAGCGCCTCCTCGACGCCGACCACGGGGTGCAGGAGCAGCGCATCGCCACGGCGCGACGCCGCGCTTCGCCGCAGGACGACCGCCGCACGCCCAACCCCGACGAGGACCCCTGGGTCTCCACCGGCGACGGGGTGCTGCTGCTGCGCGTCCCTCACGCGACCGCCCTCCCCGCCCCGGGCGCCGCGGCTCCGTCCGTGGCGAGCGCCCCGATGCGCGCCGGGCCCGCTCCGACCGTCGCGGCCTTACCCGATGCTGTATTCGTCGGCCCCGGCCTGGGCGACCGTGACCTCGCCGAGCGGCCCCGTACGGGCATCGCAGGCGCCCGCGGCACGCGGCTCCGCGCGGCAGGCCCGGTGGCGATGCAGCGCCCGTCGGTCAGCCAGGGCCACGCGTCGACGACCAGCGACCGCATCGCGCCTCGCACCAGCGACGACGCCGATGCCGCGCTGCTGGCGACCTCGATGCTGCGAGACCACCTCAACGCCTCGGTACAGGACGGGCCGAGGCGCGCGGCGGGCGAAGGCGGCGTCGGCGGCGGAGGGGCACCCGGCTCGGGCGGAGGCGTCGGCCGCGGCGGGACGGCGAGGCCGCTGGGCGACGGCGACGGCTGGATCGCGCTGGGAACCGAGGACGCGCGGTACATCCGCTACCTCCACGAGGTGCGCCGACGCCTCCAGCCGCTCTGGCGCGACGCCTTCCCCTACGACGAGGCGCTTCAGCTACGGCAGGGGACGGTGGTGCTGCAGTTCGTGATCGCCCGCGACGGCAGCGTGAGCGCCACCAGGGTGAGCCGCCGCAGCGGCGTCGATCGCTTCGACGCCAACGTGCTCGCGGCGGTCTCCCGGGCGCGCCTGCCGCCCATTCCCGACTCGCTCGGACGCTCGGAGCTCCGGATCAGGGCGCCCTTCGAGTTTCGCAACCCGGCGGTGCGCTGAGCGTTCAGACGAGGCGCTGCGCGACGTGGGCCAGGGCGGCCAGGTCGTAGACGTCTTCGTCGAGGGTCGGGACCACCGCATGGCGGGGCACCGAGGCCATCTCCCGCTGCGCCCGGGCCACCTCGAGCGCGTCGCGCCGGGCCCAGGTGGACATGTCCCGCCACGCCCGGGAGAAGGCCGCGCCCAGGTCGGTCGCGTTGGGGATGCTGGCGTCGGAGAGCAGCCCCGCGAGGCGATCGGCGCTGGGCGTGGGGAGGTCTTCGGCCTGGCGCACGCGGTTCATCACCAGCGCCTCGGCGTTCATCCGGTGCTTCTGGAGGTGGTCGACGAAGAACATCGCCTCGCCGACGGCCATGGGGTCGGGCGAGCTCACCACCACGAAGGCCACCTCGCTGGCCATGAGGGCGTCGCGCACCTTCGAGGCGCGCTCGCGAAAGCCGCCGAAGAGCGATTGCAGGTCGCTGAGAAACTCCGCCACCTGGGAGAGGAAGTCCGCGCCGGTGAAGCTCCCGAGCCCCTGGAGCACCTTGGCCATGGCCTTGGAGAGGAGGTTGAGCGAGAGCTTGCCGGTGCGCTCGAAGGCCGAGACGAAGGCGCTGATGGCCGGCGAGTCGACCGCCTCGATCATCTTGTCGGGCGCCTCGAGGAAGTCGAGGGCGTTGGAGGTGGGCGGCGTGTCGAGCACGATCAGGTCGTACCGGGGGTCGTCGCGCAGGGCGTAGAGCTTCTCCATCGCCATGTACTCGGGCGTGCCCGCGAGCGAGCCGGAGACCTCCTGGTAGATCTGGTTGTTGAGGATGCGGTCGCGGGTCTGGGGGTTGTTGGCGTAGCGGGTGACGAGCGCGTCGAAGGTGCCGCGCACGTCGAGCATCATCGCGGTGAGCGTCCCCTCGCCCTCGGTGCGCCACAGGGCGGGGTCGATCTCCTGGGCCTCGTGCGCCATCTCCCGCAGCCCGAGGGAGGTCGCGAGGCGCTTGGCCGGGTCGATGGTGAGGCAGAGCACCCGCCGCCCACGCTGCGCCGCCGCGAGGGCGAGCGCCGCGGCGATGGTGGTCTTGCCCACGCCGCCGCATCCGACGGTCACGATCACACGCTTGGTCGTGAAGAGGTCGCCGAGGCTCGTCAACATCGCGCGGAACCTAGTCTGACCCCTCCCCCGCGCGCAACCGGCGACCGTGCGACACTCGCCGCGAACGCTTCGACCTGAGGTAAGGGACGCTTTCATGAGCACACGAAGGATCCTTGGCGCGTGCGCGATGACGCTCACGCTGTTGGCGGGCTGCTCGGAGGACTCGAGCGTGGTGGGCGGAGACGCGGGAGGAGACGTCCCCGCCGACCTCGGAGCGACGGACACCGGAGCGACGGACACCGGAGCGACGGACACCGGAGCGACGGACACCGGAGCGACGGACACCGGCCCCGTAGACACGGGAGCGATGGATGTCGCCGATGACGTCCCGGTCGACGCTCCCTTCCGCTGCGCGGCGAACGCGGACTGCGCGGGTCAGCCGGGTGGTCCCGCCTGCGACACCGCGACGGGGCGCTGCGTGGCCTGCACCGCCGCGAGCGACCTCTGCCCCGCCGGGCAGTACTGCGTCGCCGCGAGCAACACCTGCGCCTCGGGCTGCCGCGACGACGGGGCCTGCGCGGCGGGCGACGGCGGCGTGTCCGCCGACGGAGGGGCCGTCGGGGCGGGTCACTGCGACCCGGCGAGCCATCAGTGCGTGGGGTGCCTCACCGATGGGCACTGTCCCGCGTCGACGCACTGCATGGGCAACACCTGCGTGACGGGATGCACCTCCGACGCGCACTGCGCCTCGGGGCAGACCTGCTGCGGGGGCGGCTGCGTCGACACGCGGGTCAACACCGCCCACTGCGGCGCGTGCGGGACGGCCTGCGCCCCGGCGAGCGCGACAGGCGCCTGCGCGGCGGGCGTGTGCGGCATCGCGAGCTGCGACCCCGGGCGCGGTGACTGCGACGGCATGGCCGCGAGCGGCTGCGAGGTCGACACCCGCACGAGCGTGGAGCACTGCGGCGGCTGCAGGATGGCCTGCGCGGCGAGGGCCCACGCCACGGTGTCCTGCGCGGCGGGGGCCTGCGCGTTCACCTGCGCGGCGGGCTTCGCCGACTGCGACGGCGACGCCTCGAACGGCTGCGAGGTGGACCTCGGCTCCGACGCCACCCACTGCGGGAGCTGCTCGACCCGCTGCGTGGTGGCCAACGGCACGCCCGCCTGCACGGCTGGAGCGTGCGCCGTGGCGGCCTGCAACACGGGTCGCGCCGACTGCGACTCGAACGCCGCCAACGGGTGCGAGGCCGACCTCGCCAGCCCGACCACCTGCGGGAGCTGCACCCGCCGCTGCGCCTCGCCCGCGAACGCCAGCGCGACCTGCGCGGCGGGCGCGTGCGGCTTCGCCTGCGGGGCGGACTTCGGCGACTGCGACGGCAACGCGGCCAACGGCTGCGAGGTCAACGTCGCCAACGGCAACGCGAGCCACTGCGGCGCGTGCGGGGTGGAGTGCGGGCTGATCCACGCGGTTCCGGTGTGCACGGCGCGGACGTGCCAGGTCGAGAGCTGCGACACGGGCTGGGCCAACTGCGATGCGATGCCCGCCAACGGGTGCGAGGCGAACACCCGCACCAGCAACGCCCACTGCGGGGCGTGCGGCAACGCGTGCGGCGGCGGGTCCTACTGCCAGACCGGGGCGTGCAGGCTGCCGGTGAGCTGCAACGCGCTGCGCACGCTCAACCCGTCGGCCGCGAGCGGGGAGTACGAGATCGACCCCGACGGCGCGGGTCCGCTGGGCGCGCAGCGCGTGTACTGCGACATGACCTCGCAGGGCGGCGGCTGGACGCTCGCGGGCTCGGTGGTGAACGGGGTGCCGAGGGCCTGGAACGCGCTCGGGGTCTTCACCGACCGCACCAGCTTCGGGTCGATCGCGACGCGGACCAGCGCCAGCTACAAGTCCCTCGCGTGGGCCGACGTGGCCGGCAACGACCTCCGCGTGGAGACCGCCGAGTACAGCTTCGGCTGGACGGGCCTGCTGGGCAACCGCTCGATGGGCGCCTACGTGAGCGCCGGCTGGCCTTCGACCTGCAACACCACCTGGACGCGCTCGGGAGCCGACTTCTACACGGGCATCAGCGCGGCGCAGGCGGCGGCCTTCGGGTTCTCTCTGCGGGCGCTCGACAGCAACGCCTCGTGCTTCCCCTCGACCAACGAGAACGTCGCCATCGCGTTCTATGCGGCCGAGTGCTGCTGGGTGAACGGCCTCGGCAACACCCCCGGCGGCGAGGCCCAGTGGCTCACCCACGACCTCTCGCTGCTGCGCCTCTCGCGCATCGCTCCGCTGAGCTGCACCCCGGGCACCTGGCCCTGCAACGCCAACGGCAGGACCATCTCCGCCGCGGGCGAGTGCTACGGCTACGACACGAGCTGCAAGGCCAGCTACGCCCTCATCTGGGTGCGCTGATCGTCAACGCAGGGTGAAGGCCTCGGAGAGCAGGGCCTCGCCGTTCGATCCCCACAACAACAGCACCTGATGGGCGTCTGCGATGGCGACGGCGTCCATGCGGGGCCCAGGCGTCTCGCCGGGAGACAGGAGCGTCCATCGGCCGGACGCGAGGTCGAGCACCGCGCCGTCGTCGTGGACGCGGGTCTCGTCGCGGCCTCCCCAGAGCAGCACCCCCGTGGGAGCGGAGACCGCGGTGACGCCCCAGCGGGAGGAGAACGGAGGCGGGTCGAGCCGTCGCCATCGGCCGGTGCTCCACTCGAAGATCGAGGCCACCTCGCCGCCCACCGCCACCAGGCCCGACGGTACCTCCACCGCGACGGGTCCGCTGCGGGCGGGCGGCGCGCCTTCGAGGTCGACAGCGATCCATCGGGACGTCGGGAGCTCCAGCACGAACGCGTCCTCGGAGCCGAGCGCCAGGGCCTCCCCAGAGCCGCCCCAGAGGAGCACCCTCGACCCGTCGGGCGACACCGCCGTCGAGGCCCCGTGCCTCGCCCTCGGGCCACCGTCGGGGAGCGCGGTCCAGCGACGGGTCGAGGTGTCGTAGCGGGCGCCGTCGGCGAGGTCGTTGCCGTCGGCGTCGCGGCCTCCCCAGAGGATCCACTCGCGCCCGTTGGACGCGCTCGCCATCGCGCCGCGAGCCGAGAGGGGCACCTCCCCGATGGGCCGCCAGCGGTCGGTCGATGGGTTCAAGCAGGCGCCGTCGTCGAGGCTCTCCCCCCTCGCCTCGCCGCCCCAGATGCACAGCTCGCCCCCTGTCCAGGCGGCCGCGTGGTGGATCCGCCCCGTGGGAACGCCTTCGCCCGAGAGCGACTGCCACCGGGCGCCGTCCCAGCGCCAGGCCTCCCCCATGGGCCCGCTGGCCCCGATGCCCCCGAAGACGATCGCGCCTCCAGGGACCGGGGTCACGCTCGGATAGCGCCGAGGGACAGGCAGCGCGAGGCCTTCATGGGGAGCCCAGCGGAGGGGATCGGTCATGGGCCGGAGGCTACTGCCCCCGTCGTTGCCCCGGAAGTTGGAGCAGCCCGCCGCGAGCGCCGTCGCCGCGACGAGAACCAGGAGGCCGTGCGGTGTGGTCATCGAGCGCGGTCTTCGTTCTCGACCGCGGCGGCGTTTCGTACGCGTTAGACTCCGCCGACGATGAGCGGCGATGACCGAGACGGCACTGGGGGACCGCAGATCCATTGCCACATCTGCAGCGCCTCGCTCCCCAGGGACGCGACCTTCTGCCTCCAGTGCGGATCTCGGGTCCGCGCGGTGCCTCCCGCTCCGACGCCCACCGCGATGGGCTCGACGTCTCCGCTCTCTCCACCGGCACCAACACCGGCACCGGCGCGACACGCGACGATGCTTGGCGTGGCTCCGACCGCGCCAGCGATCTCGACGGAGACCATCCGCGAGGTGACCCCCGCGGGGGCGTTGGTGCAGCCGACGCCCGCGCCGACGGAGGCTCCGCCGCCCTCGCCGCCCGCCGCGGTGCCCAACAAGCAGCGCACGATGATCGGGGTCGCGTTCGACAGGAGCGCCCTGCCCCCGGTGCCAGCCTCGGAGCCCCCGCCGCCCGCGCCGTCCGCGCCGCCGCCTCAGCCGGCCGCGCCGGTGGTGGCGCCGCGCGCTCACACGATGATGGGCGTCGCGCCGCCGGTTCCGCCCTCCGAGCCTCCGCCGCCGAGTGATCAGGCCGCCCGGCGCCGCAAGGAGTCGCCGCCCTTCATCGGCGGACAGCGGCTCGGGGCTGCGCCTCCCAACCCCCCGCCCTCGTACGGGCCGCAGCGCACCGAGGACGAGCCGCTCCTCCCGAAGAAGACCCCGTGGGGCCTCTGGATCGGGGGCGCCGTCGTGGGCCTCGCGCTGCTCGGAGGCGCGGCGCTGCTGGCCTCGCGGCTGATCGGGGGCGGTGGTCCGCCGTCGTTGCAGGCGGAGGTGCGGCTCGCGGAGGGGCAGCTTCGGGTGCGCGCCACGCTGCCGGGCGCCGATGCTCGCTGGCGCGTGGTGTACCGGGGGACGGAGTTTCCCGTCGACGCTCAGGGCGCGGTGGACTTCCCCGTCGCGGGCCTCGACCCCAACGAGGTCGGCGAGATCGCCCTGCCCATCGAGGTGCGAGACGCCACCGGCGCCCGCTCCCCGAGAGCGCTGCGCATCGTGATCGGGTACCGCGTGGTGGCCGACCTCGATCACCTCGGCGACGATCCGCCCCGGGTGCACCTGCGCTTCCGGGTTCCGACGGGCGCGACGCTCTCCATCGCGGGTCAGCCCATCACCCTCTCCGGGCAGCTCGGCGTGGCGGAGATTCCGGCCCCGGCGCCCATCTCCATGGACTCCCCCACCGCCTCGCGCAGCGAGCGCTTCCCCATCGAGGTGCGCACCGCCTCGGGCGTGGTGATCCGCGGCGAGTACGAGCTTCGGCTCCCGCGGCTGCCGCTGCGCATCGAGGCGCCCGGCCCGCTGAGCCTCGTCAACGCGGCGATGGTCACCGTCGAGGGCTCGCTCCCTCGCGCGTCGCGTGTGCTCGTCGGCGCGCAGCCCGCCACGCTGATGGGCGATCACTTCCGCGCCGAGGTGCCCATCCAGCCGGGCGCCAACACGCTCTCGGTGCGCGGCTTCGCCCCAGGCGGCGCTCCCGTCACCACCACCCTGATGGTCTACCGCTCGGTCACCCCGCAGGACTACCTCGCCTCCGGGGGCGGCGACCGGGGCCTCGCACCGATCATCACCCCAGGCCCGACGACGGTGCGGCTGAGGGCGCGAGGGAGGGTGATCAATAGCACCGCGACGGCGGGCGAGCTGCCGTCCTTCCAGCTCCTGGTGACCGACCGCGCCTGCCCCAACCAGCAGTGCCTCGCGTGGGTCGACATGGCCCCCGGCACGCTGGTGCGCGTCAACGAGACCGTCGAGGTGGTCGGCGAGACCCACGGCACCCGCACCTACGTGAACCAGACCGGCCAGCGGCGCACCGACACGGTGATCCGCGCGCTCTTCGTCCTGAGGCCATGAGCCCTCGTCGGGCCGGCGCCCGGGCGCTCTCGGTGGCGCTGCTCGTCGGCGCGACCAGTGCCCTCGCCGACCCGCCGCGCGGCACGCTTCCCCCCGCGCCATGGACCTCCGTGGACCCCTTCCCCCTCCCGGGCGCCGGGGTGACTGCTCCGCTCCGGCTACCCGACGGGCGCCTCGCGGTGTTCACCCGCGCGCCCTCCACTCTCGCACTGCTCGACGAGTCCTCCGGCACCGTGCGATCGAGCCCCGTGGAGGAGCCTCCCTCCGATCGCGTGGCGCCGCGGTGCGACGCGCGAGGCAGGCTGGTGATCCTCGGGGCCGGAGGGACGCTCTTCAGGCTCGGGCTCGACGGGCGGGTCAGGGTCGCCGCGCAGCTCCCGGGAGAGCTCCTCGGGGTGGTCGAGCGCGCGGACGGCAGCGAGATCGCCGCGGTCTCCAGCCACCAGCGCGTCGACTTCGTCACGCTCCGCGCAGACGGGAGCGTCGCCTCGGTGCGCTCGCTCTCCGCGAGCCCGATGACCACGCCTGCCACGCTCGAAGGCGGGCGCGTCGCCGTCGGTGTCCCTCGCGGTCTCGCGGTCTTCGACCCCGCGGGCACCGTCCGTCTCGTGCCCTCCGTCGAGGGATTACGTCACCTGGTAAGCGTCGACCATGGCGCGCTGGCGGTCACCGCGACCGCGGTCTTCCCGCTGGACCCCGACGGGGTCGTCGCCCCCCCGAGGCCGCTCCCCGCCCCGACCCGATGGTGGTCCTCCTCCGAGGGCGCGACGGCGCTCGCCTGGGTCGACGGACCTCCGCCTGCCGTACTGCGCGTCGACCGCACCGGGGCGTGGGTGCGCGTCGACGCCCCGCCCTTCGCGGAGTCGGCGGTGCTCGACGAGTCGGGCGCGATGCTCCTGGTGAGCCGGCTGGGGCGGCTGGTGGCGCTCGACCGCGACGGCCAGGAGCGCTGGGTGGTCGACCTGCGCCGGGCGATCGTGCCCCGGGTGACCCTCGGGGAGCACGGCGAGGCGTGGGTCACCGCCGTCGACGGCAACCTGTTGCGCTTGTCGAGCCGTGCCCCTTCGTCGCAAGAAGCTCCGCGTGCGCACCGATGAGCTCCTCTTCGACCTGCCCCCCGAACTGATCGCCTCGACGCCGCTCGCCGAGCGCGACGCCAGCCGGCTGCTGGTGCTCCGCCGCGCGGGCGGGACGCTGACCGACGATGTGATCCGCTCGCTCCCTTCGCTGCTGCCCGACGGGGCGCTGCTGGTGGTCAACGACACCCGGGTGATCCCGGCGAGGCTGCGAGGGGTGAAGCCGAGCGGCGGAAAGGCGGAGTTCCTGCTGGTGCGCTCGAAGGGCGAGGACGGCAGGCGCTGGGAGGCGCTCGGCCGGGCGTCCAAGCCCATGCGCGACGGCGCGGTGATCGAGATCGCGCCGGGGCTGGCGGTGCGCATCCTCGGGCGCGACGGGATGATGCTCGACGTCGAGCTGCTCGCCGAAGATCCCTGGGCGGCGATCGAGCGCCACGGCGAGATGCCGCTGCCGCCGTACATGCACCGCGCCCCGGAGGAGAGCGACCGGGAGCGTTACCAGACCGTGTATGCCGACCGACCCGGCGCGGTGGCCGCCCCGACCGCGGGGCTTCACCTGACCGACGAGCTCTTCGCGGCGATGCGCGCCCGGGGCATCGACCGGGTGTCCGTCACGCTGCACGTGGGCCCCGGCACCTTCGCGCCGGTGATGGTCGACGACCTCGACGAGCACCCGATGCACTCCGAGTGGTACGACGTGCCGGAGGCGACCGCGGAGGCGGTGCGGGCGGCAAAGCGCGACGGGCGCCCGGTGGTGGCCGTGGGGACCACCGTGGTGCGGACGCTGGAGTCGTGGGCGCTCGACGGGGAGCGCACGGGCGAGACGCGGCTGCTGATCCAGCCCGGGTACAGCTTCCGCGTGGTGGACGCGCTGCTCACCAACTTCCACCTGCCTCGCTCGACCCTGCTCGCGCTGGTGATGGCCTTCGGGGGCCCCGAGCGGGTGCGCGCGGCCTACGCGATGGCCGTGGCGCTCCGGTACCGCTTCTTCTCCTACGGCGACGCCATGCTTGTTCTGTGAGAGCCGCGCGCTATGGTCCGCGCCCTTCGATGATGTCCACACCAGGCTTCTCCTTCGACATCCTGGCGCGCGACGGCCACGCGCGCGTCGCCCTCCTCCAGACGCCCCACGGCCCGGTCGAGACGCCCACCTTCATGCCCGTCGGCACCATCGGCACCGTCAAGGCGCTCACGATGGAGGAGATCGGCGCCACCGACGCGGGCATCGTGCTCGGCAACACCTACCACCTGTGGCTGCGCCCCGGCGCCGAGGTGGTGCATGCGCTCGGGGGCCTGCACGGCTTCTCCCGGTGGCCGCGCGCGATGCTCACCGACAGCGGCGGGTTCCAGGTGTTCTCGCTGGCGAAGCTGCGCACCATGGACGACGACGGCGTCACCTTCCGCTCGCACATCGACGGCGCCCTCAAGCGCCTCACGCCCGAGGAGAGCGTGCGGGTGCAGTCGCTCCTCGGCAGCGACATCGCCATGGTGCTCGACGAGTGCCCTCCCGGCGACGCCGACCGCGACGCCATCCAGCGGGCGATGGCGCGCACGACGAAGTGGGCGCGGCGCTGCCTCGACGCCCCGCGCGGGTCGCGGCAGGCGCTCTTCGGCATCGTGCAGGGCGGCATCCACGAAGACCTTCGGCTCCGGCACCTCGAGGAGATCGCCGCGATGCCCTTCGACGGCATCGCCCTCGGGGGACTGTCCGTGGGCGAGCCCGTGCCGGACATGCACCGGGTGCTGGGCGCGGTCGCCCACCAGATGCCCGAAGACCGGCCGCGCTACCTCATGGGCGTGGGCACGCCTCGCGACCTGCTGGTGGGCGCGCTCGCGGGCATCGACATGTTCGACTGCGTGCTGCCGACGCGCAACGCGCGCAACGGCCAGTGCCTCACCTGGCGCGGCCGGGTGAACATCAAGCAGGCGCGCCACCGCCTCGACGACGGCCCCATCGACCCGCTCTGCCAGGGGCAGTGCTGCAACGGCCAGGGCGGGCGCTACACCCGCGGCTACCTGCGGCACCTGTTTCTCTGCGGGGAGATCCTCGCGGCGAGGGTGATGTCGCTCCACAACATCTACTTCCTCGGGTCGTTGATGCGGGGGATGCGCGAGGCCATCCGCGAGGGCAGGGCCGCCGCGTACGTCGACGACACGCTCCGAGGGATGCGCGAGGGCGACGAGCTGGGTCCGCCCTCCAACGGGTAGCGCGCCTGTCGAAAAGTGGGCGCGGCGAGGGCGATGGGCCAACGTCGCGTCCATGCAGATCGCCGACGTCTCCGCCTCCGACCGCCGCAACCGCCGCTCGGATGACCTCGCCACCGCGTTGAGGTTCCTGCTCGCCGCGCAGCGCGACCGGGCGGGGCTGACGCACCTGATCCTCGCCGACTCCGAGGGGATGCTCATCGCCTGGGACGGCGACGCGGCCGAGTGCGAGGAGCTCGCCGCCTACGCGCCCTTCATCGCGCGCGGAGAGGGCTACGTGCTCGACTCAAGGCGCCTCGCGGGCGTCTCGGTCCACACCTTCAAGGTGCGCAACGACGAGGAGCTGCTGCTGCTGCTACGCGGCCCCGGGGAGGCCGACAGCCTCGCCTCGACGCTGCTCTCCAGCATCGAGGGCGTGGCGCGCATCCTCGCCCGGTAAGGGGGGGCTCTACCCGCGGCGCACCCGCACGTGGCGGATGAACACGGGCGTCTCGGGGCGGTCGCTGGAGTTGCGGGGCAGCGCGGTGATGCGCCGCACGAGCTCGGTCGGGGTGCAGGTGCCGAAGATCGAGTAGGTGCCGTCGAGGTGCTCTCGGGCCGCCTCGGTGATGAAGAACTGCGCGCTCCCGGTGTTGGGTCCACGGTTGGCCATGCAGAGCTGACCCGCGGCGTTGTGCGGCTGCACGTGCTCGTCGGCGATGGTGTAGCCCGTGTCGCCGGTGCCCGAGCGGAGCTGGTCGCCGCCCTGGATCATGAAGCCCGGGATCACCCGGTGGAAGATCGAGCCGTCGTAGAAGGGACGGGTCGCCCAGGTCGCGGCGACCGGGTCCCAGAAGGGCCGACGGCCGCGGGCGAGGCCCACGAAGTTGGCGACGGTGATGGGCGCCTCGCGCTCCGCCAGCGTGCAGGTGAAGTTGCCGAGGGAGGTCTCGATCTCCGCCGTGAGCGCGCCGGTGCCTCCGAGGCCCTCGGTGGCCTGAGCGAGGGTGAAGCTCCCGTGCGCAGGGTCGGGGGTCGTCGGCTGCGGCGTGCGGGCTTCGACGGGTGATCCGTCGAGCGCGCGGTCTTCGGCGGAGGGCGTCGGGGCCGCGGGCGCTGCGGGCGTCGGGGCCGCGGGCGCCGGGGCGACGTCGGGCGTCGCGGCCGTACCCGCATCGGCGCTGGTGGTGTCAGCCGCCGGGGTGGGCTCCGGCGCGGGGTTCTTCGCGCGGTAGTACTGCCAGCCCGCGATGGAGACACCGACCGCCAGCACGATGGGGATGATCACGTCTCCCGAGCGCCACCACGGGGTCTTCTCGGGAGGGGTGGCGTCGGGGCCGCCCTGGGTGCCCGCGGTCACGCGCCTGGGCGCGCGGGGCTCGCCCGAGGGGGTCTCCTTGGGAGGCGTCGGCCCTCGGGAGGGGCGGTCACGGAAGCGCGCGTCACGAACCTTGGGGGGAGTCTTCGACATGGGACCTCTGCCTCGCGGCGCGACGGTGGTATCGCGAGAGCCGGGGGTATCGCCAGTCAGTCCTTCACTCGCGGCTCCGTCGGGGCGACGCGGCGCTCGTCGGGGTGCAGCCAGGCGCGCACCTGGGGGAGCGCGTCGGCGAGGCGGGGCGAGTACCAGCAGAGCGCCTTGCCATCGACGCGGAGCACCCTCCCCTGCGCGGCCGCGGGGATATCCAGCGCGCGGAACACCTCGGCGTCCGCTTCGGAGAAGGGGTGCGGCTCGTCCGGGAGGAGCACCACCTCGGGCTGCCGCTCGAGCACCTCGTCGAGGGTCACCCTGGGGTAGCGGGTGTCGCGGAGGCCCACGCGGTCGTTGCTCCAGGGGGCGGCGCGGCCGAGGTCGGCGGCCAGGGGGTAGCGGCGAGGACGATCGAGGAAGACGTTCTGCCCGCCGCAGAGGTCGAGCACGTCGGAGATGAAGGTGTCGCCGTGGATGGTCATCAGGGGTTGCATCCAGATGGGGCAGAAGACCTTACGTGGGATGGTATGCGCTCGGAGGCGCTCCATCTCCGCCACGGCGTCGGCGAGGCGCACGAGCGCGGGGTGGTCGGAGGGAGCGCCCAGCATCGCGGCGAGCTCTCTCATCAGCGCGACGGCGTCGGCGACGGTCTTGGGGAAGGAGAGGTGAACGCGCAGCCCGCGCGCCACGAGGTCGCGGTGGATGGCCTGGGTGTTCTCCTCCTGGTTCACCAGCACCAGGTCGGGGGAGAGCGCGGCGATGGCGTCGACGTCGGCGTCCTTGGTTCCGCCGACGGAGGGGACGGCACCGACCGCGGGCATCGGCTCGACGCAGTAGTCGGTGCGGCCCACCACCCGGTCACCGAGCCCGAGGAGGAAGAGGCTCTCGGTGACGCTGGGGACCAGCGAGACGACCCGTCGGGGGATCACGCGAAGGCCAGCGCCCCGTCGAGCCAGGCGTCGTGCGCGGGGCCCTGCGTGGACTCTCCGAAGCGCACCCCGTGGCGGGCGAAGTCGCGGCGCAGCCGTCCCATCGAGCCGCGCACCTGGCGCAGGGTGCTCTCGTACGCGCGCTCCTCGATCTCCTCCTGGTAGAGGAATTTCATCGGCGACCCGGCGAGGATCTTCATCTCCTCGCCTTCCGGCCGGAAGATGTGGAACGCCACGCTCGGGTACATCTCCGCGATGGCCGTGTGCGCCTTGTCGAAGCGCCCGTTGATGAGCGCCTTCAAGCCCTGCATGGCGCCGAAGAGCCCGCCTCGGGCGTGCACGTACCCGGCCTCGCGAGAATAGATGGGCACCAGCGGGTCGACGATGAGGCAGAGCGAGGCGCCGTGCTTCACCGCGACGCGCATGTTGGTGGTGCGGGTGAAGGCGCCGTCGACGTACCAGCGGCCGCCGATGCGCGTGGGCGCGTAGAAGGGCGCGAGCGCGCACGAGGCGCGCACCGCGCGGTGGATGGGCACGTCCGTCCAGCCGGGCTCGCCGAAGACCACGGCCTCGCTGGTGTCCTGGTCGGTGGCTCCGACGAAGAGCGGCTTGCGGGTCTCCTCGAAGTGGTCGCTCATCCCCGGGGAGCTGAGCGCCCGGCCGAAGTACTTCTCCAGCCGGTCGCCCGCGAAGATGCCGCTCGGGAGCGAGCGGTAGAGCGCCGAGAGGGGGTTGCGCGCGGTGCCCGATCCGACGAGGGCCCGGGCGAGGCCCACGGCCCGGCGGCCGAGCTCCCCGACGTTGGGGTCGAAGAGGTCGCCCCGGCCGATGCGGGGCACGCGGTCGTTGCCCTTGCGGAGCCCGTCGACGATCTCGTCGGGGGTGACGCCGTTGGCGAGCAGGGCCGCGAGGAAGCTGCCCGCGCTGATGCCGAAGAAGAGGTCGAAGTCGCAGAGCCGTCGGTCGAGCACGAAGCGGTCGAGCGCCCGCAGCGCCCCCACCTCGTAGAGGAGCCCCTCGATGCCGCCGCCCGCGAGGCAGAGGGCGATCTTTCCCCGGCCGTGGTCGGCGATGAGGGCCTCGACGGCGTCGAGCAGCTCGGAGCCGGTCGGGTCGAAGAGGGGCTCTCGGAGGCGGTGGCACCCCGCCCGAAACGCAACCGTGGCGGACGCGGCCTGGCGGTCGAGGAGGATGAGGGTGCGGTCGCGGGAGGCCAGGCCGTGGGAGTCGTCGACGGGGTAGAGCCGGTCGAGCATGGCGGTGGCCTCCGCCAGGGGGAGGCCGGTCTCGGCGCGCGCGTCGAGGAGCACCAGGTCGACGGGGCGGGCGGCCAGCCAGCGCAGGGCCCGCGCGGGGTCTCGCTCGACGATCACCCGGAAGGTCTGCACGTCGCCGCTGTCCATCCGGCGCACCAGTTGGATCTCGCCGTCGCCCAGGCGCCGGGCCTCGCCGAGTTCGAGGAGGGGCTTCGGGTCGAGGGCGAGCAACAGCAGCGTTCGCATCAATGCTCCGGGGAGATCGCGCCGACGGTTGTAGGGGGGACTGACGTGGGGAGGCGCGCGTCGGAGGACCACCGTAGCGTCGGCGAGACGGCCGCGGCAAGCCGCGCCGTGACGCGCCACGGATTCGGAAGGGTGCACAGCGGGCCTGGGCGTGATGTAGAGTCCCTCCCGTGGACAAGGTGCAGCGAGCGCACGCAGCGATTGACGTGAAGGAACTCAAGCGGGCGCTCGTCGCGACGGGGCTCGAGGTGTTTCGGGTGCGCGGCAACGAGGTGCACCTCGCCGAGCGGCAGAACCTCCATCTGATGGAGGCCCGGGTGCAGGTCGCGGGAGGCGGCGCCCCGACGGTGACGGTGGTGCTGCACGCGCAGCGCAGCGACGCCCCGAAGATGGACCCGAAGAACCTTCTCAACATCGTGCGCGAGCGCGCCGAGGTGCTGAAGCGCGACGGCTACGAGGAGGTCGACGCGAAGCCCCGGGAGATCTGCTCGGTCAACGACGGCGCGGTGCTCGACGTCTGGTACGAGGTCACCCTGCGCCGCGAGGTCACCACCCTCGACGAGGCCGTGGCCGAGGCGCAGCGGGTCTTCTCCGTCGAGCGCTACGTCGTCCCCGGCCCGAAGGACTGAGGCTCAGCGAGGCTTGCGGCGGGCCAGGCGCTCGTTGCGGCGGGTGGTGGCCGCGGCGATGCGGGCGAGGTCGTCGTCGCTCTCGGCGTGCAGCGGCGGCACGAGGCGCGCCCTGCCCTGATCGTCGATGGCCACGAAGGTGAGCCGGGCCTCGACGCAGCGCCAGCGGGCGCCGGTGGCGGGGTTCTCGCCGTGCACGGTGACCTCGACCTCCATCGAGGTGCGGAAGGTGGCGTTCACTCGGCCCTCGAGGGTGACCATGTCGCCGATGAGGATGGGGTGCTCGAACTGCAGGTCGTCGAGCGCCGCGGTGACGGTGGTGCCTGCGGAGTGACGCATCGAGCAGATGCCGCCGCACATGTCCGTCCAGGCCATGATCTGGCCGCCGAAGGCCTTGCCGAGCGCGTTGGCGTGCTCGGGGAAGACCAGGAAGGTCATCACGGTGCGGGAGGCGGACGCGGGCTTCGGGGCGGGGGTGTCTTCCATGGCGTCGCCGGTCTCCCATGGTCGACGCCGGGCGCGCAACCGGAGGTCGCGATGGGTTGACCGCAGGGGCGCTCGCAGGGCATCGACGGGGTGCCATGGAGATGTCCACCGACCCGCTGACGCACGACCCCATCAGCCGACCGCCGGGCGCGCGCTCCTCGGAGGAGGTCGCGGTGCTCGACCTCTGCACCGCCGAGGTGCTGGCGACGGTGGCGACGCACTCGGCGGACGAGGCGCGGGCGCTGCTGCGCGCCGCGGCGGAGGCGCAGCGGCCGTGGGCACGGGAGGGCGTCCGGGCGCGCGCCTCGATGGTGCGGCGGGTGACCGAGGCGATGGTGCAGCAGGCCGACGCGCTGGCCGAGGCGCTCCAGCGGTCGCTGGGGATGTGCCGCTTCGACGCGCTGGTGAGGGAGATCCTGCCGTGCGTGGACGCGGGCCAGTGGTACGCGGCCGAGGCGCCCGCCATGCTGGCCGACCTCGATGTCGAGCCGCACCTGCGCTCCCACCGTCGCGGCGAGGTGCGCTTCCTCCCTCGCGGCGTCGTGGCGGTCTTCTCTCCCTGGAACGCCCCGCTCGCCGAGCCCCTCACCCTCGTCTTCGAGGCGCTGCTCGCGGGCAACGCCGTGGTGTGGAAGCCCTCCTCCCTCGCCCTTCTCCCGGCGCTGAGGGCGCGCGAGATCGCCGTGCGCGAGGGCCTGGCCGCCGAGCTGCTGACGGTGCTGGTGGGCGAGCGCGAGGCGGGCGACGCGATCATCGACGCCGGCGTCGACCTCGCCGTCACCATCGGCTCGAAGAACGCCGCGAGGCGCGTGGCGTCGCGGTGCGCGAAGGCCTCGGTGCCGTCGCTCTCCTCCGTGGCGGGCAAGACCGCGCTCATCGCCTGCGACGACTGCGACGTCGAGCGGGCGGCGAGGGCCATCGTGGCGGGGCGCTTCGTTCACGCGGGCCAGCGCCGCGACACCGTCGAGCGGGTGATCGTTCACGCGAGCGCGGCGGGCGAGCTCACCCGGCGGGTGATCGAGCTGGCGGCCGCGCTGCGGGTGGGCGACCCGTGGCGCGAGGCGGTCGACCTGGGGCCGGCGAGGCACCCGACGAGGGCGACGCTGCTGAGGGTCGTCACCGAGGAGGCCATGCGGATGGGCGCCACGCTCTCCCTCGGAGGCGAGGCGATGCACCGGGGCGGCGAGGGCTCGTGGTTCAACCCGACGGTGCTGGTGGGCGTCAACGAGGGGTCGCGCGCCGCGAGGGAGATCCTTCACGGGCCGGTGCTGCCGGTGATGATCGCGAGCTCCAACGCGCACGCCCTCTCGCTGGCCGACGACGGGGTGGGAGGGCCCTTCGCCTATGTGTTCACCGAGTCCGCCGACCGGGCGGCGGCGATGGCCGACGGGCTGCGGGCCTCGGTGGTGCTCCACGACGACGTGTTCGCCACGGAGGTCGCGGTCGACGCGCCCATGGACGCCGCGGGACCTGGCGCGGCGGGGACGCTGCACGGCCCCGACGGGCTCGCGCGGATGTGCCGGGCGCAGCATCGGAGCGTGCCGAGCCTGGCCCTGCCGGCGCGCGACCCGGGCTGGCCGCCCTACTCACCGCTGAGGGAGCAGGTCGCCATCCGGGCGCTGCGGACGGTGTTCGGGCGGCACGGCGTGGTGGGGCGCCTGGCGGACCTGTTCTGAGCCCATCGGGAGGGCAACGCGGCAGCCTCGCTGGGACGGATCAGCTCCAGTTACGCGAATGACCAGACCACGAAGTTCCCGCTCCCACGGCCCTCATCCGGCGCTCCTCGGAGAGCTCACTGGAGAGCTTGCTGGAGATCGTGGGGCTGGACGTGCCCGACGAGTGGGAGGCCGACGACCCGGAAGCTGGTGGCGATGCTCGGCCGGCGCATCCGGGAGGAGCTCGCGCGCTGGGACGTCGAGGTGGGCTGATGTGTCGGGTGGTCAGCGGGCCCAGAGCCCGGCGAGGCTGAGCTCGATCGCGTCGAAGGGCTCCGCGCGCACGACATCGTCGCCCTCGAAGGTCGCCACCAGCAGCCACCCGAGCTCATGGCGGCGGTAGACCTCCAGGGTCTGCGCCGCCGGGTCGACGAGCCATGCGTGGCCGACGCCCTCGCGGTGGTAGATGGGGAGCTTCTTCTTCCGGTCGACGCGAAACGTCGACGGAGACAGCACCTCACACACCCAGTCGGGCGCCAGGGTCAGGTCGTCGCTCTCGTCGAAGAACCCCTCCGCGGCGCGCTCGTTGCGCCACCCCGCGAGGTCCGGAATCAGGATGTCGGGGCGCGGCCCGAGGTGCAACTCGGGCTCGGTGAGGATGATCCACCCGCCGGGGTCACCCTCTCCCGGGTCACTGAAGCCGCTCAGCCGCCCCACGAGGCGGGTCGCGCCATGGGAGTGACGCCGCCGTGGTCGGGGCATGAGGGACAGCTGCCCGTCGATGATCTCCGCGACCATCGTCTCCGGGGCGTTGCGGTAGCCCTCCACCACTGCGGGGTCGAGGTTGGGAAACTCCGGGTCGAGGGGGCGTGCGGAGTCGCCTGACATGCCCCGGAGCCTACGCCCGTCGGGCGCCGGGCGTCAGCTCGCGGGTCGGGGGTGAACCCGCTCGTGAGCCAGGGCGGTGTCCAGGGACGCTACTGCCAACGCTCGCGGGTGCACGTCACGCGAAGCTGATTGGTGTCGCCGACGGAACAGCCGACCGCCCGCTCGATCACAACCGTTGTGATCCCCGATCACAACCGTTGTGATCCCGCCGGTACGACATCCTGGAGTTCGGAGTACGACCGCGAGGCCGTCAGCGAGGAGTTCCCCGGTACGATCGCGAGGCCGTCAGCGAGGAGTTCCCCGGTACGAGCGCGAGGCTGTCGGCGACCAGAGCCAGACCGTGACCGTGAGGGAGCGGGTGCGACCTACCACGTTGCCAGTCGTCGTCCGGAAACGTGGTCGCTCTCCGGGCAGAGGCGACGTCAGAATTCCGCACCGGGCTGGCGTGGTAGGTCGCTCCCCCGCCCTTACGGGCTGGGGTCTGGCTCTGGTCGCTGGCGGCCTCGCGCTCGTACCGGGAACTCCTCGCCGACGGCCTCGCGGTCGTACTCCGAACTCCAGCCCTTCTGACCGGCCACTTGACCCGAGGCCCTCGCGTCGCGTTGGCTCCCTCCCCTATGCACCCCGGACCCTTTCCGCCGCAGCGTCCGCCCTGGGAGGCCTCGCCTCCTCCCCCTCCGGCCGCTCGCGGGGGCACCACCCGCATCCTCGCCTTCGGCTGCCTCGGTCTCGTCCTGCTCACGGCGCTCGGCACCGCGGCGGCGGTCTTCGTCTTCGGCTCGAAGCTCGCGGGGAGCAGCCTCGCCTCTACGCCCCTCACCCCGGGCGCTCGCGCCTCGCTGACCTTTACCGACCCCGGTAAGGGCGCTACCGGCGTCTGGCTGGACGTGGACGTCGCGCACACCCAGGGCTTCCGGGTGATGGGGATGTTCACCGCCACGGCCAACGGTCGGGTGCTCGGTCAGTACAACCTCAACGGCGACCTCTCCGGGCGCTGCACCAACCCCGTCATCGGGCAGAACGCCTCGGCCTGCGTGAACTGGCGCTTCACCCAGGTCGGGGCCAGCGGGACGGTCTCCGGTCGCACCCGGCTCTTCGAGATCCCCGCGCAGCCCTCCGGGACCGCGGTCTCGGTCGTCGGGACGCTCTACCTCAACACCGGCGTCACCCCGCGGCGCGTCGCGCTCGACGCGCGGGATTGAGCCCTACTGAGTCGGCGCCACGGGCATCGCGTGGGCGGCGCTCGCGGGGCGGCCCTCCTCCGGCGCGTTGGCGCGGGAGTGGCGCAGCTCGACGCGCGCTCCGGGCTGCGTCGTGCCCGCGTACACGCCGTGCCACCCCGCGGGCAGCGCCGGGTCGGCCCAGAGGAACAACCACCGCGCGTCAGGCGGGCTCATGTTGATGCAGCCGTGGGACATCCTCCAGCCGAAGTAGCTGTGCCAGAACGCTCCGTGAATGGCGTAGGAGCCGTGGAAGTACATCACCCACGGGACGTCCTCGATGCTGTACGGGCCGTCGCCCGCGGTGTCGCCGTCCATGGTGTTGGTGATGTGCCTCGACTGGATGCGGAAGCTCCCGGTCGGCGACTCGTAGTTGCGCACCCCGCTGTTGCGGTCGCCTCGCCCTGAGGAGATCAGCGTCGCGAAGACCGGGCGCGCTCCCTCGTAGGCGACCAGCACCTGCTCATCGAGGTCGACGTCGATCCATTTCTCCGTCGGACCGACGCCCTCCGGCGGAGTGCGCAAGAGCGCGCGGCGGACGTTGCGCTGGTTGACCGCGCGGCCGTCGACGGTGCGCCAGAAGGTCTGCGCCCCGGAGCGGATGGGCGGCGCGTCGGCGAGCACGAAGGGCGTGAGCCGCGGCACCCGGCGGTGCGACGAGGCGCCGAGCCCGTTGGCGAAGGGCGTGTACTCCCAGCCCGTCTCGCTGACCATCCAGGCCATCGGCAGGCGGTGCGTCTCGTCGAGCACCTGGCCCTCGAAGCGAGACCAGTTGCGCACCGGCGCCAGGCGCCCGTTGCGCACGAAGCCGCCGCTCTGCGTGCGCCAGTAGACCTCGTCGGTGCCGGAGCTTCGGATGGTGCGATCGAGCGCCACGTACATGCCCGAGAGAAGGCGCCGTACGACCGGCCCGCCGCGCTCGCCCGCCAGGTCTCCGAGCCGGGGAGGACCGCCCGCGTCGCGCACCTCCGCCACCCGCCTCGCGGCGCGGCTCTCGGCGGTGTCGCTCGGGTCGGCCTCGGTGCCCGAGGGGCTGGTCGGGGGAGTTCCTGCGTCGAGGCCCTCGGCGGCGGAGACCGAGCCCGCGTCGGGGGTCGATCGGCTGAAGCGCCAGGGCTCGTACACCCGCAGGTCGGCGAGCGTCGGGAGCCGCCGGTACATGATCGACTGGCCGTAGTTGATGGCGTAGGGGTACGGCATCCCGGCGTCGAGGTCGGGCTGCGTCGGCGCGCGATAGCCCCGATAGGGCGCAGGCACCGCGAAGCCGCCGCCGACGCAGATGTACCCGCCGCCGCGCACCCGGTACCAGCCGCCCTCGGGGTGGTCGCGGTGCACCACGCAGCCGTCGCGCCCGGCGGGGCCGTCGAGGATGTCGACGGTGGCTCCCGCGCGGAGGTAGCCGAGGGCCTGGGCGTCGCGGCGAGGCTCGACCCGCACGGGGGTCCAGGTCGCGAGGGCGATGAGCGCGGTCGGTCGCTCGAAGGGGAGGCCCGCGTCCACGGGCTCGGCCGCGGCGGCGGCGATGGGAGGGGCGGCCGTGGTGGAGGCGTCGACGGGCTCAGCGGGGCGGTGGAGGGGCGGCGCGGGCTCGGCGAGGAGCGCCGGAGCGCGGGGCGCCGGAGCGCGGTCGGAGAGTGCGAACACCACCGCAGCCGGAATCGCGCCCCAGAAGGCTGCGCGGGTCGAGTGGAACCATGGGGAGCGTCGCACGCTGGGGGGAACCTGATCTGGCGCAGCGGGTGGTCAGGGAGTTGTCCACCCGTCTGGCAGGGTCACCACTTACCGCAATCTGGCCGTGGATCAAGCATCCCGGGTCTCGCCAAGGCGCAGCTCCGGTCAGCGTCGGGACAACGACTGTGACCAGTACCGCCCACCGTAGGTGTCGGCTACGGTCGAGTCGATCCACAGGGCGGGATCCGTGATCGGGAGGCCTCCTATGTCCATGAGCGATGTATTCAACCTGCGCGGCGCTGCGCTTCCGAGCAGCGCCCGGGTGCTGGCGTTCACCGGGCGCGAGGAGATCTCGCGGGCCTACCGCTTCGAGGTGTTCGTGCTCATCCCGCACGCCCTCATCGACGAGACCAGCCTCGACGACGCCATCGGCACCGCGGCCACCCTCGAGGTGCAGCGCGACGACGGCACCGCCCGCAACCGCTGGCACGGCGTGCTCTCGGAGATCTCCGTGCTCCACGAGCTCCCCGGCGCGGCGCTCTACCGGGTGGTGGTGGTCCCGCGCCTCTGGCTCCTCACGCTCACCCAGCGCAGCCGGGTGTACGTGGGCGACGCGCTCCCCGCGGTGCTGGAGAAGTCCCTCCGGGAGGGCGGCCTCCGCGACTTCTCGCTGCGGCTCCAGCGCAGCTACAAGCCCCTCGACCACGTCTGCCAGTACCGCGAGAGCCACTTCGATTTCTTCTCCCGCTGGGTCGAGCGCGAGGGGCTCTACTTCCACTTCGAGCACGGCGAGGACGCCGAGACCCTCGTGGTCTCCGACGCCCGCCCCTACGCGCCGCCGGTGGGGGCGCCGGTGAGGTTCCTCTCCGCGGCCGACACCCGCGGCGGGGTCGAGGCCGTCACGCACCTCAGCGTGCGCCGCCGCGTCACCGCCGCGGAGGTCACCCTGCGGGACTACGACCCGCTCAACCCCACGCTCGACCTCTCGGGCCACGGGGCCGTCGACCCGAGCGGCCAGGGCGAGGTGCGCCGCTCCGGCGACAACTTCCTCAACCCCGTCGACGGTCGCCGCTACGCCGGACTTCGCGCCCAGGAGATCGCCGCGCAGCAGAAGATCTACGAGGGCCGCGGCCGAGCCTTCGACCTGCGCGTGGGCCACAGGTTCTCGCTGGTCGACCACCCCCGCGCGGCGCTCGACCAGGACTACGTGGTGCTCTCCCTCGACCACCGGGGCATCAACGTCGCCGGGAGCCCGGAGCTTCGCTCTCTGCTCGACATCGCCGAGCGCGACGAGCAGGTCTACTCGGTGAGCTTCACCGCCATCGAGGAGACGGTGCAGTACCGGCCCGAGCGGCGCACCCCGTGGCCGCGCGTCTATGGCATCGAGAGCGCCACCATCGACGGCCCGGCGGAGAGCGACTACGCGCAGATCGACTCGCACGGGCGCTACAAGGTGAAGGTGCGCTTCGACGAGAGCGGCCTCGAAGACGGTCAGGCGTCGACCTGGGTGCGCATGCTCCAGCCCCACGGGGGCAGCCCCGAGGGCTTCCACTTCCCGCTGCGCAAGGGCACCGAGGTGATGCTGGTGTTCCTCGGGGGCGACCCCGATCGGCCGGTGATCACGGGCGTGGCGCCCAACGCGCTCACCCCCTCGCCGGTCACCTCGGACAACCACACGCTGAACATCGTCCACACGGGCGGAGACAACCATTTCGAGCTGGAAGACAGCGCCGGGGCGCAGCACATCGAGCTGTTCTCCCCGACGCAGACGAGCTTCCTCTCGCTGGGCGCCATCCACGGCCACGCGTCGCACAACACCGTGTCGAGCACCGACGGCACCGGGCTCATCCACACCGGCGGCAACCACGACCGCACCGTCGGCGGCGCCATGACCGAGGACGTCGTCGGCAGCGTCACCGAGACCTACCACGCGACCCAGGACACCACCGTCACCGGCCACTGGACCGAGACCATCCACGGCGGCGGGACGCAGACCATCAACGCCGGTCTCGCGCAGACCATCAACGCCGGTCGCTCGCAGATCATCAACGGCGGCGACACCGTGCTGGTCAACGGCGGACGCACGCAGACCGTCCACGGGGGCGTCACCAGCACCGTCAACGGCGGCGAGACCAGCACCCTCAGCGGGGGGCTCACCTCGACGGTGAACGCGGGCATCACCGCGACCAGCAACGGCGACGTCAACGCGACCGTCAACGGCACCGTCAACCTCACCGTGAGCGCAGGCATCCACGTCACCAGCCCCGCGGGCGTGCACATCACGGCGCCCGCCGGGTACACCTGCGTTGCGCCGGGGGGAGTGACCATCCTGGCCCCGTCGATCCACAACGAGCTTCACGTCACGTGGATGAAGGTCGCGAGCGACAGCTCGGACTGGAAGCTCACCAGCGTGGGAGGCTCGGCCTTCAGCTTCAACGCCACGGGCGTGGGCATCGACGTGAAGGGCGTGTCCATCAGCGCCACCGGCGTGGACATCTCCACCAAGGGCGTCGACCTCAGCATCGGCGGCCCGGAGGCCAAGACCCGCGCGGTGAAGCTCGGCTCCCACGGCCTCGAGCTGAAGATCGCCGGCCTGCACGTCCTGCTCTGATGAAGACGATCAAGCCGATTCGCGCCGGGGTCCTCTGCCGCCCCTTCGAGCACCAGGGGCGGTGCCTCTTCGCGGTCGGCGTGATCGCCTACTTCTCCCTCGACGGCGACGCTCCGGGGTGTCTCCTCCCGGAGGTCGCGCTCTGGCCCGACCTCGCCCAAGAGCTCGGCGCCGACGTCCTCTTCGACGAGTCCATGCCCAAGCTGCGGGGCGAGCTCCTTGTCTCCGGCCGGGCCTTCGCGCCCGGCGGGGTCGCGCAGCCCGCGGTGATGGTCAGGGCGAGCTGCGGCGACGTCGACAAGAGCCTTCTGGTGGTGGGCGACCGCCGCTGGGAGCACGGCGCCATGACCAGCCCTGCGCCCTTCACCGAGATGCCCCTCTCCTGGGCGCGCGCCTTCGGCGGCGAGGGCTTCGCGCTCAACCCCTCCGGGCGGGGCTTCGCTCCCACCGTGGAGGACGGCCGCCCGGTACACCGCCTCCCCAACATCGAGCGCCCCGATCGACGCATCCGCGCCGTCTCCGACCGCCCGGAGCCCGCGGGCTTCGGCGCCATGGACTTCCGCTGGCCCCAGCGCAGCAGCCGACTCGGCACCTACGACGACGCGTGGCTCCGCTCGCGCTGCCCGGGCCTCGCCGACGACATCGACTTCGGCCTCTTCAACGTCGCCCAGGACGACCAGCACCACGGCGGATTCTTCCGCGGCGACGAGCCCTTCCGGCTGGAGAACCTCCACCCCGCCCGACCGCTCATCGAGGGACGGCTCCCCGGCGTCGCGGCGCGCTGCTTCGTCACCCATCGCACCGCGGAGGGAGACGAGTTCCGGGAGCTGCCGCTGCGCCTCGACACGGTGCACCTGCTCCCTGCGAAGGCCCGGGGCGCGCTGGTCTTCCGAGGGCTGATGGAGATCGCCGAGGACGACGCCGCGGACATCGTCCACATGGTGCTCGGGCTCGAGCACCTCGACGCCCCGAAGCCCGAGGAGCACTACCGCGCCACCCTCGAGGCGCGCCTCGACCGGAGCCGAGGCTTCGTCCACATGCTCCGCGACGCCGACCTGCTGCCCGAGCCCAGGGGCGAGGTCCCCGCCCCGAAGCTGGAGACCGGCGACCGCATGGAGGGGCTCACCTCGCCGGAGTTTCTGCTGGCGAGAAACCTCCGGCGGCGGGTGGAGCGCGACCAGGAGCGGGCCCGCGACACGCTGCTCGCCCACGGCCTCGACCCGGCGGACTACCTCCCGGAGGCCCCGCCGGAGAGAGCGCCCCCCTCGCTCGACTCGCTGCCCGAGCTGCTCGACGACGCCGAGCGGCTGCTCGAGGAGAGGAAGGCCCAGGGGGAGGCCGGCCGCGAGGCGGCGACGGCGCTGGTGAAGCGCGAGTGCGCGAAGTACGGCATCGACTACGAGGCGACCTTCGGCAAGCGCCCGAGGAGGCACCCGATCGCCTTCCAGGCGCGAGAGGAGATGGCGAAGCTGAGGGCGCTGCACGACCGGGCCCGGTCGCTCGACGCGAGCGCCCCGGAGCTCGACCGGATGATCGCCGACCCGGACTTCGAGGGCCGGATGATCGACGGGGAAGACCGGCTGAGGGAGGTCTACCGGGCGCACGCCCACCTGCTGGAGTCGGCCTCCCGGCGTGAGGGCCTCGACGCCGACGACGCCCGCTCCATGGTGGTCGCCCGCCTCGCCCGGAAGGAGGGCCTCGCGGACCTCGACCTCACCGGCGTCGACCTCTCGGGCCTCGACCTTCGCGGCGTCGACATGCGCGGCACCTTCCTCGACAACGCCGACCTGCGCGGCTGCGACCTCCGCGGCGCCGACCTCTGGCGCGCCGTCGCCTGCCGCGCCGACCTCACCGACGCCCGCCTCGACGGGGCCCAGGTCGCCGAGGCCAACTTCGGCCGGGCCCTGCTCGCCCGTGCCTCGCTCAAGGGACTGCGCTTCGAGCGCACGGTGCTCACCGGCGCCGACCTCACCGGCGCCGCGCTCGACGAGGCCCGCTTCGAAGGCTCCGACCTCTCCGAGGCCACGCTCAGCGGCGCCTCGCTCCGCGGCATCGAGGCCCGCTCGCTGATGATGCTCGGCGTCGACCTCTCCCTCGCGAAGCTCGACGGCGCGAAGCTGGTGAAGTGCAACCTGCTCCAGTGCAACCTGCGAGGCGGGTGCTTCGACGGGATCACCCTCACCAGCTGCGTGCTGCTCTCCTGCGACGCCTCCGGGGCTTCGTTCGTGGGCGCCCAGGCGGACAACCTCCGGGTGGTGAAGGACTGCAACCTCGACGGCGCCAGCTTTCGCGGAGCCTCGGTGAAGAGCGCCACGCTGAGAGAGACCAGCATGCGCGGGGCGGTCTTCGCGGAGGCCGACGTCTCCGGGTCGGACTTCTCCGGCAGCGACCTCACCGGCGCCTCGTTCTTCCGGGCGACGGCGAGGGAGGCGCGCTTCATCCGGTCGCGGCTCGACGGCGCGACGCTCACCTCGTGCAACCTGATGAGCGCGCTGCTCTCCAAGGCCAGCCTGCAGGACGCCGTGCTCGACGGGGCCAACCTCTTCCGCGCCGACCTCGCCCGCTTCCGGGGCAGGCCCGCCCGGCTGGAAGACGCCTTCGTGCTTCAGGCGAGGGTGATCGCCCCGAGGGGGCCCGCGTGATGGAGGCCTCGGAGGTGATCTCGCGCGTCCAGCACGGCGACTCGCTGCGAGGGGTCGACCTCGCGGGCATCGACCTCTCCGGGGCCGACCTCGGCGGCGCGGTGCTGGAGGGCACGGTGCTGCGCGGCGCCCGGCTGGACCACTGCAACCTCGTCGAGTGCAACCTCATCGAGTGCGACCTGACGGGCGCCTCGCTGCGCGCCGCCCGGCTCGATCGGGCGACGCTCTACCGGGTGCGCGCCCCGGGAGCCGACCTGGGAGGGGCCTCGCTGGGGGTGGCCAGGGTGGTGGAGTGCGACCTCCAGGGAGCGCGCTTCGAGGGCGCGGAGATGACCTCGCTGGCCTTCATCGAGTCGCTGGTCTCTCGGGCCTCCTTCGCGGGCAGCACGCTCGACCGGGTGGCCTTCGTGGAGAGCGAGACCGAGGCGCTCGACCTGCGCGGCGCCTCGCTCAAGGGCTGCGTGCTGACCCGCACCGACCTGCGGGGCATGGTCCTGGACGGGGCGCGCTTCGAGCTGGTGGTGATGATGGAGTGCGGGCTCGCGGGCAAGGACCTGCGCTCGGCCCGCTTCAGCGCGTGCCAGTTCAACGGGTCGGACCTTCGCGGCGCCGACCTTCGCGGGGTGACCCTGGAGCGCTGCAACTTCAAGGACGCCGAGCTCCAGGAGGCGAAGCTCTCCGGGGCCAACCTGCAGTGCGCGCTCTTCCTCTCGGCGAAGCTGCAGAAGGCCGACCTCTCCCGCGCCGACCTGCGCCTCGCGGTGATGATCGACGCCGAGCTCTCGCTGGCCGACCTCCGTGGGGCCAACGCGGAGCAGGCCCAGCTCACCCGCGCCCGCTGCATCGGCGCTCGCTTCGACGGCGCCAACCTCACCTACGCGGACCTCACCCACGCCGACGTCTCCGGCGCGGACTTCTCCGGCGCCACCGTGCACCGGGCGCGCTTCCACCGCACCATCGACGCCGGGGCGCTGGGCCTCGGGTCGGGCTGGCTGGGCGACGACGAGGCGCTCGCCAGCGCAGAAGATTTCCGTTCACCCTACTGAAGGAGGACCTTTCCCCATGAGCGCTCCGACCCGTTCGATCAAGGCCCCGCAGAGCTTCCAGGACAGCGGCACCGTGCTGCGCGTCGAGGGCGACCGCGTCGTGGTGCGGGGCGCCGCGGCGGAGTTCGACTGCCGGCGCGCGGTGAGCTGCGTGGTCGACCCGCGCCCGGACGACCTGGTGCTCTTCGCGGGCATCGCCAGCGGCGAGCGCTACGTGCTCGCGGTGCTGGAGCGCGTCGGCGACCAGGCCGCGGTGTGGTCCGCGCCGGGCTCGGTCACCCTCGCGGCGCCCGAGGGCCAGGTGACCGTGGCCGCGCGCGACGGGGTGAGCGTGGTGACCCCGGCGGCCGTGCGGGTGACCACCGACGCGGTGAGCGTGACCGCGCGAGAGGGAGAGCTCGCGGTGCAGGCGCTCACCTACGTGGGCTCCGCGGTGGTCGCCAGCCTCGACGACCTGAAGCTCACCGCGCAGCGCATCGACACCGTGGCCGAGCGGCTCTCCCAGAAGCTCAAGCGCGCCTACCGCACCGTGTCGGAGATCGACCAGCTCCGCGCCGAACAGGGCGACTGGAGCTTCCGCAAGACCCTCGGGCTTCACGCCGCCAACGTCGTCGCCACCGCGAAGGACCTCGTGAAGGTCGACGGCGACCAGATCCACCTGGGCTGAGAAGGGAGCAACGACACCAATGTTCGCCAACACGCAGATGATGGGCATCGACATGGGCTTCCCGGACGTGTGCCTCACGCCCGCGCCGCCCGCTCCTGCGCCCATCCCGATTCCCTACCCCAACATCACCATGGGGCCGCTGGGCGTTCCCGCCGCGTACAACGTCCTCTTCATGGCCACGCCCGCGCACAACATGGCGACCACCATGGTCACCAGCATGGGCGACAACCCCGGCGTCGCCACCGGCGTCGCGTCGGGCATGGTGATGGGCCCCACCCGACACGTCACCGCGGCGTTCACCGTGCTGGTCGGCGGCATCCCCGCCACGCGCATGACCTCCGTCGGCATCCAGAACTCCACCAACTGCCCTGGCATCCGGCTCTCGCCCAGCCAGGTGAAGGTGCTGCTGCTGGCGCCGTGAGCCTCACCCTCGACCTGCTCCGGGAGCGCCTCGCCGCGACGCCCCTCAGCCGCCGCGGGCTCTCCCTCGAGGCCCACGACGACGGCGCCCTCGGCTTCGCCCACGAGGGGGTCGACACGGGGCTTCGGGCGGTCGTGCGCGTGGTGAAGGTTCCGATGCTCGAGGCCCTGCGCGCGGAGGGGCGCTGGGTGGAGGCGAGCGTCGCCCCGTCGCTGCTGGCCGCGGCCGCGAGCCCGGTGGTGGTGGTCGTCGTCGACGCCGCCGGGCACACGGTGTGGGCGACGCGAGAAGAGCTGCTCGCCCGGGTCTCCGACGCCCAGCGACAGGACCACACCGCGGCGACGTGGCAGGTGAGGTACAGCGCGCTCGCGGGCGCCGGGGGCTTCGGGCTGCACCGGATGTTCCTGGTGCTGGCGGCGGCGTGGCTGCGACCGTCGCTGGAGGCCACCGGGACCTTACCGGACCTGGTAAGGACCAGGACGCTGCTCGGGCGCTTCCTCGACGACGGCGACGGCTTCGACGCCGCGCTCACGGAGCTCGAGGCGCTGGGCGTCCCCCGGTGGTTCGTCGCGGCGAGCGCGACGGCGAAGGACGAGGCGACGGTGACCTTCGCGACGCCGCCCTACTTCGAGCGGCTCTCGGTGGAGCTTCGGAGCGCCCGGGAGACGCTGGTCGTACGCGACTGCACGCTGCGCTGCGCCCGCGGCGGGGCGGCGCGCTCCACCTGGGTGAACGACCTCAACCCCGCCGCGGTGGGCCTCACGCTGCGCCTCGACCACGAGCACACCACCATGGAGATCCGGGCCTCGCTGACGGGCGCGGCCACCTCGGCGGCCTCGCTCTCGGTGGCGGCCCGCTTCGTCTGGCGCTTCGGGCAGGGCGGCCGGGTCACGCTGCTCCCGGGCTGCGCCGCGGCGGGCCTGGGCATCGGGAGCGTGTTTCCTCCGCAGGAGCGCGAGGCCCTCCCCCACGCCGTGGTGGAGACCCTCGACGCGCTCGCGGCCATCGAGCGAACGACCGGGGCTTCCTTCGACATCGACCCGGCGAGCCTCGCGGACCCCGCCCAGGCCGAGGCGGTGCGGGAGCTGCTGCTGATCCGGTCGTCGTCGCGCATCGATCGCACGGCCCACTCCATGCGGCTCTCGCTGAGCGGCGCGGAGGTGTCGCGGCTGCTCGAGGCCTCCGGGATGCAGCGCAGGGTCACCTTCCGCATGCCGCCCTCCCGGGTGAGCCAGACGGTGCTCGGGGTCTCCGTGGCGCTCGGGCTGCGGGTGCAGGAGGTCACCGGGACGCTGGTGCCGACGCCTGCCGAGCTCGCCCGGGCGGTGGCCTCGCTCGGCCCGTTGGAGCGCCTCGACGTGGAGCTCAGCGCGGTGGAGGTGCGGGAGTTCTACGAGCCCTCGCCGACGGCAGCGCCCACCACGGAACCTCCGGGCGCTCGTGGTGCTCCCAGTGGTATCCGCCGAAGTGGAAGCACGTGAGCAGCGAGAGCGCGGCGCCCATGTCGTTGCTCCGGGCGCGGTGCCTGTCGACGTAGCCGCCGGGGGGCTCGCGGTGCGGGAGGAAGGTTCCGAAGTAGAAGAGCTGCGCCGTGGAGGCGAGCGAGGGCAGCACCCAGAACAGCAGCAGGTTCACCTGCGAGACGTGAACGACGTGCTGGAGCACGTTGAAGATCACCGCGTGCCCGAGCACCTGCGGCCACCGGAGGTATTGACCGATGAAGCGCAGGTACCAGCGGCCGAAGCCGTCGTGCGAGCCGTCGTGGTAGTCGGGGTCGCCCGCGCTCGCGGGGTGCGCGTGGTGGAGGCGGTGCTCGCTCCGCAGCGTGGCGTAGGGGAAGAGCGCGTAGAGCCCGACGGAGAGCGCGCCGACGAGCGCGTTGAGTCGGGGACGGCGGGGCGCGACGGTGCCGTGCATGGCGTCGTGGGCGACGATGAAGAGACCCGTGTGGGACCAGATGCGGAGCGCCACGAGCGGCAGCCAGAGGGCCGGGGGAATGGCCTCGATGGGGAGGCCGAGGGCGGCGACCAAAGAGAGCGCCCAGGTGAGGACGATGACCGCCGAGAGCGCGAGGCTCACCGCACCGTGACCCGAGGCAGGCCGCAGCGGACGCCGATCGCGTCGAGCTCGGAGCCCGATCGGCCGCTGAGGGTGGTGACCGCGGTGTGCTGGCCCGAAGGCGCGTCGGGGCAGGCGTAGGCGAAGACGCTGCCTCCGCCGCCGCCCCAGGTTCCGCGGGGGGCGGTGGGGAGGAGGTCGAGGCGCCAGCCCGAGGCGGGCGAGCCCACGACCTGCCAGTAGCCGCACTCGAAGGCGAACTGGTCGACGCGCGACCCCGAGCGGCCGCGGATGCCCGACACGAAGGCGCCGCCGTCGCAGAGCGCGCTGAAGGGAGTACCGCCGCCGCCGCCGCGGGCGCCAGGGCTGCTGATCGCCCCGGTCGAGCGGACCGTGTAGCGGAAGGGCGACACGCTGCGGTCCTCGACGAGCTCGAGGCGCATGCAGCGCACGCCGAGCTGGTCGATGCGCGACCCGGCGCGGCCCTCGAAGCCCACCGCCACGCCGCCCGGGCAGACGTCCGCGAAGGAGCCTCCGCCCGATCCCCCGAACTGCAGGCTGCTGAAGAGATCGCCGAGGTCGACGAGCCCCGTGGGGCAGCCGTCGTCGACCACGCCGTCGCAGTCGTTGTCCGCGCCGTCGCAGACCTCCGCCACGGTGCGGCCGCACGCGCCGCAGTTGCCCGGCGTGTCGAGCGGCGTCTCGCAGCCGTCGCCGTAGCTCCCGTTGCAGTTGCCGAAGCCCGCCGCGCAGGTCGTGATGGCGCACATCGAGGCCGAGCACCCGGCGGTGGCGTGGGGCACCGAGCAGGCCCGGCCGCAGGCCCCGCAGTGTGAGGCGCTGCTGCGCACGTCGACCTCGCAGCCGTTGGCCGCGTCGCCGTCGCAGCTCGCGAAGCCGGCATCACACACGAGCGCGCAGGCGCGGGAGACGCACGCGGGCGCCGCGTGGGGGCGGGCGGGGCAGACGGTGTCGCAGGTTCCGCAGCGGGTGGGCGTGGTGACGAGGTCGGCCTCGCAGCCGTTGCGCGGGTCTCCGTCGCAGTCGGCGAAGCCCACCTCGCAGGTGATGCCGCAGCGGCCCACCACGCAGGTGCGGGCGCTCACGTGAGGCCCCGTGGGGCAGGCGTTTCCGCACGCGCCGCAGTGGGCGACGTCGGTCTGCGCGTTGACCTCGCAGCCGTTGGCCGCGGCGCCGTCGCAGTCCGCGAAGCCTCCGGCGCAGGTGCTGACGGCGCAGCTCCCCATGCGGCAGAAGGCCACGGCGTTGGGGAGCCCGCAGCGGTTGTCGCAGACGCCGCAGCTCACCGGGTTGGCCATCAGGTCGACGCAGGCGCCGCCGCAGCAGGTCTCCCCGCCCGGGCACGCCCTCGACGGGCTGCACCCGGCGACGCACGCCCCGCCGGTGCAGAGCCGCCCGCTCGGGCAGTCGCCGTCCGCCACGCACTGCACGCACTCGTGGCGGGTCGTGTCGCAGCGGAGCGCGGCGGCGCCGCCGTCGGAGCTCACCCGGCAGCCCTCGTCGGAGCGGCAGCCCTCCGCGCAGGAGAGCGTCGCCGGGTCGCAGTGCCTCGACGGGGAACAGGTGTCGGCCGTGGGAACGCAGCCCACGCAGCGGCCGGTGAGGGTGTCGCAGACCCGGCCGTCCGGCGACGAGGAGCAGTCGGCGTCGCTGCCGCAGCGGGCGGGGCCGGTGTCCACGGCCGCCTCGGGGAGGTCCATGGTCGAGGGCGCGTCGACGGCGACGGGGCGGTCGAGGCCGACGGGCGCGTCGGGCCGATCGAGGGTGACCGGCGGGGCGTCGACGACGTCCTCGACTGCGCCCAGGTCGACACCGACGTCGAAGGCCTCGCCGGCGTCCGGGACGATCACTCCGGCGGTGTCCCCCGCCTCGCAGCCGAGGGCGCCGAAGAAGACGCCCGCACCGAGGAGGGCGAGGAGCGGGACGCGTGCGCTTGGACTCATCGGGCTCGAAGACCTCCGTCGGAGGGTGAAAGGGTCCGCCACGATAGGCCCGGCGCTGCCGCATCTCCAACGGGGACGACCGTGAGATGCCCGTCCGTGGCTAACGGGTCGCGAGCTCGCGGAGGCACTCCGAGGCCTGGCGCTCGGCGTCGGCCGGGGAGAGCGCGTAGGAGCGGGGAGCCACCGTCAGCCGCGAGCGGTCGGCGCACATCGCCTGCCGGATCGCGAGGTGCCCCCTCGCCGTGGCCCTCACCCGGTAGGGATCATCCGCCGGGGCCACGACGGGGTGCGCGGCGAGGTCGAGCGAGAGCCGCTGCCAGAACTCCTCGTGGGCGCCGCCGCACAGGGTCTCCAGGCTACGGGTGACGGAGGCCGCTCTCTGGTGGTGCTGCTCCGTCGCGATCACCCGGAGCGGGCGTCCGGCGAGCTCGTCCGACCAGCTACGGCGGGAGACCGCCACGCGCAGGTCGTCGCAGTCCGACTGGAGCAGCGCCCGCTGCGCTCCGGCCACCTCGCCGAGGCCGCCGACGGCCTCCTGGGAGAGCCTCCCCAGGGCCCTCCGGGTGGACTCGCCGCAGGCGCACACCCGCTCGGCTCTGCCCCACCATGCGGCGCGGCTGCGTCGGGCGCGGACCACCATGAGGGTCGAGCCGAGGGCGAGCAGCGCGAGGGCGGCCGCCACGCCGAGGGAGCGCCGGGAGGGCACCGCGCTCACCGGAGGGGCAGCGGGTCGACGAAGAGGGGCAGCCGGAAGGGGCCGTTGAGGGAGTAGTGCTCGACCGGCGCGGTGGCGCGCTGGCCGAAGCGCCCCAGCACGAGGCCGGAGCCCTCCATCACCCAGGAGAGGAAGCTCTCCGCGGCCACGCGACCGAGGCGGGCGCACATCACCTCGGGGCGGTCGGACTCGCCATCGCCGACCGAGCGCCAGGTCATGGCGAAGCGCTGGAGGGTGGCGAGGCGGTCCCTCGCCCTGGCGCGCTCGGGCTCGGAGCGCACGGCCAGCAGGGAGTCTCGCAGCACGTCGAGCGGCCGCTCGGCGGAGGGGAGCACCACGCGGCCGAAGAGCTCCTTGCCCTCGTCGGCGGTCCAGATGACCCGGGCGCCGTCGGAGCGCAGCTCGGCCTCGCCCAGGAAGTAGAGCCAGAGCGCGAAGCCCAGCGCCCGCAGCTCGCCCACGTCGACGAGCCTCGACGGAGGGCCGAAGCGCTCGACGAGGCCCACCGCGAGGGCGCCCTCTCCCCCCGGCACCGCCACGATGCGAGGGGGGGCGTCGCCGGGGGTCCAGCGGGCGAGCAGGGCGCCCGACTGCGGGGCGGCCACGCCGGGCTCCACGCGGGCGATCACCTCGCGGGAGAGGTGGATGCGCACGCCCCCGGCCTCGGCCTCGGCGGTCTGCGCCACCACCAGCCGGATGCTGTCGGGGAAGAGGATCGGGAAGGCCAGCACGTCGGCCTCGGTGACGGCCGCCCTCCGGTGCGAGGCCGCGGAGGCCGAGAGCAGGGGGTTGAGCACCAGCGAGCGGTATCCCTGGGCGTTGGGGTGATCCTCCAGCCAATGGGACTGGCCGTGGCCCCGGGCGACGTTGGCGATGGCCTCCAGCCGACCGACGCCCGCGAGGAGCTCGACGCCCGCGGCGGGGGCGTTGTCGGCGCCTCCGCTCGTGCGGCCTGCGCCGCTGTCGCGCGAGGCGTCGCGGGGGGCCATGCGCACCGTGACCACCGCGCGGCCGTTGGGGTCGACCAGGTCGACGGTGCCTGCCTCGCTGCGCACGGGCTGGAAGAAGAGCAGCTCGGCGAAGCGGGCGCCCCAGCCGGGGTCGCGCTGCGGCAGGTAGACGATCGCCTCGCGCGCGTCGCTGCCCGTGCGGGGCACCACCTCGAGGCGCAGCGGGCCGACGCCGCGGGCGTCGCTCGACAGCGCCCCCACCGACGGGGCGGTCTCGCCGAGCAGCACCTGCAGGCCCTTCTGCCACGGCGGCGCGCTCTCGTGCCCCGGCGACCAGAGCCCGTTGCGCTCGAAGCAGCCGCGCCACTCGGCGAGCAGCCGCAGGGCGTCGGCGCGCTCGGCGCTGGCGTCGATGCGGGTCTTGAGGTCGCTCCAGTAGTTCTCCCGGGCGACGCGGGGAGCGCACCAGAAGAGGCACATGGGGTCGGCCGCACCGACCAGCAGCCGCCGCCCCTCGGCGCCCTGGCGACGCGCGTCCCGGAGCATCCCCAGGAAGCGGCACTCGGGGCGCAGGTCGGCCAGCATCGCGCCGAGGTTGTCCACCTCCGGCCGGAGCAGGTCGACGGTCTCCAGGGTGAGCTCTCCCAGCACCAGCCCCAGCAGCAGCAGCCGCCAGCGCTCGAAGGACTGCTGGAGCCTCGGGTTGACCAGCTCGGGCTGCGGCTGCTGGGCGCCCGGGTCGAGCAGGAGCTGGCCCAGCAGGTGGGACATCATCTCGGCCTGCGCGAAGGGCGTCGGGAAGCTCTTGGTGCGCAGGTGCGCGTGCGTCGGCTGCCAGGCGCCCTTCTTCTGGTCGAGGGCGAAGGTGTCGGTGGTCGCGGCGTCGTTGGAGCCTGGGATGAGTTGGATCACGGCGTCAGCTCCGGAGGGCGGCGAGCAGCGAGCGCTCGATCTTCATGGCGAGCTCGGCGTCGGGGGCGGGCTGGTGTCCGCGCTCCCGCTCGGCGCCTGCGGTCGACTCGAACTGAAACGCGTCGATGAGCAGCTTGAACGCGTCGGGCGCCTTCCACTGCCGGTGCTTTCGCAGGGCGTAGAGCTGCCGGGCGCGGGGGTCGCCGAAGAGCGACAGGTCGACGTCGCCGAAGACCCTGGTGAACCACTGGGTGACGAAGCGGAGCTGCGCCCCGCGGGCCTCGAGGGCGTTGAGCACCTTGCGGGCGAAGGCCGAGTCGCGGTCGTGCTGGGCGCGGGCGACGTTGCTGATGAGCGAGCCCCAGGTGCTGCGGGCCTTCTCGTAGTCGAAGTCGACGAAGTCCGAGTCCTTCTGGCGAAACGACCCGTAGACCTCCTGGAGGATGAGCGCCTCGACGATGCGGGCGCCGAGCGTGGCGTCGCGGGAGCCGCGCGGGGTGTTCCACTTGCGGCGCAGGGGCCAGGCGGGGTCGTGCTCGTCGTGCGAGAGGCCGTAGGTGCGGTGCATCCCGCGGGCCTGGGTGTCGGTCTTGTCCGGCAGCATCAGCAGCCCGTAGGCCGCGAGCAGCGGGTACATGCTCTCGGTCTCGTCGTTCTCCGCGGCGGCGGGCACGGCCTTGATGTGCGCCGTGGGGTGGTCGGGCACGCCCAGCAGCGTCGAGGCGTCGAGCAGCGAGCGGGTATACCGGTAGAAGTATTCGAGCCCGTGGCCCATGCTGGCGAGCAGCGTGGAGGTGTCGACGGTCTGCCCGGTGGTGGCCGGCAGGTCGAACCATCGCAGCAGGAAGGCCCCGAAGATGGGCTTCGCCGGGCCGACGGCCTCGCGCACCAGCTTGATGAGCTGGTGGGTGATCCCCGCGCCGGTGCCGCCCAGGAAGGAGCCCACCACGAAGATGCGCGCGGCGGTGCGGGCGCGGCCGAAGAGCGGGTCCATCGCGCCGCCCTTGCTCGACGCGAAGACCGCGCTGCCGACGCTGGGGTTGGCGAACATCCCCTTGCCGATGTCGACGCCCGCGGAGACCCCGACGCCGCCGTCCACGCCGCCGGACTCCTCGTCGTAGAAGAGCTCGAAGAGCTCGCGCTCGAGGGGGTCGGCCCGGTCGTCGAGGAAGATCCGCCGGAAGGCCGTCTCCTTCATGGTGTCGCGCGCGAAGGGCGGGACGATGGCCTCGGCGCCCTCCAGCGGGTGCGGGCACCCGGCGCTCACGGTGTTGCCGAAGGAGCGGAGCTTCACGGCGAGGCGCGAGTCGCTGTCGGCGTCGATGACGAAGGCCTCGATGGGCTCGGCCAGGGCGCCGATGCGGAGGAGCCTCGCGATGCTGAGGGCGATGTGCTGACCGCCCCCGCCGACGGCGATGACGAGATCCATGGCGGTACGAAGCTCCCCTCTTAGGGTTTCAGGTGCGGTTGGCGACGAGGCAGCCGGTGAGCGTGACGACGAGCGTCGGGATGAGCCCGAGCACCAGCGCCCTCGCGAAGAGCTGCGTGCCGAGGAAGACGTACTGCGAGAAGTCCGCGGAGTGCATGCACTGCTCGAGGATGTCGGCGCGCACCGGGTCGAGGCCGGCGATGGTGGTGCCGATGACGCACGCGACGCCGACGCCGGTGAGGTAGCGCACGAAGGCGCTGCCCCAGAGGCGCTTTCGCATCACGACGAAGATCACGATGCCCAGCAGCGACGCGCCGACGGTGTAGCCCGCGGCGGCGATGAGCCCGCTGCGGCTGGCCTGCTGGCAGGTCTCCTGGGAGAGGTAGCCCGAGCCCGGCGTGGTGACCGCGAAGGAGCCTCCGCCGTCACCTCCGGCGGCCGTGACGGTGGTGCCGGGAGCGGGAGCGGGAGCGGCCGTCGCGGCGTCGTCGCCGTTGGCCGGAGGGGCCGGTTCGGCAGGCCAGCTCGGCGAGTTCGCGCGGGGTTGGAGCAGGAGGCTTGGGTGCATGCGGGCCGGGAGCGAGCCACGCCCCGTGACGAGCGTCAAGGCCATCGCGCGCGCCGCCGCGGGCCCCGGCGCTTCGGTGTGCCCGGGAGCCGCCCTCTCGTGAGACAGTCGAGGTCCCACACTCCACGGAGGCATTGGCGGACCTATGAGTCGACGCGCGTTTCGGGCGAGGGCCCTGATTCCGATGGTGATGCTCGCGCTGTTCGCGGGCTGTTCGGAAGACTCGCCGCCGGGCGTGCTGGACACCGACTCCGGGCTCGGCATGGATCTGGGGTCGACGGACCTCGGAGTCGATGGCTCGATCGACTCCGGCGGCAACGACACCTCGATGGACGTCCCGGTGGACATGGGTCCTCCGCGCTGCGCCGCCGATGGAGACTGTCTCGGCAACGCGGGCGGCCCGGTCTGCGACGTCGCCAGCGGGCGCTGCATCGGCTGCCGCGTCTCCCCCGACACCTGCCCCGCCGACCAGCACTGCGACGGCGCCTCTTCCCGCTGCGTCACCGGCTGCCGCGCCGACGAGGGCTGTCGCGCCGGCGACGCCGGCACCGGCGGACTGCGCTGCGACACCGCCGCCCACAGCTGCGTGCAGTGCGTCACCGACGAGCACTGCCCCTCGGGCAACCTCTGCGTGGGCAACCTCTGCGTTACCGGCTGCACCGACACCCGCGGCTGCCCCGGCGGCCAGACCTGCTGCAGCGGCGCCTGCGTCGACACCACCAGCAACCTCGCCAACTGCGGCCGCTGCGACACCCGCTGCACCGCGACCAACGCCACGCCCGCGTGCCGCAACAGCATGTGCACCGTCGGCACCTGCACCGTGCCCTACGGGGACTGCGACTCGATGGCCAGCAACGGCTGCGAGACCAACACCTTCACCGACGTCTTCCACTGCGGCGGCTGCAACCGCCCGTGCGAGGCGCGGGCCCACTCCACCGCCGCCTGCAACGCCGGTAGCTGCGCGTACACCTGCGAGGCGGGCTTCAGCGACTGCGACGGCAACCCGGCCAACGGGTGCGAGACCAGCACCGCCACCGACGCCGCCAACTGCGGGGCCTGCGGGTCGCGCTGCATGCCGCCGAGAGGCACCGGGGCCTGCATGGCCGGGCGCTGCGTGGTCACCGCCTGCTCCGCGGGCTACGGCGACTGCAACACCAACGCGGCGGACGGCTGCGAGACCAACACCAGCAACACCACGGACAACTGCGGCACCTGCGGCAACGTCTGCCCGTCGAACACCAACGCCGCCGCCGCCTGCGTGGGCGCGTCGTGCGTGACCTTCTGCGTCACCGGCTTCCTCGACTGCGACGGCCGCGACTCCACCGGCTGCGAGGTCAACGTCCGCACCGACCTCGGCAACTGCGGCGCCTGCGGCCGGGCGTGCACCACCGCCAACGCGACGCCGGTCTGCCGGTCGTCGCAGTGCGAGGTCGCGAGCTGCAACACCGGCTTCGACAACTGCGACGGCGCCGCGGCCAACGGCTGCGAGGTCAACCTCCAGAGCGACGTGCGCAACTGCGGCGCCTGCGGGACGCGCTGCCCGGTGGGCAGCAACCAGCTCGCCACCTGCAACGCGGCGATGTGCGGGCTCGTCTGCGCGCCGACCTACGTCGACCTCGACCGCGACCCGGGCAACGGCTGCGAGTGCCGCAACACCGACCCCGACCTCCCCGACGACGGCTTCGCCGACACCAACTGCGACGGCATCGACGGCGTGGCGGCGCGGGCGATCTTCGTGGCCCCGGGCGGCAACGACGGCAACCCGGGCACCATGGCGGCCCCCAGGCGCACCATCCAGGCGGGCATCGCCGCGGCGGCCTCCGGGCGGCTCTCGGTCTACATCGCCGCGGGCACCTACGCGGAGTCCATCACCCTGAGCCCGGGCGTCAGCCTCTACGGCGGCTACTCCGCGAGCGACTGGAGCCGCAACGCGACCAACGTCACCACCATCCAGGGCGGCACCACGGCGGTCTTCGCCCGGGTCAACGAGCCGGTGGTGCTGCAACGGCTGACCATCACCTCGAGCGACGCCACGGCCGCGGGGCAGAGCAGCTACGGCGTGCGCATCGCGGGCTCCGGGGCGAGCGTCACCCTGCAGCGCTGCACCGTGCGCGCGGGGCGCGGCGCCGACGGCACCGCCGGCAACACGGGCGGCACCGGCGCGGGCGGCGGCAACGCGTCGGGCACCTCCGGCGGCGCCTCGTCGTGCGGAGCGAACGGCGGCAACGGCGGCGCGGCGGTGAGCGGCGTCCGCGACGGCAACCCGGGCGCCGGCGGCGGCACGCCCCAGGGCGGCGGCGGGGGCGGCGGCGGGAGCGCCGGCGGCGGCTGCGGCAACTCGCGCAACGGAGCCAACGCTCCGGACTCGGCGGCCCCGGGCCGGGGCGGGCCGGGCGGCGCCTCGGGCGGGAGCGCGGGCGCGCAGGGCAGCGTGTCGTCGAGCGACGGAACCTACCTCCCGACCGCGGGCGGCGCGGGCAGCACCGGCCAGCCGGGCGGCGGCGGCGGCGGCGGCGGCGCGGGCGGCGGCGACGCCCGGTACACGGGCTTCTTCAACTGCACCAGCCAGACGAGCGGCTACGGCGGCGGCGGCGGCGGGGGTGGCTGCGGTGGCGGCGGCGGCGGGGGTGGCGCCAGCGCCGGAGGCAGCTTCGCGGTGATGTCCCACTCCAGCGCCGTGAGCATCGAGAACTGCGCGCTCTCGGCGGC
>SCUS01000080.1 GCA_004297725.1 Myxococcaceae bacterium | reverse complement strand
TGCGTCGTGACGAGGTACGCCGCCCAGAACCAGACGTGGAGCGGCTGCTTCGTCTTGTGCATCACCGTCCCCGCCGTCAGGGAGGTATCGTGCTGGCAGGCGCGACAGCGCAGCACCGCGGGGCGTGCCGCGAAGCGGTAGGGCTCTGCGACGACACCGCATGATGGACACGCGAACCCATCGGGCCAGCGAACGCGCTCCATGTAGTCGGCGCACGCGGCCTCATCGGGGAAGGCGCGCTGAAACTCCAGCAGGGAGCGCGGTTGCTCCGCGGGGCGACGCGGCACCTTCGGGACGCCGCGCACGAGCGGAGCGACGTCAGGATTGCGAATGCGGGTGAACTTCCGTTGCAGCGCGCGGACGCGAGGACTGACGCGGGAGCGAATGCGGCGCACGGGCATGGTGCGTTAACGGTAGCACCGCGAACGCGATACGCTATGAGATTCGGCGGGGAAGAGTCCACTTTATCGACGGTTGCCGAGAATGGATATTGCTTGTAATTACATCCGACAATCGCTGACGGAAGTAACCCAATACGTCGGGCAATCCGCCGCGTCGGCGCGATTGCGATCACGACATACGGCTGTTGCTGCGCACCACGCGCACCCCTCGCCCACGGCACATTCACGACAGTAGCGATGACTAGCGCATACGCCTGCGTTGGGTTCGTTGTCGGTGTGTGCCGTTTGTACCGTGGTGCATTCGTTGGGACGACACGCCCATCCGCTCGCGCACAATCGGAACTCCGGCCCGGAGCACGAGTTAGATGGCACATAGACGCATCGGTTCTCCGCGCCGCACCACGCGCATAGGGCTCGCGCCGCGCAGGCACCGCAAGTGGTCGCGCCACCGCAAGGGTTGAGCGGCGGCGTGGGCGCCGTGGGCGGCGCTTGCGGTCGAGCCCGAGCAACCGCCGCTGGGGGAGCGGAGCGAACCGCGGCGGCAACGGGCGCGGCAACAGGGGCGGGTGAGTCGATCTGTGCGACCACGGGCGGTGGTTTGTCGGGGTTGTCTTGCTGCGCTACTGCGGGCGCTGCCACCGGGCACGCACACGCCCCGAAGGTGCCGTTGCTCTGGCACGTCTGCGATCCGATTGGAGCGCCCGCACACGGACACGTCACCACGGCGCCAGGAACGCACGCGGCGGGTTGCTCGCCACGTCGACCGCAACCCGCCGCCATCAACGCCGCCACAATCGCCCATCGTCTGACCCCGCCCTCGCGCATCGTCACTCTCCCGCCGCGTACTGCGGCGCGGCGGGTGTACTGCGGAAGCGCGATGCGGGGCAAGGGAGGGGCGTCACTCGCTACGACGATTCGGCCTGACTCCGAATCAGGTACATCTCAATTTCGCGCCCGAGTTCTTCGGCGCGCTTGAAAGGCACAGGGCGTGGGCCAGATGCTGAAGCCCCAGCGACCTCTTCAGCGCGGTATCGCATGTATCCGACCTGCTGCCGGGCGGATTCGGTGGTCGCGCGGTCGGTGTCGTGACCGGCTAGAGCCATTGTTAAGGCGGCCTGTTCTGCCGCGTCGTCTTCTCTGTGCTGCCATGTCTTAATGTCCAGTAGCTCGATTCTTACGCAACGGAATAAAGTCATGACGAACGTAGCGCAAGTCAAAGACAACGCAGTGTCGTTCTCAGTGCGAATAACTCCTTCATCATCGACCCACGGGTTGTCAAAATCAAACCCGAAAGTGATTTCATCGTTCGCGCGGTTCTCGGCGATCAGGTCGCACCACGAAGACAAGGCATCGCGTCGAACTTCTTCGATATCACTGAAAACACGGAGCCATCTTTCGGATACTGGCTCCGAGGTTAGCCCACGGGGCGTAAAGTGAATTACTCTTGGTTCGTCGTGTTCGTTGAGTCCATAAATCACGCCGACGTGATACCCCGACGCGTACGGGAGCAATCCCACCACGACACTGCCGAGACTATCGAATCTTGCAGGCCGATGCATGTGCTAGCCGAGGTTTTCCATAACCGCCGCTGCTTTGTCTGTCCCCATCTTTTCCTCTAACCAATAACGTACGCGCTGAACAAACTCGGGTCGGCTTGGCAGCATGTCGGCGCCATGGGATGTGATGGTCAAGCAGACCACAGCAATCGTTGGGGTGATGTCTCCGAGCGGCATCGACGCCAGAACGGCATCGCAAGCCTTGAACCTGCCGCGAACGAGTAGTGTGTTGAGTCCTCGCAGAACCAGGGTCGCCGCTGCCTGTGGGCGATCGTTGATTATCAGTGCCCGCATTTCGTCGAAAGGGAACATGCGAACAGCGTGTTCCGCAAACATGGCATCGACATCAAGCAGTGACTCGGGCGGAATAATGTCATCTGGGATGCACCCAGGGAACAGACTCGCGAGTAGTCGAGCACTTTCCAGCGCTCCTTCAAGCATCACGCTCGCAGCAGTGGTCGCGTGGATCGGAGGCCGCTTGTTCTCGGCCGCAGTAGAGACATAAAAGGCGTAGTAGGCGACGGTTCCCCTTAGGGAACCTAGCAACGCATTCGTTAGTCTAGGCGGAAGGCTTGAAGCCCCATGCAGTGCGTCTGCCACGTCCTTTGCACTGACGTCATCCACGGTGAATTCGCCGGTGGTTGATATTTCTTTGACGGCTTCGTTCACTGCGATCAGGGCGCGCAAAGCAGCGGAAAAAGTATCGCTTGCGTCTTGACTGACTGACGCTGACACGGCGATCACGGGTGGTTCTTTTGCCACCTCTTCGGGCACCAATAACTTGGCGGCCGACCCAATCGAGATAGCCTCAGAGATAGCATCGCCAGTGGTCAACCGATTGATCACCATTCGCACATCATCAGCAGACTGAGCATCGGCGAGTGCCGCGTACACCTTATCGGATAGCGCGCGGAATCTGAACTCAAGTTCTTGTACGCTGGTAGGCAGGTTGGAGTCGTTTGCCGTTTGTCGGGAATGATCCGGCACTGCGACTGATGTCTTCGCTTTGGGTAGGTGCCCCTGTTCCCGTAGTTTTGCGACGACTATCTCGGAGACTTCCATCGAAAGCGTCCATCGCACAGCGCCGATCGGGCGGTCAATCCGGGGCAGGTGTTCACGGTTGCGGCGGGTCATCGCGCCGCCTCGCAGGGGTCACCAGCGCCCGGGAGGCCCAGCGGTCGACCCGTGCGTCCTACGCCCGCGGTAGCGCCCACTGCGGGGCCGTAGGGCGGGATGGTGCCGCTACTGGCGCTTGGCCCACAGCCAGAGGGCGACTGCCGCGAGAACCACCAGCAACTCGGGGAGGCCGATGCCAAACATCGGGCGAGGGTACGCCCGCCCTGGTGTGAGCGCGGGTCACGCGGCACCCGCTCGGCTTTGACGCGCTGCGGCGGCAAGCGCACGTTTGCCTACATTCCCCGACCTTTTGCCTTGGGTGGTAACCGGATAGGCATGGGTCGTACCCCCTTTGCCCCCCTGAGGCGTGCGCTCCACGGGACTTCTCTCCGCAGTGCGCGCTCGGCGTTCCCCGGAGATCGACGGCGGCGGAGGGGTATTGGCGGGTCTTGCCGTGCTCACGAGCTCTACGCAGGTCGAGCCAGAGGTCGTAACGATCCATGGGAGTCTGATCGGAGACCAGGAATGGTCATGTCGAGAAGCAGAGCATCGTCTCTTCAATGAGGACGACGCCCTGCTCTTCATCGAAAAGGGGAGTACACGCCCTCTTCAAGGGACATCGGAGGGGATTGAGGGGGTCAGCCCTCCGGGGTCGCGGCGCCCTGCACCGGACGGAAACGGTCAAACCCGAGGAGGGCTCCCATCCTCGCCAGCGCGCTCCCCAGGGCGGGGAGCCCAGCGCCTGGCCGATCGGCGGCCGCGGTCCGTCGGGGTTCCGGGGTCCTGCGAGGTGGCCGCGGTACCGCGGGGGGCTCGAGACGCGGGCCCGGAGCGGCGCTCGCGGGGGCGACGGGCGGCGACGGCTCGATACGGTGCGCCACGGCGCCTGGATCGTCCCTGAACTCCATCGGGAGGATGTCGCGGATGCCCTCGAAGGCGCTTGGCCGTGGCCGGAGGCTGCTGGCGATCTCGGGGGTGACGCCCCGCCACAGGTCGCAGGAGGCGAGGGCGTCGCGAAACTCCGCCATCGTGGCGTAGCGCTGGCCGAGGTCGCGCTGGAGGGCCCTGTGCAGCACCGCCTCCAGGTCGGCGGGAGCGCCCGGCCAGTGCTGCCGCAGCGGCGCGGGGCTCCCGTAGATGATCTGCGCCATCACCGCGTTGGCGCTGCTGGCCCCGAACGGCAGCGTCCCGCAGAGCATCTCGTAGACCGTCGCGGCCATGCTCCAGATGTCCGTGCGCGCGTCGATGGCGGAGTCCCCGAGGGCCTGCTCCGGGGACATGTACCAGGGCGTCCCGAACACCAGGCCCGTGGCGGTGCGCGTGGTGCGGTCCAGGTCTTCGACGACCTTCGCGATGCCGAAGTCGATGAGCTTCGGCACGACGTGCCCGTCGTCGGTCTCGTGCAGAAACAGGTTCTCCGGCTTGACGTCCCGGTGGACGATGCCCGCCGCGTGGGCCGCGACGAGGGCGTCCATCACGGGAAGGGCGATGGCGAGGGTCGAGAGCGGCGAGAGGATCCCGAGCTCGTTGAGGCAGCCGGCCACGTCGGCCCCACGCAGGAACTCCTGCACGATGTACCGCAGCCGCAGCGCCCGGTCGGTGCCCGCCGCGCGCACGCCGACGATGCTCGGATGCCCGACGCTCGCGGCCGCGCGGGCCTCGCGCTCGAAGCGCTTCACCAGGTCGTCGCGCTCGTAGAAGTCCTCGTGCAGCGTCTTGAGCGCGACCCTCTCGCCGGTCGCGGTGTCCAGCGCCCGGTAGACCGCGCCCATCCCGCCCTTCCCCACGACCGCCTCGATCTCGTACCGATCGGCGACCCGCGTTCCGCTCTGCAACATCCTCGTCCCCCTCCAAGATCCTTGTTGGTCCCGGCGGCGCGCTGCGCGGCCGCTCGAAGCGTCGTCTCGACTGGCGCGTGCAGCGCCCGGGCTCAGGCCGCGATCCTGGCGCGGATGTGCTGGATCGCGTGGGTGTGGAGCTGCGAGATGCGCGACTCCGAGACGCCGAAGCGGATCCCGATCTCGCGGAAGTTCTGGCCGTGCTCGTAGTGGAGCGCGAGCAGCTCGCGCTCGCGCGCCGACAGCGTCTCGGCGCTCTGCGCGAGGAGGGCGCGGCGCTCGCGGGCGTCGAGGGCCGCGTCCGGTCGGAGCCCGTCGTCGGGCACCAACTCCGTGCCGACGCCGTCGCTGCTCGCCTGGATCGCCAGCGCGACGGACACCTGCGACACCCGCTCGCGGAAGGTGTCGAGGCTGAGGCCGAGGGCCCTGGCGAGCGACTCCTCGGAGGTGTCGCCCGCGGCGGCGCGGGTGGCGCGGCCCAGCTTGCGCGCGAAGGTGCGCTGCCCGCGGGTCAGCGGGTCGTTGCGGCGGAGCTCGTCGAGGAGCGCGCCGCGGATGCGGTGGTCGAGGAAGGCGTCGAGCGTCTCCGCGCGGCTCGGGTCGAAGCGCAGGAAGCCCTCGACCACGCCGAGCATGCCGGCGCTGATCAGGTCGCCCAGCGAGACGTGCGCGGGCAGACGGCGGGCGAGGCGCCTGGCGTGGGCCACGACGCGGACGAAGTACCTGCGCGCGAGCTCGTCGGTGCACCGCCTGGCACCGCTCGCGCGGTGGGCTCCGTCCTCGGACGCAGGCGGCGACCAGCTGGCGGTCGGGGTCTGGTGTTCGTTCGTGACGTTCATGAGTTGCATCGGTCGCAGTCTCCGTGGGGGGGCCTTGCGGGCCGCCTACTGTTGAGGTCAGTGGACCCTTCAGCAAGGCATGAGCCACAGCGTCGGATGCGACGAAATAGCGGGTTTCAGCGATCCGCAGAGGCATCCGCGCGGAGGCGTCCCGGGGTCAGTCATGACCGACCCGGGTCTGCCGTGACCCACCCCCCCATCCCGATGCCCGACAGGCGCGGAGGGGGGGCGAGAGCCCCAGGGAGGGATCAGCCCCCGATGCCGTGACGGCGAAGGAGGCGACGGAAGTTGGAGCGGTCGAGCCCCGCCAGCCGGGCGGCTTCGCTCACCGACCCGGCGGCGCGGGACATCACCCCCGTGAGGTAGCGGTGCTCGAAGGCCTCCACGGCGGACTCCTTCGCGCGCGCGAACTCGACGTCCGTGGAGGTCGACGCGTCGACCCCGGGCTCGGAGCGCAGCTCCACGAGCGACTCGACCTCGGCGGCGCCGACCGGGCCCACCCGGCCGAAGAGCACGAGGCGCTGCATCAGGTTCTCCAGCTCGCGCGCGTTGCCCGGCCACCCGTAGGCGACGAGCCGCTCGACCGCCTCTGGCGTGAGCTCGGGCACGGGCCGCCCCTGCCGGCGCGCGTACCGGGCCAGGAAGTGGGTCGCCAGCAGGGGGATGTCCTCGCGGCGGCGGCGCAGCGGCGGCAGCTCCAGCGCCACGACGTTCAGCCGGTAGTAGAGGTCGGCGCGGAAGTGCTTCTGCTTGATCGCGTCCTGCATGTCGACGTTGGTCGCGGCGACGACGCGGACGTCGACCTTGCGCAGGTCGTTGGCCCCGAGCGGCTTGACCTCGCCCTCCTGCAGCACCCTCAGGAAGCGGCCCTGCGTGCCGAGCGGCATGTCGCCCACCTCGTCGAGGAACAGCGTGCCCCCGTTGGCCTCTTCGAGGAGGCCCCGGCGCGACGCCGTCGCCCCCGTGAAGGCGCCCTTCACGTGCCCGAAGAGCTCGCTCTCGAGCAGCGTGTCGGTGAGCGTCGCGCAGTTGATCGCCACGAAGGGGCGGGCTGCCCGGGGGCTGCGTTCGTGGATGGCGCGCGCCACGAGCTCCTTCCCGGTGCCGCTCTCGCCGAGGACGAGCACCGTGGCGTCGGTCGGCGCGACGCTCTCGACGAGGCGCAGCACGCCGCGCATCGCCGGCCCGTCGCCGATGATCTCCGGGAAGCGGCCCGCCACGTCGAGGCTACGCTCCAGCGCGCGGTTGCGGCGCTTGAGGCGGCGCTGCTCGACGGCCCGCTCGAGGCGCGCCCCCACCTCGTCCCGGTTGGTGAGCGGCTTCACGAGGTAGTCGAACGCGCCGCTCTTCATCGCCGCGACCGCGGAGTCGACCGTCGCGTCGCCCGTCATCAGCACCACCGGGAGATCGGGGTGGTGGCGGCGCAGCAGCGAGAGCAGCACGAGCCCGTTGGTCGACGGCATGTTGAGGTCCGTCAGCACCACGTCGAAGCGGTCGGGCTCCTGCTCTGCGAAGGCCAGCAACGCCTCCGGGGTGTCGAACACGAGCCGGTCGAACCCCAACAGGCTGAGCATGCGATCGAGCATGCGGAGCATCGCCGGCTCGTCGTCCACGATGGCCACCGTGGCCCGATCCGTCACCCTGCCCATGGTCCCGCACTCTACCGTGTCGTGCACTCGACGTGGAGGCGATTCGAGGAGCGCCCGACGCCGCGCTACCCGCCGGTCGGTCCGCGCGCTGGCAGCCCGAAGCCGAAGGTCGCGCCGTGGTCGAGGCGGCCCTCGGCCCATACGTGCCCTCCGTGCCGCGTGACGATGCGCTGGACGAGCGCGAGCCCCACCCCGGTGCCCTCGAACTCGGCGTCGCTGTGCAGCCGCGAGAAGACCCCGAACAGCTTGTCCTTGAAGCGCGGATCGAAGCCGGCGCCGTTGTCGGTGACCGTGTACCGGATCTCACCGCTCTCGCTCTGCCCGGTGACCTCCACCACCGACACGGGCCGACGGCGCGAGTACTTCACCGCGTTGTCGAGGAGGTTGATCCAGACCTGACGGAGCAGTTCGACGTTGCCTCGCGCGGGCGGGAGATCGCCGATCTTGAGCTCGAGCGCGAGCGTCGGGTTCGCGGCGCGGATGCCCGCGAGCACGGCCTCGACGACCTCCCGCATGTCGATCTCCGTGACCGGCTGGATCGCGCGCTGGCCGAGGCGCGACAGCCGGAGGAGGTCCTCGATGAGGTGGTCCATCTGCCGAGCGTTCCTGCGGATCACCGAGAGCAGGTGGCGAGCGTCGGCGTCGAGCCGTGGGCCATGATCCTCCTCGAGGGCCAGGGAGTACCCATCGATCCTGCGGAGCGGCGCGCGCAGGTCGTGCGACACGGAGAACGCGAAGGCCTCGAGCTCGCGATTCGCGCTCTCCAGCGCCTGCGTGCGCTCGGCGACGCGGCGCTCGAGACCGTCGACGAGCCGGCTGGTGTCGATGGCGAGCGACGCGCGATCGGCGAGGTCCTGGACGAGGCGGAGGTCGTCGAGCGTGTACGGCGGCCGCGACGCGCTGGTGCGGAACAAGGACAGGTAGCCGAGGTTGATGCCCCGCGCGCGCAGCCGCACGACGATCATCCCGGTGATCCCGACTCGCTCGAAGATGGGGACGAAGCCCGGCGCGACGCGCTGCTTGAATCGCTCGAGATCGAGCTCGGGCATGTAGTACGGCTCGCCGGTCGCGAGCACCTGCCCCGAGATGCCCTCTCCCACCTTCAGCGGGGTCTCGTCGTGAAACCTGCGGAGGTACTCGTTGACCTCCTGGTCGGGGTGATACGTGGCCACGGGCACCAGCGACTCCCCCTCGATCAACCGGATGTTCGCGGCCTCTCCGACGAGCTCCGAGAATCGCCGCGCGACCACGCCCAGCAGGCGCGCGAGGTCGGTGCTCGCCTCCGCGAAGAGCTGCGCCGACTCGGCCAGGGCCTGCAGCCGTTTGGTCTGGCGTTCTGATTCCGAGGACACCGCCGCGTAGACTACAACGGCGGTGTCGCCGAGCCCACCTCGGCGGGGGCGCTCTCGTGCGGGTCATGGCGCGGGTCGTCCAGCGCCCTCGTGCTGAACACGAAGACCGACCCGGCGAGGGTGAGTCCCGCGAGGACGTCGATGAGGTAGTGCCAGCGCAGGTACATCGTGGCGACGATGATCTGCGACGCGACGAAGGCCACGACCGGCCACGTGTAGCGGAAGGGCCGCTCGCGCCGGTGGTGGAACGAGAAGAGCGCGAGGAAGGTGGGCGCCGCGGTGTGAAGGCTGGGGAACACGTCGGCGCGCGCGCCGCCGGACGCGACGAGGCGGCGCATCAGCGGGTACCAGAAGGGCCCGTCGAGGTCGCGGGAGAAGGTGCCGGCCAGGTGCACGTAGGGCCCGTACGCGGGGACGACGACGTAGAGCATCTGGCCCGCGCAGTAGAGGGTGGCGATGCCGAGGGTGAACTGCGCGACGATGTTGCGACGACGCTCGACGAAGACGATGGGGAAGAGGTGGGCCGCCAGCAGGGCGAAGTAGCTCAGGTAGAAGAACGAGAGCCACTCCGTTGTGGCCGGGGTCACGTGGGCGTCCCAGGCCACGGCCGGCTCGTAGCGGAGCCAGCGCAGGTCGACGCCCAGGAGCCGGTCATCGAGGCGCCGCCACCTCGTCGCGGCCGGCAGGATGATGTGGAGCTGCGCGAAGGTCGCGAGCACCGGCACGCAGGCGGTGGTGCGGTACGCGAGCGTCGAGGCCCGCGTGGGGGCGTCGCCGCGGAAGACCGCGATCGCCCCGCAGAACAGCGCGAGGTCGAAGGAGATCCAGCCCAGGGCCGCGCCGCGGGTGGGACCCGCCCCCAGGGACACCGCGAGCAGCAGGCCGAGCAGGTAGGCGATCTGGATGCGCTCCAGCAGCGGCAGCGCGCGGAGCGCGTCGAGCATCGGGAGGCCGACGGCGCGGCCGTCCAGGGGGGCCATGGTGCCACGGGGGTTCATTCGGTCGCTTCCTCGCCAGCGGCGCGGTTCGTCGGTGGGTGGGTCGCGAGGTCACTCAGCAAGCCACGCGCCGCGGGGCGCGAGCGCGCCCGGCGACGGGATCGCGCGCGCGAATCGCCCGATGGTCGCGGCGAGCGCCGTGGTCACCTCACGCGCCGGTGGCGGACGCGGTGGCCAGCGAGGCGGTCCGCCTGTCGGGGGCGTCGAAGCGCAGGCTCTCCTCCACAGGAGCGACCGACCTCGTGTTACCGTCGCAGGTAATCCAATGGGACCTTCACGCGCGCTCCGCTCGTGGCTCATCGCGCTCGCCTCGCTCGCGTCGGCGTGCGCGCCGGAGTGGGGCGACGAGGTCACCGTGCTCCTCGACGCGGACGCGCCCCGCGACGCGGGCACGAGCATCGACGCGCCGTGGATCGGGCTCGACCGACCCGTCGCCCGCGACGCCGGGGCCTTCGATGCGCCCGCCACGTCCGACGTCCCGCGCGTCGATGTCGCCCTCCCGACGGCGATCGACGTCCCGACGGTGATCGACGTCCCGACGGTGATCGACGTTCCGACGGTGATCGACCGCGGGCCGCCCGACACCGGCTGTCCCCTCCCTCCGCCCGCGGCCCGTCCGCCCGCGCCGGGGCCCGACGGGTCGGGGCTCATCCGCGCGCTCGCCGCCGAGCACCCCGACTGGCTCCGCGACTCGTGCGTTTCGACCGGCGGGTCGTACCGCTTCCTCTTCGAGGCGCTGCGCCGCGGGCGCGCCATCGACCCGCGCTGGGGGCTCGACCGGCGCACCGGCGGCCTCAGCGGCGACATCCTCACGTACTTCTACGGCGACGGCTGCCCGGAGGGGCGGCGCGAGGCGTACATGTTCGACGTGATCCTGCGCCACTGCGCGCGCCCGGGCGTCGACGAGCCCGCGGCGCCGGGCTGGATCGATCGCTCCTCCGAGGGCCCCGTGTGGACCCTCATGGGCTACGACCCCGCGTCGCCTCCCGACGCGGGGACAGCCCCCCCGGTGGACGTCCCGCCCACCCACACCCGGCCGCCGCTGCCCGACGGGCGGCCGACGCTGGAGGCCGTGGCCCGCGAGCACGCCGACTGGCTCCGCAACTCGTGCGTCACCATGGGCGGCAACAACGACTTCCTCTTCGAGGTGGTGCGCCGCCTCCGTCGCATCGACCCGCGCTGGGGCCTCAACTGGAAGCGCGGCCGCGTCGGCGACATGTCCCAGGACGTCGTCAGCTACTTCTTCGGCCCGGCGGGCGCCACGATGGAGGGCAGCCTCGACGTGTACATCGTCGACGTCATCGCGGGCCACTGCGGCGCGACCCCAGGCACCACCTGGATCGACCAGACCGGCGTCGGCGGCGCCGATGCCCGCTGGACCCTCGCCGGCCGCAGCGACCTCTGAGGCTCACCCGCCGTCGTCGAAGGCCCTCACGACGGGATCGCATGGGCGGCGCCGACGCGACTACGATGCCCCCTCCGGCCATCACGGGTAAGGGTTCACACGACATGGCACTTGCGACGATCATCAAGCTCCTCCTGACGGGTGGCCTCATCGGCGTGACCAGCGGGCTCCTCGGCATCGGCGGAGGCGTGCTGGTGATCCCGATGCTGGTGCTGGTCTTCGGGTACACCCAGCAGCGGGCCGTGGGCACCAGCCTCGCGATGCTGCTCCCGCCCATCGGGATCTTCGCCGTGCTGCGCTACGCCCGCGCGGGCCAGGTCGACTGGATCGCCGCCATGGTGATCGCCAGCGCCTTCGCCATCGGCGCCGCGGTCGGCGCCTGGATCGTCACCCGCGGATGGATCTCCGAGCGCGCGCTGCGCTACGTCTTCGTGACCTTCCTCCTCTACATCGCGGGGAGCATGCTGTTTCGCGGCGAGCGCCGGGTGTGGGCCGCCGCGTGCACGGTCGCCCTGGGCGGCGCCTACGCGGTGGCCTACTGGGCGATGCGCGCGCTGGGCAAGCGCTGGGAGCGCGACCTGCGCCTGAGCACGATCTACCGCGAGCAGCTCGGCGCCCCGATGGCGCCCGAGTACGAGATCTGAGCGGTCGTCCTCCGATACTCCCCGCGCGATCTCCGTCTCCGTTGCGCCCCGCGGAGGCGTGCGTGTAGGGTGCCGACCCGTGACAAGGACTGTGCTGCGCGGTGGTCGGGTGATCGATCCGTCGACGGGCCGCGACGAGGTCGCGGACGTCATCATCGAGGGAGACCGCATCGTCGTCGTCGGCCCGATGGCGGCGGCCGGGGTGAGGGACGGCGAGCGCGACACGGTCATCGTCGACTGCGTGGGGCGCTGGGTGACGCCGGGCTTCGTCGACCTGCACACGCACCTGCGCGAGCCGGGGCTCGAGTACAAGGAAGACATCGCCTCGGGCACGCGCGCCGCCGCCGCGGGAGGGTTCACCACCGTGTGCGCCATGCCCAACACGAAGCCCGTCAACGACAACCGGGCCATCACCGAGATGATGGTCGCCAAGGGGCGCTCGCACGGCATCGTCGACGTGCACCCCATCGGGGCGATCACCCGGGGGCTCGCGGGCAAGGAGCTCGCGGAGATGGCCGACCTGAGAGACGCCGGGTGCGTGGCCGTGAGCGACGACGGCCGCTGCGTCACCGACGCGGGCGTGATGCGCCGCGCCCTGGAGTACGCCCGCACCTTCGACCTCGTGGTGGTGCAGCACGCCGAGGACCACTCGCTCACCGCGGGCGCGCAGATGCACGAGGGCAGGGTGTCCACCCGCCTCGGCCTCAAGGGCTGGCCGCGCGTCGCGGAGGACCACATCGTGGCCCGCGACGTCCTGCTCGCGCAGACCACCGGGGCCAGCTACCACGTCGCCCACGCCAGCACCGCCGGGAGCGCGGCGATCATCCGCGAGGCCAAGTCCCGCGGGCTCAAGGTGACCGCCGAGGTCACGCCGCACCACCTGACCCTCACCGACGAGGCCGTGCTCGGGTACCGCACGGCGTGCAAGGTCAACCCCCCGCTGCGCGAGCAGTCCGACGTCGACGCCATGATCGACGCGCTCGCCGAGGGCACCATCGACTGCGTCGCCACCGACCACGCGCCCCACGCGGAGCGCGAGAAGGACTGCGAGTTCGCCGAGGCCCCTCCCGGGATGCTGGGCCTCGAGACCTGCCTGCCGCTGCTGCTCGACCTGGCTCGCAAGGGGCGCATCACCGTCGGGCGGGTGATCGAGTCGCTCACCACCTCGCCGGCGAGGGTGTTCGGGCTGCGCGTCCCGTCGCTGCGGGAAGGGTCGCGCGCCGACGTGGTGGTCATCGACCCCGAGCGCGCCTGGACGGTCGACCCGAAGCGCCTGCACTCCAAGTCCAGAAACACCCCCTTCGAGGGCTGGTCCGTGAAGGGGCGGGTGGAGCGAACCTTCGTCGCGGGGCGCGAGGTCTACCTCCACCCCGGCGAAGGGGTATAGAAGGCCCCGACGATGCACACGGTGGTTCCCCGATCGGGGGTTCGGTACGAGCTGACGCTGGTCGAGGGCGGTGAGTCCGAGGCGCGCTACGACGCCGTGGTGTTCACCCACGAGCTCACCGGCCGCGCCCGGGTGTGCATCCGCCGCGACGGAGCCTCCCTGGAGGGCCCCCCGGAGGACATCGGCGAGGCCCACCTCGCGCAGCTCCTCGCGCTCGCCAAGGCCCTCGGCAAGCGGGAAGGCGCCCCCTGGCCGCGGCGCATCAACCGATGGCGCTCACCCGGCGTCCGCTAGTCGCCCTCGGCCTCGCGGCGCTCTCGCTCCCGGCGATGGCGGGCGCGCAGACCGACGCCGACCCGGAGATCTCGCTGATCACCATGGGGCCGGGCGACGACCTGTTCGCCCGCTACGGCCACGGGGCCCTCTGCGTGCGCGACACGCTCACCCCGCAGGGCCGCTGCTACAACTACGGCACCGCGGAGTTCGACTCCTTCCAGGCGCTGCTCTGGGACGTGCTCCGGGGCCGCGCGCGCTTCTGGGTGTCCGTCTCCGACGAGCCCCAGATGGTCGCGCAGTACGCCCGCGTCGAGGACCGCACCGTCTGGCGCCAGGTGCTTCCCTACCCCGCCGCGGCGCGCCGTCGCCTCGCCGCGCGCCTCGCCCTGGACGCCCTCCCGGAGCACCGCTTCTACGTCTATCACCACTACCGGGACAACTGCACCACGAGGCTCCGCGACCACCTCGACGCGGTGAGCGACGGCGCCCTCTCCACGGCGCGTTCGCGCGCCACCCAGCGCACCTGGAGGGAGCGCACCCTCGAGGGGCTCTCCAGCGAGGTGCCCCTCCTCGGGCTCGCCGAGCTCCTCCTCGGGCACACCCTCGACGCGCCCATGAACCGCTGGGAAGAGATGTTCCTGCCGGCGGTGCTGCGCGAGGAGGTGCAGCGCGCCACCGGGGTCGCGCCGGTCGTGCTGTCCACACGGGCGCACCCGCTGCCCGAGGGGGAGCCGGGCCGCGGCCTCGCGTTGCTGGGTGTCGTAAGCGCCGCGCTGGCCGCGCTGGGCCTCGGCGCCGGGCAGCGCAGGTCGCGGGCGCTCTCGCTCGCCTCGCGCGCGCTGCTGGTGACCGCGCTCTCGCTCGTCGGGCTGCTGGTCTGGGGGATGGCCGCGGCCTCCACGCTGCCTGAGCTGCGCGCCAACGCGATGGTGCTGGTGCTCGCGCCGACGGACCTCGCCCTCGCCTGGCCGTCGACCTGGGCCCGCTACGGCCGCGCCCGGATGGTGGGCCTCGTGCTGGTGATCGCCGCGTGGTGCGTCGGGTGGATCTCGCAGACCGCCGTCGGGCTGATGGCCATCGGCGTGCTGCTGGCGATCGGCGCGTTCTCCCAGCCCGAGGAATCGCTCCCCCGTAGCTGGTGAGGGCGATCGCCGGGTTGAGCCGCGGGGCTCAGGCCTCTATCGTGGCCGCTGCCATGGCCGACCAGGAATCCGAGTCTGTGCGCGATCAGTACGCGGTGCGTCGGCTCGGCGAGTGCCGCATCCCGTCTCCGCTCAACCTCTCCGTCGTCACCGGTGATTTCCTTCCCGACTACACCGAGGACGACAAGCGCGTGCTCGTCGACGTGGAGGTCTCCGAGGGCGAGACGCCCTCCCCGGCGGCCTTCGAGAGCGCCGGGCCCCGGCAGCACATCTTCTTCGACCCGCTGACCACCCGCGTCGGCATCGTGACCTGCGGCGGGCTCTGCCCCGGGCTCAACAACGTGCTCCGCTCGATGGTGCTCGAGCTCAACCACAAGTACCGGGTGCGCGACATCCTCGGGTTCCGCTACGGCTTCGAGGGGCTAAACCCCGCCTTCGGCTCGCCGCCCATCAACCTCGACCCGGCGGCGGTCGCCGACGTGCACCGCCACGGCGGCTCGATGCTCGGCCTCTCCCGCGGCCACCAGGACGTCGGGATGATGGTCGACACGCTCCAGCGCCACGGCCTCGACATCCTCTTCTGCATCGGCGGCGACGGCACCCTCCGCGGCGCCCACGCCATCTCCCTGGAGTGCGAGCAGCGGGGCCTCCCGATCAGCGTCGTCGGCGTCCCCAAGACCGTCGACAACGACGTGCCGTGGGTCGACAAGACCTTCGGCTTCGACACGGCGGTAGACGTCGCGAGGCAGGCCATCACCGGGGCGCACGCCGAGGCCCGGGGCACCCGCAACGGCGTCGGCATCGTCAAGCTGATGGGGCGCGACGCGGGCTTCATCGCCGCCGCCGCCACCCTCGCCAGCGAGGACGTGAACTTCTGCCTCATCCCCGAGGTGCCCTTCGAGATGGACGGTCGGCACGGGCTGCTCGCCTGCCTCGAGCGCCGCCTCGCCTCCCGCGGCCACGCGGTGATCGTCGTCGCCGAGGGGTGCGCCGCGCACTTCAACGAGTCCGAGGTGAGCCTCGACGCCTCGGGCAACGCCCGCTACGCCCACGGCGCGACGGACGTGGGGCCCATCCTCCGGGACGCCATCGCCGAGCACCTCCGGGTGCGCAAGGTCGCCGCCTCGGTGAAGTACATCGACCCCAGCTACATGATCCGCTCCGGGGCGGCCAACGCCTCGGACGCCATCTTCTGCAACGAGCTCGCGCGCTACGCCGTGCACGCCGGGATGGCGGGCCGCACCGACACGGTCGTCGGCCGCTGGCACCGCCGCTTCACCCACGTCCCGCTGGCGCTGATCACCGGCGACAAGAAGCGCGTCAACCCCGACAGCGCCCACTGGCTCTCGGTCACCGAGGCCACGGGCCAGCCGCGGCTCACCAACGACCCTCCTGCCTGATCGGTCTCGCGGGTCGAGTTGCGCGACGCCGAGCGACTGCCACAACCTCCACCACCTCCATAACCCCCCCATGAACCGACGTACCCTCGCGGGCCTCGGTGGCCTGCTCGCCACCCTCGCCGGCTGCTCCTCTCCGCCGCCTCCTCCGGTCCTCCCGCCGCCGTCCCCCAGGGCGGTGCAGGCGGTCGATCCTCCGCCGCCTGCGATCGTCCACGCGTCCCCGCAGGCGCCCGACCCGGAGCCCCCGCAGGCGCCCGCGGCCGCCCCGGCGGCGGCTGGGGCGCGGATGTTCCGAGGGCGCAGCGAGGACGAGTGGCTGCGGCTGATGTCCGAGCGCCCGGTGGTGCGCACGCTCGAGCGCTTCCACAGCACGCTCTTCGTCTTCCACATGGACCTCGGCGACGGGGTGCACATCAGCTTCCAGCCCGAGCGCCCGGGGCAGGAGACCTTCTGGCGTCGCGAGGTGACCTCGTATCACCTGGCGCGGCTGCTCGGCATCCAGAACCGGGTGCCGCCGACGGTGGGCAAGCGGGTGCCCTTGAGCGCCTTCGGGCGCTTCGCCAGCGGGGTCGGGCTGGTGGTCGACCGTCACGGGATGGTGCTGGGCTCGGCGAGCGTGTGGATGCCCGTGCTCAACCGGGTGAACATGCACCTGCTCCCCGCGAGGCGGGAGTGGTCGGGGTGGATGAACCCCGCGCACGACCTCCCGGAGGCCTCGAGGGAGCGGGCGCGGCAGGTCTCCGAGGTGCTGGTCTTCGACTACCTCGCGGCCAACTACGACCGCTGGAACTGCTGCAACATCACCGCCGACGAGAACGGCGACCTGGTGTTCCGCGACAACGACGCCGGGTGGTTTCCCGACGTGATCAACCGTCTCGGCGACCCCAACGTGGTGCGCCGGGTGCCGCGCTACCTCTACGAGTCGGTGCAGCGCGTGACCCCTGAGCTGCTCCGCGAGTCGGTGTCGCACGACCCGATGGCGGGCAGCGTGCACCTGGTCTCGTCGCGGGCCTACGCGGGCTACGAGCTCCGCCGGCAGGCGCTGCTGGCCAACCTGCGCCGCATGGTCGAGCGGCACGGCGAGGCGGCGGTGTTCTCGTGGCCCTGAGGGCTTAGGGAGTGACCGCGGTGACGATGGTCATCGGGCTGTACTGCCGCCGCTCGCGGTAGGCCCGGATCTCCTCCGGGCTGGCCGCGCGGTTGATCACGAAGAAGTCGTCGACCTTGCCTTCGAGGCCGAGCTGCGGCTCGCCGTCGTTCATGTCGGCGCCGAGCACCACCGGGGCGGGGTAGTACTGGATGGGCGCCTCCGGCGGCCACCGGCACATCCTCGGACCCATCGGGCAGTAGACGTTCTCCGGGAAGAGGTCGAGGTCCGCGGGGAAGGAGTACGAGCGGTCGTCGTAGAAGCTGCGGCGCGTGGCGTGCGGCACGGTGGTGGTGTCCACGGTGATGGCCATGAAGTGCCACTTGCCGGCGAACTGCGCGCTGGTGAGCGGCTCGCGCGTGGTGATGTGGGCGTAGGAGTCGACGTGGGTGCACGGCGCGACGCACGAATTGCCCTGGAAATAGGTGTCGTCGACGTTGTCCGAGCGGAAGAAGATCGCCCACGGGTTGAAGATCGAGTTGTCGACCACCATCGCGCCGGGCATGGTCGCCATGCGGGTCGCGAGGTCGGGCATGCCCTGGCAGACCACCGTCTGGAAGTTGTCTCCGAAGGCGTTGGCGGGCGACGCGGCGAAGACCCAGATGCCGAGCGTGAGCTGGCGCGTGGCGGTGTTGAAGGGCCGCCCGTCGGGGCTCTGCCAGTTGACGAGGCGGTTGGGGGTCGTGACCCCGGCGGCGGGGAGCACCGCGTGGCGGGGGAAGTGGAGCGAGTGCTGCCCGCGGGTGAAGCGCCCGGTGGGGTTGGCTGGACTGAGCAGCGAGGTGGGCGCCTCGGTGCTCCAGAGCGGGGGCTTCTGGGCCACCTCGGTCTGCGGCAGGTCGTACTGGGTCTCGTGGATGAACGCGTCGAAGGGCGGCGCCAGCAGGCCCCCCGACGGGCAGGTGCGCGAGCCCGTGCCCTCGTCGAAGGTGTACGCCGCGAGGAGGTTGGCGGCCTGCAGCGGAACCCGGTCGAAGGTGTCGTCGTAGCTCTGCGCGGCGGGCACCGCGGCGGTGCCTCCGTAGTGCATGGCGAGCACGGTGGTGCCCGCGCCAATGGCCGGGACGCGCACCCAGACGACGCCCATGGCGCAGTCGGCCACCCAGTGGGGCGCCCACTCGCTGGACATCGTACGAAACACCAGCCGGTCGCAGGCGGGGCCGATGGCCGTGCGCACCGCGGGGGGCAGCTCGACCCGCACCTGGTAGTTGGTGAGCGGGCCGGTGGCGCCGGTGACGTCGACGCGGCCGTGGGTGGGCAGACCGCAGTCCGAGCGGCCGGGGCAGGGCTCGATGCGCGCGGGCGGGGTGTACGGCGGACAGGGCGGGCGCATCGGGACATCCGGCAGGTCGACCAGGGGGACGTCCTTCAGGGGGTCGGGTCGATCGGGGGTGGCCCCGTCTCCGAGGTCGTCCGTGACCGCGGGCACGTCCTCCACGGAGACGGGTTGAGCAAGGCTGCCGCGGGTCGCGCAAGCGGCCGGGAGCAGTCCGAGAGCGATAAGAGGTAGCCAGCAGGGGCGAGGCGCAACCGAACGCATGGGCCCCAACCCTATCGGCCAGGGGCCGTCCCGTCGAGGGACCAGGTGCTCGACGACAAGCGCGGTTTGTGTAGGCGGTGATAGCGTGCGCGCCGGTGTCCACGCGCGCCCTCACGCTCTCGCTCTCCCTCGCTCTCTGCGCCTCGCCCGCGTTCGCCCTCGATCCGCCGCCCGCCCGCCTGGTGACGCCCCTCCCCGGCGGGGGCGCCACCGACGTCACCGTGCTCGCGCTCTCGCTGACCTTCACGGTGGTCGGCAACTTCGCGATACGCCCCTCGTCGAGCTCGCAGGTCGCTCCGCTCGACGGCCTCGGCCACCGCGACCGCGACGCCGACGTGAGCCTCGCCACCGACCTCATCCTGGGCATCGGCGCGCTCGGCTCCATCGGAGCGTCGCTCGCTGGAGAGCTCGCCCAGGGCTCCCGGGGGTGGACCTCGCTGAGGGCTCCGCTGATCCTCACCGAGTCCGCGGGGCTCGCGATCGGCATCGTCTCGATGGTGAAGAACCTCGGCGGCGTCTGCCGCCCCCGCGCCTGGAACGACGCCACCGCCACCTGCGACAGCACCGCCGACGACGACCGCCGCGCCTTCCCGTCGGGCCACACCGCCCCGCTCGCGGCCCTCTCCGGCGCCTCGCTGGGCATGTGGCTGCTCCCCTCGGGCCGCCGCGACCCGTGGGCCGCCGGGCTCTTCGTGGCCACCACGGCGCTGGCCGCGAGCAACCTCACCCTGCGCGTGGCGGCGGGCGCCCACTCCTGGGTCGACACCTCCGCGGGCTTCGCGCTGGGCTTCTCCCTGGGCCTCGCCACCGCGGCGCTCCATGTGCGAAGAGCGCCCGTCACCGTGGCGGTATCGGGCTCCGGCGTGGCGCTCTCCGGGGTCTGGTAGCCCTCCTACTCGCCGCTCACCGGCTCCGCCTCGAACACATCGAACATCGCGTCGTCGCCGGTGCTCTGCGGCGCCCTCCGCAGTGCCCTGGCCACCAGCCAGTGGCGCCCGGCGGCCACCTCGATCGGTGCGGACCACTCGCCCTGCGCGGGCCCCGGCCGCGGCGCATAGCCCTCCCACACGGTCAGCGCCCTGCCGTCCACCGAGAGCTGGAACCTCCCCTGGTCGACCCCCACCACGCCGCTCATCCGGAAGCGGTACCGCCCCGCATGGGCCATATCGAATGGAACCCCCAGCCGACCGCCGGGCTCCACCGCGAAGACCCTCAGCGCCCGCTGCCCGCTCGTCGGAATCAGGCAGCACTCCAGGGTATGGATGATCCCCGCGCTCAGCCCGATGGGGCGCTGTAGCGAGGGCCACGCGCGCTCCATCTCCACCCGAAGCCCCGGCCCCGGGGCGCGCGACCCGACCCGCAGCACGGTCTTCTCGTCGACCACCATGAACACCGGCAGCTCGGGGTGATACCGCCGCAGGTCGGCCTCTCCCGCGTTGTCGGAATAGACCAGCACCCGCTCGTTGCCGTCGCTCCACGGGTCGAGCGCCTCGAGGTACGAGTGCACATCGGGGATCAACACGATGCCCCGGGTGATGTGCTCCCTCGCCATCAGCGGGCGGATGGCGATGCGAGGGTCCTGCACCCGCTTGATCTTGCGCTTGCCCTCTCGCCACATCGCCGGGAGAAACACCGCGGCCAGCGCGAAGTACCCCAGCGCCAGCGCTCCCTGCCACTGCTCCCTCGACCAGCGCCCCGCGGCCCTCCGGCTCGCCTCGGACATCGCCCTGGTCAGCAGCACCGCCACGAAGGGCATCGCCGGGAAGACGTGCCTCGCCCCATGAACGATCCCGCTGCCGTAATAGAACAACCCATAGGCGGTGGTGAGCGCGAAGGCGAAGAAGGCCGCCACCAGCGCCTCGGCGGACACGAAGGCCACCACCCCCACGAAGGCCAGGATGGCCATCCAGGCGCCGAAGAAGTTCTCCTGACCGAAGTGCCCGGTGCGCTCGGAGACGATGCGAAACGCGTCATCCGGCGTGTACCCGTCCGGGCCGAACGACCGGCGCTCCCCCGGGTGCTCCAGCGAGCAGCCGATGGACTTTCCGAATCCCAGCTTGAGGCAGCCTCGCGGGTGGTCCGACCGGTTGGCGTACTCGAGCACGCTGGCCGTGCGGAAGTCGCCCGTCGCCTCGCGCTGCTGCACCGCCACCATGGTCACGAAGGGCAGTCCCGAGAGCACGCCCACCACGATGAGCTTCCAGGAGAAGCGCCTCGCGACGGCCTCTCCCCCGAGCGTCGCGGTCACCACCGTGGCCAGCACGAAGCCGTCGAGCATGCGCGCCGAGAAGACCCATCCCACGCAGGCGCCCAGCAGCGCCGCGCGCCTCCAGTCGGGCTTCGAGCGCAGCCCGAGGGCGAGCACCACCGCGAAGGCGCTGAGGGTCCCGACGAAGGCGTGGGAGAGCAGGTCGGAGGTCTCGACCGCGCGAGCGTAGGTGGGCATCACCAGCAGCAGCGAGAGCCGCGAGGCGAACTCGTCGCGGGTCACCGCGCGGCCCAGGAGATACTGCGCAATGGCCAGCGCCGCCCCGACGACCATTCCCGACAACCAGGGCACTCCCAGGCGCACGAAGGGCGCGAGGAAGAGCGGATAGCCCGGCACGAAGACGCTGTGAAAGCGCCCGTCTCGCCCCTCCACCAGAAACTTCACCGAAGACGCGATCCTCGGGGCGGAGACCGGAATCGCCAGGTCGAGGTGACCGAGCGCCCTCCCTTGAAGGATATAGATGCACGCGTCGCCGGAGATCACCTGGCCGTGCATCACGCCCCGCCAGAGCCACGCCGTGATCGCCCCGCTGACCACCGCCGCCACCGCCACGAAGACCCACGAGGGAAGCGCCAGCACGGCCTTCCTGAACAGCTCCGCCGCCCTGGGGACGAGCAGCCCCGCGACCACCGCCGCCGCCATCGCCGCGAGGGCCTTGGGGAGCAGCGGCTCGTGCACGTCCGTCTTCAGCGCGTCCCAGGAGAACGCCGCCCACGCGGCCAGCATCGCCGCGCCCGCGGCCCGCTCGATCCACAGCCGGCTCATGGGGTGTCTCGCAGACATGGCCGTGCGTATACCAAGGGCCGCGGGGTCCCGTCGCGGTTGTCTTGCGGCCCCTGACGGCCCATAAGTGCATCACACCATCGATGAAGTTTCCCTCCCGGTATGTGCGGCTCGATCAGGCCCGCGAGCGCTACGGCACCAGGGTCGATCGGCTGGGATCCTTCCTGACGAAGGGCGACCCGCTGGCCGACGCGGCGGTCGACGCCCTGGCCGTGCACCCCGCGCCCGTCCGTCAGTCGATGGTCGACCGCGCGCTCAACGAGGGCATCGACGCCGTCCCCGAAGGCCCCGACGCGCTGCGGGCCCTCTTCGCGCAGCTCGACCGGGTGCCCTTCTGGGTCGACCCCGAGCGGCTCGACCGCGGCGGCGCGGCCTTCCTGCGCTCGGGGTTGCTGGGCGGCATGGTGCTCGGGGCCTACTCGCTGGTGGCGGGCTACTGCTCCCCCGGGGGCAACAAGCCGCTGGCCTTCTCGGGGCGGCTCTCTCAAGACGCGCCTCGCCGGCTCGCGGAGACCGGCCGCTTCGTGCAGGCGGTGTCGAGCCCCGGGGGAATGCACCGCCGCGGCGACGGCTTCAAGGCGATGGTGAAGGTGCGCCTGGTGCACGCCAGCGTGCGTCAGATGCTGCTGCGCTCCCCCCGGTGGAACGCCCCCGCATGGGGCCTCCCGATCAACCAATACGATATGAGCGGCACGACGCTGCTCTTTTCCTACATCGTATTGGACGGACTCGACAAGATGGGATTCCAGATGTCCGCGGAGGAGCGCATGGACTTCATGCACCTCTGGCGATACGGCGGATATCTCATCGGGGTCGACGACGAGCTGCGGTGCACCACCGAGGCCGAGGCGAAGACCCTGTGGGAGCTGCTCTCGAACACCCAGGCTCCGCCGGACGACGACTCCCGGGCGCTGGCGCACGCGCTGCTCGACAGCGGGGTGACCGCCGCCCGAACGCCCGTCGAGCGGGTGCGCGCCGAGCGGGCGAGGGTGGCGGGATATGCGCTGTCGAGGCACCTGCTGGGCGAGCAGTTCGCCGACTGGCTGGGATATCCGAAGACGCCGTGGCGCCACGCGGTGCGGCTCTTCCAATCGATGAACGAGCGGGCGGGCGACGCGCTGGCGCGCACCACGGGACTGCCCTTCGCGAAGGTCGACCGCGGCACCCGGTACTGGCGCTTCGTGGTCGACAACGGGCTGCGCGGGGTGCCCGCGACCTTCGAGATGCCCGACGCGGTGTAGAGACGCTCAGGGGCAGTCGTCCGAGCAGAAGGTGGCGCCGGACTCGATCCAGCGCACCAGCGCCCGGAGCGAGGCGTCGTCGAGCGGAGGATCGCCGCGGTGCGCGACCCCGCCATGGATGGACCCTGGCGCGTCGAGCTCCTCGCCGAGGATGCGCTCGATGAGGTAGCTCCCTCGCGCGGAGGTGCCGGTCACATCGATGTAGCGATGGCCGTTCAGGGAAGACGCCCCGAGGGAGACCAGGGACTCGTAGGACCGGTCATAGCGGGCGGTGCGAGCCGGCTCAAGCACCAGCCCGGCCGCGCGGGAGCGGGCGTCGTGGCATCCGCTCGCGGCGCAGGAGCGGGCGAGCGCAGGCGCGACGACAGAGCGCCAGGGCGCCTCGATGGAGCCCTCCACCCGGTACGGAGCGCGCGGCCGGTCGGGGTCGTCGAGTTCGAAGCGGGCGAGCGAGCGGGACGCCCGGGCGGTCACGTCCACGGCCCTCAGCGCGTCGGGACCTCTGCCGCTGCGGGCGCCGTGGCAGGGCGCGCAGCGGTGATCGAAGACCGCCGTCGAGACCCCCTGGCGAAGCTCCTGACCGCCGTGGATGTCCATCCAGCGGTTGTGCTGGGTGCCCACGGCCATGCCCCGGGCGTCGAGGTACTGCAGCCGAAAGGCCGTGCGGGCGGGGAGCGACGCGTAGAGGGTGCCATCGGACTCCAAGGGAATCTCCGCGAGGATCCGCGCTGGCAGGTGCGGTCCAGCGCCGCTCTGTCTCAGCGCTTCGGGCAGACCCGAGAGCGGTGGGAGCCGTGGGTCGAGCGAGCGGGGCAGCCAGCCCAGCACGCGCACCGCGCGGATGTCGTCCCTGAGACTCCGCTCCCCGGAGGGGCCGACCTGCCGGAGGATGGCCTCGATCATCGGGGCGCCGTTGTAGAGAAGGCTCCCTCGATCGCCCTGCGGAGCGGGCGCGGGGCTCGCTCCGGGCACGTTGCGAAACACCGGAACGCCCTGGGTCTCCGAGACTCCGGGGAGGTCGACGAGGCGATCGCGGCGGGCGATGCGCAGGGCCCCGGTGGAGCGCTCCCGCTCCAGGGTGACGGCGTAGAGCCCGAAGTCCGGAGGCGAGGCGCCGTCGCGGAGGCGCACCACGCCGTCTGCCCAGGAGGCCACGATACGGCCGTCGGGGAGGGGATGGGGATCTCGCCAGGCGCCATCGCTCTCCACGCGTCGCACGGGGGTGGAAGCGCGCTCCGGGGCGTAGGGGTCGAGCAGCGCCTCGGAGGGTGATCCATAGGGGCCGAGGTAGCTCACCGGGTGGCGGTATCCGGTGAGCGAGGTGCCCGTCGAGGCGGCACTCGGGAGCTCGATGCCGAGGTTGCGGTCGACGTGGAAGAGCGCCCCGGCGGACCACACGGCGTCGCGGTCGAGCAGCAGCCCGACGTAGTCGCCATCGGGGGTCTCCCTCAGGTGCCAGGCGATGTCATCGCCGAGGGTGATCCCGACGTGCTGGTGGTACTCGCTTCGGAGGTCGCTGGGAAAGCGATAGACCACTCCCTTGTAGCCATTGCCCAGTCGGCGAATGGCGGTGAAGGCCACCGAACCGCTGGTCTCGTTGCCGACCCGGAAGAAGGTGGTGCCCAGCTCCGGGCTCGGGGTGAACGAGCGCCGGGTGAGGCTCCCATCGGACTCGCGAACATGGAGGTCGGTGTCATATCCGTCGCCGTGCTCGGCGAGCATCCCCGCGCGATTCGACACGAACCACAGCCGGCCGTCGGGTCCATAGGCGGGCCATCGGTCGGACGACCAGCGCCCGTCGGGCAGCCGCACTCCCCGGGTGACCTGGCGAGAGGCGCCGGTGCGGAGGTCCAGCTCCCAGAGCACCCTCGGCGCATCGAGGGACTCGCGCATCGAGAAGGCGAGCGTGGTCGCGGCGTCGTTGACGGCCGGGTCTCGCAGGTCGGCGGGCGCCGCGTGGGCGCTCGCGGTGAGGTTGCGCACGCTCCCCTCGGGCGTCGCTGGAGCGAGCAGATAGACGTCGCTCCCTGGGACGAAGTCATGGTGCTCGGTCAGCCTTGCGGGGCCGATGGGTCCTCCCACGAAGGCCACCCCGAGAAGCCCTCCGTCGCCCTCTCCGGTGCGCAGCCGTCGTTCGAGGCGGGCCCACCCGATCACCGCGCGAGGCAGCGGGTCGTCGAGCGTCACCGGGAAGGCGTGGATGCCATTGCCACCTCGGTGGGGCAGGGCGAGGGAGAGATCCCTCAGCGGCTTTCTCGCCAGCCGGGACAGCTCCGGCTGACCGCCGAGCGAGAGGTGCGCGAGGGCCTCCCGGTAGTTGCTCCGGGTGGCGGCGACGCCGAAGACCCCGAGGGCTCCGCTGTCGAATCGTGGCGAGATGCCCGATCGGTCGCCGTGGCAGGGGCCGAACATGCACTGGCTGAGCGCGAGCCTGGGCTGCACCTCGCGCTCGAAGTAGCGCTCCCCCTCGGTGAGCGTCGCGGGGTCGCCGTCTTCGCCACCGCCTCGCTCGCTCGCGATCCACGCCCTCACGGTCCTGTACGCCGGGTCGCTCCGGTCATGGAAGGCCGCTCCCCCCGCGTGCTCGAGGCCACCCGCCGAGTCGGGCAGGGCCTTGCGCAGCAGCGAGGACAGGTCGGGCAGCTCGGTGGTGTCGATGAAGCGCCGCGCCGAGGCGTAGGCCTCGTCCATGGCGTCGTCGGCGATCGCCCCGTCGGCGTCGACCCGGAAGCGGAGCTGCCTCGACGAGCCGCCGTCCTGGTCGGTCGCGTGGCAGGCGCTGGTGCCGCAGCGTCGAACCAGCAGCGGGGCGACCTCGTCGGCGAAGCGCGCTCTCCCAGAGGCCTCCTCGCAGGCCCCGAGGGGGAGGAGCGCCGCGGCGGCGATCGCGGCTACGGCTCTCTTCACCTGCGCTGCGATACCGCTCCCGGAGCGCATCCGAGCTGTCGGATATCAAATGGGAGCGACGCGCCGAGGTGGAGGCTCTCGACCCGCCCGAGAGAGGACACCGCCTCGATGTCGACCTCCCACGTCTCCGTGAGGGAAGCGTTCCGAGGAGCGTCGCGCCTCGCTGCGATCGCGCTCACCCTCGGCTGCGGCGCCCCGGAGGACACCGCCCCCGGCGCCTGCCCGACCGTGACCGCCATCAGCGCCGTCAGCGCGGAGGCGCGCGCGGTGCTCGGGCTCGCGTCGCGCTACCCCGCCGACACGATGATGGCCTCGCGCGCCGAGGAGATCCGTCGCTCCCAGAGGGCGCGCCGCGCGGCGGCCTGGGAGGTGGTGGCCCGGGTGCTGGCGCCGGTGCGCGTCGAGGCCTCCACCCCGGTGGCCGATGCGACGGTGCCGAGGTTTCGCACCTGGTACGACCGCGACGACGTGGTGCGGGTGTTCCAGCGGGCCTTCGAGCAGCTCGGCCCCGAGGGGCGGGCGGCGCACGGGCCCTTCCGCGAAGACGCCCTCGACGAGGCCTTCGGGTGGAACACCCGCTTCGTCCACACCCTCGACTTCTGGCCCTCCTCTCGCTGGAGCGGCTACGTCGGCTCCCTCCTCGACCGGCCCACCCTCGCGGGCGCCCCAGGAATCCGCAGGATCGCGATGAGCCCCGACGCGGTGCGACACGTCGTCTCCAGCTACGCCGAGGTGCTGCGCTGCGTGGAAGACGGCCCCCCCGCGGCCTTCGTCGACGGCCCTGCGGAGTCGTCTCAGCGACTGGCGCGCGAGCCCTTCGTGCTCCCTCGCTGCGCGACGCAGGCCTTCGGTCCGTACTTCGTGGCGAGCGGCGCGTCGATGGTGGCCCGCGTCGAGGGCGACGGCGCCGCGGGCGTGACGCTGCGGGTGCTCGACGGCGCAGGGGTCGCACGCTGCTCCTCATCGGGTGACCGCGGCTGCACGCTCTCCGGCCCTGGGGCCTTCCGGGTGACGGTGGCGGCGACCGGGAGCGCCGCCCGCGCGGTGCTGGAGGTGCGCCACACGGAGCCGAGCGCGAGCGTCGCGGGCTGCCTGCGAGGGGTCTTTCCGGTGAGCGCAGCGGCTGTGTCGATGGAGTGGCGGCGCAGCGATCTCGGGCAGCCCTTGCCCGACTACGACACCTCGGCGGCGGCGATGTCGCGACGGCTCGCGATGGCGTCGCCGAGCTGGGGAGCGGGCGACCGGGTGGCGGCGCCGACGGACGACTCGATCTACACGGCCTTCGCGGCGGGGGCGGTGTTCCAGCTGGCGGGGATGCACATCCGGACGCGCGAGCTCGACCGCTGGGTGCACATCACGCTCTGGTGGTCTTCGGAGCCCGACACGGACTTCGGCGCCGATCGACCGGCCTCGGTGCGCGCCCTCGGCGCTCCATGGGACTTCTACAAGATGTGCGTGGTGACGGACTTCGACGAGGGCGACCCCGACCCCGACGGCGGCTTCGCGAGCGACGCCCCGACGCTGGCGGCGTCGCTGCGCGCGGTGCACGAGGGTCACGGCGGGCCGAGCTGGTGCTCCAACCCGTACATCGACAACGCGCCGGGGCTGGTGCGCTCCAACTGCATCGGCTGCCACCAGCACGCGATGACGGGGGTTCGCGCGGAGGCCTCGGTACAGGACAACGTGCGCTACCCCGCCGCCGGGCGCCGCCAGGTGCGAAACAACTTCCCAGCGGATCAGCTATGGGGACTCGAGGCCAACGACTCCATCGCCTCGATCTTCGCGGAGACGGCCACCTGGTGGGGAGTCGCCTCTCGGCGCTGAACGGAGCGGCGATGGGCTCTTCTGCGTTTACAGGTCGATCTGCACCCCGAGCTCGACCACCTTCTCGGCGGGCACTCCAAAGTACATCGGCGCGCTGTGGGCATTCCGGTTCAGGAAGGCGAAGAGCGACTCCGTCCACGGCCCCATCTTCCCCTTGGTGCCTGCGATGAAGGTCTCCCGCCCGAGGTAGTAGGTCACGTCGTCCAGCTTGATCGGGAGCAGCCCCTCCTCGATGGCCTGCGCCAGCATCGCCGGAACCTGCGGGGTCTCCATGAAGCCGCAGCGCGCGATCACCCGATAGACGCCCGGCGCGATGTCCTCGACCTTCACCCGCCCGGCCTTCGGCACCACCGGGATGTGCTCCGTGGTGATGGTCAGGAGCACCACGCGCTCCTGCAGCACCCGCAGGCGCTCGACGTGGTGGAAGAGCACCGGCGGCGTCCCCGTCGCGCTCGACGCCAGGAAGACCGAGGTCCCCGGGGTGCGCACCGACACCCGCGAGGCGAGGCTCTCGAGGAAGCCGCTCAGCGGCGGCGAGCGCTCGGCGAAGTAGTCCCCCAGGTGGGTGCGGCCCATCTTCCAGACGATCATCATCACGAAGAAGAACGCGCCCACCAGCACGGGGAGGTATCCCCCATCGAGGAACTTCAGCAGGTTGGCGAGCAGGAAGGGAATGTCGAAGGCCAGGAAGAGCAGCAGCAGCGCCCAGGACTTCCCGCGGGACCATCCCCAGGTCTCACGGATGACCGCGAAATACGAGATGCTGGTGATGGCCATGGTGCCGCAGACGGCGAGGCCGTAGGCGGCGGCGAGGGCGCTCGACTGCTTGAAGGCCAGCACCAGCGCGATGCACGCGATGGCGAGTCCCCAGTTGACGGACGGGATGTAGATCTGCCCCTCGGCGCTGCCCGAGGTGTGTCGGATGAGGACGCGAGGGAGATACCCGAGGCGCACCGCCTGCTGGGTGAGAGAGAACACCCCGGAGATGAGCGCCTGCGAGGCGATCACCGTGGCCGGCGCGGCGAGCGCCACCAGGGCGATGGTCGCCCCGCCCACCGGCACCATCCCGAAGAAGGGCGTCCGCGCGAGCTCCGGGTGCCCGAGCACCAGGGCCCCCTGGCCCAGGTAACAGAGCACCAGCGCAGGGAAGACGAATCCCAGCCAGGCGTATCGAATGGACTTCGCTCCGAAGTGGCCCATGTCGGCATAGAGGGCCTCGCCGCCGGTGACGCAGAGCACCACCGAGCCAAGGAGCTTGAAGCCGTGCCAGCCGTGGTGTGCGAAGAAGCGGACGCCGTACAGGGGTGAGAAGGCCGCGAGCACCGTGGGGTTGTGGACGAGGTGCCAGAGCCCGAGCCCGCCGATGACCGTGAACCACAGGATCATCACCGGCCCGAAGAGCCTGCCGATGCCTCCGGTGCCGCGCCGCTGGATGCCGAAGAGGCCCAGCAGGATGAGCACCGTGGTGGGTACCACCCAGTGCTCGAAGGAGGGCGCGACCAGCTTGATGCCCTCGACGGCGGAGAGCACCGAGATGGCCGGGGTGATGATCCCGTCTCCATAGAGGAGCCCGGCGCCCACGAGCACCGCCAGGGCCACCGGGGTGAAGCGCACCCGGCCGGGGGTGCGGGCCCTCTCGGGGAGCAGCGCCAGCAGCGAGAAGATGCCTCCCTCGCCGCGGTTGTCGGCTCGCATGATGAATCCGAGGTATTTCACCGTGACCACCATCACGAGCGACCAGACGATGAGCGAGAGCACGCCGAGCACGTTCTCCCGGGTGGGGGCGACGCCGTGGGGGCTCCCGACGCACTCCTGGAAGGCATAGAGGGGGGAGGTCCCGATGTCGCCGAAGACGATGCCGATGGCGCCGATGATGAGCGCCTGGAGGCCGTCGCCGTGGTGTCCGTCGTCCGATGGATGCTGTGGGGTGGTCATTCGGGGAGCGGCAGTTGAACCCGTTCGCCCCGGCGTTCGCAAGGTGTACCGTCGCCCTCCCATGAAACTCGGATACGTGATCGTGTATACGCAGGATGTCGCCGCGGCGCTGAGCTTCTATGAGCTGGCCTTCGGGCTGAAGCGGCGCTTCCTCCATGAGAGCAACCAGTACGGCGAGCTCGACACCGGCGCGACGGTGCTGGCCTTCGCGCACGACGAGATGGCCACGCTCAACGGGCTCACGGTGCGCCCCAACCGGGCGAGCGAGCCCGCGGCGGGCGTCGAGCTGGCGCTGGTGACCAGCGACGTGGCGGCGGCCTACGCGGTGGCCGTCGCGGCGGGAGCGGCGAGCGTGAGCGCGCCGGAGGAGAAGCCCTGGGGGCAGACGGTGGCCTATGTGCGCGACCGCGACGGCGTGCTGGTGGAGCTGTGCTCCCCGATGGGGTGACGAGCGCTACAGCCGGATGTCCATGGTGGCGCCGAAGGTGAGCACGTCCCTGGAGACATCGGCGTCGTCGATGGCCGCCAGGATGCGGTGATATCCGAGGTCGGCACCGAACACGAGCGCCGCTCCGGGGTTGAGGTGATAGTGGACTTCCACCCCGCCGCGGGCGCCCACGCCGAAGGCGCCCGAGCCGGATGCCCCATCGGGCGCGAACTGCCATCGATCGAAGGAAGCGCCGATGACGGGCCGCACCGTGGCTCCTTCGAGGAAGCGGTGCGCCACCTCGGCGCCGATGCGGTAGGCGCTGCCCTCGCGGCTGGAGAGCTGGGCCATGGAGCGGTCGGCGATGTCGGCGCGCAGGCCGAGCTCCGTCGCGCCGAGGCCGAGGCCCAGGTGCAGGCGCCAGGTTCCGGCGGTGCCGCGGTCGCTGGTCATGCCGCCGTAGCCGGCGCCGACGAAGACCGAGGCCCGGGGGTCGCGGCGCTCCTGCGGCTGCGGGTGCGTGGGCGGATCTTCCGGCGCGGGCTCCTCGACGACCACCGGCCGAGGCGCGATGCGCACGATGGTGGTGGGCTGCGGCTGGGTGACGATGATCCGCGTCGGAGGCGGGGCGGACCACACCAGCGGCGACGGCACATAGACGGTGCGGGGCTGCGGGGTCGGGTCGGAGACGTAGACCTCGACCGCGCCTGCCATCGGCGCGAAGCCGAGGGCCGAGAGCGACAGCACACACGAGACGATCGCAGGCTTCATGGGACAAACCTTCCCTTCGAGTCAGCAGCAAGCGTTGAGGAGAGACGTCCCGCCCGGCCGGGCGGTCTGTGCGATCAGCGGAGGAAGGCCTCGATCTCCGAGTCGGCGGTGTCCGGAGCGGCGTCGCTCACCTCGATGATCCGGCCGTTGTCGAGGCGGAACCGCAGCGAGTGGCCCACGGAGAGCACCTCGCGCAGGGCGGGGCGCAGCCGCAGGAGGGTGAACCAGCTACGGGCCATCGCGCGGACGCGCAGCACCCGGGCGCCGGTGGGGAGGTTGTCCTCGGTCCAGGTGCCGCCGCGGAGCACCAGGGAGTGACCGGCGACGAAGCGGGTGCCGCCCGCGCCGACGTCGACCTGCTCGGCCTCGCGCAGGTCGCGCAGCCGATTGGCCACGCGGCGCCCCGCCTCGCCGGTGGCATCCACCGAGGGCGGCGGGGGCGCGGCCTGCATCACCGGCGCGGCCGAAGGAGCGGCAACGGTGGTCGAAGGCCGAGCGAAGCCCGCGGAGGCGCCCGATCCGCCGCTCACCCGTCCGCCGGGGCCGGCGCCGTTGAGCGACTGGAAGGCGCGGAAGTCGTCGCGCTCGCTGGAGGGAGCGCGGCTCGGAGCCGGAGACGCGGCTGCCGGAGCCCTGGGCGCGGCGTTGTTCACCAGGTCATTGACGCTGCCGTGGCGACGCCCGGTCTGGATGGTCTGGGACATGGGCATGTCCATCACAGGCTGCTCCGGCGCGGGGGCCGACTCCTCGGTGACGAGGTAGCTCGTATAGGGAGTGACGATGCCGAAGCGCCGGGCGAGCTGCACCACGCTCTCGCGAATCTCGGGGTTCTCGCCGCGCAGCCGGATCTCATCCAACAGATAACCGACCTTGCGGGTGGCCCATACGCGAGGGATGAAGTCGTTGGCGGGCTCTCTCGCGGCCATGCTCACGGGCCACTCGAAGGTGCGCGGTGTCTCCTGCGAGGCGACGGTGGCGGTGAGCGCGACGGTGGCGCTGCCTGCGGTGCGGTAGCGCCCGGTGACCACGAGCTGACCGCCGCGGTAGAGGGTGCCGAGGTCGCGGGGGTAGATGTCGAAGGCGTCGGCGCCGCGCAGGGCGAGGCGCAGGTCGGCGAGCATCGGGAAGGCGATGCGGTTGTAGAAGCCGTCGAGCAGCGTGGCCATCTCGGCGCCGGAGCGGGCGTAGTCGGCGGAGCCGCGGTTCTGCTGGGCCAGTAGATCGAGGAAGGTGGTGTTGACGTCGTCGCCGAGGCCGAAGGTGAAGATCTGCGCGCGGCCCGCGTTGCGCTCGGCGGCCAGGCGGATGATGGACGTGGTGTTGGTCTCGCCGACGGTGGGCATGCCGTCGGTGAGGAAGACGATGGTGCGCGGCGCTCCCCGGCGGACGGGCACCTCGAGGGCCTGGGTGAGGGCGGGGGAGATGGCGGTGCCGCCGGAGGCCTCGAAGCCGTCGATGAAGCGGATGGCGCGGGCGCGGTTCTCCGGAGAGGCGTTGATGGACGACTCGGAGAAGCTCTCGACGTCGGTGCTGAAGCGAAGGACGTTGAAGGTGTCGTCGGGGTTGAGCCGGCTGACCCAGGCGCGCAGGGCCTGGCGGGCGTGGGTCATCTTCTCGCCGGCCATCGACCCGGAGGTGTCGCAGACGAAGAGGATGTCCTTGCCGATGACCTCGCGCTCGGTCGACTCGCTGCGGGGCGCGAGCATCATCAGGAAGTACCCGTCCTCCCCGGCGCCGCGGTGGGTGAGCACGCTCATCCCGACGTCGCTGTCGGCGAGCGTGTAATAGAGGTCGAAGTCGCGGTCGAGCACGGCGTTGCCCAGCTCGAAGCCCACGGTGGCCTGGCGGGCGCCTCGGCGGGTGGTGTCGATGCGGTGCGTGGGAGAGTAGACCGCGCGGATGGGGGCGCTGGCCTCGAGGGTGGCGCTGAGGGTGAAGTCCTCCATGGTGCGCGCCTGCGGCCCGGAGGTGCGGAGGGGATATCGGTAATGGATCGTCCCGGCCTGGTAGTCGACGGTCTGGGTGAAGCGCAGCTCCACGGTCTGGTCGCCGCTCGCGGGAATCGGAAACACCCGCGCCCGGAAGAGATTACCGCCCATGTATTCGACCAGGCCCGGGTCGCGCATCCGGGCGACGATGCCCTCGTAGATGCTGCGGGCCTCGTTGGCCTCGAGCACCGAGCCTTCGACCCGGCGGCCGTTGACGGTCATGGCGAAGCCCGAGACGGACGCTCCGGGGGGCAGCGGGAAGATGTACGTCCCTTCGAGCACCCGGTTGGTCTGGTTGCGAAACACCTGCACCACCCGGGTCTCGGCGACGCGCTCGTGGATGGCGACGCTCACCCGGTGGGAGCGGATCGCGAGCGGTCCGAGGGAGCCGTCGGCGGGCAGGAGGAGGCCGGTGGCCCCGGCGTGGCGCACCTGCCCGAAGAGCGAGAGGGCCATCGCGAGGAGGCCCAGGGCGAGCCGTACGAGTCGGAGGCGGGTGGGAGGGGTCATGGGGTCGTGCTCCTGAGTTCTTCGGACTCGGACGCACAACGATCCTTGGCGGTCTGGACTTACACCTGCCCCGCAACCTTTCGCCGGGGGGTCCCCGACAAGGCCGCGTCCTGCACCGATCTCTCACCCCCTGACGGAGGCCGCGATGAGCCGACAGCCCACCAACCCCCAGCACCTGATGGGCGCCCTGGAGCGCGCCCGTCGCAGTCCGCTCCCCGAGGCGACCTTCTCCTTCAGGGTGCTCTCCGACGATCGCTGGCAGGTGCTCCGCTTCGAGGGGCGCGAGGCGCTCTCCGAGGGCTTCGAGTACACGATCGAGCTCGCCACCGCCGACGCGGCGATGGGTCCCGAGGAGTTCATCGACTGCGCGGCCGAGCTCACCATCGAGCGCGACGGCCACTCGCGCACGGTGTCGGGCGTCGTCCGCGCGGCGAGCGACCTGGGCGTGGCGCACGGCCACCGGCTCGCGAGGGCGGTGCTGGTGCCGGAGCTGTGGTGCCTCTCCGAGCGCTTCGACTCCCGGGTGTTCGTCGACCGCACGGCGGTCGAGCTGGCGAGGGAGGTGCTGCGCCTGGCCGAGCTCTACGTCGACCGGCTGGAGGTGCAGGTCACCCGCTCGCTGCCGACGCACGAATACCTGGTGCAGTATCGGGAGAGCGACCTCGACTTCGTGAAGCGCTGGCTCGAGCGCGAGGGCATCACCTTCTTCGTCCGCCACGAGTCCGGTCGGGGCGAGGTGCTGGTGCTGAGCGACCACGCCGAGCCGTGGGAGGAGACCCCGACGCTCGACGGCCATCCCGCCCTGCTGGTCGGTCCGGAGGGGGCGACGCACGCGGCGGAGACCTTCCGATCGTGGCAGTGGGAGCGCCGGGCGACGATCACGAGCGCCCTGGTGGTCGACCATGACTGGACCCGACCGGACTACGACCCCAACGCGGGGAGGGCGCGCCCGGGGCGGCGGGTGCGGAGGGAGTGCGCCTCGGGGCTGCGCTTCGGCGGATATGACCAGGGCGGCTCGCACGCGTACTCGCAGGACGACGCGGCGAGCCAGTCGGCGCTGCGGATGGAGGGTGCGCGGTCGCGCTCCCGGGTGGCGACGGCGACGGGCAACCTGACGGGCCTCGGGGCGGGGCAGCGGCTGGCGGTGGAGGGCCTCGACGGCGACGAGCGGGCGATGCTGGTGGTCGCGGTGACGCACTCGGGCCACGCGCCGGAGGTGCTCACCGAGCGGGCGGACGGGCGGGAGGACGGGGAGCGCTATGCGAATACGGCGGTGTGTATTCCTGGGGCGCAGCGGTTTCGCCCCGAGCGGGTGACCCCGTGGCCGAGGGTGTCGGGGGTGGAGCTCGCCCGGGTGGAGGGTCCCGACCCGCACGCTCCGTCGACGGAGTGTCACGGTCGGGTGAAGGTGCGCTTCCGCTGGGACGAGCGGGGCGAGAGCCCGTCGAGGGAGAGCTGCTTCGTGCCGGTGGTGCAGGCGTGGGCGGGGGCGCGGTACGGGTTCACGTTTGTTCCGAGGGCGGGGATGGAGGTGGCGGTGGACTTCGTGGGCGGAGACCCCGACCGGCCCATCGTGGTGGGCGCCCTCTACAACGGAGAGAACCGCCACGCGGAGGAGCTTCCCCGGCACCGCTCACGCAGCGGGATCCGCACCGCGAGCCTCGAGGATGTGACCCGCTACAACGAGCTGGTCTTCGACGACGAGACGCACCGGGAGGAGGTGTTTCTGCGGGCGCAGCGCAACCTGCGGGAGCAGGTGCTGAGCGACCACATCGCGACGGTGGGCCACGACCGCACGGAGCGCATCGGGCACGACCACGGGGAGACCATCGGGCGCGACCATCGGATCCACGTGGGGAGGGACGACGATCAGGTGGTCGAGGGGATGCGCGACGCCGTGGTGCACCAGCACGACACGCTGACGGTGCATGGAAACCGGGTCGAGACGGTGATCGGGCGGGAGTCGATCAGCGCCGAGAGCCGCTCGGTGACGGTGGGCCACGTGGAGGCGCAGGCGGTCGCGAGCGGGTGCCAGACCGTGGACGTCGCGGTCGATCACCGCATGAAGGTGGGACAGCACATCACCATCGAGGCGGGCACCTCCATCAAGCTGAAGGTGGGGAGCACCTTCCTGCTCATTGACCACAACGGCATCACGCTCCGCGGAGAAAACCGGGTCACGGCGATGACCCATGAGTTCGCGGCGCTGGACATCCACCACGCGGACGCCGAGCTGCGCGACGCCCACGGCGCGACGGTCAAGCTCCATGGCGGCTTCGTCCGGCTCAACAGCTGAAGGGGAAGGAGACTCCCATGGACTTCCTCAATGACACCGGCTGGGAGGCGAGGCTCTTCACCGGAGTGATCGACGATGAGCAGATCGGGGCCTGGCTGGTCGCCAGGGCGACCTTCGAGGTGGACCCCTCGCGAGGGCGGCTCGCTCCCTCGGAGGCGCGCTGGCCGGTCTTCCACGAGAAGGTCGACACCCGATATGGAACCTTCCCCTCGGACAACCACCCGATGCACCGTGGGTGTGACCTCGTGGTGCTGGGCCGCGCCCGCTGCCGACAGCCCGCGGAGCGCTGCGACGCCTCCTTCTCCGTAGGCGACTTCCACCGCACCATCCGGGTGATCGGCGACCGCCGCTGGGTGCGCGACGCCCGAGGGGAGCTGGTCGCGTCGGCCCCGACTCCCTTCACCGAGATGCCCCTCGACTGGACCCGCGCCTATGGCGGGCGGGCGGCGTCCCACGGAGAGCCCGTGGAGCACCCGCTCAACCCGAAGGGGAGGGGAGTCTGCCTCGACGAGGCGAGCGCGGAGGGGGTGAGCCTCCCCAACCTGGAAGATCCATCGATGCCCATTGCCACATGGATGGACTCGCCGGTTCCGGCGGCGTGGGGGCCGGTGGACCGGTCGCTGCCGTGGCAGCTCGGCGATCGGGTGAAGCAGGAGGGATGGGGGCCCGGCAACGAGCCTGGCCAGGAGCGATTCAACGCGCTGGTGCGGACGTGCACTCCGGCGGCGAGCGTGCCCCGCAACGTGGCGCCCGAGCTGCGGGGCGACGAGCGGGTGCGCATCGCGCTGGGCGACGATCGCTGGGACTTCGCCCTCCCCGGCTTCAACCTCCGGGTCGACGTCCAGGTGGGCGACGAGCGCTTCGTGCGACGAACGTCCGTCTCGGGGCTGTGGTTTCTCGCCGACACGCAACTCCTGGTGGTCACCTTCCGATCAAGGTGGCGCTACCGGATGCGCCCGCGCGAGACGCGGGCCGCGAGGCTCCACGCCCTGTCGGCATAGAGCCCTCGCTGCATGGGTGGCGCAGGAGACAGCACCCGATGCCCAGTCGACTCCGCCGCCGCCCACCCACCGACGTGATGACCCAGGTCGTCCGACCCGACTGCGAGGTCGTCGGCCGGGTGGAGATGCACGCCTACCTCGGCCCGGGAAAGATCGCCGGGCTCGTTCCGTGTCCATCGATGTTCACCCCCAACGCGCTGTGGTCCTCCGAGGGGACGGCCTGGGACACGGCCCCGGAATCCTCCAGGAAGTCCCGCAGCGTCTTCGCCTCCAACGACCCGCTGTTGCAGCAGTGGTCCCGCACGAAGAAGCGCCGCCATCACCTGATCGCCGCCGGCGGTCTCTCCCTGCTCCCGCTCCCGGGTCTGGTCGCGGTCTGCAACGAGGACTCCGCGGGCGCCCAGCTCGGGCCCTTCGAGGGCAACGCCGAGGGGGCCTCCACCGCGATCTTCGGGCCGCGCCACGTGGTGGCCTCCATCGACGGAGCGCGAACCGTGGCGACCCTCCGGTACCGGGCCGGGGGCTCCGCCGGGTGGTGCAACTTCCTGGTCTGCAGCGATCCCATCGGGGTCCCGACCGCCTTCGCCACGCAGACCCCGAACACCGTGCTGCTCGGCATGACCGCGGGGGACACCGCCTCGGCGATCAGCAAGGTCATGAGCCGGATGGTCCTCGACCTCGCCATCGCCTTCGTCATCGACGAGCTCACCGGTCACCTCGCCGACAAGCTCATCGGTCGACTGCTGCGTCAGCTCGAGCGCCGCGTTCCGGCGCTGGTGGCGAGGGTGCTGCGACCGCTCAGCAAACCCCTGGCGGACGCCGTCGCGGGCGCCGCCTCCGGCGGGCTCGGGCTGCTCGATCAGGCGATTCGCGGCGAGCTCCAGGCCGATGCGAGCGACGACGCGTTCGCCGATGACTGGGACGAATACATGGTGTCGCCGTGAGCGCCGCCTCGCTTCACACCGTTCACCGCGGCGAGCGCGGCATCCCCTGCGCCTCCGTCGTCACCCGACGCGTCTACGCGCTCCCCGCCTTCGATGGCGCGCTCTCCATGGGAGCGCCCGCGCCGCTGGTCTCCGCCGACCCCGACGATCCCACCTGCGCGGGCGGCGACCTCGTGGCCATCGCCCGCCCGGGCACCGACGTCATCGTCCGCGCCCACGCCCACAGCGTCGACGGCCCGGTGCCCACGATGGACGTCTCCGTCGCCGTCCACGACCCCGGCGACCCGCTGACCCCGCGGCTCTTCAAGCGACTCCGCGTGTTCGGCGACCGCTCGGTCACCCTCGACCCTTCGACCGGCGAGCCCGTCTTCAGCGCCCCGGCCCCATTCGTCGAGATGCCGCTCACCTGGGAGCGCGCCTACGGAGGCTGCGACGAGCGCGCCCTCGCGGCCCACGTCCCCTCGGAGCTCGACGCCCTCCTCGGCACCGATGACCTCTATCGATATCCCCGCAACGATGTCGGTTGTGGCTATTGCGTGTCGGGTGAGCTCGACGCCATCCGTCTCCCCAACGTGGAAGACCCCACCGACCTGCTCACCCCCGCCCGGCTCGTGCTCTCCGACCCGGACGCCTGGGTCACCGCGCCTGTATCCGCGGGCTTCGCGGCCGTCCCGGCGCACTGGTGGCCCCGCTCGGCGTGGCTGGGCCTCGGCTCCGGCTCCGAGGCCCCCTCCGACGACTTTCCAGAGGTCCGCCTCGGGGTCATTCCCCCCGAGCTGACCGCCTGCGACTCCCTCGAAGAGGGAGCCGCCCGCCGAGATCGCCGCTGGTTTCACACCGCCCCGCCGGGCCTCTGGGGAGAGAGCCTGAGCGGCAACGAGACCGTCGTGTTGACGGGAGTGCATCCGCGCCGACGGCAGGTGATCGTGAACCTCCCCGACGAGCGACCGGGGGTGACCGTGCGCGTCGGCGACCAGCGGCTCCCCGCCGAGGCCTCGCTGCGCACCGTCGAGATCGACCTGGAAACAGGCACCGTGGCCCTGGTGTGGGTGGCCTCGGTCGAGCTCCCCTGGGGCCTCGGCCGTCGCGACCTCGACGGGTTGTCCCATGAGATCGACTGGCGTTGACCGCAACCGACATCCAATCCAGAAGGGATCGAACTCCAATGAACAACCACCCGACCGCGACGCTGCTCTCCCGCGTCCTCAACCTCCATCAGTCGCGCGAGGTGCTCCCCTCGGGGCGCTCGGTGACGGTGATCGCCGACGACCACGGCGAGCGCGTGGAGGTGCGCGCCCTCCACGGGACCCTCGAGCTCACCATCGAGCTCACCCCCACCGGAGCGAAGCTCCACCTCGACGCCGTCGACATCGCCCTCCGCGCCTCCGGCACCGTCTCCGCCGAGTGCGACCGCTTCGAGGTGCGCGCCCGCTCCGAGGCGAGGGTGAGCGCCCCCGCCACCACGGTCGAGTCCACGGAGGGCGACCTCACCCTCACGGCCCACGACGACGTGCGCGCCCGGGGAGAGCGCGTGCTGCTCAACTGCGACCGCGACGACGAGGTGCCCGACTGGATGCGCTCCGCCGTGGACGCGAGGCTCCCTCCCCGTTAGTGCGAGCGGCCGGTGGCGGGGAGCCGCAGCGTCACCCGGGTTCCTCGGCCCTCGGCGCTCTCCAGGTCGATCGCTCCTCCGTGGCGCTCGACGATCTGTCGCACGATGGACAGCCCGAGCCCCGTGCCCGCCTCCTTCGTCGTGAAGAAGGGCTCGAAGACCTTCTCCAGCGTTCCCGCAGGAATACCCCTCCCTGTATCCGCGATGGTCACCGTCGCGTCGGGGTCGTCGGCGCCGCGGTGGCACGACACGGTCACCACGCCCCCCTGCGGCGTCGCCTCCATCGCGTTCACCAGCAGGTTGTGAAACACCTGCTTCAGCCGCTCGCGGTCGCCCACGGCCCTCGCGTCGCCGATGCGCCGCACCAGCCTCACCCCCGCCGCCGCCGCCGCCGGCTCCTGAAAGGCCGTCACCTCGTCCAGCAGCTCCGCGAGGTCGATGGGCTCCCTCGCCATCGGTCGCGGCCTCGCCAGCTCCAGGAAGTCCGACAAGAGCCGCTCCAGCCGCTTGAGCTCCCCCTCGACGATGCGCGCCCTCCCCAGCAGCGGATCGCGCTCCCCGGTCGTCGCCTTCGCGATCCCCCGGCTCAGGAGGTGGAGCTGAAGCAGCGCCGCGTTGAGCGGGTTGCGCACCTCGTGGGCCAGGCCCGCGGCGAGCGTGCCCATGTGCGCGAGCGCCTCGGCCTCCGCCGCGCGACGCTCCAGCGCTCGGCGATCGGTGACGTCGGTGCCCACCGCGTAGGCGGCGATCTCGTCCTTCGCCGTGGGCCGCTCGGCGCTCGCGACGACCACGTGCCAGCGCACGGTGCGCGCCCTCCCGTCCTTGACCAGCAGCGGCGCCTCGAACTCCCCCGGAGGCGCTCCCGCCAGCGTGGCCCGCACATGGCTCTGCACCCGCTCCCTCGAGTCGGCGGGGATGAGCACCTCGAGCGCCGGGTGCCCGAGGGCCTCCTCGGGAGAGAGCCCCGTGAGCTCGGCCGCGCGTCGATTGAAGAGGTGCATGATCCCGCGGGAGTCGATGCCCACGACCAGCACCTTCGAAGACTCCACCACGTCGCGGTAGCGCCGCTCGGAGGCCGCGAGCTGCTGCGCCAGGGCCTCGCGCTCCCGACGGAGCGTGCCCTGCCGGAGCGCGGCCTCGACGGTGGCCACCAGCTCGTCGACCTTGAAGGGCTTGACCACGTACTGGAACGCCCCGCCCCGCACCGCGGCCACGGCGGAGTCGAGCGTGGCGTGCCCGGTGATGAGCACCACCTCGCCGAGCGGAGAGGCCGCGCGCAGGGCGGGGAGCAGGTCGGCGCCGCTGGCGTCCGGGAGGTTGACGTCGACCATGGCGAGGTCGAAGCCCTCGGCGCGGGCCATGGCGAGGCCCTCGCGAGCGCTCGGGGTGAAGCGCACGACGAAGCCGCGCGGCTCGAAGATGTCCTGGAGGTTCTCCGAGAGGTCGCGGTTGTCATCGACGATGAGGAGCCTCGGTCGACGGTCGGAGTGAGGGGTCACGGGCCCTCGACGGCGTGGCGCGGGAGCGTGAGGGTGAAGCGCGCGCCGCCGCCCTCGGCGGGGGAGACGGACTCCGCGCGCAGGTCGCCGTGGTGGTCGCGCGCGATCTGGCGGGAGAGCGCAAGGCCGAGCCCGGTGCCCTCCGCTCGGGTGGTCACGAAGGGCTCGAAGAGCCGCGGCAGCAGCGTGTCGGCAATGCCAGGACCATGGTCGCGCACGGAGACATGGGCAGCGCGCTCGTCGGAGTCCAGGGTGACGGCGATGCCGGGGGAGTCGTCGTGGCCGTCGAGGCTCTGCACGGCGTTGGCGACGAGGTTGACCACCACCTGGCGGATGCGTCGGGCATCCCCGGGGATGACCACCGGGTCTTCGGGGAGGCGGAGCGCGATGGCCAGCCGCGGCGGTCGCGGCACCCAGGCGACGGCCTCGCGGACGACCCGCGCCAGGTCGAAGGTCGCCGTGGGGGAGGGCGGGGCGTTGCGGCCGCGCACGGTGTCGAGGAGGTCGTTGACGATGGCGCCCGCGATGCGGAGCTGCTCGGTGATGCGTCGTAGCTGCCGGGCCGCGCGGGGGTCCTCGCCGACCTGCTCCTGAAGCAGGAAGACGGAGGTCTCGATGACCGCGAGGGGGTTGCGGAGCTCGTGGGCGACGCCCGCGGCGAGCTGTCCGACATGAAGGAGGGCGTCAGCGCGGAGCGTGGGGTCGGGTGCGTCGGTTTCGTCCACGAGGGGGAGGAGTACCGCGTCGCGAGGCGGCGGGCGATCTCGGCTCTTCAGTGGCTCATCGCAGCGAGCGTGCGGGCGAGAGCGCTGACCTCCGCGGCGCACGAAGGTCCGAGGGAGAGCTCGACCCGCCCTGGCGGAACACGGAGCACGAACGACAGGACGCCCTCATCGACGCTGTCGCCGGAGACGTCGCGCCAGGCGGTCCACGGGAGCAGCATGCGCCCGTGCGCGTCGATGAGGGGCGCGTCGGGCAGGGTGGGCGTGCCCTGCTCCGAGACGCGGAGACCATAGCGGGCGAGCTCGAGCACCCGCGCAGGCGGGGGCTGCCCGCGGCGACGCAGCCAGCCGAACAGGATGTACGCGGCCCAGGCGCCGAGGCCGAGGAGCAGTGTGAAGACGGTGAGGGGAGCGAACACCAGGGCGCCGCCGTCCTCGCGGATCTCCCAGGACGCTCGCAGACAGGAGGCGAAGCCGAAGCCCGAGGCGAGCATGACGGAGGCGCACTTGAACCGCAGCAGCGTCAGGAGGATGTGACGGGCGCCGAGCGGCGTGTGCTCGAGCAGGGTCACGGCGCCGTGCAGGTCGAGAGTTGCGAAGTAGGGCGCAAGCGGGGACGAGGTCGGTGTCATCGGTGCAGTGGCTCCTCACGCACGCCGCCCCGCCGGAAGAGGTCCGGCGACGGCGATCGGGCGCACGGTGTCGTCCCCGACGCCCGAGGGGGTTGCGTGCGAGGCGCCTCTCCCGCGAGCGGAGGTGACGCGCAGCCCCGAGCACCAACCGCACCCGCGATGCAGTACACCGTCGCCTCCGCCATGGACCTCCTCCCCCGCGGTCGCTTCGCCCCGACGCCCTCCGGCGCGCTCCACGTCGGCAGCGCCCGCACCGCCCTGGCCTCGGCGCTCTCCGCGTGGTCCGCCGGCGGCCGCTGGGTCCTGCGGGTGGAGGACCTCGACGCCGTCCGCGCGGCCCCAGGGGCCACCGCCGCCATGCTCGACGACCTGCGCTGGCTGGGGCTCGACTGGGACGAGGGCCCCGGCGTCGGCGGTCCCTCCGCCCCCTATGCGCAGCGCGAGCGCGCTCCCCTCTACGCCGCGACGCTCGACTGGCTCCGCGCCCGCGGGCTCGTCTATCCCTGCGCGTGCAGCCGCCGCGACATCGAGCTTGCCTCGCAGGCCCCTCACGGCGCCGAGCCCGTCTACCCGGGAACCTGCCGCGACCTCGCCCCCGACGCCGTCGTCGCCCGCGCCCGCTCGCTGGGACGGGGCGTCTCGTGGCGCTTCCGCACCGACCCCGAGGCTCCGCCGGTGGTCGTCCGGGACCTCCTCCGCGGAGTCTCTTCCCAGCAGGTGCACCGCGAGGTCGGCGACTTCGTGGTGATGCGCGCCGACGGGGTCGCCTCCTATCAGCTCGCGGTGGTGGTCGACGACGTCGCGATGGACATCACCGAGGTGGTGCGAGGCGACGACCTCCTGGCCAGCACACCTCGGCAGGTGCTGCTCTACGAGGCCCTCGGCGCGGCGCCCCCGGCGTGGGCGCACCTCCCGCTGGTGCTGGGCGGCGACGGCGAGCGCCTCGCCAAGCGCAGCGGCTCCATGGGCATCGCGGCGCTGAGAGAGCGCGGGGTGAGCGCGGGGTGGCTGCGGGGGTGGCTGCTGGAGAGCCTCGGGGCGCGCGATCAGGGCGCGCTGCGGGCCTCGGCGGAGGGCTTCTCGCTCGCGGCGGTCGACGCGTCGCCGGTGGTCTGGAGGGCGCCTGGCTGATCGTCGTCCTCGTCGTGCGAGAGCAGCGTGGGCGGAACCCTCCGGGTGATGAGCCGCGACCCGCGGTTGAAGGTCACGTACGACCACGCCCAGGAGAAGATCACCGCGACGCGGTTGCGGAAGCCCACCAGCGCCATCACGTGCACGAAGAGCCACATCAGCCATGCGAAGAAGCCCGTGAACTCGGCCTTCCCGATGGCCGCCACCGCGGCGTTGCGGCCGATGGTCGCCATCGAGCCGAGGTCCCGGTAGCGGAAGGGCGCGAGCTCCTGAGCCCGGATCGAGCGCATGATGTTGGCCGCCGTCTGCTCGCCGCCCTGCAGCGCCGCCTGCGCCACGCCGGGCACCGGAGCGCCGTCCTGCACGACACTTGCGAGGTCGCCCAGCACGAAGATCTCCGGGCGCCCGGGGACGCGCAGCGAGGCGTCGACCTTCACCCTCCCCGCGCGGTCGAGCGGCGCCCCGAGGAACCTCCCCAGCGGCGAGGCCGCGACGCCCGCGGCCCACACCACCGTGCGCGCGCCCACCAGCTCGTCGCCCATCATCACCGCGTCGTCGTCGATGCGTGTCACCCGGGTGTTGAGCCGCACCTCCACCCCGCGCTCGTGGAGCGACTTCAGGGCCGCCGCGGAGAGGTCCTTGGAGTAAGTCGGGAGCACCCGGTCGAGGCCCTCCACCAGCATCACCCTCGCGTCGGCGGGGTTGATCGCGCGGAAGTCCTCCTTCAGCGCGTGCCGCGCCACCTCGTACATGGCGCCCGCGAGCTCGACCCCGGTCGGCCCCGCACCCACCACCACGAAGGTGAGCCACGCCTTGCGCCGCTCCGGGTCCTGCTCCCGCTCCGCCGCCTCGAAGGCCAGCAGAAACCTCTGCCGGATCTCCACCGCGTCCTCGAGGCTCTTGAGGCCCGGCGCCCGCGAGGCCCACTCGTCGTGCCCGAAGTACGCGTGCGTCGCCCCGGTCGCGACCACCAGGTAGTCGTACGAGATCGACCCCTCGGTGAGCACCACGGTCTTCGCCGCGGCGTCGATGCTCGTGGCCTCCGCGAGCAGCACCGTGACGTTCTCCTGGTGGCGCAGCAGGTGCCGGATGGGCGCGGAGATGTCGCTGGGATTCAACCCCGCGGTGGCCACCTGGTAGAGCAGCGGCTGGAAGAGGTGGTGGTTCTGCCGGTCGAGCAGGGTCACCCGCACCGGCGAGTCGGCGAGGGCGCGCGCCGCGGCCAGTCCACCGAAGCCGCCGCCAAGAATCACTACGTGTGGATCGCTCATCGGTATGTCGCCCCGAGCCTAGAGACCGCGCTCCACCCTGGGAAGGGCCTCACGCCCGCCGTGGAACATCGCCCGCCTCTGGGGGTACGCTCCGCCGACGATGGCCCACCCGCCCGAACTCGCTGAGATCTATCGCGACGCGCTCCGCATCTGCCGACCCTTCGTGGTCGCGCCGCGCGGGCACTGGGAGCACCTCGACCTCGCGCCCTTCGGCATCAAGATCCCGAAGACGCTGCGCATCGACCCGACGGTGCTGGCCTCGCAGCGCTTCCTCACCTGGATCGAGCGCCTCGACGCGCAGACCTTCGGTCCGCAGGCGATGGCCATGGAGCGCTGGGTCTTCTACGACTGCGCCGAGTGGCCGAGCGCCCTCTTCGGCCTCGCGGTGCGCCCGAGGGACGTCTCGCCGATGCTCCGCGAGCGCTTCGAGGTGGCCCCGCAGGAGAAGGTCTGGGTGCCGCTCTCGCTGCACGTGGCGATCCCCACCGTCGCCCCGGGGGAGTTCTTCGAGCACAACGTCGGGTCGCTCGGGAAGGAGGCAGGGCTCAAGGGCCTCGGCACCTTCACCAAGGCCCTCGGGTGCCGCGTGCTGCGCGCGAAATCCCTCGTCGGCGCCGCCCAGTGGAACGGCCGCGCCCTCACCATGCACCGCCGCTTCGGCCCGTTGGAGCTCTTGACCGCCTTCACCCCGGCGCACTCCTACCCACGTACACTCACCTATCGACACGGCACCGACGCCGCGCTCCTCGGCCGGGTGCTCGAGGACGGCGAGGCTCCCTCCGTGGAGTCCACGCAGCTCGTGAAGGTCGACGAACGAGGGCTTATCGGGCTGCAGCGCCGCATCGAGCGGGGCGCCCACTGCACCCTCGCGGGGCCTCTGGTCGAGCGCGCCCGGGGGCTCTTCGCGCCCATCCGGGTGGAGACCTGAGTCAGCACCGTTTCGCCGTTGCCTTCCGGCAGCGCGCGGCAGTGTGGTAGGTTCGACAGACCGATCGCATGAAAGCCGGTGCTGCACGCAACAGCCTCGTCGGATCCCGCATCGGGCGGTTTGAGGTCATTGCGGAGATCGGCACCGGCGGCATGGCCTCGGTGTACGTCGCGCGCTCCACCGGGTCGGGCGGCTTCCGGCGACTCGTGGCCATCAAGGTCATGCACGCGCACCTGTCTTCGGACGAGTCCTTCGTGGACATGTTCCTCGACGAGGCGAGGGTCGCGGCGACCATCCACCACCCCAACGTGGTGCCCATCATCGACGTGGGCTTCGAAGACGGCCTCGTCTTCCTGATCATGGATTACATCGAGGGCGACAGCTTCTCCAACGTGGAGAAGGTCGCCATCTCGCTGCGCCGCCGCATCCCGCTGGGCATCACCCTGCGCGTGGTGCTCGACGCGCTCGCGGGCCTGCACGCCGCCCACGAGCTGTGCGACCTCGAGGGCAACCACCTCAAGATCATCCACCGCGACGTCTCCCCGCAGAACATCGTCGTCGGCGTCGACGGCGTCTCGCGCATCGTCGACTTCGGCATCGCCAAGGCCGAGTCCCGGGTCACCACCACCAAGGTGGGGATGATCAAGGGCAAGCTGAACTTCATGGCCCCCGAGCAGCTGCGCAGCGCGCCGCTCGACCGCCGCGTCGACGTCTTCGGCATGGGCGTCACGCTCTGGGAGGCCGTCACCCTGCGCCGCCTCTACGCCGGCGAGAACGACTTCGACACCGCGCGCCGCATCCTCACGGGCGAGTACCCCCCGCTGCTGGACTTCGACGCGCGCCTCCCTCCGGTGCTCGACGAGATCTGCAAGAAGGCCCTCAACCCCGACCCCGATCAGCGCTTCATGTCGGCCGACGAGTTCGCCGACGCGATCGAGACGCACCTCGCCGGGTCCGTGGCCTCCGGGCGCGACGTGGCGGCGTTCATCTCCGGCGTGGCCTCGCAGAAGCTCGAACGCGAGCGGCGCGCCATGCGCGAGAGCGCCAACAGCGACATGGAGATGGACCCGCTGTCGTCCACCGTCGTCGAGCCCGCGCGGCACACGATGACCGACCCCGACGTGCCCCCCTCCATCCTGCCGTCGACCTCCGCGCCGCGCGTCCGCCAGGAGGAGTCGGGGCCGCGGCCGTCGTCCAAGCTGCGCCAGCCCACGATGGCGATGCCCGCCCCCGCGGACAGCTCCGCGCGCACCTCCAACGTTCGCGAGCGCACGCCCACGGTGAAGGCCGCGCCCCTGCGTCCCTCGCGCCCCTCCCGCCCGGCGGCCCCGCCCCCGGCGGAGGACTACGAGGACGACGGCGAGACGGCGCTCTTCAGCCACGGCTCGCCCGTGATGGCGCAGATTCGCGGTCGGCGCTCGCCGGCCCCGGCAGCCGAGCACGAGGCGCAGCAGGGCGCCCGTCAGAGCCCCGAGCCCGCGCAGAGCTACGACCCGTACCGCGAGGCGATGGCCCAGGCCAAGGCGACCACGCGCGACCTCGGGGGCCCGCCCGGCGGGTACAACGAGATCCCGCAGCAGCAGGGACAGCAGCAGTTTCATGGGCGCCAGGAAGAGGCCGCCACGCTGCAGGATCATCCCTCGCAGGGCCAGGCGGCGCCCACGCCGATGGCCCCGATGGGCGATGCCTTCCCGATGGCTCCGCAGCCGAGCTACGGGGGGATGAACCCGCAGGCCACGATGCCGCCGGGGTGGACGCCGGGGGCCGCGCCGCTCGCGCCGCCTCCGCCGCAGAAGTCGTCCTCCGGGGCGCTGCTGCTGCTCGCGTCGCTGGGCTTCCTCGTGCTCGCCAGCGGGGCCCTCTGGTACGTGCTCCACGCCACGCGCTGAGCGCGATTGCGTCCGTAGACGCTTGCGGGTATTGGCCTTCGGCGAACGGACTTCCCGCGCGAAGAAGCGTCCAAAGTCCCAGTACCCGAGAAAAGGATCGCACTCATGGCCGTACCCGTCGTCATGCCGCAGCTCGGTGAGAGCGTCGTCGAAGGCACCATCACCCGCTGGCACGTCAAGCCCGGTGACACCATCGCGAAGGACCAGATCCTCGTCACGGTCTCTACCGACAAGGCCGACACCGATGTGCCGTCGCCGGTCGGTGGCGTCGTCACGAAGCTCCTGGCCGCCGAGCAGGCCGTGGTGCCGGTCAACGTCCCCATCGCGGAGATCGACACCGCCGCGAGCGCCTCCGCCGCGAAGCCCGCCGCCGCCCCCGCCGTGACGCCCGCCGCGCCCGCGCCCGCCGCCGCTCCTTCGCGCGAGCCGCCGACCACCCCCGTCGTTCGCAAGATCGCCCGGGAGAACGACCTCGACGTGAGCGCCATCAAGGGCTCTGGCGAGAACGGCCGCGTCACCCGAGACGACGCGCTCGCCGCCGCCGCGGGCAAGGTCGTCGCGACGCCCGCCGCCGCGCCGTCGCGCCCGGCCACGCCGCCTCCGCCGCCGTCGGTGGAGCAGCCGAGGCAGTCCGCTCCGGCCCAGGCGCCCGCCGCGCCGCGCGGTGGCTTCAGCGTGAAGCCCTACGTCCAGGCGCCCGGCGACGAGATCGTCCCCTTCAACCGTCGCCGGCGAATCATCGCCGACCACATGGTCTACTCGAAGCACGTCTCTCCGCACGTCTACACCTTCGCGGAGATCGACATGCACAAGGTCTCCAGGCTGCGAGAGGCCCGCAAGGACGCGCTCAAGGCCGAAGGGGTCTCGCTGACCTTCCTGTCGTTCATCGCGGCGGCGACGGCGAAGGCGCTGCGCGAGAACCCGGTGCTCAACGCCCGCGTGCTCGACGACTCCTACGTGAAGATCAAGCAGATCAACCTCGGGGTCGCGGTGGAGACCCCCGGCGGACTGCTCGTTCCGGTGGTGCGCGACGCCGACGAGCTCACGGTGAAGGGCCTCGCCAAGGGCATCGACACCGTCGCCCGCAAGGCCCGCGACGGGAAGATCGAGGCCGACGACCTCGCCGGGTCGACCTTCACCATCTCCAACCCCGGCACCAAGGGCAACTTCGTCGGCGCCGCGGTCATCTCGCAGCCCAACGTCGCGATCCTCCGCACCGGCGAGATCGTGAAGCGCCCGGTGGTGGTCGAGGTCGACGGCGTCGACACCATCGCCATCCACCCGGTGATGTTCGTCGCGCTCTCCTACGACCACCGCATCGTCGACGGCGTCGCGGCCAACAACTTCCTCTATCGCATCACCGAGATCCTCGAAGCGGGCCAGTTCGAGGTCTGATCCAGCGGAGGCCCGCGTCGAAGGAATACCTCCCAGGGTATTCCCTCGACCGGTCTCGCTGCGCTCAGCCGCCGTCCGCGGGGGCGTCGGTCACGCCCGCGTCGCGGACGCTCGGGGCGTCTGTGGTCGCGTCGGCGCTGGCGTCGGTGACCGCCGCGTCGCTCGCCGGCGAGCGCACGCAGAACCCGCTGGTGGGGACGCCCGCGTCGTCCGAGCGGGTGGTCTGGCACGTCGCGTCGCTCGGGCAGGTCTGGGTCATGTAGTGGCAGTTGAGCGGGGCGCAGTAGCCGTTGTTGTAGGTTCCTGCGTCGGCGCCGCGCGAGGGCTTGAGGCAGATGTAGCCGCCCCGGCAGTCGGCGGTGCTGGTGCACGACCCGCGGCAGAGCGCCGTCTGGCCCGCGACCTGGCCCGCCTCACGGACGCACACGCTGTTCTCGGGGCAGTCGCTGCGGGGGTAGGTCGGGCCGTTGTAGTCCGCGGCCGGCGGGACCGTGCAGCGCGAGTAGCACTGCCCGCCCAGGTACCCGCTGGGGTTGCCGCTGGTCTCGTTGAACTCCTCGAAGCAGCGCCCGCTGCGGCAGTCGAGGTTGCGCTCGCAGGTGGCGCCGTTGTCCGCGCGCGTCGCGTCGAGCGTCCCGCAGAAGCGCGAGTAGCGGTTGCACGCCGCGCCGGGGCACTGCGCGTCCTCGGTGCAGAACGGGAAGCACGCGCGCTCGGCGGCGTCGCCCTCGCCGCGCCCGACGAAGCAGTTGTAGCCCGCGCGACAGCCGGTGACGTCCTCGCAGCGCTTGAAGCACACGCGGCGCGCCCCGAAGTCGAGGCAGATGCCGCCGGCGCCGCACTGGGCGTCCATGGTGCACGTTCGGGTGCACTGGCCCATCGGGTAGCCCTCGGTGACGGCGATGCACTGCGCCGAGGGGATGCCCCGGCAGTTGGCGACCGTGGAGCACGGCGTGAAGAGCGGCGGAGGGCCCGCGTCGGTGCCGACGTCGCGAGGGACGTCCGCCCCGGTGTCGACCACCAGGGGCAGGTCGGACACCGCAGGGACGTCTGCCGGAGCGCCCGAGTCGGTGGTGCTGGCGTCGTCGTTGTTGCAGGCAAGCGTAAGGGTGGTCAGCGCCGCGAGGGCCCAGTGGAGTCGCATTCCGCGGACGATACTCCACACACACACCGGCCCGGTAGGGTCACGGCGCGGGAGCCTCAGACGACGGTGTAGTCGTCGCCGTAGGGCGCGCGCACGGCGCCGGTGGCGGGGTCGATCATCCAGACGGGGCACAGCTTCGAGGGCACCCGCAGCGGGGCCGACACCGGGGCCATGGTGTCGAACACGTGGTCCCAGAGGGGGGTGGTGACGCCGTGGTTGAGGCGGGGCGCGCGGAAGTGGTGGAGCAGGTGGTGCTGCCTCGCCCAGCGGCTGTACGGGCCGGTCGGAGGATGCGTGTGGATCACCCGATGGAGCACCTCGTAGGTCACGTACATGGCCCCGAAGCCCACCGCGAAGGAGCACCCGCGGCGAGGGCCCACCAGCGCGGAGAGCGCTGCGCTGACGAGGGTGGTGCTCACCACCGCGGCGACGGCCTTGCGCGAGGTCGGCGCGAAGTAGGTCGGGTCGGCGTGGTGCGCGAGGTGCTCCTCGTTGAACTCCGCGAGCAGCCCCGAGGGCGTGATGCGCTGGTACCAGCGCGCCGGGCGGCGTCGTCGGGGGCCGTGGCCCACGAAGCGGTGGAGGGCATACTCCGCGGCGGTCCAGCCGAGCGCGCCGGCAGCGAATGCGAGGGGCGAGGTCATGCGTGGCATCGCGCGGAGCATAACCCCCGCGCGGCGGTGTTGGGCGCGGTCAGCGAGAGTCGATGATGCGCAGCGACGGGAGCTCGACGGCGGTGAGCACGCCCGCGCGGCCGCAGCCGGTGTCGATGCCCACCAGGTCGCCGCGGAGCCACACCCGGTCGGACTCCTTCGGGCACGCGTCGGGGTAGCGGCGAAGCTCTTGCGGCAGGTCGCGGGTGTGCGTGTGGCCGAACACCACCCGCTTGCCCTCGTAGCCGTTGTAGAAGCCCTTCTCGCGCATCCACATCAGGGGCTTCTGGCGGCCGTCCTTGGGGTGCTTCCACTCCGCGTCGCGGCCGTCGAGGCCCGCGTGCACGTAGAGCGCGTGGTCGTCTTCGTACCAGAGCGGCAGCGACTCGAACCAGTCGATGACGTCCTTCGGAAACCACGAGGCCACCTGGAGGTACTGCACGAACTCCTCGGCCCTCAGCGGCTGGCCCTCCTCCAGCGGAGGCGCCGCGGTGAACGAGCGGAACGAGTCCATGCACCCGTTGCTGCGCGGCAGCAGGAAGCCCGCGTTGGGCTCCTTGAAGCACTCGATCCAGATGTCTTCGTGGTTGCCGCGGAGGGCGACGGCCTTGCACGGCGCGTCGTCGACGAAGGAGCGCACCCGCTCGATGGTCTCCTTCGACTGGGTACCCCGGTCGAGGTAGTCGCCGAGGAACACCACCGTGTCGTCCTTCTCCGGGGCGATGCGGGCGAGGAGGAGGTCGAGGGCCTCCAGGTTGCCGTGAATGTCGCCAATCGCGAAGGTACGCGCACCCATTTGAAGCTTTCTAACCTACCGCGCCGTCCTGTGCACGGGAAGCGGGAGCCCTCACATCCGCCGCCCCGGCGCCTCCGGGGCCATGCCCACGATGCACTCGCCGTTGACCACCGTGGCCGCCTCGTACTTGCTCGGGCACTTGGCGACGATCTCGTCGCTGCGGAACACCCCGTCCTGCCCGAGGACCCCGCGCACCGTGACGCCCGCGCAGTCGCGGAAGGTGTCGGGCACGATGCCGCTGTAGGTCACCGCCAGCTCGGCGTGGTTGCGCGACACCCGGAAGCGGAAGTCACGGGTGCCCGGGCGATGCTCGATGGAGGCAGGCACCACCAGGCCCTCGACGCGCAGCGTGCGGCCGACCCAGCGCGCTCGCTCGGCGGGGCGGGTCACCTCGTCGACGTACTTCGAGTACACCATCGCCGAGCCTCGGAAGGTCGAGGCGATCATGGCGATGACGCCCGCCAGACCCACGAGGATCAGGTAGCGGGAGTAAGCCTTCTTGCGGCGCGGGCGAGGGGCCGCGACCGGGGCGGCGGTCTCGGTCGGGAGCGGCGTCTTCGGGTCGTCAGACATTGGCATGGCGATGATGACGCGGACCATAGTGCCCGTCACCGTCAGAGTCCACGCGCCGGACCTTTGCCCCGAGAGCCCCCGGGCTGGCACCATCCCCGGCCATGCGCCGTCTCCTTGGACTCGCTCCACTGCTCGTGGCCTGCAACTCGTCCTCGACAGCCGCCGACGCCGGCGCGGCGCGGGACGTTCCAGAGGTCGGGCTCGACCTGCCCGCGGCCAGCGATCTCGGCGACGACCTCGGGGCCAAGCCCGACGTCGGGGCGCTCCCGCCTTACGTGGACCCGTATGCGTGCCCCGCGGCGACCGGCCCCCGGGCCCTCGATGACTCCCTCGACGCCTCCGAGGCGCGCGCGGGGGTGATCACCCACGAGCGTGAGCTGCTGGGCGGAGAGGCCGCGGCGGGGCGCGTCGGGCACCTGCGGATCTACAACAACAAGGTGCGGGTGATCGTGCAGGGGAGGGTGCGACCCGGCGTCGCGCCCCGGGCCGCGGGCTACAACCTCTACGGCGGGAACATCATCGACATGGACGTGGCGCGCCCGCGCGGCGAGGCGGGCGGCGACCTGTTCCGGGAGATGTTCCCGATGTTCGGGTACCGCATCAGCGACGCCGAGGAGGTGAGCGTCGCCTGCGACGGCTCCAACGGCCGCCCGGCGGCGATCAGGGTCATCGGCCGGGACGTCCCCACGCGCCTCATCAGCCTCATCGACAACCTCGCGCGCGACCGCGACGTGCGCATCGTCACGCACTACATCCTCCGCCCCGACAGCTCGGTGCTCGAGGTGCGCACGGAGGTGCAGTCCAACAGCAACGCCGCCGTGCCCCTCTCCGCGACCGGGGAGTTCTACGGCGCCGGCTCGGCGCTCACGCTCTTCACCGACGCGACGGGCTTCGGCGACGCCACCCGCGCCATGGCCCCCCCGCGCTACCTCGTGGGCGTCAGCGACCCGGGGGAGAACCACCGCCGCGTCTCCTACGGCATCTCGCCCGCCTCGGGCACCATGAGCGTGCCCGTCGTCGACGCCTCGGGCACCGTCGCGCTCTACCCCACGCTCTCCGCGCGCCGTGGCGAGCCCGCGTCGTTCTCCCGCTACATCGCCATCGGCACCGGCGACGTGAGCTCCGTCGTCGAGCCCCTCATGAACGCCCGCCGCGACCCGCACGGCGTCGTCACCGGCGTCAGCTCGCCGGGCGCGCTGGTCTACGCTTACAACGATCCGTATGTCGCCGGCGCGGCGGTGCGCTCCGTGGCCCGCTCGGCGGCGGACGGGGCCTATCGCCTCGCGCTCGCGCCGGGCCGCTACGCGCTGGTGGCCGTCGACGAGGGGCGCAACCGCGGCGCCCCGGTGAGCGTCACCGTCACCGACGGGGGGATGGTCACCGCCGCCCCGACGGTGGGGCGGTCCGCGACGCTGGTGCTCGACCTCCACGCCGTGGAGCGCGACGGCATGACCGTGCGCGCGCCCATGAAGGTGAGCCTCCGGGGCATGGCCGCCGAGGCGCCGGACCCCGGCCTCGGCGACCTTGAGGGCGAGCGCGAGTCCTACGGGCTGCACCGGGCGATCTACTCGCTCGGCGGCACCGAGCGGGTGGCGGTGAAGCCCGGGCGCTACCGGGCGATCGTCTCGCGCGGCGAGGAGTACGACTCGGTGGAGAGCGAGCTGACGCTCACCGCGGGCGAGGACGCCACGCTTATGGCCACGCTGCGCCGCGTGCTCGACACCCCGGGGCAGGTGTCGGGCGACTTCCACCAGCACACCGTCGGGAGCATCGACTCCGGGCGCAGCCTCTGCAACCGCGTGCTGGAGAACACCGCCGAAGGCCTGGAGTACGCCGCCACCACGGACCACGACAACGTCACCGACTTCGGGCCGTGCACCCGGGAGCTCAACCTCGGCCGTTGGTTCGGCTCGATGATGGGCAACGAGATCTCCGTGGTGGGCACCGGGCACTTCAACGCGTACCCGCTGACCATCAACCCGGCCGATCCGACGGCCCTCATCGGGGCGCAGTACTGGGCCGACCAGACCGCGCAGCAGATCTTCACGCGCGTCCGCGGGGAGGCAGGCAACCCGCTGCTGCACCTGTCGCACCCGCGCTCCAACAACCTCAAGGGCTACTTCTCCACCATCGGCCTCAACCCGCTCACCGGCGCCGGGAGCACGCCCGCGGGCGCGGTCATCCCGGTGGCCACGGGCTGGGAGGCGCTCGAGGTCAACACCGAGGTCGGCGAGCCGCGGGACTACCTCGCCTCCAACGACGCCGCGCTGCGCGCCCTCGCGATGCGCAACGCCCCCGCGGTGCCGACGATGCAGGACTGGTTCGGGTTCTTGAGGAGGGGAGAGCACCCGTGCGCGCTGGGCAACAGCGACACGCACGAGCGCAACGGCGGATCGGGCTGGCCGCACAACCTCCTGCGCGTCAACGAGGACGCGCCGGAGCGGGTCACCCAGGCGATGGTCACCGACGCCATCCGCGCGCAGCGGGTGGTCGTGGCCGCCGGGCTGGTCTTACAGGTTCGTGTAAACGGCGAGGCCCGCATGGGGTGGCGCGAGGTGGTGCGACCCGGTAGCGACGGCACCGTCCCGCTGGAGATCACCCTGCAGGCTGCGCCGTGGGTCACCGCGCGCGATCTCGTGGTCTTCGAGAACGGCCGCCCGCTGGCGCTCACCCGAGTGGCGGGCCAGGACGCCTTCACCGCGACGGTGGCCACGACCGCGACGGAGGCCTTCCTGCAGGAGCTCGGCGACGCCTCGCCCGGTCGCAGCGGCGTGGTGCGGTGGCGCGCGACGGTGCGGGCGCGGCCCTCGCGGGACAGCTTCTACGTGGTGCTCGCGCGGGGCGGCTCGCTCGCTCCGATCGGCAGCGGCAGCGCCATCGGGTACACCAACCCGGTGTACGTCGACGTCGACGGCAACGGCTGGCAGCCGGCGCCGGTGATGCCGTGAGGGCGCCCGCTCGCGCCGTCGTGCTCACCGCGCTGGCGCTGGGCTGCGCTCCCGAGGAGACCATCACCGAGGCCGACGCCTCGCGCCTCGACGCGAGGCCCTCCAGCGACCTCGCGGGCGATCGCCCCGGGGACGCCCTGCGCCTCGACGCCTCGACGGACATCGTCCGCGTGGACGCGGCGGTCGATGCCCCCGCGGACCTGCCTCCGGGCGACGTGGCGAGCGATCGTCCCCCGGGCGACGCTGGTCCGCAGCGGTGCACCGTGACGCCCTCGGCGGAGCCCTTCCGCAGCCCCGCGCTCAGGCTGCACTGGAGGGCCACCGCGGGGACGCCCTTCGCGGGCGCCGACCAGGTGTGCTCGACGCCCGTGGTGGCGGACATCGTGCGGGGCGCCGCCGGGGAGGAGCCCGTCCCCGAGGTGGCGTTCATGACCTTCTCCTGCGAGACGAGCTACTCCCGCTCGGTGCTGCGGGTGGTCTCTGGGAGGGCGCCGCATCGGCTGCTCTGGTCGCAGAACGGGGTCGGCGCGCCCAACGACGAGCGCGCGGCCTACGGGCTGCGCTGGGACGGGCACCCCGCGGTGGGCGACCTGGACGGCAACCCGGCCAACGGGCTGGAGGTCGTGGCGGTGACGGCGCGCCTCGGGCTCGCGGCCTTCCGCAGCGACGGCCGGCTCTACTGGCAATCCATGGAGCCCCTCGCGGGGATGAACGGCCCCAACCCCTCCATCAGCATCGCGGACCTCGACGGCGACGGCGTGGCGGAGGTGATCTCCGGCGGCGCGGTGGTGAACGGCCGCACCGGCGCGGTGCGCTGGCAGGCGGCGACGCGGGGCAGCAACGGGCAGGGGCCGCTGAGCGTGGTGATCGACCTCGACGGCGACGGGAGTCTGGAGGTGATCACCGGGTCGGCGGTGTACGACGCCTCGGGGCGGTCGCGCTTTCGGATGGGTACGGGCGAGGGCTTCGCGGCGGTGGGCGACCTGCTGGACGGGCGCGGCAACGCGGGGACCGATGGCGTTCCGGAGGTGGCGGTGATGGCCGGCGGGACGCTCACGCTCTACGACGGGCTCAACGGCTCGGCGCGGTGGACCGCGACGCTGCGGGGCGCGATGGCCCTCGGGGGCGCGCCCACGGTGGCGGACTTCGACGGGGACGGCCACGCGGAGATCGGCGTGGCGGGCGGCGACCGGTACACGCTCTTCGACCCGGACTGCCGCGCGGTGGGGCCGGAGTGCGTGGCGGTGGGCGTGCGCTGGGCGACGGTCACCGAGGACACGTCGAGCAACGTCACGTCGAGCACGGTGTTCGACTTCAACGGCGATGGGGCCAGCGAGGTCGTCTACAACGACGAGGAGCGCTTCATGGTGCTCGACGGGCGCACCGGGCGGGTGGTCTTCGAGGACTGGAACCCGAGCCAGACGCGCACCGAGCAGGCCATCGTGGCGGACGCGGACGGCGACGGTCAGGCGGACATCGTCTTCGGCGCCAACCAGTGCGCGGCCTTCGCGGGCAACACCATCCCCGCGGCGGTGGCGTCGACGCAGCGCGTCCCGGGCCTCGAGATCTGGACCTCCGGCGACGGCTCCTGGGTGGCCGCGCGCCCGCTCTGGAACGAGCACGGCTACCACATCGACAACATCAACGACGACGGCACGATCCCCCGGCGCGAGGCGCCCTCGTGGAGGACGCACAACACCTTCCGGCTCAACCGGGCGCGCGACCGCACGCTGCTGGCGCCCAACCTCTCGTCGTCGCCCGCGGCGCCCACCTGCGCCGGTCGGATGGCCAGCGTCTGCACCACCGTGAGCAACCGCGGAGACGCCCCGGTGGGAGCGGTCGGCGTCGGGGTCTGGGACCGCGACCCCTCGGCGATGGGCGCTCGCCGCCTCGGCACCGGGACCACGACGAGGGTGCTGGCGCCCGGGCAGTCCGAGCGGGTGTGCGCGACCATCGATGCCCCGTCGGTGGAGACGAGGGTCTGGGTGCGGGTCGACGACGGGGCCTCGGCGCGAGAGTGCGACGAGGGCGACAACGTGGCCGAGGTCACCGTGTCGTGCGGCCCCGCCTGAGGGCCGGTCAGAAGAGCCGGAAGCCCAGCGAGAGCGAGAAGGTCGGGAGGAAGACGTACGATCGCAGCACGTGGTCGACGTAGTCCTGCGCGGTGCGGCGGGCCTCCGCGGTGCCGGGGGTGGTCGAGGCGAAGCGCGGGGTGATCGCCGTGCGGGAGTCGACGGTTCCGATGAAGCCCACCGCCATCTGGAGCACCAGGCGGTCGCCGAAGAACAGGAACTCCCACCCCAGGTCGGCGTTGACGGTGTGCAGCGTCGAGGCGATGGAGTAGACGCCGTTGGCCTCGGGCACGTTCGGCGCCGGGGGGCGGCCGGTGACCGAGGTGATGAGCTCGCTCGCGCTCGCGGTGCCCGAGAGGTCGAGCCTGGCGTAGCCTCCCATCAGCAGGAGCCCGGCGTTGGGGAAGGGCCGCCAGCCGCCGTGGATGCGCCACATCGAGCCGCTGTCGAGGCTGATGCCGTAGAGGCCCGAGGAGGTCTGCGAGCTGGTCCCGGCGGCGGAGATGATGCCGTTGAAGGCGTCGCGGTAGAGCTCGGGGGTCGTGCCGACCGAGGCCATCACCCTCAGCCGGCCGGGGAGCTCGACGTCACCGCGGAGCGAGAGCGCCAGCGGGATCTCGGTGCCCGCGGAGACCTGGAAGTGGAAGGGGTCGGCGAGGGCGATCGCCGGCGCGCACACCAGCGAGGCCAGCAGGGTGAGGGCGGCGGCGGTGCGCATCGGGGGCCTCCATCTCGGGGTCGAACCGTTGGTCCATCCTCGGGACTGGTGCGCCCGCCGGGCGCGGCGTTCATTTCCGGCTCAGGCCCGAGGGGGAGGGCGCCGCGGTGGGCGGTTCGGGGACGAACAGACGGACCGTGGTCCCTTCGCCGCGGCTGCTCTCGATGTCCACGGCGCCGCGGTGCGCGGTGAGGATGCGGTCGACGATGGCGAGCCCGAGCCCGGTGCCCGTGGTGCGCGTCGTGAAGAAGGCCTTGCGCGCGCTGTTACGGACCTCGGTATTCATCCCCTCGCCGGTGTCGATGACGGCGATCTCGCACCCGGCGACGCCCTGGCGGGTCTTGCGGGCGAGGGTGATGGTGAGGGCGCCGCCCGTCCCCATGGCCTGCACGGCGTTCTCGATGACGTTCTCGAGGGCGTGCCGTAGCAGGTGCGCGTCGCACTGGATGGGGGCCTCCGCCTCGGGGCTGGAGCGCAGCTCGACCTCGGTGCCCGTGCGCTCGGCGGGCCCGAGGCAGCGGAGGATGAGCTCCTTCGGGAGGATCTCGCGGGCCTCCGGGTGGAGCGGCCGGGCGAGGGTGAGCAGGTCGGTGACGATGCGGTTGATGCGGTCGGCCTCCTCCTCGAGGATGCCCAGCAGCAGGTCGCGCTCCCTCGTGGGGAGCGGGCGGCGCAGCGAGGCGACGGCGTTGAGGATGATCGCGAGGGGGTTGCGCACCTCGTGCGCGACGATGGCGGAGAGCTCCCCGACCGCGGCGAGGGCCTCGCGCTGCTGGAGGGCGTCGCGCACCCGGGCGAGCTCGTCGTCGCGGCGGGAGAGCTCCTCGGCGAGGCGCGCGGTGAACACGAAGGACAGCGCCCCGATGTGGATGAACATGAAGTGCTCGAGCAGGAAGGGCGACGGGAGGTGCGTCACGCCGGTGGTCGAGTCGTGGACGACGCCGCAGGCGACGAGGAGGTAGCTGAGCGCGACGCCCCACATCCAGCGGCCCCGGGCGCGGGCCGCGCGGAAGAAATAGAACGAGGTGGAGACCAGCGCCGCGAGGATCGCGGGGAACATCGCGAGCTGCGCGGCGGGGGAGATGTGCGCCTCGCGGTAGACGATGGTGAAGGGCCCGAGCACGACCCGCTGGACGTACTCGTGGTCGTGCACGACGACGCCGAAGAGGTTGAGGGCGAGGAGCACGCCGAACCAGGCGTAGGCGGGCTTGAGCCAGCGCCGCGCCTTCGGGGAGGCGTCGGAGAGGCGCATGGCGAGGTCGAGGGCGACGGGCATGGAGCCGAGGCCGGCGGCGATGCGGACCTGCTCCCAGGGGATGGGGCCGACGGGCTGGTGGCCGTAGCGGAGCACCGAGGCGAGGTCGTAGAGGACGCTGAGCACCAGCAGCGCGCCGAAGCAGCGGGCGTCGCCCACGAGGCGACGAAACAGCCCGAGGAACACGAAGTTCGCGAGCAGGAAGACGTAGACGGTCAGCCACGCGAAGGTGACGCTCGCGAAGGGGTTCACGATGCTCGGCCGGAGAGTGTAGGCGAGGAATGCTGTGGGGAGGGATGTGGAGATGTGCCGCGGGCCGTGCTGCGAAGTTGGCAGCGCCTGCGGGGCCGTGATGGAATCGTTGGCGATGAGGTACTCGATGCGGCAGTGGGGCTTCGGGCTCGCGATGGCGGGCGTGGTCGCGCTCGGGGCGACGGCCGCGCAGGCCCAGCAGGGCGGGTACACCGTGGTGGGGGGCACCCCGAACGGGACCTCGTCCATCGGGGTGGTGCCCTCGGCGGGTCAGGATCCTGGCCAGCGCCAGGTGGGTACGCGTCGGCTCGACGGCGCGCGAGCGCATCGGCCCGAGGAGTACGGAGGCGTGACGCCCGGGGTGGCCTCGCTGGCGCCGGGCCTCCGTCGCCTGGCGCGACAGGGCAGGAGCCAGGTGCCCGTGGTGGCCTGGCCGGGCTTCCAGATGGTCCCTGGCGGGAGCCGGGTGTTCGTGGCGATGACGCGCCCCGGGGTGGTCACCGAGACGCGCACTCCGCTGACGCGGGTGTTCCACATCGCCGGGGGGAGGGTCGGGCTGTCGAACAACCGCCGCCCGCTCATCACCGAGGCCTTCGACACCCCGGTGACCCGCGCCTTCCTCCGCAGCGTTCGCGGCGGCGTCGACCTGGTCGTGCAGGTGCGCGCCGAGGTGGACCACCGCATGTCCCAGGAGCCCGGCCCCCAGGGGCTCCAGTTCGTCTACATCGACTTCCCCCCCTTCCAGGCCCCGGAGACGATGCGCCTCCGGCTGCCCAGCGGCGCCATGCAGCAGGTCGAGATCGGCTCTCCCGTCACCACCAACGCCGTGGTGCCGCGCGAGTCCGGTCCGCGCCTCGGTGGTCCCGCCGTGGTGGTACAGCCCGGCGCCGACGCCGAGCGCCCGCCCGGGATGCGCTAGCCGCGCGCCCCGCCCTGTAGCCCCCCAATCATGGAGCCGACGCTCCGACAGACCCCCATCACCGCCCGATCGCCGCGCGCCGCCGCGGCGCTGGGAGACGCCGTCCTGCGCCGGGCCGACCGCGGCGAGACGTGGCTCGCCTGCTCGCTCGTCGAGGGCCCGGTGGTGGTGCTCGGCGCGAGGCAGAGGCGCTCGGCGGTGACGGTGTTCCCCGAGGTGGTGCGTCGCCGTACGACGGGCACCGCGGCCTGGATCGGGCGCCGCGCGCTCTGGTGCTCGCTGGCACTCCCGGCAACAGACTCGCTCTACTCCGACGCGACGCTCGCGACGCTGCTCAACCGCAACGTGCGCCCGTGGCTGCGTGGCTTTACCCGGTCGGGTATCTCCGCGGCCTACTTCGGGCGCGAGTGGATCGCCGTCGCGCACCGACCCGCGGCGGTGCTGGGCTACGACCTGTCGCCGTCCGGCGCGGTGCTGCTGGAGATGATCGCGGGGTGGGATGATCCCGTCGCGCTGCCCGCGGAGCACGCCGCGGAGGCTGAGCGGGCGCTCGACCGCTGGCGCTCGAAGGAGCCCGTGGCGCTCGGCGGCGGGCGCGACCCGATGGCGGTGCTGGGCGCGCTCGCGGCGGCGGTGGCCGAGCGGGCGGGGGCGACGGTGACGGTGACGGAGGAGCTCGCCGACGAGGGGGCGCTGGCCGCGGAGGCGCCCGAGGGGGAGGCCGCGTCGGTGGCGGTCCCGATCGGGCGGGTGGAGGCCGTGAGCGCGGGGGCGGGGCTCTGGCTGGGCGGAGACGCGCTGGCGGCGACCCCGTGGCTGGACGCGCTGGCCGCGGCGCTCTCCCGGGGCGAGGCCTGGCCGACGGAGGGCGCGGCGGTCGACGGCGCGCGGCCCGAGGACTGGGCGCGGGCGGCGGCGCTGCTGCGACGGGGTTGACGATTACCTGAGAGGGTAAGATAGCTTCGGTCGCGGCGGCCGCGGGAGCGGGCTCGCGCCGCCACCTGTGATGGAGTCGCCGCGAAGGCGACGAGGAGGACGACGATGGCGAAGGTGGGAGTTCTCGGGTCGGGGGACGTGGGCAAGGTGCTCGCGCTGGGGTTCAAGAAGCACGGCCACGACGTGCGCATCGGCAGCCGCGAGGGCACGAAGCTCGCGGGCTGGTCGGCGGAGAACGGCGTCGCGGAGGGCACCTTCGAGGCGGTCGCGGCGCACGGCGAGGTGCTGGTGCTGGGCGTCGCGGGGCGCGTGGCCGAAGAGCTCGTGAAGGGCCTCGCCCGCTCGCTGGAGGGCAAGACGGTGATCGACGCGACCAACCCCATCGCCGGCGGTCCGGTCAACGGCATCCTTCCGTACTTCACCGGGCCCAACGACTCGCTGATGGAGCGGCTGCAGAAGGCCGCGCCGGGCGCCCGCTTCGTGAAGGCCTTCTCGTCGGTGGGCAACGCGTTCATGGTCAACCCGAGCTTCCCCGGCGGGCGACCGACGATGTTCATCGCGGGCGACGACGCCGGGGCGAAGGCCCAGGTCACGGGCATCCTCGAGCAGTTCGGCTGGGACGCCGAGGACGTCGGCGGCGTGGAGGGGGCCCGCGCCATCGAGCCGCTCTGCCAGCTCTGGTGCGCCCCGGGCTTCCTGCGCAACCAGTGGGCCCACGCCTTCAAGGTGCTGCGGATGTAAGGGCCTCCGCGCGCTCGCGCGGAATTCGTCTCCACCCCACCAAAACTCTTCGCGGGCTCGTCCGTCCCAACCCGGGCCATGAGCTACCGCAACGACGTCGAAGCCCTGCAGATCCGTCTCTCCCAGCTCGAGCAGGAGCTCGCTGGCATCCGTGACGAGCGCGCCCGGCTCGAGCGCGCGGCCCGCAGCGAGCCGAGGCTGATCACCGAGCTCGACGCCGTGCGCCGCGAGCTCCACGCCCGCGCCCCGCGCAGGCTGCCGATGCTCGACGACATCCGGGTGGCCTCGCCCTGCCACGAGCGCTGGGACGCGATGACCGGCGACGAGCAATCGCGCTTCTGCGGGAGCTGCAGGAAGAACGTCTACAACCTCTCGGCGATGACCCGCGAGGCCGCCGAGGCGCTGGTGCGCTCGAAGGAGGGCGACCTCTGCGTCCGGTACTTCCGCCGCACCGACGGGACGATCCTCACGGCCGACTGCCCCGTCGGGGTGCGCCGCAAGCGGGTGCAGCTCGTCGCCGCCGCGGGGGCCGTGACCGCGCTCGCCGCGGGCGCCGTGGCCTTCGCCTTCGCGCGGATGGGTTCACCGGTGCCGACGATCGCTGCGCCGACGGTGGCGCCCCGGGTGGCTCCTCCGGTGACGGCGGCGCCCGTTCCCCTGGAGGAGATCCAGGGGCAGATGGTGCAGGGGGACATCGCTCCGAGGATGGGTACGCCGGTCGTGGATCCGGCGCCGGTGCATACGCGGCCGAGGATGGGCCGGCCGATGATGCGCCAGCAGCGCTGAGGCGGAGCGCCTCGTTATCCCTTGAAGACCGACTGGCGCGCCCGCAGCAGCCGGTCGAGCGTGCCCTGGATGGTCTCTCTCAGCTTCTCGTTGAGCCGGTTGACCAGCACGATGTCCTCGCTCTGCTCGGGGCGGTAGGCGTCCATGGCCATGGGCTCGCCGAAGACGATCTTCCAGCGCGCCGGGAGCCCCGCGAGCCCGAGCGGACCGAGCAGGGGAAAGGTCGGGGTGATGGGCACGAAGGGCAGCCCCAGCATCTTCGACAGCCGCCCCGACTGGAAGAGCATCGGCCAGGTCTCCTCCGCCCCGACGATGGTCACCGGGATGATCGGGGTCCCGGTGCGGATGGCCAGCTTGATGTGCCCGCCGCGGCCGAAGCGCTGGAGCTGGTAGCGCTCGCGGAAGGGCTTGGCGATGCCCTTCACCCCTTCGGGGAAGAGCGCGAGGCAGGCGTCCTTGCGCAGCAGCCGCTCGGCGTTCTCCTGGCAGGCGCGCACGGCGCCGAGGCGGTTGAGGTAGGCGCCCGCGAAGGGGAAGTGGAAGATGAAGTCCTCCGCGAGCCAGCGCAGGGGGCGAGCGCCCGGGTGCTCCTTGCGCAGCGCCGTGGCCAGCATGATCCCGTCGAGGGGGATGGCGCCCGAGTGGTTGGCCACCAGCGCCACGCGCCCGGTCGTGGGGACGTTCTCGATCCCCTCGACCTCGACGCGCCACCAGCGGTCATAGAGGAGGTCCCACACCGGCTGCCAGCGGCGCGCGTACTCCGGGTCGAGGCCGAAGTCGTCGACCTCCTCGGAGCGATCGCGGATGGCGGTCTGCCCCCATCGGCGGAGGTAGTAGTCGCTCCCGAGGAGCTCGCGCGCGGCGTCGAAGGGCTCGTCGTCGAGCACCGGCGCGGCGGCGGGCGCGGGGGCCAGGGCGCGCTCCTCCTCGGGCCGGGTCAGCGCCTTCAGGCGCGACGCCAGCCGGTCGAGCAGGGGGCGGCTCTCGGCCGGGTCCCTGGCCTGGTCGAGCAGCGCGTCGAGCTGGGCGATCACGGACTCCAGCGAGGGCTCCTCGACCTCGGCCCCAGCGGCCTTCTCCAGGGATGGAGCGGGGGAGTCCGGAGCCGGAGCCGGATCCGGAGCCGCCGTGATGGCAGGGGCCTCCTCCGTGACCGCGGGCTTCTTCTTCTCTCCCTTCTTCGCCGCCGCCGCGCTCTTCTTCGCGGGGGGCACCGGCTTCTTCGCGGAGGCCGTCGCGGGCTTCGGGGAGTCGCCGCCGAAGGGGTCGTTGCCGAGGACTTTGCGCGCCATAGGGGGTGAACCGCTCGTGAAGGGGGATCAGAGGCTCAGGGGGTCGTGCGGAGCAGGTGCGCGTCGCGCATCCGCTGGGAGTGGGCGTAGTCGAGCACCGCCTCGCGGGTCGTGAACGCCGGGCGGAACTTCAGCTCGCGGAGGGCCTTGTCGCCGTCGGCGACGCAGAGCCAGCGGGCGTAGTCGACGAAGGTGGGCGGCGCCTCGCTGAGCTGCGCCGTCCAGAGCGCGCTCACGATGGGGTACATCACCGGGTGCGGGATCGGCAGCCCGATGCGGCCCGTGAGGTGGATCACCGTGGAGAGCGGGAGCACCCCGTCGCCGACGATGTTGAACACGCCGGGGATGTCGCGCATCACCGCGAGCTTGAAGGCCGCCAGCGCGTCCACCTCGTGGAGGAACTGCATCAGCGGGTCGAAGCCCATCACCGTCGGGACCATGGAGCGCCCGAGGTAGCGGGTGAGGTAGTTCTTCACCGTGGGCCCGAGGATGGGCGCGAGGCGAAGCACCGTCACCAGCGTGCCGGGCGAGCTGCGCGCGAAGCTCGCGACCACCTGCTCGGCCTCGATCTTGTCGCGCAGGAAGCGGCTCTCCGAGTGCCCCCGGAGCGGGTGCGTCTCGGGGAGGAAGTTGGGGTTTCGCGGCGACGCTCCGTACAGGATCGTGTGCGACCAGAGCACGAACTTGTGCACCGGGCGCTCTCGACACGCGTTGAGCACGTGCAGCGTGCCGACGCTCTCCAGCTCGTGGGCCCAGGCGCTCGCGTGCGTCGGGGACGAGAGGAAGGCCATGTGCAGCAGCGTGTCGACCTGCTCGCTGGCGAAGATCTCCGCGAGCCGCGCGTCCACCCTCGGCTGCGTCAGGTCGACCTTGTAGAACCGGGTCTTTCGCCCCGCCGTGGCCGGCCGCTCGACGTCGAGCGCCACGATGCGCGACACCCGGTCGTCGTCCTCCAGCAGCCCGATGAGGTTGCGGCCCAAAAAGCCGTCCGCCCCGGTGAGCGCCACCACCCGGCCCGGCGGGGTCACTTTGGTCACCGCGTGCGCGTCGTGGTCCTTTGCGTCCGTCATCGTCGGCCCTTCCCGCTCGCCGTCTCCCAAGGAGCCTCTCCTGCCGTCGCCGCCTGCGGGCGCGGAAGCTATCACAACCACTATCGAAGCCCGAGGCGTCGCGCCGCGGTCTCCGTCGTGCGGGCGCGCACCGTGTCCTCGTCGTCGCCCCGAAGCTCCGCGAGCTGCCGCACCGTGTGCGCCAGGTACGAGGGCTCGTTGGTCTTCCCCCGCATCGGGATCGGCGCGAGGTAGGGCGAGTCCGTCTCGATCATCAGCCGGTCGAGGGGGATCACCCTCGCCGCCGCCCGCACCGCCTCGGCCTTCTTGAAGGTCACGATCCCCGAGAGGCTGACGTCGAAGTCCAGGTCCATCGCGGCGCGGGCGAAGGCCTCGTCCTCGGAGAAGCAGTGGATCACCCCGCCCACGTCCCGGGCGCCCTCCTCGCGCAGGATCGACAGCGTGTCCGCGGGCGCCTCCCTCGTGTGGATCACCAGGGGCTTCTTCGCCTCCTTCGCCAGCGCGATGAACCTCCGGAACACCTCCCGCTGCACGTCGCGCGGCGAGCTGTCGTAGTGGTAGTCGAGGCCCACCTCGCCGACCGCCACGACCTTCTCGTGGGCGATCATCCGGGCCATCTCCGCGTAGGTCTCCCCGGTGCAGCCCGCCGCGTCGTGGGGGTGCACGCCCGCGGTCGCTCGCACGTCGCGCTCCGCCTCCGCCATGGCGATGGCGTCGCGGGCGCCGTCGGTCCCCCGGCCCACGCCCACGGTGACGAACCACGCGATGCCCGCAGCCCGCCCCCGCGCCAGGATCGCCTGCCGCGCCTCCTCGGAGTCGGCGTAGTCGAGGTGGCAGTGCGAGTCGACGATGGGGACGCTCACGGCGAGGTCTCCCCCAGCGCGAGCCGGGCGTGCGAGCGGGCGGGCGTCGGGAGGATGCTGCGGGCGAGGCGCTCGAGCACCGAGCGGGCCTCCGGGTGGTGGCGCACCGAGCCCAGCGCGTCGATGGCGTCGAGGCGCAGCTCGGCGGAGTCTTTACCCGGGATGGTATGCGTCCCCCGGGCGAAGGCCGTCACCGGCTCGACGGCGCCCTCGTCCCCGGCGCGCACCCGGGCGATGGAGGCGATCACCGCCACCCGGAGCCGCGCCGGATCGCGCTCGTCGGAGGCGCGGCGCAGCGACGCCATGGCCCGCTCGCGCTCCCCGGGGCTGAGCTCGAAGGGCGGGTCGACCTGCGGGTCGAGCAGGTAGCCGAGCTGCTCGGCGCCCTCGGAGGCGATCCACGGGTCGGCGTCGTCGACGGCCTCGAGGGCCGCGGCGAAGCCCTCGCTCGGGCTCGCCCTCACGATGCCCAGCAGGGCCTGGTAGCGCACGTCGTCGTGGCGGTGGCGCAGCGCCCCGCGCAGGGCCTCGAGGGCGCGGTCGCCGCCGAGGTCGGAGAGGGCCACGGCGGCCATCTGGCGCACGGTGCTCTCGCCGTCGTCCAGGCGGGCAGCGATGGCGTCGAGGAGGTGCCTCGCGTCGAGGGCGCCGAGGGTGGTGAGCGCGGCGGTGCGCACGCTGGAGTCGCCGTCGTCGAGCAGCGGGGCGAGCGCGTCGGCGGCGGCGCGCGGGGTGTCGGTGCCGACGGAGAGGAGGTCGGCCGCGGCGGAGGCGCGCACCGAGGGCTTCGAGGAGGTGAGGTCGCGCAACGCAGCGGCGTACGTGCGTCGCAGCGGCGAAGGCTGGAACATCACTTCACCCGGGTTCCGGCGGGGTACTCCTTGCCGAAGGTGGCGAGCGAGAGCGACTCCGACGGCCCGGCGGCGAGGAGCATCCCGTGGGAGACGAGCCCCTTGCCGAAGTCCCTCGGGGCGAGGTTGGCGACGACCACCACCTGCTTGCCGACCAGCTCTTCGAGCGCCGGGAAGGCCAGCGCGATGCCCGCGATGATGGTGCGAGGACCACCAGCTTCACCCAGGTCGACGGAGAGCTTGAGGAGCTTGTCCTTGCGAGGGATGCGCTCGGCGGTGAGCACCTTGCCGAGGCGCAGGTCGACCTTGGCGAAGTCGTCGTAGGCGATGGTGGCCGAGGCCTCCTCGGCGGCGGGCGCGGGCGCGGCGGCGGGGGTGACGGCGGCGGCGGTCTCGGTCGCGGGCTTCTCTTCGGTGCTCATGGTCTTTGCGGTGCTCTTCGGGGTCGCTTCGGCGTCGCGGACATCCAGGGCGAGCAGCATCGCCGCCTCGGTGGCCGGGTCGTACTTGGGAAACACGGGCTGTCCCGGGCGCACCTCGGTGTGCGCGGCCAGGGCGCCCCAGGAGAGGGGCCAGAGGTCGGCGTCCTCGTGGGGGCTGAGCGGGTCGAGGCCGAGCTGATGCCGCAGCTCGTCGCTCTTCGTGGGCGTCACGGGCCAGAGCATCACGGCGACGGCGCGCACGATCTCCAGCACGTGGGCGATGACCACCCCGAGGCGGGTACGGTCCTCGGTCTTGGCGAGCTTCCACGGGGCGGTCTCGTCGAAGTAGCGGTTGGCCGTGCGCGCGGTCTCGATGGTGAGCTCGAGCGCGCGGTGCATCGCGAGGACGTCCCACGCCGCGGCGACCTCGGTCACCAGCGTGGCGACCCGGGCGCGGAGCGTGCGCTCGACGTCCGAGAGGTCCTCGTCCTTCACATAGGGGACCTTGCCCTCGAAGTACTTCCCCACGAAGGGGAGCGCCCGGTGGAGCAGGTTGCCGACGGTCTCGCCGAGCTCGGCGCGGGCGCGGTTGATGATGCCCGGGATGGAGAACTCGCCGTCCTGCCCGAAGCCCACCTCCCTCAGGAGGTAGAAGCGCAGCACGTCGGCGCCGAGCACCTCGGCGATGCGCACCGGGTCGGTGGTGCCGGGGGTCTTCACGGCGGTGAGCCCGGGGGTCTTGGAGGTCTTGCGACCGCCGGAGAGCAGGTACCCGTGGGTCCAGATGGTGGTGGGGAGGGAGACCCCCGCGCTCATCAGGAAGGCCGGCCAGTACACCGCGTGGAAGCGCACGATGTCCTTGGCGACGAGCTGCACCTGCGGCGGCCAGAAGTCCTGCTCCGGGGTGCCCTCGACCGCGGTGAGGTAGTTGAAGAGCGCGTCGAACCACACGTAGATGACGTGCCCGGGGTCGTCGGGAACCGGGATGCCCCAGGTGAAGTTGGAGCGCGAGACCGAGAGGTCCTCGAGGCCCGACTGCACGAAGGAGACGATCTCGTTGCGCCGCGTCTCCGGCAGCACGAACTCCGGGTGCTCTTCATAGAGCTTGAGCAGCCGGTCTTGATAGCGCGACAGCCGGAAGAACCAGGTCTCCTCCTCGAGCGTCTCCACCGGGCGCTCGTGGATGGGGCAGAGGCTCCCGGGGAGCAGCTCCTTCTCGGTCTTGTAGCCCTCGCAGGCGACGCAGTAGAGGCCCTTGTAGGTCCCCTTGTAGAGGTCGCCCGCGTCGCGCACCTTGCGCCACCACTTCTGCACGCCCTCCACGTGGCGCGCGTCGGTGGTGCGGATGAAGTCGTCGGGCTGCACCCCGAGCTTCGGCCAGAGGCTCCGGAAGCGGCCGCTCACGTCGTCGACGAAGGCCTGCGGGCTCACCCCCGCCTTGGTGGCCTCGCGCTCGATCTTCTGCCCGTGCTCGTCGGTCCCGGTGAGGAAGCGCGCCCGCTCTCCGCGCATGCGGTGGTAGCGCGTGAGCGCGTCCGCGACGACGGAGGTGTAGGCGTGCCCGATGTGCGGCGAGCCGTTGACGTAATAGATCGGGGTCGTGACGTAGAAGCGCTGGGTCATGGTGGCGATCTTCGTGGGGTTTACCCGTAGCGGTAAACGCGCGGCGGTGGAGGGAGCGGCGGCCTACGGGGGAGCGGTGGGAGTCCCCGCCGCGGGCGGCGCCGCTGGTAATAGCGCATCCACCGGAAAGGTCTCCACCCCGGCGTCGGTGAGCGCCACGCGCACGGTGCGGGCGAGCACGTCGACGTCGCGCACGCGGCCTTCGCCCTTGGGGGTGAGCACCCGCTTGCCGGGCTTGGGGAAGAGCGAGCGCTGCGAGCGGTAGAAGGCGTCCTCGTAGACGAGGCAGCACATGAGGCGGCCGCACACGCCGCTCACCCGCTCGGGCTTGAGCGCGAGGCCCTGCTCCTTGGCGTGGCGGATGGACACCGGGGCGAAGTCCGCGAGGAAGGTGTTGCAGCAGAGCTGGAGCCCGCAGGGGCCGACTCCCCCGATGGCCTTGGCGGCGTCGCGGGCGCCCACGTGGCGGATCTCCACCCGGCTGCGGAGGGCCTGGTTGAGCTGTCGGCCGAGCTCTCGCAGCTCGATGCGATCCTCGCTGGAGAGGTGCACCACCACGCGCTGGCCGGTGCGGGAGATCTCCACCCGCAGCACCTTGGCGGGGAGGTTGAGCGAGCGCAGCAGGCCGGAGGTGGTGCGCACCGCCTCGGCCTCCTTGAGACGCGCGCGGGCCTCGGCCTTGAGGTCGCCCTCGTCCGAGCGGCGCACGATGCGGGGGACCATCCTCGACTCGACGAGCTGCCTCCGGGAGGGGAAGGCCACGACGGCCATGGTGACCCCGCGGTCGGCCTCGACGAGCACCGTGTCGCCCTTGCGCAGCAGCAGCGTCCCGGCGTCGGCGAGGGTGGCGCGGGCGGCGTCGGCGACGCGCACCAGCGCGACGTTCATCAGCACGGCGCTGGAGGAGGAGGCGTCGTCGGGAAACTCCGGCTCGCCGTAGGGATCGACGTCCGCCGCGAAGCTCTCCAGGGCCAGGTGCACCCGCCGGGGCTCGACCGGCGGCGGCGGTGGCGGCGGTGGCAGCTTGGAGGGGCGCGCGGCGGGTGGCGGCGGCGGGGCCTTCGAGGGGCGCACACCCGGCGGCGGCGGGGCCTTCGAGGGGCGAGCGCCCGGCGGCGGCGGGGCCTTGGAGGGGCGCGCGACGGCCGGTGGTGGCGGGGCCTTCGAGGGCCTCGGCGGCGGGGGCTTCGAGGGCCTCGCCGGAGGGCGCGGCGCGTCGGCTGCCTGCGGGGGCGGCGGCGGGCGGCGGGACGGGCGGCGCTCGCTCACGGGCGAACCTCACGGAGGCGGACGAGCATGTTCTGCAGCTGCATCCCGACGTTGAAGCTGGTGGCGCCGTCGAGCAGCTCCATGGTCTCCCGGACGATCTCCGCGCGGAGGGCGTTGACCAGCGACTGGCGAGGGGCTTTACCCGAGGAGGTAAGCGCCTCGTTGCGCAGGTGGCGGTAGAGGAGCGCGAGGGTCTCGTCGAGCGCCGCGCGGCCGAACTGGTCGGGCTTCTCCGGCGGGTCTTTGTAGCGGGTGGCGAGCTCGACGAAGCCGCCGACGGCGACGCCGGGCACGCGCAGCGCCGAGAGGATCTCCTCCAGCAGCTTCTTCCTCGCCGCGAGGTGCTTCGGGTCTTTGTAGATGAGGGCTCGCCCGACGCTGCCCTCGGCGAGCGGGAGCAGCTCGGCGATGTGCTCCGGGGTGAGCGCCAGGCCCTCCAGCACGGCGCGCACGTCGGCCTCGTCGAGGAGGCCGAAGTTCACCGTCTGGCAGCGCGATCGGATGGTGGGCAGCAGCGACGAGGGGCGGTGCGAGAGCAGCACGAAGTGCGTCTCCGCGGGAGGCTCCTCCAGGGTCTTCAGCAGCTTGTTGGCGGCGTTCGGGTGCAGCCGGTCGGCCTCGCGGATGATGATCCAGCGGGTGCCGCCCTCGTGGGGGCGGAAGGCCACGCTCGCCATGATCGGCTTCATCTGCTCGACGACGATCTCCTGGCGCAGCTTCTTGTCGTCGGGCTCGTCGCTCTCCCGGTCGCGGGCCGAGGTCGACTCGCGAAACTCGCGCTTCACCACCAGCAGGTCGGCGAACTGTCCCTGCGCGATGCGCCGGCAGTTGGTGCACTCGCCGCAGGCGTCGTCCGCCGGGGTCGCGCGGGCGGTGCAGTTCATGGTCTGCGCGAGCGCGTGGGCCACCCGGTCCTTCCCGACGCCCAGCGGGCCCGAGAAGAGGTAGGCGCTGGCGGTGCGGCGCTGGACGATCGCACGGCGCAGGAGCCCGATCGCGGCCTCGTGGCCGCGAACCGAACGAAAGCCCTGCAACAGCGGTTCGGTCATTGGGGTTCGGCCCACCCGGTAACACGGGCCGGAGACCCCCGGCAACGATCAGGGCAGCGGGAGATTACCTGGGAAGGTAAAGAGCCGCCGCGCTCACATGCAGCAGGCGAGGCAGCGGGTGTCGTAGCAGCGGCCGTAGTTGCGGCTGCCCGGGGCGTCGCAGCACGACTGCCCCGCCGAGCACCGGACGAGGGCGCAGGGCGAGAGGCCCGAGTCTCGGGTGGTGGTGCAGGTGCCGCTCGAGGCCACGCGCACGCCCGAGGCCTGGGCCACGCAGCTGTTGGAGTAGGTGTTGCCGTCGCAGCCACAGACCGGGCTGTACAGGCTGTTGCAGAGGGTCGGACGGGGCTGGCACGCGCCGGCGGTGCCGCAGCCGGTGCCCGCGCAGTACTGGGCTCGCGCGTCGCAGTCGGAGTTGCTGAGGCAGCGGCCCGTCGGGACGTCGGCGGCGCCCGCGTCGCGCGTCGGGGCCACGCAGCAGGTGGTGCAGGTGCGCGGGTAGCAGCCGCCGTAGGCCGGAGCCCCCGGCACGTCGCAGCACTGCGTGGTCGAGGTGCAGCGGATGGTCGCGCACACCGAGATCCCCGCGTCGACCGGCGGAACATCGCGAGGAGTACCCGCGTCCACGGCGGTCGGGCAGGCGCCGCGGTCTCGCACCCGGGCCCCGCTGGCGGCGGCCTCGCAGGTGTTGCCGTAGGTCCGTCCGTCGCAGCCGCAGACCGGGAGGTACACCGTCGCGCAGCCCGTCGGACGAGCCTCGCAGCGCCCCGGACCATCGCACGAGAGGGCCGAGCAGAACTGCGAGCGGCCGCAGTCGGAGTTGCTGAGGCACTGGCCCGCCGCGCCGGAGTCGATGGGCGTCGGTGCGTCGAGGGGAGGCGTGACGACGTCCATGGGGGGCGTCGGTGCGTCGAGGGGCGTCGGTGCGTCGAGGGGCGTCGGTGCGTCCGCGATCGGGGTGCCCGCGTCGGTGGGGTTGCCCGCATCGACCGGGGCGATCGAGGTGTCGAGCGGCGCGGCGGCGTCCTTCTCCGTCGCAGCCCCCTGGTCTTCGGCCAGGCCGACGTCGCCGGTGGGGTCGATCACCGGGGTGACGGTGCTGCCACAGGCGGCGCTGAGGAGGCCGAGTACGAGGACGCCGCGAAGGTGGAGAGAGGCGCTTGCCATAGGCCTCGGAGCCTACACGGGGCCGCGCGCCGCGCGAACTCCTCTACGCGTGCCCTCGAACCGAGAGCCGGTGCGTGTGCGGCTTTCCCTGCCAGGCGACGGTGACCTCGATCAGCTCGTCGTTCACGGCGCGGCCGAAGTACGCCACGCCCGGGTCGCAGGGGATCGTGTCGGCGTGGTCGAAGCCCCGCCCGGTCATCCACGACACCTCCACCACCGGGGGGCGCTCGCCCGCCGCGGGGATGAGCCCGTGCAGGGCCACCACGCGCCCGCCGTGCAGCCGCTCGAAGGAGAGCGACTCGAAGCGCCGCTCGGTGAACTCCGCCGCGGAGGGGAAGCCCTCGCCCACGTCCTTCAGCTCGGGCAGGTGCTGGTGCAGGTACTTCACCAGCAGGTCGTAGGTGGGGTGCTTGAGCCCCGGGAGCCGCTTCTCCGGCGCGATGACCGGCAGTCCGTCGAGGTCGAGGTCGTGCAGCTCGACGTGGACGTGCCAGCGCGAGGCGAGGGCGAGCTCGTCGACCGAGTCATCGGCGAGGCTCTTCAGGAGCCAGTGGAAGGGGCTCACGGTGCCCCCTCGCCGGCGGTGGATGACCGACTCCCAGAGCGGCCGGCGGATCTCCCAGCGCCCGCCGTGCGCCCGCACCATGACCTCTCCGAGGTAGGCCGCGGCGTGGACGATCACCTGCACGAAATGGCTGTCCGGCGAGGACGGATCGCTCTTCGCCATCCACTCGTCGCGCCTCGCCCGGGTGAGCGCCCGGGCGAGGGTGGCGACCCCGGCGTCGGTGAAGGGCAGCGCCTCCCCGAGGAGCCCTTCGGCGTTGGCGGCGAACAGCTCCGCGGCCTCGGCGAGCGCCGCGGCGAAGGCGGGGTTGTTGCCCGGGTTGGCGTCGACGTCCCGGTGGAGGAAGGGCGCCGCCCGCACGTCGGCGGGGTAGTGGGGCCAGAACCAGCGGGCGAGGAGGTCGGAGGCGGTGAGGGGTTCCATGGGGGTGTTCGCCGGGGGGTGCCCATAACACGCGGGCGCTGCCGGATGTTTGCGTGCAAGCGGGGGCGCGGTGCTTCATCCTCACCGCCCGACGCAAGGTCCACCCGCCCTCCCCAAACCCCCCCTTCTGCCGGTACCTCATAGCGATGCTGCCGCCGTTCACCTTCGCGAACACGCCCCGACTGCAGCTCCGCCCGCTGGTGATGCAGGAGGCGAGAGAGCTGCTGCTGGTGGTGATGGCCTCCCGAGAGTCGCTGGGGCGCTACATGTCCTGGCCTCGCGAGATGGTCGAGCTCGACCACGCGCGGCGCTTCGTGAAGATGGGCCGCGAGCAGTGGCTGGCGGGGCGCACGGTGCGCCTCGGGGTGTTCGAGCGGGAGAGCGGCGCGCTGGTGGGCAACGTCGAGCTCGACGGCGTCGACTCGCGGCGGCGGCAGGCGGAGCTCGGGTACTGGGTGCGCAGCGACCGCGAGGGCAACGGCTACGCGGGGGAGGCGGCGCGCTCGATGCTGCGCTACGCCTTCGATACGTTGAGGATGCACAAGGTCAGGGCAGACGTGGCGGTGGGCAACTCGGCGAGCGCTCGCGTGCTGGAGAAGCTGGGCTTCACCCGCGAGGGGACGCTGCGAGAAGACCGCCCGGTGGGCAACGTCTTCGTCGACCACTGGCGCTACGGGCTGCTGTCCAGGGAGTTCCGCTGAGACCCATGAGCGAGACCGTCTGCGCGCGCTGCGGCGCCGAGAAGCCCGCCGATGGCCACTGCGCGGCGTGCGCCTTCGACGCGGGCGAGCCCGCCGCGGTGGGCCACGCGCACGCCGAGGCCCCCGCCTCCGAGCTGGCCCGCTGGTGGGAGAGCGGCCGGCTCTCGGTGCTCCTCGCGGGGCTCTGCTTCCTCGGCGCGCTGGCACTGCCCCTCCTCGGCGGGCTCACGATGCGCGTCGACGGAGAGTTCCTCACCAACGTCACCGTGCGCCCGTGGGACCTCCTCATGGGCACCTACCCCGCCCTGCGAGGCCGGCTGAGCGCGTGGCTCCTCCCGGGCGCCGGGATCTTCCTCCTCTCGCTCCTCCGCTCTCGCCGCACGGCGCCCACGATGATGGCCACGCGCCCGCTCATCGCCAGCATGTCCCTCGCGCCCATCGTCGCCCTGGTGCTACCCATCGTGCGGCTGCGCGACCGCGGCGGCGCTCCCGTGGTGGGGGCGGCGCTCGCGCTGGGAGCGCTGGGCGTGGTGCTCTGCTGGCACGCGGCCTCGGTCTTCGGCCGGGGTATGCCCGAGCGCCTCGTGAAGGTGGTCGAGCACGACGACGACGACGACTGAGGTCGCGGGCTGATCGTGGTCGGTAGATATCTTGAAGGCCCTGGCGATCCCACTACCCTGCGGCAGCATTGCCCGACGCCGCTCACCCGCTTCACTTCACACTGACTGAAGGAACCCCCGATGTTCAACGCACACCCGAGGACGCTCGCAGTCGTCCTGCTCCTGGCTGGCATCTCGGCCTGTACTCCTCGCGGCGCGGGCGGCGGTCTGATCGACTTCGACTCCGGCCCCTCCGACACCCCGGCGGCCCCGGACAGCGGCCCCTCGACCGACACCCCGGTCGTGACGATGGACGTCCCCGTGGTCCCGACCGACACGCCCGTGGCGCCGGTGGACAATCCCCCTCCGGTGGACAACCCCCCGCCTCCGATCGACATGCCCCCGCCGCCGGTCGATGTCCCCATGATGATGACCTGTCCGACCGGGCTCGCGCTCTGCGGCGCCTTCTGTCGTGACATCGCGACGGACGAGTCCAACTGCGGCGCCTGCGGCACCCGCTGCACCTCCACGCAGGTCTGCTCCGTGGGCCGCTGCATGGACGTCTCGGGCTGCAGCGCCCCCCGCATGAACTGCGGCGGGAGCTGCACCGACACCTCCTCGGACAACGCCAACTGCGGCGCCTGCGGCACCGCCTGCCCCGCCGGCACCGCCTGCTCCGCGGGCCGCTGCGTGTGCCCGGTGGGCGCGACCCTCTGCGGCGACCGCTGCGTCAACACGGCCTCCGACGGCGCCAACTGCGGCGCCTGCGGCCGGGCCTGCGGCGGGGGCCAGGTGTGCAACGCCGGCACCTGCATCAGCACCTGCCCCGCGCCCAACCAGATGTGCGGCTCGAGCTGCACCAACGTCCTCAACGACATCGGCAACTGCGGTCGCTGCAACAACCGCTGCGGCGCCGGCCAGCTCTGCACCGCGGGCACCTGCGTGACGCCCTGCGCGCCGCCCGGGGTCGTCTGCGGCGGGACGTGCACCGACGTGACCCGAGACCTCGCCCACTGCGGCCGCTGCAACAACCGCTGCGCCACCGGCCAGGTGTGCAGCGCGGGGGCGTGCATCACCCCGACGGTGACCGGCATGGCGGGCGGCCCCTGCGTGCGCGACAGCGACTGCGGCGCCGGCGGGGCGTGCCTCGCGGCGGGCGGCGGCTTCATGGGGGGCTACTGCATCTTCGGCTGCCCCTCCGGGGCGGCGGCGGGCGACCCCTGCGCGGGAGACACGGGCCTCTGCATCCCCAGCGGCTCGCAGCTCATCTGCATGCGCGACTGCACCCCGGGCACCCTGGGCCAGTGCCGCACCGGGTACATCTGCATGGACGTGTCGACCGACGGATCGATCGGCATCTGCTACCCGAACTGCAACGTCAACCCCGGCGCGGTCTGCGGCGCCCAGCAGTGCGTCTCCTCGACCGGCGAGTGCTCCGGGGCGTGCTCCTCGGCGGCGCCCACCTGCTCGGCGGGCAGCTCGTGCAACGCGTCGACGAGCCGCTGCGAGTGCGGCCCGAGCACCAACTGCGGCGCGGGCTACCAGTGCTATCCCCGCTCCGGGGCCCGGGCGGCCTTCTGCGGCTGCTCGTCGAGCGCGGTGTGCTCCTCCGGGCGCAGCTGCGACACCTCCACGGGCACCTGCATCTGAGCGCTCGCACCTTCCCGTCCGCCTCGTGACCGTCACCCTCCCAGCGCGCGCGTCGCGCATCGCCATGATCGCCCGGTGGAAGCCCGTGCACCTCGGGCACGCGGCGGTGCTCCACGCGCTGCTCGACCGGGCGGAGTCGGTGGTCATCGGGGTGGGGAGCGCCAACCGATATGACCTCGACAACCCCTTCACCGCGGAGGAGACGGAGAGGATGATCGACGCGGCCCTTGACGGGCGCCCGGGCTATTCCATGGTCCGGGTGAACGACCTGGGAGACGGCCCGCGGTGGGCGGAGATGGTCGCCGGGATGCTTGGTCCATTGGACTACTACGTGACCGCCAACGGATATGTGCGCTCGCTGCTGATGGACCGATACACGGTGGTGCACCCGGTGGCGCTGCTCGACCCGTCCCGGCGGGTTCGGGTGGACGGCACCATGGTGCGCCGGGCGCTGGCCACCGGGGGGGACTGGCGCTCGCTGGTCCCTGCCGCGGTGGCCGAGCTGATGGAGCGCGAGGGCTGGGCCGCGCGCTTCGTGCGGGAGTTCGGCGAGGCCACGAGGGCGGCGCTGCTGGCGGAGGGCGCGGAGGCGGCGATGCGCCGGGGCGACGGGCTCGACTGATCGGTTGAAGGCGCACGGGCTGCCGTGCGACGCTGCGAAACACTGAAGGGAAGGGTGTTGCATGTATAGCTGGGGCGACGACATGGACGACTGGGCGAAGCCCGGTACGTACTCCTTCGACAAGAAGACGACCGAGGCTCGCAAGAAGGACGCGGAGCGATCGAGGTCCGAGGGCCCGCGCACCTACAAGACCAAGGGCACCGGCCCCAACGTGCAGCTCACCGACCCGAAGAAGCGGGTGTCGACCACCTCGAAGACGCCGCTGGTCATCGGGGTCGACGTGACCGGCTCGATGCAGTCGTGGCCCGCGGAGATCTTCGACCGGCTGCCGCTGCTCTACCAGACCTTGTCGCAATACAAGCCCGACCTGGAGATCAGCTTCGCGGCCATCGGCGACACCAAGTCCGACCGCTGGCCCCTTCAGGTGACGAAGTTCACCAGGGGCTTCGACCTCGAAGAGCAGCTGAAGGCGATCTACGGCGAGGGCGGCGGCGGAGACATCCCGGAGTCCTACGGGGTGTTCGCGTCGTGGGTGCTCAACCATGTGGAGATCCCGTCGCTCGACGAGCGGCCCTTCCTCATCGTGTTCGGTGACGCGCCGATGCACCCGAAGATCCGCGGATCGGAGGCGAAGCACTTCCTCGGAGACGACATTCAAGACGCCGACAGCGTCACCACCTGGATGAACGTCACCCGCACCTGGAACACCTTCTTCCTCCGCCGTCCTGGCGGGGTGAAGGGCGACGAGACCGACAAGCAGTGGAGCGCCGCGCTGGGCGAGCAGCAGGTGGTGCACATGGAGGACGAGGGCCGCGCGGTGGACTACGCGATGGGCCTCATCGCGCGCTCCTGGGGCTTCTTCGGCGACTTCCAGCAGAACATGCGCGCCCGCCAGGACGAGGCGAAGGTCACGGCGCTCTCCGAGCAGCTCAGCCGCCTCGCGCCGAAGGTGGTGACCTGCCCCCACTGCGGCGCCCCCTTGCGGGGGACGGCCGCGCTCACGAGCGGCGCGCGGGTGACCTGCGTGTTCTGCCAGTCCATCGTCCAGCTCCCTTGAAGGTCTCGGCGGTCGTCACGGTTCCGCCCTATGCGACCTTCCTGGAGGAGGTCGCGCGGCACCCGCTGGTGACGGGACTTCGTCTCAACACGGTGATGCCCATCAAGGGATCTCCCCACGACACGCTTCGGCGCTTGTCGGGATACGGCGTCCCGCTGTGGGTCGACCTGAAGGGGCGGCAATTGCGGGTGGTGGGCGCGGCGATTCCCCCCTTCACGGAGGTTCGGGTGAGCCACCCGTTGCGCGTGGAGACCCCCGCGGACTGCTTCTTCGATGACGGCCGGGAGTACGCCCGGGTGATGGAGGTCGACGGCGACCGGCTGATATTGGAAGACACCCCGCGGCGCTTCGTGGGGCCGGGGGAGAGCATCAACATCGTCCACCCCTCGCTGAAGATCGACGGGACGCTCACTCCGACGGACAGGGACTACCTCTCTGCGATGAGGGAGCTCGGGATGACCCGGGTGATGCTCTCGTACTGCGAAGAGACTTCGGACGTGGAGGAGGTGAAGTCGCTGCTCCCGGGCGCGGAGGTGGTGTTGAAGATCGAGTCCCTGAAGGGCCTCGACCTGGCGGCGCGGCAGGGCGACCGGCAGGGGCGGCTGATGGCCGCGCGGGGCGACCTCTACGTGGAGGTGCTGGAGCCGCATCGCATCGTGAGGGCGATGAGGGCGGTGCACGCGGCCGACCCGCAGGCGTGGGTGGCGAGCCGGCTCTTCCCCTCGCTGGCCAAGGGCTCTGTGCCCGAGGCGCAGGACATCGGCGACGCCGCGTGGCTGATGTCGCTGGGCTATCGCACCTTCATGCTGGGCGACGAGGTGTGCCTCCGTCGAGACTCGGTGATGGCCGCGCTGAACCTATTGGGACATGTCGCCGAGGCGGTGGGGTGAACTACGGCCGGACGATGGAGGTGCCGGGGGGCGGGGACCACCGGAAGGTGGTGAGGGGGATGTTGAGGTTCACCTGGGGGTTGCTGAAATCGAAGCGGTTCTGGTTGCCCTGGGCGTCGATGACGGCGGTGCGCACCACCTGGAAGCTGGCGCGGTCGACATAGAACACGATGCGCTCATAGGTGGGCTGCGGGGTGGTCGGGCGCAGCTCCAGCACATATCCATTGGGGAAGCGAAACTGGTTGGCGTCGAGCAGCCGGAAGGTGAAGCTGTCGGTGATGCGCCCGGTGCCCGCGAGGAAGGTGATCGCCGTGGGGAGCTGCGATTGCCCCATGTTCTGCTGGATGGCCTGGCGCTCGTCGGCCTGGTAGGCCCAGAGCGTGGAGCCATCGGAGACGATGATGTCGCCGTTGGGGGCGGCGTAGTTCCAGCGCATGCGGCCGGGCTTGCTGAACATCACCCGACCGTTGCGACGCTCTTCTCCATAGAGGCGATTGCGGGACACCTGGACGAAGTCGGCCTGGAAGTCGGTCGTGCGGTCATAGAAACCCTGAATGCGCTGCGCGACCTCGTCGGCGGTCAACACGCCATTGGTGTTGGATGGAGGAGTGACGCGCTGACCCGGCCCGGTGGGATTGGTGACAACGGGAGTGGGAGCGGGAGCGGGAGCGGGTGCTGTAGCTGCGACGCGGGGCGCTGCGACGCGGGGCGCGACGACGCGGGGCGCTGCGACGCGGGGCGCGGGTGCCGCAGGCCGAGGCGCAGGACGTCGCTGCGGCACGGTGGTCGCGGGTGGGGCATTGGTGCGGGGCTGCGCGAGCGCAGGCATGGCCGCGAGGACGAGGATGACCGTGAGAAGACGCTTGTTCATGAAGAACCTCCGTGGGGTTCGCAGGGAGTTATACGCGCGACGACACGGAATGGTGCAATCGGGCTGAGAGATGCGCTGCGACGGTCGACGCCTTTACCGATCCGGGGGGGAGGCTGTAGCGTGACGCAACGATGGCGAGACGGAAGCGGCAGTGGTTGGGGATCGTAGCTCTCTGTAGTGTGAGCGCCATCGGCTGTGCGACCGGCGGCATCGCGGATCCCGACGCCGACGTGAAGTTCGGAGAGGACGTCAAGAAGCCCATCGAGGACACCGGGGAGAAGCCCGCGCAGGACACCGGCGAGGGCGAAGACGCCGTGGTGGGCGACGACGTGGGCAGCGAGCTCGACAGCGGCGCGCCGACGGACTCGGGCGAGGTGGATGCCGGGACGATGGACGCGGGAGTGACCGACACCGGCCCGATGGACAGCGGACCCGTGGACACCGGACCCGTCGATACCGGGCCTGTGGACACCGGACCCATGGACACCGGGCCGAGGGATACGGGGCCCATCGACACGGGGCCTGTGGATACCGGGCCGAGGGACACGGGGCCTGTGGATACCGGGCCTGTGGATACCGGCCCTGTGGACACCGGGCCGACGGTGCCGACGATCGAGTGCAGGGGGGTGCTGGGCAGCCGCACCTGTCGCGGGAACGGTACCTTCCCGCCCTGCTGCATCATTGTCTCGATCCTTCCTCCCGCGTGTGGGACCGCGGTTCCAATCCTGGGTTGCGTGCCCAACTGATCGGGCTCGCGGCGCCTCTGCTCAGCGCCGCGGCTTGTCCCATGAGAGGGCTATCGGACTCCCGATAGCCCTACCATCCCACTGGCAAATAGCGCCCGAAGACGGGCGCTCTAGAACCGTCCGCCGAGGACCAGGTCGCGGCCGTTGAAGCCCACCTGGATGGTCTCGGTGCGCGGCGCCCCGATGATCGCCAGCACCACGCCCGTCGCCGCGAGCACGCCGCCGCCGATGAGCAGCGCGTTGGTCACGCCGGAGAGCGTGTCGACGTCGTCACGGCGCGCGAGGTCGGCGGCGTTGCTGCACTGCCGGTTGGGGCACGCCGTCTCCAGGTCGCTGAACGCGCTGCCCGCCATCACCCCGGTGATCGCTCCTCCGATGAGGGCCGCCACGCCGACGCCGCCCACCACGAAGCCCACCGTGCGCAGCGGGTTCGCGACCGTGCGCGTCGTCACGTTGCCGTCGCCGGGCGGCGGCGTCTGGACGCTCACCGTCTGCGAGGTCGTGTTCTCGACCGGCGTGGTGACGGGGGTCGTGACCGGCGTGGTGACCGGCGTGGTGACGGGGGTGGTGACGGGGGTCGTGGCCTGGCTCGCTCGCAGCAGCGCCTCGACCCGGGGAAGCTCGCGGCGTGCCTCTTCGACCGCCGCGACGAAGGGCGCGGGGGCGTCGGGCGCCAGCACCTCGGCGGACAGCCGTCGCCACGCCTCGGCGGCCTCGGCCAGCCGCGGCGGCGTGAGGCGCTCGAGCGCGATGGCGATGTAGCGGACGTGGATCGGCGCGTGGAAGCGGCGCTCGGCCTGGGTGAAGCGGTCGAGCACCACGGGCCAGTCCTGGCGGTTGTTGGCGGCGATGCCCTGCATCGCGAACTCACGGGCGGCGTTGCGGTCGGCCCCCGTCGGCTGCGCGGGCTGGGCCCACGCCATCGACGAAGCCAGCCCCATCGATGCCACCAACAGACCCGACGCGATCGACGTACGCAGCTTCACGGCCGTTGCTCTCCTCTCCGCGCGGAACATCCCTCCCGCCAGCGGTCCGACGGTTCTACCCCAATCGCCTGCCCCGACGGAACGCTCTCTCCTCCCAAACGCTCTGCTAGGGTCCGGGCCCCGACGATGGCCCCACCCCGAACGAACACCCGCCGCCGCTCCACGCAACCGCCTGGCACCCCGTGGAGCCGGGCGCTCGCCCTCCTCGGTCTCGGCGTCTTCGGCGTCGGACTCACCGTGGCCCTCGTCCTGATCGGGCTCTTCGCCTGGTACGGCCGCGGGCTCCCGGACGTCCACGGGCTGCGCACCGCGTGGCGCCCGCCGCAGACCACCCGCGTGCTCGACAGCCGCGGCGCCCTGCTCGCGGAGCTGTTCATCGAGCGCCGCACGGTGGTCCCGCTGGAGCGCCTGCCGCGCCACCTGGTGACCGCCCTGCTCGCCGCCGAGGACGCGCACTTCTACGAGCACACGGGCCTCGCGTGGACCGGCATGCTCCGCGCGCTGGTGGTCAACCTCCGCCACGGCACCGTCGCCCAGGGCGCCAGCACCATCACCCAGCAGGTGGTGAAGAACGTGCTCCTCAGCCCCGAGCGAACGCTCTCCCGCAAGGTCCGCGAGGTGCTGCTCGCCCGGGCCATCGAGCGCGAGCTCCACAAGAACGACATCCTCTACCTCTACGTGAACCACATCGCCTTCGGCCACGGGCGCAACGGCGTCGAGGAGGCCGCGCGCTTCTACTTCGGCCACGGCGTCGAGCGCCTCACCCTCGCCGAGAGCGCCCTGCTCGCGGGCATCCCGAAGTCCCCGGTGAACTACTCGCCCGTCAACGACCTCGACGCCGCGCTGCGCCGCCGCCACTGGATCCTCGGGCAGATGGTGAGCAACGGCTTCGTCACCGCCGCCGAGGCCGAGGCCGCCGACCGCGAGCCCGTGCGCCTCGCGACCAGCGACGACGACCACGACGACCTCGCCCCGGAGGTCATCGAGCTGGTGCGCCGCACGCTCGCCCAGGTCGCCGGCGACGACGCGCTGCGCTTCGGGCGCTACACGGTCACCACCACCATCGACCGCGACCTGCAGCGCGCCGCCCGCGCCGCCGTCGCCAGCGGTCTCAGCGACCTCGACCGACGCCACGGATACCGTGGGCCGCTCCTGACCCCTGGAGCCCGTCGCCCCAATTACTCGGGCAACGTGCTGCGGGGCGTGAGCCCGCCGCGCGACGGGGTGCTCAACCCCGGGCAGATCTACGCGGGCGTGGTCGCCGCCATCGAGACGCAGCCCCCGGCGCTGGTGGTGCGGGTGGGCACCTCCACCGGGAAGATCGCGTGGTCGCGGGTGGCGAGGTACGCCAACAACACCACCCTCGCGACCTTCGCCCCGGTGGGCGCCGCGGTGCGCGTCTCCCCCGACCAGCGCATCACCCCCGACTCGCCAGGCACCTTCCGCCTCGAGCTCGGCCCCCAGGCCGCCTTCGTGGCGATCGACCCGTGGACCCGCGAACTGCGCGCGATGGTGGGCGCCTTCGAGTCGACGCCCGGGATGTTCAACCGCGCCACCCGCGCCGTGCGCCAGCCGGGCAGCGCCTTCAAGCCGGTGCTCTACTCCTACGCGCTTCACTCCCGGCGCTACACCCTGGCCTCGACCGTCGACCCCAACCCCGGCTGCTTCGGGACGGGCCGCCGACCGTGGTGCCCCGCCGAGTCGCACGCCGTCGAAGGGGTGATCGAGCCCGGGATGCGCTTGCGTGAGGCGCTCGCGATGTCACGCAACATGGTGGCCGCGAGGGTGATGGAGGCCCTCGGCCCGGAGCCCGTCATCGAGCACGCCCGCGCCCTCGGGATCACCTCCCCGATGCCCTCGGACCTCTCGCTCGCCCTCGGCAGCGGCGGCGTCACCCCCATCGAGCTGGTCAACGCCTACGCCACCTGGGCGGCGCGTGGGCAATACCAGGACTGGTATGTGATCCGCGAGATTCGCGGCCCCGACGGGAGGGCGCTGACGCTCCCGGCGAGGGCTCCGGCGAGGGTGGCCATCACGCCGGAGGAGGCGTGGCTGGTGACCTCGGCGATGACCTCGGTGATCGACCACGGCACGGCCCGCAGCGCCCGCTCCCTGGGCCGCCCGGCCGCGGGCAAGACCGGCACCACCGACCGCTCTCGCGACGCGTGGTTCGTGGGCTACACGCCCGACCTTGTGGCGGGCGTCTGGGTGGGCTTCGACGATCGCCAGCCGCTCGGCTACGGCGAGGAGGGAGCGCGCTCGGCGGTCCCGATCTGGACGAGCTTCATGCGCGACTACGTGCGGGCGCGCAGGCCCCCGGCGATCGAGTTCGCCCGGCCCGAAGGCGTCGTGGCGGTGCGCATCGACCCGGCGACGGGGCTGCTCCCGGGGCCCGCGCCGGCGGACCCCTTACAGGCCCCGGTAAGCTCCATGGAGGAGTACTTCCTGGCGGGCACCGAGCCGAGGGAGTTCGCGCCGGTGGACGCCGCGGTGCTGGCGCCGGTGGACGCGTCGGCGTGGGTTCCGAGCGAGGTCATCGACGCGGGGGCGACCGCGGTGGAGAACCCCGTGGCGGCGCCCGTGGTGGTCGAAGAGCCCCCGGTGGTGGTGGCGCCGACGCCGAGCGACGCAGCGGTGGCGCCGAGCGACTGAGCGGAGAGCTCTCCTGACGAGCGCCGGCCGCAGGGTATCCTTCCCCGCGCAATGGCAGACAGCGTGCGCAGGGTGGCGATTGCGGGGGCAGGCATCGGCGGGCTGACGCTCGCCATCGCGCTGAGGAAGCTGGACATCGACGCGCACGTGTACGAGCGCGCGACGGAGCTTCGGCCCGTGGGGGCGGGGCTCTCGCTGATGCCCAACGCGATGCTGGCGCTGCGGGCGATCGGGCTCGACGAGACCGTCGCGGCGGCGGGCGAGGCGGCGCAGACCTCGGTCGGGCTCCGCTCGGACGGCGTGGAGCTGTCGCGCATCCCGATCGCGGAGGTGGCGCGCGAGGTGGACTCCTCCGCCGTGCTGCTGCACCGGGCCGACCTGCACGCCGCGCTGCTCGACGCGCTCGGGGCAGAGCACGTCACCCTGGGCCGCGCCGCCACGGGCTACCGCGACGAGGCAGGAGCGCCCGCCGCGCTGCGCTTCGAGGACGGATCCGAGGTGGAGGCCGAGCTCGTCGTGGGCGCCGATGGGCTGCACTCTGCGCTCCGCAAGCAGCTCACCGGGGACGCTCGCCCGCCCGGGTACTCGGGCTACACGAGCTGGCGAGGGGTGACCGACACCCTCTGCGGCGCGACGCCGGCGCAGCTCTCCGAGAGCTGGGGGCGCGGCTCCCGCTTCGGCATCGCTCCGGTCGGGCGGGGGCGGGTCTACTGGTTCGCCGTCGCCAATGCCCCGGCGGGCGAGCGCGACGCGGGCGACCCCCGCCCGATGCTGCTCGAGCGCTACGGCGCATGGCACCCGCCGATCCGAGCGCTGATCGAGGCGACGCCTCCCGAGCGCATCGTGCGCACCGACATCGCCGACCGCCCGGTGCTCACGGCGTGGAGCCGCGGCCGCGTGGCGCTGCTCGGGGACGCCGCGCACCCGATGACCCCCAACCTGGGCCAGGGGGGCTGCCAGGCCATCGAGGACGCCGTGGTGCTCTCCGGCGCGCTCACGGCGTACGCGAAGCTGCCCAACGCGCTCGCGGACTACGAGCGCATCCGCGTCGCCCGCGCCAACCGCATCGTGCGCGACTCCCGCCGCCTCGGCGCGCTGGCCGCCCGGGAGGGCGCGCTCTTCCAGGTGGTGCGCGACGCGGCGCTCCGGTGGACGCCCGCGTCGGTGATGCACGACCGCTTCATCGAGCTCTTCCGCTTCGACGATCCCTTCGCCGCCGCGCGTCGCGCTCGATAGGTCAGCGCGGGCCGAACCCGCCCGACGAGGGGGCGATGAAGTCCGGCAGCGGCCCCTTGTCCCCGTCGACCACCTTGCGCTGGAGGTACCAGGGCCGCGAGCCGAAGACGGACAGCGGAAACAGCAGCGCCAGGAAGCCCGCGAGGACGCTCAGCAGCCCGACGCGACCGTCGGTGAGCTGCGGGCCGATTCCAATCTGCACCACGTCGTCGGAGAGCACCGAGACCGTGTACCGCACCGACGGGCACGCGCCCGCGGACACGCACGACCACAGCTGCTCGCTGCACTCGTCGGTGAGCACCCGGGCGCGTTCGCCCTCGCGCTGCACGCTGCGCAGCCCGTAGTGCTGGACGTAGTACCCGGGGCTGTTCTTGGGCTTGTGGTAGCGCTGCCAGTGGCGCGTCGCGACCGGCTGCGCCCGCACCGTCTCGCCGGTCAGCCCCAGCAGCGAGGCCGTCGGGAATACCACGGCGGGTAAGGCCAGCGCGCCGATCGCGGCGCCCACGAACCAGCCGCGGTAGTGCCGGGCGCGCGCCTGGGCGGTCTCTCCGGGGCGCTCGGTGGACACCACCATCGGGGCCGCGCGGGAGGGGCGGAGCACGGGCTCCTGGGACATCGCGCGGTAGGCGCCGCCGGGGGTCTGGGCGTTGGCGCCGAAGAGGCTTCCCGAGATGTGCACCGTCTCGCCGGGCGTCAGCTCGGCGAAGCGCACCCGATCGAAGCGCGAGGTGCGCTCGATGCGGGAGAGGTCGTCGCGGAGCATCACCCGGTCGTCGGGCTCGACGCGCACGCGCTCGCCCTGGAAGGTGCGCACCCAGAAGGGCCGCACGCGCACCGCGCGGGAGGTCTCCGTCCAGCGGTGATGCCAGCCGTGCTTGCTCTTCCACTCTCGGCCTCGCTGCTGGATGACCACCTGGATCGCCGGTCCGGTCGCCCCCTCCTCCAGCTCGACCTGGCCGACGATCACCGCGTGGCCGTTTCTGAGCGGCGCCCTCGCGTCGAAGGACCGCTCGGCCACCGCGCGCTTCTGGTGCTCCAGCCACCAGAAGAGCGACCACCCGGCGACCAGGGACCAGGGCCCCAGCGCGAGGAGGAAGATCAGCGCCGTGCTGGTGTCCGGGTTGACGCGCGAGCGCGGCAGTGTCGATGGGGCGTCGAGGCCGGGGGCCTCGGGCGACTGCGGAGGCGCCGGCTCCCAGGGGACGCTTGCCTCCCGGCACCCGCCCAGCGTCAGGAGGGCCAGCAACACCAGGGTCTCGGAGCTACGCCCATGTGCCATAGGGCAGGCAGGATAGCGCGGCGGGCGCTCCTTCGAGGGCCGCGCCACGCTGCGGCGACGGCTCAGTCGCGACCGTCGGCCGCGTCCATCGAGACCGCGGCGTCGGCCACGCGGGCGTCGGCCGTGCTGGAGTCCCCGCCCAGGTCGGAGGCCGCGCCCACGTCGGCGGGGGTCATCCCGGTGTCGTCCGTGGGATCGGTCGCGTCGTCCGTGGGATCGGTCGCGTCGCCGCCCGGCGCGTCGGCCCCGCCCTCGGCGGCGTCGCCGGGCATCGCGTCTCCCGGGCCGCCGTCGGTGAAGGCCGGGCAGGTGCCGGTCATGGAGACGCAGAGCCCGCTGATGCAGCAGTACTGCACCGTCGAGGGCGTGTCGGAGGTGCGGCAGGGGTCGCACTCCGAGCTCGCGCCGCAGCTCGACGGGCAGATGGAGGTCTCGGTGGCGGGCCCGCGGTCGCGAGGGGGCTGCGAGTCGGTGCCCGGTCCCCGGTCGGTGCCCGCGTCGAAGCCGGAGTCCGTGGTCGGGATGTCGAAGGCGGGCGCGTCGTCCTGCGGGGTCGCGTCCTCCTCGGGGAAGGAGGTCGTCGGGTCGTCGCCGCAGGCGCCGAGGGTCGTCACGAGGAGGGCGAGGGCGAGGCGCTGGAAGGCCGTGCGGCGGATCGACATGGACCGCGAAGATGCCAGAGGGGGGAGGGTCGCGTCGAGAGGAGGACGAGAGGTCGCGCTACGAGCGCATCGCGAGGTTGGCCACGTCGCGCACGATGACGATGGCGCCGAGGCCGAGGAGCAGCGTGAAGAAGATGGCCGTGACGGTGGTCTCGAAGCGCGCGTTGGGCCGCCGACGCATCACCACCTCGTACATCAGGAACACCAGCCGCCCCCCGTCGAGGGCGGGCACCGGGAGGAGGTTGAGGACGAAGAGCGCGACGGAGATGAGGGCCATCGCGTCGGCGCCGTAGCGCCAGCCGCCGCGGTGCGCGCCGCGGGCCGTCTCCACGACGATGCCCACCGGCCCCATCACCTGGACCTTCTCCTTGCCGCGGATCATCCGGGCGAAGCCGTCGAGCTGCTCGATGGTGAGCCTCGCGGGCTCGAGCAGCGCGTGGCGCACGGCGGACCCGACGGGCACGCGGTCGGTGGCGGGCGTGGGCGACTGCACGATGCCGATGCGGTAGCGGTGCGAGGCCGGGTCGAGGCGGGCCGTGGCGCGGAGCGAGAGCTCGTGGCCAGCGCGGCGCATGCGAATCTCCGTGGGAGCGCCGCGCGAGGCGTTGATGCTGCCGGCGAGCTCGCCGAAGTTGGAGGGGGCGACGTCGCCCACGCGGAGCACCACGTCGCCGGGGCGGATGCCCGCGACGGCGGCGGCGGAGTCGGGCTGCACCTGGCCGACCACCGGGCGCTCGACGCCGGCGAAGGCGAGCACGGCGAAGATGATGAGCGTCGCGGCGAGGTAGTTGGCCAGCGGGCCGCCCGCGATGGTGAAGAAGCGCGCGATGAGCGAGGCGTTCTGGTAGCTGCCGCGGTCGTTGGGGTCGCTCGGCTCGAGCGGGTTCATCCCGGCGATGTTGACGTAGGCGAGGATGGGAACCGCCGCGACCTGCACGATGGTCTCGCTGCCCTTCGGCCGCCACTGCACGATGGGCGGGCCGAAGCCGATGGAGAAGACCCGGGCTCGCATCCCGAAGGCCCGCGCCACCAGGAAGTGTCCGAGCTCGTGGATGATCACCAGGAGGGAGAAGGCGAGCGCGGCGAGGAGGTAGTATTGCGGCGGCATCGTGGGCAGTGGACGGGACTCTAACCCGATCATCGCGCCGACGCTTGCGGCTCGGAACCTCCCGGGCAATGGTGGTGTCGGTCCCACACCTTCGATGCGAAGAGCGACAGCAAGCTGGGCGGCGTGGTGCGTGATGGTCCTGGCGGTGCCGGGGTCGGCGCAGTCGCCCGGGCGTCGGTTGCACCGGGAGATCCCCGGCGACCTGGGGCTCGGCGCCATGCCCGCGGGGGCCATCGCGCCGCCGCGATCGGCGCAGCAGCTCGCCTCCGTGGCGGGCCCTGGCCGGTGGGACGAGGCGCTGCGACCGGGCGAGGCCATCCTGCAACCCCGGGAGAACTGGTCCGCCTCGGCCCGGGAGATGGACCGCGAGACCCGCTCCAGCCCCGGCACCGAGCTCCACTACCAGGAGGTGTTCAACCCCTCCATCGCTCCCTTCAAGCGCCTCCACGCCTACGACGCCGTCGACGAGCTCGGCCGGCTCGTGGTGCGCGACCCCTCGCTGCGCCCCGTCCCCCTCGACCCCGCGGCCCCGTGGGGCGCCGAGCTCGCCGCGCGCTTCACCGGCGACGTCTTCATCGAGCTCTCGCCGCAGTCCCCGACCCCGATCCCCTCGGTCGCCGCCGAGCAGCGCCTGGTGTCGTACCGCACGGTCCCGGAGACCCCGCTGGCCTTCTTCGAAGACTCCGCGGGCAACGTGTTCGTGCGAGCGCCGGTGACCGAGCTGCGCCGGGTGCGCCTCGCCTACGTCGTCGAGGCGCCGCAGCGGGCCTTTACCATGGCAGGTATTCCCCACGCCTCGCTCTCCACCCCTTCGGCGCACCGTGGGATGGTCGCGCCGGTGGTCCCGGAGCTGGTGCGCTCGAGCCTGGCGGAGGTGCTTCGCCGCGCCGGGGTCGAGCCTGGCGCCTCGCTCGCCGAGGGCATCGGCGGCCTCACCGGGTATTTCCGTGCCTTCCGCGACGGCGACCTGCCGGGCGACCTCGGCGGGCAGCTCTACCGCACGCTGGCGCTGGGCGGCGTCGGGGCGTGCCGTCACCGGGCCTACGCCTTCGTGCTGACGATGCACGGGGTCGGCGTCAACGCGCGCTTCGTGGGCAACGAGGCGCACGCCTGGGCGGAGGTCGCCGTCCCTGGCGCCGGGTGGTCGCGCGTCGACCTCGGGGGCTGGGATGTTCCGCTGCGCACCGAGTCGGCCTCCGAGCGGGAGGCCTTCGTGCCGGCGAACCCCGACCCCCTGCCGAGGCCCGCGGGTTACGGGCAGTTGTATTCCTCGAGCCCTTCCCCCACGCGCGCCAACCAGCAGCCGACGGCGCAGGCCCCCCAGGCCACCGCGCAGTCCGCGGCGCAGCAGTCGCCCGGGAGCGCCGTTGCCCCGACGCCGGGGCCGGGCATCGCGGCGGGCATCGCGAGCGGGGCGGGGGCTCCGGGCGAGGGCGCTCCCGACACGGCGACGAGCGAGGGGCTGCGGGAGGACCCGCGGCAGGATGACCCGAGCGTCGTGAGGGTGGGGACGAGGATACGGGTGGCGGACGTGCGCGCCTCGGACGGCTCCGCGGTGACGGCCTTCGTGCGAGGGACCCTGGTGGAGGTGAGCGGCGAGGCGCAGGACGAGACCGGCGCGGCGGCGGCGAACCTGCCGGTGGGCTTCGAGCTGTGGCGCAACGGCCGCGCGGTGCGGGTCGACCGCGGGGCCGAGCCGACGACCTCGCTGGGCACGACGGTGACGGACGACGACGGGCATTTCAGCGCGCGGGTGCTACTGCCGGTCGACCTCGGCTGGGGCTCGTACGAGCTGCGGGCGAGGACTCCCGGCGACGCGCGCAGGCTGCCGGCGAGGAGCGATTGATGGCGCTGCGCGGAGCGAGGGACGTCGAATGATGCAATCAGGGATCGCCTATCGGGAGCCGGAGAACGGTCTTGCGGTGGTGGGGCAGCGCTTCACCGACCTGCAGACGCTGACCGTGAAGCAGCGCAAGAACTGGTGGGAGCTGCTGGTCAACTTCGAGGCGAAGAACCGCTACGTGGTCCTGGGCAACCGCATGGGCGCGGCCTTCGAGGTGGAGGAGCAGGGCGAGGGCCTCGGCGAGCTCCTGAAGCGCTTGTTCCTGGGCACCGCGCGGCCCTTCACGGCCTACGTGACGGACATGCGGCGCGACTCGCTGGCGATGCGGCTGCACCGTCGCTGGCGGTGGTTCTTCCCCTACCTCGACGTGCACGACGGCGACGACCGCCCGGTGGCCTCGCTCGAGGCGAGGTGGGCGTGGTTCCAGCGGCGCTACACGGTTCGCGACGCGCAGGGCAACGAGCTCGGCGAGATCATCGGCCCCTTCTTCAGGCCGTGGACCTTCGAACTCACCGTGGGCGGCCGGGTCATCGGGCACATCAAGAAGAAGTGGTCGGGGCTCTTGAAGGAGGCCTTCACGGACGCCGACAACTTCGAGGTGGAGTTCGCGGCCGACACCGACCCGAGGTGGAAGGCGCTGGCGCTCGCCGCCTCGGTGCTCCTCGACGTGGTGCACTTCGAGCGCGCCAAGAACGGCTGAGACCGCGGAGCGGGAGGCGAGGGGGGGGCCTCAGAGGTTGATGGGGATGTACAGCAGCCGGAGCTGGCTGTGCGTCCCCTGGCGGCGGTAGCCCACGAGGCCGAAGAGGACGTTCCAGGAGACGTCCTCGGGGCGCGGGCGCGCGTAGGAGAAGACCGGCAGCAGGTGCCACTCGAAGGAGCGGACGCCCTGACGCTGCGACGAGATCCAGAGGAAGTTGCCCGCGAGCATGTGCACCGACTCGGGCGTGCTGAAGCGCCAGAAGAGCGGGGTGACCATGGTGGCGCGGGTGCCGGCCTCGCTGTCGGCGAAGTCGAAGAACAGCGGCGCGAAGACCGTGTGGCGCCGCGGCCCGCTCCGGCCCGTGTAGAGCAGCGGGTAGATGTTGAGGTACGAGCTGCCCGGCTCGCTGTGGCTATGGATCGTCGGGAGCACCCACCAGGTGTTCGAGGCCTCGGTGCGGCGGTGATAGAAGAGCGGCAGCACCGCCTCGGTGTGCGCCCCGGTGGCGGGCTCGCGCGACGAGTAGAAGAAGGGCAGCACCGCGTCCCAGTTGGTGGCGCCGCGGTGGCGCTGGTAGACGGGGGTGACGAGCGTCGAGTCGGCGCCCTCGCGGTGGTAGTACGCGACCGGCGAGACGAAGGTGCGCTCGTCGGGCCCCGAGTACGTGTGAAACAGGGGGAAGAGCGTGGTGCGCGACGTGGTGCGGTCGTGCCGGTGGAAGAAGATCGGCGCGAGGTTGAACGAGCCGCTGTCCGCGGTGTTGCGGGTCCAGAAGGGCCCGACGACGGTGAGGTTGCTGCCCTCGGCGCGGTTCTCGGTGTGATAGGTCAGCAGCGGGGGGATGAGCAGGTAGTTGCTCGTGAGGTCGTTGCCCGCGAAGAAGAGCGGCGCGAGGCCCCAGTCCGTGTCGTGGCGCTGCCGGTCGTAGAAGAAGGGCCCCGCGATGGTGAGCGCGTGCTCGGGCCGCCACGTGTGATAGGTGAGCAGCGGGGGGATGACCAGGTGCTCGCGGGCGAGGGCGCCGGTGCGGTCGAAGGAGTCGCCGTAGAAGAAGAGCGGGGCGACGCCGAAGGCCGAGCCGTGGGCGAGCGCGGGGCCCTCCCAGCGATGGGCGTAGACCGGGGGGATGATGTCGGTGGCGTAGCGGCCGCCGTCGTCGAGGAGGCCGCGCCAGCGGAAGTACACCGGGAAGACGACGTCGGTGCGCGCGGTGGGCGAGCGGTACTGGAAGTACGGCGGCACCAGCAGCGAGACGTCCTGGCCCCTGCGCTCCCTGAACAAGAACGGGAACACCACCGTCGTGCGACGGTTGGCGCTGCGCTCCAGCAGGAGGAAGGGCGGCACCAGGGTGCGGTGGACGTTGCGGTCCGGGTCGGGCCACGAAGGGACGGCGCCCGGGGCGACGCCGAGGGTGGCCTGCGCCTCCGGGGTGAGCGCGGGCACGGCCGGGGCCTGGCGCGCCGGGGTGGCCGCCGGGGTGGTCTCCGCGGCGGCGTCCCCATCGCCGGTCGCGGCGGCGGCGGGCTCGGTGGCAGCGGGTTCGGCGGGCTCGGCGGCGGCGGGCTCGGCGGTCTGCGCGAGGGCGGCGGTGGTGCTGAGGCCCAGGGCGAGGCACAGGGCCCCGGTCGCGGCGGAGGAGAGCGATCGCATGGGGCTATGGGGCTCCGGTCGCTGCGGCCGCGCGCTGCAACTGCGCCAGCTCGTCGAGGAGCGACGCGCGGGCGACGGAGCGCTGCTCGCCGGTCGCCATCAGCTTCATCGACACCTGCCCCGACGCCAGCTCGTTGGAGCCGAGGACCAGCACCACGGTCGCGGCGAGGTCGTTGGCGCGGCGCATCTGGCTCTTCATCGATCCGAAGCGGGTGTCGACCACGGTCTCGACGCCGTGCGTACGAAGCTCTCGGGCGAGGCCGAGCACCCCCGCGTGGGTGGCGTGCTCGTCGGGCTTCGCGACGGCCACGACGGCGACGCGGAAGGGCTTCTTCTCCTCGGTCACCGGGGCCGCGAGGAGCAGCCGCTCGATGCCGAGGGCGAAGCCGAAGGCGGGAACGGGCTTCGGAGCGCCGAGCTCGGTGAAGAGCTGGTCGTAGCGGCCGCCGCCGCCGAGGGCGTCCTGCGCGCCGAGGGCGCCGGAGGTGTCGACGATCTCGAAGACGGTGCGGGTGTAGTAGTCGAGGCCGCGCACCAGGCTGGGGTCGACCACGAAGGGCGTCCCGAGGGCGGTGAGAAACTCCTTCACGCGCTCGAAGTGGGCGCGGTCTTCGTCCGTGAGGGCGTCGACGATGCTGGGGGCGCCGGCCTTGAAGGGCAGGTCTCGCGGGTCTTTGGAGTCGAGGATGCGCAGCGGGTTGCGCTCGAGCCGCGACTGGCTCTCCGGCGAGAGGGCGTCGCGGTGCGGGGCGAAGTGGGCGATGAGGGCGTCGCGGTAGCGGGCCCGGGTCTCCGCGCCGCCGAGGGAGTTCACCCGCACGGTGAACTTCGTGATGCCGATGCCCTGGAGAAACGAGCTGGCGAGGTCGATGACCTCGGCGTCGACGGCGGGGGAGTCGTCTCCGTAGACCTCGGCGCCCACCTGGTGAAACTGCCGGTAGCGCCCCTTGGCGGGGCGCTCGGCGCGAAACATCGCCCCGAGGTAGCACCAGCGGACGACGGTCTCCCGGGCGAGCACCGAGTGCTCGATGGCGGCGCGCACGGCCGAGGCGGTGCCCTCGGGGCGCAGCGCGAGGCGTCGGTTGCCGCGGTCGTCGAAGGTGTACATCTCCTTCTCGACGATGTCGGTGGCCTCGCCGACGCTGCGGTGGAAGAGCTCGGCGTACTCGCAGAGGGGCGTGCGCACCTCCTGGAAGCCGTACCGCCCGCAGGTCTCGCGAAACGCGGCCTCGAGTCGCTGCCAGCGCGCGCCCTGCCCGTCACCCGGGAGGAGGTCGTTCATGCCCGTGACGGCCTGGAGGGTTGCCATGGAATCGGCTGCGGGGTGTAGTCGGGTTCTGTGCGGGGGGTCAAGGCGTCCGACGCGCCGAGGCGATCATTCGCCGCGCCGCTGCGGGCGAGGGGAAGGCTCATACCTGCCCGGGTAAGGTGATCGGGCGCTTGACGCGGCGCGCGGGCTCGCGGAAACGTCCGCCCACGAACGTGAACGATCTCCACCGCCGCTCTGCCCTCGACCTCGCCGCGATGATCCGTACCGGCCGCGTCAGCAGCCGGGAGGTGGTCGAGTCGCACATCGCCCAGGTGCGAAGGGTGAACCCGCAGGTCAACGCGATGGTGAGCGACCGCTTCGACGACGCCCGCGCGGAGGCCGACGCGGCGGACGCCCTGCGCGCGAAGAGCCCCGACGACCTGCCTCTCCTGCACGGCGTCCCCTGCACCATCAAGGAGTCGTTCTCGGTGACGGGGATGCCATGGACCGCGGGCCTGGTCTCCCGCCGGGGCGTCCGCGCCGGGGGTGACGCGGTGACGGTGCAGCGCCTGCGGGCGGCGGGCGCCATCGTGCTCGGGGTGACCAACACCTCCGAGCTGTGCATGTGGATGGAGTCGGTCAACCGGGTGTACGGCCGCACCACCAGCGCCTACGACACCGGGCGCACCTCCGGCGGCAGCTCCGGCGGCGAGGGGGCGATGGTCGGCAGCGGCGCGTCGCCCTTCGGCCTCGGCTCCGACATCGGCGGATCGATCCGCATGCCGGCCTTCTTCAACGGCGTCTTCGGGCACAAGCCCTCCGGCGGTCTGGTGCCGTCGAGCGGGCAGTTTCCGCAGGCCACCGGCTCCGCCGCGCTGATGCTCTCGACCGGCCCGCTCACCCGCAGCGCGCGCGACCTGATGCCCCTGCTCCGGCTCCTCGCGGGGCCCGACGCGGGCGACCCGATGTGCCGCGCGATGCACCTGGGCGACCCCGACGCGGTCGACCTCTCGACGGTCACGGTGCACGACGTCCGCGACGACAAGAGCCTCCAGCGCTTCCCCATCGAGGCCGCCCTGCTCGACGCCCAGGAGGCCGCGGTGCAGGCCCTCGCTCGCCGCGGCGCCCGCATCGTGAAGACCTCCATCCCGGGCCTCTCCGACGCCTTCGAGCTCTGGAGCGCGGCGATGCACTCTCGCAACAAGGTGAGCTTCGCGGCGCTGCTGGGCGGCGAGGGGCCGGCGATGAGCACGGCCTCGGTGCTGCGCGAGCTGCCCATGTCCATCGCGGGGCGCTCGGACTACACGCTCCCCGCGCTGGGCCTCGCGCTGGCCGAGTACCTGCCGATGCTGCTCTCGGCGCGGCTCGTGACGATGACCGCGCGCATCGAGCACCTCCGCGGGCGCGTCGACGAGCTGCTGGGGGCGAACAACGTGATCCTGTTTCCGTCGCACCCGCGGGTGGCGCCGAAGCACCACGCGCCGCTGCTGCGCTTCGCCGACGCGGGCTTCACGGGGGTCTTCAACGTGCTGGAGGTGCCGGTGACGCAGGTGCCGCTGGGGCTCGACTCCCGGGCGCTCCCGGTGGGCGTGCAGGTCGTCGGGCCGCGCGGGCAGGACCACGTGCCCATCGCGGTGGCGCAGGCGCTCGAAGAGGCGCTCGGGGGATGGGTTCCGCCCGCGGCCTGGAGCTGATCAGCGCGGGTCGAAGTGCTCGACCACGCCGGCGATGGAGCCCGCGGCGTCGACGGAGACGCCCTCGATGATGCGCGCGGCCCAGCGGAGCATCTCCGCGCGGCCGACGGCGTAGTCCCCGGCGAGGACCGAGCGCAGGTCGGCGCGGTCCGCCGCGGACATGGCGTAGGGGCCGCCGCCGCAGCCGCGGCAGACGATGCCTCCGGCGTGGGGGTCGACGGTGACGCGGGCGCCGTCCGGGGCCGGGGTGTCGCAGCGCACGCAGCGGTCGAGGGCGATGGCGTGGCCGGTGTGGTCGAGCACCTCGAAGGCGAAGCGCACGAGGCGGGCGGCGAGGGCGTCGCGGTCGTCGCTGGCGGCGGCGGCGGTGTAGAGCTCGCCCAGCAGCAGGAAGAGCGCGCCGTCGTGGGGGGTGGGCTCGGCGACGGCGCGGACGATGCCCGTGGCGGCGAGGGCGGCGGTCTGCGAGCGCAGGGTCCGGGAGAGCCCGGGCCAGACCTGGTCGACCTGGGCCTCGTCGAGGCGGGTGGCCTTCGGGGTGGTGGAGTACCGCACCCGGTAAAGAACCAGCGGGGAGAGGGCGCCCATGAAGCGGCGCTTGGAGCGCTGGGCGTTGAGGGCGACGGCGTCGACGCGGGCGCCGTGCTCGGTGAGGAGCGTGACGCGGAGGTCTTGTTCGCGGTGGGGGCGACGGTCGAGGACGAAGGCGCGAGCGAGGTGCTCGGTCACACGGCGGGGAGGCGGAGGGTGACGCGGCTGGAGAGCTGCTCCGGGCGGTCTTGCGCGCGGGGGCGCAGGAGGAAGGACATCGCCAGCGTGGCCAGGACGGCGAACACGACGAGGGCGATGGCGAGGCCGAAGCGCCGGCCGCGGGCGTCGCTGTCGTCGAGCATGCGCGGCGGCAGCGGGAGCACGTCGCGCAGGCGCACCTCGATGGAGTAGCGCGCGAGGACGTCGTCGGTCTTCACCCCGAGGGCGCGGGCGTAGGCGCGGAGGAAGCCGCGCACGAAGGGGTCTCCGGGGAGGGACTCGAAGCGCCCTTCTTCGAGGAGGGCGAGAGACTGAGACGGGATGCGGGTGACGTCGGCGATCTCGTCGAGGGAAAGGCCTCGATCTTCGCGCTCACGCCGCAGGAATGTCCCGATGGGTTCCATCAATACCTCGGTGAGGGATGGGGGACAGCCGCGGGGGCTGAGGGGTTGACCACGCGCACGCTCATGGGGCCACGGACCTTCCGAGCGATGCGCACTCCTGTCCCTCGGGCGTGTTGGCTCCGAGGGTGACGCAGCGCTGGAGGTCTTCCCGTGCGGCGTCTGGTTGATGAAGCTGGATGCGCGCCTTGGCGCGCCAGAGGAAGGCGTCCTGGAACTGGTCGCACCCCGCGACGGTGGTCGCGATGGCGCGGTCGAGGGCCTCGAGGGCGTGGGGGGCGTCGTTGGAGCGGGCGTAGGCTTCGCCGAGGCGAGCGTTGCCGACGCAGAAGGTGGGCTGGCGGCGCACGGCGCGCTGGAGCACCTCGATGGCCTCGGGGTACCGCTGCCGGCGCATGTACGCGAGGCCGAGGTTGCCGAGCGCGAGGTGCTGGCTGCCGTAGGTGATCTCCTCCGTGGAGAGGCGGAGGATGGGGAGGGCCTCTTCGTAGCGGCCGAGGTTCATCAGCACGACGCCGAGGGAGTTGCGGGCGTCGGCGAGCGACGACCGGAGGCTCTCGTTCTCGACCGACTGGATGGCGAAGAGCTCGACCGCGCGGCGGAGCGGGGCCTCGGCGCGGGAGAAATGCCCGAGCCGGCCGTAGACCAGGCCCAGCATGTGGTGGGCCTCGGCGTTCTCGGGGTCACGGCGGATCGAGCGCTCGAGGGGAGGAATGGCTCCCTCGGCGTTGTTCTCGTCCGCGAACATGGCTCGTCCCAGGTTCAAGTCCGCCTGTGATTGCAGTCGTGCTTCTTCACTGACGCCGCCGCAGGACCATCCTGCGACAGCAAGCCAACCGACGATCAAGCAAGCGAAGCGGCGGTGTTTCAGGCGACCGATGTCATTCGAAGGCATCACGTCACGTTTCTGACCACGGCCGTAGAGCGCCGCATCTAACCGAAGGCTCCGGGAAGGGTCAACCCGGAATTTGACAATTGCCCGGGGTGAGGGCTGTCAGCCGCGCACCTGCTCGTGCATGCCGAGCAGGGTGTAGAGGCGTCGCAGTGCGTCGATGTCGTCGATGGCGACCTTCTCCTCGGCGATGCGGATGTACTGCAGCTCGCGGAGCTGGAGCACCGCGCGCTTGACCGCGTCGACGTCGAGGGAGGCGCGGGCGGAGAGCTCGAGCGGGGACACGGCGATCTGCGCGCCGCCGGAGGTGCGCCCGGTCTCGGCGGCGAGCTTGAGCAGGGTGTTGACGACCTTGGAGGTGGGGTCGCGCAGCAGCACGTTCTCGAGCTGGTCTTCGGAGTCGCGCAGCCGACGCACGAGCTGCTGCACGAGGCGCGTGGCGACCGCGGGGCTGCCGGAGAGGAGCTGGGTGAAGGTGTCGGGGTCGAGCGCCAGCACGACGACGTCGGAGAGGGCGAAGGCGCTGCCGTTGCGGAGCGATCCCGGGACCAGGGCCACCTCGCCGAAGAGGTCGCCGGGCTTGAGGATGTGCATCGAGCGCTCGACGTTGCGCACCCGCTTGGCGACGCGCACCCGGCCCTCCTGCAGCATGAACACCTCGCGGGCGGGGTCGCCCTCGCGGAAGATCACCTCGCCGTTGGCGTAGCGGCGACCGAAGTGCTCGAGCAGCCGGTCACGTTCGTTCGGGGAGATGTCGCTCATCGGTGGGTAGTGGGTGGGGTTATAGCCCCATCGGCCGTGGCGCAGGAAGGCGCGAAAGGTGCGCCCCGAGGCGAGGAAATGTTTGACACGGCGCCGTGGATCGGTAGATTGCGCGCCCCGATGCCGGTGTAGCTCAGTCGGTTAGAGCAGGGGAATCATAATCCCAAGGTCGTTGGTTCAATTCCGACCGCCGGTACAGAGAAGAAGAGGCCTCGTTTCCTCCCAGGAAACGGGGCCTTTTCATGGGTGCCGAGGGAGAGCCCGGCGGGGCTCGTCAGCGCACGACGGCGATGGTCGGCCCGGCGGTGAGCGTGAGGTCGCCTGGGGTCTCGAAGAGCTCGCCGTCGAGCATGTAGCGCGCGAGGCCGCTCTCGAAGCGGATCGTCGCGTGGTCGCTGACCCGGTCGAGCGCGTGGCCGGGGCGCATGGGGCGAGCGAGGCGGATGCGCGGGAGCTCGCGAGCGAGGTCCACCACCGGGGCGTAGATGCCCAGCAGGTGGAAGCTCTCCGGGCGCTCGTCGCAGCGCAGGAAGGGGCGAAACCCCAGGCCGATCTGGTCGACGGTGCCGGCGGCGAGGGTGAGGTAGTCCTGCAGGGGCCAGTGCGCTCCGTCGGCGAAGTCCACCGAGGCGCGGCAGGGGGCGGCGATGCGGCGCACCAGCGGACCGCCCACCACCGCCGAGGCCACGCCGCGCGCCAGCACCCCCGCGGCGCTGAGCGGCGTCGGCGTGCCGTTGGCGTAGTAGGCGTGCAGGAAGCCCTCGACCACGCCCGTCCCGAAGAGGAACCCGAAGCGGTCGCCGATCGCGATGGTGGAGCGCAGCGAGGTGCGCAGCCCGTGGCCCGAGCGCGCCCGTTTTACCAGCGACGTAAGCAACGAGAGGGGATTGCCGCGGGGGGTGTCGCAGCCGTTGGCGACGGTGTTCATGGTTCCGCCGCGGAGCAGGGCGACCGGCGGCAGCGGGGCGGGCCCGTAGTGCCGCGCGAAGGCCGACAGCGTGACGCTCGCGCTCCCGTCGCCTCCGACCACCGCGAGCAGGGTCACGCCGTGAGCGCGGAAGCGCTCGGCCGCGGCGGAGAGCTCATCGGGTGAGCGCGTGGCCACCAGGAGGTCGTCGTGGGAGAGCTTCGCGCGGAGCCGGTCGGCGAGGCCGGGGTCGCGGCGGGTGCGTCCAGCGTTGGCGTTGAGCACGACGCCGATGCGGGCAGTGGTCATGTGCGAGGGGGGTGATAGCGCATGTCGGCGACCGCGTCGCAACCGCCGACGAACGGGGAGTCATGAGAGACTGCCCGCGTGAGCAGAGCAGGCATGGCGTTCAGGTGGCTGTCAGGGGTCGCGGTGCTGTGGGGCTGCGCGGCCGAGCCCGCGATGGTGGTGCCCGACGACGCAGGGGCGCTGAAGGACGCCGACGACGCAGGCAGCGCGACGGTCGATGCGGGCGCCGACGTCCCGCTCCTCCGTGACGTCCCTCTCGTGCTCGACATCCCTCCTTCCGTCGATGTCCCTCCCGTCCGTGACGTCCCTGCGGCCATCGACGTCCCTTCCGTCCGTGACGTCCCTCCTTCCGTCGACGTCCCTCCTGCCATCGACGTCCCTCCCGCGCTCGACGTCCCTGCGGCCATCGATGTTCCTCCTGCCATCGATGTCCCTCCTGCCGTCGATGTCCCTCCCATCCGCGATGTCGGCGTCGATTCCCCCGATGTTCCGCCGGTGCGCGTGTGCCCGACGCTGCCGGCGCCTCCCCCCGACGCCGACCCGTGGGCCTCCACCGGTCTTGCCACCGTCGGCGTCCCGACCACCCGCATGGTCGCCTCCGGAGCCCACCGGGACCTCTACCTCTCGGGTCCTTCCGGGGTCGCGGAGATCGCGGTGCGGCTCGACTGGGGAGGCTCGGTGGTGTTCTTCGGTCAGCAGGGTTCGCCTGCCTCCAACACCATCGACGCCAACGACACCGGGAGGGAGCTTCAGGTCGCCCTCTACGATCCGCAGCGGCAGTTTCAGCGGTGCGCCCGCGACGCCTCCTGCGCCGGGACCAACCCCTGCGGCAACTCCATCACCTACCTGGGCTGGGACCCGGTGCAGGGCGGCGACGAGTGCAACCACGGCGCCCGGGTGCTGCGCAGCGGCCTCGAGGGCGACCGCATGGTCGTCGAGGTGCGCCCCACCCAGTGGAACCCCGACTGGGACGCCCCCGACTGCCGCCGCTCGGCCTGCCCCCCGGCCGCGGTCGAGGCCGGCGTGACCTACACCCTCGGCTTTCGCTTCGTGCACAGCAACGTCGTCGAGGTCTCCATGGAGATCACCTCCCAGGAGTCCATCTCGCACCTGCCCACGGAGCAGGAGTTTCCCACCCTCTACGTAGGCCACGGCGGCCCCTCCACGGACCTCCCGCTGCTCCTCGACTCGGCAGGGACGCCCATCACGGTGAACAACCCCGCCAACGACGGCTTCGTCTACGCCAACTTCCGCAGCGCCGGCCCGTGGGTCACCTGGCAGCACCGCGCCCGCGACTACGGCGTCGGCCTCTCCATGGACCACGCCGGCCGGGACTTCCAGGCCTGGGAAGGCAGCGGCACCGGCGCTCCCTACTTCCACAACGTCCGCCCCCGGCAGTCCTTCGGCATCGCCGCCGGAGCCACCGTGCGCGGCCGCTCCTACCTCACCCTCGGCAGCTTCGACACCGTGCGCTCGCTCATGGACATGGTCACCCGCCGCCGCGCTCCCTTCGGCGCCCTCGACGCACCCTCCGCCGCGAGCACCGCCCGCGCCTCGGGCGGTCGCTTCCGAGTCGCCGGGTGGGCCCTCGACAACGCCGCCCTCTCGTCGGTGATGGTCCGCGTCGACGGCGCCATGGTCGCCACCCTCCCTCGCAGCGGGGCGCGAGCGGACGTGTGCGCGATCTACCCCAACTACCCGGGCTGCCCGGGGCCGGGCTTCGACGGCGAGGTGACGCTCCCGGTGCGCGACGGCTGCACCCACGCCGTCGAGGTGGTCGCCCGCGACGCCGACGGCAACGAGACCGTGCTCGGCCGACGCCTCGTGGCCGACGGCTGACCCATCGGCCCGTGATAGAACCCGACGCCTGAACGGAGCTTCGCGATGCCACCTCTCGTCGCCAACGGTGCCCTCCTCAAGTGCAGCTTCGGCCTCGCGCCCTCCTCGCTGCTCGTCACTCCCGAGAAGGGCGTCTCGGGCACCACCCAGCCCATCGCCAACGTCGCCGATCAGGTTCCGGTGAAGAACATCCCCCCCTTCGGGATGTGCAACTCGATGGCGAACCCGACGGTCGCGGCGGCCACCGCGGCGGCCCTGGGCGTGCTGACGCCGATGCCGTGCATGCCGGTCATCCCCGCGCCGTGGGTGCCGGGCGCCCCCATGGTGAAGGTCAAGATGCTGCCCGCGCTCAACGCCACCTCGAAGTGCATGTGCACCTGGGGCGGCGTCATCGAAGTGACCATGCCAGGCCAGATGAAGGCCCAGGTGAAGTAGTCCGTCGGTTTCCCTCAGAGCCCCTTGAAGGCTGACAGCGTGCGCGCCCTCGCGGCGGCGTGGTCGACCATCGCCTCCGGATAGCCCAGCCTCCTGCGCTCCAGCGGGCCCATCTTCTCCATGTTGAGAAGCGCCCGCTTGTCCAAGGAGCGCAGCTCCGGAACCCACCGGCGAACGAACTCCCCATCCGGGTCATATCGGCTGGCCTGCGTATATGGATTGAAGATACGAAAGTACGGCTGCGCGTCGGTTCCGGTCGAGGACGACCACTGCCAGCCGCCGTTGTTGGCCGCGAGGTCGCCGTCCACCAGGTGGCGCATGAAGAAGCGCTCCCCCTCGCGCCAGTCGATCAGGAGGTCCTTGCTGAGAAACATCGCCACCAGCATCCGTAGCCGGTTGTGCATCCATCCGGTGGCGAGGAGCTGTCGCATCGCGGCGTCCACCAGGGGATAGCCCGTCTCCCCAGAGCGCCAGCGGGCGAGCTCGTCGGGGGCGCTCCTCCAGGGCACCCGATCGGTCTCCGGGCGAAACGCGCGGCCCATGCTCACCCTCGGAAAGGCCACCATCACGTGGGTGTAGAAATCCCTCCAGCAGAGCTCGGAGATCCATGTGTCGGGGCCCTCCCCATGGGTCTTCATCGCCGCGGCGAGGCAGCGTCGAGGGGAGATCACGCCGGCGGCGAGGTAGGGAGAGAGACCGCTCGTTCCGTCGATGGAAGGGAGGTCCCGCCCGGTGCGATATCCGCGCAACGAGCTCGCGGTGAAGGCCTCGAGGCGCCGTGCGGCAGCGGGCTCTCCGGCGGGCCAGAGCCCCGGGTCGATCGTCGAGCTGAAGCCCTCCACCCTCGATGGCACCGCTCCCGCTCGGATGTCCCTGATGGGCCTCTGGGGAGGAGGCGCCGGGCGGGGCGACGGGGGCGCCGCGGTGAGCGCCTCGAGCCATCGTCGCTTGAAGGGAGTGAACACCGTATAGGCCGTGTCGGATTGGGTGCGGACGCTGCCTGGAGGGAGCAGCACCCGGTCGTCGTGGAGGTGCAGCGGCATCCCCAGCGCCTCGCGCACGGCCGCGTCTCGCCGCGACTCGTCGACCTCGTACTCGCGGTTGGCGTGAACCTCGGTGCAGCCGTGCTCTCTCGCCACGCGCCGCACCAGGGCAGGGACATCACCCGGCGTGTCGGCGGTCTCGACGAGCAGCGGGATGTGGAGCGCCCCGAGGGTCTCCGAGAGGAGCGCCACGCTGCGCAGCCAGAGGTCGACCTTGACCGGGGCGTCGTCGTGGGAGCGCCACTCTCCAGGGGAGACGACGTAGAGCGCCACGAGGCCGTCGTCGGAGCGCTCGGCGGCGGCGAGGAGGGCGGTGTTGTCGTCGGCGCGCAGGTCGCGGCGAAACCAGACCAGGGGGCGATGCATCGGTGCTGCTTGGATGATGCCGCGAGGCGGGCAGTGGCAGCGCACGTCCGAAGATTGACGACGGAGGAGGCGGCGCGCAGGTTGAGCCACGATGAAGATCGAATTCCGCAGGCGTCACGGCTCGACGGTGGAGAGCCTTCGAGCGCGCATCGACGCGCAGGTGGCGCTCTACACCGCGCGCTATCCGCACCTCGACGTGGGCTCGCACTACCGGTGGACCTCCGCGAACACCGCCGAGGGGAGCTACCGCGGGGCCGACGGGCAGCTCTCCATCGAGCCAACGGACATCGCGGTGACGCTCCACCTCCCCTTCTTCGCGAGGCCCTTCCGCTCGAAGATCGAAGACTTCCTCGAACGCGAGTTCGAGGCCATCACCAGGACGGCGTGAGCGAGCGGACGTAGTAGGCCAGCGCCCAGAGCGAGCGGTCGGGGAGGGCGCCCTGCCAGGTGGGCATCGGGGTTCCGCCGAGGCCGAAGGCGATGGTGCGGTGGAGCGCGTCGAGGGTGCGCCCGGCGCGCATCGGGTGACGACGGAAGTCGGGAGAGAGCACCCAGGTGTTGTAGGCAGGCTCGAACTGCATCACCGGGGCGCCAGGGTCCGGGCGACGCGCAGCGACCGGGGCGTAGGCCGGGTGGCAGGTCGAGCAGAGGGCCTCTCGATGGTAGATCCGCTCGCCCTCGCGAATGGCCCCTTCGGGGTCCGAGCGCCATGGGTCGGGGGAGGTCGCGAGCTCCGAGAGGGGAGGAGGGCGCTCCCGGCGCCAGCGGGGAGAGAAGGTCTTGAGGTACTGCACCACCGAGTCGAGCTCCCGCTCGCCGAGGGACCACGGGAGCATCGCGGTTCCGGCGAGGCCGTGGCGGATGGTGCGGGCGAGGTCCTCGTCGCGAGGGAGCGAGCCTGAAGGCACCGCGGCGAACTTGAAGGCGCCTCGGGTGAAGTCCCTTGGAGGGGGTGAGAGCCCGACGCCCGAAACGCCGCGGCCGTCGCCCTCGTCGCCGTGGCAGCCCGCGCAGCGGCGCTGATAGGTCACAAAGCCCTCCCTCAGCGTCTCCACGGAGACCACCCGATCGGGGAGGGTGAGGTCCGCGCTCGGGGGCGTCGCCTGGACGGTGCTTGTCCAATGGAGACGGAGCGGTTGTCCTGTGGAGATCCACCCCGCGGCGACGGTGCCCACGAGCATCGCGGCGCTGAGCGCGGGGGCGACCTTCACCGGCGTCCCCGCCACCAGGCCAGGAGCCAGAGGAGCTGGGCGGTCACCAGCAGCGCGGCGGCCGCGGTGGCGGCGCGTTGCCAGGAGAGAAGCGGGGAGAGATATCGATAGAGGGAGGGGTCGTAGAGTCGGCGGGGGGCTCCGCCGAGGCCGAGCCGGAGCATCGGGAGGAAGACCCCGAGGGCGCCCAGGGCGGTGGCCCAGGCGTGGGCACGGGAGACGGCGAAGGAGGGAGCGCGGATGCCGAGTCGGGGGAGGGCGTCCTGGGACATGGCGAGCAGGCCGAGCAGCACCGTGGCGGCCATGACCAGATGGAAATGGCCCACCACGAAGGCTGAATCGTGGAGGTAGCGGTCGGTGCTCACCAGCGCGAGCGGGACCCCGGTGAGGCCGCCGAGGACGAAGATCGCGACGGCGGCGAGGCTGTACGAGGCGGCCGCGTCGGGGCGGAGCGAGGCGCCGTGGAGGGTGGCGACCCAGGAGGCGACGAAGGCGGTGGAGGGGAGCGAGATGAGCAGGGTGAGGGCCATGAAGCCCTCGACGAGCAGCGGGGAGAGCCCCGCGGTGAGCAGGTGGTGCCCATAGACCAGGCTGCTGAGGAGGGTGACCGCGGCCATGGCGGCGACCACGGCGCGGGCGAGCGCGGGAGGGCGGTCGACGGCGCGGGCGAGGGAGTCGCTGAGGGCGCCCCATACCGGGAGGATGAGGATGTAGACCTCGGGGTGTCCGAAGATCCAGAAGAGGTGCTGATAGACCAGCGGGTCGCCGCCCTGGCGGAGGGGATGGGTGAAGTGGGCGGTTCCGAGGTGGCGGTCGCTGAAGAGGAGGGCGAGCGCGCCGAGCAGTATCGGGAGGAAGAGGGCGTTGAGGGCAGAGGCGAAGAGGTGCCCATAGGCCGAGAGCGGCAGTCGGCTCCAGGCGACCTTCCTGGCGACCACGAGGGTGGAGAGGATGTCGAATGAGCCGAGGAGGGCGCCGAGGCCCGAGCAGGCGACCGCGAGGAGCCAGAGGGTGGCGCCCGCGCCGGGGCTGCGGGCGGTGCTGAGGGGCGCCGAGGCGGTCCAGCCGAAGGCGGGGGCGCCGAAGGGGGAGAGCAGCCCGAGGAGGAGGAGCGAGAAGCCCAGGGCGTAGAGCGCGAGGGCGGCGCGGTGGAGGAAGGGATGGGCGGGGCGATGGAGGCCCACCATCGGGGGAAGGCGGACGAGGCCGAGGGCGGAGAGCGCCGGGGTGACCGCGAAGTAGATCATCACGGTGCCGTGGAGGGTGAAGAGCGCGGGGTAGGAAGAGGCCGCGACGGCGCCGTGGTGATCGGGATAGAGCAACGCCCCGAGGAGGGGGAGGGGGCGCCCCGGGAAGGCGAGCTGCCAGCGGATCAGCAGGGAGAGCAGGGCCCCGAGCGAGGCTCCGGCGCAGGCGAGGAGGAGGGTGAGGAGGGCGGTGCGTCGGTCGGCGGGGTGCATCGCAGGGTGAGGGGAATCTCTCCCTCTATGGCAGCCAGCTCCATCCCCAGGCGGGGGCGCTGCCGGGCGCTGCGGCTGCGGCGCGGCGCTGGTCCTCCATGAGGCCGTTCATCCATTGAGCGTATTGTTCATTGGACAACACGGCGACCTCGCCCCGCATCTGGTAGTGGGCGTCGCCGCAGAGCACCGTGCAGGCGAGCTCGCCCCGGCCCTCGCGGGCGGTGCGAAACCAGGTGCGCGCGGTGCGCCCGGGGTAGGTGTCGGCGCGGGCCCGGAGCATCGGGATGAAGAAGCCGTGGGAGGTGTCCAGGCTGCGCACCTGCATCGAGACGGCGCGGCCCACCGGCAGCCGGAGGTCGTTGAGGGTGGTGACGTCGTCGGCGGTGCCGAAGCGGTCGTCGGGGCCTGCGTAGCGGAAGCGCCACGCCCACTGCTGGGCGAGCACCTCGACGCGCAGGGCGTCGGGGGGCGGCGGTCCGACGGCGGCGCGACGGGAGCCCGCCGCGAGGGCGAGGTCGATGAGGCCGAAGACCAGCACCGCGAGGCCGAGGCCGAAGGCGTAGGCGCTCGGGGCGGAGGAGCTCGGAGCGGCGTCGCTCGCCCGCTTGCGGGCGCGGTAGACGAGCCAGGCGAGGGAGAGGAGGAAGAAGGCGGCGAGGGCCGCGGTGAGGCCGAGGCTGACCCGGAGCAGCGCGTCGATGCGGTGGCCTTCCGAGGAGAGATCGGGGGGCATGCGTGGGTCAGCGGTCGGCGAGCGCGCTGGCTTCGCGGACGAGCTCGGTGAGGCCGTCGTCGTCGGCGCGGTAGAGGCCCCGGAGGCGACCCTCGCCGTCGACCAGCATCAGGTTGGCGCTGTGGAGGATGTTGAAGTCCTGGGGGCGCTGCTGGCCCGCGGTGGGAATCTGCCCGAGGGCCACCCGGAAGCCGTCGGCGGCGATGGTCTGGAGGGCCGTCGCCTCGCCGGTGACGAGGTGCCATCGCCGGGGGTCGTAGCCATACCTGCGCCCGTATTCGGCGAGGCGCTCGGGGGTGTCGACCGCGGGGTCGACGGAGATGGAGACCAGGTGGAGGCGGTCGCCGAGGGAGGCGGTGCGCTGCTGCACCCGGGCCATGTGACGAGAGAGCGTCGGGCAGATGGTGGGGCACGAGGTGAACATGAAGTTCGCCACGTAGGGATGGCCGCGGAGCTGGGCGCTGCCGAAGGGGCGGGCGGCCTGGTCGGTGAGCTGCCACGGGGGAAGCGTGGCGAAGACCGGAAGCGGCTTCGGGCGGTTGCGCAGGAAGAAGACGATGGGGAGCGCCAGGAGGAGGGCGATCCAGAAGGTGGCCGCGACCGGGCGGCGGGCGATGAGGGCGACGACGCGTGACGAGGCGGCGCTCATCGGCTCAGGAGCGGAAGCTGAGCGCGCCGAAGAGCCCGGTGAGATAGATCAGCGAGAGGAGAAACTCCCTGCGGGCCCAGCCGGGGCCTGGGTCGCTGCGAAGGCCGAGCAGGCTCCACCCGAGGAAGGCCGCGCCGAGGATGGACGCGAGCACGGCGTAGGTGGTGCCCGCCACGCGAAGCGGCACCAGCAGCAGGGTCACCGGGACCAGCAGCAGGGTGTAGAGGGCGGCCTGGCCCCGGGCGTGTCGGTCGCCCATCACCTGAGGGACGGTCTTCATCCCGGCGCGGTCGTAGTCGGCCTTGAGCATCAGCCCGATGGCGATGGAGTGCGGGAGCTGCCAGAGAAAGAGGATCGCGAAGAGCACCAGGCCGGGCGCTTCGAGCCGGTTGGTGACGGCCGTCCAGCCCATGAGCGGCGGCAGGGCGCCGGGGAGCGCGCCGACCCCGAGGGCCCACGCGCTGCGGGTCTTCATCGGGGTGTAGACCACCACGTAGCTCACCAGGGCGAGCAGCCCGAGGGCCGCGGTGAGCAGGTTGGTGCCGAGCGCCAGGATGGGCAGCGCGAGCGCCGCGAAGGTGAGGCCCTGGGCGAGCGCCAGCTTCGGCGCGACGCGCCCCGCGGGGAGCGGGCGGTTGCGGGTGCGGTGCATGAGCGCGTCGAGGTCGCGCTCCATGTAGCAGTTGAGCGAGTGGGCTCCGGCGACGGCGAGGGTGGTGCCGAGCAGGGCGTAGAGGGTGACCGGCCAGGTGAGCGAGGCGCCGGCGAGCCACGCGCCGCCCGCGGTGGTGAAGAGCACCAGCGAGGCGAGGCGAGGCTTGGTGAGGGCGACGAGGTCGCGAAGGGCCACGGGGGGTAGCGAGGCTGTCATGGACAGTGGGCCGTCGGACGTCGCAGCGACCGGTGGTGACACGAGGGTCATGGCTGCTTGTGGGCGGGTCTATGCCCGCCGCTCCCGGGGGTGTCAAGGGAAGGTCCGGAGGGGAGGAGGGGCCATCACCCGAAGCACCACCCGCGACCCCGGTAGGTCTCCGTGCGTCCGGCGGGCCTTCCACCTTGCATCAATACATAGTCGGTAAAGCGCTCGGCCAGCTCACCGCCCTTGGCGTGGCGCAGCAGCACCGCGTCGCCGATCTGCACCTGCGCGTCCCTCCCCACACGCAGCGGCGTCTGCACCTCGCCCGCCCCCTCGGTAGGGAGCAGCTTCGCCCCGGCGGGCCACCACGGCCTCGGCGCCTTGTCCCAGCCCGGCGCCCCAGAGGCCACATAGCCCCCGCCCTGGCAGGTCACATAACCGACATCGCTCGAGCGCACGACCTGCAAGGCCACGAAGAACGCCGGCTCGAATCGCACATTGGAGAAGTAATCGAAGAGGTGAGGTCCCATGAAGCCGGAGCCCGCGGTCACCTCCGTCAGCCAGGGCTCCCTGGGGGCGTGGTCGATGGAGCCCGATCCTCCCCCGTTGGCGATCTCCACCCGATATCCGTCCCGGGAGAGCGCCTCGGAGAGCGCCTCTCGCTTCGCCCGAACGCTCCTCCGTGAGGCCGCGCGCACGGCCCTCGCCGCGAGGTTCATGGCCCCCTGGAAGGGCGACGCGTCCTGCAAGCCCGCGAGCTGGGCGTCGTAGCCCATCCACCCCGCCATCGTCACATCGGACATCCCGCCGGCCAGCGCGAAGAAGCGCCGCACCTCGTCCACGCTCCGAAGCGGGCTCCGTCGCACCCCGAGGTGCACACGGCCCCCGAGCGCCCGTAGCGACATGTCCACATCGGCCACCAGCCGGAAGGGCGCCGAGACCCCCGACATCGCCCTCGACGCGGCGCGCAGACCCTCCGCGGAGTCGACCACCAGCGCCACGCGGCCTCCGCCCTCGTGCACCGCGCGCAGCGCCGCGAGGTCGCCCGGCTGCACCGTGGGATAGGCCACCAGGAAGTCGTCGAGGCCGTCCTGCCAGAGCGCGAGGGTCTCCCGGGCGGAGTAGGTCATCCAGCCCTGGTAGATGGCGTCGGCCGCCGCGATGCGACGGAGCAGCGCCGGGACGCGCACCGACTTGGTCGCCGGTCGGATGGACACCCGAGCGCCCGCCGAGCGCACGGTGTCGGCGATGTGGCGCACGTTGCGGTCGAAGGCGTCGAGGTCGACCAGCACCGCGGGCAGCACCGCGTCTCCGAGGGCCTCCCTCCAGCTCGATGGGATCATCCCTCGACCCTCGCCTTCTTCAGCAGCAGCAGGAAGAAGGGCCCGCCCACCAGCGCCGTGATCGCCCCCACCGGAGGCTCGGTGTGGAGCACGAGAAACAGGCCCCTCGCCACCGCGTCGGCCAGCACCAGCAGGGTCGCCCCGCCCAGGGCGCAGGCCGGGATCAACACCCGATGATCGCCCCCCACCCACGATCGCGCGTAGTTGGGGACGATCAATCCCACGAAGGGGATCAGCCCGCAGACGCTCACCACCGAGGCCACGGCCAGCGAGCTCGCGAGGAAGACCGCCCGCTCGGCCCGGCGCACCGAGAGCCCGAGGCTCGCCGCGCCATCATCGCCCAGGGCCAGGAGGTTGAGGGCCTTGGAGTGACCCCAGAGCACCAGCACCCCGATGCCCGCGGTCACCGCCACCCGGGCGACCCGCTCGGCGGGCTCTTCGGAGATGGTTCCGAGGAGGATGGTCAGGGTCTCCTGGGTGCGGGCGTTCTGCACCGAGGAGCGGAGCAGCGCGAGGCCCGCGTTGGTCACCGCGTTGGACACCATCCCCGCCAGCAGCAGCCCCTCGGCGCCCAGCCTGCCGCTCGCGCGCGCCGTCAGCAGCACCACCGCGGTCGAGCCGACCGCCCCTGCGAAGGCCGCCGCCGGGACCACCGCAAGACCGAAGCCCGCCAGCACCGCGACGGTCGCGCCCAGCGCCGCGCCTCCCGACACCCCCAGCGCGTAGGGGTCTCCCAGGGGGTTGCGAAACAGCCCCTGGAAGCCAGCGCCCACGGCCGCCAGCGAGGCGCCCGCGATGGCCCCGAGCAGCACCCGGCAGAGCCTCGCGCCCAGCAGCGCGCGGTCATAGCTGCCGGGGTCGCTCCAGGCGCGGGCGAACGACGGGTGCGCCGCCCCGATGTTCAGGGAGAGGCCCATCGCCGCCAGCATCACCGCGGCGAGCAGGGCGAGGCGGGCTATGGAGCGTTGCGTTCCCACAAGATGCGGAGGCCGTCGAGGGTGAGGAAATCGTCGACCTCTTCAATGGACTTCGACTCCGGCGCGATGGTGCGCGCGAGGCCGCCGGTCGCGATCACCTTGCAGGGGAAGCCCATCTCTCCGCGGATGCGCTCCACCAGCCCGTCGACCAGGCCCACATATCCGAAGAGGATGCCCGCCTGCATGGCGTGCTGCGTGTTGCGACCCAGCACCCTGGAGGGCATCGTGAGCTCCACCCTGGGCAGCTTGGCCGCGCGGGTGAACAGGGCGTCCGCGGCGATCTGCACCCCCGGGGCGATCACCCCGCCGAGGTACTCCCCCTTCGGGCTCACCACGTCGAAGGTGGTCGCGGTGCCGAAGTCCACCACGATGAGCCCGCAGCGCTCGCGCTCGTAGGCCGCGACGGCGTTGACGATGCGGTCGGCGCCCACCTCGCGGGGCTGCTCGTAGAGGATGGGCATGCCCGTCTTGACGCCAGGACCCACCACCATGGGCTCGTGGTTGAAGGCCGTGCGCACCACGCGGGTGAAGGTCTCCGCGAGGGAGGGCACCACGCAGGCGAGGGCGCTCGCGGAGATGGCCTGCGGGTCGATGCCGCGGTGCTCGAGCAGCGCGCGGATGGTGACCGTGAACTCGTCCGAGGTGCGCCCCCGGGCGGACTCCACCCGGAAGTGGTGGAGCAGCCGGCTGCCTTCGTACACGCCGAGGACGGTGTTGGTGTTTCCTACATCGATGACCAGGAGCATGGGCCTAGGCCGATGGGCTGGATGGAGGAGGAGTCAATGCCTCGGCGGGGGAGGAGGGCACCTGGAGGTGGGGCTCGTGGAGCTTCACCGGAGCGGTGGTGGTGGCCTTGCGGAGGCGGAGGTTGATCATCTCGACGCCCACCGAGAAGGCCATGGCGAAGTAGGTGTAGCCCTTGGGGATGTGCTGCCCGAAGCCCTCGGCCAGGAGGTTGGCGCCGATGAGCACCAGGAAGGAGAGGGCCAGCATCTTCACCGTCGGGTGCTTCTCGACGAAGTCGCCGACGGGCTGGGCCACCGCGATCATCGCGAAGGTCGAGATGATCACCGCGCCCGCCATGATGGGGATCTTGTCGACCATGCCGATGGCGGTCACCACCGAGTCGATGCTGAACACCAGGTTGAGCATCATGATCTGGACGAGGACGGCGCCGAACTGGTCCTTGCCGCGGGCCTGCACCTCCTCGCTCTCGCCCTCGAGCTTGCCGTGGATCTCCCGGGTGGCCTTGAAGACCAGGAAGAGCCCGCCGACGATCAGGATCAGGTCCTTGCCCGAGATGGCCCAGGGGTTGTGCTCGGTGGCCGCTCCGAAGACCGTGAAGAGCGGGTGCGTCATGCGCAGCAGCACGCCCAGGAAGAGCAGCAGGATCATCCGGGGGATGAGCGCCAGGATGAGGCCCCAGCGCCAGGCGGGCCGCTGCTGCGCCGGGGGCAGCTTGCCCGCCACGATGGAGATGAAGACGATGTTGTCGATGCCGAGGACGATCTCGAGGATCGTCAGGGTCAGCAGGCCGATCCAGGCCTTCGGGTCGGAGATCCAGTCCATTGGGCTGCGCGATTCGTCGTTCAAAGCCCGGCGCTTGTCCAGCGCGAGTTGACGCCCGCTCGGCGCCTCGCAGCCGCCGCTTGACCGCGCCTCCCGGGGGTGTGGTTCATTCCGATCCCTATGGCCCGAACCTACGGACTGATCTCCCTCCTAGGGCTCGCGCTCGCCGGCTGCGCCGACGACTCCGCGCCCGCCGCCGACGCCGCGCCCAACGCCGACGCGGGGGGGAGCGCCGACACCGCAGCGGGCGCCGACACCGGGGGCACCACGGACCTCGGCGGCCCCTTCGACGCCCCGGACTCCGACGCCGCGGCCTCCGACGATCGCCCTGTCAGCGTGATGGACGCCCCGGCGGCGGACGTGCCGGTGATGGTCCTCGACGGCGGCGCGGTGGTGCGCAGCTGCCGAACGAGCTTCTCGCTCAACCTCGGTCGCCCCGCGCGCTCGGTCTCCGTCGCGGGCGAGTGGAACCGCTTCTCCACCACCGCCAACCCCCTCGCCCCGGTGGGCAGCACCGGGATCTTCCGCGCCGAGCTCGACATCCCGCCGGGAGACTATGGGTACAAGTTCGTCGTCGACGGCGACCAGTACATCGTCGACCCGGAGAACATCACCCTCAAGTACGTGGGCGGCATCGAGAACTCCCGGCTGATCGTCCCCGACTGCAACCTCCCGCTGCTTACCTCGGTGCGTAACAGCGCGACCGCCGACGGAACCCTGGAGCTCGACGTCCGCTACACCGACGGCGCCGAAGGGCGAGGGGCCGACCCGGCCAGCGTGAGGGTCACCCTCTCCCCGGGCTCGCTCCCGGCCGGGGCGGTGACCTTCGACCGCGCCTCGGGGCTCATCCGGGTGCGCGCCCGAGGCCTCGCCCGCACCCGCTACACCCTCCGGGTCGACGCCAGCACCGCGGGAGGCCGCCGGGCGCAGCAGCTCATCGTCCCGATGTGGGTCGAGGAGACGCCCTACGCGTGGGGCGACGGGCCGCTCTACTTCGTGTTCACCGACCGCTTCCGCAACGGCAACCCCCTCAACGACGGCCGGGTGGGCGGCATCGCCCCCATCGCCGACTGGAACGGCGGCGACTTCGCCGGGGTCATCGCCGCGCTGCGCGACGGGTACTTCGACCAGCTCGGCGTGAAGGCGCTCTGGCTCTCACCGGTCAACAGCAATACCCACAACTCGGGCCGCGGTGGCGACGGCCGGGGATATGCGGGCTATCACGGGTACTGGCCCAACCAGCCCAGGGACACGGACTCCCACTGGGGATCGCTCGACGAGCTGAGGGCGCTCAACGAAGAGGCCCACCGCCACGGGATCAGGGTGCTCTATGACATGGTGAACAACCAGCTCCACCGCGAGCACCCGTATTTCCAGATGCACCAGCGGGACGGCTGGTTCAATGGAGACGGGAGCTGCGTGTGCGGCGGGCCGATGTGCAGCTGGGACGACCGGCCGCTGGACTGCTGGTTCACCAACTACCTCCCGGACGTCAACTGGACCCATATGGGCGTCGCCGACCAGATGCTGGACGACGCCATGTGGTGGCTCGACGAGACCAGCGCCGACGGCTTCCGGGTCGACGCCGTGAAGCACATGAACTTCCTCGCCACGAGCAACCTGCGCGCCCGGCTCAACGCCTGGGAGACGGGCAACGCCCGCTCGTACACCGTGGGCGAGACCTTCACCGGCGGCGACGGTTATGACCTGGTGCGGCGCTACGTGGGGAGAAACGCCCTGCACGCGCAGTTCGACTTCCCGCTGTTCTGGTCCATCCGAGGGGCCTTTGCCCACAACGGCGGCAGCATGGGCGACCTGGAGAGCGCCGTGCAGCGCAGCGAGCGCGCCTATGGCGACTTCCCGATGTCGCCCTTCCTGGGCAACCACGACGTCGAGCGCTTCCTCTCCGAGGCCGCGGGGCAGCTCGTCGGCGACACCCGCGAGCTCGGGTACAACAACCCCCCGCCGCGGCCCGACAGCGATGTGCCCTATGAGCGCCTCGCCCTGGCCTTCACCTTCACGCTCACCCAGCGGGGCGTTCCGCTCATCTATTACGGGGATGAAGTGGGGATGCCCGGGGCGGCCGATCCCGACAACCGCCGCCCGATGCGCTTCGGCGCGGAGCTCAACGCCCGGGAGCAGCGGCTGCTCGATCACGTGCGCGCGGTGGGCCGGCTGCGGGGATCGCACCGTGGCCTGCAGCGCGGCGCCCGTCGCTCGCTGCACACCGACGGCGACGGCTACGTCTACGCCCGGGGGACCGGCGCCGACGTGGCCATCGTGGCCCTCAACCGCGGCACCACCGCGCGCCCGGTGCGGGTGAGCCTGCCCGCGGAGCTCGGCCTGACCGACGGCACCGTGCTGCGAGACGCCCTCGGAGGGAGCCCGGTGACCGTGACCGGCGGCTCCATCGAGGTGCCCTTCCGGGTGCGGGGGAGCAGCATCTTCATTCGATAGGGGATATCCGTCATCGCCGTATCGCCACGGCGATGACCCTCACCGCACCGGCCACCCGGTCGACGCGCACCATCGCCACCACGCTCGCGCCCAGCTCGCGCCCGGTCTCCCGCAGCGTCGCCACCATCTCGGTGAGCTCCAGGTCGCCGTCGTCGCCGGTGAGCTCGATGAAGGCGATCTCCTGGCCGCGGGGGAGGTCCTGCTGCCGACGGATGACCCGCACCCGCGCGCTCGGCGCGGAGGGGGCGACGCCCGAGAGCCGGGCGACCCGCAGCTCCCCGTGGGCGCAGCCGACCAGGGAGAGCGCGAGGAGGAGGGCTCTACCCCCCATCGGACACCCCGGCGTCATCCGGCAGCGGGGCTGGGGCCACCCAGCCGGCGCGGCCGTCCCCGCTACGCAGCGCGTCGGCCTCGATGGTCATCTCCAGCGTGGTCCCGGTGAGGGTCTCCACGCAGCGCGGCTGCGGCCCGGCGAGCATCGACATGTCCGCCGAGCACGGCCTCGGCACCTCCGTCTCCGTCGCCTCGCCGCCCACCCGGATGGACCTCACCGCCACCGCCTCGGCGCGCAGCGCCAGGGCCCGCTGGTCGAGCTCCGCGAGCAGCGCGTCGAGGTGCGCCCCGGGCCCCCTCGCCGACGCCCTCAGCGGCGCGATCACCCTCATCCCCGCGGGCGGTCGACCCGCCAGGTACACCGGCAGCCGGAGCTGCGCCGCCTGCTGCACGGCCTCGCGGGGGGAGCTGGCGCAGCCCCAGAGGCCGAGCAGGACAGCGGCCCTCAGCGCTTGAATTCCAGCACCTTCCCGACGCTGGCGTCGGGCTCCGCGGGCTTCTCCGGTGGCATCGCCCGGATGCCCGCGCTCGGCGGGATGGTGCCCTGGCCGGGCAGCAGCATGGGCTTGTACTCGGGCACCAGCGAGGTGAAGCGCTGGCGCACCGTGGCGTCGTCGGCGCCGTCGGTGCAGGCCTTGAGCTCGTCCATCTTCACCAGCAGCTCGTCCCAGTCGTTGGGGCGAAAGCGGCCGACGAAGATCTTGGGGTGCTTGGTCTTGTCGGCGTGCTCCTCGTCCGTGGCCAGCTCCTCGAAGAGCTTCTCGCCAGGGCGGATGCCCGTGAACTGGATCTCCACGTCCTCGCCGGGCTTCAGGCCCGACAGGCGGATGAGGTCGCGCGCGAGGTCGACGATCTTCACCGGCTCGCCCATGTCGAGCACGAAGATCTCACCCCCGCGGCCCATCGCCCCGGCCTGCATCACGAGCTGCGAGGCCTCGGGGATGGTCATGAAGTACCGCTTCATCTCCGGGTGCGTCACCAGCACCGGGCCGCCCTTCAGGATCTGCTCCTGGAAGATCGGCACCACCGACCCGGCGCTGCCGAGCACGTTGCCGAAGCGCACCGTGATGAACTTGGTGTGGGAGCGCTGAGAGAGCGCCTGGCAGTAGATCTCCGCGACGCGCTTGGACACCCCCATGATGGAGGTGGGGTTCACGGCCTTGTCGGTAGAGATCATCACGAACTGCTGCACGCCGTGGGCGACCGCGAGGTCGGCCAGCTTGCGCGTGCCGAAGACGTTGTTCTTGATCGACTCGCCGGCGTTCCACTCCATCATCGGGACGTGCTTGTGCGCGGCGGCGTGGAAGACCACCGCGGGCTTGTACTTGGTGAACACCGCGGCCATGCGACGGCTGTCGCAGATGTCCGCGATGCGCGGCACCACCACCACGTCGGGGAAGCTCTCCCTCAGCTCGCGGTGGATATGGAACAAGCTGGTCTCCGCCTGCTCGATGAGCACCAGCCGGGCGGGGCCGAACTGGCACACCTGCCGGCACAGCTCCGAGCCGATGGAGCCGCCCGCGCCGGTGATCATCACCACCGCGCCGTTGATGCAGCGGGAGATCTCCTCGGTGTCGAGCGTCACCGGCTCTCGCCCGAGGAGGTCTTCGATCTTCACCGGGCGGATCTGGTTGATGGTGACCTTGCCGTCGATGAGCGAGCCCATCCCGGGGATGGTGCGGATGCTGGCGCCGCTCGCCTGGCAGAGGTCGAGGATCTGGCGCATGTCCTTCCCCTTGGCGGAGGGGATGGCCACCACGACCTCGTCGACGCCGTGGGCGCGCACCAGGTCGGCGACGCGGGCGATGGGGCCGAGCACGGTCACCCCGTGGATGCGCTCCCGCTGCTTGGAGGGGCTGTCGTCGACGAAGCCCACCACGTCGAACTGCGCCGAGTGCGTCTTGTGGATCTCCCGCACCAGCATCTCGCCCGCGTCTCCGGCGCCGACCACCAGGATCTTCTTGCGGGTCATGGCGGGGTCGAGGGCGTTGGTGCGCAGGGTCTCTCGCGTCGCCCGGATGGCGAGGCGCATCCCGCCGACGGCCATGAGGGCGAGCAGCCAGTCGATGACGAAGACCGAGCGAGGGAGCCACTGCGGGCCGATGAAGATGGCGTAGAGGACGAAGATGGCGCTGGAGATGGCCGCGCCCTGGATGAGCGTGAGCAGGTCGCGCATGCCCGTGTAGCGCCAGAGGCCGTGGAAGAGCCCGAGGTTGGCGTGCACGATGGCCCGCAGCAGCAGCAGCGGGAGGAGCCAGTAGGGGATGAGCCGGAGGTAGTAGTCGGGGATGCGGCCGTCGAAGCGGAGGAAGAACGCGCCGTAGAACGAGAGGGTCCAGAGCACGAGGTGCGCGAGCACCACCACCGGGCGGCGGTAGCTCATCACCAGGCGCGGAACCTTCAGGTCGGGTGGAGAGGGCTCGGGCTTCATCGGGTCACCGTTCGCGTCGCGCGGCGCGTCGCACCGTGACGATCACGCGCTGGAGGTCTTCATCGGACAGGTTGGTCGAGCTCGGCAGGCAGATGCCGTGCTGGAAGAGGTCGGCGGCCACCTCGCCGCCCAGCCGCTCGGCTCCCTCGAAGAGGGGTTGCATGTGCATGGGCTTCCACACCGGGCGGCTCTCGATGTTCTCCGCCTCGAGCGCCCGGATGAGCCCGTCGCGGTCGACCCCGAGCGCCTCGGCGTCGACCTGGAAGGCGCTCAGCCAGTTGGTGTGGAGGCCGTACTCGCACTGCGGCATGAGGGTGAGCCCGCCCAGCTCGGCGAAGGCGTCGCGGTACAGGAAGGCCACCTCGCGGCGGCGGGCGACGCGGCGGTCGAGCACCTCGAGCTGTCCCCGGCCGATGCCCGCGAGCACGTTGGACATCCGGTAGTTGTACCCGACCTGGGTGTGCTCATAGGCCACGCCGGGGTCGCGGGCCTGCTGCGACCAGAAGCGGGCGCGCCGCACCCACTCGGGGTCGTGCGCCACCAGCATGCCGCCGCCGGTGGTGGTGATGATCTTGTTGCCGTTGAAGGAGTAGACGCCCACCGGGGCGATGGTGCCCGCGGGGCGTCCCTTGTAGGTGGTGCCCACGGCCTCGGCGGCGTCTTCGATCACCGCCACCCCGTAGCGATCGCAGATCGCCATGATCGGGTCCATGTCCGCGCTCTGGCCGTAGAGGTGCACCACCACCAGGGCCTTCGGCACCTTGCCCGCGGCCGAGCGGCGGCGCAGCAGGTCTTCGAGCACGTTGGGATCGAGGTTCCAGCTGGCGCGCTCGGAGTCGATGAACACCGGGCGGGCGCCCAGGTAGAGGGCCGGGTTGATGGTCGCGATGAAGGTGAGCGAGGGGCAGATCACCTCGTCGCCGGGGCCCACCCCGAGGAGCCGCAGCCCCAGGTGCATGCCCGCGGTGCCGCTGGCGAGGGCCACCGAGGGGAGGCCCACCCGCTCGGAGAAGCTCGCCTCGAAGGCGTCGAGGTTGGGGCCCACGGTCGAGAGCCAGTTGGACGTGAACGCCTCGGTGACATACCGGAGCTCGCTCTCGCCCATGTGCGGAACCGACAGATATACGCGCTTGCTCACACTGTTCTCCAACCGTCGCTCCGACGGGGGCGGCGCCGGTTGGATGTCCCAATCCGGGGCCGCGTTCAAGTCCCGGCGGGCGCTCCCTCGAACTCGGGCATCGTGGCGTGGCCCTCGCTCGACACCCCATCGCGCTTCAGAACCCGCCCGACGGTCTCGATCAGGATGCGCGCGTCGAGGGCCAGCGACCAGTGTTCGACGTACCAGACGTCGAGCGCGAACTTCTCCTCCCAGGAGATCGCGTTGCGCCCGTGGATCTGCGCCCACCCGGTGATGCCAGGCATCACCTCGTGCCGGCGCCGCTGCTCGGGGGAATACCTTGGCAGGTAACGCACCAGCAGGGGCCGGGGGCCCACGAGGGAGAGGTCGCCGCGCAGGACGTTCCAGAGCTGCGGGAGCTCGTCGACGCTGGTGGCGCGCAGCCAGCGCCCGACGGGGGTGATGCGTTCGGCGTCCGAGAGGGGTCGGCCCTCGGGGTCGGTGGCCTCTCGCATGGTGCGAAACTTCACGATCTCGAAGACGCGCTCGCCCTTGCCGGGGCGCTTCTGCCGGAAGAGCACCGGGGAGCCCATGGTGGCTCGCACCGCGACCGCGGCGCCCGCGAGCACCGGGGCTGCGACCACCAGGCCTGCGAGGCCCGCGGCGCGGTCGATGGCGGTCTTGACCAGGAATCGCCAGCCGGACTGGATCATCGCGCCGCGGGGGTGCAGGTGCCGCGCTGCGTGACCTGATTGCTGTCGAAGTCGCCGGTGAGCACGTGGATCTGTCCCGACGCGGGGCAGGTGACGTAGGCCGACGGGCAGGTGCCGCACTGGTCGTCGAAGCTGCCCGCGGAGGGCCGCAGCGCCATGGCGGCGGAGCAGGGCATGGAGTCGGGGCAGACGCGCATCACGGGGTCGCCGGTGCAGGCGCCGTAGGAGGGCTGGCAGAGCGATCCGGTGCCGGTGGCGCCGCTGCATCCGACCATGGTGGCGCGGCCCGGGGAGCAGGAGAGGGTGACGCCGGTGCGCCAGCCGCAGTTGCGGTCGGGGCCCTGGGTGACGCCCGCCGCGCAGGGGTCGGTGAGCAGGCCGGTGCTCGTGCACCGGCCGCAGTCGCGCTCGCAGGTGGTGCAGTTCTCGGTGCCGTTGCAGGTCTCGTCGCCGCAGCGGGGGGCGGGGGGGACATCCACCGGGGGCGGAGGGCAGGTCGAGGCGCAGTCGGCGCGGCAGCTGGTGCAGGTCTCTCCCTCGTTGCAGGTGCCGTCGCCGCAGCGGGCCATGGGGACGTCCATCGGAGGAGGCGGGCAGGTCGAGGCGCAGTCGGCGCGGCAGCTCGCGCAGGACTCGCCCTCGTCGCAGGTGCCGTCTCCGCAGCGCGCGCTGGGGACGTCGATGGGCGGAGCGGGGACGTCGATGGACGTGGGGACATCCACCGCGACGGGGACGTCGACCGCGACGGGGCTGTCGACCGCGACGGGGCTGTCGGTCGCGACGGCGCTGTCGGTCGCGACGGGGCTGTCGGTCGCGGTGGAGGCGTCGGAGTCGATGGGGTTGCCGATGTTGCCGCGGGGGGAGCCGCAGGCGCCCATGGAGAGCAGGGCGAGGACGCTGAGCAGTCGAGGGGTCTTCATCGGGTGTCTGGTCCGCGTGGAGAGTGGGATCGGTGGAGTGATTGGGGAGGGGGAGCGACTTAGCGGTTTCGTGGCGGAAGTCAACGCAACGACTGACCAGGGAATGTCACGGCGCCCTCTCTCCTCAGCGCACCATCCCTTGGAGGATATCGAGATAGCGCTTCGCCAGCGAGTCGCGCGTCGCGTTGGCCAGCACCCACTGCCGGCCGCGGGCGCCCATGGCGGCGCAGCCCGCCGGGTCGTCGGCCATGGCTCGTATCGCGTCGGCGAGGCTCTGGGCGTTCTCGGGCTTCGCGAACACCCCGGCCTGCGCCTCGTCGCACACCAGCTTTCGCGCCACGCCGTCGATGGCCAGCAGCGTGGGGCGCTCGGTCGCCATGTAGTCGAAGACCTTGTTGGGATAGACCGTCTTGAAGGTGGGGTTGTCTTGAAGGATGGCCGCTCCCACGTCGCAGGCCCGCACGATCTCGGGCATGCGCGACTTGGGCTGCGCTCCGTGGAAGCGCACGTTGTCCAGTCCGCGGCGCTTCGCCTCGGCCTCCAGGGCGGGGCGCTCGGGGCCGTCGCCGACGCTCGCCAGGAGGATGTCCGGCCGGTCGCGCAGCCGCTCGGCGGCGTCGAGGAACTGCCCCACCGCGTTGGCCCGCCCGTGCGCCCCGGCGTACATCACCACGAAGCGGTCGCCCCAGCCGAACTCGCGGCGAGCGTCGTTGTCCCGAGGTCCCGGGGTGAACAGCTCCACGTCGGCGCCGTTGGGGACGAAGACGATCTTGTCGGCGGGGGCGAGGCCTCGCTTGATGAGGTCGTCACGGAAGGCGGGAGTGAGCACGTTGATCTTGTCGGCCATGAGGCAGGCCGCGCGCTCCATCGCGTAGAGCACCCGGGTGAGGGCGGCGCCCTCCTTCAAGACCCCGGTGGTGATGGCGCTCTCGGGCCACAGGTCGCGGATCTCGAAGACCCACGGGACGCCCTTCCAGCGGGCCTTCGCAGCGATGACGCCTGGGGCCATGGCCACCAGCGGCGGCGAGGTGGCGATCACCACGTCGGGGCGGGCGACGGTCATGGCGGCGTGCGTGGAGGAGAGCGTGAAGCCGAAGAAGGCCGCCATGCGACCCGCGTAGGACTTGTTGTACGTGCGAGGGACGTGACACCGGAGCACGGTGACGTCGCCGTCCTTCTCACGGGTGATCCAATGGCCGTGATAGCGCTCGGGGACGGCTCCGGTGGCGTAGTCGAGGTTGCCCGCGACGACGGTGACCTCGTGGCCCGCGGCGGCCCAGAGCCGGGCGAACTCGTTGAAGCGAGAGCCGCCGGGAGAGCCGGGCATCAGATAGTATTGATGGATGACGAGGATCTTCATGACAACCATTCAGGGGGAGGTGCAAGTCGCTCGTTGGACGCTGGGGTTGGGCTCATTCGCGTCGTGGATGGTGCCCCCTTCCCCGCTGCCGCGCGCCCTACCCCCGCGGGGCGGGGGCAGGGCTCCGACGCCTGCAACGCGATCGCGAATTTGACAGCATTTCCAGCCCTGCCCCCGCCCCGCGGGGGTAGGGCGCGCGGCAGCGGGGAAGGGGGCACCATCCACGACGCGAATGAGCGATGACGCGCGAAGCCTTGGCGTCAACCGAGCAGTTCGCATCACCGTCGGAGGGTCGGCCTTCATACAGGCTCGATCGCCTCTTGCCAGTCGAAGCTCTGTGTCGACTTCGGGGTGCGCACCGTCCATCGGCCGCCCTCGACGGTGACCTCCATCGGCCCCTCTCCCAGGACGGTCACGAACTCCACGGGACACTTCGCCCGCTGCTCGACGGCCAGCGAGGGGACGTCCTCCCTCTCTCCGTAGTATCGTGACATCCACCCTCGTGGTGGGTCGCTCTGTCCCCGCACCACTGTGCCCGCGAGGGGCGCTCCGGCGCGGTCGAACACCGCGACCCCGTAATCGCCCTTCGGGGTGTGCAGCGTCATCGCACCTCGCGCGGGATCGCCGGTGTGGGGATACGGTCCGCCCAGCCAGTGGAGGCGCGCGGAGTGCTCCCCAGTGCCGGTGATGCGGTCGATGACCACCGTGGTCCCGTCCTCGAACAAGCGCACGCTGCGGTGGTGGATGCAGCCTCCCTCGTGGCGGGCGTAGCCGCTGTGCTCGCCGACGGCGTGGGTGTAACCGGGCGTCGACTCGAAGCGCTCCAGCCTCGACTTCGTCGGGTACAGGAACTTGAATCGACGGAAGTGGAGCATCTGGTCGCGACCGTCGACCGTCACCGTGTTGTGGCTCTCGGTGCGCATGAAGTGGTCGTGCCACTGTGGCTGATCGTTGTAGAGATAGGTTCCGCCGTCGACGAGGACGTTCTCTCCGCGCCACCAGGCGTCGAGGTGGAGCATGTCGATCTGGCCGAAGCGGTCGAGCACCGAGCCGCAGCGCAGGGCCGCGAAGGTGCCCTGATCGTCGCCGGAGCGCAGCACCGAGTAGCCGGTGTGGCGGAAGGCGACCGAGCGGCGGGAGGGCTCTCGCAAGGGGGCTTCGAGGGCGTCGGGCCCCAGCAGCCAGGCGGACTCTTCATCCCAGGGGCCCGCGGGGTAGAGGCGCTCTCCGCGGAGGCCGAGGGAGAGGGCCTGGAGGGTGGGGCGGAAGTCCGAGAAGTCGCAGGTGGAGAGCACCCGGGGGAGCGATCCGTCGTTGGCTCCCTGGTTGGGGAGGCGGCCGTCCGAGGGGTTCTGGTGGGCGACGAGGAAGTCCAATGAAGTAGTGAGCGCCCGACGCCAGGACGAGGGCATGTCGGAATAGCCGTCGGCGCGCAGAAGGCGCCAGGCGAGGAGGTAGTCCTGTGCGATGACCCGGTGGTAGTTGTGGGAGAGGTTGATGTACCCGCCGTCGGGGTAGACCTGGCGGGTGGCCTGCTCGTCGAGCAGCGAGAGGCCGCGGCGGCGCCATCGGCGGGACTCCGGTCGGTCGGGGCGCATCCACGCCACCAGGAAGAGACCGAGGGCCTCGGCGATGAGGTGGTTGTTGTAGACCGCGCGCTCGGCGTAGGCGATCTCGTGCTCGGTGTGGTGGCCCACCGCGGCGGCGTAGCGAGAGACCTCCTCGCAGAGCGAGGCGGTGTCGACGCCGAGACCCGCGAAGGTCGAGAGCGCGAAGAGCCACGCGTTGAGCCGGATGGTGGCCTCCTGGTTGGAGAACCAGTGGACCCCCAGTGGGTAGGGATTGTCTCCAAGGAAGCCGCGCACCTGCGAGGAGAAGGCGGTCCAGAAGGCGTCGCGCTCCACCGGGGAGAAGGCGGCGGCGCGGGCGAGGTGGAAGGCCTGGGGGAAGCGGGCGGCCTCCCAGGTGAGCTTGACGTCGCCCACCCGGTCGCCGTCGCGGAGGGCCTCGGACCAGTGGGCGGAGGGGTTCCAGCGCTGTCCGTTGGTGGGGTTACGGTGCCAGTCGAGGGGTTGTCCGTACTCGCCGTCCCAGCGGCCGAAGCAGCGGATCACCCCCCGGGCGGCGTGGCGGGCGTGGCCGCGAAGCGCCTCCACGGCTTCAATCGACACCCGAGGGGCCATCGTCACGACCAGCGGCCCTGGAGGCGCCCAGGGGAGGCGCTCCCGCCATCGGGTGGAGGGCTCGGGATCGGGTGGCAGCGCAGGGCTCCGTCGAGCGAGCCCGGTGCGCAGTCGCAGCTCCCACGCGGCGCGGAAGGCGGTGCCCGAGAGGCCGAGCTCCCGAAGCTCCTCCACCTGGTCTCGCACTCTCTGGAGTCGCTCCATCGGTCGCCTCAGCCCACCGTCGGGGCCGCGGCGTCCGCGGTGCTGTATCGGGTGTACCCGCCGTCGAGGGTGAGCGTCGCCCAGAGCTCGACGCAGAGCGCCTTCCAGGTGACGTCGAACCACAGCGGGTCGCTGGTGTTGTCGAGCCAGCGGGCCATGCCGGGGGCGTCCCAGAGGCCGCGCTCGCGGGCTCGCTGGCGGGTGAGGGTGTCGAAGACGAAGTCCCTGTGTTTACCGCGCATCCAGGTCTCCGCGGGGGTGTCGAATCCCACCTTGCGGCGGGTCAGCACCTCCTGGGGAATGGAGCCGGCCACCGCGCGGCGGAGTATCCACTTGGACGCCCCCTCGCGGAACTTCAAATCGAAGCCCGAATGGAAGGCGAAGCGCACCATCCTGGGGTCGGCCATCGGCACCCGGGATTCGAGCGAGTGGCCCATGCTCATCCGGTCATCCTGCTGGAAGAGGCCGGTGAGGTAGGTCTGCTGATCCCAGTGCATCAGCTTGTCGGCGGGGTCGGTGGCGGGGGAGGCGTCGAGGGTGTCTCGAAAGACCTGACGGGCGCGGTCTCGGGAGAGCACCCGGGGGTCGCTCAGGAGTCCAGCCCAGGCGCTCTCGGGCACCTTGGTGAAGTTGTCGAAATAGCGCTCGTCCCAGCGGAGAAGGGCCGAGGGGCCCTTGCGGAGGTTGCGGGCGATACGGTCGAGGGTGCGCCGCTCGGAGAGCTGCTTCCAGAGGTTGCCTCCCACGGCGGGCGCTCCCGGCGCCGCGGCGGAGGCGGAGCGACGCAGCCTCCCCTGGAGGCGCTCCATCAGCCTCGCGGGAGAGGCGAACTGCGCCGCGACCTTGAGCGGGTGGGCGAGCGCGTAGCGGGCGTATCCGCCGAAGACCTCGTCGGCGGCCTGGCCCCCGAGGCAGACCTTCACCCGGCTCGAGGCGAGCTTCGCCACCGCGTCCATCGGGATCATCGCGTGTCCGATGACGGGCTGATCCTGCATGTAGAGCAGGCGGGACATGTCTTCGGGGAAGGTGCTGCCGTCGAGGGTGATGAGCTCGAGGTCGAGCCCGAGGGCCCTGGCGGCGGACTCCTGGTAGGGGCGCTCGTCGATCACGCCCTGTCCGGTGAAGTGGACCCCGAAGCAGCGCGGGCGCACTCCCGCCTTCACCGCGCAGGCGGCGACCGCCGTCGAGTCGATGCCTCCGGAGAAGAACGACCCCACCGGGACGTCGCTCATCAGCTGCTCGCCGACGACGCTCTGGAGGGTCTCCCTCAGGGCCTCGACGTTGCTCTCGGGGGAGCCTCCTCGCGGGGTGAAATCGTCGACGGCCCAGTAGCGCCGCGCCCTGCGCCCGTGGGCGGTGAAGGTCACGTACTCCCCGGCGCGCACCTGCTTGATGTCGGCGAGGAAGGTTCGCTCGAAGAGGGGAGTGTGGAAGTGGAGATATTCGTTGAGGGCCTCGGGGTCGAGGCGCCGGGGGACGTCGGGGTGCTCGAGCAGGGCCTTGATCTCGCTGGCGAAGACCACCCGGTGGCCGTCGTCGTGGAGGTAGAGCTGCTTCACCCCCATGGGGTCGCGGGCGAGGGTGAGCCGCCGCTTGTCGCGGTCGTAGAGGGCGAAGGCGAAGATGCCCGCGGCGTCGGTGAGCACGTCGGGGCCGCTGCGGGCGACCCAGCGAAGGAGGGTCTCGGTGTCGGAGTGCCCCCGGAAGCGCTCACCGCGGGCCTCGAGCTCCTTGCGGAAGCGCTGGTGGTTGTAGAGCTCGCCGTTGTAGGCGATGACGAAGGCGCCGCCGTCGAGGGGCATGGGCTGCGCGCCGGCGGGGGAGAGGTCGACGATGGCGAGCCGGCGGTGGCCGAGGCCGAGGGGGCCGTCGACGTGGAAGCCCTCGCCGTCGGGGCCGCGGTGCGCCAGCGCGCGGGTCATGCGGGTGAGCGCCGCGCGGTCGACGGTGCGTTCGGGGTCAGCGTAGTGGAAGATGCCAGCGAGGCCGCACATGGATGGGGGAGCCGGTGGGTTGCCCGTCAGGCGCGGCGACATTCACCGGGCGCGCGGGCAGCCGTCGCGTGCATGGGCGGGTACTTGGGAGGGGCCGTGGCGTCAAGCGTCGGGTGGGTCGACGGGGCCTTGCGTCCGGGGCGCCGCGGGCAGCATCTGACTGGCCATGAGAGCAACCGCGGCGGCGATGGGGATGGTCATGGCACTGGGATGTTCGCGCTCGTCGGCGCCTCCGCCGCCCGCGCCGGTGGTGGCGAGCCAGGCCACGGCTGCGGCGGCTGCTCCTCCGGCCGCGACGGAGGCGCCCGCTGCCGCGACGCTGACGGTGAGCGCTCCGGCGAGAGAGGCGATGATCGCCGCGGGCGAGGCGGCCCCGCGCTTCAGGGCGACCACGCACGAGGGGAGCGCGGTGGAGAGCGACGGCGGCGCCCGGTCGAGGGTGCTGGTGCTGTACTTCTATCCGCGCGACGAGACGCCCGGGTGCACCCGAGAGGCGTGCTCGTTTCGAGACGCGTACAGCGCGTACGGCGAGGCGGGGGCGGACGTCGTGGGGGTGAGCACCGACTCGGCGGAGGCGCACCGGGGCTTCGCGCAGCACCACCGGCTGCCCTTCGGGCTCATCGCCGACACCGACGGTCGCCTCGCGGGGGCCTTCGGGGTCCCGGTGAGCTCGGGCTACACCGCGCGCACGACGGTGGTCATCGGCCGCGATGGCCGCGTGGCGAGGGTCTTCCCCAACGTGCGCGTCGACGGGCACTCGGACGAGGTGCTCGCGGCGGTGCGCGCGGCGAGGTGAGCCCTCTATCCCGCTACTTCGCCTTGAGGAAGGTGTGCAGCCCGCACTCGGTCTTCTCGCTCCCGGCCCAGCGGCCGGAGCGCTCGTCCTCGCCAGGCATCACGGCCCGGGTGCACGGCGCGCAGCCCACGGACACATAACCCTGCTCGAAGAGCGGGTGCTCGGGCACGTGGTGAAGCTCGAGGTATCGATAGACGTCCCGGGCGTTCCAGTCGGCGAGGGGGTGCACCTTCAGCGGGCCGTCGGTGGCCAGCACGATGGGCGTCTCGCTGCGGCTCTTCGACTGGTCCCTCCGCAGACCCGACACCCACGCCTCCTTGCCAGGGAGCGCCGCCTGGAGGGGCTCGACCTTGTTGATAGCGCAGCACCGGTCGGGATCATCCCGGTAGAGCGTCAGCCCATATCGCTCCAGGAAGCGACCCTTCTCCAGCGCGGGCTCGAGCACCTCGACCCGGAGCCCCAGCTTCGCGGTGAGCGTCTCTCGATAGGCCAGCGTCTGCTCGAAGAGGAAGCCCGTGTCGATGAAGTACACGGGCAGCCGGTCGGCCACCTCGGACCATAGATGCAGCAGCACCCCGCTGCCCGGCCCGAAGGACGAGGTGAAGAGCAGCCGGTCTCCGTAGGTCTCCACGGCCCAGGCCAGGCGCTCTCGCGCGCTGCGGGCTTCGAGGTCGAGGTTGAGCGCGTCGAGGTCCATCGCTACGACGAGTGATAGCCCCTCCAGGCTACGCCGCGCACTCGCCTTCGCCGATGGCCACGCGGAAGCCCATGGACTCGCCGATGTCGAGGAAGGTCTCGTCGGGCGTGTCGGAGTCGAGGTCCGCCAGGTCGTCGAGCAGCGCATGCACCCGCGCGCCGGTCACCCGCTTGTAGAACGCCGTGGCCGTCTCACCGTCGGCCTTCTCGTCGGCGTAGAGCTGCACCAGCCGGGCGACCGCCTCGGCCACCCTCCTCGCCGGGATCTTCACGATCTGCCGGCCGAAGCGCGCACCGTTCTCGTCGAAGCCGCCGCCAAGGTGGAGCTGGTACACCGGCGCCGTGCGGTCGCCGACCTTGCGCGCCGCGCCGTGCCAGCCGATGTCCGCGATGTGGTGCTGGCCGCAGCTGTTGGGGCAGCCCGACACCTTGATCACCGTCGCCGCCGCGGTCTTCACCGCGGCGTGGAGCGCCACGTCGCTCTCCAGCCGGGCGCTGATCGCCGCCCCCACCTGCCGCGACGCCGTCACCGCCAGGTTGCAGGTCTCCGCGCCAGGGCAGGTCGTCACGTCCGCCACGGTGCGCGCCCCGGGCTTCGCGAGCCCGATGGCGTCGAGCGCCGCGTGGAGCGCCGGGAGGCGGTGCGTCGGAACCCATCGCAGCACCAGGTTCTGCTCGATGCTGGTGCGCAGCGAGCCGTCGGCGAAGTCGGTGACGAGCTTCGAGAGGGCGCGGAGCTGCGTCGCGGTCACCGCCCCGAGCGCCAGGCGGATGAGCACCGCGTGGTAGCCGGGCTGGTCCTGCGCGACGGTGTTGGCGCCGCGCCAGAGGAGGTAGCCCGGGCCTCGGGTGGAGGGCGCGTCGTCGGTGCTCGCCGGAGGAGGCGGCGCCGGAGGGGCGGTCGAGACGGAGAGGTCGAGGGGAGTCCCTCCGCGGGCGAGCACCGCGGCGTACTCCTCGTGGAGCGCCGCCAGGAAGGGCCCATGGCCCATCTTGCGGAGCACGTACTTCAGCCGGGCGCGGTGCTTGTTGTCCCGGTTGCCGGTGCGGTCGAACACCCGGTTGACCGCCTCGCAGGCGTCCAGCAGCCGCTCCTCCGGGAGAAACTCATGGAACACGATCGCAGCCTGGGGCGAGGTCGAGAGGCCGCCCGCCACGCGCATGAGGAAGCCCCGCTTGCCGTCGCGCACCCGGGCGATGAGCCCGATGTCGTGGATGCCCGCCATGGCCGTGTCGCCGGGCTCGTAGCCCAGGGCGATCTTGAACTTCCTCGGCAGCGAGTTGGCCCACGCGCTGCGGAGGAAGAAGCGGGTGATGGCCTCGCCGTAGGGCGTCACGTCGAAGGTGCCGTGGTTGCAGACGCCCGCCAGCGGGTCGGCGGTGACGGTGCGCACGGTGTTGCCGCAGGCCTCGCGGGTGGTGAGCCCGGCCTCGTCGAGCCGCCGCATCGCCGTCTCCACGTGGGCCATCTGCACGAAGTGGAACTGCACGTTCTGCCGCGTGGTGACGTTGCCGTGCCCGTGGCCGAAGCGCTCCGCCACCTCCGCCAGGGCCTCCAGCGAGGCGGGCGCGAGCACGCCCTGAGGGATCTTCACCCGCAGCATCTGCACGTCCGTCTGCCGCTGGCCGTAGACCCCGCGGGTGAGGCGGTAGCGGCGGAAGTCCTCGGCGCTGAGCTCGCCCCGCTCGAAGCGGCCGAGGGTGCTCACGAACTCGTCGATGTCACCCGGGTCGCTGAAGCGCGGGAGGTACGGAGAGGTCATCTGGGTCATCACTTCACTCCAATGGAAGAGGCTTCGGTCGTCTCGTCGGCCGCCGGCAGGTACCCGCGGGCCCGCAGGACGCCCAGCACCCGCTCGACGCCCTCGTCGAGGGTGAGGTGCTGCGTGTCGAGGGTGAGCGCCGGGTCCGTCGGTGCTTCGTACGGGTCGTTCACTCCAGTGAAGTGGGGAATCTCCCCCGCGAGGGCGCGCTGGTAGAGCCCCTTCACGTCGCGCGCCGCGCAGACCTCCAGGGGGGTGCTCACGTGCACCTCCACGAAGTCCCGGATGCTCTCCCGGCACCAGTCGCGCGCCTCGCGGTAGGGCGAGATCGCCGCCGTGATCACGAAGACCCCGTTGCGCGTGAGGAGCTGCGCCACCCACCCGATGCGGCGCACGTTGGTGTCCCGGTCTTCCCGGGAGAACCCGAGGCCCTTGGAGAGGTGCGTGCGCACCGCGTCGCCGTCGAGCAGCTCCACCCGGTGGCCCAGCGCCGCCAGCCGGGGGGCCAGCGCCTCGGCCAGCGTGCTCTTGCCCGCCCCCGACAGCCCCGTGAACCAGACGGTCACCCCGCGCCGCCTCGGCGGCTGGACGATCATCGAGCCACCGCGCGCAGACGGTGGCTATCGCCCGCCGCCAGGGTGTAGTGTGGCCCGTCACCCGTTCCTGCAACGTTCTTCATACTGGACGGCTATTCAATATGTCGAAGACTCCCAGGAAGTCAAACGCCCGCTCGAAGGCCCCTCGCGCGGCGTCATCGACCGACGCCGAGGCCCCGGAGGTGGAGGGCGACGACATCGGCGCGGCGGAGCTCACGCGCCGCGTGGCGGACAACCTCCGGGTGCTCAGGAAGCAGCGCGACCTCTCGCTCGACGAGCTCGCCGCGCGCTCGGGCGTCTCGCGCGCCACCCTCTCTCAGGTGGAGACCTGCAAGACCAACCCGACCATCGCCATCCTGTGGAAGATCGCCGCGGGGCTGGGGGTGCCCTTCGCGTCGCTGCTGGGGGAGGAGCGGGTCGAGCGCGTGCGCGTGCTGCGCCGCGGCGACGCCCAGGTGCTGCGCTCGGCGGACGGGCGCCTCGAGTCGCGGCCGCTCACCCCGGCGGGCGCGTCGCCGTCGGTGGAGTGCTACGAGCTGCGCCTGGCCGCGCGGGGCATCTCCCGCAGCGAGCCCCACGCCAAGGGCACCAGCGAGAGCCTGACGGTGCTCACCGGCGTGCTCAAGCTGCACGTGGGCGACGAGGCGGTGGAGCTCAACGCGGGCGACTCGGTGTTCTTCGAGGCCGACGAGCCCCACGCCTACGAGAACACCGGGCGCGTCGAGGCCCGGTACCACAACGTGATCATCTACCCGCGGGGGTGACGTTGTCTGGGGGTGCGTCGCTATGATAGACGCACTTCCAGTTCGATGGAGCCGCTGATCGCGCTGCGAGGGGTCACGAAGTCCTGGGGGGGCGCCGGCTCCGCCCTGGCGCTGGCGCCGGTCGACCTGGAGATCGGGGAGGGGCAGTTCGTGTGCCTCTGCGGCCCGTCGGGCTGCGGCAAGACGACGCTGCTCAACCTCATCGCGGGCCTGGAGAGCCCGACCAGCGGGGCGGTGACGGTGCGCGGGGCGGCGGTGCGGGGCCCCGGGCCGGAGCGCACGGTGATGTTCCAGGAGAGCGCGCTGTTTCCGTGGCTGACGGTGCAGCGCAACGTGGAGTTTCCGCTGGAGATGGCCGGGGTCCCGGCGGCGGAGCGGGCCCGGAGGGTGGAGCGCTACCTGAAGATGGTGCACCTCTGGCGCTCTCGGGACGCGCACCCGCACGAGCTCTCGGGGGGCATGCGGCAGCGGGCTGCGATGGCGCGCGCGCTGGTGGGGGAGCCGTCGATTCTCCTGATGGACGAGCCCTTCGCGGCGCTCGACGCGCAGACCAGGGACGTGCTGCACGGCGAGCTGGAGCGCATCTGGCTGGAGACCCGGAAGACCGTGGTGTTCGTCACGCACAACGTCCGCGAGGCGGCGAGGCTGGGCGACCGGGTGGTGATGATGGGCACGCGCCCGGGGCGCATCACCCGCGACCTGGCGGTGAAGCTGTCGAGGCCGAGGGAGGCCAACGACCAGGACGTGACCACGCTCGCCGCGGTGATCGAGCGCGAGCTGAAGATCGAGATCGAGAAGGTCATCCGTGAAGAACTCGACGACGCGTGGACGCCTGCGGGCGGTGGGCTTCCTGGCGCTGCTGGTCGCGATCTGGGCGGTGGCATCTAGGTCCGGGGACCGCTTCCTCTTCCCGGGTCCCGACGACGTGGCGATGGCGCTGCGGGACAACGTGCGCTCGGGGCTGCTGCCGAGGGCGGTGGGCAGGAGCCTCGCCCGGCTGGCGGTCGGCTACTCGGTCTCGCTGGTGGTGGGCGTGGCGCTGGGCGTGGCGCTCGCCCGGGTGCGCTGGGTGAAGGACACCCTCGGCGCGGTGGTGCTGGGTCTGCAGGCGATCCCGTCGGTGTGCTGGCTGCCGCTGGCGCTGCTGTGGTTCGGCCTGGGGGAGATGGCCATCCAGGTGGTGGTGGTGCTGGGCTCGCTGCTCTCCATCACCCTCGCCACGGAGAGCGCGGTGAACACCATCCCCCCGCTGCTGGTGCGCGCCGCGCGCACCATGGGGGCGAAGGGGGCGAGGCTGTGGCTGCGGGTGATCCTGCCGGCGGCCTTACCGGGCATCGTAAGCGGCGCCCGGCTGGGGTGGACCTTCGCGTGGCGGTCGCTCCTCGCGGGCGAGCTGCTGTTCATCTCCGGGGGCCTCGGGCAGGTGCTGGAGCTCGGGCGGGAGCTTCACGACATGGCCCTGGTGCTGGGGGTGATGGTGGTGATCGTGGCGCTCGGGCTGGCGAGCGACCACCTGCTCTTCGGGGGCCTGGAGCGTAGGGTGCGGCGCTCCTGGGGGCTCGACCGTGCCTGAGGGGATCACCCGTCGGGCGCTGCTGGCCGGCGCGGTCGGGGGCGTGCTGGGGGCGTGTCGCAGACCGGCCGACGCGAGGGTGCTGCGCGTCGGGTGCATGGGCACGCTGGCCCACGCGCCGTCGCTCATCGGGCTGCACAGCGGGCGCTTCGAGCGGGCGCTCTCGGCGCGCGGGGTGCGGGTGGAGCGGGCGGTGTTCGGCGCGGGGCCGGAGGTGATGGCGTCGCTGCTGGCGGGGGCGATCGACGTCGGGTGTCTGGGGCCGGTGCCCGCGGTGACGGCCTATGTGAGGACGCGGGGGAGGGCGGTGCGCGTGGTGTCGGGGGCGGCCTCCGGGGGCGCGGTGCTGGTGGTGCGGCGGGGCGCGGGCATCCGGTGCGCGTCGGACCTGCGGGGCAGGCGGATCGCGACGCCGCAGCTCGGCAACACCAACGACCTCTCGCTGCGGGCGTGGCTTCGGTCGCAGGGGATGGACGCGACGGAGTACGGCGGCGAGGTGAGCATCAGCCCGATGAAGGGGAGCGCGATGCTGGCGCAGATGCGCCGGGGGATGCTCGACGGCGCGTGGGTGGCCGAGCCCTGGGGCGCCCGCCTGGTGGCCGACGCCGGGGCGGTGGTGTTCATCGACGAGCGGACGCTGTGGCCCGGTGGGCGCTTCGCGACGGCGGTGCTGGTGATGCACCGGGGCTATCACGCGATGGCGAGGGAGAACGTGAGGCTCTGGGTGGAGGTCCACTCGGCGGAGGTGGCGAGGCTGAGGGAGGACCGGCTGAGGGGGATGAGGGAGGCGAACGAGGCGCTGAGGGCGATCACCGGGAGGGGGGTTGCAGAGGGGGTGCTGGCGCAGGCGTGGGGGAGGATGGAGTTCACCACCGACCCGCTGGAGGAGACGATCGCGGCGATGGCCCGGGTGGGGATGGCGCTGGGGATGGTTCCGCGGGGGTCGATCGAGGGGCTGGTGGGGAGCGTGTGAAGGGGGGGGGAGCGGTCAGATCGCGGCGGGCACGGCGCGCTCGGCGCGTCGGCTCACCAGCGCCCCGAAGATGGCCGCCGTGAAGAACATGATCAGCGAGTAGATGGCCGGGGGGATGGCCATGGTGGAGTTGTTGAGCAGCGTGGGGCCGCTGGCGATGGCGATGGCGAGGGTGCCGTTGTGGATGCCGATCTCCATGCCGATGGCGATGGCCTGCCGCTCGGGGAGGCGCGCGACGCGAGGGACGAGGTAGCCCACGGCGAGGCTCGCGATGTTGAAGGCCAGCGCGGCCACGCCCACCTGCTGGAAGAACTCCGCCAGGTTGGCGCGCTCCTTCAGCACCGTGCTCAGGATCACCAGCAGCAGGAACACCGCGGAGACCGTGCGCACGGGCTTGTCGAGGCGCGCGGCGAGCTCGGGCTTCTTGTTGCGCACCAGCATGCCCAGGCACACGGGCCCGAGCACGATCACGAACACCTGCAGCACCTTGGCGAACTGCAGCGGGATGACCCGGCCCTCGCCCATGAACGCGGCGAGCGAGAGGTTGACGATGAGGGGGAGGGTCACGAGCGACAGCACGCTGTTGACCGCGGTGAGGGTGACGTTGAGCGCCACGTCGCCCTTGGCGAGGTGGCTGAACAGGTTGGCGGTGGCGCCGCCCGGGGAGGCCGCGAGCAGCATGAGGCCCACGGCGAGCGCGGGCGGGAGGCCGAAGGCCTTCGCGATGCCGAAGCACACCAGCGGGAGCAGGAGCATCTGGCAGATGAGCCCGACGATCACGGCGCGCGGATAGACCACGACGCGGCGGAAGTCGGCGGGTGTCAGCCCGAGGCCGAGCCCGAGCATGATCACGCCGAGCGCGAGGGGGAGCAGGATGGCGGTGAGCGGGCTTGATCCCATAGGGGTGAGGTCCTCCGCCGGTGACGCTATCGGGTCGGCCGTGCAAAGCACAAGCGACGGCCCGGGACGTCGTGGAGGGGAGCGCGTAGAAACAGCGGCAGGAGTCCCCATGGTGTGGCGTCGGGTCGTGGCGGGGTGCGTGCTGGTGGCCCTCGGGTGCGCGGGAGCCCCGCCGCGGACCCGGCAGCGGGCGACGGGCTCGTCGGCGTGGGTTCCGCTGGTGGTGGGCCCCTTCCAGCGGGTCTATCGCCCGGTGGGGACTCGCTACCTCAATGACCACACCCTCGCCCGGGAGCCCGACGGTCGGTGGCACCTCTTCGGCATCACCCATGACTCCGAGGGCGACCCCTCGAGGGAGATGAGCTTCCTCCACGCCTCGGCCCCGTCGCTCGTCGGGCCGTGGTCCGATGAGGGCGACGCGCTGCATTCGCAGCCCCCGGAGGAGAGCCTCTGGGCGCCCTTCGTGCTGCCCACCGGGGCGGGGCGCTGGTCGATGTTCTATTACGGCAACACGCCCGACCACCGGGTGCTGAGGGCCGAGAGCGCCGACCTGCACCGTTGGGAGCGCTCGGCGTCGAGCGCCCCGGGCGGCCGCGACCCCTTCCTGCTACGGGTGGGAGCGCTCTGGTACCTCTACTCCGTCGGGGCCGACGAGCACCGGGAGATCGGGCAGATCGTGGTCTCCGAGAGCCGCGACCTCCTCCGCTGGACGATGCCCACGGTGGCCCTCGCCGACCCGGTCGCGACCTTCGGCTGGGGCAACCTGGAGAGCCCCGTGGTGGTGCGCCGGGGGGAGGAGTTCTACCTCTTCGTGACGCGCACCAGCGACTCGCCGCACGACTACGCGCGCACCATGGTCTTCGCCTCGACGGACCCCACGCGCTTCGCCTGGGAGCCCGTCACCGAGCTCATGGCCCACGCGGCGGAGGTGATCGAAGACGGACAACGGTGGTTCATCACCTCCGCGGGGTGGACCGCGAGGATGGGAGAGCGCTGGCGGGGGCTGTCGATCGCCCCGCTGGCGTGGGCGCCCCGGGCGTCGCTGCGTTGAGAGGGCGTCAGCCCTGCGCGTCGGCCACGCTGCCGACGACGGAGGGGCGGCTGGCGCGCATCGCCGCGAGCGCCCCGGAGGGCGCGGAGGGGCGAAGCGCCGCTGGGGGGCTGGTGCGAAGGGGGTAGACCGGCGTGCCTGGGATGGGGGCTTCGAGCGTCGACCACGCGGGCACGAAGCTGAGCGCCGTCGCGCCGAGCACCAGCGAGGCAGGGACCAGGAAGGCCACGTAGCCCAGGTGCCGCGCGGCGGGCACCATCAGCGCCGCCCCGAGGGCGAAACCCCCGATCTTGAGCAGGCGGAGCATCGCGCGCTGGAAGGCCAGGCGACGCTGCTCCCCAGCGGTGAAGAAGCAGGTCGCGAGGAAGACCCCGAGGTCCGTCGCAGGGCCGGTGAGGTGGGTGGTGCGGACGACCGCGCCGGTGCTGCTGGCGACCGCGGCGTTCTGCAGGCCCATGGCGAAGCTGAGCAGCGACAGCATCGCGAAGTCGGGCAGGCTCTCGACGGAGCCGCCGAAGCGGCCGAAGAAGCCCTGCGCGCCGAGCAGCGAGACCAGCGACAGCAGCCCCGCCACGACGACCAGCGGCAGCGCGTAGAGGGGCGCCAGGCCGCGGTGGTAGCGGCCGTCGATCGCCAGCACCGAGGCCATGGCGCCCGCGATGAAGCAGGCCAGCACCACGGCGTAGTCGAGCATCAGCCCCCAGGCGCCGGAGTCCATGCCGAGCAGGGAGACGGTGCCGGTGACGTGGGTGACGAAGCGGCGGCACGCGAGGAAGGCGCCCGCGTTGACGGCCCCCGCGGCCATGGTGAGCAGCACCCAGCTCGGCCCGTGGCGGAGCGAGAAGATGGTCTCGTGGTGGTGGAGCGCGGGCATGGGGGTGAGCCTCAACGCGACGCCTGCATCGCCCTCGGGGCCGCGGGCTCGCCATGGAGCTGCGCCGTGTCGGGGGCCGCGTGCCGGAAGCGGAGCGTGAAGGGAAGCTCCTCGCGGGAGCACGCCGCCAGGGCGATCGGAAGCACGAGGAGGAGCAGGTAGAGAGGGCGCATGCCCCGGCGCACTGCAGAGGGGGTGCCACGCAGCAAGCGCCTGTCCGCGCGGGGAAATGGGGGGAGGGGAGGCGTTGGGCGTTTCCGACGACTGTCCGGTGGAGCCGACGTCGGGAGCGACCGACAGGGGCCCCGTCACTCCTTCTTGAAGTCCGTGGGCGAGAGCTTGTGTCGGCCGATGAGGTCGTAGAAGTCGGTGCGGTTGCGCCCCGCCATCTTGGCCGCCTGGGTGACGTTGCCCTGGGTGCGCTCGAGCACGGCCTCGAGGTAGGCGCGCTCGAAGGCGTCGCGGGCCTCGCGCAGCGTCGGCAGCGGGACCGTCGGGTCTCGCAGCCCGGCGACGGCCACGGTGGCGGCGACGGCGTTCGCTCCGGCGCCGTCGGCCTCGGCGGGCGCCTGGAGCGTGAGGTGGTCGGGGCGCACGACGCCGTCGGCCGCGAGCAGCACCGCGGCCTCGATGACGTTGGCGAGCTCGCGCACGTTGCCCGGCCAGGGGTGGTCGCGCAGGGCGGCCAGGGCCTCTGGGGAGAGCACCGGGGGGGCGACGCCGTGGCGCGCGGCGCTGCGGTCGAGGAAGAGCCCCGCGAGCACCGCCACGTCGTCGCCCCGCGCCCGCAGCGGAGGGACGTGGATGGGCACCACGTGGAGGCGGAAGAAGAGGTCTTCGCGGAAGCGCTTCTCGGCCACCTCGGCGCGCAGGTCGCGGTTGGTCGCGGTGATCACCCGCACGTCGGCCTTCTCCTCCTTGTTGGACCCGACGCGGGTGTAGCTGCGCTCCTGAAGCACCCTCAGCAGCCGCGCCTGCACCATGGGCGAGGCCTCGCCGATCTCGTCGAGGAAGAGCGTCCCTCGGTGCGCGGCGCCGAAGAGCCCCTCGCGGTCGGCGGTGGCGCCGGTGAACGATCCCTTCACGTGCCCGAAGAGGGTGCTCTCGAGGAGCTCGGGCGGCAGCGCCGCGCAGTTGACGGCCACGAAGGGGCGCTCGCTCCTCGGCGAGGTGGCGTGCAGCGCCCGGGCGACGAGCTCCTTGCCGGTGCCCGACTCGCCGAGCACCAGCACGGTCGCGTCGGTGGGCCCGAGGCGCTCGATGAGCGCGCGCACCCGCTCGATGGCCTCGCTGCTGCCCACGATGCCGCCGTCGTCGTCGCCGCCCACGATGCGGCGCAGCCCGGCCACCTGGCGCCGCAGGCTCGAGCTCTCCACCCCGTGCGCGACCTTCTGCAGCAGCTCGTGGTCGTGGAAGGGCTTGGTGAGGAAGCCGTAGGCCCCGCGGCGCATCGCCTCGACGGCGGTCTCGATGGAGCCGTGCGCCGTGAGGATGATCACCGGGAGCTGCGGCGAGCGCTGGAGGATGCGGGTGAGCACCTCGAGGCCGTCGCCGTCGCCGAGGCGCAGGTCGAGGAGCACCACGTCGACGCGGTCGCGGCCGACGCGCGCCAGGCCGGCGGCGGCGCCGTGCTCCTGCAGCACCTCGTAGCCGTTGGCCTCGAGGCGCATGGAGAGCAGCTCCACCAGGGCGCGGTCGTCGTCGACGATGAGGATGCGGGGGGCCCGGCGGGCGTGGCTCATGGGGGTGGCCCATCTTGCGCTTCAGCGAGCGGGAGAAGAAACGCGAAGGAGGTTCCTCCCGGGCCGGTGTAGGCCACCACCAGGTCGCCTCCGTGGGCGCGCGCCACCTCCCGGGCCAGCGGCAGCCCGAGCCCGAGGCCCGCGGCGCGATCGCCCACGGCGGCCGACTGGAAGGCCTGGAAGGGGTCGCCGCGCAGCAGCGCCGGGAGCCCGGGCCCGCAGTCGGTGACCTCGATGCGAACCGAGCGCCCGTCGGTGCGGCGGCGCACCTCGACGGTCGATCCGGGGGGCGACACGCTGACGGCGTTGCGCACCAGGTTGGCCACGGTGCGCTCGACCAGGGCGACGTCGACGGAGAGCGAGGGGGCCTCGCCCTCGACGGCGAGGGTGACCGCCACCTGACGCTCGTCGGCGTCGGGGCGCTCGTCGTCGATGGCGGCCTGCAGCACCGCGTCGATGGCCACGGCGCTCTGGATGCGCAGCGCCTGCCCCGTCTGGAGGCGCGAGATGTCGAGCAGGGCGCTGACGGTGCGCACCTCCCGCTCGCAGGCGTCGCGGGCGAGCTGCACCACGCGGGTCTGGCGCGGCGTGAGGGGCCCGGCGGTGCCGTCGGCGAGCAGCGAGAGCGCCTCCCGCAGCTTGGCGAGCGGCGTGTGGAGCTCGTGCGACACCGAGGCCAGGAGCTGCTGCTTCATCCGGTCGAGGGCGCCGAGGTCGCGCCCCATGCGGGCGAGCGCCTCGGAGAGCTCGGCGATCTCCCGCACGCCGCCGGAGACCACCGCGACGGGGGAGAAATCGCCGCGGCCGAGGCGCACCGCGGTGGCGCTGGCGTCGGCGAGGGGGCGGCCCAGCCGGTGCGCGGCCTTCTGGGAGATGAGCGCGGCGGCCAGCACGCCCCCGATGCCGAACAGCAGCGCCGCCACCGAGGACCACGCGGAGGTGCGCCGGGCCTGGCGCTCGCTCACCGCGATGGCGCCGTGCAGGGCGCGGAGCTGGTCGATCCATGCGTCGGTGAGCTCCTCGTCGAGGGCGAGGCGGTCGGCGGCGATCTGCGAGAGCACCTGGCAGGTGTTGGTGCCGATGCCGCCCACGATGTCGTGGTAGCGCCTGGCCGGGCGGAGCAGCCTCGATTTGGCCCTCGACTGGTGGCGCGTCAGGGCCACGTCGAGCGCCCGGTCGGCGGCGACGATGTCCGGCACGATGGAGCTCGGGTCGACCCGGGGGTTGACCAGGCACTCCCTCGAGGCGCGTCGGGAGGCGACCTCGACCTGCCACGCGGCGCGGTGGATGGCCTCCTCGGCGTCGAGGTTGCGCATCTCCACGTCGGTGATGTGGGAGACCAGCGAGCGGGTGTAGAGCAGGCCGACGATCGGCACGGCGACGGCGGCGATGGAGAGCAGCACCAGCGCCGCGTGGGTGCGGAAGAGCAGGGCCGCGAGGGGCGTGTCTCTGGTCATCGTAGGAGGTGGTGGGGGTCTTCTGGGGGCCCCGGGGCGGCCTGTGGCGTTGAGGAGCCCGAGGAGGATCTCCCGAGGCATTCCCCGACGGACTGTCGGACCGAGCCGACGCTCCGGGGGGCCTCGCTGTCGGCCTCAGCCGACACTGCGGCGGGGGGAGAACGATCCTGCGGGGGCTGAGCGGGTGGCATGCAACTTGGTACAACGTGGGGAATGCGAACTCTCCTCGACGGTATCCGCCAGTATGACTCCGAGCGCAGCGACCATGCCGCGCGCTTCGCAGAGCTGGCGGAAGGGCAGTCACCGCACAGTCTGTTCCTGGGGTGCTCGGACAGCCGGGTGGTGCCGAGCGTGCTGACCTCGTCGGGCCCTGGGGAGCTGTTCGTGGTGCGCAACGTGGGCAACCTGGCGCCGCCGCTCGTCGGCGACGGCCTCTCGGGGACGCCCCCCGCGGTGGTGGCCGCGGTGGCCTACGCGCTCGACGTCCTCGGGGTGCAAGACCTCGTGGTCTGCGGCCACTCGAGCTGCGGCGGCATGCAGGCCGTGCTGAACGGCAAGATCTCCGACCCCCACATCGAGCGCTGGCTCGAGGCGGCGCAGCCCGCGCTTCACGCCTGGCGGGTGAGCGGCCCGATGGACGCTTCGATCTCCGAGGTCGACCAGCTCTCGCAGTGGTCGACGCGGCTGCAGCTCGAGCACCTGCGGCAGTACCCCTCGGTGAAGCGCCACCTCGAGGAGGGGACGCTCCGGATGCACGCGTTCTGGTTCGACATCGCCGACGGGCGGATGCTCGCCTACGACGAGTCGGAGCGCCGCTACCGCCCCGCGGTCGATGTGCTGGGCGTGAAGCCCGTACGAAGCGCCGCGTAGGCTCCGACCGCTCGCTTCCTAGACAGACGACCTGGAGGCCACCGGCGAGGGCTCGACGTGCACCATCACGCCGAGGTCGGAGTCCTCGGCGCGCAGCGCCTCTTCGATGCGGTCGCAGATCGCGTGGGCGGCCTGCACCTCCATCACCCCGGGCACGATCAGGATCATGTCGCACTGCGCGGAGGTGCCGGTGCGGCGCATGCGGAAGCTCTCGATGGCGACGGCGCCCCCCTCGTGGGCGACGCGCTCGGCGAGGGCGCGCGCTCGGGTGACCTCCGCGGTGTCGAGCACCTCGTCCATCAGCCCGCCGATGGAGTGACGCACGAGCTTCCAGCCCATCCAGAGGATGTTGGCGGCGACGAAGCAGGCGAGGAGGGGGTCGAGCCGCCACCAGCCGGTGGCGCGGGCGAGCCCGATGCCCGCGAGCACCCCGGTCGAGGTGATGACGTCGGAGAGGATGTGGTGGCCGTCGGCGGTCAGGGCGGGCGAGCGGTGCCTGCGCCCGGCGACGATGAGCCGCCAGGCGAGCAGGCCGTTGAGCACGGTGGCGACGAGGGAGACGGCGACGCCCGCGCCGAGGCCTTCGAGCGCGCGAGGGTGGAACAGCCGCTCCCACGCGGCGTAGATGCTGAGCACCGCGGCGACGGCGATGAGGGCGCCCTCCAGCACGGCGGAGATGTACTCGGCCTTGCCGTGGCCGTAGGGGTGGTTGTTGTCCGCGGGGAGGTGCGCGATGCGCACCGCGAGGAGCATCGCGAAGGAGGCCACCACGTTGACGATGGACTCCAGCGCGTCGGAGAGCAGCGCGACGGAGCCGGTGAGCCGCCACGCGATGCCCTTGAGGAGCAGCACCGTGATGCCGGTGGCGAGGCTCCATCGGGCGAGGCGTTCGGCGGGGGGGAGGGTGGACATGGGAGGGGGCTCTCCCCCTCTCGTGTAGAACGCGGGCGGACGATTGAACAGGGCGCTCTCTCAGGCGCGCACGGCGCGTCGGATGGTGGCGGGCACCCAGCGCTCGTCGGCGATGTCGGCGAGGGCGTCTCTCAGCGGGAGGTCGGCGCTCGACGCGGCCGCGAGGCGGACCCTGGTGCGCCCGTCGTCGCTCAGCGCCGCCAGGGCGATGGCCGCGCCCACGCGCTGCTCGGGGAGGGCGTCGCGGGCCCCGACGGCGCGCTCGAGGTCGTCGAGGTCGACGGACTGGCCGCGGTACGCCGGGGAGTTCGCGGCCAGCGCGCGGAGGGCGTCTCGCCACTGGTCGAGGTCGCGCCCGCCGCGCTCGAGGGCGGGGGCGGACTGCGGCGGAGAGGTCGGGCCCCGGGAGATCTCCGAGCGGATCGCGATGACGAGCGCCCGGTCGCGCTCGGGCTCCGGGGTGCTCACGGGGATGCGCAGGTGCTCGCCGGAGTGGAGCCGGAGCACGATGTCGAAGCGGACGACGTGCACCGAGCGGACCTCGCGCCACGGCACGAAGCGAGGCCCACCGCCGGAGAGCACGGACAGCCCATCGACGCCGAGGAGCACCTCGGTGGGGCCGAGCGAGCGGCGGGCCTGGGAGAAGATCGCGATGGCGGTCGCGGCGAGCAGCGCGGCCACCGCGGCGGGGTGGAGGCGCACCAGGAAGAGCGAGAGCACCACCACGGGGGTGAGCTGGAGCGTCACGAAGACCAGCGCGAGCAGCCCGTGGACGGGGCCGTCCCAGGAAGACCCCAGGCGCACCCGTCGCGTCTCTGGGAGCGCAGCAGCGGCGGCATGTTCCCTCATGGCCGTGGGTCGGTATAGGTCGCTCGCCGGGGTGTGGCCAGTGGACCCTTGATGAACAAATCCTGCGCGCTCGCGAGGGGGGCCGTTCTATGGTCGCGCGATGATCCGCCGCGCGCTGCTCCCGCTGATGCTCATGGCCTGCACCGCGAGGGAGGTGCGCCCGGCGGCGCCGACGACCTCGCAGGCCGATCCCCGACAGGCGGTGAGCGCCTGGTCGCAGGTCGAGCGCTTCCACTGCGAGCGCGGGGCCGACGGCGCGCCCGTCCGCTGCGCGACCGACGGGGACTGCACGGGGGGCAGGGTCTGCGACGCGAGCTCGGGCTGCGGGTGCTGCGTGCCTCCGCCGCCGCGCGTCGAGCCCGGCGCCACGCTGCGCCGCTACGTGTTCACCGCGTGCGCCCAGGGGCGCTGCGCCCCGCCGCGGTTCTGCGAGCCCTCCGCCGACGGCGCCACCTGCACGATGCGCTTCGACCGGGAGGTCGCGCTGTGGATGTCGCCCTGGGTCGCGCCGCAGGGCTCCGACGTCCTGGCGGAGACGCGCCGGGCGCTCTGCATCCTGGTCGAGCCGGGCCAGGACTGCATGTGGACGCTGGAGATTCCCGGCGGGGAGTACACCGCCGACGCGCCGATGCCGACGCGCTACGAGGGGAGCTACGAGTGCGGCGGGCGCACCTGCAACGGCGTCGAGGCGCTGAGGGCCTCGCCGAGGGTGGGCTCGTCGTACACGGTGCGGCTCACCGCGCAGCACTGCGGCGGCTGAGCGGCGCGCTCCTCAGCGCGGGAGCATCTCGATCTCCATGAGGTTCTCGGGCGCGTAGGTCCACGCGCGAATCTGCGCGTCGCGCAGGCCCAGCGAGGGGTACGGGGCCGAGCGCTCCAGCCAGAACTCCGCGCGCTGCCAGACCGTGTGGATGAGCTGCAGGTGCGCCGGGTCGCCGACGATCTCCGCGTAGTCGTCGGGGTGCTGCGTGCGCGCGAGCTTCAGGTAGAGCTCGACGTAGTACATCAGCGTGAGGATGCCGTCGCGGGAGCTGATGCGCAGCCCCGGCCGCAGGCTGTCGCGGGTGCAGTAGCGAGAGGCGAGCGAGTGCGTGTACTGCACGTACTCGTCGAGCAGGGTGTTGAAGCCCTGGGCCCCGGAGCGGCCGCGCAGGTAGACCTCGTCGTAGGAGTCCGCGTCGGGGTTGGCGTGCAGGGTCAGGATCTCGCTGCGGTCGAAGTTCGTCAGGCGCCGGGTGCGGATGACGAGGTCCTCCCGCAGCCGGTAGGGCCAGTCGGTGCGGATCATCGTGAGGTCCCAGATGTGCCCGCCCTCGTGGACGGCGACCTCGAAGCCGTTGAGCACGTCCGCGAAGGTCGCCCGGGTGCGAAACCACCCCTGGAGCTGCGCGTCGGTCTGCGCCTCGACGAAGGCCACCCCGATGGGGTAGCGGCGCTCTGCGATGCCGCGCACCGCGGTGCGAAGGCCCGCCGGGGAGTCGACGTAGGCCGCCGAGAGGTCCGCGAGGTTCGCGGTGTCGTCGCACACGGGCTCGCTGTACGCCGCGCCTCCGCCGCGGTCGCTCGCGGGGGCGGCCGCGTCGGAGGTGGGGCCGCCGTCGGCGCCGAGGCCGGTGTCGTTGGTCGCGTCGCCGCAGCCCGCGAGCGCGAGGCCGACCACGGACGCCAGGAGGCTCAGGCCACGACGGTTCATGATCCTAAGGTTGAACGACGTCCGAGGGGGTCTCGTCAACGGCGCCGGTGCCGACGGCCGACCACGGATGTCCGTTGCCGCGGCATCCGACGTCCGTGCTCCAGTCTCTGTTAGAACTCCGGCCCGATGACTCCCTCCGCCAGCCTGGTTCGATCGATGATCGCCGCGGTGCTCCTCTCGGGCTGCGGCGCCCGCACCGTGCTCCGCGAGCCCTCGGACGGCGGCGACCTGCCCGACGCGCCCGTCGTGATCGACCGGCCCGCGGTGGTCGACGTCCCGTTCGTTCCCGACGTGCCGGTGGTGCCCGACGTGCCGGTGGTGCCCGATGTCCCGGTGGTGCCCGATGTCCCGGTGGTGCCCGATGTCCCGGTGACGTGCGCCGACTTCCAGACCTTCTGCCGCGGGCGCTGCGTCGACACGCAGAACGACCCCTCCCACTGCGGCGGCTGCGGCAGCGTCTGCGCCCCGGGGCAGCTCTGCCTGGGCGGGCGCTGCATCGTCGAGTGCGGCGGTCCGGGGCGAACGCTCTGCGGGCGAACGTGCGTCGACCTCTCCAGCGACCTCGCCCACTGCGGGGCCTGCGGCTTCGCCTGCCCGCCGGGCGCGACGTGCTCGGGCGGTCGCTGCGCGGCGGCCTGCTTCGGCCCCGGGCAGATGCTCTGCGACGGGCTCTGCGTCGACGTGCGCTCCGACTCGCTGAACTGCGCCGCCTGCGGGCGCGCCTGCCCGCCGGGCCTCACGTGCTCCGACGCCCGCTGCGTGATGCCCAGGCCGCTGACGGGGACGCCGTTTCGCATCCAGTCGCTCGGCACCATGTGCCGCGCCATCGAGCACAACACCGTGACCGGCGATGACCGCGGAGGCATCGCGGTGTCGCTGTCGGGGGTCTTCTACACGGGCGACAGCTCCACCGGGCGCTTCGACCTCGACTCGCTCTTCGGCGTGCCCCTCGGCCGCATCGACGACGGCCTCGTCTCCGACCTCGCCACGGGGCAGGTCTACTCGCTGCGCTCCCGGGGCCGCCCGGTGAACATGACCGGCGAGGGGGATCTGATCACCGAGCTCGCCCTCGTCGACGGGATCACCGGCGCCCTCGACGGCCGCACGCTCCCGCTCTCTCGGGAGATCCCGCTCCGCGGCGACGTCGGGATCTTCGCGGGCTACGGCCGCATCGCGTTTCACGACGGGACGCGCGCCTGGCAGGTCGAGCTCCCGTCGGGCGTGGTGACCGACCTCGGCCCCGTCTCCCTGGCGCCGCGAACGTCGCGGTGCGAGAGCTGGGCGTACTGGGGCGTGGTGGAGTTCTTCGGGGGGGCGCTCCATCTCACCTACGTCCGCGACATGACGACCATCGTTCGGACGCGCGTCCCCGAAGGGACCACCACGCCCGTCGGGGTCTTCCGCAGCCTGAGCGACATGTGCTCGTTCACGGTCTCGCCGCAGCGCCGCCGCTGGTACTGGCACCACGAGGGCGGCTCGCAGTTTCGCAGCGGCGACGAGAGCCTCGGGTTCTGCGACGCCTCCCTCGCCGTCGGCAACGTCGACGCTCCCTGAGCGGCGTCCACGCAGCGCGACCGCTGCCCGTGAGCGCTCAGGGGGAGCGAAACGAGATCGCTTCGAGCAGGTGATGGAGCCCCGGGGAGAGTTCCCACACGAGCTGCACGCGCGGCGCGTCGCGGCAGAGCGCGCTGGTGCGGTGGTCGAGGAGCGCGAGCTCCGGATCGTCCGTGGGGGGGTAGTGACGCCGCACCAGCTCCTCCGAAGAGGCCCAGGGGACGGGCGTCGCGCTGTCGATGTCGCGAGGCCGCACGGGGCCCGAGAGGCGGTCGTGGAAGCTCGCCCAGGAGCGCCCGGAGAGCGCCTCGGGGAGCCCCAGCAGCCAGCGCTCGTAGGAGCCCGCCGGGGGCGCGTCGTCGTCCTGCTCCGGGGCGCGGTCCTCGCCGAGGAGCGGGAGCTGCCCGAGGATGTTGCAGAAGAGCACCGCCGCGCCGGGGTGCGCGTCGAGGAGGGCGCGGAGCGGCGCGAGGTCGAAGCCGTCGCGGCCGGGCGAGAGGTGGTCTCGCGCGTCCCAGGTGAGCTGCGTGCGCCCCTCGCGGAGGAGGCGCCGGGCGCGCCAGCGAAACACCCACGGCGCGAAGGGATCGAAGTCGACCGCGACGACGCGCGTGAAGCGGCTCAAGAAGGAGAGGTCGAGGCAGTGGCCGCCGCTCGCTCCGACGAGGAGGATCGTGTCTTCGGGCGGCGCCCACGCCGAGAGGAAGCGGGCGATCTCGCGCACGCACGGGGCCCAGAGGGTGTTGCGGCGGGAGAGGGCCTGGAGGTGGTAGGCGAAGCCGCCGGTGGGGTTGTTCCAGCGCGAGGTCATGGTGGGACGCCGTCGGCTCGGCGAAGGGCGGCCATGCCCTCGGCCACGCCGATGACGGGCGCGTAGCCCAGCGCGCGGCGGGCCTTCGCGGTGTTCACCGTGACCTCCCGGGACATCATCGCGATGGCGAAGGCCGTCATCGGCGGCGGCTTCTTGATCCCGAGCGCGCGCCACGCCGTCTCCAGGGCGCTCGCCAGCGGCCGCGCCAGGGCGCCCGGCATGCTCCGGTCGGGCAGCTCGACCCCCTGCGTGCGCGCCATCGCCGTCAGGAACTCCCTCAGCGTCCGCGTCCCCTCGTCGGCCACGAAGTACGCCTCGCCGCCTTCGCCCGCCGTCAGCGCGAGCTCCACCGCCCTCGCCAGGTTGAGCACGTGCGTCGTCGACGTGCGCGCCCTCCCCCCGTCGATCCACGCCCAGGCGCCCTCGCGCGCCATGCGCAGCACCGCCGGGAGCACCGAGGTGTCGCGCGGCCCCCAGACGAAGCGAGGCCGCACCGAGAGCGTCGCGAAGCCCCCGTCGCTGGCCGCGAGCACCCGCCGCTCGGCCTCGGCCTTGGTCTCGCTGTAGAGGTACTTCTGCACCGGGGGTAAGGGGTGCCGCTCGTCGATGTCGACGAGGTCGTGGCCGTCGAAGAGGGCCGCCTCGGTGCCGATGTGGACGAAGCGGCGCACGCCCGCCCGCCGGGCCGCGTCGAGCATGCGCGTGGTGCCCTCGACGTTGCCCTTCCAGAACTGCTCGCGCGTGCCCCACTCCTCCACGTAGGCCGCGCAGTGCACGACCGCGTCGCAGCCCGCGAGGTGCTCCGGCTCGACGGCGTCGAGGTCGGCGCTCACCGCCGTCGCCCCGTAGCGGGCCACCGTCTCCGCCGAGCGGGCCGAGCGCGCCATCGCCCGCACCTCGTGCTTCGGCGCGAGCGCCTCGATCACGTGACCGCCCACGAAACCCGAACCGCCCGTGACGAAGACCTTCATGAGAGACGCTCCTGCCGAGGAGGTGTACCTCCCCTTCGGAGCCCCATGGTCGCGCACGAACCGCCTGCTGAGCGAATGGCCTCGAGGGGAGCCGCGATGGGGCTCCTCGCGGCGGCGCTCTTCGGCGTCTCGGCGCCGGTCTCGAAGCGGCTGCTCGGGGACGTGTCGCCGCAGGTGCTCGCGGGGCTGCTCTACCTGGGCGCGGGCCTGGCGCTGACGCTCTACCGGGCCCTGCGCCCCGCGACGACGGAGGCCCCGCTCGTGAGGGCCGACCTGCCGAAGCTCGCGGCCGTGGTCGCGGCCGGGGGCGTCGCGGGCCCGGTCCTGATGCTCTTCGGGCTACAGCGCACCAGCGCCGTCACGAGCTCGCTGCTGCTCAACCTCGAGGCGCCCTTCACCATCGCGCTCGCGGTCCTGGTGTTTCGCGAGCACCTCGGGCGCTACGCGGCGGGCGCGATGGCGCTCATCCTCGCGGGCGCGGCGATCCTCCGGCTGCAGCCGGGGGCGCACCGAGCCGACACGCCGGGGGTGCTCCTCCTCGCGGGCGCCTGCGCGGCGTGGGCGCTGGACAACAACCTCACCCAGCGGCTCTCGCTGCGCGACCCCTTCGCGCTCGTGAGGGTGAAGACGCTGGCCGCGGGCTCCTTCAACCTCGCCCTCGGGCTCCTGATCGCGGGCCGGATGCCCTCGCTCCGGGTCACCGCGGCGGCGCTCGCGCTGGGGAGCGTGAGCTACGGCGCGAGCGTGGTCCTCGACGCCTATGCGCTGCGGCTGGTGGGCGCCGCGCGGGAGGCGGCCTACTTCGCCACGGCGCCCTTCCTCGGCGCGCTGGCCGCGATCTTCCTCACCAGCGAGCGCCCGGGGTGGTCCGACGGGCTCGCGATGGCCGTGATGGCGGCGGGGGTCGCGCTGCTGCTGCGCGAGCGCCACGGCCACGGCCACGCGCACGAGGCGCTCGACCACGCGCACGCCCACGTCCACGACGAGCACCACCAGCACGCGCACGGCCCCGACGACCCGCCGGGGGAGCCGCACGCGCACGCGCACCACCACGCCCCGCTCGCACACGACCACCCGCACACCCCCGACGCGCACCATCGACACCGGCATTAGCTACCGCGTCGCAAGAGTTCTGGCGGGTTGAGCAGAGCGCCCGCTCACGCGATGTGCACCTGCGCTCGTTGGGGGGGCGGCGCCGCGAGGTCTACGAGGTCGAGCTCGACGCTGCGGGGCGAAGGGGAGGGCGCGGTCGATCGTTCGCCTGCGGGGGGGCGAGCAGGCCCCGGGGCCCAGGCGCGCGCCGAGGGGAGATTGCCCCGCGATGTCACGGATCAGCGCGCGTCGATCCCGAGGATCTCGATGTCTCGAACCACCCGGAAATCCCGGTCGTGGGTGACGAGCGCGACGCACCCCTCATGGACAGCCGTCGCCAGTTGGATCGCGTCGGGCAGCTTCAGCCGCATGGTCGCGCGGTACTGCGCCGCGAGGACCGCGATCTCGGCGTCCATCTCGCGCAACGAGAAACCTGGCCCATGAGTCAGGGCGCGCCGATATCGTGTAGCGAGCGTCGTGTTGCCAGCACGGAGCGGACCGACCAGCACCTCCGCGAGGGTGATCGGCGTGACGATCGCCTGCACGCGACCGCTGTCGATCTGGTCGAACAGGTCGACGAAGCGCTCGCCGAGCGGATGTCCCTCCAGCCAGTAGACGATCGGGTTGGTGTCGACGAGGACCAGCGCCCCGTCGGCGACCGTCACGCGCCCCTTCACTCCCACTCGCCGCGCAGTCGTCGAAGCGTCGCCCGGGGGTCGGCGCCGTAGAGACCGGACCCGGTACCGCGGAGCGACGCGATGCGTGGAGCGCGATCGGCCTGCTCGATGTCACCGACCGGAACCACCGCCGCGTAGGGCTTCCCTCGCTTCGTGATGATGGTCGACTCGCCGCGATGGGCGCGCTCGAGCAGCTCGTTCCAGTGAATCCGGGCCTGCTCCGACCCGGTGCGATTCAGCTTCATGGCGATGCCTCGATGCAGACCGTACGGTCCGTACGGTTTCGCTGCAAGCGCGAGGAATCGAGCAGGCCCCGGGGCGCCGTCGCGCAGCGGCCCTTACCCCTCGCGCTTCAATCGCTGATCCCCCGCTCTCGGCGTGAGCGGAGGCAGTCGGCGTCGCCCGCCTGCACCCTTCGGCACGGCGCCGGTCGCAGCGCGTAGATCTCGCAGCGCACCCGCCTGCCCAGCTTGCCGGAGAGGGCGCTGCACCGCTGGCCGGCGTCCAGCTTGAGGTGGGCCCGGCCCTCGGCGTCGCGGGTGACATAGCGCTCGACCAGCTTGCCGTGGCGGAGCAGCGACTCGCGCTCGGTCACGTCGACGTAGGCCGAGTACCCCTCGGCGCGGTTCTCGTCGGGGTTGGTGCAGCAGGCGCCGCAGCGGGTGCAATCGAGCATCTCGCGCGCCCTCATACCAACCTCCCGCCCGCTCGTGCGTCTGAGGAGGGGCCTGGAAATCGATTCGTAGGGGGCGCCCGACGAATTGCGGTCACGAAACGACCCCGCACCTGAACATGAGAGACAACCCCCATGGGAGCCGAAGCAGCAGTGGTCCAGGAGAGCGATCCGGTGCGTGAGGCCCTCGCGGGCGGCGACGCGAGGACCGCCATCGCCTTGTGCGCGCGCCAGTACGGCGCGTCCATCGGGCGGCTATGCATGGGCTGGCTCGGCTCGCAGGCCGAGGCCGAGGAGGCGGTGCAGGAGACCCTCCTCGCGGCCTTCGACGGCGCCGCGCACTACCGCGGCGAGGGGAGCGTCCCGGCCTGGCTCTATGGCATCGCGCGCCGGGTCTGCGCCCGCCGCGTGGAGGTGCGCGGCCGGAGGGAGCGCCAGCTACGGCTGGTGGGCTCCGCCCCGGAGCGCCCCGACGGGGCCGACGAGCAGCTCTCCGCGCGACGCCGTGGAGAGCGGCTGCGCCTCGCCCTCGAGCAGCTCAAGCCCTCCGAGCGCGACGCCGTGGTGCTGCGCTTCGAAGGGGGGCTGTCGTTTCGAGAGGTCGGGGAGAGCTGCGGCATCGACGAGGCCACCGCGCGAAAGCGGGTGAGCCGCGCCCTGGAGAAGCTGCGATCGACGCTGGTCGACGCCTGAGACGGAGCACGAGTCCAATGAACAACCGATACGACTGCGCGCGGGTTCAGGAAGAGCTCGCCGCGCTGGCTGAAGACGCGATTCCCCAGGAGGCCGCCGCGCACCTCGCGGGCTGCGACGAGTGCCGCGACCTGCTGCACGACGCCCGGCTCACCGCCGGCGCCCTGCGCGACGGCCTCGGGGCGGACTTCGTCCCGATGGACGGCGACGCCCTCTCGGCGAAGGTGCTGGCGGCCCTCGACGCGAGGGCGGCGGCCTCGCTCCCTACGGACGCTCCGGTGGCCACGTCTCGGGCGGCGCAAGCTCCGCCCCTACGCGACGAGACGCCCTCCGGCGCAGGAGCGGGGCACGCCCCACCCGCCCCGGAGCCGGTGGCCAGCGCGGCTGCATCGAGGCCCCATGCGACGAAGGCCGAGGGGGCGATCGTCGCCCGTCGGCGCATCGGCCGCTCCATCCTGGGCGTCGGGATCTTCGCCGCCGCGGCCTCGGTGGCGGTGGTCGTCGCCGCGCTGCGAGGCCCCTCCGTGAGCACGCCCGACGCGCCCGACCAGCCCAGGGTGATCCCGTCGGGCCCCATCGGCCCGTGGCACGCGACGCTCGGTCGGGTGATCGGCGCTGGCGTCACGGTCAAGCCCGACGGCGCCTCGGACTTCGCCGCCGTCCGCGAGCGCGCCGTGCTGGCCGTCGGATCGACCATCCGCACCGACGCCCGCACCCGCGCCCGCCTCGACCTCGACGACGGCACCGTGCTGGTGCTCGACCGGGGCACCACCGTGGTCCTCGACCCGGGCGCTCCCCGCCGCGCACGCATCGTCGAGGGCACCCTCGTCGCCGACGTCGCCCACCGCGACGACGCCCCGCCCGCGGTGCTCACCACCCCTCAGGGCGACGTGCGCGTGCTCGGGACCAAGTTCGCCCTGAGCGCCTCCGGCGAGCACACCACGGTGCAGGTCACCCGCGGCGTGGTGCGCCTCGGGGAGAGCCGCGCCGACGGCGTCGAGGTGAAGACCGGCCAGGAGGGCGTCCTCGCCCGCGGTCGGGTCACGGTCTCCCCCGCCATCGACCTGGGCGGCCGCGTGGCGTGGTCCGAGCTCAGCCCCGACGAGGCCACCACCTCCTCGGGCCTCGGAGAGCTTCGGGCGCGCCGGCCCGGCAGCAGCGTCGAGCGCGACCAGGCGGTGCACCTCGCGGAGCACTCGGTGCGGGTGAGGGTGGTCGGCAACGTGGCGCGCACGGAGATCGAGGAGGTCTTCCGCAACGACACGGGCAGCGAGCTCGAGGGGCTCTACCGCTTCCCCCTTCCGCCCGAGGCGCAGGTGGAGGAGCTCGCGCTCGACGTCGACGGCCGCATGGAGCCCGGAGCCTTCGTCGACCGCGACCGCGCGGCGGCCATCTGGCGGGGGGTGATCCACCACGCGGCGCCGAACACCCCTCCCCCGAGGGAGGAGTACGTCTGGGTGCCCGGTCCCTGGCGCGACCCGGCGCTGCTGGAGTGGCAGCGGGGAGGGCGCTTCGAGCTGAGGGTGTTCCCGATTCCGGCGCGGGGGACGAGGCGGGTGCGCATCGCGTACACGCAGACCATCGCCCCGTCGGGGTCCGGGGTGAGGCGCTACGTCTACCCGCTGCCCCATGATCCGGGAGGCAGCACCCGCGTCGATCGCATGACCATGGACGTGCAGGTGCTCGGCCACGCCAGCGGCCGCGCCGCACGGATGCTGGGCTACGCCTTCACCCCCGCGGAGACCTCCGCCGCGGCCTCCCGCTGGACCTTCTCCCAGGACCGCTTCACCCCGTCGGGCGACGTGGTGCTGGAGTACGCCCTCGGCGACCAGGGCACGCCCGTCACCGCCTGGGGCTACGCCGAGCCCACCAACACCGAAGGCGCCTACGTCGCCCTGGCCCTGCGCCCGCAGCTCCCTCGCTGGGGCGAGGCCCGCCCTCGCGACTACGTCTTCGTCGTCGACGCGAGCCGCTCCATGGTGGGAGAGCGCTACGCCCGCGCCACCCGCCTCCTCAGCGCCATCGTCTCCGAGATGGACCGCCGCGACCGGCTCACGGTGCTCGCCTGCGACGTGCGCTGCGTGGCGATGCGCGAGGGGATGGTCCCCGCGAGCGCCGAGGTCGCGCGCCAGGCGAGCGGGTGGTTGCAGTCGCGAGAGCCCGCCGGGGGCAGCGACCTTGGCGCGGCGTTACGCGCCTCGGTAAGCGCGACCCGGGCGACGCCGGACGACCGCGACGTGAGGGTGGTCTACCTGGGCGACGGCGCCTCCACGGTGGGCCACCGCCGCCCCTCGACGCTGGCGCTGGAGGTGAGCACGGCGCTGCCCGCGCGGAGGGCGACCTTCACGGCCGTGGCCGTCGGGGCCGAGGCCGACACCACCACCCTCGCGGCGATGGCCCGGGCGGGCGGCGGTGTGGTGGTCCCGTACCTGCCGGGGGAGTCGCGCGATGGCGCGGCGCTCTCGGTGCTGGAGGCGACCTACGGCGCGGTGCTGCGCGACCCGGAGGTGACGCTGCCCTCGGGCCTGGTCTCGATGGCCCCCTCCCGGCCCGACAACCTGCGCGCGGGCTCCGAGGCCGTGATCACCGCGAGGATGCTCCCCGGGGTGCGAGCGGTCGACGGCGAGGTGGTGCTCCGGGGGACGGTCGCGGGCGAGGCCTTCGAGGCGCGCTACCCGATCACCGTGAGGGCGACGGAGGACGCTGGCAACGCGTTCGTCCCGCGGCTCTTCGGGGCGGCGCGCATCGCCGACCTCGACGCGAGCGGAGAGCCCGGGGCGAGGGCGGAGATGGTGGCGCTCTCGCAGCGCTTCCACCTGGCGAGCCGGTACACCTCGCTGCTGGTGCTGGAGAGCCCGGCGATGTTCCGGGCCTTCGGGGTGACGCGGACGGAGGGCGGCGTGACCTGGACCGGCGAGAGCGAGGCCCTCGCGACGGGCAGCGCATCGCCCGACCTGGCCGCCAGCGAGCCGGACGCGAACGCCGACGAGATGGCGGCGCTCGGAGACACGGCGGCCAACAGCGGGGCCGTGGGAACCCTCGGGGCGGCGACCGAGAGCCCGAGGGCGGAGGAGCGCTCGACGCGCGATCGGGAGTCCGCCGGAGCCCTCCACGCTGCGGGCGGCGGCTTCGCCCAGGCGCAGCGCCGGCCCTCGGCGAGCCCGGCCCCGTCGGTCCCGATGGGAGCGGCCCCGGCGGCCCCGACGACGGCGACGGCCCAGCCGATGGACGACCTCGCTCTTGTCTCCCCGATCGCTCGCGGCCGACGCATCGAGATGGAGCGCCCCTGGGCGGGCGGTCGCTGGATGCGCAGGACCTGGGTGCGCCGCGCGGCGGTGAGCGCCGGGGGGACGACCACCGCGTCGCTGCAGTCGCGCATCGAGACGGCGCGGCAGGCGCTCTCGGCGAACCCTGACAGCCGCGACCGGCACCGCGAGCTCTTCCGCTGGCTGTCGGTGGCGGGCGAGCTCGACGAGGCCGCGAACGTGGCGGGGCGCTGGATCGCTCGCGATCCGCTGGACGCCGACGCGCTGATGCGCCAGGCGGACGTGTCGGCGAGGCGCGGCGATCGGCTGCGGGCGATGCGCTGGCTGGGCGGCGTGGCGGACGTGCGGCCCGACGACGTGCTGCTGCTCGAGCGGCTGGCGGTGATGCACGCCCGCGCTGGAGACACGGAGACGGCGTGCGCCTACCGGGTGGCGGCGGCGGAGTCGCGGAGCCGGGACGCGGCGAGGGTGGCCGAGGCGGTGCGCTGCGAGCGGGCCGGCGGGCGAGAGGCCTTCGCGGCGAAGCTGCTGGAGCTGCTCACCGACGGGGCGCAGCGGGCGAGGGCCGAGGCGCTGGCGCTCGGCGGCGGCTCCGACCCGATGGGAACGCTGCGCGGAGAGCTTCTGGCGCAGGCGACCTGGGAGTCGGGCGACGACCTCGACCTGGTGCTCATCGACCCCAACGGGGTGCGGGTGAGCTGGCAGGGCGGGCGCGCGGGCACGGCGGTGGGCGACGCGCTCTCGGGAGGGCGCGAGTCGCTCTCGCTGTCGCGGCTGTCGACGACGGGCGAGTGGCGGCTGGAGGTGGTCCGCACCGGCAAGCAGGCGACCGACTCGCTGGACGACGACGACGACGACGCGCGTGAGGCGGCGGTGCGGGGTAGCGTGACGGTGACGGCGCTGGGAGAGCGGCGGGTGCTGCCCTTCACCCTGGTGGGATCGCGCGCCCTCCTCGGCCGCGTGGTGGTGACCCGCGAGGAGCAACTGGTCCCGACGTCGACGCCTCCTCCGCCCGACGCGCAGCTCGAGATGCGGCGCTGGTAGCCGCAGGGCGCTCGCTACGCCGCTTCGAGATGCGGCGCTGGTAGCCGCAGGGCGCTCGCTACGCCGCTCCGTCCCTCCCGACAGGACGCTGCCCCTCTTCCCTCCCGATCAGCACCAGGACGCTTCCTCCACAGGCTTCTCCAGGATCTCCCTCACGTTGGCGGCGATGGTCCGGTAGCCGACGTTGCCGCTCAGCCGCTGACGCCCGTCGTTGAGGGTCAGCGTCGGGCTGACGCGGATGTCCTGCTCTCTCGCCAGGTCGAGGTCGCGGGCCAGCTCGGCGTGCGCCCGGCCCGAGGCGAGGTGGGCGTCGAGGGCGCCCGCGTCCAGCCCGGCCTCGCTGGCGAGCGCCCTGAGCACCTCCCGATCGGAGACGTCGCGGCCGTCGCGGAAGAAGGCCTCGCGCACCTGCCAGGCCGCCGCCGTCTGGGCGCCCGCGGGGGCGAGGCCCGCTCGCTCCAGCAGCCGCACCGCGCAGAGCAGCAGGTGCGCGGGCATCGACGAGGTGGGCGCCACGCGGGTCCACGCCTCGGGGCTCAGGCGCACATGGTCGAACTTCGCGACGACCGAGCCCACGTGCTCCGCGTAGGCGGCGAGGCCTCCCTTGTCGCGCCAGCGCTCCTCGAGCTTCTCCCGGGCGTTGCCGAAGACGGACACGTAGCGGTACTCGACCGCCACCTCGGAGGGAAACTCCTGGGCGAGATGGTCCATCCGCACCTGCGCCACGTAGGCCCAGACGCAGAGGACGTCGGAGGAATGAACCACGCGAATCGGCTCCATGCGCGGGAGGGTATCACCCGGCGCGCAGGGCCCTCGCGCTCAGTGGGCGAGCCAGCCCGCGTCCATGGTGATGGCGGTGCCGGTGACCGACCAGGCCTCGTCGCGGCAGAGGAAGGCCGCGTACTTCCCCACCTCCGAGGGCTCGATCAGTCGCTTCTGAGCGTTCTGCGTCAGCAGGATGCGCGAGAGCACCTCGGACTCCGGAACCCCGTGCACCCTGGCCTGATCGGCGATCTGCCGCTCCACCAGCGGCGTGCGCACATACGACGGGCAGAGCGCGTTGACGGTGACGTTGCGCGACCGCGCGGCGGCCTCGAGGGCGGCGGTCTTGGTGAGCCCCACGAGCCCGTGCTTGGCCGACACATAGGCCGACTTGAAGGGCGACGCGACGAGGCTGTGCACCGAGCCCACGTTGAGCACCCGGCCCCAGTCGCGCTCGTACATCCCAGGGAGCATCGCCTTGATGAGCAGGAAGGGCGCGGTGAGCATCACGGCCACCAGAAGGTCCCACTTCGCCTCGTCGAAGTCCTCGATGGGGCTCACCGACTGGAGCCCGGCGTTGTTCACCAGCAGGTCGACGGAGCCCGCCTCTCGGGCGAGGCGCTTCACCTCGTCGCGCTTCGAGAGGTCCGCCGCCACCGCCCTCGCCCCGGGGATGGTCGCGCGGATGTCCTCCAGCGCAGGCGCCGACACGTCGCTGAGGATCACGCTCGCGCCCTCGGCGGCGAGCTCCTTCGCGATGGCGAGGCCGATGCCCGAGGCGGCGCCGGTGATGAGGGCGGTGCGACCGGTGAGGAAGGGGGCCTGGGTCATGGCAGGAAGCTCCGGATGGCGGCGGCGGTGGCGGGGTGGGTCATCACCCCGTAGTGGTTGGCGTCGATGTCGACGGCCTGAGAGCGTGGGACCCTCCGCAGGTAGTCTTCGCGGTCGCCCGCGCTGACGATGAACCCGGCGCCCAGGGGGATGCCCGCGCGCACCAGCAGCGTCGGCATCGTGAGGTCGGGCCAGAAGGCGCGGGGCACCTGCGTGGCGGCGTAGGACATGTCCTCGTACACGGCCCCGCGGTCGGTGCGAGGCCGCACCCCCCCGGTGGTGGGCACGAGGTCGTAGCGGTAGTGGTTCTCCCAGACCGGGCCCCAGGGGGTGATGATCCCGAGGTTGCGCACGGCGCGCACGTAGGCGTCGGCGTCGGCGTGCACCGAGCCGAGGCGCTGCACCGCCGCGACGATGGGGATCAGCGAGGCGGGCTCCGGGATGCCGATGGCGTCGATGAGCACGGAGCGCTCGACGCGGGAGGGCGCCTGGCGGGCGAGCTCGAGGCCGATGAAGGCGCCCATGGAGTGGCCGACGTACTCGAAGCGCTCGGCCCCGAGGGCCGTGGCCACCGCGAGGACGTCGCGGGCGTGGTTGCTCCAGCCGTAGGTGCCGAGGCGGGTGATGTCGCTCCAGCCGCGGCCGCGCAGGTCGATGGCGACCACCGAGCGGCCGTGCGCCGCGAGCTCGGGGCCGAGGTAGTCGTAGCTGCGGGAGTTGGCCGAGAGGCCGTGGATGCAGAGGGTGAGCTTGCCGTCGTCGGGGCCGAAGCGGTGCGCTCGGATGCGCCCGGAGCTCAGGTCGAGCTCGATGGCGCGGGACTGGGTCGTCATCGGGGGTTCACCGGGCTTCATGTATTGTGCGGCGCAGCACGAGCGTCGCGACTACTCGTAGCCGCAGTGGAGGCCGCCGGTCAACCGGCGGTTGTTGCGGTGCACAACGACGACCAGGAGTTCTTCGGTACGACCGTGAGGCCGACGGCGGGGAGTCCCCGGTACGATCGCGAGGCCGACGGCGGGGAGTTCTTCGGTACGACCGCGAGGCCGTCGGCGGGGAGTCCCCGGTACGACCGCGAGGCCGACGGCGGGGAGTTCTTCGGTACGACCGCGAGGCCGACGGCGGGGAGTCCCCGGTACGACCGCGAGGTTGAAGGCGGGGAGTTCTTCGGTACGATCGCGAGGCCGACGGCGGGGAGTTCTTCGGTACGACCGCGAGGCCGAAGGCGGGGAGTTCTTCGGTACGACCGTGAGGCCGACGGCGGGGAGTCCCCGGTACGATCGCGAGGCCGACGGCGGGGAGTCCCCGGTACGATCGCGAGGCCGACGGCGGGGAGTTCTTCGGTACGACCGCGAGGCGTCGGTACCCCGAGCCAGACCCTGAGAAGGTCAGCATAAAGGTCCCGCCGGACGTGCCCGGAGCCCTCGCGATCTGCTGGTGGCTCGTCGATCGTGCGAAGCGAGTTCGTCCCTGCGCCTGCTCGTCG
>SCUS01000079.1 GCA_004297725.1 Myxococcaceae bacterium | reverse complement strand
CCTACCCCATCCCCGGCAACGCGCCCATCGAGGGCGGCAACGACCACCACGTGCTCGTGCTCGAGCAGGGCTCCTGCCAGCTCTTCGAGACCTACCACTCGGCCCGCTCGGGCTCGGGGTGGACCGCCGGCTCGGGCGCCATCTTCGACCTCACCACCAACGCGCTTCGCCCGCTGCGCTGGACCTCCGCCGACCAGGGCGGCCTGCCCATCCTGCCGGGCCTGACCCGCTATGACGAGGTGAGCGCGGGCGAGATCCGCCACGCGCTGCGCGTGACCTTCAACCACACGCAGAACGGCTTCATCGCTCCCGCTACGCACCCCGGCGGCGACGCCGACGCCACCGCCCCGGCGATGGGCCTGCGCCTGCGCCTGCGCGCGGACTTCGACATCTCCCACGTCACCGGCCACGCGCGGGTGATCCTCAACGCCCTCCGCCGCTACGGCCTCATCGTCGCCGACACCGGCCTCAACTGGTACATCTCCGGCGCCACCGACTCGCGCTGGAACGACGACGACCTCGGCCAGCTCAACGACATCCCCGGCACCGCCTTCGAGGCCGTCAACACCGGCGCGATCCAGCGCTGATCGAGCCCGCTCCCCCCTCCAACCCATCGAGAGGACCCGAAGGCTCAGCCGCGACGCCGCGGCTGAGCCTTCGGCGTATCCGTGGTGTCCGATGAACCTCAGCGAGCGAGGTAGTCGTCGAGCTTGTCGAAGGAGCCGGTCCAGCCCTGGGTCATGCCCCCTCGCGCCTTGAGGAAGGTCTCCAGCTCCTCGCGGGTGGTCTCGCCGTGCGGCTCCCACTTCACGGTCACCCGCGTCTGACCTTCGGCCTCCTCGGTCAGCGTCACGGTCGTGAGCATCGTCGCGGGCCACGTCGGCGACATCGGGTGGCGCGTGACGTTCTCGTGCTCGTCGCAGAACTGCTGCGTGTAGACGAGGCGGCGGGGACGCTCGATCTCGAGGTACCGGGCGCGGCCGTACATCTTCACCGCTCCGCCGTCGGTCATCAGGTAGAAGGTCGATGCCCCCGGTCGGATGTCGGCCTTGATGAACTGCATCGTGAACCCGGTCGGCGCCAGCCAGCGCGAGAAGTGCTCCGGGTCGGTCCACATCTCGAACATCGTCTCGATGGGCGCCGCGAAGCTGCGGTTGATGACGAAGCAGCTCTCCCCGGACGACTCGGCGAGGTACTCCGCCAGTCGATCCCAGGTCGCGTTGCCGCCCGCCTTCTTCACGAACGCCCGCGTCTGCTCGGCGGCCTCCGGGGTCGGCAGCGTCATGGTCATCTCCATCTTCGTCTTCCCGCCGACCTCGCTGAACACGACGGTGACGCGGAACAACGGCGCTCGCTCGTCGTTGCCTCCGTGGTCGTAGACGAGGCGCCGACCCGGCTCGACCTCGAGGTAGAGCGTCTTGTTGGGATAGTCGACGCCGTCGGGGCCGTGCATCGTGTAGTGCCAGACGCCGCCGGGCCGAAGGTCCTTGCTGTGCGTCGTGATCGAGAAGCCCCGCGGCCCCCACCACTGCGCGACCTGCTTCGGATCGGTCCACGCGTCCCACACCGCCTGCACGGGCGCGTCGTAGACACGGGAGATACGGATCTCATTCGACTTGCTTCTTTCGGCCACGGCTCTTTCCTTTCGGCTTCTTCTTCGAGCTCCCGCTCGCGGTCACGGTCTTCAGGTACACGTCCAGTCGATCGAAGCTCTCCTCCCAGAAGCGCCGATACGTCTCCATCCAGTCGGCGGCATCTCGGAGCGCGGCGCCGTTGAGCGTGCAGGGCCGCCACTGCGCCGACCGGCCCTTGGTCACGAGCCCCGCGCTCTCCAGCACCTTCAGGTGCTTGGTGACCGCCGGCAGGCTCATCTGACCGAGGAAGGGCCGGGCCAGGTCGGTGACGTTGGCCTCCCCCTGCGAGAGCCGCGCGAGCATGGCCCTGCGCGTCGGATCGGCGAGCGCCGCGAAGGTCTGGCTGAGGGGATCGCGCAACTGAACCACACGGTTAATTAACCAAGCGGTCATGTACGAGTCAAGCGCTACGACGAGCACCCCAAGCGCGCCGCATTCTCCAGGTGTGGGGGGATGTGCCGCGGCTGCTCCCTGCACTTTTTCGTGAAGGTTCAGCCCGGTCACGGCGATGCGCTGTTTGGCACGTCGATGCGCTCGGTGAATCGACCGGTGCTCTCCCTCCCAGGAAGCGAGGATCCCGATGATAGGCCTCTCGGCGCTGGTCGCGACATGGACCCTCGGCGCCGCCCTGCACACCGCTCCGTTGTCCCTGCGAGACGACCTCGCGCCGCGCCCCGAGGGCATGACGAGCCTCCGCGTCGACGGCTTCGGCGCCGATCGTCCGCGCCCTTCGCCGAGCCTGCTCGCGCAGCCCGCGGTGACTCCGACCCCGCCTCCGACCGAGGCCCCGGCGGAGACCACCGGAGGCGGCGGGGCCGAGGCATGCGACGTCGACTGCGAGACCGCGCACGAGGACGCCGTCATGGCCCGGTACGTCACGCGCCGTCGCACGCAGCTGCTGCGCACGCACCGCGCCTTCGCCATCGCGGCCTGGAGCGGGATGCTGATCACCGAGGTGCTCGGAACCATCCAGGCCGTCAACCAGCCGACGTGGTTCGGCGACGGCGCGTGCACGAGCGACCCCGAGGCCTTCGGCTGTCACCAGTCGTCGATGATCACCGGGCTTCACGAGACCTTCGCGATCACCACCACCGCGCTCTACACCACCGCGGCGATCCTGGCGGTGGCGGCGCCCGACCCCGAGTCCGCCTCCGTGGGCGACGGGCGCGCGGAGCGGACGCTGCGACTGCACAAGACCATGGCGTGGGTGCACGGCGTCGGGATGGTGCTGCTGCCCCTGCTCGGCATCGTCACCGCGCACCCGCAGATCCTGGGCATCAGCCAGGAGGCGCAAGGAGACTTCAGCCGCGCGATGCGCACGGTGCACACCGTGATCGGGTACTCCACCTTCGCCGCGCTCACGTTCTCGGCGTGGATCGAGCTGTGATGCCGCGCGCGGCGCGGGTCGGCGCGCTCGTGCTCGCGTGCTCGCTGGCGCCGCGGTGGGCGAGCGCTCACGCCGACGGCCGGGAGGTCAACCGCGCGACGGTCGGCTGCGGGGCCCTCGGCAATTGCCACGGCGTCAACCCAGGGGCGACCGCCACGCTCACCGGCCCGATGACCGTCCAGGCGGGCTCGCGCTCGACGTACGTCCTGACCCTCCGCTCGACCTACCCCGGCTTCGTCGGCGGCGGCTTCGACGTCGGCGCGCTGGGCCCTGCGGGGACGAGCCTCGCGGTCAACGCCGCGCAGGCCAACACCCGCATCAACGGCGCCGACCTGGTGATGAACAGCCGCTTCGCCGCGGCGGGCGGCGCGGTCACGGTCACCTTCGACCTGGTGACGCCGACCGCGGGCGCCGCCACGATCAACGCCGCCGGCAACGCGACCAACGGCGTGGGCAGCGCGGGGGACGCCTGGGCGCGCGCCACGCTCGCCGTCACGGTGGTGCCCTCGACCACGCCCGACGCGGGCGCTCGGGACGCCGGTCCCCTGCCGCGCGACGCCGGGGCCGCCGACGTCGTGGCGGTCGATGTGCCCCCAAACGCAGGCGGGGACTCCGGGCTGGAGGCCTACGACATCACGGCCTCGTATGGGTACGGCGGATGCCGGGTGGGCCCGTCCGGCGCGCGGCGGGGCGCGCTCGGCTGGGCGTGGCTGCTCGCCCTCTCGCTGCTGGCACGACGGCGCCGGGGAGGCTCCCATGCTTGATCTTCGCGGAGCGCTGCTCGCGGCGCTGATGGTCGGCGCGTGCGCGACCGAGGCGCCGCCGTGGGTCGAGGTCGACGCCGCGGGCATCGACCCCGGGCCGGTCTGCGTGAGCGGGCGCTACTGGTCGCAGGGCGATCGGGGAGACAACCACATGCACCCGGGCAGGGACTGCATCGGGTGCCACACGGCCACGCAGCACGGGCCGCGGTTCACCGTCGCGGGCACGCTGTACAACGCGGGGCACGAGGTCGACGAGTGCCTCGGGTACGACAGCGACGTGCAGGTGGGCCAGGGCGCGGAGGTCGAGCTGACCGACGCCACGGGGCAGCGGTTCTTCGTCATCGCCAACCGCGTCGGCAATTTCTACACGACGTATCCGCTGCGGTTTCCGCTGCGGCGCGTGCGGGTGTTCTCCCCCGGCGGGCGGGTGATCGAGATGAACACCCCGGCGCCGCACGGCGACTGCAACGCCTGCCACACACGCTTCGGGACGATCACGCCGTCGGGCGAGTCGCCCGGGCGGGTGATCGTGCCCCGATGAGGACGCCATGGACTTCGGTCGCTCGGCGCGAGGTGAAGCAATGACGAGGAAAACAGGTGCGTTCGGTGCGATGGCGGTGCTGATGCTCGGCGCGTGCTCGACGGAGATCGTGGGCTATCGCGCGCCGCTGCACGGCGACGACGCGGCGGTCGAGCCGATCGACCTCGGGGTCGAGCCCGTGGACGTGGGGACGCCCGTGGCCGACGTCCCCGCCGCGCCCGACGTGCCCGACGTGCCCCCGCCGCCGCCCCCGCCGCCCTGCGTGACCGGCGTGCGGTGGACCATGGGCAACGAGGGCGACCGCATGATGAACCCCGGTCAGGCCTGCGTGGCCTGTCACCTGCGCGAGCGTGAAGGGCCGACGCTCATCGGCGGCACCGCCTACGCGCAGCCCCTCCAGGAGGACAACTGCTTCGGCGTGCGTGGCACGGGGAGCACCGCGACCGGCAGCGCCTACGTCGAGGCGACCGACGCCGCGGGGCTGACCTTCCGGATGGCGATCAACCAGGCCGGCAACTTCTATTACGACAGCCGCACGCGCATCGCGTTTCCGCTGCGCAACATCGCCGTCGTGGCGCCGTCGGGCCAGCGCAACGCGATGGACGGCGAGGCGCCCCACGGCGACTGCAACGGCTGCCACACGCGCGAGGGCACCACCACCGTCGCGGGCGGCGACCCGGCGCCGGGTCGCATCCTCCTGACTCCCTGATTGATCGCTCCGCCTCGCGGCAGCGGTCCCTCCCTCGACCAGGCGCCGGAGGCCTATGAGACCTCCCGCGACATGAAGGACGGCTGCAACGAGGTCGTGCTCCAGCCCTCCCGAAGCCGACGCCTGACCCTGTCGGGGCACGGCGAGACCATGGCGGGCCGTCGGAGCGGCGGGTCTAGGGATGGTTGCTGTCGAGCTCGGTGACGTGCAGCGTCGCGGGGTTGTGCGACGAGGCGTCGTAGGTGCCGACCCAGATGTCGTACCGGCCGGCCGGGGGATTCGCGAAGTCGATGGTCGGCATGAGGTTGTTGCCCCACCCCTCGCGGTGGTGATCGTCGTTGCAGCGCCAGTGGCCGTTCGGCTCGTTGATGACGAGCGTGGCGTCGGAGTTGTTGCCGGTGACCACGTAGAAGCGCAGCAGCGGGAAGGTCGTCCCGGCCGTGAAGTTGAAGTGGAAGTCCGGGCGGCGCGTCACGAAGGAGCGACCGCAGGGCTCGCCGCTCACGCTGTCACGGATGTTGAGGTCGACGACGTTGACGGGGTTGCGGCCGCCGCCCGCGGTGAGGGCAAAGGTCCAGGGGTCCGGCGTGAACCCGGTGGTGAGCCGGCCGCCGCCGAAGTTGGCGCGGGCGTTGTAGTCGAGCAGCGAGCGGGCGTGATCCCAGGCCGCGATGTCTGCCGCCGACGCGGCGAACGGGGCGGGCGCCGGGGCGGGCTCGGGCGCAGGCTCGGGGGTCGGCTCGGGCGCCGCGGTGACCTCGACGGGCGCCGGGGCGGGCGCCGGGGCGGGCGCCGGGGCGGGCGCGGGCGCCGGGGCGGGCGTCGGGGTCGTCGCGCAGCCCGCGACGAGCGCGAGGCCAACCAGGGAGAGCGTGGTCTTCATGGGGGAGAACTCCTACGGCGGAGGTGAACGCGCCGTGCGCCCACCACGGATCCACCAGCGCTCTGCCAGAGTTCGCCACCCTGCGACAAGGGATGAATCTCAGGTGGGACAGGGCGAGGTCCCGATCTGCAGCGCGTGGGCGTCCGTCCCCGTCACCGCGTCGCGGTCAGCGTCCCGCACGTTGCTCACGCGGGCGCACGCGCGCTCTCGGCCAGCCCATCGCACTGCTCCGTGTACTGCCCGCGCGGATCATCGCGGTCGCCTCGGCGGCGGCGCGAGCTCATCGCTCACCCGCGGCCCACGGCCTCCAGCAGCGACACCGCGCGCCCGACGCCGTCCTCCTCGCGCAGCAGCGCTCCAAGCGAGGAGGCGCGGGCGCCCATCGCCGGGTCGGTCACCGCCGCGCGGAGGGCCGCCGCGAGGGCCGCCCGGGTGAGCTTCGCGCGCGGCACGGGCGATGGACCCACGCCGAGCGCCGCGACGCGCGAGCCCCAGAAGGGCTGGTCCATCGCGAACGGAACCACCACCGCCGGGACGCCCGCCCGCAGCCCCGCGCCCGTGGTGCCAGCCCCACCGTGATGGACCACCGCCGCGACGCGCGGGAAGAGCCACTCGTGTGGCAGCGCCTCGGCCGCGAACACGTCTGCGTCGTCGGCTGCGGGAGCGAGGCCACCCCAGCCCGCGAGCAGCACGGCGCGCACCCCCGCGTCGCGCGCCGCGCCCCGCACCAGCGCCGTCACCGCGGCCGGGTCTTCGCTCGCCATGCTCCCGAAGCCCACGCTCACCACGGGACCCTCTCGCGCCAGGAAGGCCGCCAGCGTGGGCGGCGGCGCCCACGACTCCGCCAGCGGCAGGGTCCAGTACCCGGTGACCTCGCGCGCCCGCCCCACGCCCGCCGGCACCGGGACCACCCGCGACGAGAACCCGTAGAGCACCGGCCAGCCCAGGTGCGCCCGTGGCCGCCCGCGCAGCCCGAGCACCCGCTCGCGGGCGGACTGCATCGCGCCCCGAAACGGCATCCACACCCCCGCCTCGGTCAGGTGGTGGCTGAGCCGTCGGCCGAGGCCACCGAGCCAGCGCGGCGTTCTCGCGAAGAGGGCGCCCGGGTACGCCGCGGTGGGCGCGCCGAGGGGCTGCAGGTGCGCCTCGACGAAGGGGCGGCCCAGGCGCTCGGCGACCGAGAGCGCGACCACCATCCCTCCGACGCCGCCCGCGATGACGTCGGCGCCCTCGCACGCCGCGAGGGCCTCGCGCGACCAGGCCGACACCCGCTCGCCGATCATCGCGGCCGAGTAGCGCATCGCTGAGAGCGTCCCCCGCTCGGTGGCCCCGCCGGACGACCGCAGCGCCTCCTCGACGCTGCCCGAGAGCGGTCGATGCGGGACGCCCGCCTCCGCGGCCAGGGCCGCGCTGTCGGACGGGGCGACGAGCCAGGCGTCGTGCCCGGCGCGGCGCAGGCCGACGGCGAGGGCGACGTAGGGCTGCACGCCGCCGCGGGTGTCCATGGAGGCGAGGGCGATGCGCACGGGGGGCTCCTTCGGCTGGGTTGGATTGCAACGATGAGTTGCAATCGTTCATTCCTAGACGAGCGCGCCGGGCGATGCAATGGTCGGCGCCGCCCATGACCGCGACCCGGCGAGCTCCACGGCGCGATGCGGGTCGACCGCGCGGCGCGCCCGTCGCGGAGGCGGTGCTCGCGGCGACCCTCCGGGAGCTCGCCTCGGCGGGCGTCGAGGGCTTGAGCGTGGAGCGCATCGCGCGCGAGGCCGAGGTCAACAAGACCAGCATCTACCGCCGCTGGCCGACGCGGGAGGCCCTGGTGGCCGCGGCGCTGGAGGGCGTGGCCGCACAGATCACGGGGCAGCTCCCGGACACGGGGTCGCTGCGCGGCGACCTGTTGGCGCTCGTCGGGGCGGTGTCCGATCTGGTCGGGAGCCCGCTGGGGCGGGGCCTCCTTCGGGCGGCGCTCACCGAGTCGGCCGAGGCGGCGGTGGCGGCGCTCGCGACCGATCAGCTCGCGCGTGGGACGGCGGGGCCCGCGCGCGCGATCGTCGCGCGGGCGAAGGCGCGCGGGGAGTGGGCGCGCGGGGCACGGGGCGACATGGTGGTCCACGCGCTGGTGGGGGCGGTGATCCACCGGGCGGTGCTGGAGCACGGCGCGCTCGACCGGCGCTGGCTCGGGTCGCTGGTCGACCTGATGCTGCACGGCGCGCTGCCGCGGGAGTGAGCGCCTACCGTCCCCGTCGGTGCATGGCTCGAGGAGCGGTCTACCGCGCTCCGCCCCGAGCTCGCCGGGCCTCCCCAGGAGTCTCGTCGCGCAGTCATGCGCGGTGCCGCGCGAGGGCGGCACCCTGCGCATCGCAGGGGGCGCATCACCGTCGCCCTCGAGGCGCTGCGCGGGTGTGTTCTAGCGCGGCTCGCGCTCGGGCAGCGGCAGCCAGCCGTGCGCGCGGAGGAAGGTGCGCACCTTCCCGAAGCGCTCCATGCACACGAAGACGGGCGCCCAGGCCTCGGTGAGTCGCACGGGGGGTGCGTCGCCGTCGAGGCTGAGCACGATGCGCGCGACCTCCACGTCGCCACTGAGCTCCGTCTTGGGAAGCGGGTCGCTGAACTGCTGCTGGAAGGTCACCCGCTGGATGGACTTGCGCTCGATCTCCACGTTGCGCACGGCCGCGAGGGCGACGGTGGTGGGCTGCGCCTCGCCGGGGCGCGAGATGACCAGCGTCTCGCCGTGCACCTCCAGGCCCACCCCGCGCGGCGGCCTCGGGCGGAACACCGCCACGAAGCCCACGGTCACCACGACCGCGAAGACGACCGCGACCGTCGGCGACGCCGCCCAGAGGAGCGCCGCGCAGAAGAGCGAGAACAGGATCGCGTAGAACACCTTGATCGGGTTGGTCCTGTCCTCGGCGTCGTCCCAGGGGACGAACAACGCGGGCCGGGCCTGGCGGTCGGGGCCCTCGGCGGGCGCGCGGTAGGGCGTGGTGGTGGGCATCGTCGAGGGCGCGACCGTACCGCACTCGTCGGGATGTCTTCGTCCTCTGACGGCCGCTTCGGGGCGCGCTCCCTCGCTCGCGCGACCTGTGTCGATTCGCCTCACAGGCGGCGCGCAATGCCACAGCCCCTCTCAACGGCCGTGACCTTTCGTCTGGAATCACGCCGTGGCTCGCCGCGTGCTCTAGGAGAGCCGCGTTGCCCGAGGATTCCATGCACTCGTGTCTTGTCCCCACCCGGTTGAACCCGCTGCTCGCCGTCGCAAGCCCTGATCGACACGGATCTCCCCGCGGACGCTGCGCGGCCTCCCGGTGACCCTCCCGTCGCCGGGCGCCCTCCTCGCTGCCTCCATCTCCCGCGAGCGCGACGACTCCGAGCGTCTGCGCAAGCGCCTGCAGCTCGCCTCGGAGGTGACCCATCTCGGAGCGTGGGACCTCGACCCGGCCACCGGGGCGGTCGACGCCGACCACCGCGCCCGCGCTCTCTTCGGCATCGACGGCGATGCGCCCGCGAGCCTCGCCGCGCTCACGGCGGGGCTGCACGACGAGGACCGCGAGCGGGTGCGCGCGGGCATCGCCGGGATGCTCGCGTCGGGCCGCGCCTTCCTTGACGACTGCCGCGCGGGGCGCGACGGCGCCGTGCGCTGGATCGCCGTCGCGGCCGACGCGCACCAGGGACCGGGCGATGCGGCGCCGCGCGTGCTCGGCATCGTGCACGACGTCAGCGACCGCAAGCGCGCCGAGGAGGAGCACGCTCGCCTCGTCGCGGAGCTTTCGCGCGCCGTGCACGTGAGCGAGATGTTCGTGGGGATCCTGGGCCACGACCTGCGCAACCCGCTGAGCGCGGTGCTGGCGGGCGCCCAGATACTCCGGCACGACCTGCTCGACGCGAGATCCGCCCGGGTGGTCGCTCGCATCGTCTCGAGCGGCGAGCGCATGGCCCGGATGATCGAGCAGCTCCTCGACTTCACGCGCGCCCGGCTCGGGGAGGGCATCTCCCTCGACCGCGTGCCCCTCGACCTCGCGCAGCTCGCGCGAGAGATCGTCGACGAGTGCCGCGCCGCGAGCCCCTCCGCCTCGCTGCGCATCGCCGCGCTGGGCGAGACCTGCGGCGCGTGGGACCGCGACCGCGTCTCCCAGGTGCTGTCGAACCTGGTCGGCAACGCGCTCCATCACGGCGAGCCCGGCGGCGAGGTCGCGGTCTCGCTCGACGGCACCGACCCCGCCATGGTCTCCCTGGCGGTGCACAACCAGGGCGCGGTCCCAGCGGACCTGCTGCCGGTGCTCTTCGACCCCTTTCGCGGGACGCGCGAGCCGCAGCGCGACTCGGCGCCCTCCCGTGGCCTCGGGCTGGGCCTCTACGTCGCGCGCCAGATCGCGCTCGCCCACGGCGGCGAGCTCGCGGTGGTCGTCCTCGACGGCGGCACGACCTTCACGCTGAGGCTGCCGCGGTCCGTGGCCGACGTGAGCCTCGCCCAGCAGAACCTCGCGCGCGACGAGGAGCAGGCGGCCTTCGAGCAGCTCTCGGGCCGGCCCAGCGTCAGCTCGGTGACGGCGCACCTGTTCGGCTCGGCCGCGCTGCACGAGCGCGCGCCGACCGAGCACGCGAAGATCGTGTCGCGCTACGCAGAGCTGCTCGGGATGGCCCTCGAACGGCGCGCGTACCGCGGCCAGGGCGAGCGCCTCTCCGGCGAGCTGCGCGCGCTGGCCGAGCGGCTGGGTGATCTCGGCGCCAGCCCGCGCGAGGTCACCGAGGTCCACGCGCGAGCGCTGGGCGGCGCGGTGCGAGGCGCCACCGCGAAGAAGAGCGCGGCGCTGCTCGCCGAGGGCCGGATGCTGGCGCTGGAATTGATGGGCAACCTGGCGAGCTACTACCGGCGGCGCTCGCGCGGGCCGGGCCGCGCGGGGGCAGCGGGGCCGTGAGCCTCCCTGGAGAAGCGACGATGGCGAATCGATACGAGCTCGAGCTCTTCGTGGTGGGCCACTCGGCCAAGGCCGAGCGGGCGGAGTCCAACCTCCGCCGACTGTGCGAAGCGCGGCTCGCGGGGCGCTACGACCTCCGCGTCACGGACGTCCTGGAGGACGCCGAGGCGGCGGAGGAGGCCAACATCATCGCCACGCCGACGCTGCTGCGGAGGGCGCCGCTGCCGGTGCGCATGGTCGTGGGCGACCTGTCGCACCGCGGCGCACTCCTCCGCGGCCTCGGGCTCGAAGACAGCGACAGCGACGGCGACGGCGACGGCGACAGCGACGAGGTATGCAGTGATGAGTGACGAACGGCGCAACATGGAGAAGCTCTCGACGGGCATGGAGGGCTTCGACACGATCGCGTTCGGCGGCCTCCCGAAGGGCCGCGCGACGCTGCTGTCCGGCACCGCGGGCAGCGCGAAGACGGTGTTCGCGATGCAGTTCCTGGTGGAGGGGGCGGCGCTGGGGGAGTCCGGCGTGTTCGTCACCTTCGAGGAGACGCCCGTCGACCTGCGGCGCAACATGCTCAGCCTCGGCTGGGACTGCGCCGGCCTCGAGGCGGAGCATCGCCTGGCCTTCGTAGACGCCTCGCCGCGCGCCGAGGAGGAGCGCATCGAGGCCGGCACCTTCGACTTCGCGGCCCTGGTCGCGCGCATCGAGGCATGCGTCCGGCGCACCGGGGCGAAGCGCGTGGTGCTCGACTCGATCGGCGCGATGTTCGCGCAGTTCAAGGACCCGGCGGCCGTGCGCCGCGAGCTCTACCGCATCATCGCGGCGCTGAAGCAGCTCGACGTGACCGCCATCGTGACCTCCGAGCGCACCGAGGACTACGGCGCCATCTCCCGCCACGGGATGGAGGAGTTCGTCGCCGACAACGTCGTGCTGCTGCGCAACACCCTCGAGGAGGAGAAGCGCCGGCGCACGATCGAGATCCTGAAGTTCCGCGGCACCGACCACCAGAAGGGGGAGTTCCCCTTCGTGGTGAGCGACGACGGCGTGGTGGTGATCCCGCTGTCGTCGATCCAGCTACGGCAGAAGTCGACGACGCTGCGCATCGCCTCCGGGAGCGAGGAGCTCGACTCGATGTGCGGCGGCGGCTTCTTCCGCGACTCGATCATCCTGGTGTCGGGCGCGACCGGGACGGGCAAGACCCTGATGGTGACGGCCTTCATGGCGGGCGGCATCGCGAAGGGCGAGCGCTGCCTGGCCTTCTGCTTCGAGGAGAGCCGGCAGCAGTTCTTCCGCAACGCCGCGGGGTGGGGCTTCGACTTCGAGCAGCTCGAGCGCGACGGCCAGCTCAAGGTGGTCACCGACTACCCCGAGATCATGCCCCTCGAGAACCACCTCATCCGGATGAAGAGGATCATCGAGGAGTTCAAGCCCAACCGGGTGGCCATCGACAGCCTCTCGGCGCTCGAGCGCAACTCCACCACGCGCAGCTTCCGCGAGTTCGTCATCAGCCTCACGGCCTTCGTGAAGGACCAGGAGATGGCCGGACTCTTCACCTCGACGACCCCGACGCTGCTGGGCGGCACCTCGGTGACCGAGGCGCACATCTCGTCGATCTGCGACTCGATCATCCTGCTGCGCTACGTCGAGGTCTACGGCGAGATGCGCCGCGCGCTCACCGTCCTGAAGATGCGCGGATCGGCGCACGACAAGGAGATCCGCGAGTTCAACATCGACGGCTCGGGGATGCACCTGGGCAAGGCCTTCCGCAACGTCACGGGCATCCTCGCGGGGCACCCGATGCAGCTCGCCGTCGCGCCCGAGGAGCTCGAGCGGCTGAACGAGATGTTCCCCCGTGAGTGACGCGGCGCCCGAGGAGCGTGAGCGGCCGTCGGCGCCGCCTGGGCGCCTCGCCACGCGGCTGCTCTACGTCGAGGACGACGACGACCTCCGCGGCATGATCGCCGACACCCTCGTCGAGGCCGGCTTCGTCGTGACGCCGGTGCCCAGCGCGGAGGCCGCGATGAAGAGCCTCCGCGGCGCGCGCTTCGACATCCTGGTCACGGACTATCACCTGCTCGGCAAGACGGGCGTCTGGCTGCTCGAGTCCGCCACCGCCGCGGGTCTGCTCGAGGGGACCGCGGCCATCATGCTCACGTCCGAGCGGCGACCGCCCGGGGGTGAGGGCTACACGGTCCTGCGCAAGCCGGTCGACATCGTGACCCTGCTCGACACCATCGGCGCGGCCGTCGGGCAGGCGCTCCCCGCCGCGTACGCGAGCCCGGCGCCGCCGCAGCGCGCGGAGCTCGAGCTCGTGCTCTACGTCACCAGCACCTCGCAGGACTCGCACCGGGCGATCCGCAACCTCGATCGCGCGCTCAGGCCGTACGACCGCCAGCGATACGCGCTGACGATGATCGACGTCGCGAACGGCGGCGACGACGCCTGGTACCAGTCGCTCGAGGACGACCGCGTCATCGTGACGCCGACGCTCGTGAAGAAGTCGCCCGGCCCGAAGACCTGGATCGTCGGTACGCTCGCCTCGAACGACGCCGTCACGCAGATGCTGCTCAGCGCCCTCGGCGATCCGGCTCGGCCGTCGGGGCCCACCGACACCCGCGCGCAGGTACCATCCCTCCCTCCATGAGCGCAGACCCCGCCTGGCCCTCCCTCGAGATCGCCGCCCGCCGCGTCGGAACCCGCTACCACGCGCTGGTGCGCCATCTCACCAGGGCCACCGTCGGGCTCGTCACGTTCAGCATGTCGGCCCTCCTGGTGCTCACGCTGATCTATCCCCGCCAGTCGGCTGCGCCTCCGTGGGCGGTGATCCCCGTCGGCCTCGCCCTGATGGCCTCCGTGGCGACCGCCGCGGCGGCCCTCCTCGCGCAGATCGCCTGCTGGATCGGCCCCCTCGCGCGCGGTCGCCTCTCCGTGGGCGAGGCGGGCGTCCAGGCCACGGGGCTGCGCTCTCGCTTCATCCCCCGCGACGACATCGCGGCCGCGTGGGTGCTCCGCGATCCCTCGGGCGCTCGCGTCGAGCTGGGTCTGCGCAACGGCGACGTCTTCAGCGCCACCACCGCCACGATGGAGGAGGCCACGGCGGTGCTCGACGCGGCCGGCGTCGACCCCGCCCGGCGCGCGCTGCGGATGCCGCTGGGCGGCGCCGCGGCGAACCTCGGCGTCGGCCTCGCGGCGTCGCTCCCGGCGTCGTGCGTCTCCGCGATGATCGGCGGCGGCCTGGCCATGGCGTTCAATCCCCCGAGCGCCGCGGTGGCCTTCCTGGTGATCGTGCTCTTCACGGCCTTCGTCGTCGGGGCGGTGGGACTGCTGGCGCCTCCGGTCGTGGCGGTCGGCAGCGACGGGCTCTCGGTGGGCGAGGGGCGTCGCGCGTGGTTCGTCACCTTCGACGAGATCGCGACGGTCGAGTCCAGACGCGGCGACCTCGCCCTCCGCCTGCGCGACGGGCGCTTGCGGCGCATCTCCACCCTCGGCACCGGCGAGGCTCGCCGGGAGGCGCTCCACGCCCGCATCACGGCCGGCGTCGAGGCGGCCCGCGCCCCGATCGACCTCTCCGCGAGGCTCGGGGCGCTCGACCGCAACGGGCGCTCCGTGGAGGAGTGGCGCGAGGCGCTCCGCAGGCTCAGCGCCGCGCGCGACGGCTACCGCCAGACGGGTCTCACGCGCGACGAGGTGGAGGCCGCGCTGGAAGACCCGCGATCGAGCCCCGACCGCCGCATCGGGGCGGCCTACGCGCTCGCCGCGATGGACCCAGGCGCCGCGAGCACCCGGGTGCGCGTGGTCGCGGAGACCGTGGCGCACGAGCCCGTGCGCGTCGCGCTGGAGCGGGCCGCCGCGGGCGAGCTGGACGAGGAGGTCGCCGACGCGGCGGAGGAGGGGAGGGGGAGAGGCTGACGGCGGATCACCCCGGCGGAAGCACCACCTTCGCCGCGGCCTCGATGCGGTACGCCAGCGTGAGCGTGCGCGTGCTCCCGGCGCCCACGGTCACGGTCCACTTCGCGAACCCGTCGCGGGGATCGAGCGTCGCGTCCTCGTGCGAGCCCACGGAGACCTTCACCTCGTCGACCTCGCTCACCGGGTAGCGCTCGATCACCGTCAGCCGCCTCGCCTCGTCCGACAGGTTGCTCAGGTACACCCGCACGGAGCGCGCGACCTTCTGCGTGCCGATCACCGGCGTCGTCTCCCGCTTCTCCTCCACGGCGCGCCGCACCCGGAGCCCGTCGTCCACGCCGAAGCCCAGCTCGAAGGGCTCTCCCCGCCCGACGAAGTCCACGCGCCCGCGGCCCACCAGCTCGGCCCCGCGCGCCAGCACCACCGGACCCGCCAGCAGCGGCGCCTCGCCCACCAGCGTCGCCGTCGCGCGCAGGTGCACCGCGTCGCTCCGCTCGGGCCACGCCACCCGCTCGACCTCCGCGGTCATCGACGCGCGCGTGAGCTCCACCCGGTGCGCCTCGCCGTCGCTCGGGATCGTCACCGGGTGCGCCCCCTCGAACCACTGCGCCTCGCCCCCGTCGTCGACGCCCGGCATCTCGTCGACGTCCCTCGTCCCGCGCGCGAGCCCCGCGGTGGCGATGGCCTGGTCGCGCGCCTCGACCACCACGCGCCCGCGCTCGGGCTCGCTCTTCCGTCGGCTCGTGAGCACGTCGTCCGTGAGCAGCGGCGGCGCCGCGGACTGCGCCGGACGCGCCGTGGAGAAGCGCGCGCTCACGTCCGTCCAGACCTCGCCGGTGGCCTGCCAGATCACCGCTGCGGTGGTGATCGCGAGCGTCGACGGCTCTCCGTCGCCGGGCGGCGTCCATCGCGCGAGGTGCTCCGGCCTCCAGAGCGCGCAGGGGGTGCGGTAGGTGAGCTCCACCGTCACCGTGCCCGCCGCGGCGGCCTCCACCTGCACCTCGACGCGCGACGTGCGCAGCGAGCGCGTGGCCCTCGCGGCCTCCAGCCTCGCCTGCGCGCGCTGCTGGTCGGCCCGCGCCTCGAAGCCCTGCTCCTCCGCCGCGAGCACGGCCTCCTCCGCCGAGCTGGCGGCCGCCTCGATCGCGTCGAAGGCCTCCCGCCACGCCCTCGCCCCGGCGCCCGGGTCGTCCGCCTTCCCTCGCGGAACCGCCGCCACCGCGCCCACCCAGTCCATGGCCGTCGCGTCGAGGCGCTCGAGGTCCGCCGTCGCCCGATGCTCGCCCCGATCGGCCGCCGCCCGTCGCGCGGCCGCCTCGGTGGCGTCACGGTCCGCCGCGTCGCGCTCGTCGTCCCCGGCGACCGAGACCGGAACGACCACCCGCACCACGCGGGTCGCGATCACCCGCGCCCCATCGCCGACGACGCCCGCCACGAGGCTGCGGTCATCGAGGGCGGGGGTCACGCCCGCGAGCGCCACCCACGAGATGCCCGCGGGCACCTCGCAGCTCGCGCGACGGACGACCTCCGCCCGGTCTTCGAAGAAGGTCACGCGCACGGCCTCGCTCTGCACCGGATCACCCACGGCGGTTGCCTCCCACGAGCTCGTTCTTGGACGGAATGGTCAGCCGATAGCTGAACTCCACGGCGGCGCGTCCGCCCGCCGGGACGATGACCTCCCAGCGCAACCCCCCGCGCACGGCGGCGCCGCGCTCGGCCTGCGTGAAGCGCTCCGGCTCCGGCCGCGCGCCCCTCGGCGTCACCTCCACGGTCTTCTCGTCGGTGACCGGGACGCGATCGACGACCTCGACCAGCGCGGGCGAGCCGAGCGCCGAGGAGAGCTCGACGGACACCGTGTGATCGATGATCGTGTCGCCGCCGAGGAGCCCCGCGGTGTCCTCCTTCGCGCGCACGTTTCGGGCGGTGCGGAGCCTCTCGTCGACGCCCATCCCGACGCGCAGGGTGCCGCCTCGGTCGATGTGCTGGATCGCCGCCACCACCAGCAGGCTGCCCTCGACGTACACGTCCACCGGGCCCGCGAGCAGCGGGGCATCGAAGGGGTTGCGCAGCTCCACCTCGCGAAACACGTCCGTGCTCTCGCACGCGATCACGCGCCAGCGCACCGTCGGCGTAGCGTCCCCGCTGCCCAGCGGAACCCGGTGCAGGAGCCCGTCCGACGGGACCTCCACCAGCCCCTCCGCGCGGTACCGGTGATCGAACATCCCCCGCGAGGCCAGCGGGTCCTTCGCCCCGGCGGGGGGCTGCGGGACGTCCAGCATGCGCACGGCCCGGTCGCGCTCCTGCTTCCAGGCGTCGCCGCCCTCGCGCCCGAGCTTTCCCCGCCGGGGCTCTCCAGGCGCTCCCATGGTGAGCCCGTCGTAGTCGAGCCACGCGTCCGAGGGCTCGACGACGGGCTCCGGCGCCGCTCCCCCACCGGGCGGAGCGCCTCCGCCACCGAAGCTCATCGCGCTCGCGAGCAGCCCCCCACGCTTCGGCGCGGCGACGGAGCGTCGCATCGCCTGCGGGGCATAGGCCACCGCTTCGGCCGGCGCCGGAGGCATCGTCGGCGGCCCTCCCTCACCGCGGGCGCCGGGCGCCTCCATCGCGACGTCCTCGTCGAGCTCCGCGAGCGCATCGCCCGTGGCGCGCAGGTCGTCCATCGCCCAGAGAGGCTGCGCCGCCGGGGCGGGCGACGGCACCTCCGGGAGCGCTCGGTAGGCACGGTCGTAGCCCTCGAACATCGCCTCGACCCCGCCGGGCGCGGCCCGGAACGCGCGCTTCGGCGGGGGCTGCGCTCTACCGAATCGGAGCGAAGGAAGCGTCGGCAGCCGCGCGTCGAAGAGCATGTCGGCGGTGGAGAGCTCGAGCCGCGCGTCGCGCCAGTCTTCTCCCGAGCGCTGCGCCACGAGGGCCTCGCTGATCCAGGTGGCGGCTCGGGCGTGGTCGCGGATGCGAAGCGTGTAGACGGGCCACCAGCGCGCCGCGTCGACGGCGTAGGTGAGCTCGAGGTGCGGCAGCGGACCGTCGCCTCGCACGGTGATGAGCACCCGCCGCGTGGGGCGCGCGTCGCCCGTGAGCTCGGAGCTGCGGGCCTGCGAGGCGTGCGTGCGCGCTCGCTCGAGGGCGCGGACGAGCTCATGGCGCTCCCGGTGCAGGGCGTCGAGGCGCGCGTCGAGCTCCGCCGCGAGGGCCGTGAGCATCGCGTGCGCGGCGAGCGTCTCCCGCGTCCTCGGGACCACCGAGCGCGGATCATCGGGCGCGCGTCGCGCACTGTGCTTCGGGTCGAGCCGGGCCTCGGTGATGGCGTCTCGCCGTCGCTGCGAGAGCCCCGTGTGCCGGTCGATGCGATGGATCTTCCGCTCCAGCTCCCGCACCGCCTCCAGCGAGGGACCGAGCGCTGAGCCCTTCGCCGGGACGACCAGCGACGAGCGCACCAGCACCAGCGAGCGCCCCGCGGCGTCGCCGCCGAGGCTCACCCGAAACGAGCCCGGGGCCGCGAGCGTGGGGAGCCCGTCGACGGCGAGCGTGACCTCCCCCCCGGCGACCCCCTCGCCCGGAACCACCCGTCGCGTGACGCGGGCCCCGCGCGCGAAGACCTGCACGTGGGTGATGCTGCTGTCGCAATGGATCGCCACCGGTCGCTCCTCCCGCGTGGCCTCCGCCGCGCGGCGTCGAAGGTCTCACGGCGCGAACGGCCAGGGCAATCGCAGGCACCGCCGGGGGAGGGGGCGGGATTTTACTGGGGAGGGTAAAATAGCCGACGGCCCCCGGAGAGGCGCCGCACCCCTCTGTTGAAGGGGTGTGAGGGCGCTGCGGGGGCCGGTGCGGTGTGCTGGTTCAGTCCGCGATCAGCGGTTCTGATCCCAGGTGTCCTCGTGCGTCACGCCGCCGTCGGTGTAGGTCCACGAGATCGTGTGGAACACGATGCTGACCTCCTCCAGGGGGGGCTCGGTCGAGGTCGCGGGGACGATGGTGTCCGGCACGATCTGCTTCTGCGAGGCGATGCGGCC
>SCUS01000078.1 GCA_004297725.1 Myxococcaceae bacterium | reverse complement strand
GCAGGTGGGAGCCGGAGGAAGAGCTGCAGCGTCATCAGCTCGTTGGGAACGCTGACGTCGTAGACGGCCCCTGGCCCGGCTCGGGCGGGCCCCTTCACCCCGACGGGCCCATGAGCCGGAATTCCAACGGGGCACCGTTGCCGGCATGCGTCCGCTCCCGTTGCCCGATCGCCCCGTCGACGAAGCTCACGAGTCAGGCGACCCGCGGGAGGAGCCCCGCTCGCGTCCGCTGGAGAGCCATCGCTGACCGAACCCAACGCCCCGCACGCAGGGCGGACGGGCATCTCACGGTTCTATTCGAACATCTGCCCTGCGCGAGCTTCGACGCATCGCCTGATCCAGACTCACTTGCGCGGGCAGCGCGAGCGTCCCCACCGCTGTCGCCCGGCGTTCACCGCCCCCGGAAGTCCGCCTCGCGCCGCTCCATGAACGACCGCAGCCCCTCCGCCGCGTCCTCCGTCGCCATCAGCGCGCGCGCCTTCGTCATCAGCGCCGCGTAGGCCGCCGCGTGGCCCTGCTCCATCGCGAGCTTCGCGTTGGCCCTCGACGCCTGCACCGCGAGCGGCGCCTGCTTCGCGATGCTCTCGCCCAGCGCGATCGCCCGCTCCACCTGCTGCCCGGGGTCGGTGAGCTCCTGCACCACGCCGATGCGCTGCGCCTCCTCGGCGTCGAAGACGTCGCCGGTGAGGATGTACCGCATCGCGTTCTGGTAGCCCGCCACCTGGGCGAAGCGCAGGGTCGCGCCGCCGAAGGGCATGATCCCCCGGCGCACCTCGAACTGGGTGAACCTTGCGTCGCGCGACGCCACGACCACGTCGGCCGCGAGCGAGAGCTCGACGCCGATGGTGTAGCAGTAGCCCTGCACCGCCATCACCACGGGCTTCACCCGACGCCGCCCCGCGAGGTCGAGCGGGTCGACGCCGCCCTCGACGTGGAGCTCGCCGCCCGCCGCCACGTGCGGACCCACCTCGGCGAGGTCGAGGCCCGCGGTGAAGTGGTCGCCGTGGGCGAAGAGCACCAGGCAGCGCAGCTCGGGGTCGTCCTCCAGCCTGCCGTAGGCGGCCGCGAGCTCGCGCAGCATCTGGAGGTTGAAGGCGTTGCGCTTCGCCGCGCGGGACAGGCCCACCAGGAGGACGTGGCCGCGGGTCTCGAGGGTCAACGTGGGTTCGCTCATCGCGCGATGACACCGTGATCCATGGGCGCGTCGCAATGGGCACGCGACGCTTCGTGGCCGCGGCGGGCGGTGGCATCATCGCGGGCTATGTCGAATGGCGAGCGACGTGGGGACGGGGCGGCGGAGGACTTCGCGGAGGGCGCGCACACCGCCGAGGAGGCGGCGGAGCGGGCGGCGACGGACGCCGAGCGGGTGCGGCGTCTCGCCGAGGCGCGCAACGTGGGCGAAGTGCTGCGGCCGGCGCTGGAGCTGGGCGGCGAGTTCGCGGACCTGGAGGGCGCGGTGAACCGGTCGCCCGTCGCGCGAGGTGTGGCCTCGGGGATGAGGGCGGCGAGCTCGGCGATCGGCGCGGTGTCGGAGGGGATCCACGCCTACGAGACCCTGCGGGAGAGGGCGGCGGAGCAGGAGAGGGAGGCGCGGCGGCTGCCTCCGGTGGAGTGGCATTTCGAGAGCGCGGGGACGCACCGGCCATGGAGGATGCGGCGCGCGGAGGTGCGAGAGGGGCTGTCGCGGGTGACGGTGACGGAGCTCGAGCTCACCTGCGAGCACGCCGACGCGGACCCGGCGCTGCTGTTGGGGCGCGACGCGACCTTCTCGCTCACCCGCGACGGTCGCTCGCGGCGGGTGCAGGGGGTCGTGTCGCGCGTCGAGGCGCTCGGGGTGCGAGACCACAAGGCCCACGCGAGGGTCACGCTGGTCCCGGCGCTGTGGGCGCTCTCGCAGCGGAGGGACTCGCGCGTCTTCGAGGGGAAGACCGTCGAGCAGGTGGTGCGCGCCGTCGTCGAGGAGGCGCTGCGGCCGTACCGACGCCGGGTGCGCTTCGCGATACAGCGGGCGCTGCCGGTGCGGGAGCACTGCGTGCAGTACCGCGAGAGCGACCTGGAGTTCGTCGAGCGCCTCCTGGCCGAGGAGGGCCTCGGGTACCTCATCGCCGAGGGCGAGGCGCACGAGGAGGTGGTCTTCTTCGATGGACCTCAGGCCTTCACGGGCTTCGACGGGCCCGACGGTCGGCGCATCGCGGTCACCGACGAGGAGCACGACACGCACCGCCACGAGTCGCTGCGCCGCTTCGAGGCCGCGAGCGCGCTCACCTCCACCAGCGCCGTGGCCATGGACTACGACTGGACCAACCCCAGCCTGCGCGTGGTGCACGAGAACCGGAGCGCCGACCCGGCGGGCGTCGATCGCGAGGTGTACGTGCACCCGGCGGCCGTGATCTTCGACCGCTACGACGCGGGCGACCACGCCTACGAGCGCAACGACGTGGCGCACCGCGCGACGCTCGAGGCGCAGCGCCACCTGCAGCGCGCGCGCACCTTCACCGGCGAGGGATCGGTCACGGCGCTGCGGCCGGGGATGCTGTTTCGCCTGGAGGGCCACCGGGTCGAGGCGATGGAGCAGGAGTACCTCGTGACCGAGGTGCGCCACCGATGCGCGGCGGCGGAGGAGACGCGAGACGGGCATCGCGAGGGCGCTGAGGAGCCGTACCGCAACGAGGTGACCTGCGTGCCGTCGACGGTGAGCGTGCGGCCGGAGCTGCGGCACCGGAGGGCGCGCATCCATGGTCCGCAGACGGCGAGGGTGGTGAGCGCGGGCGGCGACGAGGTGGAGACCGAGCACTACGGGCGGGTGCGGGTGCGCTTCCACTGGGAGCGCGACGGGCGATCGCCGGAGGACGCGCAGCGGGCGTGGGTGCGCGTGGCGCAGGCGTGGGCGGGCAACGGGTTCGGGTTCGTGTTCGTTCCGCGCAAGGACATGGAGGTGGTGGTGCAGTTCATCGACGGCGACCCCGACCGTCCGCTCATCACCGGCGGGGTCTACAACGGCACGCACCCGCCGCCCTACGACCTGGAGCGCCCCGAGGCGGTGACGCGCTCGGTGATCCGCACGCAGAGCACCCCGGGCGGCGACCCCGCGCACTACAACGAGCTCAGCTTCCAGGACCAGTCGGGCCGGGAGGAGGTCTTCCTCCGGGCGGAGCGCGACCTGCGCGAGGAGGTGCTGCACGACCACGCGACGCACGTGCACGCCGCGCAGTCGAACACCGTCGACGCGTCGCAGACCGAGCGCATCGGCGTCGATCAGAGCGTGCGGGTGCAGCGCGATCGCAAGGGGGTGATCGACAGGGATGACCAGCTGCTGGTGCGGCGCGACCGCGAGGCGAAGGTGCTCGGCGATGACACGCAGGGCGTGGTGGGCGAACACCGCGTGCGCATCGACGGCCGGGAGGAGCGCGTCGTCAGCGGGAAGGGGCGCGACACGACCATCGAAACGAAGGACGAGCTCACGGTCAACGGGATCAGCTACACGCACGTCCGCGACGGCTACACGGTCATGTCGGACGCCTCGATCGGGCTGATGGCCCCGTCGGTCCAGTTGGACGCGGCCAACGTCTTCCAGATCGTCCGCGGAGGGGATACGCCCGCCCGACCGGGGAAGCCTGCCGGACGGGAGGCGAGCGTCACCTTCGATCCCGATGGGATGAAGGTCGAGAGCGTGCTGAAGGTGCGCATCGAGTGCGGCGGATCGACCGTCGTGCTGCTGCCCGATGGCACCGTGACGGTCACCGGCTCGAAGTCCATCAAGGCCACCTGCGGCCAGAGTTCGATGGAGCTCAAGCCCTCGGAGGTCATCGTCCGGGGCGGCACCATCAAGCTCAACCCCTAGAGCGGCGGCCTGATGGGTTGAGGACGGCGCCCGAGGGCGCTTCCCCGGTACGACCGCGCGGTGTCGGTACCCAGAGCCAGACCCCGAGCGTCAGCGAGGAGGAGCGCCCGCTCGGGTCGTCAGCGCGGATCTCCGACGCCGCGATTCTGGCAGGAATCACCGGAGATTCCGGACGTGAACTGACGACCCGAGCGGGCGCTCCCCCTCGCTGACGCTCGGGGTCTGGCTCTGGGTACCGACACCGCGCGGTCGTACCAGGGAAGGGCCCTCGGGCGCCGTCCTCAACCCATCAGCCCTGCTCCCAGCGCACCCCGGCGTCGCGCAGCAGCGACTCCGAGAAGGCCCTCCCGAACACCGTCGCCTGCAGCTCCCTCCCGTTGGCCGCGTACCAGCCGAAGAGCGATCGCCAGTGCTGCCAGAGCCCCGCCTGCGCCTGCGCGTCGAGCGCCGCGCCCGGTCGCATCGCCGCCAGCTCCTGCTCCAGCGCGTAGGGGCTCAGCTTGTCGAGCAGCGCGCGCACCCCCTCGATCACCGCCCCGGTGAGCTGCCCCGGCCGCTCGGCCAGCTCCGCCGCGAGCTGCCGCAGCCCGAGCACCTTGGCGGCGATGGGAGCGTCCGCCGCGAAGAGCCAGCGCAGCAGCACCGCGCTCTCGTCGCCGCGCAGCCCGTCGCCCGCTCCTCCGTGGGAGGCGGCCTCCACGAAGGCCCTCGGTTCGAGCACGGCGCGCAGCGCGATGAGCGCGTCGGCCATCCCGTCGAGCGCCGCCGCGAGGCGCAGCACCACGTCGTCGACGTCCGCCGCCGTCGCCGGGGGCGCGGCGCCGTAGCGGTGAGCCACCTGTCGCAGGCGCAGCAGGGCGTGCTCCGCGAGGGCGCCCTCGGTGCTCACCCCGTGCTCGAGGCCCAGGGCTCGCACGGGCTCCAGCGACCCGAGCTCGGGGTGCTCGGTGAGCAGCACGCGCAGCAGCGACGAGCGCGCCGAGGGGAGCGCCGCGTCGAGGCGATCGCGCACGAGGGCAGCGGCCTCGTCGGAGGCCACGCGGCGCCGTTCGAGCACGGCCACGAGGGGGTCGAGCTTCGGGGCGGAGGGCGTCGGGGCGGGGGCTCCTCCGCGGGAGGTCTCCAGCGCCTCGGCGTAGGCGCGCATCGCCGCGGGGTTGTAGGTCACCGTCTCGGGGATGGCCGGGGCCTTGCGATCGGGCGCCCAGGAGAAGCGGTCGGAGAGCCACTCCGGCGCCACGTCGGGGCTCTGGTAGTCCATCGGGTCGAGGGTGCAGCGGAGGGTGATGGGCCCGAGGCTCACCTCGGCGCGAGCGTCGAGCGGGGTGCGCTGACCCTGCGCCACCTCGCGGCCGTTGACGGTGACCGCGTTGGTCGCTCGCCCCGCGACGAGCAGCACCGCGCCGCCCTCCACCAGCAGGTGGCAATGAAACTGCGAGATCGCCGGGTGGGGCAGCACCAGGTCGTTGACGCGGTTGCGGCCGACGCGCACCAGGGCGGCCGGGAAGGCCCTCGTGTCGCGGGCGTTGCCTTCGAGGTTGTGGACTTCGACGAGGAGGGTTCCCACGAGACCCGAGAGCTTCGTCGAGGCCGCGTGCGAAGGTCAATCCGTGGTCGCGGCGGAGCCGTGTACCTTCGCGGGCGATGCCCCATCGCGACGAGCGCCCGCGCGGCGCGACCACCGTGACCCTCGACGACCTCGACCTCGCGGTGTCGCCCGCCCGCGGCGCGGCGGTGTCGCCCCCATGCATGGGAGAGTGCGTCGACGACCGTCACCCCACGCTCCAGGGGCGGGTGCGGGTGCGCTGGACCGACGCGACCGGAGGGCGGCGCGACCGATGGGTTCCGACGCTGCAGGGGGTGGCGGTGCGCGAGGGCGACCGGGTGCTGCTGGTGGCGATGGCGCACGAGGACGAGCCGGTGGTCACCGGCGTGATCGACGGCTTCGCGGCGCGCCCGGCGGCGGAAGCGCGCGGTCCGGTGCTCTCGCTGGCGCAGGGCGAGTCGCTGCGGGTGCTGGGCTCGGACGGCGCCCCGCTGGTCGAGCTGCGCCAGTCGCCCGACGGGCCGGTGGTGCGGCTGCTCTCCGAGGGGGCTTCGATCGAGCTGCCAGGGAAGCTGAGGCTCAGCGCCGATGCGATCGCCCTGCACGCGCGGCGCGGGGGCGTGGAGGTCACGGCGACGGATGACGTCTCGGTGCAGGGCGAGGCGATCCGGCTCAACAGCCCGTCGAGGGGGTGACCACGGCGGGCGCCGGCCGCGGTAGCCTCGCGGGCGGAGGACTCTGCCGATGGCTCTACAGCGAGGTGATCGACTGGCGGTGCTCACGTCGGGCGGCGACGCGCCGGGGATGAACGCGGCCCTGCGCGCGGCGGCCCGGGTGGGCGTCGAGATGGGCTTCGACGTGGTGGGCGTGGAGGACGGCTACACCGGGCTGCTCGAAGGGCGGCTGCGCCGGGTGGACCTCGGGGTGCTCGACGAGGCCGCGCGCCGCGGCGGGACGGTGCTGGGCACCGCGCGCTCCAAGGTGTTTCCGACCGCGCAGGGGCAGGCGAGGGCGAGGGAGCAGGTGCTCGCCACGGGCATCGAGGGCCTGCTGGTCATCGGCGGCAACGGCTCGCTCGCGGGCGCGAACTCCATCGCGGGCGTTCCCACGGCGTCGGGGAGGGAGCTCGCGGTGGCGGGCGTGCCGGCGTCCATCGACAACGACCTCGCGTGCACCGCGATGGCCATCGGCGTCGACACGGCGATGAACACCATCGTCGAGGCCATCGACCGCATCTACGACACGGCGAGCGCGCACCGGCGCACCTTCTTCATCGAGGTGATGGGGCGCGACTGCGGCTACCTCGCGATGACCAGCGGCATCGCCGCGGGCGCCGACGCGGTGCTGGTGCCCGAGGTCGACAAGACCGAGGACGACCGCATCGAGCACGTGGTCAACGTCATTCACCGGGCCTACGAGGGAGAGGCCGCGCGGCGTCGGGTGCTGGTGATCAAGGCCGAGGGCGCGAAGGTCGACCTCAACCGCCTCAAGGCCGCCGTGGAGGCGCGCATCGCGGAGCTGCTGCCGGACGTTGACACGCGCATCACGGTGCTCGGTCACGTCGTGCGAGGCGGCTCGCCCTCGGCCTTCGACCGCCTGCTGGGAGCGCGGCTCTCCAACGCCGCCGTGCGGGGCCTCGCCGCGGGGGACACCGGCTTCATGGCGGGATGGCTCGGGGCCGGGGCGCCGGGGCCCGCGACGCCCTTCGATCCCAACGTGGTGCTCACGCCCATCCCGACGGTGCTGGAGGAGACGGCGAAGCTGATGCGCGGCGAGACCGCCCTCGCGCAGTGGCGCCGCCGGGTCTACCGCGAGGTGGAGCCCATCATCGCGCGCTGAGAGTCCCACCAAAGATCGCCCCCGCGCCTCGTGTACAACGTCGCACGATGAGCTCCCCGACCCGCCTGGCCGTTCTCCTCTGCACCCTCGCCACCGCGGCGTTGCCCCTCGCTCCCCGCGAGGCCAGCGCCCAGCCCGCGCCCCCCCGGGCGCCTACGGGGTGGGCCGTGGTCTATCGCATCACCGAGTCCTCGGGCGCCTCGCAGCGCTGGACCTGGGACCTCGTCCTCGGGACGGACCGCGCGGTCGTGGTCGTCCGCGGACCTCAGGCCGCCGGGGTCTACGTCGCCAGCGTCGAGTCCAGCGGCGGCGAGCTACGGCTCCGGTACCGCTCGCATCACGGCTCCGGCGTCGCTGCCGTCGCCGCCGACCGGCCGATGCTTCGCCTGGTGCGAGGGGCCCGAGGCGCCGTCGAGGCCCGCTTCGAGGCGCTCTCGCCCAACGCCCGCCGCCGCGCTCTCCCCGCTGCGGTCTCCAACGTCCGTCAGGTCGAGGCTTCTTCGGGCGCGAGCGGCCAGGACGACCTCTACGCGATCGCCGCCGCCGCGGGCGACTGCGGCCCCTTGGAGGTGCGCGAGGGAGGCAACCGGGTGGTCTGCGCCTCGGGCATCACCCTCCAGGTCGGGAGCGTCCCCAACGCGCCGCTGCAGGTGCGCTTCGAGGCGCCCGTCGCGGTCCCCGTCCGGTGCACGGACTACCTCGCCCGGGCGGGCTTCTCGACCGTCACCCTCGGGCCGACGGTGACGCTCTGCGACGTCACCACGGGTCCCGTGACCGCCTCATCGACCGCGGACTCCATCGCCCGCAGCTACCGAGGACGGTGCACCCGTCAGGCCCTCCGGGGCGGCGAGCACCTCGCCTGCGAGGGACGCACCTTCTCCTTCGCCGGGCCTCGCCTCGCCCTCGAGCGCGTCGCCGCTTCCGGCGCCTCGCGCTGACCTTCCCGCCTCGTCGCTGCTACCGTCCCCCTCGCCATGACCCCTCCCATCCACAGCGCCCGGGCGCTCGTCGAGGCCCTCTGCTCCGACGCCTGCGCCGGTCGTCGCACCAACACCCCGGGCGGAGCCCTCGCGCGGCGTCACATCGAGGACGCCCTCCGCGCCCGAGGCCTCGACCCCGCCGAGCAGGCCGTCCCGCGGTGCAACGGAACCAACGTGATCGCGACGATCCCCGGCGCCATCGACCGCTGGGTGCTGGTGGGCGCCCACTACGATCACCTCGGCGCCAGCAGGGAGGGCGTCTTCCGCGGCGCCGACGACAACGCGGCCTCGGTGGCGATCCTCGTGGAGGTGGCGGCGGCCCTCGCGGCCCGACGGCCCGACGGACGCGGCGTGATCCTCGCGGCCTTCGACGCCGAGGAGCCGCCCTTCTATGCGACCGGAGCGATGGGCTCGCAGCACTTCGTCCGCAGCCCCACCGTCCCCCTCGACCGCATCGACATGATGGTGGCCATGGAGCTCCTAGGCCACGGCATCGGCCCGCAGGGTCTCCCCGACGCAGTGCACGACTCGGTGTTCGTCCTCGGCGGCGAGCGCAGCGAGGGGACCTCCGCGCGCCTCGACGCCCTCGCCGACGCCTCCCCGGGGATCACCGTGCGCCGCACCGACGCGGAGGTGATCCCGCCGCTCTCCGACCACCTCGCGTTCTGGGAGGCGGGCGTGCCCTTCCTCCTCCTCACCGGGCCTCGCCCGGCGACCTACCACACCCCCGACGACACGCCCGACCGCCTGGAGTGGCCCCGCATCGACGCCATCTCCCAGTGGCTGGAGCGCTTCGTGCGCGACCAGTGCGCCCGCCCCGAGGGCCGGGTGCGCTTCCTCCGCGACGGCCGCGACGACCGCTCCACCCTCGACACCATGCTCTCGCTGCTGCGGCCGCTCGCCGCGATGACCCCGCTCGCCGCGCAGGGCGTCCGCCAGGCCGAGGCGCTCCTCGCTCGCTGCGACGCGAAGGGGCGGCTGGGCGAGGCCGAGCGCACCGCCGCGCAGAACCTCGTCGCCGCCATCGAGCAGGCCCTCGCGTAGCCGATGCGCGTCAAGGTCGCCATCATCGGCGGGGGCTTCGCAGGCGCGGCCACCGCCTTCTTCCTGAGCCGCGCGGGGCTGGACGGCATCGTCGTGCTGGAGCGCGAGCCGGTGTGCGGCGCGCACGCCTCCGGGCGCAACGCGGCGATGTGCCGCTCGGTGGCCGAGACCTCCCAGTGGACGGCGCTGACCAGCCGGGGCGCCGCGCTCCTACGCGAGCCGCCGCCCGACCTGTCGCCCGCTCCCCTGGTGACCCGCACCGGTGGAATCCTCGTGGGCACCGAGCGCGCGACGCTCGCCTCGGTCGAGGCGCAGGCTGCCGCCTTCGGGGTGCGCCACCAGAGGCTCGACCGGGCCGGGCTCGACGCCCGCTGGCCGCTGCTCTCGGGGATGGCCGCGGAGGGCGCGGTGAGCTTCCCGGACGACGGCGTCATCGACGTGCACGGGCTCCTGCAGGGCTACCTCCGGGCGTCGCGCGCCGCCGGCGTCGAGGTCGTGACCGGGGCCGAGGTGCTCTCGATGCGGATGGCGGGCGCCGGGATGGAGCTCACGACGCGCGATCGGACGCTTCACGCCGACTGCGTGGTCATCGCCGCGGGAGCGTGGGCGGGCGTGCTGGGAGCGCTGGCCGGGGCCGACGCTCCGCCCTTCGCCACGCTGCGACGGCACCTCTTCGTGAGCGCGCGCGACCGCCGGGTCGATGCCGACGCCCCGTGGCTCTGGCACCTCGACGAGGGGATCTACCTGCGACCCGAGTCGGGCGCCTGGCTCCTCTCGGCCTGCGACGAGGACGCGCATCCCCCGAGCGCCCCCGAGGTGTCCCCGGTCGCGCTCGAACACCTGGCCGAGCGCGCCGCGCTGCTGGGGCCAGGGATGCAGAGCCTCTCCATCGCTCGGAGCTGGGCGTGCCTTCGCACCTTCACCCCCGACCGCCGCCCGCTCATCGGCTGGGATCGACAGCGACGGCCGTTGTTCTGGGTCGCCGGTCTGGGCGGTCATGGCGCCACCGCCTCGGGCGCGATCGGGGAGCTGGCCGCGGAGAGCATCCTGGCGAGGCTCCGTCCTTCCACGGGCTGAGCTCACCCCCGTCGCACGAAGGCCAGCGGATCGAGCCCTCCCTCCTTGAGGGCGTCGAGCACCGTGGGTGGTGCTTCGTAGGCGATCCAGTCGCCGTCGTCGACCTGCGCGGCGATGGGGATGTGCTTGTGGATGCCAGGGATGAAGCGTCGCGGCAGAGGGCGGTCGACGGCGTAGGTGCAGCGCACCTGGAGGGAGCCGGGCTCGCAGACGACGTGGTGCAGCCTCGGGGCGAGGGCGGTGCGCTCTCCCTCGACGTCGACGGTGATGCGAGGCGGTGCGGGCAGCGCGAAGCCCAGGGTGTCGAGTTCGGGGTGGAGCCCGACGAGGGTGAAGGGCGTGCCGGGCTCCGGGGGGTCGAGCCGCAGCCCGCGCGAGGCCTCCTGGGAGAACCACGGGTGAGGGGAGAGCGGGCCGGCGGAGAGCTCGCCGAGCACGCGCCGCCAGTGGGCCGGGAGCTCGTCGTCGCGCACCTCCGCGAGGCGGTGGTCGTCGGGCGCGGGAAACCATGCGTCCGCGCCCACGTCGAACCATACCGACCTCGGGAACATCACCGGATGCACCCACCCCAGCGACGCGGGACGCGGCTGCAGGTACCAGAGCGCGGGGTCTCGCAGCACGAATCGCTCGGCCGTGAGCCGGTCGTCCGGGTCTTCGAGCTGCGGCAGCACGACGTCCCGGTCGGGGCCGTCGGGCAGCACGACGTATCCGTGGCCGAAGGGGTTGCGGGGGTACGCGCCAGGGTGGTCGAGCTCGGCGCGGCCTTGGTCCTCCTCGGCGATGGGAACGCGCCCGTCGATGCCCCCGTACGCGTGGTGGTAGCCGAGGTCGACGCGGGTGAAGGGCTCCGGCTCGGGGAGCTCGGGCGCCTCGCCGTCGCGCCATCGCACCGAGCGGGGGCCCAGCGCCTCGACGCGCACCTCGTGCTCTCCGACCTTCACGGAGACGATGCGGGAGCGCACCGGTCGGCCCTCGCGGGCGAAGGCGGCGCCCAGCACCACCACGTCGGTGCCGTACTTCACCGGCCACGCGTCGGTGCCGGGGAGCAGCGAGGGAGGGCCGTCGAGGAAGCCCGGGTCGATGGGCGCCGAGGCGTCGCGCTCCAGCCCGCGGGGCCCGATGCGCCAGGTGACCTTCACGAAGACGAAGAGCTGCTGCACCTCGCCCGCGGCGGGTGAGAGCCAGATCTTCACCGGCGACGGGGCGGTCACGGGCGGTGCCCTGCGACGGCGACCGGGGTCGCGACGGCGACGCTGTTGCGGGTGCGCTGCACGGCGCCGGTAGGCGAGACGGCGGTCTGCTCGTTGAGCCAGGTGGTCTGTCGGCTGAAGCCACGACGGCTCGCGTCTTCGCTGTTGGTCACGCTTCCGCTGGCGTTGGCGAAGGGGACGCCGACGGAGTACGTCACGGTCCAATCCCCGGCGCTGGGCGCGTTGGCCGCCTCGGCGCGGGCGAACCCGGCGAGCGGGTCGATGATGCCGACGGAGACCGCCCGCTTCGCCGCGCTGGCGCCGTCGTTGAAGCCGACGACCCTGCCGACCGCCTCCCTGGCGAGCGTTCCTGCGACAACCCGCCGCGCGCTCTGCTCTGCGACGTGACGACCGGCCTCGCTGGCGGCCCGCTGCGCGAGCTGCCTGCTGGTGGCGCCCAGCGCGGCCCGGCTCACGGACTGCCGCACCTGCCGCACGGTGCTCGCGCCGCCGATCTTGTTGAAGATCGAGTCGAGCGCGACCGACGCGGCGGCGTAGGCAAGACCGATCGCGAGGTCGGTCCCGGTCATGCCCACCTCCACGGTGTTCGTCCACGACGAGAGCGCGATGCCCGTCGGGGCGGAGATCGGATCGCCGCAGGTCATCATCGGAAGAAACAGCGCGGCGCAGCCGACCGGGGCAGCGTCAGCCTGCACCGTGCTCGCGCTGAAGGTGAACTTGCGGCTCGAGAAGGGCCACATGATCAAATAGAAGTAGTTCAGCGGAAACAGCGGCGTGACGTCGGGGATCATCGGACCGCAGTCGTGCCCCTCCAGCACGATGCGACGCCCCTTGTGCTGCACGGTCGCCGCGCGCTTGTGCGTGTTGGCGAACTCTCCCGGGGGCCAGTCCTGGTTGACCGCCATCTCGATGGAGAGGCTCGGCACGGGCACCGGAATCGGCGGCGGAAGCAGCACGTTGTGCATCAGCACGCCCGCGCTCAGATCCGTGCAGATGTTGACCTTCACCCCGATCATTCGCCGCCCCCTGTCTCGCCGTCACTCGCGCTCGACGCGCAGCCGCACGCTCTTCTCCAGCTCGTCCACCCGTCGCAGGTGCACGTGCGCCCGGTACGTCACCGTCACCGTCCGCTTCTCCCCCAGCAGCACCATCGTCTGCGGAGAGAGCGCGACGGTGGTGCGCGCCCCGCCCACGTCGAAGTCCGCCAGCACCCTCAGCCTCGGCAGCGAGAAGCGCACCTCGCCCGACGGGTCGAGCCCGCGGAGCACCACCTCCGCGCCCTCCTCGGGGCGCGCGATCACCCACTCGGGCACGGCCCGGTGAAACCTCTGCTCGGTGAGCGCCGGGCGACCTTCGGACTGCGTGCGAGAGACGTCGATCATCCGCAGCGCGTGGGCCACGGAGGAGAGCGGGAGCGTCGCCCACGAGGCCGGAGCGGGCGCGTCTTCGCGGCGACGGATGAGCGCTCCGGGGGACTCGACGTTGGGCAGCTCGAGCGAGGCGTCGAGCGAGGGGTAGCCCGGCGGGCACCGGAGGTACTCCGCCAGCGCCAGCGCCTGCGGCCACGGGTCGAAGCCCTTGCCCGCGGGGTTGCGGGCCTCGGTGACGATCACCGGGGCCTCGCGGTCGACCAGGGCCACGCAGGCGCCGCCGAAGGCGTTCTGCCAGGTGAGGGGCATCGCGCGGAAGGGCTGCGGGGCACTCGGCCCGGCGTCGGTCCATCGGCGGTCGCCGAAGACGGCGAGGCGTCGGGCGGCGGGGCCCACGGAGAGCTCGACCTCCATGGCGTCGACGGCCCTGACCCGCTGGGCGTGGGCGCAGCCGAGGAAGATCACCTCGAAGTCGTCGCCCTCGCGAGGGAGGTCGTCGCGGGGGATCACCCCGTAGCGCGTGGGCTCGTCGTCGTCGAAGAGGGGCAGCGGCGACTGCGTGTCGAGCGCGAGGGCCTCACCCGGCTCGTAGGTGAAGGTCGCCTTGGCGGTGACGACGCCCGCCTGGTGCTCCTCGTCCCACCCGTCCGCGATCGCGCACGCGGCCGGAACCGGCGTGCGGTTCACCAGCTCCATCCGACCGTTCTGTTCGACGGTGGGGTGCGCTGTCAACGCTCACGGCGCTACTGAAACGACTTCGACGGCCCCATCCCCTCGGCGCCGTCGACCTTCACCTCGCAGCCGAAGACGTCCTCCATCAGGTCGGCCTTCCTCAGCGCCGTCCAGCGCTCGAGGGCGAGGTCGCTCTCCCCGGCCGCGGCGGGGTTGGGCGTGGCGCGCAGCGAGATGCGCCCCGGGGTGATGCGCACCGCCACGTCGAGCACCTTGCCCTGGTGCTCCCGGTCGAAGGCGTCGGCCACGCGCAGCAGCGCCGCGAGCTTGCGCACCACCGTCCGCAGCCGCCGGTCGAGCTTGCGGTAGCCCGGGTGCGACAGGTCGGGCAGCGACTTGCGGTGGTAGCGAGCGACGTTGGCCACGACCTCCTTCTGCTCGGGCGTGAGGCCCATGAGGTCGGAGTGCGTGATGATGTAGTAGGTGTGCTTGTGGTGGGCGTCGAAGCCCACGAAGTCGCCCGCGTCGTGCAGCAGCGCGGCGAGCTTGAGCAGCGCGCGGTCGTCGGGGCCGAGGTGGTGAAGGTCGGCGCACTGATCGAAGAGCGACAGGGCCATCGCCGCGACGTGCCTGGCGTGCGCCTCGTCGAAGCGGTACTTGCGCCCGAGCGCGAGCGCCTGGGCCTCCACCTCCGCGGCCTCGCCGGGGACGTCCCACACCCGAAACGCCCGGTCGACGAGCTCCGCGAGGATGCCGTCCTTCAGCCCGACGCCCGGCGTCGCCACGCTGGCCGCGCCCACCGCGTCGGCCACCGTCGACAGCACGAAGAGCGCCGGGACGATCACGTCCGCCCGGTCGCCGCGCAGGCCGTAGCGCTCCCGGCGGGCCTTCGGGGCGAGGGCGGCCATCTCGTCTCGCAGCGAGCGCATCGCGGCCACGTCGATGCCGTTGCCGTCGTCGGTGGCGAAGGGGCAGAGCGACGCGATGGCCTCGGCGTTGCCGCCCGTCGCGACCACCACGTCGGGCTTCGAGCCGCGGAGAAACTCCGCCTCGCTCAGCGAGCGCTCGATGTACTCCACCAGCAGCGCCCGGCGCTCGGCGGAGACGGCGACGTCGAGGTCGAGGAAGGCCTCGTGGAGGCGCACCGTGCCCATCGGGAGCGACACCGACGCGTGCGGCGCCTGGTCGGTGAGCAGGGTGAGCTCGACGCTGCCGCCGCCGATGTCGACCAGCAGCGCCCGGCGGCCCTTGAGGTCGATCGCGTGGCGCACCGCAACCAGCACCAGGCGCGCCTCCTCGACCCCTTCGATGACGTCGAGCTTGATGCCCGCCTCGCGCTCGGCGCGCTCGACCAGCAGCGCGGCGTTCTGCGCCTCGCGGACGGCGCTGGTGGCCACCGCGCGGTAGCCGTCGACCCCGGCCTCCTTCATCACGTCGCGGAAGGCCTTGAGCGCGTCGACGGCCTCGAGCACGGCCGAGGGCGCGAGCCTCCCGGTGAGGAAGACGTCGTGGCCGAGCCGCACCGGCGCCCGCTCCGCGGCGACCTCGCGCACCTGGTCGGGGGAGAGCGCCTCGACGACCCGAAGGCGCATCGCGTTGGAACCGACATCAATCGCTGCGAATCGAGCCATGAGCGTGCGCTCTCCCTTACTTCAGATCGGGCCCGAGGTGTGCTGCTGTCGAGGTGGGGGAAGGGTCCCCCCCTTACCGGGGGATCTCCAACCTCACGCGCTCGCTCTCTCCCGGCGCGAGGGAGATGCGTCGGGAGGTGCTGCGCCCGCCGGGCTGGCTGGCCGAGACGGTGTGCGTCCCGGGAGCGACGCGCACCGCGCGCCCGGTGGCGATGGGACGCCCGTCGAGCGAGGCGTTGCCCCAGGGCTGGATGGTGACCGTGAGCGTCGCGGGGGTGGCATCGACCGCCGGAGCAACCTGCACGGGCGCCGGAGAGGGTTGCAGAGGCGGCGGAGAGACGTGCACGGGCGCCGGAGAGGGTTGCAGAGGCGGCGGAGAGGCAGGCAGAGGCGCCGGAGAGGGTTGCAGGGGTGCCGGAGAGGCATGCAGGGGCGCCGGGGACACGGGCGCCGGAGGGGACTGCAGGGCGAGCGCGACGGTGACGCCGAGGACGGCGACGGCGGTGACGGCGACGGGCAGCGCGACCCGGCGGAGCAGCGGGCGCGAGGCCACGGGCTGCACCGCGGCGCTGGGGATGGTGACGGCGAAGGGGGCGCTGGTGGCGGTCGGCGCGATGGGCGGCGGGAGCGGAGTGAACACCGGCGGAGGGGTGATGGCGGTCTGCTCGGAGGAGTCGGCCTCGGCGCTGAGCAGCTCGGTGCGGGCGGGGCGCTGCGGGCGGGTGGACTCGAGCGCCACGGGGGCAGGGGCCTGGGCCACCACCGGGGTCACCACCGAGGCCTGGTCGGGATAGAACTCCGAGAGGAGCGCGGTGAGCGAGCGCGATCCGGTGGGGAAGGGGATGGACTGGAGCGCGTCGAGGGCCGCGGCCGCGGTGGGGAAGCGCTGGTCCATCGGGAGCTTGAGCAGGGTGTCGACCCAGCGCTCGACCGCGGGCGGCACGTCGGGCCGCAGCGACCGGAGCGGCTCGCGCTCACCTCGCAGCATGGTGAGGATCACCTCGCGGTCACGACCCTGGAAGGGCCGCTGCCCGGCGAGGAGCTCGAAGGCGCAGATGCCGAGCGCGAAGAGGTCGGTGCGGCCGTCGAGGGTCTTCCCGGTGGCCTGCTCCGGGGCCATGTACGCGAGCTTGCCCTTCACCAGGTCGCCCTGGGTCTGGTGCAGCCGCGAGGTGGCCTTGGCGATGCCGAAGTCCGAGAGCTTCACCTCGCCGGCGTAGCTGACGAGGATGTTGTGGGGCGTGACGTCGCGGTGGACGATGTCGAGCGCGACGCCCTGGTCGTGCTTGCCGTGGGCGTACTCGAGGCCGCGCAGCACCTCGGAGAGGACGAAGAGCGCCGCGTCGACGGGCATCTTCCGCCCCTCGGAGGCGAGGCGCTTGATGAGCCGGCCGATGTCCGTGCCGTGCACCCACTCCATGCAGATGTAGAGCTGGCCGTCGGTGTTGCCGAAGTCGTCGATGGCGACGATGTTGCTGTGCCGCAGCCGCGAGCAGATGCGCGCCTCGTCGATGAACATCTCCACGAAGGAGGGGTCGCCGCTCAGGTTGGGGCGGATGCGCTTGATGCAGACCTCGCGGCGGAAATCGAGGGCTCCCCGGCGCTCGCCGAAGTAGATCTCCGCCATGCCCCCCTGTGCGATCTTTTCACGGAGAACGTAGGGCCCGAACTGTTCGCCCTCGTACACGACCGCGAGCGTATGGGGAGCCTCGGTGTTGGCGCAAGGGTCGCGTGAGGGAGCGTCCCCGTGTGGTACGGTTTTGCCCTCCCAATGACCACCTCACTGGCCTCGACGCTGCGCTCGCTGCAGGAGGAATTCCTCCAGCTCCACACCACCAAGGAAGACCTGTTCTGGTCCGCGAAGATGGGCGTCGCCGACGACCCGGAGGCCGCGCAGAAGGCGCTGTCCGCCGCGGAGATCGGGATGAACCGCTTCCTCCAGGACCCGACGGCCCTGCGCCGGCTGCGCGACCTGCGGGCGACCCACGAGGGCACCCCCCAGCAGCAGCACGTGCTCGACGGGTGGATCGCCCTCTTCGCCGCCAACAGCATCGAGAGCCCGGAGGCGCGCGCGCTCTCCGAGGAGATCGTGCACATGGAGGGCGAGCTGCAGCGGGTGCGCGGCGGGATGAAGCTGGGCTACATCGACCCGGCGACCGGCGCCTTCGAGGCGGCGGGCAGCAACAAGCTCTCGCTGATGCTGCGCAACGACCCCGACCCCGCGCGCCGCCGCGCGGCCTACGAGGGGCTGCGCTCGATCGAGGCCTTCGTGCTGGAGCACGGCTTCCTCGACGTGGTGCGAAAGCGCAACCAGCTCGGCCGGATGCTGGGCCACTCGGACTACTACGCGTGGCGGGTTCACACCGTCGAGCGCATGACCAAGGCCGAGCTCTTCGGCGCCCTCGACGACCTCGCCGCCCGCACCGCCGAGCGCACCCGCGCGGAGCTCGCCTCCTTCGCGAAGCGCCACGGCGACGGCGCCCTCGACCCATGGAACTTCCTCTTCCTCCGCGCCGGCAAGCTGGCCGCGGCGCTCGACCCGTACTTCGGCTTCGGCCCCGCGGTGCGCCGCTGGGGCCGCTCCTTCGCGGGGCTCGGGGTGAAGTTTCGCGGCGCGATGCTCACGCTCGACCTGGTCGACCGCCCGGGCAAGTACGAGAACGGCTTCATGCACGGCCCCGGGGTGGGCTTCCGCGACGCGGGCACCTGGCGCCCGGCGCGCATCAACTTTACCGCCAACGCCGTTCGGGGCGCGGTGGGCAGCGGGCTGCGCGCGACCGAGACGCTCTTCCACGAAGGCGGCCACGCGGCGCACTTCAGCAACATCGAGAGCGACGCGCCGTGCTTCGCCCAGGAGTTCGCCCCGACCTCGGTGGCCTACGCCGAGACGCAGTCGATGTTCATGGACTCGCTGCTGGACGACGCCGACTGGCGCGCCCGCTACCTCACCGACGGCGAGGGCAACCCCATCCCGCAGTCGCTCCTCGAGGAGGCCATCTCCGAGGCGCAGCCGATGCGGCCGTGGGACGTGCGCGCGATGCTGACGATCCCGATGGCCGAGCGGCGGCTCTACGAGATGTCCGACGAGGCGCTGCAGCCCGAGGCGGTGCTGGCGATGTTCCGCGCGGTGGAGGTCGAGCTTCAGGGGCTCTCCGCGGGCACGCGCCCGGTGCTGGCGGTGCCGCACCTGCTCGCGGGCGAGGCGAGCGCCTACTACCACGGCTACGTGATGGCCGAGATGGCGGTGCACCAGACGCGGGCCTTCTTCCTCGGGCGCGACGGCCACCTGGTCGACAATCCCAGGGTCGGCCCCGACCTCGCGAAGCACTACTGGGCGCCCGGCAACGCCAAGACATTCAACGACACGCTGCGCGCGCTCACCGGCTCCGCCCTCTCCGCGGACGCCATCGTGGCCAGCTGCAACCTGAGCGTCGACGAGGCCGTGGCGCAGGCGCGCGCGGCCGTCGCGAAGCTGCCCACGATCGCCCCGCAGACGGGCCCGGTGGAGCTCGACGTGACCGTGCGCGTGGTGCACGGCCGCGAGGTGATCGGCACCACCGAGGGCGGGTCGTTCGAGCGCATGGCCGACGACTTCGAGGCCTGGATCGGCCGGGGCGCGTGAGCGGTCCGGGTCCGCTACGGTTCTTCGCGACGGCGGCGAAGGGCACCGAGCCCGCGCTGCGGGACGAGCTGCGCTCGATGCGCTTCTGGCACGTGCGCGCCGACCGCGGGGGGGTGCACTTCGAGGGCGCCCTCGCGGACGGGATGCGCGCCTGCCTCCACAGCCGCATCGCGATGCGGGTGCTGCTGGAGCGAGGGCGCTTCCCGGCCAAGGGAGAGCAGGCGCTCTACGACGGCGTGCGGGCGCTCGGCTGGGACGAGCACTCGAGCCCGAAGCACACCCTCTCGGTGTCGGCGACGTGCCGCAGCTCGCAGCTCACGCACTCGCAGTTCATCGCGCTCAAGACCAAGGACGCCATCGTCGACTCGATCCGCGACCTGCACGGCAGCCGGCCCGACGTCGACCCTCGCGACCCGGACGTCTCGGTGGTGGTGCGCCTCGTGAAGGACGAGGCCACGGTCTACCTCGACCTCGCGGGCGAGGCGCTGCACAAGCGCGGCTACCGCGTGGCGACGGTCGACGCGGTGATGAAGGAGAACCTCGCCGCGGCGGTGCTGCGCATCGGGGGCTGGGACGCGACGACCGACCTCATCGACCCGGTGTGCGGCGCCGGCACCGTCGCCATCGAGGCGGCGATGATCGCCTGCCGCGTGGCGCCGGGGCTGCGTCGCCGCTTCGGCTTCGAGCGCTGGCCGGGCTTCGACGCGGCGCAGTCGACGGCGTGGGAGTCGCTGCTGGAGGCGGCCAACGCGGCGGTGCTCACCGAGTGCCCGGTGAAGATCCTCGCGACGGACGTCTCGCCCGCGGCGGTCGACGCCACGGCGCAGAACCTCGCCTCGGCGGGCGTCGCGGGCGCGGTCACGGTGCAGCGCCGCGACGCGCGCAGCTACCGCGAGGAGGACGGTCCCGCGTGGGTGGTGGCCGATCCCCCTTACGGGGGGAGGCTCGCCGCGCAGCCGCTGCAGCTCGCGGGCTTCTTCCGCCAGTGGGGCGAGGCGCTGCGCACCATGCACGGGAGCACGGTGCTGCTGATCTCGGGCAACCCGCTGGTGCAGCGCAACCTCGGGCTCACGCCGGAGATGGAGGTGGAGCTCTACAACGGCGACATCGAGTGCCGCCTGCTGCGCTACCGCATCGCATAGACCTAAAACCCACCGAAGGAGGATTCGCCCATGACCGACGCGTTCAAGCCTGTGTCGCCGCGGGAGGTTCCTCGCTTCGCCGGGGTGTCGACCTTCCTTCGGCTGCCGGTGCACGCCGACCCCGCGGACGTCGACGCGCTCATCATCGGCGCCCCCTTCGACGGCGGCACCACGTACCGTCCGGGCGCCCGCTTCGGCCCTCGCGGGGTGCGCCTCGCGAGCGCGCTCACCCGGGGCTTCCACCCCGACCCCGACATCGACCTCTTCGAGTCGCTGCGCTGCGCCGACGGCGGCGACGTGGCCTGCGTCCCGATGGACATGGCCCTGTCGCTCTCCCGCATCGAGGCCCGCGTGGCGGAGATCGTCGCGGCGGGCGCCGTCCCCGCGGTCATCGGGGGCGACCACACCTGCTCGCTGCCGGTGATCCGCGCGCTCGCGAAGGTGCACGGCCCGCTGGGGCTGGTGCACTTCGACGCGCACAGCGACACCTACCCCCCCGCGTGGGGCATCGACCCGCACCACGGCACCGTCTTTCGCAACATGGCGGAGGAGGGGCTGCTGCGGCCCGCGGACGTGCTGCAGATCGGCATCCGCGGCCCCTTCTCGACGCGCGACGACCTGGCCTTCGCCAGGAAGGCGGGCTTCACGGTGCTGAGCGCGGAGGACGTGCACCGCGACCTCGACGGGGTGATCGCCCGCATCGAGGCGCTGCCGAAGACGGGGCCCTACTACGTGAGCTTCGACGTCGACGCGGTCGACCCGTCGATGGCCCCGGGTACCGGGACCCCCGTGCCGGGAGGCTTCTTCTCCTGGCAGGCGCTGGCGATGGTGCGCGCCACGAAGGCGCTGCGGGTGGTGGGCTGCGACGTGATGGAGGTCTCGCCGGACTTCGACGTCAACGGGGTGACGTCGCTGCTCGCGGCCAACCTCCTCGCGGAGATGCTGGCCGCGATCGGGGCGCACCGCCGGGGGTGAGCGGGCGCCGCGGCGGCTTCTACAGGTGGAAGCCGAGGAAGACCGTCGTGTCGATGTTGAACAGGAAGGTCGGGAACATGAACTGGAGCGCGACCTCGGCGCCGGCGTGGAAGCCGTTGCGGACGGCGTACTCGACGCGCGCCCCGGCGTGCACGTTGCCGTAGCCCGAGAGCACGTGGGCGCCCTCGCGGGTCTCGGTGGAGGGGAGCGCGGGCTTGGGCTCGATCTGGCCGACGCCGCCGCCGCCGAAGGCGCTGGCGACGAAGCCGCTGGTGGCGAAGCCGTGGGGCGTGAAGGCGTAGTAGAGGCGCCCCATCAGCAGCAGGTTGGCGAAGGGGTTGCTGCGCGCCGAGCCGCCGGAGGTGGCGGCGATGGTCCACGGGGCGGAGTCGAACTGGAAGCGCGCCACGACCGCCGCGCCGATGCGCGGGGTGAAGTTGTAGCGGACGTTGGCGGCGAGGAAGAAGGTCGGCGCGAAGCCCGGGTCGATGGTCTGGTAGCAGACGACGTCACCGCAGTCGCGGCGCACCACCTGGCCCGAGGAGTTCACGAGCAGGCGCTGCTCGGCGTAGGACGGGCGGCCGGTGAGGAAGGCCGCGCCGATGCCGGCGCCGAGGTCGAAGGAGAAGCGCGAGGCGCGAGGCGCGCGCGGGTCCGTAGGCTCCGTGGGCTCGGTGCTGGCGGCCTCGCCGACGCCGCAGGCGCCCGCGTCGCAGTGCAGGCCCTCGCCGCACTCGTCGTTGGAGGCGCAGGGGTCGCCGAGGCCGCGGTTGCCCCGCGCCGCGGGGCGCGTGCGGCACTGCGGACCGGTCATGCCCGGGGGGCACTCCTCGGTGTCGGCCGCGCAGGTCTCCGGCGGCGTGCGGCCGGGGAGGGAGGGCGCCGGGTGAGAGCGGCGGGCGACGATGGAAACCTGCACCGGCGAGGTCTCGCTGCCGACGGTGGCGACGACCTGGGTGTTCGCGTCGACGGCGGTGACGTAGTACTCCATCGACGGGGCGATCATGGCGGCGCAGGGGATCTCCGCGCCGTAGCCGTTGGCCGCGCGGCTCATCTCCCGGCGCTCGAAGGAGCGCATGCCGTTGCCCTTGTAATAGACGTAGACGTGCTCGACGGAGAAGGTCGCGCTCGGCTCGACGTAGACCGGGAGCGGGGTGTTGGCGAGCTGCTCCGGGGCGGGCGTGTGCAGCAGCTCACCGCCGGAGCTCGGGCGCCGCGGGGTGTTGACCGGGGGGGTGTTGACCGGAGGGGTGCGACCGCCGCCGGCGACCTGGCCCTGCGCCTGGCGGAAGGCCGCGCTGATCTCCGGCGTGACGAGCATCGCGTCGGGCTGGGCGTTGGCGTCGAGCTGAAGCGCGCGCACCATCGACTCGACGCCGGCGGAGGTGTTCTGCTGGCCGCCGACCTGCACGATGCCGATCGCCATGTGGACGCGCGCGGTCATCGCGGGCGAACAGCCGTTGTTGGCGCAGGTGCGCACGGCGTTCTGGAGGCGCTCGAGGGAGCGGTCGATCTCGAGGTTCTGGTACTCCTCCACCGCGTCGGTGATGAGCGAGCGCGCGGCGCGGTCACGGGGACCCTGCTGCGCGTTCGCGGTGGAGGGGACGAAGGCCAGGGCGGCCAGGAAGACTGCGGTCCGTTGCCAGCTCATACTTTGCTCGTTGGGTTTCCAGGGGAGCGCCGCGGACAACCGGGTGCGTCCCCGTCGGCGATCGGGCGGCGGCATCCTACACGGTTTCGCCCCGGCGCCAACGACCCTGCGCGGCGCAGGTGCGAGGCGTCGTGATCAGTGAACGATACGGCCGTCGGCGTCGATCTCGTTGAGCTCGACGCGCCGGTTGGCCGCGCGCCCCTCGGAGGTGGTGTTGCTCTCGAGCGGCTGCCGCGGACCATAGCCGCGCGAGGTCAGCCTCGACGGTTCGATGCCGTGCCCGATGAGGTAGGTGCGCACCGTGGCCGCGCGCGCCGCGGAGAGCCGCTCGTTGTGCTGCCGCCCGCCCTCGCTGGAGGTGTGGCCGCCGACCTCGTAGCGCAGCGCGCGGTTCTGCGGCTGGCCGAGGTACTGCACCACCTCGTCGAGGGTGGCCGCCGCGCCGGGCCGCAGCGTCGCGCGGTTGAGGTCGAACTCCACGCGGAAGCGCACCCCGTGCTGGGTGATCTGCAGGTGCTCGAAGACCCGAGGGCAGCCGTGGTTGTCCACCGGGCCGGGCTCGTTGGGGCAGTGGTCCTGCAGGTCGACCAGCGAGTCCTGGTCGTTGTCGAGGTCGGGGCAGCCGTCGGGGTCGTTGTAGCCGTCGGGGTCTTCGGCCTCGTTGCGGCAGTTGTCCGTGGTGTCGGGCACCCCGTCGGCGTCGTTGTCGAGCTCGGGGCAGCCGTCCTCGTCCAGGTACTGGTCGCGGTCTTCGGGCTCGATGGGGCACACGTCCCGGGAGTCCACGAGCCCGTCGCCGTCGGTGTCCGGATCGTCGGGGCAGCCGTCCTCGTCCTGGAAGGAGTTCCAGGTCTCGGGCACGTCGGGGCAGCGGTCGTCGGGGTCGAGGTAGCCGTCGCCGTCGCGGTCGCCGACCACGGGCGCCGGGGCCTGCGGCAGGCAACGGTCGGCGGGGGACATCCTCAGCGCCGCGCGGGCGTTGAGGTCGGCCTCGTTGAAGTGCTCCTCGGCGCGGCGGAAGTGCCCTTCGTCGAGCTCGCGGTCGGCGAACTCCGCGTGCGCCCGGCCCACCGCCAGCTCGCGCGGGGCGCACTCGTGGGCCCCGTTGCGCTCGGCCTGCGTGAGAAGCAGCCGGGTCGCGTCGAGGCGGCCCCGCAGCCCGGAGGTCGCGGCGCACCCGGTGAGGCACGCGAGGGCGAGGGCGAGGGGACGGAGGTCAGCGCGGCGACGCATTGGCTCGACCCCGGGCGATCTCTCGTGCGCGGTTGCCGTAGTCCTCGGCGACCGATGCCATGTCCACGGCGTCCTGGTACTCCGCGGTGCCGGCGAACTCCTGGGCCTTGCGCAGGTGCTCGAGGGCGAAGTGGTACTCGTAGGGAGCTCGCTGCGGCCCACCGGCCTGGCGGGCCTCCTCGACGGCGTGCTGCGCGCCGGAGAGGTTGACCATGTACAGCACCGGGCCGCACCCGCTGGCGGTGGCGACGAAGGAGAGACACCCGACGATCACGGCGAACCGAAGCACCGCGCGGACGCTACCCCAGCGAAACAAAGAGGGTCAACGACGCTGCGCAGCCCGTGGGCGGAAACTCCCATCCCCCGCGGCGTCTCTGCTATGTCGCGCCCCGTTGCGATGGAGCGAGGAACCTGGATCGCCTGTGTTGGTCCCATCGGCGTGGGCAAGAGCACGCTCGCGGAGGTGGTGGCGCGCCGCACCGGGGCGCTCTTCGTCCCCGAGCGCTTCGGCGACAACGCCTTCCTCGAGCGCTTCTACGGGCCCGACGGCATCAAGCGCTGGGGCTTCCAGACGGAGGTGTCGTTTCTCACGCAGCGGGTCGACCAGGTGCGCGAGATCGAGGCGCTGCTCTCCGTCGGCCGCTCGGTGGTGACGGACTTCACCCCGCAGCAGAACCTCATCTTCGCTCGCATCACCGTCGACCCGCTGGAGTTCTCCCTCTACGAGCAGCTCTACGACCGCCTCTTCGGCGCGCTGCCCCGGCCCGACCGGCTCATCTGCCTCGACGCCGACCTGCGCACCATCCTTCGGCGCATCCGCAACCGGGCGCGCTCCATGGAGTCGGGCATCCCCTCCGCGTACATCCGCAAGCTGCGCGCGGGATACCTCACCTGGCACGAGACCCCGCCCGCCCCGACGCTCTGGATCGACACCTCGAAGATGCCCATCCCGAGCGACCTCGTGGCGCGCGCCGCAGCCCTCGACGCCGTGATGCACTCGCTCGAACCCGAGACCCGTCGGGCCCTCTTCGGCCGCGAGGGCTGAAGCTCACTCCGCCGGGAAGATCACCTCGGTCTCGCGCCCGCCCGGGACCCTCACCACCCGCTGCATCACCCGCCCGTCGGGCCGTCGGCACCGCACCCGGTGCTCCCCCGCGGAGACCACCCGGTTGAACACCGGCGACCGCCCGACCACGCGCCCGTCGACGCTCACCTCGCAGCGCGGCGGGTCGGCCCCCACGGTGAGCCGCCCGGTCGCCCTCCGGACCAGGTGCGCCGCCGGCGCAGCGGGCTCGGGATCGTCCGTCGCGCCCTCGTCCGTCGCCACGCCCGCGTCCACGGTCTGCTGCACCACGACCACCTCCACCGGCGCCGGCTGACCGGGGACCGCCTCCGCCGCGGCGTCGGCCGCCGAAGGGTCGGCGACCATCGACGGGAGCACCACCCGCTGCTCGTGATCGGGCACCAGGGTGAAGGCCATCGGTCGATAGCCCGGCGCCTCGACGCGTACGGTGGAAGGCGCCTGGCTCCGGGGCACCATCGCCTCGGCGCCGGCAAAGGCCTGCGCCCCCACCAGCAGCCTCGCCCCCTCGGGGAGCCCCACGAAGTGCAGCGCCACGGTGTCGGTCGCCGCGACGCTCGGAGGATCGCCCCGCCGCAGCGCCAGCACCGTCGCCGCGACCACCAGCAGCGAGAGGCCTCCGAGCGCCACGACGGGCCAGCGGCGCTTCGACGACCCGGCCACGACGGCGGTGGAGCTCCCGCTCGGAGGCGGCCCGATGGCGGCGGCGGTCGAGGGGCCCTGGGTGGCCGACCAGGGCGCTGCCACGGGCTGCGACACCGGCGTCTCGATACGCGCCCGCGGCCCCGACGGGGCGATGGGAAAGGCGCCGCTCGTGGCCATGCCGGGCAGCACCCGCACCACCGTGGGCTCGCTCTCCATCATCGACGCGTGCCGCTTGCGCAGCACCGAGCGCAGCGCCTCGGAGGCCTCTCCCGCATCGGCGAAGCGGCGCTCCGGGTCGCGCTCCACGCAGCGCAGGAACCACTCGTCGAAGCCCGCCGGGAGCAGCCCCGGGTCGAGCCCCTGCTCCATGACGCGCAGCCCGGGCGGGTCGATGGGGTGCACCGCGATCTCCATCAGGAGCGCGTTGAGGCTGACCCCCTCGTTCTCCACCGAGCGCCAGTAGTGGCGGCCGGTGAGGAGCAGGTAGGCCAGCAGCCCCATGGGCCAGACGTCGGTGCTGCGCCGCAGCTTGGCGCCCGAGCGCGCCTGCTCGGGGGCCATGAAGAGCGGCGACCCGAGCTGCCGGGTGACGGTCACCGAGGTGGCGTTGTGGGTGATCACCTTGGAGATGCCGAAGTCGAGCACCTTCACCACGAAGGGCATGCCCCGGAGCTTGGAGCGGGCGACGAAGATGTTGCGGGGCTTCAGGTCGCGGTGGATCACCCCGGCGCGGTGCGCGGCCGCCAGGGCGTCGCCGAGCTGCTCGAAGATCTCCAGGGCTTCGTGCGTCGGGAGCCTGCCCCGGCGGTGCAGCAGGTCGGCGAGGTCTTCGCCTTCGAGGAGTTCCATCGCGAGGTAGGGGATCTCGGTCTCCTCGTCGACCCCGGCGGCGATCACCTCGACGACGTGACCGCTCCCGATCTGTCCCCCGATGCGGGCCTCGAGGGTGAACTGCTCCCGGCTGTAGGGGTCGGCGACGAGGTCGGGGTTGAGCACCTTCAGCGCTCGCAGCTTGCCCGAGGACAGCTGCTCGGCCACGTAGACGGCCCCCATCCCGCCCTCCGCCAGCGCACGCACGATGCGGAAATCCCGGGCGAAGACCACCCCGGGCCCCAGGCTCGCGAGTGCCGACGACATCAGACCGGCGACTCTAGCGCATTCCCGCCCCCCGCCGCCCCTTTGTGTAGAGTCCCCGCGGTCAAGCCATGCAGGTATCGTCACTCTGGATCCATCCGGTGAAGTCGTGTCAGGCCATTCGCCTCGACCGCGCCGAGCTCGAAGAGACCGGCTTCCGGCACGACCGCCGCTGGATGATCGTCGACCCCGACGGGCGCTTCGTCTCGCAGCGCGAGCGACCCGACCTCGCCACCGTGTCGGTCAGCGTGCGGGGCGACCACGTCGCGCTCTCCGCGCACGGCCACGGTGCGCTGCATCTGCCGCTCGATCCGGGCGACGCCGCTCCGACCCGTCGGGTCACCGTCTGGGACGACGCGGTCGAGGCTCGCCGCGCCAGCCCCGACGCGGCGCTCTGGCTACGGACCACCCTCGGCCTCGACGGGGACATCGTCTGGATGCCCCCGGAGAGCGCGCGTCCGGTCGATCCGACCTACGCCCGGGAGAGCGACCGGGTGGGCTTCGCCGACGGCTTCCCGCTGCTGCTCGCGGCGGAGTCTTCCCTCGACGCGCTCAACGCCCGGCTCGCCGAGCCGGTGCCGATGGAGCGCTTCCGCCCCAACGTGGTCGTCTCCGGCAGCGAGGCCTTCGACGAGGACCGCTGGTCGGTGTTTCGTCTGGGGATGGTCCGGTGCCGGGTGGTGAAGCCCTGCGCCCGCTGCGTGATCGTCAACACCGACCCCTGGACGGGCGCCCGCGCACCGGAGCCCCTCAAGACCCTGAGCGGCTTCCGCGCCCGGGAGTCGAAGGTGTACTTCGCGCAGAACGTCGTCCACGCCCGCGAGTGCATCGGGCAGTGGGTGGCCGTGGGCGACGAGGTCAGCGTCGAGACCCGTCGCGACCCCACCGACGAGCTCGAGCTGGGCTCCAGCAATGCCTTCACAAACGACGAAGGCCCAAGGTAACGTCCGCGAAGGTACTGATCGCGGCGCGCGTACACGCGGCGTGAGCCTCGCCGACCCCTCGAAGGGACCCGGCCGAGCATGGCGGTGGGACCGCCGTTCTCCGATCAATTGCTTCGTGCAGCACACGCCAGGGAGCCGCAAGCCATGTCCGACCCCACAAAGAAGAACGAGTCCGTCACCACCAGCCTCACCGAAGACGAGATCGTCGAGCAGAGCCCGGGCCGCCGCTCGGTGCTCGCGCTGCTCAGCGCCACCGTGCTCGGCGGCGCCGCCAAGGCGCTCGGCGGGTGCATCGTCGCCAACCCGCAGCCCATCCAGACGGGGCCCCAGCCGCAGCAGCCGCAGACCGTGGTGGTCCAGGGCGGCGGCGGCGGCTACCAGTCGGGCCTCACCGACAGCGACTCCGGCTCCTACGCCGACCCGGTGAACAACGGCCGCGGCGGTCCCCGCAACATGCAGACGGGCCTCACCGACGGCGACTCGGGCACCTACTCCGACCCGGTCAACGGCGGTCGCGGGCGCTACGGCCGCGGCGGCGCGACGGGCCTCACCGACGGCGACGCGGGCAGCAACGCCGACCCGGTCGGCAACGGCCGCGGCACCGCCCGCCTCGGGCAGACCGGCATCACCGACTCCGACTCGGGCAACTGGGCCGACGGCGTGGGCCACGGCCGCGGTCGCCGCTGGTGACCCCGCGCCGCAGCGCACCCGCGCGGCGCACCACCTGACCCTCTCTCCCCTCCGAATCCCATCCCATGACCATGACCTTCCCCACGCTGGCGCGGATCCTCGATCCGGTGCCGGTCGAAGCCTTCCTCCGCGACCACTGGGAGCGCTCGCCGCTGGTGCTGCTCCGAGAGCGCCCTCGCGCCTTCGAGGGGCTGCTCTCGCTCGGCGACATCGACCGCTACCTCGGCGACAACGACCTGCACCACCCGTCGGTCTCGCTGGTCGACCACCGCCGCAAGATCGACCCGGGCGAGTACACCTACCCGAGCGGTCTCATCGACACGGTCAAGCTCTTCAAGCTCTATGACGCCGGCGCCACGATGGTGTTCGCCCAGCTCGAGACGCACCACCAGCCGCTCTTCGAGTGCGTGCGCTCGCTCGAGCTCGAGCTGAGCACCCGCTTCCAGGCGAACATCTACCTCACGCCGGGCAGCGCCAAGGGCTTCCACCCCCACTACGACAGCCACGACGTCTTCGTGGCGCAGGTCGAGGGGACCAAGCACTGGATGCTCTATGACCAGCCCATCGAGCTCCCGCTGCGCCGCCAGGAGTTCGATCCCAAGGTGACCCCCTGCGGCGCGGTCACCCGGGAGTTCGAGCTCGGCCCCGGCGACCTGCTCTACATCCCCCGAGGCATCATGCACGACGCTCGCACCACCGAGGGCGGAGGGCACTCGCTGCACATCACCTTCGGGGCGCTCTTCACCTCCTGGACGGAGCTGCTCGCCGAGGCCCTCGGCCGCTGGGCGATCACCGACGTCCACGGGCGCCGCGGCCTCCCGCCCGGCTTCGCTCGCGGGGGCGCGGCCTCACCCGAAGCCAGGGCCTACCTCGCCGAGGCCCTGCGGCGCTTCGCCTCCGCGGCGGAGGCCGACGCGGACGGGCTCTTCGAGCACTTCGCGCACGACCTCGTGGGCACCCGCCATGCGAGGCTCCCGGGGCAGTTCGCGCAGCTCGCGGGCCTCGGCGCGCTCACCGTCGACAGCCCCGTGGGGGTGCGCCCCGGCGCGGTGCTCCGCATCGACTCCGACGGCGAGCGGGTGACGCTCTCCTGCTACGGCGCGGCGCTGACCTTCCCCGCGCACGCGGAGGGAGCGCTCCGCTTCGCGGTGCAGCACGACCGCTACACCGCGCGCGACCTGCCGACCTCCCTCGACGACGCGGGCCGCATGGTGCTCATCCGCAAGCTCATCAAGGAGGGCGTGCTCCGCGCCCTGTGACCCCGGCTCGAGGGGCTACAGCCCTCGCACGCAGCGGAACCCCACGTCGACCCGCGCCTCTCGCGCGTCGACCGCCTCTCGCAGCAGCCCGTCGGCGCGGCCGTCGGGCGTCCGATACGACCCGCCCCGCACCCATCGAGACTCGCCCGAGGAGGGCCCCGTGGGGTCACGGTCGACGCCCGCCGTCGGGCGCGCCGAGCCTTCGCGGTCGAGCACCCACTCGGCCACGTTGCCCACCAGGTCGAGCACCCCGTGCTGGGACGCTCCCGCAGCCGTCGCGCCCACCGCCGTCGGCCCGTCGCCGCAGCCCGAGGTGCGCGCCAGCGAGCAGCTCGCCTGGCGGCTCCCCCACGGCGACCAGCGGCCCTCGACGCCCTGCGCCGCGAGGGACCACTCGGCGTCGGTCGGCAGGCGCGAGCCCGCGAAGGTGCAGTACCGCGCGGCCTGGGCGTGGGTGACGTTCACCACCGGCATCGCGTCTCGGGTCATCGACGAGAGCGGGTCGCTGAGCGCCGGGCACATGCCCGCGGCGACGCACCGCCGCCACGCGCCGACGGTCACCTCGGTGCGGTCGATGGCGAAGGCGCCCACGGAGACCCAGCGGCCCGCCGTGCGCCACGTCGCCCCGGGGATCAGCGCCATCGTCGCCCCGACCCTCGCCCTCGCGGCCGCCGTCGCGGGCTCCCAGCGCGAGGTCACGCCCGCGTCGTCGGGGCGGTCGAGGGCGCCTCGAGGCTGGCACCCGGCGCCGTTGGGGAGCATGGACTCGCCGGGCTGGCAGCTCGTCACCGGGCCGGTCGCGGCGCCGCCCATGTGGCGCTGACCCGGCCGACCGCAGTGCTCGTCCCGGTCGATCGCCACCAGGGGAAAGCGGCAGCCAGCGCCGGCGTCGAGGGCCGTCGGACGATCGACCGGGGCCGCGTCCCTGGCGGGCTGCGACCATGCGCTCCGACAGCCCCCGAGGAGCCACAACGAGAGCACTGCGAGGCGATACGGCCGGAACATCACGTCCGCGGACCATACGCCAGCGGGGGGACTCACGCCCGACGCCGGTCCCCTTGCATCCATCCGTCGGGTGAGGGCATCCTACGAATCGGTCGGCCCGTCCGGTGGTGGTGGCGGCAACGACGTTGGAGGGGGTTGAGTCACCAGTGACCAACGAGCAGAGTCGTCGTGCAGAGGCCAGGTTGCTCGTGTTGCGGGCCGCGCCGAGGGTGCTGGAGGTGCGCTCCCAGGGCTACATCAGCCGCGCCGAGCTGCTGCGCGCCCTCGACGACGCCGAGGCCATGCTGACCGAGCACCCCGACATCGACACGATGCTCTGGAACACCCTCCAGCACGACGGTCACGAGCCGGGCAACACCAACCTGGGGATGGTGTTCCACCGAAGGCACGCGGCGCGATTCCAGCGGGCGGCCATCCTCACGCACAGCGCGCCGATGGCCGCGCTCAGCAACGTCGGTCGGGCGCTCTTCCCCGACCTCGCGATCAGCGTGTTCGCCAAGCGCGACGAGGCCGTCGCGTGGCTCACCCGCGGCCACTCCATGCACGGCGGAAGGCGCACGCGCGCGGCCTGAGCGAGAGGGCGTTCTACGGTCGCGCGGGGACGACCGTCACGGGGAAGATCAACGGGAGCTGCGCGATGTCGCGGCCGACGATGCGCGTGCGCCCGACGGCCACGCCGGTGACCCGCGCCTGACCGTCGGGCGTCACCACCATCGTCGCGATCGAGTGGTCTTCGGTGTCGATGATCTGCACGAGGCGCGGCAGGGCGAAGCTCACCGTCTCCCCCACGCGCACCTCGACCGCGGCCGTGGTCTGCGCCGACGCGTCGGCCCCCGACAGCCCCAGCGCCAGGCAGCCCGCGAGGCCAAGTGCTCGGATGGCGAACGATCGTCGGTCCATCGATGGCGCTCCTCTGTCCAGGTCCCCAGCGGGACCTTTGATGAGAGGTCTCTAGCACCGATGCGCGGCCGACGACGCATTCACGGCCGTGAGGGGCCATCGGTCGTCGAGGCGGCTCGCCGCGTTCCCACGTAGGATGCCCCGCCATGAGACTGCTCCCCACATTCATCCTCCCGCTCGCGCTCGCCGCGTGCGGAACCACCAGCGCTCGCACCGCCCCCGCGACCGCCCCGAGCGCCACCGCCGCGCCCGTCGCCTTCGGCTCGCTCGACGCCGCCATCGCGGGCGCCCACCGCTCCGCCGCCGACCGGGCGCGCGACGTCTACCGCCACCCCCGAGAGACGCTCACCTTCTTCGGGGTGCGACCCGGTCAGACCGTGATCGAGCTCGCGCCCGGCGGCGGCTGGTACACCGCCATCCTCGCGCCGCTGCTCCACGACTCCGGCACCCTGGTCGCCGCCATCCCCGCCGCCGCCGGGCCGCGCGCCCGGTACCACGCCCGCTTCCGGGAGTTCCAGGCGACACGCCCCGATCTCTACGGCAACGTGCGGGTCTCGACCCTCGAGCCGCCCGCCACCATCGAGCTGGGCCCCGACGCCTCGGCCGACGTGGTGCTCACCTTCCGCAGCCTCCACGGCTGGATCACCGACAACGCCGCCGAGCAGGTCTTCGCCGCGATCTTCCGGGTGCTGAAGCCGGGAGGGGTGCTGGGCTTCGTCGAGCACCGCGCCGCCGCCGGGGCCGACCCGCAGGTGAGCGCCCGCTCGGGCTACGTGCCCGAGGCCTACGTCATCCAGCTCGCGCAGGCCGCCGGCCTGGTGCTCGACGAGCGCTCGGAGATCAACGCCAACCCGCGCGACACCAGGGACTACCCCGAGGGCGTCTGGTCGCTCCCGCCGACGCTCCGTCAGGGAGAGACCGACCGCGCCCGCTACCTGGCCATCGGCGAGAGCGACCGCATGACCCTGCGCTTCCGACGTCCGGCCGCGACGCCGTGAATCGATGGCGGCGCGCCCTGTTCTTGGGCATCGTCGCCGCGTGAAGCCCTCCTTCGCCTCCACCTCGCTCCGCCCCTGGATCACCCTCGCGCTCTGCCTCGCCGGCTGCGGCTCGGCCCGCACGGTCGCCGCGACCCGCACCGCGACCCCGCCCGCCTCGCAGCCCTCGCTGCTCGCCCCGCAGCACGCGGCGACCTACCGCCGCTTCGCGATCGCCACGGACCACCCCGAGGCCTCGAGCGCCGGGGCGGAGATCCTCGCCGCGGGAGGGACCGCCGCCGACGCCGCCGCCGCCGCCATGCTGGCGCTCGGGGTCGCCTCGCCTGCGTCGAGCGGCCTCGGGGGCGGAGGCTTCGCGCTCTACTACCGGGCCAGCGATCGCAGCGTGACCTTCCTCGACTTCCGGGAGAGCGCCCCGGCCGCCATGACCGCGGGGCTCATCGCCCCGATGGTGATGGGCCCCCCGGTCACCGACGGCGGCGCCCCGCCGACCTCGCGCGCCATGGGCCTCACGGTGGGCGTCCCGGGCGAGCCCCGCGGCATCGAGGAGCTGCTGCGCCGCTTCGGGACCCTCGGCCTCGCCCGCGTGGTGGCGCCCGCGGTGCGCCTCGCGGAGCAGGGCTTCACCCCCAGCGAGCACCTCGCCGGGCTCTCGCAGCGCTTCGTCGGCGCGCTCCGGCACGACCCGCTGGGGAGCACCTGGGTGCCCGACGGGGCCGACGGCATCCGGGCCGACGTCACGCTCCGCAACCCCGCGCTCGCGCAGACGCTGCGGTCCTTCGGCGCCCATGGGGCGGGGATCTTCTACGAGGGTCCGCTCGCCGACGACATCGTGCGCACCGCGGGGCGCATCGGCGGCGTGCTCACCGCGGACGACCTCCGGCGGTACCGGGTGACCGAGCGCGCCCCGCTGGTGGGCAACCGCTACGGCCATCGCTGGGTGACCGCGCCGCCGGAGAGCGCGGGCGGATACACCATGCTGGCGAGCCTCGCGCTGCTGGAGCGCTGGCTGCCCGGCGGGGGAGCGGCGCCCGCCGAGGCCGACGTGCTGCACGCGATGGCGGAGTCGTGGCGGGGGCCCTTCCTCGACCGCGCGCGCTACTTCGGCGACCCCGACTACGTGAGCGTCCCGGTGGAGGCGCTGCTCGATCCCGCCCGCGTCGCGACGCGCGCGGCCCTCTTCGACCCGGCGCGCTCGAGGCCCTCTCGCGACTATGACCTCCCGCTGCCCGACCGCGCCGCGGGACCTCCCGCGCCCGTCCCGCCCGGCACCGGCACCTCCCACGTCTGCGTGGTCGACGCCGAGGGCAACATCGCGAGCGTCACCACCACCATCAACATCCCCTTCGGCGCGGGCGTGAGCGTCGCGGGCTTCTGGCTCAACGACGAGCTCGACGACTTCACCATCCCCCCGGCGCCCGGCAGTCCCGCGGCGCAGCTCCCGGGCAGCGCGCTCAACCAGGCCGCGCCCAACCGCCGGCCGGTCTCCACCATGACGCCGACGATCGTCTTCCAGGGCGACGACCCGGTGCTGGTCATCGGCGGTAGCGGAGGGACGCGCATCGTGACCTCCGTCGAGCAGGCGGCGTGGCGCGCCATCGTGCTGCGGGCGCCCGTCGGCGAGGCCGTGGCGCACCCGCGCATCCACCAGGCGGCGCAGCCCGAGGGGCTCTCCGCCGAGGCCGCCACGGCCGAAGCGGTCGTGGCCGCGCTGCGGGCGCGAGGGCACCAGACCGACTCGCTGCGCTACGGCGCGATCGTGCAGGCGATTCGCATCACGCGAGGCGCCGACGGGGTGAGCCTCGAGGCCGCGAGCGACCCTCGCAAGGGCGGCCGTCCGGCGGGGCGCTGACGCCCACCGCGACACGGTCTCGTCACGCGGCGGTCACGTCGTCACGAGACCGAGCAACACCTGTCGACAGCTTGTCGCGCCGAGTCCGCGAGGCCCTCACGCGGCGCGGCTAAACCCTGTCACCGCGCCTCCGAGCTCACAGAACCTCAACCGGCGGCGCAGACAGGGACTGCCATGCACGGGTTCTCGCTCATCAAGCTGTTCACCTCCTTCGCGATGATGGGCGCGGAGTGGGTCATGTGGGTGCTCATCGGCCTGTCGTTCGTCTCGGTCTCCATCATGATCGAGCGGGCGCGCTACTACCGCTCGCTGCGCGATGACCTCGACGGGCTCGCGTCCCGCTTCGAGGCGCTGCTCCGCAAGGGTGACCTCTCCGGCGCCGCCAGGGCCCTGCGCGCCTCGCCTTCGCCCGCGGCGCTGGTGGCGCTCTCCGGGCTGCGCGAGGTGTCCCGCGGCGCCGACGCGGCCGAGTGCGTGATGGTCAGCAGCCTCGCGAGGGTGCGGCGCGAGCTCGAGCGGCGCCTCGCCTTCCTCAACACCGTCGGCAACAACGCCCCCTTCGTCGGGCTCTTCGGCACCGTCATCGGGATCATCCAGGCCTTCGACGCGCTCAAGCCCCCGGCGGGCGTCCGGGGCGCGGCGGCTGCGGCCGCGGCGGCGTCGGCCACCGGGCGGGTGATGGGCACCATCGCCGAGGCGCTCGTCGCGACCGCCATCGGGCTGCTGGTGGCGATCCCCGCCGTCGCGGCCTTCAACTACTTCCAGCGGCGCATCAAGTCGATGCTGACGGACACCGAGGCGCTCACGCAGCTCGTGCTCGCCTACGCCCACGCCCCCGCCCAGGCGGTGCACCCGGCGCCGACGCGCATCCACGGCCACGCGGAGATCGTCCCCGTGGCGGAGGCGAGCTGAGCTCATGGCCGGCCACTCGCAAGCCCAGGACGACGAGATCGGCGGGATCAACGTCACGCCCTTCGTCGACATCGCGCTCGTGCTGCTGATCATCTTCATGGTCACGGCGAAGTACATCGTGTCGCAGCAGATCCCCGTGGACCTGCCGCAGGCCGCGACCAGCCAGTCGGCCGCGGAGGTGCGCCTCGCCTCCATCGCCATCGACCGAGAGCAGCGGCTCTTCCTCGACGGGCAGCCCGCCACCGAGGTCGAGCTGCGCGCCGAGCTCCAGCGCCGCTGGGAGGCCGACCACGAGATCCGCGCGGTCATCGCGGCCGACCGCAACGTCATCCACGGGCGCGTCACCGAGGTGATCGACCTCGTGCGCCAGGCGGGCGTGACCCACTTCGCGATCCAGACCGAACCCCCGTCGGAGCCCGCGCGGTGAGCGAGGCGCTGCTCGACGACGACGACGGCTTCGCCGGGAGCTCGGTCTTCCGCAAGCCCCCGGCGCGCGCCTGGGCGGTGTCCTTCGCGGCGCACGCCGCGGCCTTCGTGGCCCTCGGCGTGGTGGGAACCTTCATCGGGGTGAAGGCCGGGGTGATCCCTCCGACCATCATCGAGCTCGAGGCGCCGCCGCCTCGCCGACCTCCTCCCGCGACGCCTCCTCCTCCGCCGCGCACCCCGGCTCCCAGCCCCGCGGCGCAGCCTCGCGCGGCACGCCCCGCCGCGGCGAGGGCGCCCTCCCGTCGCCCCGGTCGCACGGCCGCTCCTCATGTGCTCGCCGCACAGGGCAACGGCGGAGCGGGCGGCGACGAGATGCCCGTCGGAGACAACAACGACTTCCAGGGCGGCGTCGTCGGCAACGGAGGCGGCGCCCCGGTGACGCCCCCCGCGCCGGAGCCGGAGCCCGAGGAGCCCATCCACGCCGGCACCGGGCGGCGCGGCCCGGTGCAGATCCCCGAGGAGGCCGTCCCCCCGGTCGCGCTCGATCGACCGATGCCGGCCTACCCCGATGGAGCGCGCCGCAGCGGGGTGCAGGCCGAGGTGGTCGCCCGCGTCGTCGTCGACGAGGACGGCTCCGTCAGCGCGGTGGAGATCCTCCGCGGGCACCCCGACTTCGACGCGCTGGTGCGCGAGGCGCTGCGCCGCTGGCGCTTCCGCCCCGCCACCGTCGATGGCCAGGCCCTCGCCGTCTACCAGATCGTGCGCGTCCCCTTCCGCCTGGAGAACCTCTGATGGCCCATCGCCTCGTCCGCTCGCTCCCGCTGCTCCTCGCGGCGTCGGCGGCGCTCCCCGCGAGCGCGCTCGCGCAGACCACCGAGGCCGCTCCCTCGGACACGGTCATCACCGGCCGCGTCACCGACGGCGCCACCCGCGCGCCCATCGCCGACGCGCAGGTCCGCGTCGTGGGCGGCGACGGCACGGTGGTGCTCAGCGACGTCGACGGCCGCTTCGTGCTCCCCGCATCCCCCGGCGTGCGCACGGTGCGGGTCTTCGCGGGCCTGCACCTCCCGGTGCGCGTCGAGAACGTGCTCGTCCGCCGCGGTCGCGCATCGCGCATCGAGGTCACGCTGGAGTCTCGCGAGGTGGGTCCCGCCCAGGAGGCCATCGTCGCCGGGCGCGCCGACACCGGCACCGCCGCGACGGTGCTCGAGCAGCGCCGCCAGTCGGCCTCGGTGAGCGACGGCGTGAGCGCCCAGGAGATCGCCCGCTCCCCCGACACCACCGCCAGCGACTCCATCCGACGCGTCGTGGGGGTGAGCCTCCGCGACCAGAACTTCGTCGTCGTGCGAGGCCTCGGCGGCCGCTACGTCAACGCCCTCCTCAACGGCGCGCCGCTCCCTCCGACGGACCCCGACCAGCCCGGGGTGCAGCTCGACCTCTTCCCCGCGAGCCTTCTCAACAGCCTCACGCTCCACAAGACCTTCACCCCCGACATGCCCGGCGACTTCGCCGGCGGATCGCTCGGCCTCACCACCCGCGACTTCCCGCAGCGACTGCTGCTGCAGCTCTCGCTCTCCGCGGGCGCCGACACCAACACCCACACCAACCGGGTGCTCACCTCTCGCGGCGGCGGCCTCGACGCGCTCGGCTTCGACGACGGCACCCGGGCGCTGCCCTCGTCGGTTCCGCCGGTGCTGCTGCGCCCGGGCAACCGCGGACTCTCGGCCGAGGACATCGCCTCGGTGGCCCGCACCTTCCAGAACAACTGGACCGTCCAGCGCTCGCTCCCCCGGCCCAACCTCTCGGGGAGCGTCACCGTCGGCGACACGCTTCGCCTCCGCGGTCGGCCGCTCGGGTTTCTCTTCAGCTTCAGCTACGGCAACACCGTGCGGCGCGCGGACGAGACCATCCGCTCGCTGCGCCTGAGCGACGGCGTGCTCGGGGTGCGGGAGACCCTCGCGCAGGAGTCCGCCACCGAGAGCGTCCTCTGGGGCGCGCTGGCCACCGCGAGCTTCTCCCCCGCGGAGCACCACTCGCTCTCCCTCGTCACCCTCTGGAACCAGTCCTCCGACGACGAGACCCGCGTTCGCTCGGGCTACAACGAGACCGCCGGGGTGGATCTCTCCGCCCGACAGCTACGGCTGGTGCAGCGCTCGCTCTTCTTCGGTCAGCTCATCGGCGACCACCAGCAGCTCCCCGGCCGCTCTCGGGTGCAGTGGCAGGTCTTCGGCTCTCACGGCCAGCGCTCCGAGCCCGACAACCGCACGCTCACCTACCAGCAGGACCCGCAGGGCTACCGCATCGCCGTGGGAGAGGGCTCCGTCGGCCGGCTCTTCAGCGACCTCGGCAGCCGCGAGGTCGGCGGCCGACTCGACGTCACGGTCCCCATCTCCCGGCTCACGCTGCGCGGCGGGGCGATGGTGCGCCTCTCCGACCGGAGCTTCCAGACGCGGCGCTTCACCTACGAGAACGCGGGTCTCCCCTCGGAGAGCGCCTTCCTCGGCCCGGAGCAGCTCTTCGCGCCGGAGAACCTCCGCGCCGGGGGACTGGAGTTCCAGGAGCGCACCACGCCGACGGACAGCTACGCGTGGGCGAGCCAGTCCTACGCCCCCTATCTGCGCCTCGACCTCTCCACGGCGCGCGACCGGCTGCGCTTCATCGCGGGCGCCCGCTTCGAGTCCTTCCACCAGTCGCTCGACCCCAACTCTCCCTTCGGCGCCGGGGCCAACGCGCCCTCCCGCTACGTCGACCGCACCGACTCCGACGTGCTGCCCTCCGGCGCCGTCGTGTGGGCCCTCTCTCCCCGCATGAACCTCCGCGCCGCCTACGGCGGGACCATCGCCCGCCCGCTCGTCCGCGAGCTCGCCCCGATCAACTACGAGGACTTCATCCGCAACCGCTCGATCGTGGGCAACCCGGCGCTGCAGCGCACGTTCATCCACAACGCCGACCTCCGCTGGGAGTGGTTTCCCACCTCCGACGAGGTGCTGGCGGTCTCCCTCTTCGCCAAGGAGTTCGACGGCCCCATCGAGCCCCAGGTGCGCGACAACGACGGCAACCTCTCCTTCGTCAACGCCGCGGGGGCGCGCAACCTGGGCGCCGAGATCGAAGGCCGCATCAACCTGGGCCGCCTCGCCCCTTCGCTCCGCTCCTTCGTGCTGGGGGCCAACGTCGCGCTGATCCACTCGTCGGTGCGTCTCGGTGCCGACCAGCAGGGCAAGGCCACCAACGCCGAGCGCCCGCTCGCGGGCCAGTCTCCCTACCTGGCCAACGTCTCGCTGGGCTGGCAGCCGAGGGGAGGGCGCGTCTCGGCCTTCGTCTACTACAACCTCTTCGGACCGCGCATCGAGGAGGTCGGCATCCGCGGCTTCCCCGACGTCTACGCCCGGCCGGTGCACCAGCTCGACGCGACGGTCTCCGCCGAGCTGCGCCCCGGGCTCACGCTCCGGCTCGTCGGCCGCAACCTCGCCTGGCAGCCGAGCGAGCTGGAGCAGGGAGGCTACGTGCTGCGCGCCCCGCAGGCCGCCACCAGCGTCACGCTGCGCCTCGCCTGGACGTATTGATTGAGCGGATCTTCTTCCGACACCATCCCGACACGATCAATGCGCCAACTCGGGACAACGGCTTCGCGAAGCCGCCACTCTCGACTGCGACACTCCCCCTTAGACGAACCGATCGACAACGAAGCGTTGTCCATGGAGGAGGTCCAATGCGCTACACGAAGATCCTGAACCCCGCGCTCATCGCCGCCCTTCTCGCTCCCTCCCTCTGCCTCGTGGGATGCAGCGACGACTCTGGCGACATCATGCAGAACCCCGCCCGCGACGCCGGCACCGACGTGGGCACTCCGGTGACCGACTCGGGCACTTCCGACTCGGGCTCTCCCGCCACCGATTCGGGCTCTTCCGACGCTGGCGCTCCGGTCACCGATGCGGGCGCGGCGTGCCCGACGAACCCCACCGAGGTACGCATCTCTACCGACACCATCACGGCCAGCGCCACCTGGGATTGCTCCCACACCTACGTCCTCGACAACCCCTCTCCGACCTTCGTGATGGCGCCCGCGGTGCTCACCATCGGGCCCGGCACCACCATCCGTGGTGCCAGCCCGCAGTCGGCGATCATCATCACCCGAGGCGCCCGGCTGGAGGCCAGCGGCACCGCCGCGCAGCCCATCGTGTTCACCAGCAACCGCCCGGTCGGGATGCGCCGCTCCGGCGACTGGGGCGGCGTGGTGCTGCTCGGCAACGCCGCCATCAACGACAGCGCCAACATGACCGGCGCTACGGGCACCAACCAGCTCGAGGGCCTGGACTCCACCGACATGCGCGGACGCTACGGCGGCGGCGCGTCTCCCGATGACGCCTCCAACTGCGGCACGCTCCGCTATGTCCGCATCGAGTTCGCGGGCTACACGCTCTCGACCAACAACGAGCTCAACGGGCTCACGGTATGTGCCTGCGGGTCGGGCACGACGCTCGACTACGTCCAGGTGCACCGCGGCGCCGACGACGGCATCGAGCTCTTCGGCGGAACCGCCAACCTCCGCCACGCCGTGATCACCCAGTCCGACGACGACGGGCTCGACTGGGACCAGGGGTGGCGCGGCAAGGCGCAGTTCATCGTGGTGCAGGGGCCTGCGATGTCGGGTGAGTCCGACCCGTCGGGCATCGAGGCCGACAACGACCGCGACGTCGCGACGGCCATGCCCGTCTCCGAGCCCACGATCTACAACGCCACCATCCTCGGCCCCGGCAACACGGTCTCCATTGCCAACAACCGCGCGGTGGTCCTGCGCCGCGGAACCGCCGCCCGAATGGTCAACTTCCTCCTCGGCGGCTTTCCGGTGTCGGGTATCGACGTGCGCGACTCGGCGACCTTCGCCCTCGCCACGGGCGCCGCCCCTCGACTGCAGTTCAGCAGCTCGATCATCTGGTCCAACGGGGCGGATGGGATGCAGCACTTCCTCGACGACGCCGCGGACACCTTCGACGAGAGCGCGTGGTTCAGCGACCCCGCCCGGGGCAACCGCGCCGGGGTCGACCCGATGCTCCCCGCTCCCTACAGCGCCACCGCGCCGGGCATCACTCCCCCCGGGGGCAGCCCCGCTGCGACGGGCGCTGCGACGCCTCCCGCGGACGGCTTCTTCGACACCTCGGCCACCTATCTCGGCGCCGTCCCCCCGGGCGCCTCGTCCACCTGGATGACCGGCTGGACCGCCTTCCCCGCCAACTGATCAGCGCGCCCGCAGCCACGCCAGCAGCGCGGCGCGGTCGTCTCCGCGCCAGTCGGTCGCCCACAGGTGCCCCGGCACCGCCCCCACGCCATTGACCCCTCGATAGTCCGGCGACAGCCGCGCCGCGGAGAAGAGATCCTCCAGCGTCGCGACCGAGCCGTCATGGAGATACGGACCCGCCTCGCCGACCGCGATGAGCGCCGGGGGGCGATAGCGCCCGGTCCCCCGGCCATGGCCTGTGGCAAGAGCCGGGTCGGTTCCCACCCTCGACGCCGTCACCAGGGGACCTCCCCCCGCGGCGTTTCCATGGCACTCGCTGCAATGTTCATTGAACAACCGCCCGCCCCTCGCGACCAGCGCAGGATCACCCGCCGGCCGGTCGGGAGCCCGCAGGCTGTAGAGGTACATGGCGAGCGCCCAGGCGAGCTCCCTCGGCGGCCGCACCCGCTCATGATTGGAGTGCAGCAATTGGGTCTCCTGGCGTATCGCCAGCGCCGCGGGACCCGTGTGTCGAATGGTCCCGGCCTGGGTGAGGTACTGCTGCTCTCTCAGGCCCCAGAAGTCGGGGATGGACACCGGGTCCTCGTCCCGGTCTTCGGTGACGTCGGCGCGTCCAGGGCCCCAGGTGCGCATCCTCCGCGCGAGCTCCGGGTCGAGCGGGGCGCCGGTGTCGGCGTGGTAGGCGAGGCGCATCCGTCCGTAGTCGAAGGAGCGCCGCGCCCTCCCGATCACCAGGGTGCCGTTCTTCACATCGGTGTGGCAGAGCGCGCAGGTGAGTCCGACCTTCACCTCGCCGTCCACGTCACGGAAGCGCACCGCGCCGGGCCATGAGCCGTCGGGCGCTTGAAGGATGCCTACGGAGCGGGCAAGGGCAGGGCGGGAGAGGGCGTGTTCGAGGTACGACTCCTCCCTCATCGGATATCGGAAGAACACTTCCCGACCGAGCTGTACCCATCCCGACACGGTGGTGGGTCGGCGGCCGTCCCACAGCGGCGCGACGCCGTCGAGCGGGGCCGCGGGCGCGTCGGTGACCGGGACCGACACGGGGTTCCATACGGGGAGGAGGTCCCAGCCGGTGGCGCCGAGGGCGTAGTGGTCGAGTCGCTGTCGGGAGTAGCTGTTGTCGTGTTGGGTGAGCGACGCCTCGAGGCTGCGGCGTCGGTGCGCCGGGTCATCGAGGTATCGCCGCCCCTCTTCCAACAACCATGGATCGCTCCATGCGACCGCCGGGGTCGCGGCCGGGCGCTCCTGGGGAGCGGGGTGGGGAGCGGGCTCGCGGCAGCCCAGCAGCAGCGCGGCGGCCGCGACCGTGACGGACCGCGCGCTCATGCGATCAGGTGACGACTTCGGGGGCGCGCATGAGCTCACCCGAGCGCAGCACGAGGGTCTGTCCGTTGACGGAGACGGTCACCTCCAGGCGGAAGGGCCGCCCGTAGGTGCTCCAGGTGTTCATGCCGGCGATGCGCACCCAGTTGGGGGCGGTGAGCTTGTAGCTGGCGCGCGTCTCGCCGAAACCGCGGAGGGTGTTGTCCCAGCCGACGTACTGCGAGCCCTCCCAGCGCTGTGGCTCGCGGGGGGTGAGCACGTCGAGCTCGGCGTCGGTGGCCCCGTCGAGGAGCCGCACGCGGGTGATGGTCAGCGGGAGCGCCGGAGCGAAGGGCGGAGGCGTACCGATCGAGGCGACGGTGAAGTTGATCTGGAGGTTGGTCTGACGGCAGTAGCTGCCGCAGGCGGAGTCGAAGGCGCCTCCACCGTCGACGGCGGGGCGGCGGGCGCAGCTCTCGGCGATGCCCGCCGAGCCCCCATCGGGGGAGGGGCAGTCGTTGGCGAGGGACGCCGACGCGATGGCCGCGGAGACCACCACATGGGCGGCAGCGACGTCGGCGGTGACCACGTCGGCGGCGGCGTCGGGCTCGCTCAGCGGGGTCGCGCCGGAGCAGGCCGAGAGGGCGAGAAGGCAGAAGGGAAGAACTCGACGCATCAGCATGGGACCTCGTGGCGATCGGGTGGGGTCTACGAGCAGGGGCCTTCAGCGAGAGGCGTGCCACGGGGCGATCCCATCGATTCCGCGGGAGCGCCCGACGAACGCGCGGGGCGACAGGGTGAGACGGGTTGTGCCATGAGCGGGCGCCCGGGGGACAGCGCAACCATCGGGCGGAGCCTCGGGCGAAGGAGGTCCGCGCCGCTACGGGACGGGCACGCTTGCTGCTCGGTGCGATGGCTCAAACCCCTCAACAAGGCTGAACCGATGAACCTGCTTATGACCCGATGGACCTCTCTCTTTGCGCTCTCTTCGCTGCTGATCGCGTGCAGCGACCCGGCCTCCCCACCCGCGGACAGCGGCACCGTGGACAGCGGCACCGTGGACAGCGGAGTGACCGACACGGGGCCGGCCATCGACCGGACCGCGGTGGATGTCCCTGCGATCGATGTCGCGACGGATGCGCAGGGAGATATCGGCAATGACCGGGGGGGCGGAGACGCGGGCGAGTCGTGCGCCTCGGCGGTGGAGGGCGCGGCGTGTTCGATGGAGGGTCAGCGGTGCGGCGGGCCGTGCACCGACCCCTGCCGCTTCTGCAACATCTTCCACTGCGCGAGCGGGCGCTGGACCCGCATGGAGATCTTCCCGAGGCCCTGCGAGGACGGGGGGACCGCGGACGGGTCGGTGGAGAACTCCGGCGCTCGGATGCTCTGGCAGGCCCCCGGTGGCTTCACGGCCATGGGCCCCGCGGTGATGGTCGACGCCGACGGTACCGTGCGCGTCTGGGACACCACCCGCGGCGTGGAGCTGGCGAGCCCGTCGGCTCCGACGCGCACGCTACACGTCACCGAGGCCGCGGCGCGCGAGCTCTTCTCCCGATGGACCATGGCCGATCGCTCGTCGCTTCCCCACAGCGGCAGCGGCGGGGAGTGCTCGGGTCGGGTGGCGTTCCGCTCCTGCGCGGACGTGAGCTGCCGGGTGGAGAGCTTCAACTTCAACAGCGCCGCGCAGCTCGCCCCGGAGCTGGACCCGGTGCGGATGTGGTTCGAAGACAACCTCGCGGGCGAGACCTCGGCGGCGCACCCGGCGACCTACTGCCGCTTCTGATCGCCTGTCCGTTGGGCTCCGTGGAGTCCCTTCAGCGCGCCGCCCGCACCAGCCCCGCGACCAGTCCATAGTGGAGTCCGCACGCGAGCACGGTCATCGCGTGAAACACCTCGTGGTATCCGAAGACCCCTGGCACCGGGTTGGGGCGCCGCGCGGCGTAGACCACCGCGCCCAGCGAATAGATGACCCCGCCTCCGAGGAGCAGCGCGATCTGCCCCGAGGAGAGGGCCTCGCCCAGCGCCCTGAAATAGGGCACCACGATCCATCCGACGAAGAGGTAGAGCGCCGCCGTGACGGGCTTCGGGGCGTGCACCCAGAAGATCGATTGAAGCACCCCGAGCGCGGCGGCGATCCAGATCAGGAGCAGCAGTCGACCGCCCACGGCGTCGGGCAGGCCCAGCCGGCAGATGGGGGTGTACGTGCCCGCGATGAGCACGAAGATGGACGCGTGGTCGAGCCGGCGCATGAAGGCCCTCGGGCGCGGCTGCCACATCGGCCGGTGGTACACCGCGCTGACGGTCAGCAGGGTGCACACGCTCAGGGCATAGACGCCCGCCGCGACGGCCGCCCGCGCGGTGGGCGCCATGGCCACCAGCACGAGGCCCGCCCCGAGGGCCGCGACGGCGCTCCAGTGGTGGATCACCCCGCGGAGCGTCGGCTTGACGAGCGGCGCGGAGGGTTCAGTCGAGGGTGACATCGACCTCACCGAGCACGGTGTTGTCGATCAGTCGGGTCTGGCCGATCTTCACGGCGATGGCCAGCACCGCGCGGGCCTCGCTGGGGAGCGGGGTCAGCGGGACGGTGAGCTCCGAGGCGTCGCGGAGCTCGATGTAGTCGACGCTGTCGACCGATCCGGCGAGCCCCTGCGACACGACGTCGAGCAGCGCGATCACGCTGCGCTCGCCGCGCGCGTAGCGGTCGCGCACGGCCCGGAGCGCGGTCGGGATGGCGGTGGCCCGCGCCCGATCGGCGGGGCTCAGGTAGCGGTTGCGGGAGCTCAAGGCCAGCCCGTCGGGCTCGCGCACCGTGGGCAGTCCGACGACCTCCACCGGGAGGAAGAGGTCGCGCGCCAGCCGGGAGATCACCCGGTACTGCTGGTAGTCCTTGCGGCCGAAGACCCCGACGCAGGGGCCCGCCAGGGCGAAGAGCTTGGTGACCACCGTGGCCACGCCCTCGAAGTGCATCGGCCGGGTCACCCCGCACATGGGCGCGGCGAGCTCGGCCACTCGGACGCGCGTCTGATCGCCATCGGGGTACATCCCCCGGGGCGACGGGGCGAACACCAGGTCGACCCCGGCGGTGGCGCAGCGGGCGACGTCGGCGTCGAGCTCGCGGGGGTAGCGGGAGAAGTCCTCGCTGGGGCCGAACTGCGTGGGGTTGACGAAGACCGACACCGCGACGAGCCCATCGGGGCCGACGCGGCGGCGGGCGTCTTCCATCAGCGCGAGGTGCCCCGCGTGCAGGGCGCCCATGGTCGGGACCAGCGCCACCCGGCGACCCCCCGCGCGGGCCTGGTCGCAGGCGGCGCGGAAGGCCTCCGGGGCGTGGATGACCGCGGGGGTCGATTCAGTGGGTAGGTCCATAGGTGGCAGGCGCGTGGCGGGGGCTGAGGGCGTCGGTGACCGGGTTGCGGGGCTCCACGGGCAGGCCGAAGCTGTGCTCGGGGCCCGGGAAGGTGCTGTTGCGAACCTCGTCGACGTAGGTCCGGGTGGCCTCCACGCCAAGGCGGAAGAACTCCTGGAAGCGCTTCACGAAGCGGGGCTTCATCGTGTCGTTGAGCCCGAGCAGGTCGTAGCTCACCAGGATCTGCCCGTCGCAGCCGACGCCCGCGCCGATGCCGATGGTGGGCACGTCGATGGCGTTGGTGATGCGCTCGGCCAGCGGCGCCGGGACGCCCTCCACCACCACCGCGTAGGCGCCCGCCTCGGCGACGGCGATGGCGTCCTCGAGGATGGCGTCGGCGCCGTCATCGCTGCGGCCCTGCACCTTGAAGCCGCCCATGGCGTGCACGCGCTGCGGCATGAGCCCGACGTGGGCCATCACCGGGATGCCCATGCGCACCATGCGGCGGATGACGTCGGCGAGCTCCCGACCCCCTTCGAGCTTCACCGACTCGGCGCCGCCCTCCTTCATCAGTCGACCCGCGCTGAGCAGCGCCGCGTCGGTGGAGGTCTGGTAGCTCATGAAGGGCATGTCGCCGATGAGGTGAGCGCGCTGCGTCCCTCGGGCGACGGCGCGGCAGTGGTAGATGACCTCGTCGAGGGTCACCGGGAGGGTGCTGGTGCCACCCTGGATGACCATGCCGAGGGAGTCGCCCACGAGGATCGCGTCGACCCCCGCACCATCGAACATCCGCGCGAAGGTCGCGTCGTAGGCGGTGACCATTGCGAGCTTGTCGCCGCGCCCTGCGGAGGACTTCCGCGCACGCAGCTCCGGGACCGTGATCTTGGACGGCATCGGAGAACCAGTGTTTCTGCCGGTCACGGCCGTCGTCATGACGGTCCGCGCCAACCATCGGGATGTAGCACCCTTCCCCGGGGATTGGAAAAGTCCCCCTCCCAGCGACGGCCCTCAGCCCAGGAGGCGCACCAGCGCGGCGTCGACGGAGCCCAGCCAGCGCTGCACCCCGTCAACGAGCGACGTGGTCGAGGCGGCCTCCCGGTCGTGCTCCTGCACGGCGATGCCGCAGACGACGCACACGAGGCCGCGCTCGGTGAAGAGCGCGTCGGCGAAGGCGATCTCCGAGTGGCATCCCACGCAGCGCGCCCAGTCCTCGCCGCGGATCATCGCCCGCTGCACCCGGGCGCTCCGATAGACCGGCCCGGCGGCCTCTCGAAGGGTGGGCGCGTAGAGGGTCATCGCGTGCATCAGCGCGGCGTACTCCTCGCGGTCGACCCAGAGCCCGCGGCAGCGGTCGCACACGTCGAGGGTGATGCCCGCGAAGACGACCGCGGAGAGCGCGGGATGGTCCTCGCAGCGGGGGCACGCGATGCGCCGCGAGGGGGCCACGTCGGCCACCGGGGCCTCGTAGAGCGCGGAGGCCACCTCGTCGTCGGCGAAGCGCGCGTGGAGCGCCGGGAGGCTGTGGGCGTCGTACCAGACGCCGCAGGGGTGGGGCTGCTCGCAGCGCTCCAGCCACGCGCTGCCTCCGTCGGGCCGCGGGGTGTCATGGCGGAGCATCGCGTCGCGGCAGCGTGGACACCGGGAGGGCAGGGCGCTCATCCCACGGAGGGTATCGCAAGAGCGGCGACCTCAGCGCCGCCGCCGCGCCGCCTTCAGCGCCGAGAGCGTCGAGGCCCCATCGCCCGGCACCACCGCCCGGCGGGGCGCCGCAGGCTCCCGCTCCCGACGCTTCGTAGCCGCCGCGGGCTCCCTGCGCCTCGCCCTCAGCGCCTCCACCGCGCTCGTCGCCCTCGGCCCCGACGGGGTGGGTGCGCCCCTCGTTCGCTCCACCCGGGCGGCCCCTCGCAGTGGCGTCGCGGGGCGCCCCGAGGCGCTCGCCCTCGCGCCGGACTCCCACCGCCCCGGCAGCCCCAGCCGACGGAGCAGCACCGAGGCCACGCCCAGCAGCAGGCCCAGGCGAAGCAGCCAGGGCGCCAGCGGGGTCCACCCGTAGCGGGGCGCCGCCCTCGCGGAGAAGACCTCCGCGCCCGAGCGGAGCACCCGCCCCCCGGTCATCGACGCGATGCGAGCGAGCAGCCCCGGGTCGTCCGTGGCGCGAAACTCCTCCGCCGCCGTGCGCAGCGCCCCGGTCGACGCCACCAGCGCGCCGCTCGCCTCGTCGCGCACCGCCACCGCGTAGGCGCCGCGGACCGTGATCGGGAGGTCCGCGGCGTAGGTCCCGGCCCCGGCCGGATCGAGCGGGAGCTCCCGGGTGCTCCCATCGGGCAGCGCCACCCTCGCGGTGAGCCGCCGCAGCGCGTCGCCCCGGCCGTCGGCGTCCACGGCCGTCGCGCGCACCTGGAGCACCGCCCCGGTCGCGTCCGCCTCGGCGCGCACCCGCCCGTCGTCCTGACGCGCCAGCGAGCGGGCGAGCGACGACCAGAGCCTCGCCCTCCCGGGCCAGCGAAGCCACCCGGCGCCCCAGCGGTCTTTACCATCCGAGGTAAACACCGCCGCGTGCCCCGCCCCCGCCGACCAGCTCGCCAGCAGTGGGTCGCCGTCGATGGCCCGCAGCAGCACCGCCCCGCGCGGCTTCGGCAGCGTCACCACGTAGCCTCCCAGCGGGGGCGCCGAGGCGAGGTCGAGGCCCGCGGTCACCGCGTCGGGCAGCGAGGGGAGCGCGCGGAAGGGCTCCTCGCGGATGGCCGCGCGCGTGGCCAGGATGGTCTCCTGGGCGAAGACCGTGGGGAGGCGCAGGGCGTCCTCGACGAGGTAGAAGCGCCCGTGGCCCTCGCGGGAGAGGCGCTCCAGCTCCGGGGTGTCGGCGCCTCGGCCCAGCGAGACCACGGAGGTGGTGATGCCGTCGCGGAAGGCCGTGGCCACCGTGAGAGCGCAGCCGGTCATCTCCTCGGCGTCGTCGCCGTCGGCGAAGAGCAGCAGGTGACGCAGGTCGGTGCGCGCCGCCCTCAGCGCGCGATAGGCGTCGGCGAGGGCCGTGGGGACGATGATCCCTCCGCCGCCCGCGCCCACCGCGCGGATGCGACGGAGGACGGGCTCGAGGTTGTCCACCGGGCCGAGGGGCATCGTCCAGGTGGTGCTGGTGTCGACGTGGGCGACGCCGAGCTGGTCGCCCTGGCCCAGCAGCAGCGCGCTCCGGGCGGCGGCCTCGTTGGCGAGGCGGATCTTGGTGTAGCCCCCCACCACCGCCGTCATCGAGCCGGAGTAGTCGATGGAGATGACCTCCGCGAGCGAGGCGCGGCGGCGCTCCTGGCGCAGGTCGAAGGACACCGGGGAGACCTCCTCGACGGGAGTGCGGGCGTAGCCGCCGGGCCCGAGGGAGCGGTCGCCGCCCATCAGCCAGAGCCCGCCGCCCAGGTCTCGGACGTAGGTGCGTATCCACTCGAGCTGCTCGGTGGAGAGCGCCCTCGCGGGCACGTCCGAGAGCACCAGGAGGTCGTAGGAGGAGAGCGCGGCGAGGTCCGCGGGGAAGCCCCAGGTGCCGCCCTCGACGACGCGAAACCCGCCCTGGCGCAGCGCCTCGGAGAGCGGCGCGGAGGCCCCCGGGTCGCCCTCCAGCACCAGCACCGAGGCGGGGCCGCGCACCCTCACGAAGCTCCCTCCCAGGTTGTCTTCGGGCACCCGGTCGAGCGTCGGGTCCCGGGGGATCACCTCCACCTCGTAGCGGTGCATCCCCGGCCCCGGGGCCGTCTGAGGGAGCGAGAGCATCCCTTCGCCCGCCTCCACGGTCACCCGTCCGCGGTGGGCGATCGCGCCGTCGAGGGAGACCCGCACCTCGGCCTCGCAGCGCTCCGTGGCGAAGGTCACCACCCGCAGCTCGAAGGCCTCGCGCTCGTCGAGCCGGGAGGGCGCCCGCACCGAGCTCACCCGCAGCTCCCTCCTGGCCGTCGCGCTCATGGGCAGCACGTCGATGGGGACGCCCGCGGCCACGGCGCGAGCGGCGGCGGCGAGGGCGTCGCCCCGGTTGCTGGCCCCGTCGCCCAGGAGGACGATGCGCGCGGGGGCGTCGTCGGGTCGTTCGGAGAGCGAACGATCGATCGCGGCCGCGAGGTCGGTGCCGTCGCGGTCGATGGGAACCTCCGTGCTCGACGGGGGGATGGCCCGCTCGTGGAGCGCCTGCCCGGTGGCGGCTCCGGCGCCGTAGACCACGCGGCCGAGGCGGTCTCCGTCGCGCATCCCGCCGGCGGCCTCGCGCTCGAAGCGGGCGACCCGGGCCTCGGCGTCGGGGAGGCGCTCCATGGAGCGGGAGCGGTCGACGGCCACGATGACCGCGAGTCGGTCGATGCGGTGGCCCCAGCGAGGTCCGGCGAAGGCCGCGAGGGACGAGACGCCCGCGAGGAGGAGCAGCGCGTGAGAGAGGCGCTCGGCGCGGCTCACGAGGGCCTCGTCGGCTTACGGGGGGTGGTAAGCGCGAGGCGGTCGGCGATCCAGGCGAGGGCGGCGAGGAGGGCGAAGGCGCGGGTGAGCTCGACGGGCTCGGGGAGGGGGGATGCGTCGCGTGCCGAGGGGGGGCGGAGGTCGAGCGGGCGCTCCCGCAGGTCGGACTCGGACTCGGAGAGCAGGTTGATGGGGACGAGGGTCTCTCCTCGGGGGGAGAGCACCCGGTAGAAGCCCGCGAGGGAGGTGTCGCCGAGCACCGCGGCGCCGGGGAGGGCGGTGAAGGCGACGGGTCCGTCGGGGCCGAGGACGGCGGTGGGAGAGGCGCCGTGAGGGAGCTCGACGCGGGCGGCGTCGCCGGTGCGGAAGCGCGGCGCGGTGGCGGCGGCGCGGTGGGCCCTCGCGAGCTCGACGACGTTGCGGAGAAAGACCACGAAGGAGGCCTTCAAGGGCCAGTCGGAGCGCAGCGGATCGATGCCGACGACGGTGACCGTGCGGTCGGCGAGGCCCGCGTCGGCCGCGAGCACCCGCGAGCCCGCGCGGACCAGCGCCGTGCCGCGGGCGGAGAGCGCCAGCGGGCGGGCGCTCGAGAGGTGCACGCCGTCCATGGTGAGGAAGCGCCAGCGAGGGTCGGTGGTGGCGAAGGAGGTGATCGAGGGGTCGTCGACCTCGGCGAGCACGGTGAGCCCGGCGCAGGGCCCCGCCGGGGGGGCGAGCACCAGGGTCTCTCGGGGAGGGAGCACCGCGGGGCAGGTCTCCTCCAGCACCAGGAGGGCGTCCTCGGGGAGATCGTCGGGGATGGTGTTACCGGCCAGGGTAAGCCGCGCCGAGGGGTCGGCGCCGAGGGCCCGGGCGATCCATGGATCGGGCTCCCGGGCGACCAGCACCACGGGGATGGAGGGAGGCGGCGGGATGCGGGCGAAGGCCACGTTGTCGGCGGAGAGGGCGTCGTCGGGGGAGAGGGTGATGCGCAGCGCGCGGCCTGCGTCGGCGGGCGCCATGGCGAGGTCGACGGCCATCGGGACGCGGGCGCCGGGGAGCACGGCGGCGCGGGCCTCGCCCAGCAGGGCGTCGGTCGAGGCGTCTCGCACGGAGAGGGTCGCCTCGACGGGGCGCTCGTCGAAGCTGGCGACGAGGCAGTGCGCCCGGGCCAGCGGGCGACCGCCGGGGTCGAGGGTGGCGCGCAGGTCGAGGCGCACCAGGGCCAGGTTGGCGGCGCCGTGGCCCACCCTCGTGAGCTCGATGGGGAGCGTGTCGTCCGAGGGGGCGCCGCCGCGGGCGAGCGATCCGTCGGTGACCACCAGCAAGCGTCGAGGCCCGGGGAGCGGGCGGAGGCGGTCGGCGGCGAAGCGCACCGCGGAGGCGAGGTCACCCTCGGAGGCGGTGGGGCGGAGCGCGTCGAGGGAGCGCGCGAGGGCGCGTCGATCGGCGGTGAAGGGAGATCGTACGGAGGGCGAACGATCGGCCGACACCAGCATCACCTCGGCGCCTGGAGGCAGCGACCGGAGGAGCGAGCGCGCGGCGTCGAGGGCGAGGCGCCAGCGGGTGGTGTCGCCGTCGTGGGCGGCCATGGAGGCGCTGGTGTCGACGACCAGGGCCACGCGGGTGGGCGAGGCACCCGTGGAGAGCCGTGCGGGGCGAGCCAGGGCGAGCGCCGTGGCGACGACCGCGACGAGCTCGAGGAGCAGCGAGAGCTCGCGGGGAGGCGGCTGCCAGGGGCGTCGGGCGCGGGACTCCTGGGCGACGTCGCGCCAGAGCTTGAGCGAGCTCACCCGCACCCGCTCGCGGCGGGAGCGGAGCAGGTAGGCGGCGATCACCGGCGCCGCGGCGATCAGCGCGAGGAGGCCGGCGGGGTGCAGGAGCGTGACGCCGCCCATGGGAGGGTCTCAGCCTCCCCGGTCGGGGCGCAGCAGGGCGCGCACCGCGTCGATGGCGGGCTCGTCGCTCACGCTACGAACGAGCCTCGCGCCCCGGGAGCGGGCGGCCTCGTCGATGGACTTACACCACCTGGTAACGCGCTCTCGGTAGCGGTCGAGCAGGGCCGCGTCGGCGGTGAGGGGGAGGAGCTCGGAGGTCTCGGCGTCCTCGAGGTCGAGGTCGCCGGAGAGGGCGGGCTCGACGTCGGCGCGGGAGAGCACATGGGCCACGCGGAGGTCGTGGCGCCGGGGGTCGAGGGCGCGGGCGAAGGGCGCGGCCTCGTCGGCGTCGAGGAGGTCGCTGAGCAGCAGCACCACCGAGGGGGGACCGGGGCTGAGCGCGAGGTCGAGCGCCCGGCGGAGGCCGGTGCCGCCCGAGGGATGCAGCGGGCCGAGGGAGCGCAGCAGCGAGGGGATGGCGGCGCGTCCCCGCTCGGGGCGACGCCGGCCGTCGGGCGCGTCGGCGAAGGGGATCACCTGGACCCGCTCACCCCCGAGCAGCCCGAGGTAGCCGACGCCCGCGGCGATGCGTGCGGCGTGGGCCAGCTTGCCGTCGGTCATCGAGGCGCTGGTGTCGATCAGCACCTTCAGCAGCACGTCCTCCTCGGCGCGGAGGTTGCGCGTCACGGGCTCGCCGGTGCGGGCGTAGGCCATCCAGTCGACGCGCCGGAGGTCGTCGCCCGGGACATACGGTCGGTGGTCCTGGAACTCCTGCCCGGAGCCCCGGTGGCGGGTGCGGTGGTCGCCCGAGGTTCCGGCCGCGACGGCGGGCGAGAGGTGTCGACGAAGCAGGTCGAGGGAGCGTCGGTAGCCCGCGTCGAGGAGGTCGTACGTCATCGTACGGTCTCCGTCGTACGCCTTGAAATCAGGTACATCCTGGCGATCAGGGCGAGGCTCCCGAGGCTGGTGACGAGCGATCCGGCGTTGGCCATCCCGAGGCGGGTGGACTCGCGCCATCCCGAGGGGGTGGGAGCGTGGGCGTCGCGGGCGATCAGCTCGAAGGCCGCGAGCGGAGAGAGGCCCGCGATGGCATCGATTGAGGGGTTGGCGCCGTACGATCCAGCGAGCTCGCGGAGCACCAGCGGAGCGACGCAGAGCGCGGCCACGGAGAGCGCCGCGACGAGCCTGGGAGAGCGCCGTCGGGAGAGGGCGGAGACCAGGGCCGCGAAGACGAGCACCGCGGCCGCCACGGCGGCGCTGACCGTGGCGCTGTCGGAGAGCCAGCGCGCCGAGGGGATGCCGGTGGCCCCGGCGAGCGCCAGCAGCCCGGTGCCCAGCAGGGCGACCGCGAGGCAGAGCTCGTCGGCGAGGAGCGGGAGGGCGAGGGCGGTCCAGCCGAGGAGGGCGGCGTGCAGCCAGGAGAGGCGATCGAGGGGGCGGCTCACCGCGTGGACGGCGACGGCCATCGGGGCCGTGAGCAGCAGCGTCGAGAGGAGGGCGGCGGCCCAGGGAGGGCGCTCCGATCGGCCGTCGGGAGAGAGCCCCGGCGCGGCGGAGGAGAGCAGCCACGGGGCGGTGGAGAGCGCGACCCACCAGGGGGCCAGGAGCCCCGCGCGGCGCATCGCGGCGGAGGCGCGGCCGTCGGCGAGGAGGTCGATGTACCAGAGGGTTCCTCGGGGGGAGGCGTGGAGGGGGGCGAGCGCGACGGCCGCGGCGAGCTGGCCGAGCGCCCGGTAGCCGAGGAGCGAGAGCAGCAGCACCGCGAGGGCGCTACGGAGGGGCGCCGCGCGGTCGTCGCCCGAGGCGGCGACGGCGACGCCCACGGTGGCCCCGAGCGCCGCGCAGGCGATCGAGGAGGAGAGCGCCGAGGCGAGCACCGCCACGGGGATGCCGCCGTAGAAGAGGCTGAGCCCGAGCATGGGGCTCGCGAGCGCGGTGAGCGCCGCCGCCTGCGCCGCGCTGCGGAGGGAGAGCGAGAGCGCGAGGGAGGGTCCGGTCGCTCCCGCGAGGTGAAGGTGGTCGAGGAGCCCGTCGCGGCGGATGCGAGAGACCGCGGCGGTGGCGAAGAGCGCCCCGAGGCCGAGGGCGATGAGCTGGAGCGAAGCCCCGGTGCGGTGGAAGAGCCGGGCGCCGATGGCGTCGGGCGTCGACCCGAAGTGCATCCGGTGGGCCTCGACGATGGCGAAGCCGGTGACGGCCAGCACCGACGCGAGCAGGGGATGGAGCACCCGGGGAGGGCGATCGAGGGAGGAGAGCGCGCGGGCGAGGGGGGCGATCACGGGTCCTCCGGGGCGACGAGGCGGTGATCGGCGTCGAGCGTGAGCACCCGGGCGCAGAGGGGGCGGAGCTCGTCGGGGAGCGAGGAGGCCAGCAGCACCGCCTTGCCCAGCGAGGCGAGGGTGACGATGAAGTCCGAGAGGTCGTCGCGAGCGGCGGCGTCGAGGCCCGGCGACGGGTCGTCGAGCAGCAGCAGCGAGGGGTCGTGGAGCAGCGCTCGGGAGAGCTCGAGGCGTCGCCGCTCGCCGAGGCTGAGCTCGCCGCCGGGCGCGTCGGCGCGGTCGACGAGGTCGGTGAGCTCCAGGGCGCCGTCGACGTCCCCGTCGCCGCGGCGGTGGAGCGCGGCCATCGCGGTGAGGTAGGCGCGGACGGTCACGTCGTCGGGGCAGCGGTGAGAGGGGGAGACGTAGCCGATGGCGGCGCTCGCCCTCGCGGCGGCGGGGTCGAGGCCGTCGAGGGTGACGCTCCCCTCGGTGGGTCGCAGCAGGGTGCTGGCCACCCGGAGCAGCACGGATTTGCCCGAGCCCGAAGGGCCCGAGAGGCCCACCACCTCGCCGGGGTGGACGGTGAGCGAGACCGACCGCAGGCACCACGGGGCGCCCGGCGCGAAGCGGTGCGAGACCCTGTCGAGCCGCAGCTTCATGGCGTCGGCTCCGGAGGATGGAGGCGCAGCCACGTGCTCTCCGAGGCCAGGCGGAGCCCGGCGCGGGTCGCTGCGGCGGGGCGGTCGATGCGGGCGACGAGGCCGACGCCCTCTCGGAGTACCCACGGCTCGGCCCTCCCGGGCACGGCGGCGCTGGAGAGCACGGCGTCCCAGGGGTTGTCGTCGCGACGGTGACCGAACCATCGCCCCAGCGGCGCGGCCACGTCGTAGGGCGCATCGGCCGTGATCGACGGAGGGCGACGGGCCAGCGCGGCGGCCTCGGGGCTCCCCCACCCGGGCAGCGCGGGGAGCTGCGGCACCACGAACCACGCCACGATCGCCAGGGGCAGCGCCCTACCCTCGCGCACCGAGCGGGTGCGCCCCGGCGCGATCGCCTCGAAGGACCAGCCCGAGGAGCTCCCGCGGTCGAGGAGCACCACCTCGCGCAGCGTCCACGGCAGGCCGTTTCGCACCGAGAGCACGCCGGTCGGGTCACGGTGCAGGGTGACCGCGCCGCGCAGCGCTTCCGGGCCGTCTTCTCGGACGAAGGTGGGCGTCCAGGGGAGCACCCCGAGGCCCAGGAGGTAGGTCGTGTCCGCTTCGACGAGGCGGGTGATGGGCCCGCGGCCCGCGGTGGGATCGACCGCCACCACGCGCTCGGGGCCGCCCAGGCGGATGGCGAGGCTCCGACGGTGGCCGCTGTAGACCATGTGGAAGCGCCGCGCCGACGCGATGGAGAAGCCCCACGGGGCGTCGAGCACGGAGAGCGTGCGGGACTGGGTCAGGGCCGCGCGGTGGCCGCCGCCCTGCCGAGCGAGCAGCGCCCAGGCGGCGAGGGTGAGCGCGGCGGAGAGCGGGGCGAGCAGCGAGCGGGCGCGGAGGAGGCGGGTCATCCAGGCCGCGAGGAGCAGCGCCGAGGCGAAGGCGGCGACGATGCCGCCCGCACGGAGCAGACCGAGGCCCGGGCGAACCGAGGGCGTGAGGAAGGATCTTACCGGGTCAGGTATGGGCAGGGTCTCCGGCTCCGGGGCGAAGAGGCGCGGCACGCGGCGGTGGTCGGCGTGCGCCGCGAGCTGGAGCACCGTGCGGGCGGACCAGGGGTCCTCCAGCGAGGCCGTCTGCGAAGGGTCCCAGGAGAGCAGGTGGACCATGCCGTCGCCGTAGCGGGCCGTGGCGCCCAGGGTACCGGCGGGGACGCCGCGGTCGACGGCGGCGAGCCATCGAGGGTCGAGGTGGCCTCCGCCCCAGGTGCGCGACCCCGCCAGCGTGGCGGCCTGCGGAGGCACGCGCGGCACCCTCCAGGGGTCGATCACCTCGGGCTCCCTGGACCACGCGGGCATCGGGAGGGCGGAGACCCCTTCGCCCACCAGCGCGCCCAGCACCGGGTGTCGGAGGTCGTTCGGCGACCGTACGATCACCGCGAGCGATCCCCCTTCGGCGACGTAGCCCGCGAGGCTCTGCCGCTCGTTCGGCGCGAGGCCGTTGAGCGAGCCGCTGTCGACGAGCACCAGGGCCACCGCCCGGTAGCCCGCCACCAGCCTCGGCAGCCTCGGGGACCCGCTCGCCGCCGGTCGCTCGACCGCGCAGGTCACCCCTGCGTAGGGCAGGGCCGCGGGCTCCGAGGCTCCGCCGAGCGGACGGAAGCGACCGCCGCGGCCGTAGTCCCCGTCGGCCCCGACGTCGCCGGAGAGCAGCCCCCCCGCCCCGGCGCGCTGGGCGTTGGCGAAGCGGTGCCCCGGCGTCGCGTCGAGGATCATCGACCCTTCGCCCCCGGGCAGCGCCAGCGCGGTCGTGGCGAGGGTGCGCCCGTCCTCGCCCAGCACCCGGAAGGTCATCGCCCCGCCCGCGAGCGGCCTCGGGGTGTCCACCGAGAGCGTCGCCTCCGCGCGGGCTCCCACCCGCACGGTCCAGGCGTGGCGGGTGCGAGGTCGGTCGGCCCGCGGGGCCGTCGCGTCGACCACGAGCATGGCGCGCAGGGGGCGCGACCCGGTGTTCTCCACGCGCACCCGCAGCTCTCCGCTTCCCGTCGACGGGAGGCAGGTCTCACCGAAGAGCGGGCGCACCTCCAGGGTGACCCCGGCGGACGCGGCGCGGGAGAGCGCGAGCACGCACCCCAGCGAGGCCGCGGCCGCCCGGCGACTCAACGGTCCCGCTCCCGTAGCGCGCGCTCCACGGCGTCGGGCCTCGCGGGCACCGCGTCGAGCAGCGCCTGCACCACGGCGTCCGGGCTGACCCCGTCGGACTCGCCCTCGTAGGAGCGCAATACCCGGTGACGTAAAGCCGCCGGCGCCACCGCGGCCACGTCGGCGAAGCCCACCTGGGCGCGGCCGTCCATCAAGGCCATGGCGCGCCCGCCGAGCACCAGCGCCTGCGCCCCGCGGACGCCCGCCCCGTAGCGCACAGCGCGCTTCACCAGCGCCGGGGCCTCCGGGGAGGCGGGGTTGCTCGCTCGCACGAGGCGGGCGGCGTAGCGGGCGACCGCGTCGGAGACGGCGATCTCGCGGCAGAGGGACTGGAGCCCGTGGAGGGTGTCGGCGTCGAGCACCTGGGGGACGGTCTGGGGGAGCGAGCCGGTGGTGCGGGTGAGCACGGCGACGAGGTCGTCTTCCGAGGGCTCGTGCACCAGCACCTTCAGCAGGAAGCGGTCGAGCTGCGCCTCCGGCAGGGGGTAGGTGCCCTCCATCTCGATGGGGTTCTCCGTGGCCAGCACGAAGAAGGGCGGACCCAGCCGGTGGCGCTCCCCCGCCAGGGTCACGGCGTGCTCCTGCATCGCCTCGAGGAGGGCGCTCTGGGTGCGGGGCGAGGCGCGGTTGATCTCGTCGGCCAGCAGCACCTGACAGAAGATCGGGCCGCGGTGCAGGGCGAAGCCGCGCGCCCCCTCGGCGGTGGAGGTGAGCACCTGGGCGCCCAGGATGTCCGCGGGCAGCAGGTCGGGCGTGAACTGGATGCGACCGAAGCGGAGCGCCACGCCGTCGGCCAGCGCCCTCACCAGCGAGGTCTTGCCCACGCCGGGGGCTCCCTCCAGCAGCACGTGCCCGCCCGCGAGCAGCCCGACGAGCACATGGTCGACGACCGCGCGCTGCCCGACGATCACCTCGCCGATCGCCCCTCGCAGCCGGTCGAGGGCCACCGCCGCGTCGCGGAGGCGCTCTCCGATGGGTCCCTTCGTATCGTCGCTCAATGGGGCCTCCGCTCCTCGCGCGTCGTCGTGAGTCGTCATGGCTGGAAGTAGGTCCTGACCTGATCCCGGTACTCCGCGGGGATGTCCGACCGGTCGACCCCTCGGAGCTCCTCCGCCGCGGCCCCCTGGAGCGCCCCGGTGCGCAGCGTCCGCGCGACGCCCCCTGCGCTCCCGGCCACCCGCTGCACCGCGCCGCCCGCCATGCCCGATCCTCGCACCGCGCCTCTCGCTCGGGCTCGCAGCCCGTGGGCCGTGTCCACCGCGGCCGTCGATCCGCCGTGCTCGCCCGCGCCACCGCCGCGCCCGGCGCCGCCCTCTCCCTCGTCGCGCCCGCCCGGAGCGCGGAGCTGCGCCACCGCCCGGTCCATCCCCTCGCTCGCCCGGTCGAGGCTCCGCTGCATCGACCGCGCTGCGCCGCCCCCCATCGGGATCGGCACTCCGCCCCCGGGGCTCCCCGACTGCGCCTCGCCCGACGCGTCGCCCTCGCCCTCCGACTGCGCGAACTCCCTCAGCCGCCGGGCGATCTCCTCCGCGCTCATCGACCCCTGCGCCCCGGCCCCGGACTCGCCGTCCATCTCGCCCGCCCTCGAGGCCTGCGCCGCGCGGCCCATCGCCTGGCGCATCCTCGCCGCCAGCCGATCGCGCTCCTCGGGCGTCAGCGACGCGAGGGCCCGCTCCATGGCCTCGGCCAGGTCCCGCGCGCTCTCGTCCGAGGGCAGTCGCTCCAGGTGCTCGGCCGCCCGGCGCACGTCCTCGCTCCCGCCGATCTGCTCGGCCAGCGCCCTCAGCAGCCGGTTGCGGTCGGCCCTCCGCCGCAGCAGCTGCTCCTCCGCCCGCAGCTCTGCCGCCAGCTCCTCGGCCCCGGCGCCCGCGGCCGCCTCCGCCGCCGCCCGGAGCGCCTCCCGGGCCCTCTGTCGGTCGGCCTCCTCGCGGGCGTTGGCGAGGCGCTCCATCGCCCGGTCGAGCCCCTCAAGGTCCCTCGCGGCCAGCGCCTGCGCGGCCCCCTCGAAGCCCATCCTGGCCAGCGCCCCGGCGGCCCGCTGCACCCCCCGCTCCGCCGCGCCCTCCCACGGCCTCGAACGCTCCGCCGCCACCGCCGCCCTCAGCCGCTCCGCCGCGGTCATCGCCTCGCGCTGGCCCGTCCCCGTCATCAGCTGCTCTCGCAGCCGCCGGGCCTCGGCGGAGAGCGCCTGCAGCCGCTGGGCGCGCTGCGCGTCGGGGGTGCTGAGTCGCGAGAGCTGCTCCACCGCCGACCAGCCCTCGGGGGCGTCGATCTGCACCCGCTCCCCCTCCGGGTCGGCCGCCGTCGCCCTCGGCGCCGCGGGGATCGTTCGCGGCACGAACGACATCGCCAGCGCGACCGCGCAGAGCCCCGCCGCGGCGATGGGCCACCGCGCCCGCAGCCGGGGCAGCGAGCGCCCGTCGAGCGCCCGCAGCGCGAGGAGCGCCTCCCTCCGCAGGTGCTCGCCGGCCTCACCCGGCAAACCCCCGGTCGCCTGGAGCGCCGTGGTGATCACCTCCGCGCTGCCCCCCCGGGCGTCGAGGTAGAGGGCGACCGCGGTGTCGTCCCAGCGCCGCCTGCGAGCGAGACCGGCGCCCGCCATCGCGCCGAGAGGGACCGCCGCGACCGCGCCGAGCGCCGCCCCGGGGTGTCCGCTCGCCCACGCGGCCGTGGCACCGGCGGCCGCGAGCAGCGCCCCGAGGCACGCCCCGCGCACGCCCCAGGCGAGGAGGTGGGCCCGGTGCACGGCGCCCCGCCAGCGCGAGAACGCGGCGCGAAAGGCGTGGGCGCTTGGGGGACGGGCCGTATGAAACATCGATGGGGCTCAGACGCGACGGAGCGACGAAGGTTCCTGCGCGACGGAAGAAGTGCACGGGACGTGCGAGGTCAGCGGGGTGGCGTCGCGGCGCCCGGGAGCACGGTGACGATATGCACCTCCACGCGACGGTTGGTGGCGCGCCCCTCCGAGCGGGCGTTGTCCGCGATGGGTCGGTCGGGCCCGAAGCCGTGGGCCTCGACGCGCTCCGGGGCGATCCCGTGGCCGACCAGGTACGCTCGCACGGCGCGGGCCCGGCGCGCGGAGAGCTCCAGGTTGGTGGCCCGGTCGCCGCGGTCGTCGGTGTGGCCGTGGATGTCCACCCGGGTGATCTCCGTGTGGGCGCGCAGCACCGACACCAGCGCGTCGAGGATCTCGAAGCTGCGCCGACCGATGATCCGGTCGCTCGCGGGGACGAAGTTCACCGGGTTGCCCTGGAGCTCGATCATCCCCGAGCGGATCTCCACCGTCGGGGCCTGGACCTCCGGGCAGCCGTCCTCGTCGGTGAGGTTGTTGAAGGTCTCGGCCTGCGCGGGGCAGCGGTCTCGGGAGTCCGTGTACCCGTCGCCGTCGCGGTCTCCATCGGGGCAGCCGGGCCGCGTCGGGTCGGCGATGGCGCCCGGCGCGACCTCGGGGCAGGCGTCGGCGTGGTCGGCGACGCCGTCGCGGTCGGAGTCGGGCGCGGGGCAGCCCGGGCGCATCGGGTCGGCCTCGGGGCCCTGCACCACGTCGACGCAGATGTCCCGGTCGTCGGAGACGCCGTCCTGGTCGCGGTCGCGCACGGGGCAGCCGCGGCGATACCCGTCGGGGCGCTCGCCCGGGGCGACCGTCGGGCAGAGGTCCTCGGAGTCCGGGACGCCGTCGCCGTCGGTGTCACGCGCCAGCACCGGAGGCGACGGAGGCTGCGCCGGAAGCCTCGGCGCTTCGATCTCCTGGACCTCGGGCTCGACGGCGGTGCGGAGCGAGATCGAGAGCCCTCCGAGCAGGTACCGGGCGTCGTCGGGGTAGGGCTCGGGCTGGCCGTCGCCTCGCGTGTCGGGCTGCACCGTCTGGCCGTAGCGCAGCACCGGGCCGACGGAGAGCGAGGGCGACACCACGAACTCGAAGCCCACCCCGACGTCGACCTGGAGGGCGCGCTCGTCGCCGGTCATCCCGAGGCCGAGGTTGCCGTCGAGGAAGGCCTGGCCGACGGAGCCCAGCGAGGGCTCGAAGCGCACGCCCAGCATCGGAGCGAAGACCCAGCCGGCCTCCCCGCCGCCCCGGGAGGGGAAGACCCAGTTGGAGAGCGAGGCCTGCACCGCGAGGGCGTCGGTGAGCGACCACGCGAGGCGAAGCCCGCCGTGCAGCCCCACGCCGAAGTCCCTCGCGTCGTCGTTGCGCTGGACGGTCGAGAGCATCGAACCCGCCCCGAGCTCGAAGCGCGCGGCGAAGCGGTCGCGCACCTGGGCCCGCGCGGGCTGCGCCACCAGGGTGATCGCCACCACCCAGCGCGCGATGTTGGCCACGGGGGCGTGCCTCGGCATGACGGACCTTCCTCCTCGTCGGGCGCTCACAAGGGGCTCCGGCGTCAGTGCCGGGGATGATCCACCAAGCGCGTCGCCCGCACCAACATTCGCTACGCCGCGAGATCAGTTGCAGTAGGATTCCGCACGCTTGGATCAGCGGGTCTTACGGCTTCAGAGACGGAGAGAACCTCTGTGATGGTTTCGTCGTTCACGGCGCGGGGCATCGCCCTCGCGGGACTCCTGGCGGCGATGTGCAACGGGTGCGTGCGCTTCGGCGTCGCGGTGATCGGCGGCGACGGCGCCATCGACTCCGCCCCCGCGGATTCCCCCGTCGCCCCCGACGTCGACGCGACCGATGGGGGTGAGCCCGACGCCAGCGTGCTCGACGCCGACGCCGGTGAGCCCGATGTGGGGCGGCCCGACGCGCCGGAGGCCGATCACCCGGACGTCGCTGACGCCGTCGCTCCGCCGCTCGACGCGCCCGCGCGGTGCGTGCAGAACGACGACTGCGCCGACCCTGGCCGCCCGCTGTGCAACGTGACGACGGGCCGCTGCGTCGGGTGCCTCTCCTCCCCGGACACCTGTCCCCTCCGTCGATACTGCGATCCCTCCACCGAGACCTGCCAGGACGGCTGCCTCGACGACCGCGACTGCGCCCCGGTCGGCGGCGGCGACGCGGGCTCCCGGCCGAGGCGCTGCGACCCCGTGAGGCACACCTGCGGCGAGTGCTTCGTCGACGCCGACTGCCCCCCCGGCGTGGCGTGCGCGGGAGGGACCTGCGTCGCGGGAGCCGGGGCGACGGTGATCTCCGGGGCGACGGTGATCAACACGGCGCGCGCGGCGGTGAGCGGCGCGGCGGGCTCGACCACGCTGTGGCTGGGAGAGACCGTCGGCGCCTTCCCGGTGGGGGCGCGGGTGCTCATCCACCAGACGCAGTCGAGGGCCGGGGACGCGGGGCGCTACGAGCTCCGCCGGGTGGTCGCCGCGGAGCCGGGGAGCCTCACCCTCGAGGCCGCGCTGAGCCGCGGGTACACGACGGACACGTCGGCCGGGGCGAGGGCGCAGGCGGTGCTGGTCCAGGAATACACGGACCTGTATGTCTCCGTCTCCGGCTCGCTCTCGGCCCCGGAGTGGAACGGCCGCCACGGCGGCATCCTCGCCGTCGACGTCGCGGGCGACGCGGTGATCGAGGGGCGCATCACCATGGACGGGCGGGGCTTTCGCGGCGCGTCGCACGCCTGCGGGGCGGGGCTCTACCGCTGCCAGTCGGGCGTTGCGGGCGAGTCGCCGACGGGCGTCGGGTCCGCGGGTCGACCGGCCAACGGAGGAGGCGGCGGAGGAGGAGGAGCGGGCGCGGACTGCGGCGCGGGCGGCGGCGGGGCCTACGGAGGCGTCGGCGCGAGCGGGGCGGAGGGCGACTGCGAGGCGGAGACCGACGGCGGGGTGTGCGCCGCGGGCTGCCCCAACCCGGGTGGCGTCGGAGGCGGGGCCTACGGCGGCGCCGACCTCTCGGAGGAGATGCAGCTTGGCAGCGCCGGGGGCGAAGGGGGCGGCGACGAGGACGGCGAGACGCCCGGCGGAGGAGGCAACGGCGGAGGCATCGTGTGGCTCCGCGCGGGGCGCGCGGCGGAGGTCCACGGGGCGATCACCGCGGCCGGGAGCGAGGGGCTCGACGGCAACCAGCGCGGCTGCGGCATGGGCGACGGCTGCGGCATGGGCGGCGGCGGCGGGGGATCGGGCGGCGCGGTGCGCCTCGCGGCGGCGACCCGGGTGACGCTCGGCGCCGACCGGGTGCGGTCGCCGGGCGGCGTCGGCGGCGTGTGCAGCTGCGGGAGCATCGACCGGCCCGAGCGCAGGGCCCCGGGAGGAAGCGGCGGCGTCGGTCGGGTGGGCGTCGCGTCGCCGAGGGTCGAGGGCACGTCGGCCCCGGCTTACGATCCGAGGTAATGTCTCCGATGCCAGAAGTTGACGCGCTCCCCGGACATCGGGCGAGGATGACCCCGAGGCATTCTTGACGCTGCGATCGAGTCAGCCAGGTACGGCGATCCCCGGGGAGCTCAAGCGGGGCGAGTCGATCCTCGGGCGCTGCGTGATCGACCGACGACTGCGCCACGACCGGCTTACCGCGGTCTACCTGGCGCGAGGCCGCGAGCCCGGCGAGGTGTTCACCGTGTGGGCGGCGCACAGCGCGGTGATCGCTCGCTCCGAGCGGGCGGCGCACGTCTTCGGGCTGGAGATGGAGCGCCTCACGATGCTCGAGCATCCGGGCATTCCCCGCATCATCGCCTTCGACGCGGCGGAGTCCGGGCCGGTGGTGATCTCCGCCCGCCGCCCGGGGAGCTCGCTGCGGGAGATCATCGCCTCGGGCTCCGACCGCTCCGCGAGGCTCGGATCGAAGGTGCTCCAGGGGATCACCCGCATCCTGGAGGTGCTTCACTCGCAGAGCCCGCCGGTGCTGCACCGGGCGCTGGTCCCGGAGCGCGTGGTGCTCGACGAGGAGGGCGAGGTGCACCTGGAGGAGTGCGGTTACCTGCACGCCCTGGTGACCGCGGGCTTCGTCACCGACCGCACGGTGCTCGCGTGCAGCCAGCCGGGCTACCTCCTGCCCGAGGAGCTGGCCTTCCCGCCGACCCCGGCGCTCGATGTCTTCTCGCTTGCGACGCTGCTCTTCGAGCTCTTCACGGGCCACCTGCCCTTCGGCGAGGCCTCCGCCGCCGAGCTCTCGGCGGCCCTGCGCCGCGAGCAGCTCCCGACGATCTCGCTCCACCGCGACGACATGGCCATCGGCGTCGACGCGGTCTTCGAGCGCGCCTTCGGGGTGGCGCGGGGGGAGGGGTACTCCACCGTCCAGGCCTTCGCGCGCGACCTGCTGCGCGCCCTCGAACCCGACGCCTCGGCGCGCCTCACGCTCCCGGGCCCCGAGTCCCTGCTCTCGGAGCTGAGCGCCGAGATCGGGGTCGACCTCTCGATCTCGGACGTCGCCGAGCCGACGCCCTCGTACGGCAACTACGGCGCCATGCTCGCGGAGCTCGACGCCCGCCGCTCCGGCGCCTCCCCCCTCCCGGAGTCCCGCGAGCTCGCGGTCGAGCCGGAGATCCCGCCCTCTCCCCTCGCTCCCGACCTCGGGGCCGAGAGCAGCGGGGTGGCCTCCGCCCGGCTCGTCTCCGCCAAGCGCACGCTCCCGGGGGGCAGCTTCTCGCTCGGTCCAAACGCCGTGGCGCCCCGCCAGTCTGCCGTCGGCTCCGAGCAGGCGACCGGCCGCGAGTCAGAGCCCACGGAGCTCCCCTCGTCGGCGCTGCAGTCCTTCGACAACGAAGCGATCGACCTCTCCTCTCGCGACCTCCAGCCCATCGCCAGCGCGATCCGCGACCAGGCGGGCCACATGGACATCCTGCTGGCCGACCAGCCCACGCAGGTCTCACCCCTCCCTTCGAGGGAGCGTTCGTCGCGGGTCACCTCGGCCTCTGGGCTGGTCGTCGAGCCGCCCCGCGCCGCGCCCCGGGCCACTCCCGCGCCCACGAGGAGCTCCGCCCCCTCGGGTCCGCTCTCGCCTTCGAGGCTCCCTTCACCCGGCCGCCTCCCTTCGGACCTCGCTCCGGTGTCGTCGATCCCGCCCCCGGTCACCCCCGACGCGGCGCAGGTCTTCGCCCAGGCCGCGCGGCTCCTGGCCGTCTCGACGGTGATCGCGGCGGTGTGCGTCACCACGGGCCTGCTCTACATCGCCCGCGCCTCCGACGAGCTGAGGGCCACGCTGCGCGCCCGCAGCGCCCTGGCCCCTGCGCTGGAGATCCCTCCGGTGGCGCCGGTGCTCGACGCCGGAGCGCTGCTCGCCCCCGAGCTCCCTCCCACGGTGGACGCTGGCCTCGCGCCGACGACGGACCTCGGCGCTCCCGCTCGTCCCGCGCAGGTCGAGCGCGCGGCGATGGACGCGTCGGCCCCGCCGTCGCGACCGTCGGTCCCTGGGGGAGCGGTGCTGTCGCGGCTGATGTCGACGCTGCGGGGTCCCGTGGCCGACTGCGTGGAGGGCGTCGAGGCGCGCTCGGTGACGATCGCTCCGCGCTTCGACGGCGCCACCGGGGCGGTGGTGCACCTGCGCCTCCGGGGCATCTTCGCCGAGGCCCCGATGGGCCCCTGCCTCGACGAGGCGGTGCGTCGGGTGCGCATCGCGCCCTTCGGGGCGCCGAGCTGGGAGCCCTCGCTCACCTTCCCCATCGCGCCCCCGCGATGGACCCCGACGCCCTGATCGGGTCGCCGAGCGCCCTTCAGGGAGTCTGGAGGGACACCGCGGCGATGCGCCGTCCGCCGTCCCCGAACCAGAGCACGCCCTCTCGGGAGTCGTCGGCGAGGTGGCAGAGGCTCTGGGGCCAGTCGCAGCGCAGTTCGCCGCAGCGCTGCCCCGCGAAGATGCCGAGCACCGAGCGCGGGTCACCCAGCTCTCGGCGCGCCAGCCTCCGGGGCTCGCCCCGCAGCGGCTGCCCGGGTTCGCGGTAGGGGATCACCGCGAGCGTCCCGCCCGTGGCCGCGAGGAAGGCCCTGGGCTCCAGCGGCGCCACGCGCTCGAGCAGGGCGCACGCCGTCTCCGGATCGGCGGGCGAGGGGCGGTAGCCTCGCAGCGCGCCGTCGATGGCGCGCATCTCGGTGAGGTTGAAGGCCACGCGGAGCATGTCGAGCCGGTGCGTGAGGGCGTGCTGGGCGACGGAGCGAGGGGCGGCCTGGCTCGCGATGCTCACCACCGTGGCGCCGTCGCGGTGCTGCCCGGTGGAGATGAGCTCGAAGCCGCCGTCGCGCTCGAAGTCCCGCAGGTGCAGCGTGCGGTCGCCGGTGACCTCGCCGAGGCTCCGGTCGACGTAGGCCCTGGGCGCTCGACCGGGCGCGATCACGTACGCGCGCACCTCGCGCCCTCCGCTGGCGACGCCCACCTCGAAGGCCACCACGCGCTCCTCTCCCCGGGCGGCGCCCACCACCGGGCCGACCACCGCGCCGTCCATGGCGAAGCGTTCGGCGAGCGAACGATCGTCGGCGTCGTCGATGCGCTCGGCGCCCCACGGGGTGACGCGGCCGGCCTCCTCGTGGGGGGCTCCCGCCTCGGCGAGCAGGGCCGCCACCACCACGCGCTGACCGTCCTTGAGGAGCATCACCTGCGTGGGAGGGATCGCGCCCCGGCCGAGCGCCTGCGCGGGCCGCCCGATGCAGCGGTCGCCCGCGGAGCAGTCCATGGACTGCGAGAGCTCCCGCAGGAGGGCCACCGCGCGGGCGAGGTGGGGGCTGGTCGGGTCGCCCTGCGGCGACACGTAGTCCGACTCCTGGAAGGCGCCCACCTGCCAGGCCCGCAGCGTCGGCGCCCCTTCGGGGGTGAGGTGATCGAGCAGGGTGTTGGGGCCGCCCTCGGCGATGGCGCGCACGGTGCGCTCGGCCTCTTGAGGGGACGGGTCGGCGGGGGGCATCTCGAAGGTGAGCCGGCGGTCGAGGTCGTCGACGTCGCTCGCCCTCAGCAGCCCCGCCTCGAGCGGAGAGAGCAGGCCCACCTCCGGGGCGCCGCCGCCGGGCCGGGGCAGCGGGAAGATGGTGAGCACGTTGGTGTTGGCGGGCATGTCCTCGGTCGCGACGGTGCGGCCGAGGAGGTAGACCCACCCCTGGGCGATGCGGCCGAAGGCGATGCGGGCCCCGACGGGCCAGCGGCGCACCCTGTGGATCTCGTCGCCCCGAGGGTCGTGGAAGAGCACCCAGACGTCGGAGGCCTCGTCCGCGGTGCCAGTGGCCATCACCGCCGAGAAGCGGCCGCGGAAGACCTCGGTGCACAGCGGGCCGAAGTGCACGGTGCGCCCGGCGCGGTAGCGGGAGAGGGTGCGGAAGGTCTCCTCCGGGCAGCGCGCCACGGAGTCGACCGCGGGGGGCGACGGGGCGTTGGCGCCACGGCGTCCGGCGCGGGGGGCGCTGCGTCGCGCGCTGGCGATGGTGCGGGCTGCCGGGCGGGCGGGGGCGGTCCCCTCGCAGGCCGCGGCGCCCACCGCGGCGGCCAGGGCGAGATGATGCAAGCGCATGGGAGGGAGCGGACCGTAGAACAACGGCCCCGGTGGATACAACAACGCCACAACGCCGACGCCCCGCGCTGGAGGTGAATCCAGGCGGGGCGCCGAGCGAGACCTTACGGGTTGGAGGTCAGCGGAGGACTTCGATCAGAAGTCCATCCCGCCGCCGTGGTCGTGACCGCCGTGGCCACCACCGCCGCCGTTGTCCTTCTTGTCCTTCGGACGCTCGGCGACGAGCGCCTCGGTCGTCAGCATCAGGCCCGCGACGGAAGAGGCGTTCTGGAGCGCGCAGCGGACGACCTTGGCCGGGTCGATGACGCCCATCTCCAGCATGTCGCCGTAGGTGTCGGTCGCGGCGTTGTAGCCGAACGACCCGGTGCCCTCGCGGACCTTGTTGACCACGATCGAGCCCTCGCGGCCGGCGTTGGCGCTGATCTGGCGGAGGGGCTCCTCGATGGCGCGGCGGATGATCTGCACCCCGAAGCGCTGCTCGTCGTTGAGCTGGAGCGCGTCGAGCGAGGCCGACAGGCGGATGAGCGCCACGCCGCCGCCCGGGACGACGCCCTCTTCGACGGCCGCGCGGGTCGCGTTGAGCGCGTCCTCGACGCGGGCCTTCTTCTCCTTCATCTCGACCTCGGTGGCGGCGCCGACCTTGATCACGGCCACGCCACCGGCGAGCTTCGCCAGGCGCTCCTGGAGCTTCTCGCGGTCGTAGTCCGAGGTGGTGTTCTCGATCTGGCCGCGGATCTCCTTCTCGCGGGCCTTGATCGCGTCCGCCGAGCCGGCGCCGTCGATGATGGTGGTGTTGTCCTTGTCGATCTTGACGCGGCGAGCGCGGCCGAGGTCGCTGAGGGTCACGTTCTCGAGCTTGGTGCCGAGCTCCTCGGCGACGACCGAGCCGCCGGTGAGGATCGCGATGTCCTTGAGCATCTCCTTGCGGCGGTCGCCGAAGCCCGGGGCCTTGACGGCGGCGCACTGGAGGGTGCCGCGGAGCTTGTTGACGACGAGCGTCGCGAGGGCCTCGCCCTCCACGTCCTCGGCGAGGATGAGGAGCGGCTTCTGCTGGCGGGCGATGCTCTCGAGCACCGGCAGGAGGTCCTTCATGTTGGAGATCTTCTTCTCCGAGATGAGGATGTACGGATCCTCGAGCGACGCGACCATGCGCTCGGCGTCGGTCACGAAGTAGGGCGAGAGGTAGCCGCGGTCGAACTGCATACCCTCGACGACGTCGAGCGTGGTGTCCGCGCTCTTCGCCTCTTCGACGGTGATGACACCCTCCTTGCCGACCTTCTCCATGGCGTCCGCGAGGAGCGTCCCGATGGTCTCATCGCCGTTGGCGGAGATGGTGCCGACCTGGGTGATCTCCTTCTTGTCGTTGGTGCTCTTGGCGAGGTCCTTGAGCGCCGCGACGATGGTCTCGACGGCCTTGTCGATGCCGCGCTTGATCTCCATCGGGTTGTGGCCCGCGGCGACCAGCTTCGAGCCCTCGCGGAAGATCGCCTGGGCGAGCACGGTAGCGGTGGTGGTGCCGTCGCCCGCGGTGTCCGAGGTCTTCGAGGCCACTTCGCGCACCATCTGGGCGCCCATGTTCTCGAAGCGGTTCTCGAGCTCGATCTCCTTGGCGACGGTGACGCCGTCCTTGGTCACCACGGGCGACCCGAAGGACTTCTCGATCACCACGTTGCGACCCTTGGGGCCGAGGGTGACCTTGACGGCGTTGGCGAGCGCATCAACGCCGTTGAGCACGAGCTTGCGAGCGGTTTCGGTGTAGACGATTTCCTTGGCGGCCATCTTTGGATTCTCCTGTGAAGTCTTTTGAAGTCTGAAGTGTGAAGAGACGGATCAGTCGCTGGTGATCACGCCGAGGACGTCTTCCTCGCGGATGATCAGGTGCTCGACGTCGTCGATCTTCACCTCGGTGCCCGAGTACTTGCCGAAGAGGATCTTGTCGCCGGCCTTGACCTCGACGGGGCGGAGCTTGCCGTCGTCGCCGACCTTGCCCGCGCCCACGGCGATGACCTGGCCCTCGATGGGCTTCTCCTTGGCGGAGTCGGGGATGATGATCCCGCCCTTGGTCTTCATCTCGGCCTCAAGGCGCTTGACCAGGATGCGGTCCTGCAGTGGACGAATCTTCATGACGCTGTCTCCTCGAATCGTGGGTTGTGGTGTGAACGGGATTTGATCCAATCGGCTCGGCGCGAAATCGCCACCGGGTCGAAGTCCTTCCCCTGGACCGTCGTCGGGCAAGCTGGTGCCAGCCCCGCTCGGCGTCCAATCCTCCCTGAGGCGGAGAGTGGCCGGGCGCGATTTCTGGCACTCACCGGCCTCGACTGCCAGGAGCGGCGCGCAACATAGACTCCGATCGGGGGGTGTCAAGGGGTCCACCGCACGACATCGTCCGGTCAGGAACATGAACGATTCCGCTGGATCAGCACTCGGGCTCTCCGACTGCCAGGCGCTGGATGGCGGGCCCGTCGCGGCCCCGGGGAGCTCCCGGTCGGGGCCTGACCCGCGCCCGTCAAGGTCGTGCGGGGCGTGACGCGGGCAGCCCATACTCGGGAGGTATCCGCCGTGCGATCGCCGCCCAGGTCGGGGCTGCTGGTCGCCCGACGGAGTGCTTCGAAGGAGGTACTGGATGGCGATCGAGGCGTGCGCAGACCTGCGGGGGTTCTTCCAGGGGATGGTGCTCGAGGCGATGCGTCGGCGGCGCGTCGGCGCCGAGGCCGAGACCACGGAGTATGTGACCGACCTGCTGGTCGCGTGCGCCGGCACCGACGGGGCCGCGCTGCTCGAGCGCCCGCTGGTGTGGATGCTCGACGACGCGATGGCCTGCGAGGACGGCGTCCGGATGCACGCGCTCTGCGCCACCGGGGACGCGGCGCTGGCCCGGTCGGGGCTCTTCGCGGCGCCCGACGACGTGGGATATCTTACCGAGGTGGGTAAGTTCGCCTACCGAGGCGCGGCGGCGGAGGCCCAGCGCACGGGCGGCGGGTCGCCGGTCGCGCTGGTGGAGCTCGGTGAGAAGTTTCCGGAGTTCGTGGAGGTGCTGGCGGAGGCGTCGGCGCTAGGGGACGTGACCAAGGCCCTGGTGCGACGCTACGCCGCCCAGGGGGTCGATCAGCCGAAGCGCTGCTTGAGCTCTTCGATGTACGTGTCGACGGCCTCGCGCGACGGCCGATCGTAGTGCACGCGGCCCGCGGCGATCTCGCGCAGCGCGAGCACGGCGGGCTTGTTCTTGTACTTGTGCGCCTCGAGCTGGACCTTCGCGCCCTTCATGATCTGGCGGGTGCGGTTGGAGGCGAGGATCACCAGCGCGAAGCGGTTGTCCTCGTTGTCCAGGCAGTCTTCAACGGTTACTCGTGCCATCGTTCGGTCTCCTCAGGCGCGGCCGACGTGCAACGGGCACACGCTCGACAGCCGCGCAGTCCTACAGCGCCCCGCGCCCGCGGGCAAGGGATCACTCCGCCGAGGGCGGCCGGCTGCTCTGCGACCCTCTGGCCTCCGGGGCCGATCGCTCGAGGTCGAGGATCTTCGCGGTGCCGACGTAGGGCTTGGTCTCGAAGCGCGAGACCTGCCCCAGGCGCCGGACGATGTCCGCCATTCGCCCCGCCTCCCGGAGGATCACCTCGGCGCTGCGGGTCATCGCGGGGTCTTCGCCCGCCCGCCGCTTGATCAGCTCGGCGTGGCCGTGGATGGCGGTGAGCGGCTGGTTGAGCTCGTGCGCCGCCGCCCCGGAGAGCTCGGCGATCATCGACTGCTGCTCGGTGCGCCCCAGCTCGGACTGCACCCGCGCGAGGCGCTCCTCGATGCGCAGGCGCTCGCGCTGGTCGGAGAAGATCACCACCATCCCGGGCCCGGGGCCCTCGGCGTGGAGGGTTCCGGCGGAGAGCAGCACCGGGATGACCTCGCCGTCGCGCGCGATGACCTCGCTGCGGGCGCCCTCGATGCGCCCCTCGACGCTGCCGTGCACCCGCCGCGCGTACTCCTGGAAGTGCCCCTCCCGGAAGAAGCTGTCGATCACCGCGTCGGGGCCGAGGTCGGCGCGGCACCACCCGAGGATGCGCTCGGCGGCGGAGTTGAGCAGCAGCACGGCGCCGGTGTGCGAGGCGGCCACGATCGCGTCGGGCGAGCTCTCGATGAGCGACGTGAGGAAGCTCTGCGTGCGCGCCAGCTCCGCGGCGGTGGAGCGCTCGGCGGTGACGTCGCGCACGGTGATGATCACGGCGTTCTCGTCGCGCAGCGCGGCGGAGGTGGAGAGCGAGAGGGTGTGCACCTCGCCGTCGCGGCGGCGCAGGCGAAGGTCGAACTTCGAGGGGTACTCCCGGCGGGCGAAGGCGTCGCGCAGCATCCGCAGGCGCGGCATGTCCTCGGCCGGCACCACGTCGCGCATCTTCAGTTCGCGGATCTCCTCGGCGCTGTACCCGGAGATCTCCGTGACCCGGGGGTTGGAGTAGAGGGGGTGGCCCTCCAGGTCGACCACGACCATCCCGTCGGCGGAGGCCAGGAAGAGGTCGGCGTAGGGTTCGAGCACCTGCAGCCGGCGCTCGGCCTCGAGGCGGGCGTGGCTCACCGCGAGGCGCTCCTCCCGCAGCCGCTGGATCTCGCGCGCGTTGCGCAGCGCCGCGGCGGTGGCGTTGGCGATGGTCTCGCAGAGGGCCTGCTCGCGCTCGTCGAGGCGCCCGCGCGACTCGCTCGCGCGGAGGAAGAGCACCCCGAAGGCCCGCTGCTCGAGCGCGATGGGGAAGAGCGCCAGGTAGGGGAAGCGGGTGCCGCTCACCAGCTCGCGCACGGCGTCGAGCAGCGGGTGCGTCGGGGCGTCGTCGATGAGCAGCGGCCGGCGCGAGACGAGCACCTGCTGGATCTCGGGGTAGCGCCCGAGGTCGATGGGCCGGTCGAGCGCGTCGGGGTCGTCGTTGCAGGCGACGACATACCCGAGCTCGTAATCGTCGCGCGCGAGCACCACGGAGCAGCGGTCGACGGCCGCGACCGCCGCGAGCCGACAGACCACCGTGCGAAGGATCTCCCGGGCGTCGGTGTTCACCGTCAGGGTCTGCGTGAGCTCGAGCAGCACGCGGGCGTCGCGGGCGCGGCGCTGGAGGTCGAGGTCGCGCTCGCGCAGTTGTCGCAGGCGCGCGACCCGAGCGCCGAGCTCGCCCGGGTCGAAGGGCACCCGGAGCACGTCGTCGGCGCCCTGCGCGAAGGCCCGCGTGACGGAGGTGGCGTCGGCGCTGAGGGCCAGCAGGGGAGCGCCGGTGTGCGGCCCCGGGACCAGCGCGTCGGCGTCGATCACGTGCACGAGGTCGTCGGCGCCGGCCTGCTCCGCGTCGACCAGGGGGCACCCGACGGACGCGAGCGAGGCGTGGACGGTCTCCCGAAGCAGCGCATCGGCGAGGGTGATCACGATCCGAGGCGTGACGACGGGCATTCCGGCATCGACGCTAGCCTGCGGACATCGTGTCCAGCAAACTTGGCGCTCAGGTGCCCCGGGTGACCCACCAGGCGCCGAGCGCGGAGGCGACCACCACGCGCACCGGGACCCCGTGCTGCGCGGCGACGGTGCGGCAGGCCTCGAGCTCGGGGTGCGCCTGCGGGGCCATCCCGTCGTTGCGCGCCACTTTCACCGGCACCGGACCGTAGGCGGTCTCCACGGTCACCGTCTCCCTGGGGCGCTCGATGCGCTCGGCGCCGCTCCAGCGCACCCCGAGCGAGCCGCTCTCGGCCAGCATCACCCCGGCCAGGCGCTCCCGGTCGGCCGAGCGCACCAGGGCGGTCACCATCACCCCGGGGCGACCCTTCTTCATCCCGATGGGGGAGGTCCAGGCGTCGAGCGCGCCCTCCCGCAGCAGGCGCTCGGTGAGCACGGCCACCAGCTCGGCGCTCAGGTCGTCGAGGTTGCAGCGCAGCTCCTGGTGGGTCGCCGCGTCGCGCGCGCTCGACGACTCCGCCGCCGGGGTCGGGTCGCCCAGCACCACGCGAAGGAGGTTGGGGCGGTCGGGCCAGCGCTTCGTCCCGGCGCCGAAGCCGGTCACCACCGGCGACATCGAGGGCCACGGCTCGAAGGTCGTCGCGTTGGCGCGCACGAGGCTCGCCCCGGTCGGGGTGACCATCTCTCCCTGCACCGCCGCGCCCACCGTGGGAACGCCCGACAGGATCTCCAGCACCGCGGGCGCGGGCACCGGCAGCACCCCGTGCTCGGCGCGCACGAAGCCCCGGGACATGGGCAGCGGGCCGGCGTTGACGCGCGCCCCGAGCCAGTCGAGCCCGGCGCACGCGGCCACCACGTCGACGATCGCGTCGACCGCGCCGACCTCGTGGAAGTGCACCTCCTCGGGGTCCATCCGGTGCACCCGGCCCTCGGCGCGGGCGAGCACGGCGAAGGTCGCGAGGGCCCGGTCTCGCACGCCCGGCGGCAGCGAGGAGGACTCCAGCATCGCGCGGATGTCCCGGTAGCGCCGGTGCGGCTGCGGGTCGGTGACGTCCACCAGGAAGCGCGTCGCCACCACGCCGTGGTCGGTGCGGTGCGCCAGCGCGAGCTCGTAGCCGTGCACCGGGAGCACGTCGAGCGCTCCGGTGATGGCCGCGGTCGGCACGCCGAGGTCGAGGAGCGCGGCGACCATCATGTCCCCGGCGACGCCCGCGAAGGCGTCGAGGTGCAGCACGCGGCCCACCCCCGCGCCGTGGTCGAGCGGGGCCGGCGCCTGCCACGCCCCGGGGTCGTCGCCGGTCTCGTCTCGGTCGGTGTGCTGCGGGCCCGGATCGTCGTGCGGCATCGGCGTGGTGACTCCCTGCATGGCCGCTCTCGCGGGCCGCGAGCCTGCGGCGCGCAGCGACTTGCGAGAGCTCCGCGGGCTTGTCAATCGCAAACGCCGCAATCGCCTGGAGGCGCGAGGGTGATGCAAAAGTACTGGAGGAGCCGCGACGCAAATCTTTGGATGGCCTTCCCCAGATGTCGTCGCTATGCTTGGGCTCGTACCGCTTCAGTCGAGGGTTGGGCCTCCCACCGGAGGTTCTCCTGTCTTCGAGTTCGGGGTGGGGAGAGTGCGTTGAACCGTGGCGGTGATGGTGGGTGTGACGTGAAGGTGATCCCGCAGGAGGGCGCGGAGTTGCTCGACTCCGATCCGCAGGTCAAGGCCGCGGGTCGGGTGCGGGCCACCAACCCCCTGCGCTTCGCCCCGCTTACCGGCATCCTCAGCACCGACGCGACGGGCAATCTGCTCGTGCGTCGGGTCCGCGTGAGGGTGACGAGCGGGCCCGACCGCGGGCGGGAGGCCTTGCTCGAGGCGGGCACGCTCCTGGTGGGCACCCACTCCGACAACGACCTCATCCTGCGCGATCCGCAGGTAGGCAAGTACCACCTGGAGATCGCCCTGGTGGCCGGCGGCATCCGGGTGCGCGACCTCGGCAGCGACGGCGGCACCTACGTCGGCTCCACCAAGGTGCAGCACAGCGTCTTCCCCATGGGCACCGAGGTGAGCCTCGGTCGCAGCACCCTCCAGCTCCTCTCCGGCGACATCCCCGTGCCGGTCACCCCGAGCGAGCGCAACAGCTTCGGCCCGGTGCTCGGGCAGTCGCTGGGCATGCGTACGCTCTTCGCCCTGCTCGAGCGGGTGGCGCCCTCCGACGCCCCGATCATCCTCGAGGGCGAGTCGGGCACCGGGCGCAGCCTCATCGCGAGGGCCGTCCACGCGAGCTCGCGCTTCGCCGCCTCGCCGATGGCGTCCATCGACTTCCGGCTCCCTTCGCACGAGCGCCCGACGCTCTCCAGCCTCGCTCAGCGCACCGACACCTTCACGCTGCTCGTCGACCGCATCGACAAGGCCACCCCCGCCGAGCAGACCGCCCTGCTGTCGCTTTATGAGCGCCGCGAGGAGGGCGTGCTCGACGCGCGCATCATCGCCACCTCCAACATCGACATCCGCCGCGAAGGGGCCGAGGGGAGGTTCCGCAAGGAGCTGGTGCCCCACGCCGCCGCGGTGCGCATCGTGGTGCCGCCGCTGAGGGCGCGCGCCGAAGACATCCCGCTGCTGGTGCGCCAGTTCGCCCGGGAGGTCTGCGGCGCCGAGCTCGATTTCGAGAACCACGACTTCGACCGGCTGCTCGCCCGCGAGTACCCCGGCAACGTGCGCGAGCTCCGGCAGCTCATCGGCAAGGCCCTTCAGGTCGACGCCCCGCCGCTGCAGCTCCCCAAGTCGGGCCTCGCCCGCGCCCGCGCCGCGCTGGTGATGCCGCTCAACGCCCGGCCCAAGCCGCCGCCCCCGAAGGTCGCTCGCGACCGGCTGGTGGAGTTCTTCGAGCGCGACCACGTCGAGCAGACCCACAAGCGACTCAACGGCAACATCGCGGAGATCGGCCGCGCGCTCGGCCTCCCCAGGCGAGAGGTCATCAAGACCCTCAAACGCTACGGCCTGGCCTGTCCCGACCGGTAGCTCTTTCCCTCCGCCCGCGGAGCGCTCCCTCTCAACCTGCGGTGAAGTGATCCCAGCCCAGCGCGGCGAGGGGAGCCATCGCTCCGTTCCGTAGCACCAGCACCCCGGCGCCAGGGACCACCTCGCCGATGAGGGTCCAGCGCTCGTCGAAGGCCTCCGGGGGGCCGCTCGCGAGGAGCTCGTAGTCCTCGCCACCGTGGAGCGCGAGCGCCGTGGGGTCGAGGCCCAGGGCGCGCGCCGCCTCGTGCTGGCCGGGCAGCGCCGGCAGGCGGTCGGCGTCGATGAGCAGCGCGCAGCCCGAGGCGTCGGCGACGTGGGAGCCGTCCTGCGCGAGGCCGTCGGACAGGTCGATCGCGCTGTGGGCGCGCGAGACCAGCGAGCGGCCCTCGTCGACCCGGGCCGTCGGGGAGCGCCAGCGGTTTACGAACTCCGTAAGAGCCCCCTCGTCGCCGCGGCCCGCCATGAGCGCCCGCAGCCCGATCGCGGCCGCCCCGGGGTGGCCCGTCACCGCGATCACGTCGCCCACCCTCGCGCCGTCCCTGCGCAGCGAGGGGCCCGTCGCGCGCCCCAGGGCGGTGGTGGTGAGCGACAGCACCGGGGCAGCGCTCAGGTTGCCGCCGACCACCCGCATCCCGAGGCGCCGCGTCACCCGCAGCACCCCGTGGGCCAGCTCGGTCACCAGCTCGTCGGGGCTCTCGCGAGGGAGCGTCCAGGCCAGGAGGAGATCGCCCGGCGCCGCACCCATCGCCGCGAGGTCGCTCACCGCGGCCTCGACGGCGCGGGCCGCGAGGTCGCGCGCGGAGATCCATCGGCGGTCGAAGTGGACGCCCTCCACGGAGGCGTCGACGGTGATCACCAGGGGGCGCGGGTCGTGGAGCACCGCGCAGTCGTCGCCGATGCCGAGGTCGGGCAGCGCGAGCGCGCCGAAGAGTTCTCTCAGGCGGGCGATGCGCTCGAACTCCCCGGTCATTCGCCGCCCAGCCGGAGCCGGTGCCACGGGATCAGCAGCGCCGCGAGGGACTCCGCCGCGAGCACCCAGGGCGACGAGAGCGCAGGGCGGTGGAGCGCCTGCGAGGTCAGCAGCGTGGTGACCACCAGCGCCATCGCGACGCTCATCGGCAGCAGCCACGCCTTGGCCCGGCGGGTGATCTCGTGCTCTCCCCGAGGGGGCGGCGACAGCGCGAGGTAGGCCACCCGGAGCACGGCGTCGATGCCCGCCTTCGAGCGCGCTCCGCGGGCGGCGTCGTCGAGGCCCGCGCGGTAATGGCGGGCGGCGTCGGGCAGGCGCTGGAGCGAGGCCGCGAGGGCGACGAAGGCGCGGTGGCGGTCGTCGCTCTCCCAGTCGTTGAGGAGGGCGCTCCAGGCGGTCTCGATCGGGTCGTCGGCGTCGCTCACGAGGGAGCGGAGTGTGGCGGGGTCGGAGGTCACGGGCAACGGGCGGCGGTCCTGTCGAAAGGTTGACCGGGGCGCTCCGGGTATGCGGTGAGTCCCAGCCGGATGAGCGATCGACCCCACGAGACCGTGCTGCTGGACGTGGCCTGCGACGCGCTGATGCCTCGCGCCGGAGGCCTCTACCTCGACTGCACCCTCGGGCGGGGGGGGCACACCCGGGAGATCCTGGAGCGCTCCGGCCCGGACGGCAGGGTGATCGCCCTCGACCGCGACCCGGCCGCGCTCGCCGCGGTGCGGGAGTCCCTGGCGGGGTACGGCGACCGGCTGGAGCTGCACCAGCTTCCGTTCTCCCGGGCCGCGGAGGCGCTCGCGGGACGCAAGGTCGACGGGGTGCTCGCCGACCTCGGGGTGAGCTCGCCGCAGCTCGATGACCCGGAGCGGGGGATGAGCTTCCGGCACGAAGGTCCGCTGGACATGCGCATGGGCGACGACGTGGAGGAGACCGCCTACGAGCTGGTGCGGCGCCTCAAGGACGACGCGCTCGCGGACGTGATCTACGAGTACGGCGAGGAGCGGGCGTCGCGGCCCATCGCCCGGTCGATCAAGCGGGCCATCGACGAGGGGGCCATGGAGACCACCAAGCACCTCGCGGACGCCGTGCACCGGGTGCTGGGCTGGCCGCGCTTCGGCAAGCCCGACACCGCGACGCGCACCTTCCAGGCATTACGCATCGCGGTAAACGACGAGCTCGGGGAGCTGGAGCGCCTGCTGGCCGCGCTCCCCTCGCTGGTGAAGGAGGGGGGGCGCGTGGTGGTGATCTCGTTCCATTCGCTGGAGGACCGCATCGTGAAGCACACGCTGCGAGACGAGCCCGCGTGGCAGGTGGTGACCAAGAAGCCCGTCGAGCCCACCGAGGCCGAGGGGGACCGCAACCCGCGCTCGCGCAGCGCCAAGATGCGCGTGGCCGTGCGCCGGGCCGAGGAGGGCGAGCAGTGACCACCATCCGCTTCGTGATCCTCTACGGGATGGTGACCCTCTCCGCGGGGTCGGCCTTCGTGGTGCACCTCGCGCTGCGCAACCAGAACGTCGCCCTCGGCTACGAGGCCGAGCGCGCTCGCGCCGAGTCCGCCCGGCTCCGCAGCCAGATCAACCAGTACCGCCTCGAGCTCGGCGCGCAGCGCGCTCCCGGGCTGCTCATGGCCGTCGGCCGCTCGGAGCGGGGCATGGTCGAGCCCGACCAGGTGACCACGCTGATCGTCGGCGGCTCGCTGCGCCCCGGGCGCGCCAGCGGGAGGCCGCGATGAAGAACCTCGAGCCGCGCCGCGCCCGCTGGATGCGCCTGCGCATCGGGATGCTCGTGACCCTGATGGCCCTCGGGGCGAGCCGCCTCGTCACCGCCGCGTGGGGCCTGCAGGTCGAGCGCCACGACTCGCTCGAGGCCGACTGCGCCCGGCAGTACTCGCCCGCGCTGCGCCTCGCGCCCCGCCGGGGGACCATCTTCGACCGGCACCACCGCCCGCTGGCGGTGAGCGTGCCCTCGCAGGCGCTCGTCGTGAGCCCGCGGCAGCTCGCCCGGGAGCAGGGCCGCTCGCACCGCCGGGTGGACGTGGGCTCGCTGGCGATCCGCCTCGCGCCGCTGGTGGGGATGGGCGCCGAGGACGTGCGCCGCCGCCTCCAGCAGACGCGGCCGGTGTCGAGGGAGCGCCCGGGCGCGCCGGAGCTGATGGGCTCCGTGGTGCTCAAGCACCACCTGAGCGACGCCGAGGTGGCCTCGGTGCGGGCGCTGCTCGCGCAGGTGAAGGCCGAGATGCGCATCAGCCGCGTGGAGGGCGTCTCCTTCGAGGAGGAGAGCCGCCGCTGGTACCCCGCGCGCGAGGACGCCGCGCACATCACCGGGCAGGTGGGCACCTTCGGCGACGCGCTCGACGGCCTCGAGCGCTCGCTCGACGATCACCTCAAGGGCCGCCACGTCGACGTGCAGGGCGTGCGAGACGCGCGAGGGACGCTGGTGTTCGCCGAGGGGCTCCGGCCCGGCGAGGGCATGGCGGGCGAGGACGTCACGCTCAGCATCGACTCGACCATCCAGATGATCGCGGCGCGCGAGCTGTCGCTCCAGTGCCAGGCGGTGGAGGCCCGCGGAGGATCGGTGATCGTGACCGATCCGCGCACCGGCGAGGTGCTCGCGCTCGCCAACTACCCGACCTACAACCCCAACGAGTTCGTGGGCACGGACATGGAGCCTCGGCGCAACCGCGCCATCACCGAGCGCTTCGAGCCCGGCTCGACGATGAAGATCTTCACCGTCGGCGGCGCCCTCGACAACGGCGTCGTGGACGCCGGGCAGCAGATCAATTGTTACGGTGGGTCGTATTCCATCGGCCGGGTGACCATCCACGACACGCACCCGGACACCTGGCTCACGCCCATGCAGGTGCTGGCGCGGTCGAGCAACATCGGGGCGGCGCAGATCGGCGCGGCCCTCGGCGCCGACGGCCTGGAGCGCGTGCTGCGGCGCTACGGCTTCGGCGAGCGCACGGAGATCCCGCTGCCGGGCGAGGCCAGGGCGCGCTTCGGGCAGACCCGCTGGGTGGACGCCGAGGTGGCGACGGTGGCATTCGGTCAGGGCGTGAACGTGACGGCGATCCAGATGGCGCAGGCGCTGGGCTCGGTGGCCAACCAGGGCCGGCTGATGCCGCCGCTGCTGGTCACCCGCATCACCGACGCCACCGGCGCCCTGGTCGAGGACCACCCCCCCGGCGAGGGTCGTGCCGTGATGCGCCCGGAGACCGCGCGGCTGCTGGCCGAGATGCTCACTGCGGTCACCGAGGAGGGCGGCACCGGCACCGAGGCGGCCATCCCGGGCGTGCGCGTGGCGGGCAAGACCGGCACGGCGCAGAAGGCCAACCTCCACGCCCGAGGCTACGACCCCAACCGCTGGGTGAGCAGCTTCGTGGGCTTCGCCCCGGCGGAGCGCCCTCGCCTCGCGATCACCGTCATCATCGACGAGCCGCAGTTGCAGCACTCCGGCGCGGCCATCGCGGGGCCGGTGTTTCGCCGGGTGATGGAGCAGTCGCTGCGCTACCTGGGCGCGCTGCCCGCGGCCCACGTCGGGCGCGACGACCTGGCCCGGCTGCCCCCGAGGCCCGAGCGGGTGCTGGCCGCGCAGGCCAGGGCCGCCCAGGGGCCGACGACGCCCAACGCCGCTCCGACGGCGGGCGCGGCGCCTTCGCTGCTGGGCCTCTCGGTGCGCGAGGCGGTGCGGCGCGCCCAGCCCCTGGGCCTCGAGCTCGAGGTGCAGGGCAGCGGCCTCGTGGTGTCGCAGGATCCGCCCGCGGGGACCTCCGTGGGCGCCGATCGTCGGGTGAGGGTGCAGCTCGAGCCCGCGGGCGGCTACACCCCGGTGCTGGTCGACACGCCGGCGTCGGTGGAGATCCCCAGGTGAGTGCAGGGGCCTTTCCGCGGGGGGCATCGCTCCGGACGCTGTCGCTGGAGATCGATGGCTCGTGGGTCTCCGGGGACGACAGCGTGTTCGTCACCGACGTGCGCCACGACTCTCGCGCCGTCGAGCCGGGCGACCTCTTCGTGGCCCGCCGGGGCGCCCGCTCGGACGGCGCCGCCTTCGCCGCGCAGGCCGTGGCGCGCGGGGCCGTCGCGGTGCTCGCGGAGGCGCCGCTCGACGTGCCGGTGCCGACGCTGGTCGCCCCGGACGTCGACCGCGCCATGGCCTGGGCGGCCGGCGGCGTCTGGTCGCACCCCACCTGGAGCCTCGACGTCGTCGGCATCACCGGGACCAACGGCAAGACCACCACCGCCTGGCTGCTGGAGCACGCCCTCGAGGCCCTCGGCGCGCCCTGCGGATTACTCGGTACGGTATTGTCCCGCTTCCGGGGACTGCAGTGGGACGCGGCGCACACCACGCCGGAGTCCGACGAGCTCACCCGCCGCCTCGCGGCGATGCGCGACCACGGGGCGACGCACGCGGTGATGGAGGCGAGCTCGCACGCGCTGGCGCTCGGCCGCGTGGAGGCGGTGCGCTTTCGCGTGGCGGTGTTCACCAACCTCACGCACGACCACCTGGATTTCCACCGCACCGTCGAGGCCTACATGGCCGCCAAGCGCAGGCTCTTCGTCGACCTCGCGCCGGGGAGCGCGGTGCTCAACGTCGACGACCCGGTGGGCCGCGGGCTCGCGGAGGCGTTTCACGGCGCGTGGACCTACTCCGCCCGAGGCGCCGAGGCGACGCTGCGGGTGGTGGCGGGCGGCGCGACGCCGTCGGGCATCGACGCCGTGGTGCTCACCCCGGAGGGCCGGGTGTCGCTGCGCTCCCCGCTGCTGGGCGCGCACAACACCGAGAACCTCCTCGCGGCCCTGGGCACGCTCGGGGCGCTGGGCTTCCCGCTCTCCCGCGCGGCGGATGCGCTCGCCGACGCGGCGGGCGCCCCGGGGCGGCTGGAGTCGGTGCGCCTCGGCGGGGCGGGGCCGGGCTTCGACGTGCTGGTGGACTACGCCCACACGCCCGACGCGCTCGAGCGGGTGCTCGCGACGCTGAGGCTCACCACGAGGGGGAGGCTGATCTGCGTGTTCGGGTGCGGCGGGGACCGCGACCGGGCGAAGCGCCCGCGCATGGCCGAGGCCGTGGCGCGAGGGGCCGACGTCGCGGTGCTCACCTCCGACAACCCCCGCTCGGAGGACCCCCGGGCCATCATGGACGACGCCGTCCCCGGGCTCGTCGCCGGGGGGATGCGCGCCCACGACGGGGCCGGCGCGCCGAGCGGGAGCTACCTCGCGGTGGTCGACCGGCGGGCGGCGATCGCGGCGGCGGTGGCGCTCGCGGCGCCGGGCGACGTGGTGCTGATCGCGGGCAAGGGTCACGAGACCTACCAGGAGTCGCACGGGGTGCGGACGCCCTTCGACGACCGGCACGAGGCGCGGCAGGCGATGATGGCGCGGGCCCCCGCGCGACGGGAGTGAGCGATGGCGACGGTGGTTCCGACGAACGAGGCGGCGTTCACCCTGGCGGAGGTCGCGGCGGCGACCGGGGGAGAGCTGAGGGGTGATCCGGCCGCGCGGGTGGTGGGCGTCGGCAGCGACACCCGGACGCTCACCGCGGGGACGCTCTTCGTGGCGCTGCGGGGAGAGCGCTTCGACGGGCACGCGCACCTCGAGGCCGCGAAGGCGAAGGGCGCGGTGGCGGCGCTGGTCGAGGCGGGCGCTCCGTCCGTGGCGGGCCTTCCCACGGTGGTGGTCACGGACACCGTGCGAGCCCTCGGGGCGCTCGGCGCGGCGCACCTCGCGAGGGCGAGGGAGCATCGCCCGCTGCCGGTGATCGCCATCAGCGGCGCGGTGGGGAAGACCACCACCAAGGAGCTCACCGCCGCGGCGCTGCGGGCCGCCTACGGCGAGACGCTGGCGACGGTCGGCAACCTCAACAACCTCATCGGCGCTCCCTTCACGCTGCTCTCGCTCACCGACGCGCACCGGGCCGCGGTGATCGAGTGCGGCTCCAACGCCCCCGGGGAGATCGCCCGCATCGCGGCGCTGGTGCGCCCGGACGTGGCGCTGGTGACCAACGCCGACGCCGCGCACACGGAGCTGCTCGGGAGCATCGACGCGGTCGCCCGGGAGGAGGGCTCGCTCTTCGCCTTCGCCCGCACCGCGGTGGTGGGCAACGCCGACGAGCCCCGCTCGGCCTCGCAGATGTCCCGCGCGCTGGCCGACCGGTCCCGCTGGCTCTTCGGGACCACCCCCGAGGCCCACGTCGCGCTCTCGTCCCGCGCGCTCCGTCCCGACGGCGGCGCGTCGCTCGTCTTCACCGTGTCCCCCGAGCTCTCCCCGGTGGGCGAGCTCTCCGTCGAGACCCCCCTCGTCGGCGCCTCGGCGGCCACCAACATCGCCGCGGCCCTCTGCGCGGTCGCGGCCCTCGGGGCCTCTCCCGAGCAGCTCGTCGCGGCGGCGACGGCGCTGGGCGCGGTGGGGGCGGTCCCCGGGCGGCTGCAGCCGCTGTCGTTGCGGGGGGCGCTGGTGCTCGACGACACCTACAACGCGAGCCCGAGGGCGGTGCGGGCGGCGCTGGCTGCGGCGAGGGAGCTCGCGGCGGCGCGGGGCGCCCGGCTGCTGGTGGCGCTCGGCGACATGCTCGAGCTGGGCGGGCTCTCTCGCGAGGCGCACGAGGAGGCCGCGCGCGAGGTGCTCGACGCCGGGGCCGAGGTGTTCATCGCGGCAGGGCCCGAGGCCGGGGCGGGCGCGGCGTCGCTCGCGGACACGCCGGGGATGGAGCTGGTGACGGTCGAGGACTCCGCGGCGGCCGGGGTGGCGCTGGCCGCGAGGGTGCGCGAGGGTGACGTCGTGCTGGTCAAAGGGTCTCGCGGGATGAGGATGGAGCGTTGCGTCGCGGCGCTTTCGGGCGGGGAGCAGGGATAGGCGGCCGATGCTTTACCTGTTCTTGTATTCACTGAAGGCGAAGTCGGAGCACCTGGGGTTTCTCAACGTGCTCCGGTACATCCCCTTCCGGGTGATCCTCTCGATCCTCACGGCGATGGTGATGTCGTTCACGCTGGGGCCGTGGTTCATCAACCGCCTGCGCTCCCGTCAGATCGGCCAGGTGGTGCGCGACGACGGGCCGCAGTCGCACCTCTCCAAGCGGGGCACGCCCACCATGGGCGGGTCGCTCATCCTCTTCACCCTGGTGGTGCCGACGCTGCTCTGGGCCAACCCCCACAACGCCTACGTGGCGCTCACGCTGCTGGTCACGGTCTGCTACGGCGGCATCGGATTTCTCGACGACTACCTCAAGCTGAAGAAGCTCAACTCGGCGGGCCTCGCCGGGCGCTACAAGCTCATCGGGCAGTTCGCGGTGGCGGCGCTGGTGGTGGGCTACCTCTTCTACGGCAAGGGGCCGTTCCTGCCGACCGAATGGCTCGACCACCGGCAGTCGCTCGCGCTGCCCTTCGCGGCGTTCACGAAGCACCACTTCGTGCTGCCGGTGGCGCTGTACCTGGTGTTCGGGATGTTCGTGGTGGTGGGCACCTCCAACGCCGTCAACCTCACCGACGGCCTCGACGGGCTCGCCATCGGGCCCGTCATCATCAGCGCGGGCACCTACCTCATCTTCGCCTACGTCACGGGGGCGACCTTCGGCGGCTTCGACCTCTCGCGCTACCTCGACCTGCCGCCGCTGGGGCCCTCGACCGGCGAGCTCGCGGTGCTGTGCGGCGCCATGATCGGGAGCGGGGTGGGCTTCCTCTGGTACAACACCTACCCCGCGTCGGTGTTCATGGGGGACGTCGGGGCGCTGGCCCTCGGGGGCACCCTCGGGATGCTCGCGCTCGTGACCAAGAACGAGCTGCTCAGCGTGCTGCTGGGCGGGATCTTCTTCGTGGAGATCATGAGCGTGATCATCCAGCGCACGTGGTTCTGGGTGACCAAGCGGCGCTACGGCACCGGGCGGCGGATCTTCCTGATGGCGCCGATACACCACCACTTCGAGAAGGTCGGCTGGGCCGAGCCGAAGATCATCGTCCGCTTCTGGATCATCTCCATCATGCTGGCGCTGATCTCCCTCTCGAACCTCAAGCTGCGCTGAGCGCTACGCCACGGCGCTCAGTAGACGTCGTGGGCGGTGTTGTAGACGTTGAACTTGCCCGTCGGGGTGACGAGCCAGTCGCCGCGGATGCGGGTGACCTCGGCGAGGGTGCGGTCGTCGTAGACGACGAGCTCGCCGGTACGGTCCCAGACCGAGACCCAGACCTGGGTGCCGGCGCGGTTGTACTCGAAGTGCACGGTCTGCCCGTGGTCGCTCGCGAACCAGCAGCGGTCGATCACCCCGCGGGCCTTGGAGTACACGCAGATGCGCCGCGCGGCGTTGGGCTCCGTGGAGACGGGCGAGTCGATCCACACCCACGGGGAGTTGGGGTGCGTCTTGATGAAGAGGCTGCCGGCGGAGGGGAGCGCGACGTTGCGCACGACGCGCCACGCGTTCTCGGGGGAGCCCTCCGGGTCGGCGCCGTAGACGGCCAGCCGGGCCTGGCCCATGTGCGCGACGGCGTTCACCCAGCCGTAGGTGGGGTCCTGCCAGTTGGCCGCGCGGCCGGGGTGCGGACCGAGCCCGGTGGTGAAGCTGGTGACGAAGCGCCGGTCGCGCACGTCGACCACGGCGACCCGGTTGCTCGCGTTGGCGGAGATCATGAAGTAGCGCCCGGTGTGGTCCCAGCCGCCGTCGTGGAGGAAGCGCACCGCGGGGATGCGCGACACCACAGGAAACTCGGGCTGGCTGTAGTCGACCAGGGCCACGAAGCCTGACTCCTTCAGGCTCACGGCCCAGACGGGCTCGAAGCGCGAGGCCACGATGGAGGCCACGCGCACCTCGTCGAGGTGCTCTCCCGTGACGGCGTCGGAGAGGATGCTCTGCATCCCTCGGGGTTCGAGCGTGGCGCCGTCGAAGACCACGTACTGCGGCGGCCAGTAGCAGCCCTCGATGAGCAGCCTGTCTTCGTAGCCCGCGAAGCGGCTGGCCTCGACGCTGCGCGCGTCGGAGCAGCCCTGGACCACGGCGTCGATGGTGGGCGTCGGGGTCCAGAGGTCGATGAGCGTCACGCGGCCGTCGCGGCCGATGGCGTAGAAGTACCGGCCCGAGGTGGACGAGCGGAGGATGTGCACCGCGAAGCCCGTCGGGACGATGCTCACCAGCTCGAAGGTGTCGCCGTCGAGGATGGCCACCTGGCCCGCGTCGCGGAGGATCACCCCGAAGAAGTTCTCCCAGTTGCGCGTGGTCATCGGCCGCGTGGGGCGCTCGGCCACCGGGACGTTGAGCTGCCAGCTCGCGCGGATCATCTCCATGGGCCTCGGCGGCGGCGTGGGAGGCGGGTGCTGGATGTAGCGCGCCATGAGGTCGGCCTCCTCGGCGGTCATGAGCCCGGTGCGCACCCAGCCGGGCATGCCGCCGGGGGTCCCGTTGGAGATGGTGGTGCGGAGGCGGGCGGTGCCGATGGGCAGCGTGCGGGAGGGCTGGAGGTTGGGACCCGTGGCGCCTGCGCGCAGGGCGCCGTGGCAGCCCGCGCAGCGGTCGAAGTACACCCGCTGGGCGCGGACGAGCTCCTCGGGGGTCATCGCAGGGGGCGTCGCGTCGACGGGGGCCCCATCGGTGGTCGCGTCGGCGCGGTCGCTGGGAACCGGGGCGTCGAGGCGGGGGCCCAGGTCGTCCGGGGCCGAGGCGTCGAAGACGTCGGACGGAGGGGTGTCGACGATGACCGAGATGTCCTGGGGCACGTCCGGCGGGGGAGCGCCGGAGGTGGTCTCGCAGGCCGCCGTGAGGAGCGAGAGCGCGAGGCCGAGGGAGGACGCGCGGGATTTGTAGGTCTCCATTGGGGGATGGACGGTGTGGGCTGGTCGCCTTGGGGCGCTTGACCATGGTCAAGAGCGGGTGAGCCGGACCGGGGGATCGTTCGGTGGGTCCTCGATCGCACACGGTCGGACCCGGAGAGCGGTCGAGCACGGTCAGGAGGATGTTGTGGTCATGAGCACCTCGCGGAGGAACTCCGCGCTTCCAGTGATGCCTTCGGATGCCACGCTCGACGGATCGAAGCAGTGCCCCATCGGTCGCGCGGCCGGGTGCGGCGCCGGGCGGCGCTGTCCCATGAGCCCTCGCACCTACGAGGCGGGCGCGATGCTGTGTGGCGAGAGTTCTGCCGCCGAGAGGCTCTGGTACGTGCAGCACGGCTCGGTGGCGCTCTTCCGGGAGACCGGCGACCAGCGCGGGGCGGGCGTCCCGTGGGCCGTGCGCAGGCCCGGCCAGCTCGTGGGCGACGAGTGCCTCGTGCAGGAGGGATACAGCGACACCGCCGTGGCGCTCACCCAGGTGACCCTCTGCGTGGCGAGCCGCGACTCGTTCAACCAGTGGATCGACAACGTCGGCGTCGTCGCCTCCCGCGCCGTGATGGGCCTGGTGATCAGCGCCCGCTGCGCCGACGGTCCGCGCCCCACCTCGGCCGAGGGGAGCGCCGTGCGCCGGGTCGCTCGCTGGCTGGCCGACGAGGCCCGCGACGGTCGGGCCCCGGAGATGCCTCGGGGCGTGGTGGCGGGCCTTCTCGGGATGCTGCCGGAGACCTTCTCCCGCGCGCTGAGCCGGCTCAGCGTGATGGGCGCGATCAAGTCCACGCGGAGGGAGATCAGGGTGGTGGACGCCGACGTGCTGATGGCCGTCGCCGCGGAGTAGCCGCGAGCGCTACGGCGCGACGAGCGCGATCTCCGTCCAGAGCTCGTGGGAGTGGCCCGGCGGCAGCACGATGAGCCCGTCGCCGGTGTTGAGCGCGTCGCCCGCGGCGGTCCACGGTTCGAGGCACACGAAGTCCCTGGAGCGCAGGGTCCAGAGGACCCAGCGGCGGAACTCCGGCGAGGCCGACACCACCACGCGGTAGCCGTCCGCGAGGGCGAGCGTGGCGTGCTCGTCGAGGTGCAGGTCGACCTCCGCGAGGGTGAGGTCGATCGGCCCCGTGAGGGGACCAGTGGTCTTCGTGGTGTTGTCGAAGGCCCTCGTGGCGGGGGTGGCGATGGAGGCCCGCGCCTTCTCCCCATCGGGCACGAAGAAGTACGGGTGGAAGCCCATGGCGAAGGGCATCGCCGAGGCGCTCCGGTTCTCGACGTGCTGCGAGATGTGGAGGCGCGTCCCTTCGAGCCAGTAGCGAAAGCGGAGCGCGAAGTCCCAGGGGAACTGCGCTCGGGTGACCTCGTCGGAGTCGAGGGTGAGGGTGACCGAGGACTCGTCCTGGTGGCCCACCGTCCACGGGCGCTGCCGGGCGAAGCCGTGCTGCTTCATGCTGCCGGTGGCGTCTCCGTGGTGGAAGCGCTCGCCCGCCAGCGCCCCGGGGGAGGGGAAGAGCACCGGGACTCCGCCGCGGATGTTCTTCGTGGGGTCGAGGAGGGTCGACTCGTCGAGGTAGAGCACCGGGCGGTCGCCCACGAAGAAGCGGGTGACGATGCCGCCGCGGGAGGGCGCGAGGGCGACGGTGGCGTCTGCGGACTCGTCGCGCAGCACGACGGTCTCGAGGGGGGTCAGCAGGTCGAGCATGGGGGAAATCTACGCCCTGCCCGGGGCTTTCCAACCCGAGGTCCACCGCCGGGGGGGGCCCCGGTCGGGTTGCGTTGTTTTCGTGGTCGCCGTTCGAGTTGCGCTAAGGCCGGTGGTCGTGAACGGCACGGTGCGCGGACAGCGTGTGGTGGTGGTGGGTCTCGGGCTCTCGGGCGTCGCGGCGGCGCGGCGGGCCGTGGCCGATGGTGCGGCGCGGGTCACGGTGAACGACCGTCGGAGCGCGGCGGAGGTAGACCTCTCGGCCTACGCCGAGCTGGTCGACCAGGGGGTTCAGTTCGCCCTCGGGGGCCACGACGACGCGGTCTTCGCCGAGGCCGACGTGATCGTGCTGTCGCCGGGCGTCCCACCGCTGGACGCGGTGGTGCGGGCGAAGGCGCGAGGGGTGCTGGTGATCGGCGAGATCGAGCTCGCGAGCTGGTACACCGAGGCCCCGGTGCTGGCCATCACCGGCACCAACGGCAAGAGCACGGTCACCACGCTGCTCGGCGAGATGCTGGAGTCTTCGGGCTTCGCGACCTTCACCGGCGGCAACCTGGGCACGCCCTGGTGCGACGCCGTCGGCCACGAGCCGACCGCCGCGGGCGGGCGCTGCGTCATCGAGGCGAGCTCGTACCAGCTCGAGGCCACGAGGCACTTCAGGCCTCACGTCGCGGTCTGGCTCAACCTCACCCCCGACCACCTCGACCGCTACGGATCGATGGCGGCCTACGGCGCGGCCAAGGCCCGCATCTTCCTCGCGCAGCGCCGTGAAGACCACGCGGTGGTGCCCGCGGACGACCCGGTGGTGCTGGCCTTCGCGAGGGGCGGCGCGGCGCAGGTGCACACCTGGGGCGGCGAGCACAGCGAGGTGCGCATCGTCGACGACGCCATCATCGGCCCCGGCGGCCTTCGGGTTCCGGTGAGCGAGATCGGCATCAAGGGCTCGCACAACGTCGGCAACGCCATGGCGGCCGCGCTGGCGGCGCACCTCGGCGGGGCGTCGGTGTCGGCCATCGCGCGCACGCTGCGCTCCTTCACGGGGCTGCCGCACCGGATGCAGCGCGTGGTCGAGCACGCGGGCGTGGTCTACATCGACGACTCCAAGGCGACCAACGTGGGCGCCGCGCTGAAGGCGCTGGAGGGCGTCGACCGACCGGTGGTGCTGATCGCGGGCGGCCGCGACAAGGGCGGATCGTACGAGCCGCTGGTGCAGCTCCTCCGAGCCAAGGCGCGCGCCGTCGTGCTGCTGGGCGAGGCGGCGCCGCTGATGTCCGCGTCGATGGGCAACTCCGTGGCGCACCAGGCGGCGACGGACATGGACGACGCCGTGCGGCGCGCGGCGGCGCTGGCGAAGCCGGGGGACTGCGTGCTCCTGGCCCCGGCGTGCAGCTCGCTCGACATGTACAAGAACTACGCGGAGCGCGGCGACGCCTTCGCCCAGGCGGCTCGGGCGCTGAAGGGCGGTGCGGGGTCGTGAGCGCGACGCCGACCAACGCGCGGCGCGACTCGATGGCGCCGGTGGGGGTCGAGCCCTACCGGGCGCAGGCCGTGGAGAAGGGCGCCCCGCTGGGCCGCGTCGACCACGCGCTGCTCGGCGTGACGATGCTGCTCGTGACCTTCGGCATCGTGATGGTCTACTCGGCCAGCGCGGTCTTCGCGGAGCACCTGCACCACAACGGTCAGTTCTTCCTGGTGCGCCAGACCCTCTACGCGGCCATGGGCTTCGCCGCGCTCACCTTCTTCGCCGTGCAGGACCACCGCCGGCTGCGCGCCTTCACCTACCCCATGCTCGGGCTCACCGTGGTGCTGATGCTCGCGGTGGTGATGGGCGCCGGGCACTCCGGCGGCGGCGCGGCCCGGTGGATACGCCTGGGTCCCATCAACATCCAGCCCGCGGAGATCGCGAAGCTCTCGCTCATCGTCTGGCTGTCGCACTCGCTCGCCAAGAAGAACGAGAAGATCCGCACCTTCTCGGTGGGCTTCCTGCCGCACCTGCTGGTCGCCGGCTTCCTGATGCTGCTCTGCCTGAAGCAGCCCGACTTCGGCTCCGCGGTGGTGCTGCTGCTGCTCACCTTCACGCTGCTCTTCGTGGCCGGCGCCCGCACCGGCTACATCCTCGGCACCCTCATCGCGGCGCTCCCGGTCGCGGCCTGGCTCGTGCTCGGCACCGAGTACCGCCGCCGTCGCTGGGAGGCCTTCCTCGACCCGGCGCGCTTCCGCAGCACCATCTCGTACCAGCTCGTCGAGTCGATGATGTCCTTCGGCTCCGGCGGCATGACCGGCGTGGGCCTCGGAGACAGCCGCCAGAAGCTCTTCTTCCTGCCCGAAGCGCACACGGACTTCATCAGCGCCATCCTGGGCGAGGAGCTCGGCTTCGTCGGCGTGGCGGGGCTCCTCCTGGCCTACGCCTTCCTGATCTGGCGGGGCGTTCGCATCGCGCTACACGCCGCGGACGACCACGGCACCTACCTCGCCTTCGGCGTCACCACGCTGCTCACGCTGCAGGCCCTCATCAACCTCGGCGTCGCGATGGGGGCGCTGCCCACCAAGGGCCTCACGCTCCCCTTCATCTCCTACGGCGGCAGCTCGCTCATCATCGACCTCGCGGCCATCGGGATCCTCCTGTCGGTCTCCCGCTCCGCGAAGGCGGCATAGGAGCCAACGGCGCCGCGTGGAGGCCCTTCGCTTCATGGTCGCGGGCGGCGGAACGGGAGGCCACGTCTTCCCGGGCATCGCCGTCGCCGACGCGCTCGACCGCCGCACCCGCGACCTCTCCGTCTGCTGGGTCGGCACCTCCCGGGGCATCGAGGCGCGCGTGCTGCCCACCACCCCGTGGCGCTTCGAGGCGATGGATCTCTCGGGCCTCAACGGGGTGCGCGGCCGCAAGCTCGTCGAGGCGCTGGCGAAGCTCCCCCCGGCGGCGGCGCAGGCGTGGCGGGTGCTGCGCCGGGAGCGCCCCCACGTGGTGCTGGGCGTCGGCGGCTACGCGGGCGGACCGATCGTGGCCATGGCCGCGGCGATGCGCATCCCGACGGCGGTGCTGGAGCCCAACGCCGTGCCCGGGATGACCAACCGGATCTTATCGAGGGTGGTAAAGCGCGCCTTCGTGACGCACGAGGAGACGCTCTCGGCCTTCCCCTCGGGGGTGGGCGTGGTCACCGGATCGCCCGTGCGCCGGGCCTTCCTGGCGCGCATGGCCTCGGCGGTCCCGGTGGGCGGGGACGTGTCGGTGCTGGTGCTGGGAGGCAGCCAGGGGGCGAGGGCGATCAACGCGGTGATGCCCGAGGCGGTGGCGCAGCTACGGGCGGGCGGGCTGGCGGTGAAGGTCACGCACCAGACGGGCGCCTCGGAGCGGGACGCGGTGGCGGCGGCCTACGCGGCGAAGGGGCAGGAGGCGGAGGTGGTGGCCTTCATCGAGGACGTGGCGACGGTGATGGCGCAGTCGTCGCTGGTGGTGTGCCGCGCGGGGGCGATGACCGTGGCGGAGCTCGGGGTGCTGGGGCGCCCGGCGGTGTACATCCCGCTGCCCACGGCGGCCGACGACCACCAGCGCAAGAACGCCGAGGCCATGGCCGCGCGCGGGGCCGCGAAGTGGATCGCGCAACGCGAGCTGACGCCCGAGCGACTGGCCGCGCAGATGGGCGCGGTGCTGAGGGATGGTGACGCGCTGCAGGCGATGGGCGCCGCGGCGTGGGCGAGCGCGAGGCCCGACGCGGCGGGCGTGATCGCCGACGGGCTGCTGGCGCTGGCCGGCGGAGTGGGCGTGCAGCGGGGGTGAGGCGGGTCGTGGTACTCGTCGCTTCGATGCGCGCCGTGATCGCCCTCTGCCTCGCGCTCTCGGCCGCCCCCCTCGCGGCGCACGCCGACCCGGTCGACCCTCGCGTCGCCCTCCTCGACCGCGACGCCTCGCACGCCCGGCTGTGGTTCTGGACCCTGACCGTCGCGTACTCGGTCACGGCCGTGGCGCAGACCACGCTTGCGCTCACGCTCCATGACCCGGGGCTCCGCGTCGACGCGGCCGTGGGCGCCGTCACCACCTGGCTCGGCGTCGGGGGGATGGTGCTCACGCCGGTTCCGCGGGTGTGGAGGGCCGCCGAGGAGGCGCACCGCACCGGCAATCTCGACGCCGCCATCGGCCGCGCGGCCGAGGCCGAGAACTCCGCGCGCGCCTGGTACAACCACGTCGGCGTCGCCGTCGTCGCCGTCACCGCGGGCCTCGTGCTCTGGATCGGCTACGACCGCCCGCTCTCCGCCGCCCTCGCCTTCGGGTCCGACCTCATCGGCGGCGAGCTGAGCATCCTCACCATTCCCACGCGCGCTGCCCGGTGGCGCGACCGCCCGGTGGCCCGCTGGCAGCTCGCCCCCTCGCTCCACGGCGTACAGATCGTCGGGGCCTGGTAGCGACCCGCGGGCGTTCGGGTATAGAGCGCCCCCCCCTCAATGCCCCACTGGATCGGCGATGCGATGGCCCTCGGCTGCGCGGTGGTGTGGGCCGCCGCGGTGATGCTCTTCCGCCGCCTGGGCGACGTGCACCCGGTCTCGCTCAACCTCTTCAAGAACGCCGTGGCCGCGGTGCTGCTGCTGCTCACCATGGCCGTGGCGGGGCTGCGCTTCGACCTCCACCGCAGCGCCCTCGACTGGCTCTGCCTCGCCGGGAGCGGCGTGCTGGGCCTCGCGGTCGCCGACTCGATCTTCCTGGCGGGCTTGCGCCGGGTGGACGCCGCCGTGGCCGCGGTGGCGGACTGCGCGTACTCGCCGACGGTGATCCTGATCTCGACGGTGTGGCTGAGCGAGGTGCCGCGGGCGGGCTTCCTCTGGGGCGCCCCGCTGGTGCTGCTGGGCCTCGCGCTGGTGGTGTGGCAGTCGAGCGGCGAGGTGAAGGTCGACCGCCGGGGCCTTGCGCTGGTGCTTGGCGGCGTGATGACGACGGCGGTGGGCGTGGTGCTGGCGAAGCCCGCGCTGGGTCGAAGCGGCCTGGTCGAGGCGACGACGGTGCGCCTGCTGGCGGGCTCGACGGCGCTCTTCGCGGTGCAGCTCGCGCGGGGCAAGGGGAGGGAGGCGCTGGCGCTGTTCAAGCCGCAGCCCGCGTGGCGGCTGGCGGTGCCGGCGACGGTGCTGGCGACCTATGTGTCGATGCTGCTCTGGCTCGGCGGGATGAAGTACGGGACGGTCTCTCGCGCGGCGCTGCTCAACCAGACCGGAGCCATCGTGCTGATGGTGATGTCGAGGGCGATGGGGGAGCGCATCCCGAGGCGCCGCTGGATCGGCGCGGCGCTGGCCGTGGCGGGCGTGGCGATCGTGGTGACCCGGTAGCAAGAGCTGGTTGTCGGTTGTGGCGTCTTGCGTGGTGCCACCCATCCATAAGCCACAGCGGACAACCAACCAGCATCAACGGGCTCCCGGCTCTACCCAGCGGCGCGCTCGGCCTCCTGGCGCGACTCCTCGTCCCTCGTAGCGCGCACCGCCGACGGCGCTCTCTTCATGGAGGCTCTCCCCACCATGATGTCGACAAGCTTCTTCACCCGCTTGTGGAGGCCCTCCTGCACATAGGGGACGCCGTGCTTCTCGCAGATCGCCTTCACCCTCGGCTGCAGCCGCTGGTAGGCCTTCGCGGGCAGGTCGGGCCAGAGATGATGCTCGATCTGGTAGTTGAGATACCCTTGGAGGAAATCGCCCACCGGGTGGCCCGTGTGATAGTTCACCGAGCCCGCGACCTGCCGGAGGTAGAACTCCCCTCGCTCCCGAGCCGGACCCTCGAAGCGCCACACGTCCTCGCCCGCGTGGTTGGGGGCGATGATCGCAAACGAGTGGAGGTTGTTGAGCAGCTCCGCTCCAACCGAGTTCACCCAGACGCTCGCCACCGCCCACGGTCCCAATGGGGAGTAGAGCGCCGGGATCACCACGAAGCGCCCCAATCCATAGGGCAGCGCGCACTCCTTCAGATATCGCCGACCGTCCGCGGTGAAGGGGTTGTAGACCGCCAGGTAGGACTCCGTCCCGGTGGCGATCTTCTTCGGAGCGGGCGCCTGCCCCGACTCCCGACAACGCTCCGCGCGGCGCATCACCTGCCAGGTGTTGGGCGCGTAGTACGTGAACTTCCACGTCAGCGCGTAGAAGCCCACCACGGCGTATTTCACCGCGAGCGGCAGCGACGCGTCGCGCACCGCCCGGAGGTTCTCCTCCACCAGGTCGGGGTCGAGCGTCTCACCCGTGTGATAGTGGTGGAGGGTGTTGTGCTCCAGGCGCCACGCCTCGGGGAGCATCCAGTCGAACCAGTCGAGCAGCCGGCGCCGACCCGACGCGAAGCCCGCGCTCGTCAGCCGGGACGGCGTCCCCTCGACCTTGTCATAGCCCTTGTGCACCACGTGGTGCGCCACGATGGCCCAGCGCGCCACGCTCCCGGTGCTCATCGCAAACATCGACACCGGGTTGGGACCGATCCACGCGGTGGCGTATCCGACGGCGGTGCAGGCGCGGCCCCAGCGCTCCATGCGGCGGAGGTGGGCGAGGTCGTCCGGGGCGGAGTCGAGCTCGGCGCGGGCGGCGTCGAGGTCACGGGCGAAGGCGGCGCGGTCGACGTGGGCGAAGGGAGGTGTGTCCTGCATGGCGGAGGGCGGCGACCTTTGCATCGCCGCGCGCGCGACGCCAAGGGCGATCGTCAGGCGTTGGAGGGGGAAGGGGTGCGAGCGTCAGCTCGTCGGCGAAGAAGGCGCGCGACGAGGAGCCGGTCGACCGATGGGCTCGGGCTGAGGCCCGGCGGGGTCACGAGACGCCCAGCGCGTGCATCCAGCGAGCGAGCGCGAGGTCGTCGGGGCGACCGCGGTCGGTGAGCGCCGACGCGACGCGGGCCTGGTCGTCGTGGCTGCGGTTCTGCGACACCTTGAACTTCCCCTCGGCCTCCTCGACGACGAGCGAGAGGCCGATGATGTGCGGGAGCATCGCGGCGAGCGCCTCCGGGGAGAGCGTCGCGAGGCTCCAGGCCGGATCGTCGCCCTCGAAGCGGGCCGCGATCTCGCCGAGCAGGTCGCGGAGCGCATCGCCCTCGAGCCGCCGCTCGACCCGAACGCGCAGGCGCACCACAGCGTAGTTCCACGTGGGGACCTGCCGAGACGGCTCGCCGTACCAGGCGGCGGAGACGTACGCGTCGGGGCCCTGCACGAGCAGCGTGAGGCCAGCGCCCTCCACGGCCAGCGCTGCCATCGGGTTGGCGCGGGCGAGGTGCAGCCGCACGCGCCCGACGGTCTCGCCGGGGTCGAGCAGGAAGGGCGCGTGTGCGACCGCGACGTCCCCGTCGTGCGCCGCGAGGATCGCCGCGAAGGGGTGCTCATCGAGGAAGCGCCGGAGGTGCGCGGGCGCGGACACGGCGAAGGTTCGCGGGAGGTACATGGACATCGGTGCGGGAGAGAGTTCTCCGGGCGGGGCTCCGGTGTCGAGCCCATCGGGCGACGTCGTGAAGCGCCGGCACCGGGGAGGGAGTCGGCTCATGGGCCCGTCGAGGCGACGCCGGTTCCACGCGAGGTCACTTCCGCGTCGAGCGGCGCAACGGGTCACGCCGGCCCCGTGTATCGTTTCAATCGAGGCAACCACTGGTGATGCGATCGATGCTGGTGCTCGTCGTAGCGATCGGATGCGCGCGTCCGATCGGCCGCCCGGGGCCTGGAGGCGGGACGGTGATCGAGCTCGGGTGCAACGAGGAGCGGACGACCGTGAGGCGGAGTCCGCCGCACTCTCCCTTCCTGGTAACCTCCGAGATGTCGGAGACGAGCTGGAGCGCCGTCGTCCCGGACGTCGTGGTCGATCCGCGCCGCGTGCCGCGGATCACGGCCTACGCGTGTGCGGCCGAGCGTTGGGGCACGCGGGAGCGCTGCCCGCCAGATTGGACCTGCACCCCGACGAGCGATCGACCGGAGCCCGACTGCGTACGGGTCGATACGGAGGTCACACCCGACGGACACGTCAGGATTCCGTGCGGCCATCGGATGTCGTATTCGCACCCTTCGCTTCGTCCAGACGCGATCGTCGGCGATGCCGGCTTGTCGTTCCCCCCGACCGTCACCGGGGTTCGGTATCGCCGCGCCTACGTGCGAGTCGAGTGACGGCGTCCGCCCATGTCGGCGATCGGTGTCAGCGAAGGTGCCGCGTTGCTTTCCCGATGAGCCGGAAAGCGAGCGGCACCGCGAGCGCGGTCTCACAGAAGGCGTCAGGCTTCGACGTCTCGACGATCATGGGCGGCGGGTATCGCGCGGCAGCATCGCGGAGGGGAGCAGTCGGTCCCGCAGTGGACCGACCAGTGCGATGAAACCGTGACCATCCATCCACGCCTCAATGCGCGACACGTCGAGCGCCGGAGGGTCGACCCAGAATGCGGCGAGCATCCACAGGATCTCCTCGAACCGGCGATCACTCTGCCGGTCTGCCTGACCATCGCGACACAAGCGGTCGTACTCCGTGACCTTTCTGTTGACCTCGGCGAGGAACCAACTGAGCTCCTCGTCGGACGTCGGCAAGGATACCTCCGGGAGGAAGTCCTTGAGGTAGGCCAAGTAGGTCAGCCCTTGTGGCTGAAACCTGCTCGCGCGGCGCCGTAGCTCCAGGATGTCGTTGCGTTCGTGCAGCTTGCTCGCATCGACGAATGCGCGGTGTCTCGGCTGCGTAACGTCCGGGTCGAGGTTGAGCCGCAGGTCGTCGATGGTGCGCTGCGCGCGCGTCCGGTCAACAGTTCCGCGTACAACCTGGGGCCGCACCTCCAGCTTGATGAGGCCATCCAGCCGAAACAGGTCGACGTGAAACCACTCGTCGACAGGATCAAGCGACGGGTCTGCAAACAGTCGCCCCTCGGCGTCGAGCGTGTCGCGGGTCTCGTAGACGACCCGGGCGCTTCCCTCTTCGATCGGGAAGCGCGTGCCCTTGTTCGTTGGTGAATTGCAGCCGTGGCACGCCAGGAAGTAGTTGGTGAACTCGTACGCGAGCCACCAGTAGAGGGATTGGGCCTTCGGGCGGAAGTGCTCGACTTCGTCGCCATCCGCGAGATCCTTCAGGCAATAGGCACACACCCATCCCTGCATCGCGCGCAGGGCGCCGCGCACGTCGGGCTCGGTCCAGTGCGACGCCGGCTTGGAGCGTCGCGCGGGCTGCATGACCAGCAGATCGCGCTCACGGATTCCTTTGTCCGCGAGTGTCGGCGGAACGACCGCCGGGCGTCGCAGCCGCCTCACGTCTCAGGCTCTCCGTCGTCTCTCGTGGGGCGTGAGGTGGACTCCCGTATCCCCGCCGCCTGGCGCTGACGCAGTCGCTCAGCGCGGGCAGCGTAGGCTCGTCGCACGTCGTCCTCGCTGTGCTCGGGCGACTGCCCCAACAGCAAGGCGTACTCGCGCGCGGCCTCCGGCGACTCATCCGCCGCCGCGGCCTTCTCCAACAGCGCGACGCTGCGGGGCTCGGTCTCCATCAGCCATCGGTACACCTCGTCGATGGTCAGGCCCGACACCTGCCGATCGACTTCGCGCTGGCGAACGCGGCCGTGCTCGTCGTTTTCGAGCATCACGATCTCGCGCCGATCGAAGCTGGCGAGCACCAGCGGCGAGTGCGTGCTCACGATCCACTGCACGCGCGGCAGCAACTTGCGCAGCCTCGGAACCAGCTCCCTTTGGAGCCTCGGGTGCAGGTGCAGGTCGATCTCGTCGATCACCACCAGCGCGCGGAGCCTCGACAGATCGCCAGTGGCGGCCGCCTTGACGTCGAACTCGCTCCAGGCGGCGCACAGGTCGACGATCCAGGCGATGGTGGCGCGGAAGCCGTCGGGCAGGTCGACGGGGTCCAACAGCGCGTCGCCCATCTTGAACTGAAGGGCAGCATCGCTCGACGTCACCGTGATGGGCATGCCATCGAGCACGGTTGCGAGGAGCTGATGCGCGAGCTTCACGGCGGGCGCGAGCATCCGGCCGCGGAGGAAGGCCTCGGCGCCCGTCACCTGCGTGAGAGGGTCGAAGAGGGTCATCACCCGTTGCACCTCGCGGCTCTTGTTGCGGTGCCGGTTGTCGTCGTGCTCTGACAGGTTGCGGCCTGGGCCGTAGGCGAGGAGGAGCTGGTTGCGGGCGCGGAGGTCCCAGAGGCCAGGGAGCGAGATGCTCTCCTTCTTGGAGAGTGTGCCGAGATCGATGCCGTTGTCGGTGATCGGGAGAGTAAGATGGGTGTCGTCGCTGTCTTCGCGGAGAGAGGCTCGGAGCACAGCGTCCGAGGTAGAGCTGCCATCGGTGCGGCGCATGCGACGGAGCCAGGCGCCGCCCAATTCAGGGGCGTAGCGGGGCCCGAGGAGTGCGAGCACGAGCGCCTGCTGGGTGGCGCTCTTCCCGGCGCCGTTCACACCGGCGAGGCACGTCCAGTGACCCTCGGATTCGGGGTTGCGAGAGAGATCGACGGTCAAGTCGACGATGCTCTTGAAGCCTCGGATGGAGACCTCGCTCACCACTGCCTCGCGGAAGAGATCGTTGGCATGTGGTGAGGCGGATACGGACGCCGGAGGGTGAGGCGGGAGAGATGGCCGTGTGGGCGGTGACAGGCGCAGCTTGTCGCGGAAGTGCACCGCGAACTCCGTGGCGAACCTGACTGCCGCTTTACGTGCGTGGCGTACGAAGGGGGGGTCAAACGCTCTCCGGACGACGCCTCGAACGACGATCAGCGGCGCGCTATGCGATTCACGCAGAAGGTCTTCAAGGCCGTAGCTTCGATCACAGACATTGATGCCCCACATCGTGAGCTCGTCTTCCGACGGGGCTGCCTTCGACGACACAAGCAGGTCGCCACAGGAGGCTCGAAGCGGCTCACCGAGCGCCCACGGCGCCGTCGACGCGAACTCGGCCAGCGCCAGTCGAAGTGCCTCGAAGGGTTGTCCATCCTGTATTGGCAACGACACGCTCTCGTCCGCTCCGGGACGAGGGTCCGTTTCCACGACCCTCGTCACCACCCGTACGTCGTCGGACGAGGCCCAGGAGGCTCTGATGGCGACGCCGACATGGACGATCAGCCGAGGACGGACCTGTTGAACCATCCAGGTGAACTTCTGCGTGTCGCCCGGCAGCACCATAGCGATGGCGATGGACAACGGTCTACCGTCACGCGACGTCCACGTCGCATGGCGCCACAATCGGCCGGTCGGATGATCGCGAACCTCCACGTCATTGAACGACAGCTCGACGCCGTCGTAGTCGCTCTGCTTCGACGTCAGGATCAATAGGTCCACGCTCGGTTGCTGCTCGTCGGCCATCGCCGGTACCTCACCCCCGGGTCGGGCCCGAGTCAACCACGGCCTCAGGTCGTTCGCTCCGCGCTCACGGCCTGAGCAATCTTCGCCAGCGACGTGGCGAGGTGTGCTTCACACGGCGCTGATCATCAGTCGAAGAGCCCATCCGGGCTTTCCCTCCGTGCGGTTGTGATCGCCCACACCGTCACAGTCGGCTCCTCTGTTCGTTACAACAGAATCTTCGTCACCGCGTTTCCCCGGGCCGTCGTGACCTCTTCGAGCTTCAGTCGCTCTGGCAGCTCGGGCTGCCCCGAGCGCTGGTCGAATCGCACCAGCCAGCCGCGCTTCGTCCCGATGCTCGCGAGGTATTCGTCGAGCTGATCGACACCCGCGTCGGCCGGGTCCGCGCGCTTGTCGGAGTCGCGCCACGTCTTCACCTCCACACCGAGCCGGTCGCCCCTGTACTCGACGCACAGGTCCAACCGCTTCGACCCGATCGCGAGCTCACGGTCGACCCGACCTCCGCCGTTCACGATGCGGTGCAGAAACGCCATCAGCACCAGATGCGCCGCGGCCTCGTTGTATGGCGAGCTGCCCAGCAGCGCCTCGCCGTTCTGCAACCAGAACGCGACGAACACCTCCCGCAGCCGCGTCCAGTCGATCGCCCCGCTCTCCCCCAGCCACGATGGAGCGAGCCGCGGGAGCGAGGCGCGCACGTAGGTCGTGAGCGAGCGCATCACGATCTCGCGGTAGATGGGGTTGGCGATCTCGATGGCGCCATCGCTCGACTGCACGACGAGCCCGAGGTCGAGGACGAAGCGCAGGTCGTCGGGTGAGGCCGAAGCGAGCTGATCGCCGAGGATCATCGGCTCGATGACCGCACGCACCCGCGGGTCACGCAGCCTCTCGGCGAGCGAGTCCAGGTGCGTCTCCTGCCGCTCGACGATGAGGTCTCGCGCGCGCCCGACGTCAGATTCGCTGATCGTCTCGGCGCGGTCGGGCCTGAGCTCCGTGGTCGCGACGTAGGCGAGGGCGTTCACGAGCCAGGGTTGACCCCGGCTAAGCGCGAAGACGAGGGCGACCGCGGCGGGCTCGAAGCGCTGACCGGTCTCTACCGCGTGCTGGTCGTAGAGCTCGGCCACCTCGGGCTCGGTGAACGACCGCATGGTGAGCGAGCGCACCTTGATGTTGAAGGGCGACGCGGTGTGAAGCAGCTCGCTCCCCCCGGAGGCGACCTTGTAGTCGCGCACGTCGCGCAGGCCCACCAGGGCAAGCGACCACGGGAAGCCCGTCGGCCGAAGGCGGTGTCCGTCGCGGAGCTGCCGCAGCACCGCGAGGAGCGTCTGGTCGCGGAGCGCATCGATCTCGTCGAGGAAGACCACCAGCGGTCGCGGCGACGCCTTCGCCCACGCGTGCAACGCGCTGTGGATGCGGAACCCAGGGGACGCGTCGGGCCACGGCGGCGGGTGGAGCTCGGGCGGCAGCGCGACCTCGATCGAAGTCCGCCACGCCTCCAGGATGGCGTCTTCCGCCGCCCCGATGTCGTCGCCGTGAGGCACCCCGACCTCCATCGACACCAGCACGGCGGCGTAGCGACCCTCCTCCGTGAGCGAGCGGGCCATCGCCGTCAGCGCCGTGGTCTTCCCCACCTGCCGCGGCGCGTGCAGGATGAAATACGCCATCTGATCGACCAGGCCCCGCACCTCGGGCAGGCGCCGCTCGGGCGGCAGCATGTAGTGGACCGACGGAAGACACACCCCGCCGGTATTGAAGTGACGGGTCATGGCCCCGCCACACTACCGCAGCGCCGCCACCCAGGCGCGCAGGTCCTCCAGCGGCCGCCGCCCCTCGATCACCGCGAGCACCGCCACGTAGACCACCACCGCCAGCCCCGCGCGCGCCAGCGGACCCGGCGTGCCTGGCAGCACCATCCCCCACGCCGCGAGGCCCGCCGCGAGCGGACCCACGTAGGCGCCCCACAACGGGCGCCCCAGGTGCCGCCCCGCCCATCCGATGAGCCAGAGCACCACCGGCGCCGTCACGGCGCTGTACGCCCACGCCACGGCGCTCAGCTGGTAATGCCAGACGCCCAGCACCAGCGCCCAGGTCGTGGCCGTCCACCCGACGAAGATGCGCAGCGCGAGGCCCCCGCGACCCTGACCCTGGAGCAGCGTGAAGAGCGGGCCCGCCACCAGGCCGAAGGCCATGTTGACCAGGATGCCGTGCACCACCGGGATGGAGTCGATCCAGCGCGGGGCGTAGAGCCAGGGGACGATGGCCCTCGCGCCCACGGAGAGCGCCACCAGCAGGGGAATGCCCAGCAGCAGCGCCGTGCGCGTGGCCCCCACGAAGGCCTGGTAGAGCTGCGGGTCCTTCGCGTCGAAGCGGGCGTACACCGGGAGCTGCACCCGGGAGAGCGCGTTGACGGCCTGCACCGGGAGCGCAGCGTACTTCAGCCCGAAGTCGAACTGCCCCACCGCGGCCGGACCCATCAGCGACCCGAGCAGCGCCGCCGAGAGGTTGTCCTTGAAGAAGGCCGCGATCGCCAGCGCCTGCACCGGCACGCCTTCGCCCAGCGTGGCGCGCAGCACCCTCCGGGAGATGCCGACCCCGGGCCAGCCCGGAGCCGACCTCCACGCGAGCGCGAGCTGCACCAGCGCCCCGGCGAGCTGGCCTCCCGCGAGGGCGCGCATCCCTCCGAGCTTCCAGGCGAGCACCACCGTCACCAGCTGACGCGTGGCCGTGGCCGCGATCTCGATGCCCGCGATGCGTGAGAAGCGTAGCTCGCGCTCCATGCGGATGTACGGCACCGAGCGCAGCGGGCCCACCAGGAAGAGCACCGCCATCGAGCGAAGCACCGCGGCCTCCGAGGTGCTGAGGTGCCAGCGCGCCGCGATGAGCGGCGTCGACAGGAAGAAGGTCAGCGCCAGCCCGGCGCCCAGCGCGAAGAGGAAGGTCAGCGTGGTGCGGTACGACTCGTCGGAGACCTCGCCCTTGTAGCGGAGCAGCGCCGCCCCGAGGCCGCCGTCGCCGAGCAGGCCGCCGAGTCCAAGGAAGAAGGTCCCGATGGCGTAGGCGCCGAAGGCGTGCGGCTCGAGCAGCCTCGCCAGGATCAGGTTGCTCCCGGCGAGCAGCAGCGCGCTGATCACCTGGATGCCCGCGAAGCGGGTGGTCTCGCGCAGGATCCTCCGGGACAGCGACGAGGCCTGCGGGTCCATCAGGGGCGTCTTGCGACCACGAGCCAGTTGAGGACGAGCTCCTCGCGCGCCGTCGGCTCGAGCGCCCTCGCGCCCAGGTTGACCCACGGGATGAGCGCCCGCGCCCACCAGCGCTTGTCGAGCTCCAGGTTGGCCATCTGCCCCAGCGCCGACCAGAGGCCGCCCAGCGCGGTGAGCCGCCCCTCGACCAGGCCCGCGTCGACCAGCAGCGCCTCGAGCCCGTTGCGCGTGTAGCGCCAGTGGTCGTGCGGAACCTCGTGCGCGGGCCACACCCCCGGCACCGTGAAGAGCACCGTCCCTCCGGGCTTCACCACGCGGGCGAGCTCCCTCACGCAGCCCAGCGGGTCTCGCACGTGCTCGAAGACCTGGAACGACACCCCCGCGTCGAAGTGCCCATCGGGGAAGGGCAGCTGCGAGGCGTCTCCCACCACGTCGGGCGTCGCGTGCGGCCCCTCTCGATCGACCCCGACGTACTCGCTCACCGCGCGGCCCATCATCGGCGCATAGGGCTTGTGCCCGCAGCCGACGTCGATCACCCGACCGTGGAGCCCGGCAAGCTCCCGGGTGAGCGCGTCCCAGAGGGGCGCGAGGTGGAGGTGCAGCGGCTGCCGCCAGCTCGCGCGATGCGGCCGATACGGAACCGGGTTGGGTCGGTACACGAGGCCCATCAGGTGCGCGCCGCGTCGTAGCACAGGAGCGTTTGTCGCCAGTACCCCTCGCGGGGATCGTCTCCCAGCGCCGCCCGCTGCGCCGCCCTCGACGCCTCCCGGGCGCCCTCGTCGAAGAGCCCACCCAGAGCCTCGGGCCAGCGAGAATCGTCCTCCGGGAGCAGCGATCCCGATGCCTCGGAGAAGAGCTCGCGGTGCGCCCCGATGTCCGAGGCCAGCACCGGCACCCCCGCCTCCATCGCCTCCAGCGGGACCAACGGCATCCCCTCGCTTCGGCTCGGAGCGAGCACCCACCGGGCGCCGGTGAACACGTCCATCGGTGGCCGTAGCCCTGGGAGGCTTACCCGATCGCGTAAACCGAGCGAGTCCCTGAGCGCGGTGAGGTCGGCCCGCGCGGGTCCTTCTCCCGCGATGACCCAGTGCCAGGGGCGCTCGGAGAGCGAAGGGTGGGCGAGGGCCCGGAGCATCCGGTCGAAGCCCTTCTGCGGGTCGAGGCGCCCCACCGAGGCGAGAGCCACGACCCCATCGGGCCACTCGAAGGGCTGCGTGGCCGCGCGAGGCGGCGGCGGCGCGTTGCGGATCACCCTGGCGCGCAGCCCGAGCTCCCCGAGGCGGGCGGCGTCGTGGTGCGACAGGGCGATCCAGACGGTGTGGGCGCGCACCGCGGCGAGGCGGATCATGGTGCGCGCGTCGAGGCCGGTGACCCGGTCGCGGGGCCACGAGGCGCCCTCGCGAGGGAGCAGGTGGAAGGTGACCACCAGCGGGCGCCCTCGGGCGGCGAGGAGCGCGGCGCCGAGGCGATCGGGCCACGCGAGGTGGGCGTGGAAGAGCTCGGCGACGCGTGGGCGCAGCGACCAGCGCAGCCAGCGGTGTGTGGGAAGCGAGCGAGGCGGAGGGAGCGAGCGCGCGAAGGGCAGGTCGATGGACGAGGCGTGGCCGTGGCTCGAGGCGAGGGCGTCGAGCATCTCCGCGACCGCCTCGGCGCCGCCGAGATCCACCGAGGGGACGAGCTGGACGAGCTTCATGGGCGCTCCGCCCGCGCATAGAACGCGACCGAGTCGGTGACGAGCTGAGGACCCGCCACGGCGGTGATCGCCCGGTGGGCCAGCGCGTCGATCGAGCGGGCGAGGCGAACGAGGGGCGCGCGGGAGGTCCCGTCGGGGTCGACGAAGCGCGAGGGTCGGCTCCAGGCGACGTCCTCTCGCAGCACCCGTAGACCATGGTCGGAGAGCAGCGAGCGCATCGCCCTGGCGCTCCAGAACCACAGGTGCTCCGGGGGTTTGTATTGATCCCAGAGGGCGGGGGCGAGTCGCGTGGTGCTGCTGCCGATCACAGGGATCACCACCGCCAGCACCCCATCGGGCGTGAGCCGCGCGCGGAGGGAGCGAAGCGTGGCGTCGGGATCAGGGAGGTGTTCGAGCACGTCCCACGCGGTGATGACCTCGAAGCGGGCCTCGTCGGGGAGCGCCTCCAGCGAGGGGACCACGCTCGCTCGGAGGGAAGGGTCCATGGCCGAGAGGGCCTCGGGGGAGGGCTCTGCGCCCGCGACGGTGAAGCCCGCGTCTCTCGCGTGGCCGAGGAAGTAGCCCGCCGCGCAGCCCAGGTCGAAGAGCCTGCCCCGGGTGACGCCGAGCTCCTTCAGCGCCGAGAGGCGAGCGCGGCTCTTGCGAGCGACCTGCTCCCGCTCCCGGGTGAAGTAGTCGTCGTAGCCCGCGCCGCCGCCCTGGAAATACCCGCTGGTGTAAACCGAGGCGAGCGCCTCGGGGGAGGGCGTGGGCCAGACGAACTCCAGGTCGCAGCGGTCGCAGCGGTGGATGTCGTGGCCTCGCACGGTGAAGCGGGTGGGGGCGGGGAGGCGACAGCGAGGGCAGGGAGGGGTCATCGCAGCACCCCGAGGACGGCGCGGGCGAAGCGGTCGCCGAGGAGGGTCCAGTCGAGGGTCTCGGCGAAGGCGCGGGCGCGGGCGGCGCGGGCGTCGGCGGCGCGGAGGTCGGCGAAGCAGGAGAGCGCGCCGGAGGCGAGGGCCATCGGGTCGTCGGCGGCGAGGAGGAGCTCCCGGCCGTGGGCCACGTCGAAGCCTCGCGCACCGACCGCGGTGCTCACCACCGGGACGCCCGAGGCCATGGCCTCAGGCAGCTTGAGGCTCGACCCCTCGCCGTCAGTGAGGGCGTTGACGTAGCAGCCCGCGGCGTCGAGGAAGGGGCGCGTGTCGGCGACCGTCCCGGTGACGGTGACGTGCTCCGAGGCGAGCGAGCGCACGGTCGCGTCGGGGGCGCGGCCGCAGAGCACCAGCGTCGCGTCGGGGTGGGCCTCCCTCACCCGGGGGAGCACCTCTCGGGCGAGGCGCACCGCCGCGGCGACGTTGGGCGGATGGCTCATGGCGCCGATGAAGAGCAGCGAGCGGGCGCTGCGCTCGGAGGGCGCGCGGTAGGGCAGCCGCGAGGCGTCGGCCCCGTTGGCGACCACCACCGTCGGCCCGTCGCGGTGCCCGCGGATCACCTCCGCGTCCCCCTCGGTGACGGCGGTGACCAGCGCGGCGTCGCGCCATCGCGCTCGCTCCCAGCGCTCCAGCCGGGCGTGCTCGGTAGCGTCGCCGGGGCTCATCCGCCGCGCGTACCGGCTCTCGATGTTGTGCTCGTCGACCACCAGCGGAACCTCCGCTCCCAGCGAGCGCGCCGTGGCCGCCGCGTAGCAGTGGCAGGCGATGACGGCGTCGTAGGGGCGGAGGGCGTGGGCCGCGCGCAGGTCGCGGGCGAGGCGCAGCGGCGAGGCCTCTCGCACCCGTCGGCTCTCCAGGGCGAGGCGCCAGGCGCCCAGGTCGGCGCCCCGGAGATACACCGCATGGTAATCCGCGAGGGCCGGACCGATGTCCGCGGTGAGCTCGATGGGGAAGACCCGGGCGAAGAGGTCGACGCTCGCGACGCCGGCGAGGGCGCGCGCGAGCCGGTGCATGCGGATGCGCCCGCCGGTGTTGTCGGGCGCCGGGAGGTAGGGGGTGACGAGGGCGAGGTGCGCCATGAGGGCACCAGAGGGGGGGGAGGGAGTTACTTCTTCTTGGCGGGAGCGGCGGCCTTGGCGTCCTTGGCGGGAGCAGCGCCCTTGGCGGGAGCGGCGCCCTTGGCGGCGGCCTCGGGGGCGGCGGCGGCCTTGGCGGCCTCGGTGTCCTTCTCCGGCGCGACGATCGAGACGATGGTCTGGCTGGCGTCGAGCTTGATGGAGACGCCCTCCGGGAGGACGAGCTCGCGGACGTGGAGGCTCTCTCCGAGGCCGAGGTTGGAGATGTCGGCCTCGATCTTGGCGGGGATCTTGTCGGGCGTGGTGACCACCGGGAGCGAGCGGTAGATCTGGCGCAGGATGCCGCCCTCGTTGGCGATGCCCTTGGACTTGCCGGTGAGCACGAAGGGCACCTGGACGGTGATCTGGCGGTCGAGGGCGACGCTGTAGAAGTCGGCGTGGACGACGCCGCGGGTCATCGGGTCGTGGTCGAAGCTCTTGAGGAGGGCGAGCTGCGAGTGGCCGTCGACGGTGAGGGTGACCACCGTGTTGCCGCCGAGGGGCGAGTGAAGGATGGCGCGGATGTCCTTCGGCTCGACCGCGATGGCGCGGCCCTTCTCGCCCGGCCCGTAGATGATCGCGGGAACCTTGCCGCCCGAGCGGACGCGGCCGGCGGGGCCCTTGCCGTTGGCGGTGCGGGCGGTGGCTTGGATCGTGATGGTCGTGGTGGTCATTGGGATCGTCGTCCTTGAGTTCCCCCATCCGTTCGGTCTGCGGGCGGCCGACCCGGAGTGGTCGACGCGCGGCGCGGATTCGCGGCCGTGGGATGTCACCGCCGCCCATCATCGGGCTCGGCGGAGGGCGCGGAGATACCCGAAGCACCGCGCGGAGTAAAGCGGTCCGCCACCCCCGCCGCCACCCCCGCCGCCACCCTCCGCCACCGACAAGGCGCTTGAAAACAAGCCATCTGGCGATGGCACGGCGCGTGGTGATGAGACCTCCCGGCGCACACACCACAACCGCGCCGCTCGAAGGAGTCTCCGCCATGAACCACGACATCGATCAGTCCCAGCCCGCGACCGCCGGCGCCCGCAACACCAAGGCCGTCTACATGATCACCGAGCGCGAGGGCGCGCGCTCGATCTGGACCCGCGTCGGCTCGGCCTGGGTCAACCGCGACGGCTCGACCACGCTGCGCCTCGACGCGCTGCCGCTCTCCGGGACGCTGCAGGTGCGCGACCCGGAGCCCCGCCCGCTGCCGACGAACGGGGGCGCGCAGTGATCGCCCGCACGCTCCGCTGGGTGACCCTGCTGGCGGCGACGCTGGTGACCACCGCGGCCTGGGCCGACCCGCCGCGCGCTCCTGCGGCCGCTCCCACGGTGACGACCGCGGCTGCCCGGGCGAGCGCTCGCCCCGCGGCGGAGGCTCCGTCGAGCGAAGGGGTGGTGAACATCAACACGGCCACCGCCGAGGAGCTGGTGCGCGTCCCGGGCATCGGACCGGCGAGGGCCGCGGCGATCGTTCAGCTCCGGGAGCGGGCGCACCGCTTCAACCACACGGAGGACCTGCTCCGGGTGCGGGGCATCGGGCGCGTGGGCTTCCGCCGGATGCGCCCGTACCTGGCGCTCACCGGCGAGACCACGCTGGCGTCCCGCCCGGGCCGGGCGGCGAGGGCGCGACCGCCCGCGGTGACGGAGTAGCGAGGCGAGGAATATGGGGCCCTGTATTCACGAATATGGGGCCCCATTTCCGGCGGGGCCGCGAGGCTCCACGCATCGGACTACTTCCGGTCGGAGGAGGGCTTCTCCTCCCCGAGCCTGATCCCCACGGGGCCGTCGGCGAAGTACTCGCGGTACCAGGGGTTCTCCACGAAATCGAAGGCCGCCGGGTCGGGCTCGAAGCCCGGGTCGAGCGCCGCGATCAGCCGCTGAAGGGTCGCGAAATCCCGCTGGGCAAGCACCGGAACCCCGGCCTCCATCAGCGTCGCGGCCGCCACGCCGGGGCCCTGCTGGTAGCGGTGCTCCTCCGGCGCGCCGAGGTACACCACGTGGCTGCCGCACGAGTCGCTGACGTCGAGCATCACCGCGAGCTCGGCGCCTCCGCGTCTCGCCGCCTCGCGCATCGCCTCGGCCCCACGGACGATCTCCCGCGTCACGTCCCTGCCGGTGGTCTCCAGCACCCGGGCGCGGCCGGAGAGCACGTCGCGGCCGTGGCCGTCGTAGAGCGTGGTGAGGGGCCTCGGCGTCCCGAGGGTGGCGTTCTCGGGACAGAAGTACATCGCCCTCACCCGCGGCAGCCCCGCGAGGCGCACGGCCAGGGGATCGGTGTACGCGCCTCCCTCCCAACCCGTCGCATGGCCCAGCAGGCAGGCGCTGAACAGCACCCTCAGCGGATCATCGACGGTGACCCGCTCGAGCCGCGACCAGTCGAAGCCCGAGGGATGCGCCGGGGCCGTCACCCGTCGCGCTCCGCCGTCGCTCGGACCACGTCGACGCTGCGATCGACTTCGCGAAGGATGGAGCGCGCGTGCTCGAGCAGCGCCCTCCCTGCGGGGAGCAGGTCGACCCCTCGCGGGGTGCGGGTGAAGAGCGGGGCGCCGAGCTCGCCCTCCAGCTCTCGGATGCGTCGGGAGAGCGGCGGCTGGGAGACGTGCAGACGGCGCGCGGCGCGGGTGACGTTCTCTTCTTCCGCGACGGCGACGAAGTAGCGAAGCTGGTCGAGGCTCACGGTGTGATGGCTTAACCCCTGCGGGCACGCTCCGGCAACCTCTGGCGCCGCCGCCATACCGAGAAGGTATTGGCCCGCCCCATCGGTCGCGTGGGAGGTGCTGCGTCATGGCCGTGGAGATTCTTTCACCGAGGGAGATCGAGCGAATGCGCCGCGCGGGGCGGTGCGCCGCCGAGACGCTGAGGGCGGTGGGCGCTCGCCTGCGCGCGGGGGTGAGCACCGCGGACATCGACCGCTGGGTGCGGGAGGACACGGCGGCGAGAGGGGCGAGGCCCAGCCAGCTTGGATACAAGGGCTTTCCCGCGGCGGTGTGCACCAGCCGAAACGAGGTGGTGTGCCACGGGATTCCCCGGGAGGACGACCGGCTCGCGGAGGGAGACATCGTCAACGTGGACGTCACCAGCGAGCTCGACGGCTTCCACGGGGACACCTCCATGACCTTCCTGATCGGGGCGGTGAGCGCCGAGGCGAGGCACGTGGTGGAGGTGGCCAGGCGCTGCCGGGATGCGGGCGTGGCCGAGGTGCGCGACGGCGCGAGGCTGGGTGACATCGGAGCGGCCATCGCGGAGCTCGCGGCGAAGGAGGGCTGCGGCGTGGTGGAGGAGTTCGGAGGCCACGGCATCGGGCGGCGGATGCACATGGAGCCGCACGTGGCGCACACCGGAGCGCGGGGCGCGGGGCTGCGGCTGCGCGCGGGCATGGCGATCACCATCGAGCCGATGATCACCCTGGGCCGGCCCGACATCCGTCAGCTCGCCGACCGCTGGACCATCGTGACCGCCGACGGCCGCTGGACCGCGCAGTTCGAGCACACGGTGCTGGTGACCCGCGACGGCCACGAGGTGCTCACGGCGTAGTGCTTCCCCCCTCTTGGCGCTGGTCACCGCGCCCGTCTCGCACTACGCCTGAGCACCGATGAACCCGGGCACGGACTCCTCGATGATGTCGGCGATGACGATCCAGATGCTGGCCGCGGGGCTCTTCGCAGGCATGGCGCTGCTGGGCCTGGGCACCTCCATCGGCAACCAGCGCGCGAACCGCGAGGCGGGCCTCCACCCGCTGGCGCTGCTGCTCAAGGGCGCCGGGCTGGCCACCCTCACCGTCACCGTCTACCACTTCATCAAGTCGCACTCCTGAGCTCCCCGGCAGCCTTCGTGTGATCCGCGAGGGGGGCGCCGGGCTACCGACGCGCGCGGCCTGTCAGCGCGGGGTGAACACGACCTCGCAGGGCCCGCAGGCGAGCACATGGCGGATCGCGCCCGTCGGTGCCTCCGTGACCGTGCAGACGGTGCCATCGTCGAGGCGCACGAAGCCCCCGGAGCAGGACTCGAGCGAGGCGATGAAATCCCGCGCGCAGTAGAGGCGCTCCAGCTCCATGTGCTCGCGGCGGAGGTCTGCGCCGCAGGCGAGCCCCGGGCAGCTTCGAGGGGTGTCGTCGTCGCAGGTGAAGCAGCCGTCGGCGCCGAGCTCGCAGACGCGCCCCGCGCGCAGCTCCCAGGTGCACTGCCCCGCGATGCAGCTCCAGCCGCGGCCGAAGGTGTCGGGGAAGAGCGGCGACAGGGTGCAGTCCGCGGCGCGGAGGCATCCCCCGCGAGGAACGTCTCGCGGCATCGTGGAGCGATCCGAGGGGACGTCGACCCCCGCGTCGGGCGTGCCGGGGCACGCGCCCATCGAGCGCCACGGCCGGTCGGGCAGGCACGCGCTCGTCTGCTGGAGGGTCATGCCGTCACAGCCGCAGTACTGCGGCGCCACCGGGAGGCTCTGGCACGCGTCGGAGTGGCAGCGTCCACGGGTCGTCCCGCAGCCCACCTCGTACTCGCACACCTCGTTCGCCGCGCAGTCGCGGTTGGATCCGCACTCCCTCGGAGGCGGGGCTCCCGCGTCCATGGGGCCGTCGCCCGCGTCGATGCGCGCGTCGTGGATGGCGCCCGCGTCGCCCGCGTCGCCCGCGTCGGCCACGGTGCCGCGCACCGTCGACGAGCAGCCCGCCAGCAGCGCCCACAGCGCGGCGCCCTTCCATGATCGTCGCTGCATTCCCATGCGCTCCGGCCGAGGATGTACCACACCGCCTGGAGCGTTCCCGGTCTGGTGCGCGGCCCGAGGCTTCCGCGACGGTGCGGGAGCGCCACGCAGGCCTGATCCTCCCTCGGCTACGCCTTCGGCAGCCGCCCCATGAAGCGCTCGACCGCCGCCCGGTGCAGCTTGAACACCACCCGGTTGACCACCACCACGGCGGACACCGCGCAGACCTCCGCCACCACCGAGAGCCCGTTCTGCCGCAGCGTCTCGCCGGTCTCCACCAGATCGACGATCACGTCGCTCAGACCCACCAGCGGCGCGGTCTCCACCGAGCCCTGCACGTAGATCATCTCGACCTCGATGCCCTGCGCCGCGAAGTGTCTTCGCGCGATGCGCGGGTACTTCGTCGCCACGCGCAGCGCCCGGTCGAGCGGCGGCGCGGCCCACCCGTCGGGCGCGGCCACCACCATGCGGCAGCGGCCGAGGCCCGTGTCGTGCGGCAGCACCAGGTCGGCCTCGCGCTCGAGCAGCACGTCGCGGCCCACCACGCCCAGGTCGCAGGCCCCGTGCTCCACGTAGGTCGGCACGTCGTCGGGCTTCAGCAGCAGGAACCTCATCGGCGCCCCGTCCACCGTCGCCTCTCGCACCAGCGTGCGGTCGGTCTCCGAGAGCGCCCCCTCGGGCACCCCCGCCTTCGCCAGCGAGGCCGCGAGCTGCTTCGCCAGCCGCCCCTTCGGGACGGCCACCGTCAGCGCCCGGCTCACCCGTCGCCGCGCACCCGCTCGATGCGCGCTCCCAACGGCCGCAGCTTCTTCTCGATCGACTCGTAGCCGCGGTCGAGGTGGTACACGCGCAGCACCTCGGTGCGGTCGGTCGAGGTGAGGCCCGCGATCACCAGGCAGGCGCTCGCCCGGAGGTCCGTCGCCATCACCGACGCGCCAGAGAGCGCCGGGACGCCCTTCACCACCGCGACCCGCCCGTGCACCTCGATGTCAGCCCCCATGCGGCTGAGCTCGGGCACGTGCATGTAGCGGTTCTCGAAGACCGACTCGGTCACCACGCTGGTGCCTCGCGCCAGGGTCATCACGGCCATGAACTGCGCCTGCATGTCCGTCGGGAAGCCCGGGTGCGGCGCCGTGGTGATGTCCCCGCCCTTGAGCGAGCGGGCCCCGTCCGAGCGCACCCGGATGCCGCCCTCCTCGCGGAGCACCTCCGCGCCCGCCGCGCGAAGCTTCGCCAGCAGCGGCTCCATGTGCTCGGGGATCGCGTCGCGCACGAACACGTCACCCCCGGTCGCCGCCACCGCCAGCAGGAAGGTCCCGGCCTCGATGCGGTCGGGGATGATCGCGTGGTCGATGGCGTGCAGCACCTCGACCCCCTCGATGTGGATCACGTCGGTGCCCGCCCCGTCGACCTTCGCGCCCATCTTGTTGAGCACCCGGGCGAGCTCCTCGATCTCCGGCTCCCTCGCGGCGCCGATGAGCTGGGTGCGCCCCTTCGCCAGCGCGGCGGCCATCATCAGGTTCTCGGTGCCGGTGACCGTGGCCATGTCGAGCGCGATCGAGGCGCCGTGCAGCCGCTTGCACTCGGCCACCACGTAGCCGTGGTCGAGCTTGATGGTGGCCCCCATGGCCTCCAGGCCCTTCAGGTGCTGGTCGATGGGCCGCGCCCCGATGGCGCACCCGCCCGGCAGCGAGACCTTCGCGTAGCCGTGCCTCGCCACCAGGGGCCCGAGCACCAGCACCGAGGCCCGCATCTGCTTCACCAGCTCGTAGGGCGCCTCCGGGCGGGACACCGACGCGCCCCGCACGTTGACCACCGGCGGCGTGACGTCCGTGCCCGCGCCCATGAAGCGCAGCAGCGCCGCCATGGTCTCCACGTCCCTCAGCCGAGGGACGTTGCGGAAGGTGCACGCCCCGTCCGTCAGCAGCGACGCGCAGAGGATCGGCAGCGCGGCGTTCTTGGCGCCGGAGACCAGCACCTCCCCGTGGAGGGCCCGACCGCCCTCGATCACCAGCTTTTCCATTGGACGTCGGGCCTTAGCACAGGTCGCCGCGAGGACGCGACGAAGGGGGAGAGCGGAGGGGGAGAGGGTCAGCCGCCGGTGGTGAGGTTCACCGTGGTCTGCGCGTCGAAGGACTCGCCCGCGCCGATCGTGGGGATGGTCGCGAGGCGACTGCGGATGCAGGTGTCGAAGCGGGGGTCGGGGCTGCCCGAGATGGCGGCGCTGGAGAAGCGCCCGGTGCCGCTGACGGAGAGCGTGATGCGCACCGAGGCGTCGCGGAGCGAGGGGTTCATGCGCAGGAGGCTCTGCCAGCAGGTGTTGACCACGCGGCTGTCCTGGAAGGCGCGGATCGCACGGCCGGCCCTCGCGGCCCCGGTGGGAGCGGGGGAGTTGTCGGGGCCGCCGCTGGGCTGGGTGGTGGGCAGTCGACCCGAGTTCACCGGGCCGCCGCTCGGGCCGGTGGCCGTGCCGCCGAGCTGCTGGAGCAGGCGGGCGTTGGCCGCGGCCTGGGCCGCCGAGATGCCAGGGGCCGCCGCCGCGGGCTCGTGGCCCGGACGACGCGCGGTGCGAGGATGGCCCGGCGTGGCGGGCTCGTTGTCGTCGGGCCCGGGGGCGGCCGGAGTCGACGGCACGACCTCCGGAGCCGTCGGGGCGGGCTCGGCCACCGCCACCGAGGGCGCAGCGGGCTGCACCTGCGGCACGGCGACGGGCACCGGGGCCGGGATGGGCTGCGGCACGGGGCGGTTGAGCCGACCCGCGAGGAGCACGCCGCCGAACACCCCCACCACCAGCACCCCGGCCATCAGGACCATCACGGGCATCGAGAGCCCGACCGGCCTCTGCGCCGGGGTGGCCACCGCGGCGGGCTGGGCGTAGCCCGGCATGGTGGGCGAGTGGCCGGGCATCGGGCCGAGGTGCATCGGAGCGGGCTGCCCCGAAGGGGGAGCGGCCACCGGGGCGGGCGTGGAGACGGGCGAAGGGGCGCCGCTGGAGAAGGCCGAAGACAGCCCGAAGGACTCCAGCGAAGGGGCGTTGGACTGCGGGGGAAAGGGCTTCTTGCCGAAGAGGTCTTCGGGGAGCTCGTCATCGCCCGCGAGGGCCGAGGCGGCCGGAGGGATCGAGGAGACCTTGAGCGAGGGCGCCGACTCGACGGTGAGCGAGGGCTGCACCGCGGCCACCAGCTCGACGACGGGCTCGGGGGTGGGCTCCGGGGGAGGCGCCGCGGGCTTCTGGACGAGGGCCGCGGGCGCGGCGCGCAAGGGGGCCTTCGGGGGAGGGGCCTTCGGGGCCGGCGCGTGGGGGGGATTGATCTTCGGCGCGGGCTTCGCGAAGGAGACGTCGCGACCCAGGGCGGAGGGCGCCGGGTGCGGGGGCTCGGTGAGCGTCAGGTCGGCGGACTCGTCCTCCGCAGCGGGCTTCGGCGCGGGCTTCGCGGCGAGGGTGCGGGGGATCAGCGCGGCGATGGCGGGGTCGAGGCCGGTGACGCGCGTCGCCTCCTCGTCGTCGTCGGTCATCGCAGGGCGGGTGAGCGCCGGGGCGCTCGCCGGTGCCGGCTGCCGCAGCGGAACCACCTGCGCGCTCCGCCGCTCGGGGGCGACCGGGGGGCTGGGCTGCGGGCGTCGGCCCATCTCGTCGAGGAGGTTGCCCGAGATGCGCTGGGCACCCAGCCGAAGGACGTCTCCGAGCTCGGCGACGTTGCGCAGCGGGCGCCAGTCGTCGAGGCCCTCTCGCCAGACCAGGGTGTCTGGCGTGACCTCGGCGGACTGCACCTTGGCGATGAGCTCCTTGCGGGTGAGCGGCCCGACCGGCAGGTCGCGGATGCCTGCGTACCAGCCCGTCTCGCTGGCGTTGAGGATCGCGGAGGTCGAGGCGGTGCGGGGCGCGGCCTTCGCGGCGCTCGCGGCCATGCCCGCGTTGAAGGCCACTCCCACGCTGGTGGGCGCCCTCGTCCTCGCGGCGGTGCGCGCCGGAGGAGCCGCAGGACCCGGCGGCGAGCTCGCTGCGATGGGGGACACGGAGGGGCGCGAGGAGCTCGGGGCGATGGTCGCCGGCCGCGGCCTCGAGTCCGGCGCGTCGGCCTGCTTGGGTGCGTCGGGAGCGTCGGGGTCCGGCAGCGCGTCGCCCCGGAGCTCGATCACGTTCTCGCACTTCTTGCAGCGGAATCGCGTGACGGCGCGGCCACGGATCTTCTCGTCGGCCACATGGTACTTCTGCTTGCACTTGTCGCAGACGAAGTTCATCGGGGCATCTCTCGCCTAGGGGCTGACAATGGCATCACGTTCTATGGGTTGGAGCAACGAGGCCGAGATGGTCTTTGATCTGCGCTCTCGTTGACTCGTCGGGAGCGACCGAGAGCGCCCGCTCCCAGGTGTCTGCCGCGCACCATCGGAAGCCCACGCGCTCGTAGAGCACGGCGAGGTTCTTGAGCGCCGGGAAGAACCCGTCGAAGAGCGCGACGCTGCGCTCCAGCGCGGCGATGGCCGAGTGCACCGACCCCTGGCGCCCGTGCAGCAGCGCGACCTGGTAGTGCAGCCGGTACGAGCGCGGCGCCACCTCGACGCCCCGCTGCAGGTGGCGGATGGCGCCGTCGAGGTCGCCCTGCTGGTAGGCCGCGGTGCTCGCCTGGAGCGCGGCCTCGGCCGCGGGGGCGAGGGTGCGGGTCGCGGGGTCGTCGGCCGCGGGGTTGAGGGCCGCCTCGAAGCGGGCGAGCAGCTCGGGCTCGGTGGCCGAGGGAGACAGCGTGGCGACGACGCCGAGGGCCGAGCGCAGGTCGCGATCGCGCCGCCAGGAGGGCGCCGCCGAGGTGAGCAGGACCACCGCGAGCCCGGCGGTGCGAGGCGCCGCGCGGAGGGATTTGATCACCTCGTGGCCGTCCTCGTCGGGCAGCGCCGGGTCGAGGAAGAGCACGTCGGGGAGCACGTCTTCGGAGGCTGCTCGCAGGGCCCTGGCCGTGTCGAAGGCGCTGGTCGCGTGGCCGAGGTTGGAGAAGGACTGGGCGAGGGAGGCGCGGGTCTGCGGGTTGGCGGAGACCACCCAGACCGCCCGGATGCCGAGGGAGAGCGCGGGCGGAGGCGTCGGGGAGGCGACGAGGGCCGAGCTGGAGACCATCGGAGGCGGAGGGGCGGTCTCGGGGATGGGCGAAGCCTTGGCGACCGGCGCGGGAGTCGGCTCCTTCGGCTCGCGCCCGGAGGCGGGCGCGCCCGGGTGCGACAGCAGGGTGCGAGAGCGCGACGGCAGCGGGAGCTGGGAGCGAGGCGTCGGCGCGGTGCCGCTGGGGAGCGGCGGCGGAGGAGGGACGCGCGACTGGACGTTGTCGCCGAAGAGGTGCTCCTCGCCGCGGGCCCGGGCGTCGTAGGCGGCGTCGATGAGCTGCCCCAGGCGATCGGGGTCGGCGGCGAAGGGGACGAGCTTGCGGCCGCAGACGAACTCCAGCTCCTCGCGGGTCTTCGGGTCGCTGGGGTTGGCCATGGCGACGAAGAGCTGGTCGCCCTTGGCCAGGAGGCTCAGGGTCTGGTGACGCCTCGCGATCTCCAGCGGCAGCAGGTCGAGCTCGACCAGGGAGAAGCGCAGCGTGGTCAGGTCGACCGGAGGGACGCCGTGCTTCTCGCTGGCCGCGAGCAGCCGGCGCAGCTCGTCGCCCTGCACGTGCAGCGGCGGCGTGTCGGTCCGGGGCTCTGGTCGCTGGGAAGGGTCATCACGTCCGGCCATGTCGCTCGCGCGGGGCGCAAACTAGCACCCGCGAGAGCGGCCCTACAATCGGGAATGCCGCGGCGGGCTCACATCCCGCTGACGATGCGGATGGTGTCGCCCTCGCGCTCGAGCTCCAGCCGGTTGTCGGCCACGCGGCGGAACCACACGTCCTCGCCCTGCTGAGAGCGCTCGGAGCCGCGCACCGGGTCGATGGTGAGGTGGGGCGCGGGCCGGGCCGGGCCGGGCCGGGGCCTCTCGGGCTCGACCTCCGCCGGGCGGCGGAGCGTGTAGCTCCCTGTGTAGGTGAACTCGACGTTGAGCCGGCGCGTGTCGGACTCCGACACGCCGATGCGCCGGTACCGGATCTCGTAGCGCACCTCGTTGACCTCGTCGGCCCAGGCGGTGAGCAGGCGCTGCAGGCCGTCGAGGCCGTAGTCGTCGGAGCCGTCGGGGGTGCCGCCGTCCTCGAAGTAGCGGGGCGAGGCCATCGCGATGAGGGCGCGGGCGTCGCGGGTCTCCACGGCGCGGCGGTAGCGCTCGCAGAACGCGATGATGTCGCGGTTTTCAGACGTGTCGGGCACGTCGGTGTTGGGGATGCGCGACGACGCGCAGCCGAGGCCTAGGGAGAGCAACAATCCGGAGAGCAGGGGTCGACGCATGCGATGAGCCTCGTGATGCAACGCCATCGGCGGGCGCGGATATTCCTCGCGACCGCCCGCGGAGACAAGCGCTCGGTGAGGAGTTCTTGCATGAGCGGGGGTCTGCGGGGCATAGCAGCCCCAGAAGAGCCGCCGCCGCATGGACACGCACGACCCAAGACAGACCCGCAAGAGCCGCCGCATCGAGGAGGCCGTACTCGAGGTAGACGGCGTCGTGGGGGTTCGCGTGTGGGAGCTCTCCGACCGGGTGGAGGTGGGCATCCGGGTGGCGCCCATCGACGCGGCGCCGGACGTTCTTCAGCGGGTGAGGGAGCTCATCGAGGCCATGCGCGAGGGCGACGAGCGCTGGGAGATCGGGCTCCTCACGGAGCCCTGAGCGATCACATCACGTAGCCCGACTCGCCGTGCTGCGAGGCGTCGAGGCCTTCGAGCTCGTCGTCCTTGGCGGCGCGCAGCCCCATGGTGCGGTCGATCACCTTGAGCAGCCCGTAGGTCAGCAGCGCCGAGTAGGCGCCCACGACCACGATCCCCAGGAGCTGCTTGCCGAGCTGCGCGGGGTTGCCCGCGAGCAGTCCGTCGGCGCCTGCGGGGTTGAGGGCCTTCTGCGCGAAGACCCCGGTGAGCAGCGCGCCGAGGATGCCGCCGACGCCGTGCACCCCGAAGGCGTCGAGGGAGTCGTCGTAGTGCCAGCGCTCCTTGAGCTGCACCGCGCCGTAGCAGGCGGCGCCCGAGGCGGCGCCGATGAGGAGCGAGGCCGCGGGGGAGACGTAGCCCGCCGCGGGGGTGATGGCGACGAGGCCCGCGACCAGGCCCGAGACGAAGCCCAGCATGGTGGGCTTGCCGCGGTGCCACCACTCGACGAGCACCCACGCCAGGGCCGCGCTTGCGGCGGAGACGTGGGTGGTGACGAAGGCGAGGGCCGCGACGGCGTTGGCGCTGAGGGCGCTGCCGGCGTTGAAGCCGAACCAGCCGAACCACAGCAATCCGCCGCCGATGACGGTCATGGTGAGGTTGTGCGGCGGGTGCTTCTCCCGAGGGTATCCGCGGCGCTTGCCGATGACCAGCGCGCACACCAGGGCGGCGATGCCGGCGGTGAGGTGGACGACGGTTCCGCCGGCGAAGTCGAGCACGCCGAGGCGCAGGAGCCAGCCGCCGTCGGCCCAGGTCCAGTGGGCGACCGGGTCGTAGACGAGGGTGGTCCAGGCGAGGGCGAAGACCACGTAGGGGGCGAAGCGCATCCGCTCGACGAAGGCGCCCGCGATGAGCGCCGGGGTGATGATCGCGAACTTCATCTGGAAGGCCATGAAGGCCAGATGGGGGACGGTGCCCCGGAGGGCGCCCACCATGCCTCGGAGGCCCACGAAGTCGAAGCCGCCGATGAGGCCCGCGTGCGAGCGGCCGAAGGCGAGCGAGTAGCCGATGAGCACCCACTGCACCGTGATGATCGCCAGCGCGAAGTGCACGAACATGAAGGTCGAGAGCACGTTGCGCTTGCGCACCATGCCGCCGTAGAAGAGCGCGAGACCGGGGGTCATCAGCAGCACGAAGGCCGAGGAGACCAGCAGCCAGGCGGTGTCGCCGGTGTCGATGGCGGCCGGAGGATCGGCCCGCGCTACCGATGGGAGGAGGAGAGACGCGGCGAGCGCCGCGAGGGAGAGCCACGAGGTCCGACGAGCCATATGGCCCGGCAGGGGATCATGGCCCCGGCGGGGGCCGCGTAAGCGCTGTGTAAACTCGGGAGGGGGGAGGAGCGCGCGATCAGATCGCGACGATGCGGGTCTGGATGCGGGTGCGGTCGGAGACGCCGAGGCCCATGGTGCCGGCCACGTCGATGTAGCGGGGCGGCAGGCCGCGGGCCTCGAGGGTGCCCATGTGATGGGCCACGCGGAGCTGGTCGACGATGTCGGAGCCGACGCGGTCGAGGGCCACCGGGTCGGTGCTGGCGAGCACGCACTCGAGCGCCACGCGGTGCTCGGGGTTGTCCCTCGGGCCGCCGTGATAGACGGCCTTGAAGCCGTCCATGATGTGAAGCCGCATGCGCGACTTGATGGCGTCGTGGTTGTAGAGCTCGGCGATCTGCGGCGAGCAGAGGTGGCGGTGGAAGGCCTCGGGGTTCTTGATCGACCCGTGGGTCATGTTCTTGAGGGCGCCGGTAAAACCGCAGAGGCTGTGGTCCTTGATGAGGGGCACGCCGATGACCGCCGTGGCGTCGATGAGGGCCCTCGCGTACTGGGTGCGGCCCGACGCGACGCGGGTCTCCGGCGCGAGCGCGGTGCCGTTGTGCGAGACCATGCGGACGCCCGATGGCAGGCCGCGGGTGCTCACGCGGGTGCTTCGCAGGAAGCTGTCCCACTGGTCATAGACGACGATGTTCGCGGTCGGCACGCCCGCCGCGACGAGGCCCTCGGCGATGGCCTCGACGACCTCCTTGTTGGAGGCCATGTTGCGCAGCCCGAGGCCGTTGACCTTGATGGCCACCCGGTCGGTAGGGTGGATGAACGCCCGCCACGCGCTGGCGAGGTCGGGGCGCCCGGAGAGCTCGATCACCGCGCGGTTGACCATGGCGCGGGCGTCTTCGGGCTTGGGGAAGAGGCCGCCCGGGCGCAGCGAGCCGGGCTTGTTGACCCGCACGATCTGGCCGGGGCGGGAGAGCGGAGTGAAGCCCGCCGGGCGCGTCGCGGCGAAGTCCGCCGCGGGCGCGGTGGCGGGGGTGCGGTGCTGGGCTTCGGCGTCCTGGGTGACCGCCACGGCGGCGGCGGTGCCTGCGGCGACGGTGGTGAGGAAGTGTCGACGGTCGAGGTCCTGGCTCATGGTGCTGCTCCGTAAGGTCGTGGGTCCCAGTGGCACTACCACGCGACTTCGATGGGCGACAATTCCGCCCCCATGACCTCGGAGGGAGTCGCGGTCGGCGCTTGCCAGAGCTTTGCCCCTCGGCGCCGTAGCGCGCCATGATCAGGGCCCAATGATCGAAGGGCACTTCATCGCCATCGAAGGCATCGACGGGGCCGGGACCACCACCCAGGCCTCACTCCTCGCCGCCGCGCTGCGCAAGCGGGGCCTCCCCGTGCGCACCACCCACGAGCCCACCGACGGCCCGGTCGGGGCGCTGATCCGCCAGGTGATCAACGGCCGCGTGGTGGTGAACGGCCCCGCCGGGTCGAGCTCGCTCGGCTGGTCGACGCTGGCGCTGCTCTTCGCCGCCGACCGGCTCGACCACCTCCAGGCGGAGGTCATCCCCAACCTCATGGACGGCGTGACGGTGATCACCGACCGCTACGACGCCTCCAGCATCGCCTACCAGGGCGTGGTGAGCGGCGACGCCGGTGTCGCCGAGTGGATACGCACCATCAACCGCCGCGCCCGCCGCCCCGACCTGACCATCATCCTGGACGTGACGCCGGAGACCGCCACCGAGCGTCGGCGCCACCGGGGCAACGTGCCCGACCTCTTCGAGGAGGAGGACCTCCAGCGTCGCCTCGCCAGCTTCTACGACACCATCGAGCAGTTTCTCCCGGGCGACCGGGTGCTTCACCTCGACGGCAACGCCGACGCCGAGACGGTGCACGCGGGCGTGCTCGCCGCCGTGGAGGCGCTCCGTGCGGAGGGCTGAGCTCCTCGCGCTGCTCGCGCTCTCCGGCTGCGCGACGCGCCGCGTGGCGGACGTCTCCCCCGACGAGGTCAACTGGTCGGAGGCCACGCGCGTCCCGACGGCGCCGACCCCGTCGCCCGCCGACGACGGCTCGCCCGCGGTGCTCACCCGGCAGGTGCTGGTCGACGCCGTGGCCCGGGGCCTCGGGCACTTCCTCTCCCAGGTCGACGTGTCGCCGGTGCTCGAGGGAGGGCGCTTCGTGGGCTTCCGTCTCAACAGCGCGCTGCACCTCCGCCGCTGGCGCCGAGCGGGCGCAGACCTGCTGCCGGGCGACGTGATCCTCCGCGTCAACGGTCAGCCCATCGACCGCCCGGAGCGAGCCGTCGGCTGCCTCGCCGCGCTGCGCGACGCCACGGAGCTTCGCGTCGACCTGCTGCGCCGCGGTCAGCCCGTCTCGGTGCGGGTGGAGGTCTCGGCGGCGGCGGTCAGATCCGCTCCGTGATGCGCACCCCTACCTGACCCTCGACGTCGACGAGCTCGCCCCGCGCCACCACGCGGCCGCCCGCGCGCACCACCACGGCCTCGCCGAGGCGCTGCGGAAACTCCACCACCGCGCCAGGGCCCCAGGAGGCGAGGGTCTCGAGCGAGGCCGACTGCGCCGCGATCTCGACGGTGACCTCGACGCGCAGCTCTCGGAGGACTTCGGTGGACTCGTTCATGGCGTGGCTCCAGGGGGCTCGCAGCGGGGCGGTGACGGTGACGCGAGAGGCGTCCGTGAGGGCGGCGTCGAGGCGCAGCGGGGGAGTGGCGCCGAGGCAGAGGGTGACGTCGCCCGAGAGCCCGGCGGACGAGGTCCGCAGGCCGTCGAGCATCAGCCGGTCACCGGCCTCGAGGGAGGCGACCGCGCCGGTCGGGAGCCACGCGCGCCCGGCCACGCAGCGCACCGGGACCGTCACCTCGGCGAAGCGCGAGAGGTCCGGCGGGGGAGGGCGAGGCGAGGGGCGGAGCGAGTCGGCGCAGAGCACCAGGGTGACGGCTCCGGAGAGGGTTTTACCGGAGAGGGTAAAGTCCCAGGCGACGAGCGGTGCCGCGTCGAGGGCCTCGAGGGCGTCGTGGGGCTGGTCGGTGATCGCCCTCAGGGTGGGCGGAGCGGACGGGGCGCAGAGGGTGACGGCGACGCGGGCGGCCAGGGCGGAGAGCGCCCCCTCGGCGAGGTCGGAGAGCGGGGAGGAGGGAGCGCGCAGCGCCTCCGGGCCGAGGCACCGGGTCACCAGGTGGAAGGCGAGGTCGCGGGGCAGGGCGACGAGGAAGGTCTCGAGCGAGGGGTGAGACCAGACGGCGACGACGGCGGGGTCGAGGGCCCACGCGGCGCGCAGCGAGTCTTGGGTGACCGGGCGGGGCGCAGCGGGGTGGGCGCGCACCGGGGCTCCGAGCAGCGCGCCCCAGCGGTCGTCGAGCAGGGGATCGGGCAGCGGAGGCGCGGCGGCGAGGGCGGCGCTCACCCGGCGGGTGAAGAGCGCGGCGGCGCGGTCGACGCGGGGGAGGGCGGAGAAGGGAAAGTGTGCGGGTGCTCGCGACACGGTGGGCGGTGCGGCGATGGAGCAACGGGGCGGGGCCAAGGGTCAAGCGAGAGGGCGCGACGGGAGTTGTTGCCGTTGGGGCGGGAGTCGGGTCAATCTCCGATCCGTGGCGAAGCCGGATCCGTACGTTGGCAAGGAAATCCTGGCCGGGCAGTTCAAGGTGCTTGAGCGCATCGGGGCTGGCGGCATGGGCTCGGTCTACAAGGCCCACCAGCCTTCGATGGACCGTCTGGTCGCGGTGAAGATCCTCCACTCGAAGTTCACCAGCCGGAAGGACCTCGCGTCGCGCTTTCGCCGGGAGGCTCGCGCGATGAGCCACCTCACGCACCCCAACACGGCGAAGGTCTACCTGTTCGGTCAGCTCGAGGACAACGCCTGCTACATCGTCATGGAGCACCTGGAGGGGCGCAACCTCGGGCAGCTCGTGCGGCAGGAGGGCCCGATGGCCGCGAGCCGCGCGATCGCGGTGCTCATCCAGGCCTGCGGCGCGCTGGAGGAGGCCCACCAGAAGGGGATCATCCACCGCGACCTCAAGCCCGAGAACATCTTCCTCTGCAAGCAGGGCGGCATCGAGGACTACGTCAAGGTGCTCGACTTCGGGCTCGCCAAGGTCACCGAGCGTGAGATCGCCCCCGGCTCCCTCATCCTCACCCAGGAGGGCATGGTCTTCGGGACGCCGGAGTTCATGTCCCCGGAGCAGGCGCAGGGCAAGGCGCTCGACCCGCGCTCGGACGTCTACTCGCTGGCGGTGATCCTCTACGAGCTGGTCACGACGAAGCTGCCCTTCGAGGCGCGCTCGCCGATGGAGTTCATCACCCTGCACGTGCAGGCGCAGCCCATCCCGGTGTCCGAGCGGGCGCCGGACATCACCTTTCCGCCGGGCTTCGACGAGGTGATCCTCAAGGCGATGTCGAAGAACCCCGACGACCGCTACCAGTCGGCCGCGGAGTTCGCCGCCGCGCTCGGCTCGCTCGTCGCCGACGACCCCGCCGTGCAGCAGGCGATGAGCGCGATTCCCGACAACGTGGCCTTCGCGCAGACCCAGCCGTCGCAGCACTCGCTCAGGCCCGATCGCTCGCTGCCGCCGCAGGGCTCTCCGTCGCCCAACAATTCGCCCAACCCCGCCTCCAAGCACTCGCCGCAGTTTCCGGCTCCGGCCCCGGTGCCCGCCCCGACCGTGCCCTTCCGCACGCCCGCGGTCGTCCCCCAGGACTCGCCGAAGTCGGGGCGCACCACCGTCGACGAGCGTCCGCGGCGCGGTGGCCTGCCGGTCGCCGCGCTCATCGGCGTGGGCGTCGCCATCGGCGTCGCCATCACGCTCTTCTACCTGCTGCTGATTCGCTGAGCGGAGAGGGTCAGTCGGCGGAGGCGCCGCACGAGGGGCACTGCCGCGCCCCGGCGCCCATCTCGAAGCCGCAGTACGCGCAGCGCGTCGCGGCCGTGGGCTGAGGTCGTTGCGCGGCCGGAGCCTGCGGTCGCTGCGCTGAAGGCGCCTGCGCGGGGACCGCTCGCTGCGCCGGGGCGGGCCGCGGGGCGTCCAGGGCCGCGAGGCCCGCGGTGTTGCCCATCGCGGCGTACATCGCGCGCAGGTACTCCCTCGCGCCCGGGTGCGCGGGCACCGCCGTCAGCAGCTTCTCCGCCGCTGCGACCGCGCGCCGCTCGTCGCCGAGCTTCACCCGATAGAGGCTCACCAGGTGCTCGTAGGTCCGCACCTTCTCCTCGTCGGAGCTCACCCGGTGGCCGCGCTCCTCCAGCGCGCTCGCGGCCTGCTCCCACTGCCCCGACGCCTCCGCCTGGCCGATGCGCCGGTCGAGGGCGCTCACGTCCACCACCTGCACCGGCACCGCCGCCTGCGCCGGGCCCCTTCCCCCGAACACCGGCGCTCCCAGCAGGCTGCTCGGCCCGTAGATCTCCGGCGTCTGGTCGAAGCCGCCGCGCTTCACCTCGCGCTTCGTACGGTCGAAAACCTCGGCCCAGGTGGAGTCCGGCCGGTCGTTCACCGACTTCAGCAGCGCGTGGGTGAACGCCCCCGCCGAGCGCCCGTCGAAGCTCGCGTCGGCCGCCGTCTCGTCGTCCCGGCAGGCGCCCAGGGTCAGCGTCTCGACCACCGCCGCCGACGCCGACGAGGGGCGCCTCCCTCGCGCCGCCTTCGGTGTGCCCTCCATCGAGCGGCGGCCCGCCATCGAGGCGCGGAGGTCGAGGTTCTTCGGGCGCGGCAGGTACTTGCCGACGACATCGGTGACCCCTTCGCTGTAGCCGGTGGTGGCGAGCGGCCGGCGCATGGCGCGGCGAGCGGCCTGCGCGGCGCGGCCGGCGTCGTTCAGGGTTCCGGAGTGGCAGGTGTCCCAGAGGGAGATCAGCGAGGCGCCCTGCGGGAGGCGAACGATGTGCTGCGCGATCTCGTCATCGATGAGGAGGGTGCTCTCCCAGTCGTGGTCGTGCGCGATGAGCACCTCGTCTTCCTGATCGTCCTCGTCGCCGCTGACGTCGGGGATGTGGCTCCCGTGCGAGCTGGTGAAGAGCACGAGCTGGTCGCCCGGGCGCGCGCTGCCCACCAGCCAGTCGAGGCCGTCGAGGAAGGCCGCGCGGGTGGCCTGGGCGTCGAGCAGCACGCGGATGTCGCCGCTTCCGAAGCCGAAGCTCCCGTGCAGCAGCGCGGCGATGTTGCGGGCATCGTTCACGCAGCCGTTGAGGGGCGGGGCGTCGCGGTCGCGGAAGCGGTTGATGCCGATGCAGAGGGCTCGTCGGGTCATAGGCGTGCGATGCTCTCCGATCAGCCGCGCAGGGCCGCGATGGCGATGGCAGGAACCTTCAAGACGCCAGGCTCGAACTCCAGCTCGACCAGCTTCGGGGCGATCTCGTGGGCGGTCTTCGAGGTCACGAACCACGGCGGCTTCGGGAAGACCGTGAGCGGCCCGCGCAGCACGACCTTCTCGATGCCCTCCAGCATGAAGGTGTTGTGCACCCAGCCGAGGCCCCCCTGGACGTTCTTCAAGGTAGACGACGGGTGCGCGCCCCACGGCGTGGTGACCAGCGCATAGACCAGCCCGGTCCATTGATTGATGCCGACGGCGCCATAACGGAGCTGGTCGACGGCGTCGTAGAGGGCGGCCGACACGCCGGGCTCGGCCTCGGTGCGCGGATGGATGATGAGCACCGCGCTCAGCGTGCCCCACAGCCTGTCATTGCAGAACGCCGTCGCGGCCTTCAAGAACGCCGCCGCGTCCGAGGCCTCCAGGCTGGTCTCGCTCAGGATCGGGCAGAAGGGCTCCGTGATGAACAGGTCTTCTTCCTTGTTGGCGCTGTCGAGCCCGAAGACCAGCGTCCACGGGAGCTCACCCTCCTTCGCGTCGCCGAGCTTCACCACGTCCGCCCGCTCGCCCACGAGCGACCTGTACCGATCGAAGGCGCCTGGATAATAGGCCTTCCGCGGCTTCTGCGCGCCGAGCTCGGCCTTGATCAATCCGAGGAGCTTGTCCCGGCCGCTCCACCCCTTGGCGGTGATGAGCATCTTGCCTGCGTTGCAGTTGCACGAGGCGTTGTTGACCATCATGGTCGCGACGTTCTGTGCAATGAACGCGAGCTCCGAGTCTGAATAGGGACCCGGGGTGATCATCACCGGGGTCACGCACCCGAGCTCGGAGGTGATGGCCTTCTTCAGCACCGGGTCGTCCTCGCGCATCCGGCGCTCCCGCTCCGGGCCGGGAGGGCCCCACACGATGAGGTCGTGCGTGCGGTCGCTGCCGGTGATGTGCACGTCGTCGACCTCCGGGTGGTTCACCAGGTAGGTGCCCACCGAGGTGCCGCCCTTCACGAACTTCAGATAGCCCTTCTCGACCAGAGGCGCGAAGGCCTTGTCGAGGTGCTCCTGCAGGTACTCGTTGACCGGGTTGAGCTTCACAAGACACACGTTGCCGTCGACGAACATCTTGTAGAGCGCGTCCATCGGCGGAATGGACGTCACGTTGCCGGCGCCCAGCACTAGCGACACGCCCCCCTTCGGATCGGCCTGCTTGTAGAACGACCCCTGCGCCGTGCGCACGTCCGCCGGGGTCATTCCCTCCTTCATGCGAACCGTCGCAGTGAAGCCCGTATAGAGCAGCGCGTCGACCACGGTGTTGGGGAAGACCTCGACCACGGTGCGGCCGCGCTCGTCCCGGCGCACCTTCTTCTCCTCGGGCCCGGGGCTGCCGGTGGTGGCGATGGCGTCGAGCGCCTCCGCCAGGAGCCGAGTGTTGCGCATGGTGGTCATCGGCCCGGCGAGCCACTCCTCGGAGGCCTGCGGGCGCCCGGCGTCGAGGCCCTTCGCCGCGATCGCCGCCTCGGCCCACGGCCGGGCCTGCGCCCTGATCGCGGGGAGGCACGCTCGCAGCAGCGCGGCGCGGGCGCTGGGGGAGACCTTCGCGAACTCCAGCGCCTTCGAGCGTAGCTCCGCGAGGAGCTCATCGAGGTGGGCGGTCGGGGTGTCGGCCGTGCTGTGGGCCGACGCGCTCATTTCCAACGAGACCGAGTGGGTGGAGGTGGCCATTGGTGGGGCGAACGCTATCACGTCCCCGCCGCGGCGCGCGGCTCAGCTCAGGTGGGCCCCGGGCCCGTCTCGACGGCCCTCCCCGCGCTGGTCCATCCGACGATGCCGGCGGGGAGGATGAAGACGTTGGAGTAGCCCAGGGCCATCGCCTGGCGGGCCGCCGTGTGGCACGCGGTGCACTGCTCGTTGTGGCAATAGAACACCACGCGCGCCGCCCGGTCGGTCGGGAGCGCCGCCGCCGTGATGGCGTCGTAGGCGATCCAGCGCGCCCCGGGGATGTGCCCGCGCTCGAAGGTGTCGCGGCTGTTGTTGTCGATGACCGTCACCCCGCCGCGCTCGATGAGCCCGGCGAGCTCGGCCACGGTGACCGGACGAAGCTCGGCCTCGGTGCTGGCGGCGGCGCCCGCTCCGGTCGCCGTCGAGTGGGCGCAGCCGAGCCCGAGGGAGAGGGCCAGCGCGAGGGCGAGCCGTCGGGATGAGGTGTTCATGGAAGAGAGGACCAATGGGGCCTTTCGCGGGAGGCGGCGATCAGCCGGCCATTGCCACGGCGAGGTCGGGGCGCGAGGTGCAGTGCCCCGTCCATCGGCCGATGTTGGGATAGCCGCTGAGGTCGGCCACGCCGGAGCGCGCCATGAAGGGGATGAAGCTCGCGATGGAGAGGTCGACCAGGGTGAAGCGCTCGGCGACCATGTACTCGCGGCCTTCGAGGTGGGCCTCGAGGGCGGCGAGGTTGGCCAGCACGTCCTTGCGGGCGGCCTCCGCGGCGGCGGCGTTGTGGGCCTCCTTCGGGAAGCGCTCGCTGGTGTTGAGCAGGTAGCGGAACACGTTGGTCGAGAAGGTCACCGTGCCCCAGGTCATCCACGAGAGGGCGGTGGGGTACTCGGGGTGCTCGTGAGGGAGCCACAGGTTGCGCGCGACCCCGAAGCGCTCTCCCAGGAAGAGCAGCATCGCCAGAGACTCGAACATCGGCACGCCGTCGACCACCAGCGCGGGCACCTTCCCGTGGGGGTTGATGGCGAGGTACTCGGGCGTGCGGTGCGCGCCTCCGGCGAGGTCGACCTTCACCTTCTCGTAGGGGAGGCCGAGCTCCTCGAGGGCCCAGAACACCCGCGTCGCAGACGACATGGGGGCGTAATAGAAGGTGATGCTCATCGGGGGGATCGCTCCTCGCGCGGCCGGTGACTGCGCGCCGCGCGCGATCGTTCGCCCAGCCGGAGGGGGCTTGTCAACGGAGGCGGAACTCTGGCACCCCTGCGCGCTCCATGAGCGAACCGCTGACCCCAGAGCTTTTCCGCGCCGCGCACCCGACCGACGACAGCGATCCGGAGCGCACGTGGCTGCGTGAGGTCTACCAGGGCGACGACGCCCGGCAGCTCACGGTGCGGGCCGTCGTGGCGGGGATGCTGCTCGGGGGGGTGATGTCCCTCTCCAACCTCTACATCGCGCTCAAGACGGGGTGGAGCTTCGGGGTGACCATCACCGCGGGCATCCTGGCCTATGTGATCTTCGGCGTGCTCCGGCGCGTCGGGCTCGCGCGCAACGAGTTCGGGATGCTGGAGAACAACGCCATGCAGTCGGTGGCCTCGGCCGCGGGCTACATGACCGGCGGCGGCACCGTGGCGGCGATTCCCGCGCTCATGCTCGCCACGCACACGGTCATCTCGGGCTGGACCATCTTCCTCTGGATCACCCCCATCGCCATGCTCGGCGTCTTCATGGCCATTCCCATGAAGCGCCAGATGATCAATCAGGAGGGGCTGAAGTTTCCTTCGGGCATCGCCGCCGCCGAGACCCTCCGCGGGCTGCACCCTGAAGAAGCCGCGAAGATGGACGCGCGGCGCAGCGACAAGCCCGACGCCTCGGTCGACGCCGAGGGCGCCAAGACCGCAGGCCGCGCGCTCATCTGGTCCGCCGGGGTGGGCGCCCTGGTGCTGTGGCTCCGCGAGGCCCGCGCCCGCTGGATTCCCTTCAACCTCCCCGAGCACGTGGCCTTCCCCTTCACCATCCGAGGGGTGCCCGCGATGAAGTGGTCGGTCTTCTTCGACACCTCCCTGCTGCTCATCGCGGCAGGGGCCATCATGGGCTGGCGCTCGGCCTGGAGCATGATGCTCGGCGGGCTCATCAACTACTTCGCCCTGGCCCCGCACGGCTTCGACATCCACGAGATCGCCGAGGTGAAGATCCGCGCCATCTCGCAGTGGACGGTGTGGTTCGGCTCGCCGCTGCTGCTCACCTCGGGCCTGCTCTCCTTCGCGTTCTCCTGGCGCCAGATCGCCCGCGCCTTCTCCGGCCTCTCGGGGATCTTCTCCAAGGTGAAGCCCGTCAACGAGGACCCCATGGCCGCCGTCGAGGTGCCCATCCAGTGGTTCGTCTACGGCGTCGGGGCGCTCACCCCGCTGGTGATGTTCTTCGCGTGGAAGCTCTTCGGCATCGCGTGGTGGATGACCCTGCTCTGCGTCGTGATGAGCTTCTTCATCGCCATCGTGGCGTGCCGCGCGACGGGCGAGACCGACACCACCCCCACCGGCGCGCTCGGCAAGATCACCCAGCTCGTCTTCGGCGTCGTCGCCCCGGGGAGCATCACCACCAACCTCATGTGCGCCTCCATGAGCGGCGGCGTGGCGATCCACTCCGCGGACATGCTCACGGACCTCAAGTCGGGTCACCTGCTGGGCGCCAAGCCCCGCCAGCAGTTCATCGCGCAGTTCTTCGGCGTGCTCGCCGGGAGCCTCTTCGTGGTGCCGGCCTTCCGGCTGCTGGTGCCCGACTACACGGTCATCGGCACCCCGGAGGTCCCGGCCCCCGCGGCGCTCGCGTGGGAGGCCGTCTCCCGCGCCCTCTCCCAGGGCATCCACCAGCTCCCGCCGGGGGCGCGCACCATGATCGTCGTGGGCGCCGTGCTGGGCATCGTGATGGTGCTCATCGAGCGGGCGCTTCCGGCGAAGCTCCGCCGCTTCTTCCCGTCGCCGGTGGGCTTCGGGCTCGCGTTCACCATGCCCTTCTCCAACACGCTGGCGATGTTCGTCGGGGCGCTCCTCGCCCTCGGCCTCGAGCGCGCCCGCCCGAAGCTGGCCGAGCAGTACATCGTCCCCGTGAGCTCCGGCATCATCGCCGGAGAGAGCCTCATCGGCATCCTCATCAAGGTGCTGAGCCGCTTCGGCCTGCTGGCCGGCTGAACCCCTACAGCTCCGTCCCGCCCATCTTCAGGATCGTCTTGAACTCCGCCGCGGTCACGTGGGTGACCGACAGCCGGTTGCGCTTGAGCATCTCGATCTCCGCGAGGCTCTTCCTCCCGCGGATCTCCTCGAGCGTCACCGGCTTCGCGAGCGCCACCACGGGCTCGACGTCGACGCAGCTCCAGTCCTCCTCGGTGCCCGGGTCCTGGTAGGCGGCGCGGGAGACGCGCGCGACGCCCACCACGGCCTTGCCCTCGTTGGAGTGATAGAAGAGGCAGAGGTCGCCCACGGCCATGGCGCGGAGGTTGTTGCGCGCCTCGTAGTTGCGCACCCCGTCCCAGCGGGTGCTGCCGTCCTTCACGAGCTGATCGAAGGAGTACTTGAAGGGCTCGCTCTTGGTGAGCCAGTGTCTGGTGCGCGCCATAGGGCCACAGCGTCTATCGCGGGGCCCTCGCGGGTCGCCAGTCATTGGCAACAAAGAAGAAAGGCCCTGAAGCTCTTGTGAGTAGCTTCAAGGCCCTTCTTCAGGCTGCGCGCGGTGCAGGAGTCGAACCTGCGACCTTCGGCTTCGGAGACCAACGCTCTATCCAGCTGAGCTAACCGCGCTTGGGGACGGACCTTGTACTCCACGCTCCCCGCGCCGCGCAAGCCCCTCGTAGGGCATCAAGGCATTCCCTCGCCGACGCCCGCGTGGTACCGCCGTCCGCATGAGCCAACGCATCGCCGTCCTCCCGGGAGATGGCATCGGGACCGAGGTCACCCGTGAAGCCGTCGCCCTGCTCGAGCTCATCGCGACCCGCCGCGACCTCGACCTCGACCTCTGGCACCTCGACCTCGGCGCCGACCGCTACCTCCGCGACGGCACCACCCTCCCGCCCGCGCTCTTCGAGGAGATCCGCGACACCTGCGACGCGATCCTGCTGGGCGCCCTCGGCGACCCGCGCGTCCCGTCCAACGACCACGCGCGCGACATCCTCTTCGGCTTCCGCTTCGGGCTCGACCTCTACGCCAACGTGCGCCCGGTGCGCTGCCTCGACGACCGGCTCTCGCCGCTCAAGCACCACGGCGCCTCGGACATCGACCTCGTGGTCTTCCGGGAGAACACCGAAGGCATCTACGTCAACGTCGGCGGCCAGGTGCGCCGGGGCACCCCCGACGAGATCGCCATCAACGAGGACGTCAACACCCGCAAGGGGGTCGAGCGCATCATCCGCGCGGCCTTCGCGCACGCCCGCCTCCACGGCAACAAGCGCGTGCACATGGCGGACAAGTCCAACGCCATGAAGCACGCCCACGAGCTCTGGCTGCGGTGCTTCCGCGAGGTCGCGAAGGAGTACCCCGAGGTCGAGGCCGTGCACGTCTACGTCGACGCGCTCTGCCTCTACATGGTGCAAGACCCCTCGAACATCGAGGTCGTCGTCACCAACAACCTCTTCGGCGACATCGTCACCGACCTCGGCGCCGCGCTCCAGGGGGGCCTCGGGATGGCGGGCAGCGCCAACCTCCACCCGGGTCGCCGCTGCGCGATGTTCGAGCCCGTGCACGGGAGCGCGCCGCCGCTCGCGGGGAAGGACCTCGCCAACCCCTTCGCCGCCGCGCTCACCGTCGGGATGATGCTCACGCACCTCGGGCACCAGGGCCTGGAGACCCTCATCGAGCACAGCGTGCGCGACTGCATCACCGCCCTGGAGTGCACCCGCGACGTGGGCGGCTCGCTCGGCACCGCCGCCGCCGCCGCCGCCCTCCGCGCCCGGGTCGACGCCCGCCTAGGCTGACTCTCCGCGGGCCTCGATGCGAGCCCGCGCCCCCGCCATCGCCGCCAGCACCCGCCGCCTCGCCGGAGCGCCCGGCAGGTCGCGCCGCTCGATCGCCACTTCCGGGTCGAGCGCGTGGAAGATGTCGTCCTCGAAGAGCAGGTGCGCCTCGCGGTAGGCCTCCAGCGAGAGCTGGGCGAGCTCCTTCCCTTCCGACAGGGCCCTCCCTACCAGCCGACCGGCCACCTCGTGCGCGTGACGGAAGGGGACGCCCTTCGCCGCCAGGTAGTCCGCCACCTCCGTCGCCACGGTGAAGCCCGCGCCCAGCGCCGCGCGCATCCGGTCGCGCTTGAAGCTCATCGCCCCCACCGCGTCGGCCAGCACCTCCGCCGCGTCGCGCACCGTGTCCACCGCGTCGAAGACCGGGGCCTTGTCCTCCTGCAGGTCGCGGTTGTACCCGAGCGGCAGCCCCTTCAAGGTCACCAGCAGCGTCACCAGGTCGCCGATCACCCGGCCCGACTTTCCCCGCACCACCTCCGCGACGTCGGGGTTCTTCTTCTGCGGCATCATCGACGAGCCCGTGGTGTGCGCGTCGGCCATCTCCACGAAGCCGAACTCCTGCGTCGACCAGAGCACCAGCTCTTCGGACAAGCGGGACATGTGCACCGCCGCGATGGCCAGCGCGGAGAGAAGCTCCAGGAGGAAATCCCGGTCGGCCGTCGCGTCGATGCTGTTGCGCGAGGGGCCGTCGAAGCCAAGCGCCCGGGAGGTCATCTCCCGGTCGAGGGGGAAGGTGGTCCCGCACACGGCGCCGCTGCCGAGGGGCGACTCGTTCATGCGCGCGGCGGCGTCGTCGAGCCGCCCCCGGTCGCGCCCCAGCATCTCCACGTAGGCCATCAGGTGGTGCGACAGCCGGTTGGGCTGCGCCCGCTGCATGTGCGTGTACGCCGGGATCAGCGTGTCGATCTCCGCCTCCGCGCGCCGCACCAGGGTGAGCGCCAGCCGGTCGAGCGAGCGACCCACGTCGGCGCAGGCCCGACGGGCGAAGAGCCGCATGTCCGTCGCCACCTGGTCGTTGCGGCTGCGGCCGGTGTGCAGCCTCGCGCCCACGTCGCCCTCGCGCGCCGTGAGCGCGGCCTCGACGTTCATGTGCACGTCCTCCTTGGAGGCGTCCCAGACGAAGCTCCCGGCGCGGATCTCCTCCCGGATCGCCCCGAGGCCCCGCTGCACCTGCGCGAGCTCCGGCGCGGTGAGCACCCCGATGGCGCAGAGCATCTCGGCGTGCGCGAGCGAGCCCGCGATGTCCTCCTCGGCGAGCCGGGAGTCCACGTCGACGCTGGCGAGGAAGCGCGCCGCCCCCGCGTCAAGCTCCTGCGTAAATCGCCCGCCCCATGCCGTCTTCGTCGCCATCGTCGCCGTCTCCTCGCGTTGCTTCGCGCGGCGCACCCTACCCAATGCCCCGCGCGGGACAAAGCCCCGTCGGCGCGTCCATCGCGCGGGGTGCACCCGGCCGCCGCTTGGCGCTACCCTCCGCCATCGCCATGCACGTCCTCGTCGTCAATTGCGGCAGCTCCAGCATCAAGCTCGACGTCCTCGATCCCCACTCGGGAGAGCGCCTCGCGACCGCCCGCGTCGAGCGCGTCGGCCACCCCGACTGCGTGCTGCTCATGGGCGACGACAGCATCCCCATCGAGGGGGCCGACCACGCCCGCGCCCTCGCGTTCACGCTGCCCCGGCTGCTCGAAGGCCGCGCGGTCGACGCCGTGGGCCACCGGGTCGTCCACGGGGGCGCCCGCTTCGACGCCCCGACCCTCCTCGAGGACGCCGTCGTCGAGGCCCTCGGCGCCCTCTCTCCGCTCGCCCCGCTGCACAACCCGCCCAACCTCGCGGGCATCGTCGCCGCCCGTGCGCTGCTCCCGAAGCTCCCCCACGTCGCCGTGTTCGACACGGCCTTCCACGCCACCATGCCCCGGCGCGCCCGCTCCTACGCGCTGCCGAAGGCGCTGATGGAGAAGCTCGGCATCCGGCGTTATGGCTTCCACGGCACCAGCCACGCCTGGGTCGCCCAGCAGGCGGGCCGCTACCTGAAGGAAGACCCCCGCGCGCTCAGGATCATCACCTGTCACCTGGGCAACGGCGCCAGCGTCACGGCGGTCGAGGCGGGGCGCTCGGTCGAGACCAGCATGGGCATGACCCCGCTCGAGGGCCTGGTCATGGGAACGCGCTCGGGCGACGTCGACCCCGGGATCATCCTGGAGATCGCCCGCAAGGAGGGCCTCGACATCGACGGCCTCGACAAGCTGCTCAACCACCAGTCGGGGCTCGCGGGGCTCTCCGGCGTCGGCAACGACCTGCGCGACATCGAGGCGCGCGCCGCCTCGGGCGACGAGGACTGCCGGCTGGCGATCCAGGTGTTCGCGCACCGGGTGAGGAAATACATCGGCGCGTATGCGGCGGTGATGGGAGGCGTCGACGCCATCGTGTTCACCGCGGGCATCGGGGAGAACAGCGCGCTCATGCGCCACCGCATCACCCAGCGCCTCGACTTCCTGGGCGCCCGCCTCGACGAGGACCGCAACCGCGACGCCCGCGTCTCGCCCGCCTCGCCGGTGGCGGAGTTCTCCGAGCACGGCTCGAGGGTGCGGCTGCTGGTGGTGGCCACCGACGAGGCGCGCGCCATCGCCCACGACGCCGCGCTGCTGGCCGCCGGGGCGCAGTCCGTCGAGGCCGCCAGCATGATCCCCATCGCGGTGTCGGCGAGGCACATCCACCTCACCCGCGAGGCCGTCGAGACGCTCTTCGGGGCGGGGCACACGCTCACGCCGTACAAGCCCCTCAGCCAGCCGGGGCAGTTCGCCTGCGAGGAGAAGCTCACGGTGGTCGGCCCGAAGGGCAGGCTCGCCAACGTGCGGGTGCTGGGCCCCGAGCGCAGCGAGTGCCAGGTGGAGATCTCGCGCACCGACGAGTTCGCCCTCGGCGTCGACGCCCCGGTGCGAGACTCCGGCGACGTCGCCAACTCCCCGGGGATCACCCTCGAAGGCCCCGCCGGGGTCGTCACCCTCGCCAAGGGGCTCATCTGCGCCCGGAGGCACATCCACATGCACCCCGACGACGCCGCGCGCTTCGGCGTCGGCGACCGAGACGTGGTGGAGGTCGCCGTCGACACCGACGGGCGCGACATGATCTTCGGCGACGTGCTCATCCGGGTGAGCCCGAAGTACAAGCTGGAGATGCACCTCGACACCGACGAGGCCAACGCCGCGCAGCTCAGCGGCGGAGACGGCGGCGTGCTGGCGAGCACCGGCGGCAGCGTCCGGCTGCGGCGGAGAAACGTGGGCTTCGATGCCGAGTGAGCCGACCGTGGGGGAGGGGGCCTCGGTGGACGAGGCCCTCGAGCGCGAGGCGAAGCGGCTCTTCCGGCGCTACACGGTGGAGATCGTGGAGGGGCTCGACATGTGCCCGTGGGCCGAGACCGCGCGTCGGCGCTCGCAGGTGAGCGAGTCCGTCGAGCTGAGCGCGCTGCCCGACCCCGAGCTCGGGGCCGCGTGGGCGAGGCGCCTCGGGGAGACCGCCTCGGTGGAGATCGGGTTCCTGATCCACCCGAGGGTGAAGCTCTCGCGGAAGGAGTTCGTGGCCTACGTGGAGGCCGTCCGCGCGGCCTACGCGAAGGACCCGGGGCGCCGCGGGGTGCAGATGGCCATGGTGGCCTTCCACCCGGAGCCCGAGCCCGACACCAGCACCGCGCTCTCGCTCATCAACTTCATCCGTCGGTGCCCCGACCCGACCATCCAGGCCATCCGGCTGAGCACCCTCGAAGAACTCCGCCAGCGAGACGGCACCGGCAAGCGCTTCATGCCCATGAGCGCCGCCCTGGCGCTGCCGCTCGACGCGCCCGCCAAGCGCCCGCTCCACGAGGTCGTCACCGACGCCAACCAGCAGACCGTCGAGCGCCTCGGGGTCGCGCACGTCGAGGCCATCGTCGAGGACATCCACCGCGACCGGGACCGCGCCTACCGCGCCCTCGGCGTCGAGCCCTGAGAGCTCTCCGAAGGCCCTGGAAATCGGGCCCTCCGCGGCGTCGACCTCTTCGCTTGTGGGCGCGAGAACCCACGTGATAGCGTCCGCGCCGCATTCAAGGGAGCGATATCGAATGAAGCACGGATGGATGGCGCTCGTGGGTCTGTGCCTCGGCTCGATGGCCGCGGTGACCATCGGTTGTGACGGAGACAGCAAGCTCACGGTGGTGACCGAAGAGGGCGCCGCGGCCCCGCACGTCAACCTCCCCACGGTGCCGACGCTCCCGCCGCCGCCGCCGATCAACCACACCGACGGGTCGTTCACCGTCTACGGCGTGCGCCACCAGGCCACGCGCGACACCAACCTCTGGAGCAAGCAGCAGCGCGTCCACGGCTTCATCGTGAGCGTGTACACGGCGCGCAACCCGCGGGGGCTGCCCTGCACCGAGGCCGACCGCTGCGTCGAAGAGCGCCCGCACATCTACATCTCCGACAACCGCACCGAGCGCGACCCGGCCAAGATGATGATGGTCACCGGGTACGCGACCTTCCAGCACGAGATCGAGGCCGCCCGCAGCGCCGCGCGCTCGGGCCGCCAGCCCACCGCCGCGCAGCTCGCGCAGATCGCCGCCGGCCTCGTGAAGCCCGTGCCCACGGACTTCGACGAGGGCGCCGAGGTGGTCGTCACCGGCAACTTCACCCGCCGCGCCGCCAACGGCCAGGCCGACTCCAACGGTCTGCTCGAGTACACCTCGCACACGACCACCACGCCCGCCCCGCCTCCCGCCAACGCCCCCCGGCGCTGACGGCCCGCTCACCCCCACCGCCTCACTCCACGTTCATGGCCCGGGCGACCTCGCGTCCCAGCGCGTGGTCTTCCATCATCGCCCGCGACCAGCGCTGCATCACCTCGCCGAAGTCCGCGAGCTCGATGCCCAGCGAGGCCAGCGCCTCGTTGCGCTTCACCCGGTCGCCGCGCAGCCCACGCACCATGCGCACGTACTCCGACACCCTCGCCACGGACTGCCCCGGAAACACCTCCCGGTCTCTCACCACCCCGTCGGGCGTCGAGTCTCTCGCGCCGGGATCATGCAGCAGCGCCGCGGGCTGCCACCCCTCCGCGGCCGGGTGGGAGAGCACGAAGCACTGCACCCTCGAGTCACCGAGCGTGCCGTGGTGGTGCGTCAGCCGCCACGTCCCGGGGCGCACCCGCAGCAGCCACGCCACCGGCCCTCCGGCCTGCGACTCCAGCCCCGTCGGCAGCGACGCCGCCGCCCGATCGTCCTCGACGCACGCGGCCATCCACCCGGCCTCGCCTCGCTCCGCCAGGAGCTCCGCCACGCAGCGTCCCGAGGCCCTCGCCCAGGCCAGCGTGAGCCAGCCGCTCGTGACATCCACCGAGTGGGCCACCGACTCCGTGCGCCGCTCCCACCGCCCCGGCAGCTCGCCCGCGAAGCTCTGCCCGCCGGGCATCCCCGCCACCACCGCCACGCCGTCGGGCTCGCCCATGGTGCTGGTCACGATCGCGCACTGGAGCGCCGAGTCGCCCGGCCGCCACGCCGCGCCCCGCAGCCCCCCCGGCAGCGACACCTCCGCCGTGAAGCCCACCAGGCCGCCGAGCTCCAGGGCGTCGGTCGTGCGGTCGATGCTCAGCCACGCCACCTCCTCGGCCCCGCGCAGGAAGCGCTCGCTCCTCGCCGCCTCCGGGTGCATCAGCCCGTCGTCCGTCGCCCGGGCGTCTCGGGGAGTGAGCCCCGGGGCCGCCGAGAGCAGCCGCTGACGGCACCGCTCGTAGGCCTCCCTCGCGGCCTTCTCGCCCGCGAGGGCGCCCTCCGGCACCGGCCACGGATCGACCCTCAGCTCCGGCGCCGCCCCGCGCCGCAGCACCCAGCGCTCGCCCGGCTCGGCGCCCCGCCAGCGGGCGAAGGCCAGCGCGTCCATCGCCATCACCGGAATCCCCTGGTCGTGCCGCACGCCCACGCGGTCTCGCGAGGGGGTCACGACGCCCGCCCGCAGCGCTCCGATGCGCGCCGGGGCGCTCACCAGCACCGGCTTGAGCGTCGCGGGCTCCGCGGGGGTCCTCCTCGCCGACGGCGCGGCGGCCAGGGCCTGGGCGAGCACCGTCGACTCGATGCGCAGCATCGTCGGGCCGGTCATCGGCGAGGCCGCGGAGTCCACCAGCGCGAAGCGATCGAGCTCCAGCGCGTCGAGCCCGTCGGGGCCGAGCCGGGCCCTCAGCGCGGGCAGCACGTGACGGCCCACCGCGAAGACCGCCGACGAGGTGCGCGCCGGGTCGAGCGTCCCCTGGAGCAGCATCCCGTGGACGGTGTCCGCCACGAGGCGCCCGGCGTCGCGGCTCCACGCGGCGTGGCGCGCGGCGAAGTCTCCGCCGTCGACCAGCAGCGCCCTCACCAGGGCCGCCGCATCGGCGACGCGCAGGCCCACCCGGGCGCTCACGTGGAGGTGCCCCGCCCGCCCCGAGCCCAGGCCCGTGACCGCCCCCACCGGCGCGTCGACGTCGAGGTACCACGGGCCCCCGGTGGTCACGAAGAATACATGGATGCGTAAGGTCTCGGTGGCGGGGTCGACCCACGGGGCGACCGCGGGCCACTGCGCCGGGTCGAGCGCGTAGCGCCCGGGGCCCGCCGCCCCGAGGATCGCTCCGTCGGCGACGAACACCGCCTGCTCGTGCCCCTGCACCACCAGCGTGGCGCCCACCGCCGGAGCTTCGGGCCAGCGCATGACCCACTCCAGCGCCGCGTCACCCCGCCGCTCGATCTCCCGCTCGCTCATCGCAACCAGGGTAGCGCCCATTTCGCGCTCCCGGGCTCCCCTTCCGGCTACGCCTCGCGCCCGTGGCGTCCGGCTCCCGCGGCGAAGCGCGCCGCCCCGCTCGCCCCGTCGGCCCGCAGCGCCTCGGCGCCGTCGGTGAACTCCGCCTCGAGCGCCTCGGCCGCCGTCAGGTCGAAGGCCCGGTACACCCCGCGCCGGTCGGCCATCGCGCAGGCCCAGGGGTGCGCCGCGATCTCCCTCGCCAGCGCCTCGGCCGCCGCCCTCGCCCCGCCCCGGGGGACCACCCGGCTCACGAGGCCCATCGCCAGCGCCTCGTCGGCGCGCACGGGCCGCCCGGTGAGCACCAGGTCGAGCGCCCGGCCGAGGCCCACCAGCAGCGGCAGCCGGGCTGTTCCGCCGTCGATGAGGGGCACGCCCCAGCGGCGGCAGAAGACGCCCAGCACGGCGTCTTCCTCCATCACCCGCAGGTCGCACCAGAGCGCCAGCTCCAGGCCCCCGGCGACCGCGTAGCCCGAGAGGGCGGCGATCACCGGCTTGTTCATCACCATCCTCGAAGGCCCCATCGGACCGTCGCCCGTCGGGTCGAGCCGGTTGGCCTCGCCCGTCGCGATGGCCTTGAGGTCGGCGCCCGCGCAGAAGGTGCCCCCTTCGCCGCAGAGCACCGCGACCCGGGCGCCATCGTCCGCCGCGAAGCCCCTGAACGCCTCCGCAAGGGCCTCCGCGGTCGCCCGGTCGACGGCGTTTCTCACCGCCGGTCGGTCGATCACCACCGTCGTCACCCCGTCCGCCCGCTCCACCCTCACCGACATCGTCCGACCCTCCCGTATCAACGCGCCTTCAACCCGAAGCGCCTCTCTGCCTTGACCGCTCTCCGCGCCGTGTCACCCGTAGAGACCCCCCATGAACATGTACACCTGGTCCGACCGCGAACTCGAATCCTGGCGCTCGGTGGGCGATCCCCTCGCCGACGGCGTCATGCGCGAACTCTACGAGACGGGGAGCGTGACCGCGGTCAACGACCTGCTCAGCCTGATGGTGCGGCACGACGTGCCCCCTCCCGCGCAGCTCCCCCCGGCGGCGCAGCGGTACTTCCAGCAGTCCGCGGTGCTGCCCCCGTGGGTCGACCTGGACGCCATCGCCAAGGGCGAGGAGGTCTTCATGCGCTACGGGCTGCTCTCGCTGGCCTCGCTGCTCTGCGCGTCGCTGCCCGAGTGCTACGCGATGCGCAACGGGGTGCACGTGCTCGACATCACCCGGCAGCTCCGGTCGAACACCGAGCGCCGCGTCTACGAGACCGCGCAGATGGTGATCGACGTGATGGCCCGAGGGGGCCTGCGCCCCGGCGGGAGGGGCGTGCGCTCCTCCCAGAAGATCAGGCTGATGCACGCGTCGATGCGCTACCTGCTGGAGATCGATCCCGACGGGGTCACGGAGCCCGATCCGGCGATGCCCTCCCTCGCCGACGTCATGACCCGCAAGGTGTGGGACCCCTCCTGGGGGCGCCCGATCAACCAGGAGGACCTGGCCTTCACGCTGCAGACCTTCTCCACCGTGATCCTCCGCGCGTGGGACCGTCTCGGGGTGGTGCTCGACCCCGCGGAGCAGCAGGGCTACTTCCACTGCTGGCGCGTCGTCGGTCACCTGATCGGCGTCGCGGAGGCGCTCAACCCGCCGACGGTGGAGGGCGGCGAGGCGCTCTTCGAGGCGCTGCGCGCGCACCAGCGGGGAGCCACCGAGGCGGGGCAGGCGATGACGAAGGCGCTGGCCGACACGGTCGCGCAGGTCATCGGCATCCCGTGGGTGTCCGACGACGCGGTGACGCTGCTGATGCGCCACCTGCTCGGCGACGACACCGCGGAGATGATGGGCGTGCCGGAGAGCTCGAAGGTCGGCGCGCGCGCGATGGGCGGGATCGTCTCCGTGGTGCGCGCCGCCTCGACTGTGGGCGAGGGCATCGGCGACGAGGTGCCGCTGGTGCATCGCATCAGCGCGTGGTTCGGCCAGCGCTTCATCGAGCGCATCGCGCGGCGAGACCGCGGCGGCGAGCGCTCGCTCTTCCACCTCCCGACGGACCTGCGCGAGGCCTGGGAGCGCTGAGCGCGCCGCTCCGCGCGGGCGCGGCTTGTGGGGGCGCGATGCCGCGTGAGAGTATCCGCCACCCTTCGCGCGCGGCGGTGGCCATCGAGAGCCCCAGAATCCCGCTCAGCGTCGGTCGGGGGAAGGAAACGAGCGGATGAAGATCACGTTGGGATTGTCCGGGTCGGACGCTGAGGTCGACCTGTTCGCGGTGCTCCTCGCGGAGGAGGACCTCGCCGGTGACACCCTGCTGAACGCCCTCGACGAGGCGCTCTCGGGCACGCTTCGCACGGCCATCAAGGACGACGAGTTCACCGGCAAGCGCGACGCGACGCTGGCGGTGATGACCTACGGCAAGACCCCCGCGCGCAAGGTGCTGCTCATCGGCCTCGGGCCCGCGGCGAAGGTGACCGCCATCGAGCTGCGCGCGGCGGCGGCGAAGGCCGCCAAGGTGGCCAACGCCGACAAGGCCACGAAGCTGCACCTCGCGCTGCGCGGCAAGGGCGACGCGGCGGAGCTGCGCGCGGCGGCCGAGGGCGTCTCGCTCGGGTGCTACCGCTTCACCAAGTACCTCACCGGCGACCGTCGGCCCAAGAAGGAGCTGGAGTCCGTCTCGCTCGGGCTGCGCGGGGTGAAGTCCGTGAAGGCGACCGCGGAGCAGAAGCACGCGATCGCCGCCGGCGAGGCGGTGGCCTCGGCGATCAACCTCGCGCGCGACCTGGTCAACGAGCCGCCCAACGAGCTCACCCCCGCGGCGCTCGCCGACGTGGCCCACGACGTCGCCAAGGCCCACGGGCTCAAGGTCTCCATCTGGGACCGGGCGAAGATCCGCGCCGAGGGCATGAAGCTCCTCGACGCCGTCGGCCGGGGGTCGAGCAACGAGCCCCGCTTCATCCACATCACCTACAAGCCCGAGAAGGCCCGCAAGGGCCGGCCCCGGGTGTGCCTCGTGGGCAAGGGCCTGACCTTCGACTCCGGCGGCCTCTGCATCAAGCCCGCGCCCGGCATGGGGGACATGAAGTCCGACATGGCCGGCGCCGCGCTCACCATCGGCGCGATGGCGGCCATCGGCGCGCTCAAGCCCGACGTCGAGGTGCACGCCATCGTGGCCGCGGCGGAGAACATGCCCGACGGCGACGCCTACCGCCCCGGCGACGTCTTCGGCTCGCTCGACGGCAAGACCGTGGAGATCATCAACACCGACGCCGAGGGCCGCCTGGTGCTGGCCGACGCGCTGGCCTTCGCCCGCAAGCTCGAGCCCGACCTCATCGTCGACCACGCGACCCTCACCGGCGCGTGCCTCGTGGCGCTGGGCACCTCGACCGCGGCCTTCTACTGCAACGACGAGGAGATCTCGAAGCGCTACCTCGACGGCGCCAAGACCGCCGGCGAGGCGATGTGGCGCATGCCGCTCATCGAGGAGCTCCGCGACGGGCTGAAGAGCGACGTGGCCGACCTCAAGCACACCGGCGACCGCTACGGCGGCTCCATCATCGGCGCGCTCTTCCTCCGGGAGTTCATCGGCGACCGGAAGTGGATCCACCTCGACATCGCGGGCCCCGCCTACCTCGACCGGGTGAGCGCCCTCGGCCCCAAGGGCGGCACCGGCTACGGCATCCTCGCCTTCCTCCAGTACCTCGACTCGCTCTGACCGGGGTCCACCCCCTCCCATCGGCCATGGCCGCTGTTCTGGCGCCATGGCCCTTGTCCATCCCGGCGCCCGTCAGCTAAGCCTGCGCGCATCGCCATGGCAGACCACCACACGCAGGACGAGGCCCCGATCCGCTTCGAGACGCACCCCTCGCGGTACCGTCACTGGAAGCTCGACTTCCCCGCCGTCTACGGCGGCCGGGTGGCCCGCCTCGCGATGGACGTGCAGGAGGACGGCGGGCTGCGCCCCGGTTATCCGCTGAAGCTCAACAGCTACGACCTCGGGGTGGACATCGAGCTCTCCGACGCCATCCAGCGGCTGCGCTTCGAGCACCCCGACGTGCGGGCCCTCGTGGTCACCAGCGCCAAGGACCGCATCTTCTGCTCCGGCGCCAACATCTACATGCTGGGCAGCTCGTCGCACCCCTTCAAGGTGAACTTCTGCAAGTACACCAACGAGACCCGGCTCTACCTGGAGGAGCTGTCCGAGCTCTCGGGCATCCCGGTGCTCTGCGCGGTCAACGGCACCGCCTCGGGCGGAGGCTATGAGCTGGCGCTGGCCTGCGACGAGATCCTGCTGCAGGACGACGGCTCGACGGCGGTGAGCCTCCCCGAGGCGCCGCTGCTGGCGGTGCTCCCGGGCACCGGCGGGCTCACCCGGGTCACCGACAAGCGCAAGGTGCGGCGCGACCTGGCGGACGTGTTCTCGACGCTGGCCGAGGGCGTGCGGGGCAGGCGCGCGGTGGAGTGGCGCCTGGTCGACGAGTCGGCCTCGCGCTCGAAGTTCGAGGCGGCCGTCAAGGCGAGGGTGGAGAAGATGGTCGAGCGCTCTCCGCGCGCCGCGTCGGGCGCGGGCATGGCGCTGCCGCCGGTGACCGTGAGCCGCAACGGGGACGTGAGCGCGTACAAGCACGTGCTGCTGCAGGTCGACCGCGGGCGCCGGGTGGCGGAGCTCACGATGCGCGGCCCGGAGGGTGATCCCCGGGGGGAGCTCGACGCCGGGCACTGGAGCGTGGCGGCGTGGCGGGAGCTCGACGACGCGCTGCTCGACCTGCGCTTCAACCACCCGACCATCGGGCTGGTGGTGCTGCACACGGTGGGCGACCTCGAGGCGGTGCGGCGCTTCGACCGGCACCTCGTCGAGCGCGCGGTCACCGACTGGCTCGCCCGCGAGGTGCTGCTGCTGCAGAAGCGGGTGTTGAAGCGCCTCGACCTCACGGCGCGCAGCCTCTTCGCGCTCGTCGAGCCGGGGAGCTGCTTCGCCGGGTCGATGCTGGAGATCGCCCTCGCGGCCGACCGGGTGTTCATGATCGACGCGGCGGACACGAACGTGGCGCTGTCTGTGGTGAACTTCGGGGCCTTCCCGATGAGCAACGGTCTCACCCGGCTGGAGTCGCGCTTCCTCTACGACCCGTCGATCGTGACGCGGCTGAAGGACGAGGCGGGGCCGCTCGACGCGGGGGCCGCGCTCAAGGCGGGCCTCGTGACCTTCACGCCCGACGAGATGGACTGGGACGACGAGGTGCGCGTGGCCATCGAGGAGCGCACCAGCCTCTCGCCCGACGCCATGACGGGCATGGAGGCCAACCTGCGCTTCGCCGGCCCGGAGACCATGGAGACCAAGATCTTCGGCAGGCTCAGCGCGTGGCAGAACTGGATCTTCCAGCGCCCCAACGCCGTCGGCGAGGCCGGCGCGCTCACGATGTACGGGCAGCCAGGTCGCCCGGTGTTCGATTACCGTCGCACGTAAGAAAACCCCTACGGAAGCTGAAGGTCCCCGATGTCATCCGTCGTCAACGACACGCGCATCCCGAACAACGTCGACCTCTCGTCGGACAAGAAGCTCCAGCGGGCGCTCGAGGAGTGGCAGCCCAGCTTCATCAAGTGGTGGGGCGACATGGGCCCCGAGGGCTTCCAGCAGGACGACGTCTTCCTGCGCACGGCGATCAGCGTCGACCAGGCGGGCTGGGCGCACTTCGACTACGTGAAGATGCCCGAGTACCGCTGGGGCATCTTCCTCGCCGACGCGGTGCCCGACCGCACCATCGGCTTCGGCGACGAGTTCGGCAAGCCGGTGTGGCAGCAGGTTCCGGGTGAGCACCGCAACACCCTGCGCCGGCTGATCGTCACCCAGGGCGACACGGAGCCCGCCTCGGTGGAGCAGCAGCGCCTGCTCGGCCAGACCTGCCCGAGCGTCTACGACCTGCGCAACCTCTTCCAGGTCAACGTCGAGGAGGGCCGGCACCTCTGGGCGATGGTGTACCTGCTGCACTCGCACTTCGGCCGCGACGGCCGCGAGGAGGCCGAGGCCCTGCTCGAGCGCCGCAGCGGCGACGCCGACAAGCCCCGGATTCTCGGCACCTTCAACGAGCCGTGCCCCGAGTGGCTCTCGTTCTTCATGTTCACGTACTTCACCGACCGCGACGGCAAGTACCAGCTCCTCGCGCTCGCCGAGAGCGCCTTCGACCCGCTCTCCCGCACCACGCGCTTCATGCTCACCGAGGAGGCGCACCACATGTTCGTGGGCGAGACGGGCATCCTGCGCGTCGTGCAGCGCTCGGCCGAGCTCGCGAGGCTCGACCCCAACGGCGACGTGCGCGCCCAGGGCGGCGTCGACCTGCCCACCATCCAGAAGTACCTGAACTTCTGGTTCAGCTCGTCGGTCGACCTGTTCGGCGGCGAGGTGTCGTCCAACGCGGCGTCGTTCTTCGCGTCGGGCCTCAAGGGCCGCGCCAAGGAGGCCGGCCACGAAGACCACGTGGCCCTCCATGGCACCTACCGCATGACGACCCCGGAGAACGGCGCGCTGGTCGACCGCGACGTGGCGCTGCGCTCGGCGATGAACGAGGTGCTGCGCGACGAGTACGTCGCCGACTGCCAGCGAGGCGTCGACAAGTGGAACCGCGCCATCGCCGAAGGGGGCGTCGACTTCGAGCTGAAGATCCCGAGCCGTCGCTTCAACCGCAACGTCGGGCTCTACGCGGGCATGCGCTTCAACCCGGCGGGCGAGCTCATCTCCGAGGAGGCCTGGCAGGCGGGCGTGGGGCAGTGGCTCCCGACCGAGGCCGACCGCGCCTACGTGATGTCGCTGATGACGAAGCCGGTCTACGAGCCCGGCAAGATGGCCCACTGGATCGCCCCCCCGAAGCAGGGGATCAAGGGTCGCCCGGTGGACTTCGAGTACGTGCGCCACGACGCGCGGTAGTCCGTCGCCCCGACGCTGCGGATCACACGAGGTCCCAGACCCCGACCGCCTCGAACTCCTCCTCTCCGAAGCGCTCCACATAGGCCGCGTAGTGCTCCGCCGGGCAGGCCGGCGCGAGGGCGCAGCGCGGCGCCTCGGCGCAGGCCGCGCTGACCACGTGAAGGGTCGAGAGGCCCCGTGCGGCGCCGCCCTTGCGCGGGTTGTGCTCGTCGGTCAGCGCGACGCCCGCGAGGGCGCGGCGGGGCATTCCCCGGGAGGCCTCGAAGACCCCGAGCCCGGTGGCCCTCTGCGCGCGCCACAGCACGCAGGGGTGCCGGATGGCGGTCGCGAGCGCCTGGAGGCAGAACGCTCGATCCTCTGGGGTGGCGCCGTCGAGAGAGCGGAGCACCCTCGCGACGATCTCGGACTCGCGGAGGGCCGAGTCGGCGTACGCGCCATGGCGGGTCTGCCGCAGGGGGTAGGGGAGCTGCGGCCAGAGGGGCAGCTCGCGCTCTCGGGCGAAGCGGGCGAGCGCGGCGAGCTCGTCGACGTTCTGTCGGGTGATGACCGTCGCGAGGCCGAGGCGCTGAGGGTCGAGGTCCGCCCGCAGCCCGTCGATGGCGCGCAGCACCTCGGCGTGGGAGCCGGGCGCGCCCGTCACGAGGTCGTGCACCTCCGGGGTCACGCCGTAGAGGGGCACGACGACCTCCGTGTGCTCTGGCGCGCGACGAAGAAACTCGCGGCGAAACGCCTCGTCGGCGAAGCGTCGCCCGGGGCCCATGACCTCGAGGCGCTCGAAGCCCGCTGCGCGGATGGCCGAGGCGAGCTCGAGCACGCGCGAGAACCTCAGCGGATCGATGCCGTTGAGGCGAGCGCGCACCTGGGCCCGGGCGCGGGCCTCGCGGAGCTGGAGCTCGATGGACTGCAGCTCCGCGGCGCCGCCGTCGTGGGCCGGGACGAAGCTCTTGATGGGGCAGAAGGTGCACTGCTGCCCGCACTCGGCGTCGAGGTTGAGGTTGAGCACCTCGGGGTTGGGGGACGCCGCCTCGGCACCGAGCAGCCGGACCTCCTCGGCGCGCGTGGGCACCACGACCCGAGCGTGCGGGGCCAGCTTGCTCGCCAGCAGCGCCAGGAGATGCGACCCGAGGCGCGCGGCGCGGGTCTTGGCGCCGGCGGTCGCCGCGAGGCCGAGGTCGGGCAGGCTGAGCCCGAGGCCGGCGTGGCTGCCGAAGCACGACTGCTGGGGGCTGGTCGGAGCGAGGAGCAGCTCGACGGTCTCTCGCGAGTGCTCCGGGGCGAACTCCAGCAGCACGCGGCCGAAGGGCGACGCGGCGGACCCGGTCGGAAGGAAGGACCTCACCGCGACGAGGCGGTGCCCCGCGATCGGCGCGCCGTCGAGGGTGACCTCCGGCGAGAGAAGCTCCGCGACGCCCGGAGGATCGAGCACGATGGCATCCCGCTGTCCCTCCGCGGCCTCACGCGCCTCCGAGAGCCCGAGGCGCAGGTGGGGGAAGAGCCGACCGAGGGTGGCGAACCACCGCACCGGGTGCTCGACCTCCGGCCAGTTGTGCTCGGCCCCTTCGTCGCCTTCACGGGCCAGGCGGGCCACGACCCTCCCTCGCCTGGGCTGGAGCCGCACCGACAACCGGGCGCCGTCCTCACGAGGGAGCTCGACCTCCACCGTCCCGAACTCATCGCCGGAGATGGCAGAGAGGCGGAGGTCTTCGACCGGCGTCGCCTCCACCATCGCGAGGGCCTGCTCCGCGGCGATCGCGTCCTCGCTCTCGCGTCGTACCGTCGGGTCTGCGGCCGGGGCGCGCCGCGACCAGACGAAGCCCGTCTCGGCCGTCCGCACCGATGCCATCACCGACCGCACCAGCGCCCCCGGGTCGCGCGCCGAGGCGGAGACCCGCCAGTCCACCGTGAACCGCGTCGTGGCCATCTTCGACGCGCCGCTCGCGGAGTGGGTGAGCGTCATGACCGCCACGGCGCGGTCCGCGCGGTGGACGTAGCGCGCCGTGATGGCCGCGACGTCCACCCGAGCGCCCTCGAAGTCCCAGCCCTCGGGTAGCGAAGGCGCCACCATGTGTCGGATCAGCTCGTCCTGGCCGGCGCCGATGACCTCCACGTCGCTATGGTGCTCCGTCGTGCGCTGAACGGCGCCTCAGCGACCGCGGAGCGTGCGGGTGAAGCCCGCGAGGTTCAGCAGCAGCTCGGCCACGAACTTCTTCGTGGCCTCGTCGGTGAGGTTGCCCGCCTCGTCGAACTTCTCGTTCGCCTTCGCGACGTACACCTCGGGCTTCGGGACGACGTACATCCCGAGGCCGATGCAGAGTTCCCTGAGCTGCGTCTGGCCGCGCACGGTGCCGTGCATGCCGGGCGAGGCGCCGAGGGTGGCGACGGGCTTCTTCCCGAAGGGCGGCGCGGGCGGGCGAGAGGCCCAGTCGATGGCGTTCTTGAGCACTCCGGGGACGGAGTAGTTGTACTCGGGCGTGACGAAGAGCACCGCGTCGGCCTGCTCGATGGCCGCGCGGAAGGCCGCCACGGGCTCGGGGTAGCCCTGCTCGCGGACGTCCTCGTTGTAGAGGGGGATGTCCTTGATGTCGAAGGTGGTGATCGTCGCTCCCGGCGGCACCAGGAGCGTCGCAGCGGCGAGGAGCTTCTTGTTCCAGGACTGGGCGCGCAGGCTGCCGGCGATACCGAGAATCGAGACGGGGGAATCACTCATGGCGGCACGATAGGGGACACCCGAACGGGGAGCCAGCGCCGACGCTCGCGGCGTCGGTGGCGTTCCGATAGTCTCGGCGCCGCCATGACCCAGACGCTCCGACCCATTCAAGACGTTGCCGGTGATCTCGGGCTCTCCGCGGGCGATGTGATCCCGTGGGGGCGCAACCGCGCGAAGGTCTCCCTCGACGCGCTCACCCGCCGCGAGGGCTCGACCCAGGGACGCCTGGTGCTGGTCTCCGCGATCAACCCGACGCCCGCGGGCGAGGGCAAGACCACCACCTCGGTGGCCCTCGCGATGGGGCTCAACCGCCGCGGTCGGCGCGCGGTGGCGGCGCTGCGCGAGCCCTCGCTGGGGCCGGTCTTCGGGATGAAGGGCGGCGGCACCGGCGGCGGGCTCGCGACGCTCGAACCCTCGGCGGACATCAACCTCCACTTCACGGGCGACATCCACGCCATCACCTCGGCGCACAACCTCCTCGCGGCCATCGCGGACAACGCGCTGCACTTCCGCGACCCGATCAACCTCGATCCCCGCTCGGTGCGCTGGCGCCGCTCGCTCGACATGAACGACCGCGCGCTGCGCCACGTCGTGGTGGGCATGGGCAAGGGCAACGGCCCGATGCGCGAGACGGCCTTCGACATCACCGCGGCCAGCGAGGTGATGGCCATCCTCTGCCTCGCCACCTCCGTGAAGGACCTCGAGGCCCGGCTCGGTCGCATCATCGTGGGCACCACGCCCGCGGGCAAGCCCGTGCGCGCGAGCGACCTCGGCGCCTCCGCGGCCATGACCGCGCTGCTGCTCGACGCCCTCATGCCCAACCTGGTGCAGACCCGCGAGGGCACGCCCGCCATCGTGCACGGCGGGCCCTTCGCCAACATCGCCCACGGGTGCAACTCCATCCTCGGGACGCGCCTCGCGCTCGCCTACGGGCAGGACGTCATCACCGAGGCGGGCTTCGGCTTCGACCTGGGGGCGGAGAAGTTCCTCGACATCAAGTGCCGGGTGGGAGGGCTCTGGCCGCACGGCGTGGTGCTGGTGGCGACGCACCGCGCGCTGAAGATGCACGGCGGGGTGCCCGTGGCGAGGGCGGCGGAGTCCAACACGGCCGCGCTCTCCAAGGGGCTCGAGCACCTCGAGAAGCACCTGGAGACGCTGCGCTTCTACGGGCTGCCCGCGGTGGTGGCCGTCAACGGCTTCCCCCAGGACACGGACGACGAGCAGGAGGTGCTGCGGGAGTTCGGGGCGCGCAACGGGGTCGCCGTGGCGAGGCACGAGGGCTTCTCCAAGGGCGGCGAAGGGGCGCTCGAGCTCGCCGACGCGGTCACCTCGATGCTCGACCGCTCGGACGCCGAGCGGCCGGTGGCGAGGTACACCTACGAGCTGAGCGATCCGCCGGTGGAGAAGATCCGCAAGATCGCGCGCACGGTCTACGGCGCCGACGACGTGACCTTCACCGCGTCGGCCCTGAAGGACCTCGACGCCGCCGTCGCGCTGGGCGGCGCCGAGCTGCCGGTGTGCATGGCCAAGACGCACCTCTCGCTCACCGACGACCCGACCCGGCCGGGGCGTCCGTGGGGCTTTACCATCAACGTAAAAGAGGCGCGGCTCAGCGCGGGCGCGGGCTTCGTGGTGGCGCTCACCGGAGAGATCATGACGATGCCGGGGCTGCCGAAGGTGCCCGCCGCGGCGCGCGTGGTGGTGCACGACGACGGCCGGGTCACCGGGCTGATGCAGGGCGAGTGAGCGGGCTCAGCCGCCGCCGCGGTGCTCGATGAGCGCGGGGGCGGCGGGCTCGAAGCGGCGCTCGGCGTCGCTCCAGCGCATCACCTGACGGGAGAACTTCACCGAGCCGCTGGAGACGTCGACGCTCGACGAGGCGACCTCCAGCCGCGGGGTCGCGCCGCTCTCCAGCACGCGAATCGACCCGGGCAGCGTCGGGTTGGCCGGCGGGAGCGCCGTCGAGGGGGACCGCGCGACGCGCCCGGACTCCGAGTAGACGAGCGCGCGCCAGCCCTCCGGGTCGCGGTGGAGGAGCTGGTCCGCGGCGGTGAAGAATCCCGCGGTGGGGATCCAGCAGCGCACCTGGATCGACGGCGCGCCCGCGAAGACCTGCACCGCCCTCACCGTAGAGCCCGCGCCGCACGCCCCCTCGATCAGCGCCGCGCCCCGCACCGCTCCGGCCGCATCGAGCTCCACCAGCACCGCGCTCCCGGCGCCCACCGGGCCGTCCGTCGCGGTGGCGAGGCGCACCCTCCCGGGCGACGGAGCTCCCGGCCACGCCACGCCCGCCGAGCTCGCAGAGGCCGTATAGCGCTCGCAGACGAACTCTCCCCCCGCGCGCCGCACCAGCCGGATCATCGGCCCCGCCGCCGTGCTCTCCGCCGCGTACGCGACGTCGTCCGAGACGCGCACCACGGCGCCCCGCACGCTGGGATCACAGCGCCGTAGCTGCTCCTCGATGGTCGGTGCCGCGGGCTCCCGAGGGAGCGGCGCCGCCACCGGAGCCGCCGCCGCGTCGGGCTTCGCGTCCGCCCGAGGCACCTCGCGCCCCGGGCTCGGTCGCAGGGCCTCGCTCACGCCGGCGTCCCTGGCGCCCTGCGGTCGCTCGCGGATGCAGCCTCCGAGCAGCGCCATGGCGACGACGGTGGTGCTCGCGCACCTCATCGCGCGTAGTCCACCGCCCGGGTCTCCCGCACCACGGTGACCTTCACCTGGCCGGGGTAGGCCAGCTCGCTCTCGATCTTGCGGGCGATGTCCCGCGAGAGCGCGAGCGCCCCGGCGTCGTCGATCTCGCTCGGCTCCACCAGCACCCGCACCTCGCGCCCCGCCTGGATCGCGAAGGACCGCTCGACGCCCTTGAAGGCCCCGCAGATGCGCTCGAGGTCCTCCAGGCGCCGCACGTACCCTTCGAGCATCTCTCGCCGCGCGCCCGGCCTCGCGCCGCTGATGGCGTCCGCCGCGGCGGTGAGGTGCGCCAGCACGCTGCGCGGCGGCTCGTCGTCGTGGTGCGCCGCGATCGCGTTGACGACCATCTCGTCCTCGCCCGCCTTGCGCGCCATCTGCCCGCCGATCACCGCGTGGCCGCCCTCCACCTCGTGGGTCACGGCCTTGCCGATGTCGTGCAGCAGCCCCGCCCGCTTGGCCAGCTTGGGGTTGATGCCCATCTCCTGCGCCAGCAGCCCGCACAGGTGCGCGACCTCCACCGAGTGCCGGAGGATGTTCTGCGCATACGAGTACCGGTAACGGAGCTGCCCGACGATCTTCACGAGGTCGGGGTGCAGCCTCCCGATGCCGAGCTCCATCGCGGCCGCCTCGCCGGCCTCCTTGATGGTGCGCTCGACCTCCTCCTTCGACTTGATGAAGAACTCCTCGATCTTCGACGGGTGGATGCGCCCGTCGAGGATGAGCCGCTCCAGCGTGAGCCGCGCCATCTCCCGGCGCACCGGGTCGAAGCTGCTCACCACGATGGTCTCCGGCGTGTCGTCGATCACCAGGTCGCAGCCGGTGACCTCCTGGAAGGTGCGGATGTTCCTGCCCTCGCGGCCGATGATGCGGCCCTTGAGCTCGTCGCTCGGCAGGTGCACCGAGGTCACCGCGCGCTCGCCCGCGTACTCCCCGGCGTAGCGCTGCACCGCGATGCCGATCACCCGCTTGGCCCGCTTCTCCGCTTCCTCCCGCGCGAGGTCCTCGATCTGCTTGGCCTCGCGCGCCCCCGATCGCCGCGCGTCGTCCATGATCTCGTCGATCACCCGGCTGCGGGCCTCCTCGCCGGTGAGCGCCGCCACGCGCTCCAGCGCCTCCTTCTCCGAGGACCGCACCGCCTCCAGCGCCGTCGCCCGCTCGGTCACCAGCTTCTCCGCCACCGACTCGCGCTGGGCCACCGCCCGCTCGCGCTCGGTCACCGCGCGGTCCCGGCTCGACAGCTCCGACTCACGCAGCGCGAGCCGCTGGTCCTTCTGCGTGACCGCGCCCTCCAGAAGCGCGAGCCGCTCGTCCCTCGTCTTCAGGTCGCGCGTCATCGCCTCGGCCTGCGCCTTCGCGTCGGCGATCACCTGCTGCGCCCGCTGCTGCGCCTGCCGCTCGACCTCCGCCCGTACGATGTCCCGTGCCCGCGCGGTGGCCTCCTCGAGCGTCACCGCGGCGGCCCGTCGGTGCACCTCCGCCTGCTCGTGCGCGGCGCGGGTCTCCCCCCGGGCGGCCTCGATCACCTCCTGGAGCAGCGTCACCTGGGTCTCGAGGGTCTGCACCCGGGCGCGGGCCTCCGCGAGCGATCGCTCGTGCGACGAGCCATCCGAGCGCGCGGACTCGAGCTCGGCGCGCAGGGCCGTGAGCTCGCCGTCGGCGCTCTTCGATCGAACCGCCCAGGACGCAGCCGCTCCGGCGGCCGCTCCGGCGAGGAAGGAAATCGGGGTCATCGTGGGGGCTCCATCAGGGCGCGTCATCGACGCGGTAGGTGTCTTCATCGGTCACGATGAAGTGCACTCGCTGGTCGTGCGCCTCATTCGGGACCTCCGCGATCATCTGGAAGGCGAACACCGTCGCGACCCGCGCCGCCCGGGTCATGAGCACGAGGGTGTTGTCATAGAGGGCCCGGCCGAAGCCCAGCCGGTGGCCTCGCGGGTCCATCGCGAGCGCCGGGACGATCACCACGTCGAGGGTCGCGAGGTCGACCTCCGGGGCCTCCTCGGTGGGCTCGTCGATGCCGAAGGCCGACACCGCCGTGGGAAAGCGCTGCCCGCCGCGCACCAGCCAGCGGAAGGAGAGCACCCGCCCTTCGCCCACCACCGGCAGCGCGACGTCGAGGCCCCGGGCGACGGCGTCGTCGAGCAGGGCCCGGGTGTCGAACTCATCGGGCATCGAGGCGTAGAGGGCGACGGAGCGGGCGGCCTGCCAGCAGGGAAGGGCGAGCACCCGGGCGGCGATGGCGGCGGAGCGACGGTTTCTCGCCTCGGCCGGCAGCGTGCCCCGGAGCTGGCGCATTCGCTTGCGCAGCAGGACCTTGGCGCGGGGTCGGAGCAGGCTCAGGGCGTCGTCGGAGTAGGGTAGTTCGGCCATAGGGGGGGACCCGACAGGCATACCACGGTCGCCGTCCGTCTTGCCCAGAGGGGGAAAGGTGCACTACACGGTGCGGCGAACAACCGCGCGGCCCTACCGATCCCATCGGCGGCGGTGCATCAGACGAAGAACCTGAGGAGCGACCATGCGAAGCGAGTGGGTGGCCCGGCGGTCGAACGATCGCGTGAAGACGCAGATGGTGTACGCCCGCGCGGGCGTGGTGACCGAGGAGATCGCCTACGTGGCGAAGCGCGAGGGTGTCTCCCCCGAGCTGGTGCGTGACGAGGTCGCGCGCGGTCGGCTGGTGATCCCCGCCAACGTGGCGCACACCAACCTCGAGCCGATGGGCATCGGCATCGCGCTCTCGTGCAAGGTCAACGCGAACATCGGCAACAGCGCCGTGACCAGCAAGGTCGAGGAGGAGCTGGCGAAGCTCCACGTGTCGCTGAAGTACGGCGCCGACACGGTGATGGACCTCTCCACGGGCGGCAACATCGACGGCATCCGCGCGGAGATCATCAAGGCCTCGCCGGTGCCCATCGGCACCGTGCCCATCTACCAGGTGGTGCAGGACCTGAAGTCGATCTCCAAGATGACCGTCGACGACTTCCTGGGGATGATCGAGCACCAGGCGAAGCAGGGCGTCGACTACATGACGCTGCACGCCGGCGTGCTGCGGGGCCTGCTCCCGACGGTGCAGCACCGCATCACGGGCATCGTGTCGCGCGGCGGCTCGCTCATGGCCCAGTGGATGATCGAGAAGGGCGAGGAGAACCCGCTCTACACTCACTGGGACGCGGTGCTCGACATCTGCGCCCGCTACGACGTGACCATCTCCGCGGGCGACGGGCTGCGCCCCGGCTGCCTCGCCGACGCCTCCGACGACGCGCAGTTCGGCGAGCTCAAGGTGCTGGGCGAACTCACGAAGCGCGCCTGGGAGAAGAACGTCCAGGTGATGATCGAGGGCCCTGGCCACGTGCCCTTCGACCAGATCGCCATGAACGTCGAGAAGGAGCGCCTGCTCTGCCACGAGGCGCCCTTCTACGTGCTCGGCCCGCTGGTGACCGACATCGCGCCCGGCTACGACCACATCACCAGCGCCATCGGCGCGACGATGGCGGGCTACTCCGGCGCCTCGATGCTCTGCTACGTCACCCCGAAGGAGCACCTCGGCCTGCCCAACGCGGAAGACGTGCGCAACGGCCTCATCGCCTACAAGATCGCCGCCCACGCGTCGGACATCGCCCGCCACCGGCCCGGCGCGCGCGACCGCGACGACGCCCTCTCGCGGGCCCGCTACGCCTTCGACTGGAGCGAGCAGTTTCGCCTCTCGCTCGACCCCGAGCGGGCGCGCGAGTACCACGACGAGACGCTGCCCGACGCGTACTTCAAGAGCGCGGAGTTCTGCGCCATGTGCGGCCCGAAGTTCTGCTCGATGAAGATCAACCGCGTGGTGGAGGAGTTCAACAAGAGCGAGGTGCAGCGCTCGCGCCTGCCGATGGCCCCGACCACCGCCGAGGCTCGCGCCACGGGCGAGGCGCCGGTCACCTGATGGTGCGTGCCCGTACGATCGCTCTCGCGCTGCCTCTGCTGCTCGCAGCGGCATGCGGCAAGGCGGGCCTGCGCGAGTGGCGCCCCGAGGACCACGACAGCGGCGTCACCAGCTCGTCGCCCATCTCCACGACGCCCACCAACGACGACCCGCACGCCAGCGCCCGCGCGGTGTTCGGCTCGCAGTGCGCCTCCTGCCACGGCAACGAGGGCAGGGGCGACGGGCCGATGGCGGCGATGTTCCGCCCGGCCGACCTCTCCGCGAGCGCGCTGCAGTCCGCCCGCACCGACGCCGAGCTCGCGGCGTCGATCACCGCCGGCCGCGGCCGCATGCCCGCCTTCGGTCAGAACCTCCGCCCCGAGGCGGTCAGCGCGCTGGTGCGGCTCATCCGCTCCTGGCGCCGCTGAGCCCGCCGCTCCAATCCCCCCTCTGCGCTCACTCCACGATGGGAACGCCCTTGGCGGCGCTCTCGTTGACCATCTCCTTCAGGTCTTTGCCGACCTTGAAGAACGGCAGCTTCTTGGCGGAGACCTTCACCGGCCGCCGGGTGCGCGGGTTGCGCCCGAGGTACGGCCGGTACTCGCGGATCGAGAAGCTCCCGAAGCCCCGGATCTCGATGCCCTCCTCCTGCGCCAGCGCGTTGGCCATCGACTCGAAGATGGTGTTCACCACGAGCTCGGCGCGGGTCTTGGAGATGCCCTGACGCGCCGCGATCACCTCGATGAGCTCTGACTTGGTCATCGCACCCTCCGTCCCGCCAACACCGCTGGAGTTCCCGCCAGTTCGCTCCGCGAGCGACCGCGCGATAGTACTGTCCGACCCATGGCTGTCAAACGCGCTCGTCGCCTCCTGCTCCTCGGCCTCGCGCTCGTCGCCTGCCGCCCCCGCGAGCGCCCCGTCGACGCCAGCGTCCGCGCCGTCTCCCGCGCTCCCGCCGCGGCGCCGTACTCCCGCGCGGCCTTCCCCGCGGTGGACGTGCACACGCACTTCGACCCCACGGCCACCGCGCGTGTGCTGCGGCTCATGGACGCGCAGAACATCCGCTACGCGGTCAACCTCTCCGCCGGCTGGGTGGGCCACGGCCTCGAGGAGGCGCTCACGCAGCAGCGCGAGTCCGGCGGGCGCATCGTCCCCTTCTGCATGATCGACTGGCGGGGCGCCGGCGCCGAGGGCTGGGTCGCGAACTCCATCGCCACGCTGGAGCAGTGCGCCGCCGCGGGCGTGCGCGGGTGGAAGATCCCGAAGGTGCTCGGCCTCGGCGCGGGCGACGGCCGCGGTCACCGGCTGCGCGTCGACGACCCGATGCTCGACCCGATCTTCGAGCGGGCCTCGTCGCTGCGCATGGTGGTGCTCATCCACTCGGGTGACCCTCGGGCCTTCTTCGAGCCCAACACCCCCGCCAACGAGCGATGGGACGAGCTGCGCGCGCACCCGGCCTGGAGCTTCGCCGACCCGATCTATCCGCGCTGGACGGAGATCCTCGACGAGTTCGAGCGGCGCGTGCTGCGGCACCCCGGGCTGCGCTTCATCGGCGCCCACTTCGGCAACGCCGCGGAGGAGCCCGACCGGGTCGAGTCGCTGCTGGCTCGCGCGCCCAACTACTTCATCGACACCTCCGCGCGCATCCCGGAGTTCGGTCGCCACGACCCCGCGCGCATGCGGGCCTTCTTCATCCGCTGGCAGGACCGGGTGCTCTTCGGCACCGACCTCGGCGTGGGCGCCGAGCCCGACGACCTGATGCTGGGCTCCACCGGCGAGCACCCGCCGACCCCCGAGGAGATCACCCGCTTCTGGCGCTCGACCTGGCGCTACTTCGAGTCCAACGACCGCAGCTTCGAGCACCCGACGCCCATCCAGGGGCGCTGGACCATCTCCGGCGTCGGGCTCCCGGAGGGGGTGCTGCGCAAGGTGTACGGCGCCAACGCCGCCCGACTGCTCGGGCTGCCGTGGCCGTAGCGGTCGTGAGGGAGAGTCAGCGGGCGCGGAAGGCGGAGCGGCCGAGGTAGAGCGCGCCGTCGGCGAGCTGCGACTCGATGCGCAGGAGCTGGTTGTACTTCGCCGTGCGCTCTCCGCGCGAGAGGCTGCCGGTCTTGATGAGCCCGGCGTTGGTGGCGACCGCGAGGTCGGCGATGAAGGTGTCCTCGGTCTCGCCCGAGCGGTGCGACACCACGCTGGTGTAGCCCGCGCGCGCCGCCATGCGCATCGTCGCCAGGGTCTCGGTCACGGTGCCGATCTGGTTGAGCTTGATGAGGATCGAGTTGGCGATCCCCTCGCGGATGCCGCGCTTCAGGCGCTCGGGGTTGGTGACGAAGAGGTCGTCGCCCACGAGCTGGGTCGTCGGGCCGAGCGTGGCGGTGAGGTGCTTCCAGCTCTCCCAGTCGTCCTCGGCGGCGCCGTCCTCGATGGAGATCAGCGGAAACCGTTCGGACATCAGACGATACCGTTCGACCAGCGCACGACCGTCCAGGGTCTCGCCGTTCCAGCGGTACCGCCGGGTCTTGGCGTCGAAGAGCTCGCTCGCGGCCACGTCGAGGGCCAGCGCGACCTCGTCGCCCAGCTTGTACCCCGCGTCGGTCACCGCGGCGGCCACGCGCTCCATGGCCTCCTCGTTGTTCTTGAGGCGCGGGGCGAAGCCGCCTTCGTCGCCGACGGAGGTCGCGAGGCCCTCCTTCTTCAGGGTGCCCTTGAGCTTGTGGAAGATCTCCGCGCCCGCCCGCAGCGCGTCGGAGTAGCGGTCGAAGCCCACCGGGCAGATCATGAACTCCTGCACGTCGAGCCCGTTGTCCGCGTGGGCGCCGCCGTTGAGGATGTTCATCATCGGCACCGGGAGGGTGCAGGCGATGGTGCCGCCCAGGTAGCGCCAGAGCGGGATGGACATCGACTCGGCGCCCGCGCGAGCGACCGCCATCGACACGCCGAGGATCGCGTTGGCGCCGTACTTCGACTTGTTGGGCGTGCCATCGGCGTCGAGCATGACCGTGTCGATGTGCTGCTGGTCGAAGGCGTCGAGGTCCTCGATGGAGCGCCCCAGCAGGTGGACGTTCTCCACCGCCTTCTGCACCCCTTTGCCGCCGAAGCGCTTGTCACCGTCGCGCAGCTCGAGCGCCTCGTGCGTCCCGGTGCTCGCGCCGGACGGAACCGCCGCGCGCCCGATCGCTCCGCCTTCCAACTCGACCTCGACCTCGACGGTCGGGTTGCCGCGAGAGTCCAGGATCTCTCGCGCGACGACATAACGGATCGCGGAATCGCTCATCGCTCAGTCTCCAGTGGTTGGTGCGGTCAGAGGCGCCGGAGCGTCGCGACCGCCGGGAACGTTGCTCAGTCCGCCGCGTCTTCGGCGCCCCCGTCGGAAGGGCCACCGTCCTCGGTGCCCGCATCCGCCGGCCCTGTGTCCGCGGGGCCGCTGTCCTTGGAGCCCGCATCGGCGGGTCCCGAGTCAGCCGGTCCGGTGTCTTCGGGACCCGTGTCCGCAGGGCCCGTGTCCGCAGGGCCCGTGTCCGCAGGGCCCGTGTCTTCGGGACCTGTATCCGCAGGTCCGGTGTCCGCAGGTCCGGTGTCCATGGGTCCGGTGTCCGCAGGTCCGGTGTCCATCGGCCCGGCGTCCATCGGCCCGGCGTCGGTCGGCCCGGCGTCGGTCGGCCCGGCGTCGGTCGGCCCGGTGTCGGTCGTCGCGGCGTCGACCACGTCGGCGGCGCCGGCGTCGACCACGCCGCTGTCCACCTCGCCGGTGTCCGTCGGCCGATCGGCGGCGCCCACGTCGGTGCCGGCGTCAACGCCCGCGTCGAGGACCCCGCTGTCGATCACCCCCGCGTCGATGCCCCCATCGAGTCGTCCCTCATCGAAGGTCGCGATCAGCTCGCAGCCGAGCACGTTCGCCATTCCCAGCAGAGCCATCACCCACGGCAGTCGTCGTCGCACGTCTTCGCGCCTCCGTCAGAACGTCACTCGAACGCCGGTGCCCGTGAACTGCAACCGTGCGCTGCTCGTCGCCGCCGGCGTCGCCGCCGACTCGGTGCGTCCGCGATCCGCGAAGTACACCACCACCGCCACGCCCGCGGAGAGCACCGACGCCGCGAAGCTCACGTCCGAGAGCAACGCGTTGCGCTGTCCCCGGTCGAGGAGATCCTGCGTCGGCGCCGTCTCGTAGTCGTTGGCGTCGGACAAGGCCATGATCCCGAACACCGTGCCCGCCACGGCGGCGGCGCCCGCCACCGCGGTCGCGACCCACACCGCCGAGCTCACCCGTCGCCCCGTCACGGGCGGCGGCGGCGTCACCCCGTCCGGCGGAACAGGCGTCACGCCGGAGGCCCCCTCGCGCTCGAGCGTCACGCCCACGGAGAGCGGTACGCCGGGGCTGGTCTCGACCTCGCGCTCGGTCGCGCGGTAGCCCGAGAGGTTCGCGGAGATGCGGTGATGCCCCGGTGGGACGTCGACGTCCGCGGGCGTGCGCTGCGGGCGGGACTCTCCATCGACCACGATCTGCGCGCCGTCGGGCGTGCTGCTGACGCTCACCCTCGCGGGCCGCTGCCGGAGCGTGGCGAGGCGCGCCTCGAGCTGCGCGTGGTCGGCCGCCGTCGGCAGCTCGCGGAGGTAGCGCTCGAGCGCGGCGATGGCCTCGGGCACGTGGCCGAGCCGCTCGTGGCACTCCGCGATGGGCTTGAGCACCACCGGGTTGGCGCGCAGCGCGAAGGCCCGCTCGAAGGAGGCGAGGGCCTCGGCGAAGCGGCCTGCGTTGAAGTGCTCGGTGCCCTCTCCGTAGGCCCGTCGCGCCTCGGCCAGCACCTCGGCGGTGGCAGGGGTCGCCGCGGCGGTGGTGGTGGCGGGGGCCGTGGGCTGCTGCTGGGCCTGCGCGGGCGACGCCACGCCGATCGCTGCGACCACGGCCGGGAGCATCCACATCCATTGCCTGCGTCGGGTCGACATCGGCGGGACCCTACCTCAGCCCGAGCGCCGTGTTCAACGGTCGACAGCCTTTGCGCCGACCATGGCATCGAGGTCGAGCACGTCGGCCCGCAGCGCCGAGTCGAGGGAGTCGATCGATTCGAGCGCCTCGCTGAGCTGCCGGATGAGCGCGTCGAGCTCGACCGCGAGCGTGCGCTCCTCCTGGGTGAGCTGCGACTCGATGTCGTGGAGCTGCGACTCCAACCCTTCGCAGGCGGCCACCTGCTCGCGCAGCGTCTCCTCGCAGGCGGCCAGCTCCCACAGGATCGCGTCGGACGCCCCCATCGCCGCGGCCCCCGGCACCGACTCGCGCCGAAGCTGCTCTCGCCGCCGCAGCAGCTCCGCGCGCCTCGAGGCCGAGTCGTCGCGCTCGCGCCCCTGCTGGGTCAGCGCCGCCGCCAGGGCGTCGATGGCGTTGCCATGGTCGATGCGCAGCTCGCGCGCGCGGGCCTCGACCCCGAGGGCGCGCACCCGGTCGATCTCGAGCTGCGTCACGGCGACGTCCATGGCGGCGACCCGCGAGTGCATCGCGCCGAGGCGGGCCTTCACCTCCGCGGGGTGGTCGCCCCAGAACACCGCCGCGAGACGCGAGGTCACCGAGTCGATGAAGTGCCGCCAGGTCCGAGGGCGCTCCACGGGGTCGACGCGCTCGGGCGCCGGGATGTCGAGCACGCCGCCGACCCCGGTGCCGCCTCGCGGGATGTTGAGCAGGTCGTTGGGCGAGCTCGCCCGCACCGGAATCGTCGGCGCCATGGGCATCGGGACGAGCGAGCTGCGCACCCGCGTGGGGCCCTCGTCGACGGCGTTGGCGTCGAGGCCGGGGACGTCGATCGTCGGCGTCCAGCCCATCACCGCCGCGGGCTCCCTCGGCGGTGGAAGCGCGTCGAGCACCGGGTCGCCGGAGAGGTCGCGGCGCAGCACGTCGATCTGCTCGATGAGCTCGAAGGCGTTCTGGAACCGTCGCTCGGGCAGCTTCTCGAGGCACCGCAGGACGAAGCGCTCGATGGGCTCGGGGATGGAGGGCAGCCGCGCCCTCGGAGGGATGGGCGCCTCCATCACGTGCTTGAGCATCAGCTCGCCGAGGTGCTCGACCTCGAAGGGCAGGGCGCCGGTGACCATCTCGTAGAGCACGACGCCCAGCGAGTAGAGGTCGGTGCGCGGCGTGATGGCCCCGCCGGTCGCGTACTCCGGGGCGATGTACCCGGGCGTCCCGAAGACCTTGTTGGAGAGGGTGAGCGAGGGCTGGTCGAGGAGCTTCGCGATGCCGAAGTCGAGGAGCTTCACCTGGTCGCGGCGGTCGTCCCTCGGGATGAGCAGCACGTTGTCGGGCTTGAGGTCGCGGTGGATGACCTCCATCTGGTGCGCCCGGGCGAGGCCGGAGGCGATCTGCCGCGCGATGTCGAGCGACCGGCGGAGCGCGAGCGGCCCCCGCGCGATGGCCGCGAGGAGGCTCTCTCCCGGGACGTACTCCATCACCAGGTAGACGAGCCCCTCGGAGGTCTCGCCGTAGTCGGTGATGTCGATGACGTTCTCGTGCTGGATGCGGTTGACCGCGCGCGCCTCGCGGAGAAACCGATCGCGGTGCACCGGGTCGCGGCTCAGGTCGGCACGGAGCACCTTCACCGCCGCGAGCCGGTCGATCATCAGGTGCCGCGCCAGGTAGACGCTCGACATGCCCCCCCGGCCGAGGCGGGCGATGACCCGGTAGCGCCCCGCGAGGGTGGCGCCTACGAAGGGGTCGAGCACGTCGCTATAGAGCCAGCCGTCGCGCTCGCAGCGCAGCGCCCCCGGGGGGAGCACATCGCCGCAGTTGGGACACCGTGCGCCACGCGGGGCTCGCGGGGCAGTCGCCAGGTCGCGAGAGATCACCGCTCCATCGGGGCGTCGGGGTCGGCGGACCACTCCGCGAGCGAGCCGTCGTAGTTGCGCACCGAGCCTACGCCCCGCGAGGCGAGGGCCACCGCCGCCATGGCGCTACGCACGCCGCAGGTGCAGTAGGTGATGATCTCCCGGTTGGGGTCGATGCCCGCGTCGGCCAGCAGGCGCAGCACCCGCGACGACGGCACCAGCCGGCCGCGCTCGTCGAGCAGGGTGCGCCAGTCGATGTGCCGCGCCCCGGCGATGTGCCCGCCGCGGGCCTCGCCGTAGGGCGTCGAACCCCGGAACTCCAGCCCGCTGCGCACGTCGATGACCTGCGCCCGGGCGGCGCCCAGGTCGGCCTTGCGAGCCACCAGGTCGTCGCGCCAGCGGGCGTCGAAGCGGCCCATCGCGGCCCGAGCGTGGGAGGTCACCACCGGGCGTCCCGCGGATTTCCAGGCGGTGAACCCGCCGTCGAGCAGGGCCACGTCAGGGTGCCCGAGGAGCGCGAGCATCCACGCCGCGTGACCCTCTTCGCCCCAGCCGCCCGCGCCGCTGCCGTAGACCAGCGTGGGCCTGCCGCCGTCGACCCCGAGGGCTGCGACCTGCTGTGCCAGCGCCCTCGGGTCGGCCTTGAGCCTGCCCCGCGCCGCGCCCTCTCCCGTGAAGGCCTGCCACGCGTACATCTGCGCGCCCGGCAGATGGCCCTGCGCGAAGGACGCCGCGTCTCGCGCGTCGAGCACCGCCGCGCCGCGTTGAAGGATGGACGCCGCCCCGCGGACATCGACGATGCGAATGGGCATCCGGACCGGTGGCACACCCGCGCCGCCAGCTCCGGCGGAGAACAACGTCAACGCCACGAACGTGAGCGGTGCGAGCCATCGCAGCAGCATGATGAACGACTCTCGACCAGCGCCGGGAGGTCGTCAATCACGGGCGATCCGAAATGTTCTCGCGGTGTCGGAGACTTAGTGTGCCGGGGCTGTGCCGGGCGAGCTGGTCGCGGTCAGATCGTCCACGACCTCGGGAGGAAGCCCCCCCTCGACTGTGCCTGGTTGTGCCTCGACGGGTGCGACCATCGCTCGGATTCGCTGCAGCAATGTCTCGCGCCCGGCGCCGGTCTCGCCCGAGAGCCCGAGCACGGGTACGCCGAGGTCTCGCTGCACGCTGGCGACGGCGGCGCTGGCCTCGTTGCGCGAGAGCTTGTCGATCTTGGTGAGCACCACGATGGGATCGCGGTGGATGAAGCGCAGCCAGTCGAGGAGCTGGAGGTCGTCGGGCTGCGGGCCTCGCCGCACGTCGATGAGGACGATCACGGCGCGGAGCGACGCGCGGCGCGCCACGTACTCCTCCAGGTGCTTGCCCCAGGCGGCGCGCTCGCCCTTCGAGCGGTCTGCGAAGCCGTACCCGGGGAGGTCGGCGATGTGCAGCTTCGTCCCGTCACGGAGGCGCAGCTCGAAGAGCACCACCCCGCGGGTGCAGCCCGGGGTCTTCGAGGTGCGAGCGAGGGCACGCCGCTGCGCGAGGCGGTTGAGCAGCGTGGACTTGCCGACGTTGCTGCGGCCCGCGAAGGCGATCTCCGGCTGCGTCGGGGACGGCAGCACGTGGCCCGGCCGGGCCTCGGCGAGGTAGGTCGCCTCGATGCAGTCCAGCGGCGAAGCGGCGGCCTTTGCAGCAGGGCGCGGGGCAGGGCGAACGTTTCCTCGATGCGGAGAAGCCATGCGCGGAGGAGATACACATCCGGCCGCCCGGCGCTACCCGCGATCGTGCTAAGGCCTGTCGGGCGATGGGCCTCGTCGACCGCTTCGAAAGGCTGCTCGACCGGATCATGCCGCCCCCCGAGGAGGCGGTGCGGGCGCTGCGTCGGGGAGAGGCGCTGCTCGCCCACGGGGACGTGCGGGCCGCGCTCTCGCTCGCCGCGGAGGCGCACCGGGTGGCGCCAGGCTGGCTCGCCCCGATGGTCCTGCGGTCGGACGCGCTGGCGGCGGACGGTCAGCCGGGCGAGGCGCTGCGGGTGCTCGACGACGCGGCGCGCGAGCGCGAGCTGCCCGCCGAGGTGCTGGGGCGCGTGGCGGCGCTGGCGGCCAGCGTGGGCGACGTCGCGCGTGCGCTGGAGGTCGAGCGACGCACCCGAGGGCGCGTGGTGGTCGATCCGAAGGGGCTCGCGGGGCACTTCCTCCAGGCCGCGGAGCGCTTCGAGGCCGCCGGTGAGTCCGAGGCGGCGAGCCGCTTCGCGCGCGCGGCGACGATCCTCGACCCGGCGCGATCTCCGGCCTGGCTGCTCCTCGCCCGGGCCGCGATGGCGGTGGAAGATCCCTCGCGGGCGCGCCGGCTGCTCGGTCGGGCGGTGGTCTCCATCGACCCGAGCGACGGCCCGACCAACCACGCCGCCGGATCCCTGGCGTGGCGCCTCGACGACCGGGCCCTGGCGGTGCGCTGCCTGCGACGGGCCTGGGTGTGCGGCGAGGAGGGCGCCGCCCCGCTGCTGGTGGTGGCGCTGACCGCTGCCGACGACGCGGCGGCGATCGAGCGGGTCACCCGCGGACTCGAGCGCCCGCTGGCCCGGGTGGTGGCCGCGCTCGGGGTGCTCGCTCGGGGTGAGGCCCTCGGGGCACGAGAGGCGGTCGGCGCGGAGGAGGTTCCGGAGGCGCTCTGGCGCTACGCCATCGAGCTGGCGGTGAAGAGCGACCTCGCGCTGGCGGTGCGCTGGGCCACCGAGGCGCCCGAGCGTCCAGGCAGCGCGGAGGTGCTCGCGCTCGCCTCGGCGGCGGAAGACCTCGCCCGCGCTGAGGTCGCGGGCGCCGCGGAGAAGCTCTCGCTCCCGTTGGGCTCGGCGCTCACCCGGGCCCGCGCCGCCGCGCTGATGGCCCGCTCCTTCGAGCTCGCCTGGGGGGCCTCGCTGGACACGCTGCTCGCAGGGCTGGCGGGTTGGCTGCGCTCCAGAGCACCCGCGGACGAGGCGCTCGCGGCGTCGCTCGACGCGCTGCGTCGCTCGCTCGACGAGCCGCTTCGGGTGGCGCTGCTCGGGGAGTTCAGCGCGGGCAAGAGCACCGTGGTGAACGCCTGGGTGGGCGCCGCCCTCTCCGCGGTCGGGGTGCTGCCGACCACCGCGAGGGTCTACTGGCTCCGGCAGGGCGAGGCCCGCGCCCGGGTGCTCGACGCTCGCGGGGGGCTTCGCGAGGGGCCGATCGGGGCGCTGCCCGAGGCGCTGCGCGCGATCGAGGCCGAGGGGCAGGCCGTCGCTCACGTGGAGCTGTTCCACCCGAGCGGGGCGCTGGCCCACCTGGAGCTGCTCGACACGCCGGGGAGCAACGCGACGGACGGCGTCGACCCGTCGATCACCCGCCACGCCCTCGAGCTGGCCGACCTCGCGCTGTGGGTCTTCGACGCTCGTCAGGCAGGCAAGCAGAGCGAGCTCGAAGCGCTCCGGGCGGTGCGTGGGGAGGGGGTCCCGGTGCTGGGGGTCATCAACAAGGCCGACGTCGTCGGCGCGGAGGGCGTGGCGGAGGTCGTGCGCTCGCTGCACGACGCGCTCGGCTCCGAGGCGCCGCTGCTCGGGGCGTTCAGCGCGCGCGAGGCGATGGCGGATCACGGCGCGCCAGGGTGGGGAGAGTTCCGGACCTCGGTGGGCGAGCGGATCATCGCGCGGCGAGACGCGTGGAAGCGCCTCCGGGCGTCGGCGCGGCTGCGAGGGATGCTCACCGAGGTGCGCCGGGCGAGGGAGGAGGAGGAGGCCCGGGAGGCGACCCGACGCGGCGTCGAGGCGCAGCTCGTCGACGCCCTGGCGACGCTGCGAGAAGAGCTGTCGCGACGGGCGACGAGGGTGCGCCGCGAGGTGGCCGCGTCGCTGCGAGAGCAATGGACCTCCCTCCGCGGGAGGGAGTCTGCGCCCTCCGACGAGGTGCTGAACGACGTGGTCTCGGAGCTGGTGCACCGGTGCCTCCAGCGGGAGCGGGCCGAGCTGGCCGAGCTGCGCGCGGAGGTCGAGGCGCTGGCGGTGGCGGCCGGGGCGGTGCGGCCGGGGCTCGGGGCGGTGTTCACCGCGCCGGTCGACGGGGTGATCCGAGCCGCGGTGTCCGAGGGCGTACGAGACGCGCTCGATCAGGCGCTCAGGCCCTCGGTGCTGGGGCAGCCGGCAGGCGTGGCCGCGCAGGGGCTCGACATCGGAGACCCGTGGCGCGAGGTGTCTGGAGCCCTGGACGCGACGCGCGCACCGACGCACCTCCCGTCCGTGATGTTCTCCGTGGCGCTCGACGCCGCGCTCGAATGCACGACGCGTACTGCGGCCGCGCTCGCCGAGATCCTGGGCGTCAAAGTTCCTGATGCAACCTCGGAGCCGAAGGACTAGAGTCTGGGACGCCGCGCGGAGGTAGGAATCTTTTCAGAGCTTCGGTGGGCGGGATCGCGCAGAGGAGAGAAGGCGGATGGAGATCAAGCTCGTTCAGGGATTGCAGCAGAAGCTGGTGATGACGCCGCAGCTTCAGATGGCAATCAAGCTGCTGCAGCTCTCTCGCCTGGAGCTCATCGACGCGGTCCGCGAGGAGATGATGGGCAACCCCATCCTCGAGGACGGGGCCGACGGCAACGACCCGGGCGATCGCGCCGCGGAGGCCGCGGAGACCCCGACCATCGACCGCGTGGCGGCGCTCGACGACTCTCGGCAGCACCTCCCGACCAGCCAGGAAGACCGGGCGGCCATCTCCGAGACGACGCAGGAGGACTACTGGGAGAAGTTCCTCGACGCGTACTCCAACCAGGCGCCGCTGCCGACGACGACGCGAGGGTCGAGCGAGGACATGCCCTCCCTCGAGGCCACGCTCACCCGCCGCACGACCCTCAGCGACCACCTCGAGCAGCAGATCAGGCTCTCGAACTTCCGCGAGAACGAGCTGAAGTTCGCGATGCTCATCGTGCACAACCTCGACGACAGCGGGTACCTCAACCTCAGCGGCATCGTGGTCGACGAGGACGTCGAGGGCGAGGCGCCGAAGATCCGCGCCGCGGCGGAGACCGAGGCGGCGGGCCGCGCGCTCACCATCGAAGACCTCGCCCGCGAGGTGGGCCTCGACCCGGAGGACGCCGAGGAGGTGCTCCGGCTGATCCAGAGCCTCGACCCGGTGGGCGTGGCCGCGCGCGACCTGCGGGAGTGCCTGCTCGTGCAGGCCGAGCACTTCGGCTACGACAGCGACAACATCCTCTGGCAGGTCATCGACCGGCACCTGCCCAACGTCGAGCGCCGTAACTTCCAGGCCATCGCCCGAGACCTCCACTGTGAGCTCACGGACGTCTACGAGGCCGCGAAGTTCATCAGCACCATGGAGCCTCGGCCGGGGCGCAACTTCACCTCCGAAGAGCCGTCGTACATCACCCCCGACGTCTACGTGCACAAGGTCGGGGACGACTACGTGGTCAGCACCAACGACGACGGCATGCCCAAGCTCAAGATCAACGAGCAGCAGGCCCGCTCGCTGATGAAAGACCCGAAGGCCCGCGAGTTCGTGCAGGGCAAGCTGGCCTCGGCCAAGTGGTTCGTGCGCTCGCTCGACCAGCGGCAGAAGACCATCGTCAAGGTCACCCAGAGCATCGTCGAGAAGCAGCACGACTTCTTCGAGAAGGGCATCGAGTTCCTGAAGCCGATGATCCTCCGCGACGTGGCCGACGCGGTGGGCATGCACGAGAGCACCATCTCCCGCGTCACCACCAACAAGTACGTGCACACCCCGCGGGGCATCTTCGAGCTCAAGTACTTCTTCAACAGCTCCATCCGCCGCATCGCGGAGGAGGACATCGCCAGCGAGAGCGTGAAGCAGGCGATCAAGAAGATCGTGGCGCAGGAAGACGCTCAGGCGCCCCTCTCCGACGAGCAGATCGTCAAGGAGCTGGTGCACCAGAAGATCGTGATCGCCCGCCGCACCGTCGCGAAGTACCGCGAAATGCTGGGCATCCTCTCCAGCGCCAAGCGCAAGCAGTATTACTGACCGCACCGCACGTTGAATTCCCGGCGATGGGGTCTACCCACACCCCACCAAAGGGAGTAGATCCCATACGTCGGCGGTTGCTCGCCCACGCCGACGAGAATGAGATCTGGGGCTGAGCATGGCGTTGGTTGAACGCAGGACGTGGAGCTGGTCCCGCGTGACCACCGCCGATGGAGGATGTGATGGGCATTGCGATCACTTTCAGACACCTCTCGCCGAGCGACGCGCTCAAGGGGTACGTCCACGAAAAGCTCGAGCGCGTGCAGAAGTATCTGCGCCACCCGCTCGACGCGCACGTGACTCTTTTCACCGAGAAGCACCTGCACGTGGCCGAGGTCTCCCTCGCCTCCGAAGGCCGCCACTACCAGGCGCGGCATGACAGCGAGGACATGTACAAGTCCATCGACCTCATGATCGACAAGGTGGAGCACCAGATCTCGCGCCACCACGACGCCTCCACCCGCAACAAGAAGGGCGGCGAGAACCTCCGCGCCACGCCCGTCGCCGCCGAGTCCGACGACGCCGACTGAGCGACTTCCGCCGCGGCCTCTTCCAGCCCCTCACTCCGCCGCTTTACACTCCCGCCCTCCCAGAGTATCCCGCGCTCCCGTGATGCGGTTCAGCGATCTACTCACTCCCGCGCGCATCTCGACGACCCTTCGGGTCTCGTCGAAAGACGAGGCCCTCGAGGCCCTCGGCCACCTGTTGATCCAGGACTCCGAGCTCTCCGAGGCCTCGACGGTCATCCAGGTGCTGCGCGACCGGGAGAGCCTGGCCTCGACGGGCGTGGGCGACGAGGTGGCCATCCCCCACGGGCGCCTGCCCAACCTCACGCAGATCATCGCCGCCATCGCCATCGCACCCGACGGCGTCGACTTCGACTCCATCGACCGCCGGCCCGTCCGCATCTTCGTGGCCGTGCTCGCGCCCGACCGCGCCCCGGGCGACCACCTCCGGGTACTGGCGCGGGTCTCCCGCCTCCTTCGAGACGCGAGGGTGCGCGCCGAGCTGATCGCCGCCACCAGCCCCGATCAGGTCCTCTCGATCCTCCTGGCCGAAGAGGCCCAGCTCCGCTGAGATCGTGCTAACCCGTCGAGGATGCGACCTCGGTGGGAGACGTGGGTGGCGGTCCTGGCCCTGGGTGCACCGGCGTGCGCCATCCGCCAGTACCAGGAGGTGACGGTCGTGGTGCAGCCGCAGGAGCCCCTGCGCGGCTACGCCACCGGGCCCCTCTCGCTGGGAGAGACGCCGAGCGACCTGACCGCTGCGCAGATCAACGCGGCGCTCGAAGGCTACGGCACCTGGGTCGACTCGCCCTCGTATGGCAGGGTCTGGCGGCCCGACGAGGCCCTCGTCGGAGCGACCTTCGTGCCCTACGGCAGCGCGGGCCAGTGGGTCGCGACCGGCGCCGGCTGGTACTGGCAGAGCGACTACGCCTGGGGGAGGGTGCCCTTCCACTACGGCCGCTGGGTGCTCGAAGGGACGTGCTGGTCGTGGGTTCCGGGGTCGCAGTTCGCGCCCGCCTGGGTCGACTGGCGCACCGGCGGGGGCTGGGTCGGCTGGGCGGCGCTGGGGCCGATCGGGGCGGTCTCCCGGGCGCCGTATGTGTACTGCGCCCAGGGAGCGCTGGGCGGGCCCGGGCTCGGAGGGCGGCTCATCCATGGGGCGGCGGGCAGCTCGCTCTATGCGCGCACCGCCGCGGTCGCCACCGACGGGGAGACCCCGCGCGGCCCCGCGCGTCCGACGGGCGTCGTGGCGCTCCCGCAGGTCTGGAACACCCCGCCCCCTGAGGGCCCCCGCGCCGTCCGGTCGGCCTCGGCGGTCGCGTCGGCCGTGGGCGTCGACTCGGTCGAGCGCATCCCCGTGGCGCGCGTCCGGGAGCTCGCCCCGGTGGTCGATCCGCCGGTCGAGGGCGTGGCGGTGGTCATCCGCGACCGCGACCTCCTGGGCATGTCCGAGGGCCCGAGCGTGCGCCGACCCGTCGGATCGGCCCCGGCCTTACCTGACCCGGTACTCTCTCCTCGACCCGTGGTCGTGCAGGCGCCACCGGCCGCGCCTCCCCGCGTCGCCTCGGCGGCACCTCCTCCGCTGCCGCCGGCTCCCGATGGCGTCGCGTTCGGGGGCTACCCCGGCGCCTACCCGATGCGCTCGCCGATGGCCTACGCGCCGCGCCGACCGCCCATGGGCGCCGCCACCTTCGGCGATCCGACGGTGCTCGTCGCGCCGTCGCCGCAGCCCGTCGTTCAGCCCGTCGTGCGCTACGGCTCGGCCGGCGCGGGCATGGGCTGGATCGGCCCGAGCGGCGCTTCCCGCTCCGCCGCCCCGAGCCAGGGTGTGGTCGCTCCGCTCCGCACCGTTCAGTAGAAACGCCAGCTGGTCACAAGAACCCCACGGCCCCGGTCACTACGCGTGCTTGCGTGCGATCGGAGGGGGGCGGTACCTATGCGTGCGAGGCGCCGTGTCGGCGTCGATGATCACCACTTATCCCTTCGTGAGGATTGCGATGAAGCGCAGCATCGGACAACTCCCCTGGCTGGCGGTGGTGCTCGCCGCGAGCTGTTCGCCCGGACAGGACAACACCACGGTGATCGCCGCCGACGCGGGCGTGCGCCGTGACGTGGGCCCCGTTCGCGACACCGGCCCGGTGACCGGCCGCGACGCGGGGCCAGCGGGCAGCTGCGTGGACACCGACCGCGACGGCCTCTCCGACACGGTCGAGGGCGCGCCGATGCTGGACACCGACGGCGACGGGATGCCCGACTTCCGCGACGTCGACTCGGACAACGACGGGTACACCGACGCCGACGAGGCCGCGCGGCGCTACCCCCGCTACGACTCCATGCCGCGCGCGCTCACCTGCGGCAGCTCGGGCGACAACTGCGACGGCACCGACTCGGTGCCCAACCAGCGCGACGCCGACTCGGACGACGACGGCCTCACCGACCGCGAGGAGTTCATGGCGGGCACCAACCCGTGCAGCGCCGACACGGACAGCGACGGGGCCACCGACCTCATCGAGAGCGCCGCCATGTCCGACGGCCGCAGCGCCGACTCGCGCCCCCCGGAGAACTCCCTCTACGTCGTGCTGCCGTACTACCCGCCGCCCATGATGGGGATGCACGAGTTCCGCGAGTTCACGTTCTCCACGCGCATCCGCCTCGCGGACGTGTTCTTCCTCGTCGACAACTCGGCCTCGATGCAGCCCGTGATCGCGGCGCTCCGCACGGGCCTGGACACCATCGTGCGGGGCGTGCAGATGGCGATCCCGGACGTTCGCGTCGGCGTCGGGTCCTTCGACAGCATGCCCTTCCTCCCGAGCGGTCAGCCCGGCTCGCCCGGCGACTACACGCTCTGGATCCGCCAGGCGATGAGCCCCGACGTGGCCGCCTCGCAGCGGGCCTTCAACACCATGCGCACCATCGACGACGACACCGGCGGACGGTTCTTCGGTGGCGACAACCCTGAAGACCAGACCGAGGCCATCTACGAGGTCATCGCGGGCGGCGGGTCGCGCGGC
>SCUS01000077.1 GCA_004297725.1 Myxococcaceae bacterium | reverse complement strand
CGAGCGGTAGTACCGGGCGCGCTCCAGCATCAGCGCCACCGACGCCACCGAGAGCGCCACCAGGACCCACATCACCCACTCCGCCCCGAGCATCGCGAAGGAGGTGAAGAGACGGATGAGCGAGAAGCCACCTTGGTGCATGCGTTGACCTGCCTATGGGGGGTGTCGAGCGCCGGGTCGACGCCCGGCGTCTATGCCAATGAAGGGGATGTCGGTGGAGCGAAACAGCGTCCAGGCTCGCGGGGGGTCGTTAACGCGACGACGCTGTCATTGCAACAGGGATACGTCAAGGAGCGCGCGAGGCGCCGGAGCGTCTCAGCGAGGGATGTTGTGCTCGCGGGTGCGCTCGGAGTCGTCGCCGAAGGGGGGTGCGGCGTGGGCGGGGGCCTTCTTGCCGAAGAGCTCGGAGAGGGCGCGGACGGGCCAGCCCAGCGCGTGGGTGACAGCGGCGACGCGCCTGGAGTGCGAGAGGTCGTCGAAGAAGGAGTAGACGACCGGGGTCGCGAGGAGCGTGAGCGCCAGCGAGAGGGTCTGGCCGCCGATGATGACGGAGCTCATCGCGCGGTTGGTCCCGGAGCCGGCGCCGCTGGAGATGGCCAGCGGGATCATGCCGGCCACGAAGGCCACGGTGGTCATGAGGATGGGCCGGAGCCGGTCGCGGTTGGCGATCATCACGGCGTCGGCGCGGCCGAGGCCCTGGCGGCGCAGGTCGCGCATGTGGTCGACCTGGAGGATGGAGTTCTTCTTCACGATGCCGAAGAGCACGAGGATGCCCAGCGTCGAGAAGATGTTCATCGACTGGCCGAGGACCACCAGCGAGAAGACCGCGAAGGGCACCGACATCGGCAGCGAGATGAGGATGGTGATCGGGTGGATCCAGCTCTCGAACTGGGCCGCCAGCACCAGGTACATGAACACCAGCGACATGATGAACGCGAGCGCGAAGCTCTGGCCCGCGCGGCCGAGCTCCTTCGAGCGGCCGGCGAGGTCGGCGGTGAAGCCCGCGTCCATGTGCAGCGCCTCGCGCGCGGCGTTGAACTGCGCGATCACCGCCGCCTCGGAGGTGCCCGGGACGACGTTGGCGTAGACGGTCACGATGCGCTGCCGCGCGAGGCGCTGGATCGACGCGGGGCCCACCGCGGGGCTGATCTCCACCACGTCGGCGAGCCGCACGCTGCGCCCGGGCACCGCCGTCGGGATGGTCATCTGCTCGATGGCCGCCGTGGTGATGCGGGCGTCCTCGGCGGCGCGGATCCAGACCTCGTACTGCTCGCCGCCCTGGTTGAAGTTCGACACCTGCACGCCGCCGACGAGCATCCGCAGGGTGTTGGCGATGTCGAGCGCGCTCACGCCGAGGTCCGCCGCGCGGGGGCGGTTGATGCGCACCCGGAGCTCGGGCTTGCCGGTCACCAGGGTGGTGTCGGCGTCGACGACGCCGGGGAGGTTGCGCACGCGCTCGAGGAGCTGCTGCGAGTAGGTGCCCAGGCGCTCGAGGTCCGGGCCCTTCAGCACGTACTGGATCGCCGCGGAGTCGGCGGCGGAGCCGCTGCCGAAGGCGTTGACCGCCGACACGGAGACCCGGAGGTGCTCGGCGACGAAGTGCGGCACCACCTGGGTGCGCACCCGGCCCATGATGGCCTGCTGGTCGTCGGCGCGGCGGTTGGCCGGCACGAGGCGGACGAAGAGCGAGGCCTGGTTGCTGCCGCGGCCGCTCGGGTCGCCGGGCGGCGATCCCACCGTGGCCACGGTGAGCTGCACGCCCGGGATCTGTCGGATCTCCCGGGCCATGCGCTCGGTGACGAGCTGCGTCTGCGCGAGCGACATGCCCTCCGGGGCGCGGATGCTCACGTCGAAGCGCGACTCGTCATCGAGCGGGAGGAAGTTCTTCTGCACGACCTTCACCAGGGGAATGGTCGAGAGGAAGACTCCCACCATCGCGAGGCCGACGACCCAGCGGTGCCTCATGACGAAGGCCAGCGCGCGGAGGTAGACGCCCTCGACCAGGCCGTAGAGCCCGGTGGCCGCGTGGCCGCTGGCGAGGTAGGCGGGCGGCAGCACGCGGGTGCGCGCGGACCACTGGCGGTAGCCCTCCACCTCCTCGGCGCGGGGCTCCGCCGCGGGGTCGGAGAACTCGGCGTCGGGGTCGTCCTCGGGCTCGGGCCCCCCTTCGACCTCCTGGAGCATGTGCTCCGGGAGGTACTTGGCGCTGGGCTTGAGCCACCGCGCGGAGAGCATCGGGGTGAGCGTGAAGGACACCAGCAGCGACACGCCGATGGCGAAGCTCATGGTGAAGCCGAAGGAGCCCATGAAGCGCCCCACGATGCCGCCCATGAAGGCCACCGGGAGGAACACCGCGATGAGCGACAGCGTGGTGGCCAGCACCGCGAGGCCGATCTCCTTGGTGGCCAGCACCGCCGCGCGCCTCGGGGAGACGCCCTTCTCGTCGATGAAGCGGAAGATGTTCTCCAGCACCACGATGGCGTCGTCGATGACGATGCCCACCGCGAGGGTGAGCGCCAGCATGGTGATCACGTTGAGCGTGAGCCCCATCGCCTTGATGAGACCGAAGGTCGAGATGATCGAGGTCGGGATCGCGAGCGCGGCGATGAGGGTCGACCGGCCGTTCCAGAGGAAGAGCAGCACGACGAGGGCCGCCAGGATGCCGCCGATGACCAGGTGCTCCTCCACCGCGCCGATGGCGTTGCGGACGAACTCGCTCTCGTCGCGCACCACCTCCAGCCGGAAGCCCGGCGGCAGGTCGGGGCGCACCTCGGCGATGCGCTCCATCAGCCTGTCGATCACCGCGAGGGTGTTGGTGCCCGACTGCTTGGCCACGGAGAGCATCACCACGTCGCGGCCGTTGAGCATCGCCGCGGAGCTCGCCTCCTCCTCGCCGTCCTCGACGCGGCCCACGTCGCGGATGCGCACCCCGAGGCCGCCGCGGGTGGCCACCACGAGGTCGCCCATCTCCGCGATGGTGGCCACGCGGCCCATCACGCGCAGCGAGAAGGTCGTCGCGCCCTGGGCGACGTTGCCGCCGGGGATCTCGACGTTCTGCGAGGCCAGCGAGCGCTGCACGTCCGTCGCGGTGAGCCCGAAGGACTGCAGCCGCCCCGGCTCGAGCACCACGTTGATCTGCCGGGCGCGGCCGCCGAGCACGTTCACGCTTCCGACGCCGTTGAGCGACTCGATGCGCCGGCGCAGCACCCGGTCGGCGTACTCCGTGAGCTCGCGGGACGTGCGCGGCGCCGAGAGCGCCACCAGCATCACCGGCGCGGCGTCCGGGTCCATGCGCTCGACGCGCGGCTGCTCGATGCCCGCGGGCAGCCGGGACAGCGTGCGGTTGACGCGGTCACGCACCTCCTGCGCGGCCACGGCGGTGTCCTTGTCGAGGTCGAAGCGCGCCACCACCACCGAGAGGCCCTCGAAGGAGTTGGAGCGCAGCTCGTCGAGGCCGGAGATGGAGTTGAGCTGCTCCTCGATCTTGTCGGAGACCTCCGTCTCGACCTGCTCCGGCGACGCCCCGGGGAGCACCGTGCTCACCACCACCACCGGGAAGTCGATGTTGGGGAAGCGGTCGACGCCGAGGCCGCGCAGGCTCGCCACGCCGACCACCACCAACGCGAGGATGAGCACCCAGGTGAACACCGGGCGCCGGACACACAAGGCCGCCAACCATTGCATCGAAGTACTCCGTGCCTGCGCTGATTACTGGGTCACCGCGACGCCGTCGCCGAGGCGGTTGAGGTTGTCCGTCGCCACCTGCTCGCCCGGGGCGATGCCGCGCTCGATGAGCACCTGGTCGCCGTCGCGGTCGAGCAGCGTCACCACCCGGGTCTGCACGCGGCCGTTCTGCACCACGAAGACCCGGTTGGTGCCCGCCTCGGAGAGCACCGCCCGGGCGGGGATGGCCACCGCCGCGCGCTGCGTGCCGAGGGCGATGCGCGCCGTCGCGAAGAGCCCCGGGCGCAGCACGCGCTCGGCGTTGGGGATCACCGCCTCGGCCACCAGCGCGCGGGTGTCGGCGCGCACCGCCGCGGAGATGTAGCGGAGCGTGCCCCGGAAGACCCGCTCGGGCCACGCGTCGACGCGCACCTCCACGGCCTGGTCGGGGCGCACCTGGGCGAAGCGCTCCTGCGGGATCTGGATCTCCATGCGCAGCGTGTCGATCTTCACCAGCGTGACCACCGCGCGCTGCGCCGTGACGTACTCGCCCACGTTGGCGGTGCGCTCGGCCACCTCGCCGGTGAAGGGCGCGCGCACCACCGAGTCGGCCACCGAGCGCTGCGCCGTCGCGAGCGCCTCGCGCGCCTGCTGGTAGGCGAAGTAGCCCGCGCGGGTGCCGTTGAGCGCCGCGCGGTACTGCTCCCTCGCGGCGGTCGCCTGGAGCAGCACGCGCTGGTACTCCGCGTCGGACATGCTGCCGCCGGTGTGGAGCTGCTCGGCGCGGCGCAGCCCGTCGTCGGCGATGTCGCGCTGCGCGGCCGCGGCGCGCACCTCCGCGGCGGCCTCGGGGTCGAAGCGCCCGCCGCTCGCGTCGAGGCCGAGGCGCGCCCGGGCCTGACCCGCCGCCGCGGAGGCCGTCGCCGCGTTGGCGCGGTAGTCGGTGTCGCGCAGCCGGAGCATGGGGTCGCCCTCGCGCACCTGGGAGCCGCGCTCGACCAGCACCGCCGTCACGCGGCCGGGCACCAGCGCGGTCACCTGGGACTGCTGATCGGGCACCAGGGTGCCGGTGGCGGAGAGCACGTCGGGCACCTGCCGGGCCTGCGCCGGGGCGACGGTCACCCGCACCGGCGCGGCGCTCTCGGCGGTGAGCGCCACCGGCGAGGCCCCCTCGGGCGCGGGCTTCTTGCAGCCGACCATCGGCAGCGCCCCGAGCGCGAGGATCGTCACGAGGGTCGAGGTGAACTTGGAGTCTCTATGCATGTTCCCTATCCACGGGTTCGAGAGGGTGGGCGGCGCGCGACGGTCGACCGCCGGGCATGAGATGCACCGAAGTCGACCCAAGATCAATCGGGTCACGAAGTATTTTCATGAGGACTCGACGCCGCACCGCGTTATGCCGCGATGATACTAGCGGGTAAGATGTATGAGCGTTCTTGACCAGGGGGGTTGCATCCCCCAGATGGTTCGATGCATCGTAACCCGATGGAATGGCTGATCGCCCCCCGGGCACCCCACGTCGACGCCCCACGGAGGCCATGACCGACCCCATGATCGAGCGAAGGTTGAATCACCTCAGCGCTTTGATGGACCAGATGGCGCTGGTGATGCCCCGGCTCATGCGCTCGAGCTGCGACGAGACCGACCTCACGCCGCACCAGGGCATCCTGCTGCGGGCGCTGGAGGAGCGCGGGCCCACCAGCCTGACGGAGCTGCGGCAGTCGTTTCCGGGGGCGCAGAGCACGCTCAGCGAGATCGTCGGGCGCCTCGCCCGGCTGGGCTTCGTGCAGAAGAAGCCGCTCCCGGCAGACCGGCGGACGGTGATGGTGGCCATCACGGCGCGGGGTCGGGCGATGGTGGAGCAGCAGCGCAAGGTGATGCGAGAGCGGCACAGAAACGTGCTCGAGAAGCTCTCGTCGGAAGACCAGGACCGGATCGTCCAGGCCATGGAGACCGTCGCGGAGCTCTTCGGGCGCGCGGCGGCGGCAGTGCAGAACGCGGAGAAGGAAGAATGAGATCAACGGGTCGGTGGTGCGCGGCGGCGGCGACGGTTCTCGCAGCGAGCGGCGCGTGGGGACAGACGCCTCCCGCGGCGGAGACGCAGGGCGCGGAGGCGCGGGCCCCGGTCGGGCTGCCGGCGGCGCTCACGGCGCAGCCCGGGGGCCTGACCGCCGATCGGGTGGCGGCGCGCGCGGTGCGCACCAGCCTGTCGGTGCGGGCGGCGCAGGCCAGCACCGAGGCGGCGGAGGCCGGGCGCACCGAGGCGGTGGTGGCGATGATCCCGCAGATCTCGCTGACGGCGCGGTACACCCGGCTCTCCCCCATCACCCCCCCGGTGCTGAGCTTCGGCTCCGCGGCCAGCAGCTCGCCGCCCTTCTGCGTCGACACCAACGGCGGCATCACGCTGGGCAGCCGCACCGCGGGCGGCGCGGTGACGTGCCCCGCGGGCTCCGGCCCCATCCCCTCGGCCGCGCCGACGACGCCGAGCGCGGGCTTCTCGTTCCCGGTCATCCTCGACAACATCCTGCTCAACGCGACGGTGTCGGTGCCGCTGTCGGACATCCCGTTTCGCCTGGCCAGGGTGTACGAGGCCGCGGGGCTCACGGTGGAGGCGCGGCGCCTCGACGAGCTCTCGTCTCGCTCGGCGGCGGCCACCGAGGCGCGCGTCGCGTTCTACGAGTACATGCGCGCCCAGGGGCAGCTCGCGGTGGCGCAGCAGGCGCTCGAGACCGCGCAGCAGCACCAGCAGGACCTCCGTCGCTTCGTCGAGGCCGGCACCGTGGCGCGCGTCGAGCTGCTGCGCGTCGACGCGCAGGTCGCCGAGAGCGAGCGCATCGTGCTGTCCGCGCGGGAGGGCCAGAGCCTCGCGGAGGCGCAGCTCCGGCAGCGGATGCACGTGGGCGAGGCCGAGCCCCTCACGCTGGGCGAGTCCCTCGACGGCGAGCTCCGCATGCCGGGCAGCGCCCGCGAGCTCATCGAGCGGGCGGTGGCCGCGCGGCCGGAGCTGCTGAGCCTCGACCGGCAGTCCCGGGCGCTCGCGGCCAACGTGTCGGCGGCGCGCGCCGGGGTGTACCCGAGCGTCTCCGGGCAGTTCAGCGTCGACTACGCCAACCCCAACCAGCGCTTCGTCCCGCAGACCCAGGAGTTCAACGCCACCTGGAGCGCGACGATCCAGGCGCAGTGGTCGCCCACCGGGGCCTTCTCCGCCAACGCCGCCGCCAACCGGCTGAGCGCCCAGCGCGCGGCCCTGGTGGCGCAGCTCGCGCAGCTCCGCGAGGGCACCGAGATCGAGGTGCGCAGCGTGTGGATCGCCGCGCAGACCGCCAACGCCGCCATCGAGTCGGCCCGGCGGCAGCTCGTCTCCGCCGAGGAGAGCTACCGCGTCCGCCGCGAGCGCTTCCAGGCCGGGAGCGCGGTGTCGAGCGACCTCACCGACGCCGAGCTCGACCTGCTGCGCGCCCGCTTGGCCCTGGTCAACGCCAACGTCGACCTGCGCGAGGCCCTCGCCCGACTGCGCCGCGCCGTCGGAGAGCGCGAGCCCGACTGAGCCTCCGCTCCCCTGCCGTCAGTCCCCCCCCCGTCCCGACCGACCGCGCCCCTCGACCGACCGCGCCCCGCGTTTCGACCACTCGCCATCGAGACCCCACCGTGCAAGGTTGTGCCCGCCCGCGGCGTTGGACATCCTCCGCCGCGGCGTCCAACCAGAGACCCGGAGGCGATCCACGCATGTGCGGCATCATCGGCTACGTCGGCAACGAAGAGTGTGCTCCCATCCTGCTGGAGGGGCTCCGTCGGCTGGAGTACCGCGGCTACGACAGCGCGGGCGTCGCGGTGCACGACGGCCGCGACCTCAACGTGCGGCGCGCCGCGGGCAAGCTCACCGCCCTCGGTGACGTGCTCGCCCGCGACCCGGTGCACGGCACCACGGGCATCGGGCACACCCGCTGGGCGACGCACGGCAAGCCCGCCGAGCGCAACGCCCACCCGCACGTCTCCGGCGACATCGCCGTGGTGCACAACGGCATCATCGAGAACCACGTCGAGCTCAAGAGCGCGCTCCGGGCGCAGGGCCGGGAGTTCCACTCGGACACCGACACGGAGATCGTCGCGCACCTGGTCGACCTCGCCACGCAGCGCGGCCTCGACCTCTTCGAGGCGGTGCGCGAGACCCTCAAGGTCATCCGCGGCGCCTACGCCATCGCGGTGCTCTCCCGCTCCGACGCGTCGCGCATCGTGCTGGCGAAGAACGCCTCGCCGCTGGTGCTGGGCGTGGGCGACGGGGTGATGCTCGCCGCCAGCGACGTGCCCGCGCTGCTCGCGCACACCCGCGACGTGATCTTCCTGGAAGACGGCGAGATGGCGGAGATCACCCGCCAGGGCGCGCGCATCGAGACCGTCGGGGGCCAGCGCGTCGAGCGGGCCGCCACGCGCATCACCTGGTCGCTGATGCAGGCCGAGCGCGGCGGGTACAAGCACTTCATGCTGAAGGAGATCCACGAGCAGCCGAGGGCGCTCGAGGACACGCTGCGCGGCCGGGTCTCCATGGAGGACGCGCTGCTCGAGCCCGGGGAGATGGGCATCGGCGTCGAGGACGCCAGGGCCGTGAAGCGGGTGGTCTTCCTCGCGTGCGGCACCAGCTACCACGCCGCGCTGCACGGCCGGTACCTGCTCGAGGGGCTGGCGAGGGTGCCCGCGGTGGCCGAGCTGGCGAGCGAGTTCCGCTACCGCGACCCGGTGGTGGGCGAAGGCGACCTGGTGGTGGCGGTGTCCCAGTCCGGCGAGACCGCCGACACGCTGGCCGCCGCCAAGGAGGCCAAGGAGCGCGGCGCCCGCATCCTCGCGGTGGTCAACGTGCAGGGCAGCGCCATCGCCCGCATGGCCCACGGGACGCTCTACACCCACGCCGGCCCGGAGATCGGCGTGGCCAGCACCAAGTGCTTCACCGCGCAGCTCGCGGCGCTCACGATGCTGGCCGTCCACCTGGGGCGCAGCCGCGGGGCGCTCTCCGCCGAGAAGGCCCACGCGCTGCTCACGGAGTTCGTGCAGATCCCCCACAAGATGCGCACCGCGCTCGACGGGGCGAAGCACGTGGAGTCGGTGGCCCGGTCGATCCTCCACACGCGCGACGCGCTCTTCCTGGGGCGTGGGCTCTCGAGCGCCATCGCCCTCGAGGGCGCGCTCAAGCTGAAGGAGATCTCGTACGTGCACGCCGAGGGCTACGCGGGCGGCGAGATGAAGCACGGCCCGCTGGCGCTGGTCGACCGGGAGATGCCCGTGGTGTGCCTGCTGCCGAGCGACAGCACGCTGGAGAAGATGCTCTCCAACGTGCAGGAGGTGCGGGCGCGCGACGGCAACGTCATCGCCATCGTCGACGACGAGCGCGTGGGCAAGGACCTTGCGACGCACACCATCAAGGTGCCCGCGACGATCGAGGCGCTCACGCCGCTGCTTACCATCCTGCCGCTGCAGCTCCTCTCGTACTACGTGGCCGACCTGCGCGGCACGGACGTCGACCAGCCCCGCAACCTCGCCAAGACCGTCACCGTGGAGTGATGGCCGCGCGCCCCTGAGGCACCCTCCCGGGGGGCGCGCCTCCCACATCACCCCCAGCTTTGGCTACATCGACCGAGCAATCATCGGGATCGCACCGGCGCTCCCCGTGCAGCTCGGCTGTGTCGAATATATTGCTGGGACTACGATGGATTCCCGCATCCCTTCCTCAGTGACGCCCCTGCGGAGCCGAGGCCCCACCGCCTCGGGTGCGAGGGTCCTTGCGCTGCGCGCCTACGTGCTCGGGTCGCTGCTCGCGGCGTGGCTCGCCCTGCCGCGGCGCGCTGACGCGCAGGTCGCTCAGCGCTTCGCCGTCCACGCGGAGGGCGGCGCCGGGACGATGCTCCCGGCGTATCAGCGCGACACGCTGGGCTACGGGGTGATGGTCCAGGGGGCGGCGCGGCTCGCGTTCACGGTGATCGATCCGCTCGCGGTGCAGGTGTCGGGAGAGAGCTGGTTCGCGCCCGCGACGCAGGGCGGCGGGCAGCAGTTCTCGCTCACCGGCGGCCTGCGCTTCGAGCCGCGCATCGGTCGCGCCGGGCGCCTCTTCGTCGATGGCAACGCGGGCCTCGGGCAGTCCATCCAGCTCTCGCGGCTGACGCTCGACGTGGGCGTCGGCGCGGAGCTCTCGCTCGGTCGCGGCTTCGCCATCGGCCCCTTCGCCCGCCTCGGCGCCCTCTTCGCGGCCGCGACCGAGCACCCGAGCGACGCGCTGTACTGGAGCGCGGGGCTCTCCGGCTCGTGGCGCCTCCAGCCTGCGACGGCGGCGCCCGCGTTGCCCGGCGACCGCGACCACGACGGCGTCGTCGACCCGGGCGACCTCTGCCCCGACGTCCCCGCGGGCGACCACCCCGACCCTGCGCGGAGCGGCTGTCCCCAGGGAGACGGCGACGCCGATGGGTGCTTCGACCGCGACGACCGCTGCCCCGACGTCCCCGCGGGCGATCGCCCGGACCCTGCGCGCTGCGGCTGTCCCGTCCCGGACGCCGACCGCGACGGGATCCTCGACCCCGACGACGCCTGCCCGACCCTCGCGGCGGGCCCGACGCCCGACCCGGAGCGGCGCGGCTGCCCCGACAACGACCAGGACGGCGACCGCGTCACCGACCACGCGGACGCCTGCCCTACGGTCCCGATGGGGGCTCACCCCGACGCCGCGAGGCCGGGGTGCCCGTCGCCCGACCGCGATGGCGACGCGGTGCCCGACGCCGTCGACGCGTGCCCCGATCGCCCCGGCGCGCCGAGCACTCGTCGGGGCCGCAACGGATGCCCCGGGCTGGTGCGCGTCGAGCGCGGGATGATCCGCATCCTGCGGCCGGTGTTCTTCGGCAACAACAGCGACGTGATCCTGCGGCGTAGCGACGCGGTGCTGGCCGCGGTGGCCGACGCCCTGCGCGCCGACCCGACGCTCGCGCGGGTGGCCGTCGAGGGGCACACCGACGACGTCGCCGACGACACCTTCAACCAGCGGCTCTCGGAGCGGCGGGCGACGAGCGTGCTGCGCGACCTCGTGCGCCGCGGGGTCGCCGAGGGGCGTCTGGAGTCGCACGGCTTCGGCGAGACGCGCCCGGTGGCGCCGGTCCGCACCCGCGCGGCGCGCGCCATGAACCGGCGGGTGGAGTTTCGCATCGTCTCTTTCGGAGGGGTCGCAGAGTCGGAGAGGAGGGAGCGATGAGCCGTTCGTGGCGATGGGCGCTGGTGCTCACGGCGCTCGCAGCAGGCTGTGGAGCGCGGCCCCTGCTGGGCTTCGACGAAGCGGACTCGGGATCGGCCCGAAGCGACGCCCCCGCGGCGTCCGACGGCGGCCCGATGGACGCCGCGCGCGACGCCGCCGACAGCACCGCGGGCGACGCGGGTGATGCGGGCGACGCACGGGCAGTGGACGCGTTCGATGCCGCCGCGAGCGACGGTGCGACCACCAGCGATGCGAGCACCAGCGATGCGACCCCGCGGGATGCGGTCGTCGACGGCGCGCCGGACGCCGGGCGCGTCGATGGCGGCGCTGGAGACTCGGGTCTCGATGGCGGCGCTCGCACCGACTCGGGCGCGGCGGACAGCGGCAGCGACGCGGGCGCTCGCACCGACTCGGGCTCGGTAGACGGCGGCACCGACTCGGGCGCTCGCACCGACTCGGGCGCGGCGGACAGCGGCAGCGACTCGGGCGCGGCGGATGTCCCCCTCTGCTCGGCGCCGCTCCAGCTCTGCGAGGGCGCGTGCACCGACGTGCAGACGAGCGCCAGCCACTGCGGCGCCTGCGGGGCGCCTTGCGCGGCGGGCTTCGTCTGCCGGGCGGGCACCTGCGCGACGTCGTGCACGAGCGGCCTCGTGAGCTGCGGGCTCGTGTGCACCAACCTCGCGAGCGATCCGGACAACTGCGGGGCGTGCGGCAGGGCGTGCACCGGGGGGCTGCTCTGCAGCGCGTCGCTCTGCATCTGTCCCCTCGGGCAGCGCCTCTGCGGAAGCGCCTGCGTCGACGTCCGCAGCGACGCGACGAACTGCGGCGCGTGCGGGGTCGTCTGCTCCGGGGCCCAGGTCTGCGGCGCAGGATCGTGCACGACGGCGTGCCCGTCCGGGACGACGGAGTGCAGCGGCGCGTGCGTCGACACCTCGCTCGATCGCAACCACTGCGGGTCGTGCACCAACGTGTGCCGCGGCCTGCAGATCTGCCTCCTGGGGCGCTGCACGCTATGAGCTCGACGGCCGACACGCGGGAGGACGCATGACGCACATGGGAGGCGATCCGAAGGACGACGACCCGACGGAGGAGGACGCGCGGGGGTCGCCGCAGGAAGGCGAGCGGCGCGATGCGCCCGGGGAGATGGTGACCGCCGCCATGCCGCAGCGCCCTCGCAACGTCGGGCGCTGGATCGACCGCTATCACCTGCTGCACTGCGTGGCCTCCGGGGGGATGGGCGAGGTGCACCTCGCGCTGCGCCGCTCGGACGGGGAGTTCCGGCGATGGGTGGCGATCAAGCTCATGCACCCCGACGTGGTGGGCTCGCGGCTCTACATGGAGATGTTCCGCGTGGAGGCCCGGCTCGTGGCTCGCCTCGACGACCCGCACATCTGCGCGGTGCACGACTACGGCGTCGCGGGCGGCACTCCCTACCTCGCCATGGAGTACCTCCACGGGGTCTCGCTGGCGCAGCTCGCCCAGCGCGCCGCGGCCGAGGGTGGCGTCCCCCCGCACGTCGCCGCCCGCATCGCCGCGGACGCCGCGCGCGGCCTCGCCCACGCCCATGCCCACGTCAACGACCTCGGAGCGCCGCAGCCCGTCGTGCACCGCGACGTCTCGCCGCACAACCTCCTCGTGCTCTACACGGGCCTGACGAAGGTCGTCGACTTCGGCATCGCGCGCCCGGTCGACGACAGCCGCGAGTTCACCCGCACCGGCGAGGCCCGCGGCAAGGTCGCCTACATGTCGCCCGAGCAGCTCCGCGGCGACACGCCCCACCCGACGATGGACCTCTGGGCCCTCGGGGTCGTGCTCTGGGAGGTCACCCTCGGCCGTCGGCTCTTCGGCCAGACCGGCGACACCCAGACGATGACGCGCGTGCTGCTCGATCCGATCCCGCTGCCTGGCTCCGTGCAGCCCGGCTACCCGCACGCGCTCTCGGCCGTGATCATGCGCGCGCTCCAGCGAGACCCGACGAAGCGGTACGGCTCCGCGATGGAGATGGCCCGCGACCTCGAGGCCTTCGTGAAGAGCACCGGCCACGACGGTCACGACTCCGTCGCCGCCTGCCTCGCGCGCTACTTCGCCGAGGAGAAGACCGAGCGCGAGGCGCTGCTCCGCGAGCTCGCGAGAGACGTCGCCGACTCGCCCATCGACCTCGTGCTGCGCCGGCGCACCCCAGCCCACGGCCACTCCGACCTCCCCCCGCCGTCGCGCTTCGACGACCTTCTCGAGCGCCGTGTCCGCCCCGAGACCGCGCCCGATCCCGCCCCCGTCGCCCGGCGATCGCCCGCCCGGCGCGTGGTCCCGCTGGCCGTCGTGGGCCTCGCCCTGCTGGGGGGAGGGCTGCTCCTCGGGCGCGCGGTGCCCACCGCCACGACGCCCGCGCCGGTCGCCGCGCCTCCGCGCGAGGCGCCCCCACCGCCGGTCGCCGCCCCGACGCCGCCCCCGTCCCCCGTGACGGCCGCCGTCGCGGAGGCGCCCCACGGCCCGAGGCGCCCCGCGGGCCGCGGCGACCACGGCAGCGCGCGTGAACGAGAGCCGCGAGCGGAGCCTGCGGCCACGGGCGGCCGCCTCTCGCTGCGCTCTGCGACCGCGGGGACGGTGTTCGAAGGAGCTCGACGAATCGGGCACACGCCGCTGGTCGGGGTGCCGATGAGCGAGGGCAGGCACTCGCTGCGACTCGTCCCGGATGACCCCGAGGACGAGCCGCAGGAGGTGGACGTAGACATCGAGCCCGGGGCCGAGTCGACGGTGTCGCTACGTCACTGACGCGCGACGCGAGCGCTCAGCGCCAGCGGCCGGGCATCACCTGCCAGTTGCGGCCGCGGCGGAACACCTGCGGCGCCACCCAGCGGGCGCGGGGGCGCGGGGGCGCCTCGAAGTGGCCGGCGTTCCAGGCCCACTGGTTGTTGTTCCAGGTCCAGTGGCCGGCGACCCAGACCTGACCCTGCGGCGCCATCCGAGGGCGGCGCTCGAAGCGCGGGCGCGGCGGGGCCATCGGCACCTGCACCGCCTGCGGCATCGAGGGGTAGGCCGGCTGCGCGACCGGAACCTGCGGCATCGAGGGGTAGGCCGGCTGCGCGACCGGAACCTGCGGCTGCATCGGCATCTGGGGATGCATGTGCGGAGGCATCTGCGGCTGCATCGGCTGCATGGGCATCTGCGGCTGCTGCGGCTGCTGCGGCTGCATGGGCTGCTGCATGCCCTGCCAGCGGCCATGGCGGAAGCGGTAGCGGTTGCCCTCGCGCTCCCACTGCGGGGCCTGCCAGCTCTGCGCGGGCTGCGGCGGGCGCTCCCAGTGCCCCGGGCTCCAGACGTACTGCGTGCCGTTCCAGTTCCAGAAGCCGGCCACCCAGGCGAAGCCGGGACCCGGCGACGCGGTGGGTGTCTCCGCCATGGGGGCGGGCGGCGGGAGGTTGGTCACCACCACCGTCTGCTGGGCGCTCGCCGCCATCGGAGCGAGCGCGAGTCCGAACGCAACGAGCGAAGCGCGAAGAGAAATAGCCATGGCCGCAGCACCTCCAGGTGGGGATCGTGAGCGCCCGAGAACCATCGTCGGGCGCTCTCTTCGACGATCCGTAGCGGGCACTCCCTACAGCCGGCCTGCCGAAAATCGCAGCCCCCTCCGAGGCCGGAGCCGCGGCTCGTCTACCGCTTGCGAGGGCGCGGGATGTTGTACGCGACCAGCTTCGCCACCAGCGTGCGCCGCGGCATGCCGAGCAGCGTCGCGGCCTGCGTCTGGTTGCCCGCGCTCTGCTCCAGCGCGTCGACGATGCGCTGCCGCTCCAGCGCCTCGATCTCGCTGCGCAGCGGCCCGGCGGGAGGCGGAGCGACGGAAGGCGCGGCGGCCACGGGAGGCGACGGCGCGGCGCGCATCCGGTCGAGCGGGAGGTGCTCGGGCAGGATCGTCGGCCCCGCGCAGAGCACCACCGCGCGCTCGATGGTGTTGCGCAGCTCTCGGATGTTGCCGGGCCAGCGGTAGGCCTCCAGCAGCGCGAGCGCCTCCGGGGAGAGCGTCGGGACCAGCGGGCGGGAGAGCTGCCCCGCCACGCGGGAGATGAACACCCGGGAGAGCTCGGCGATCTCCGAGACGCGCTCGCGCAGCGGAGGGATCGTGAGCGCGATGCCGTTGAGACGGAAGTAGAGGTCCTGGCGGAAGGTGCCGCGGGCGACCTCGGCCTCGAGGTCGCGGTGCGTGGCGGACACGAGGCGCACGTCGATGGACCTCGGGCGGAGCGCCCCGACGCGGAGCACCTTGCGCTCTTCGATGACCCTCAGGAGCTTCACCTGCACGTCCGGGGGGAGCTCGCCCACCTCGTCGAGGAAGACCGTCCCCCCTTCGGCGGACTCCAGCAGCCCCGCCTTGGCGCTCACCGCGCCGGTGAAGGCGCCCTTCTCGTGGCCGAAGAGCTCGCTCTCCAGCAGACTGCCCGAGAGCGCCGCGCAGTGCAGCGCCACGAAGGGACCCGACGCGCGAGGAGACCGCTCGTGGAGCGCGTGGGCCAGCACCTCCTTGCCCACGCCGGTCTCGCCGAGGAGCAGCACGCTGATGGTCCCGTCGGCGACGCGAGCGACCATGGCGTGGAGCCGTCGCATCGCCTCGTCGCCGATGACCGGAGCGGGCGAGTCCCCCGAGCGCGCCTCGCGGCGGAGCACCAGCACCGTCGACCCCAGGTGAAACGACGCCCCCGGCGCGATGGCGACCCTGCGCCCGGGAGCCAGCTTCGTCTGCGAGAGGTCGGCGGTCGCGGCGTCCTGGATGGGCGAGCGCAGCGAGGTGCCGTTGGCGCTGCCCAGGTCTTCGAGCAGCACCTCGGCGCCCAGGTGGAGCGCCGCGTGGTGCCGCGACACCGACGGGTCATCGATGCACACCTCGTTGTCGGCGGCGCGACCCAGGGTCACCCTCCCGCGGCTCGGCAGGTCGTGGGTGCTCGTGAGCCCCCCGGCGAAGACCATGAGCTTCAGCGCTGTGGGTGGGTCGGTCATCGGTGGGAGCTTCGGCGCCGCGCGGGACTCTACAACACCCGGTCGCGCCGAGAGCGCAGAGACAGCGTCCTCGCGTGCTCGGGCACCCCTTCGAGGAAGCTCGCCCGCAGGGTCGCGTCGCTGATCTTCGCCGCCCGCTCGTGCAGCCGCCGCGAGGCCTCGGCCAGCGCCCTCGCCGCCCCCTCCCGGTCGCCCGTCGCGAGGCGCGTCTCGGCGTCCATCAGCCGTATCAGCCCCTCGCCCTCCTCGAGCCCCCGGAGCTTCTCCAGCAGCGCCGCCGCCTCGCCCGCCGCCTCGCGCGCCGCCCCGAACTCCCCCGCCGCGGAGAGCGCCTCGGCCTGCACCGCCAGCGCGAAGGCCCGCGAGGGCTCCTGCTCGCCCAGCAGCGCCACCGCCTGCGCCGCCTCGCGCGCCGCGGACCCGTGCTCGCCCGCCCTCGACTGGATGCGGGCGAGGTAGGCCCTCGCGAAGCCCTCCAGCCGGGGGTGCCCCTGCGCGACGAAGCCCCGCAGGGCCTCCTCCTCGAGCGCGCGGCCCTCGTCGAGCGAGCCCTCGAAGGCCAGCGCCATGCCCAGGTTGTGACGGATGAGCCCCGCCGTGCTGCGCACCCCGAGCGCCTCGGCCTGCGCCAGCGCCTCGCGCATCACCGACGCCGCGCCCGCGTAGTCCCCGAGCTCCTGCAGCGCGTAGCCGACGTTGCCCCGCTGCGCGCACGCGCTGCCCCGGTCGCCCGCCCGCTCGAACTCCTCCGCGGCCTGCGCCGTGAGCGCCAGGTACGCCGAGGGGTCGCCCGCCCGCAGCGCCTCGACCGCCCGCAGCCGCACCCGCCACGCCCTCACCGCCGGGTCGTCCGCCGGGTCGTCGAGCGCGTCGAGCGCGGCGCGCAGCAGCGCCACCGCCGCCACGCCGCCCGTCTGGATCAGATGGATCGCCGTGCGCGACAGCGCGATCGCCCGACTCCCCGCGGCGCCCGGGAGCGCCTCGGCGGACCCGAGCTCGCGGGCGATCGCCAGCAGCGCCTCGCGGGCGTTGATGCGCAGCGCCGTGGTCGCGAGGTCGGCCGCGGCCAGGTGCCACTCGGCGCTCCCTCGCGGCAGCAGCGAGAGGGCCTCCTCGCCCGCGGCGGCGGCCTCGGCGTTCTCGTCCCGCAGCGAGCGGGCCCTCGCCTCCACCCGCCGCACCGCCCCCAGCGCCTCGCCCTCGGCCCCGACCCCTTCGGCCCTCGCGGCCCACGCCAGCGCCTCGGACAGCGCGCTCGCGTCGAGCGCCTGCTCCGCCGCGCGGAGAAACCAGTGCGCCGCCAGATCGCGGAGGCCACCGCGGGCGAAGTGCTCGGCCAGCGAGGCCGGGTCGCCCTCGCCCGACTCCAGCAGCCAGCGGCCCGCGAGCTGATGGCCGAGCGTGCGGTCGGCCTCGGTGAGCAGCGCGTACGAGGCCTCCCGCAGCAGCGCGTGCCGGAAGGCGTAAGCCTCGCCGCGGCGCACGAGCACCTCCGCGTCGACCAGCTCCCGGAGGCGGTCGCCCACCTGGGTGGTGCGATCGACGCCCCCGAGCAGCGCCGCCACGCCGCGGTCGACGAACTCCCGACCGAACACGCTCGCCGCGCGCAGCACCCGCCGGGCCTGCGGGTCGAGCCGGTCGAGCCTCGCGGAGACCATCGCCAGCAGGGTCTCCGGCAGCGAGTCGTCGCGGCCGTCGGCGACCGCGCGCACCAGCTCCTCCAGGTAGAGGGGGTTGCCCTCGGAGCGCTCCACGAGGCGGGCGATCACCGCGGCGTCGACCCCTTCGCCCAGGGCCTCCCGGGCGATGCGCTCGGAGGCCCTCGGAGGCAGCGGACCCAGCGCGACGGTGAGCCCCAGCGCCTCGCCGAGGGCGCCCGGGAGCTCGTCCCGGAGCTCCGGCCGGGCGAGCGCGAGGAGCAGCACCGGGCGGTCGCCCAGCGCGCGCAGCGACGCCCCGATGAGCCGCACGCTCGCGAGGTCGCCCCACTGCAGGTCTTCGAGCACCAGCACCATCGGCGCCGCGGCCGACTCCGCGGCGAGCCACTCCCCGAAGGCCCGTCGGAGCTGCGTCCCCATCAGCGTCGGGTCGCGTCGCGCGGCGCGCAGCTCGACGTGCGCCTCGTCGGGCAGCGGCGCACCGGCCAGCTCGCCAAGGAAGGCCGCCGCGCGGTCGAGCTCCGCGCCGCCCAGGTGACGCGAGAGCCTCGCTCGCAGCTTGTGACGGCGCAGCTCCACCCGGTCGCCGTCGAGCACTCCCCCGGCGCGTCGGATCCATCGGGAGAGCAGCCCCAGCGGCGAGTGCGCCCCCACCGGGTCGCCCGCGGCGATCCACACCTCCGGCGCCGCTCCCCGCTCCGCCAGCCTCCGGAGGAACTCCCCTCGCAGCCGGGACTTCCCCGCGCCCGGCGCTCCGGTCACCAGCACCGCCTGCGCGCACGGCGCCTCGACGCTCGCCTCCCACGCCCCGAGCAGCAGCGCGAGCTCCCTCTCCCTCCCCACGCACGACGTCGGCCGCCCGAGCAGCGTGCGCGCCGTCGGGGCCGCCTCGCGCTCTCCCAGCAGCTCGAAGCCCGGCCGCGCCGCCGCGCCGCGCAGCTCGAAGCGCCCGTCGAGCAGCCCCGCCGTGATCTCGTCGACCACCAGCGCCCGGTCGCCCGCCGCCCTCATCCGGCGCAGCCACTCCGAGGCGCGGTCGATCACCGCCCCGAGGGGCAGCCGGTCGGCGATGGTCGCCCTCCCGGTCGCGAGCACCACCGGAGCGCCGGGGCGCACCGCGCGAAGGCTCAGGGCGCAGCGGGCCGCGCGCACCGCGTGGTCGGTCGCGGCGCCCACCCGGGTCAGGGTCACGAGCGACGCTCCGCCGAGGAGGGCCTCGTGCACCGCGCCGAAGGAGGCCGCGACCTCGCGCTCCCGGGCGAGGGTGGCCCCGAGGTCGCCGGTGGTGATCGTGGGCGCGTCGGCCGCCTCGGAGCCTCCGCCGTCCTGCGCCACGAGGATCACGCTCACGAGCTGCTGCTCCCTCGCGGTGAGCGTCGGGGGAGGCGCCTCGCGGGGCGCTCCGGGGGGACCCGCAACGGTGTCGACCAGGGAGAGCAGCGCGGAGGCCACGGCGGCGCCGTCGGGAGGGCGGCGGGCGGGGTCCTTGGAGAGCATCCTGGCGAGCAGCTCGTCGAGCTCGGCGGGCAGGTCGGCGCGGAGGTCGCGCGCGGAGGGGGCGTCCTCCGCGAGGATCTTGGCGAGCACGGCGATGAAGTGGTCGCCGCGGAAGGGGGGATGGCCGGTGAGCACCTCGAAGAGCACGCAGCCGAGCGAGAACACGTCCGCCGCGGGGCCCACGCTGGCGCCCCCTCGGGCCTGCTCCGGGGCGAGGTAGCCCGGCGTCCCCAGGATGGCCCCGGTGCGAGTGACCGACCCCGGATCGGCGGCGCGCGCGATGCCGAAGTCGATCACCTTCACGGCCCCGACGTCCCCGTCCACCAGGAACAGGTTGCTCGGCTTCACGTCGCGGTGCACCACGCCCCTCGCGTGGGCGTGGCCGAGCGCCTCGGCGACCCTCGCCACGAGGCGCACCCCGTCGGCCATGGAGATCCCCCGGTCGTAGAGGGCCGCGGCGAGGTCGACGCCCTCCAGCCACTCCATCGCGAGGTAGCGCTCCCCCGTGGGGCCGAGCCCGTGGCTCACATAGCGGACGATGCCCGGGTGCGCGAAGGACGCCAGCAGCGACGCCTCGCGCTCGAAGCGCAGGTCGTGGGCGCCTCCCGGGGCGATCACCTTGATGGCGACGGGCTCTCCGGTGGCGCGGTCCATCGCCCGGTAGACGCTCCCCATTCCCCCGGACGCGGCGAGGCCTTCGAGGACGAAGCGATCCGCGATGACCTGACCGGGAAGCATCGGGAGGGGGCACCGGGTGTATCACACCCCGCCGTTGCGCAGGATCAGCTCGAATCGAGCCGCCGCCGCCCATCGTGCGCTCCTCGAATCGGGCAGGAATTCCCGCGCTCTCCGCGCTCTCCGCGCGGCACATCGGTTGCTCGAGGGAGAGGGCACAACCAACAACGAGGCGCCGCGACGACAGGGCTTGTCACGCGGCGCCGGAAGGCTCCCATCGCCATGCGCACTCCTGCCGTTGTCTCCCTCCTCGGCCTCGCCTCCCTCGCCGCCGCCTGCGGCCCCGTCCCTGGCGAGTCTCCCGCTCCCTCAGGGTGCCCGGTGGTCTCCGACGCCTCGCCCACCATGCACCCGTCCAGCATCGAGCGCAGCGAGACCTGGACCGCCTCGGGGAGCCCCCACATCGTCCAGGGCGACACCCGCCTCGCCGAGGGCGCCACGCTCACCATCGAGCCCTGCGCCCGGGTGCTCTTCCGCGCCGACGCCTCGCTCACGCTGATGCGCCCCAACACCCGCCTCGTGGCGGAGGGCACCGCGCAGCGCCCGATCACCTTCTCGGGCCTCTCGGGCGCCCGGTGGGGGCAGCTCACCGTCGAGGGCGCGGCCCGCGCCTCGCTGCGCCACGTGACCTTCACCGACGGCGGGGCCGACCGCTTTCACAGCAACGCCTCGCTGGTGCTGCGCGGCGACTCCGCGACGCCCGCGAAGCCCGTGGCGCGGCTCGACCACGTCACCATCGACGGCTCCGCGGGCCCCGGCCTCGTCGTCGAGCGCACGGGCACCTTCGCCCCAGGCTCCACCGACCTCACGGTCACCCGCTCTGGCAGCGAGGCCATCCCCTTCCCGGTGGTGGTCGGCGAGCACGCCCTCGACGCGCTCCCCACGGGCTCGTACACGGGCAACCGCGCCGACGAGATCCTGGTCGAGCCGGAGGGGGCCAACGGCCGCGGCGGCCTGCAGGAGGACGCCACCCTGCGCGACCGCGGTGTGCCCTACCGCATCGGCGACTCGACCGTCGACCGCTTCGTCATCGGCGCCGGGGGGCGCGACGCCGGGCGGCGCACCACGCTCACCATCGAGCCCGGCGTGGTGATGCGCTTCCACCCGGGGACCCGCTTCGAGATCGAGCACTTCACGGGCGACTTCGCCGCCTCGGGGGTGCTCCGCGCGGTGGGCACCGCGGCCCGCCCGATCGTGATGACCAGCGCCGCGCCGACGCCCCGCGCGGGCGACTGGTCGGGCCTCTGGTACGGCGGCATCCCCTCGGCGGACAACCGCCTGGAGCACGCCTCCATCGAGTACACGGGCGGCGACTGCGGCTGCGTGCTCTCGACCTGCAGCGACGTGGCGCGCCACGACTCGGCGATCATCTTCTCCGAGGCGCCCCCGTCGGCCTTCGTGCGCGACGTGCGCATCGCCCACGGCCGGGGCCACGGGGTGTTTCGCGGCTGGCGCGGCGCCGCCTCTCCCGACTTCATGGCCACCAACACCTTCGAGGACCTCGGCGGCTGCGCCCAGACCATGCCCTCGCTCGTCCCCGGCTGCGGCGCCCGTCAGTCCTGCCGTTGACCTGTGAGGGGCGCTGATCGATACACCGCCCCCCGACACCGTGCTCCTCCCCGCGCTCACCTTCGGACTCACCGCGTTCACGTCGCTCTTCGCGATCGTCGACCCCTTCGCGGCGCTGCCCGTCTACATCGCCCTCACCAGCCGGGAGACCCCCGAGCACCGCCGCCGCACGGCCCTTCGCGCCTCGGTCACCGCCCTCTCGGTGCTGCTGGTGTTCGCGCTCTCCGGGCAGGTGCTCTTCCAGTTCTTCGGCATCTCCATCGGGGCCTTCAAGATCGCCGGCGGAGTGCTGCTCTTCGCGGTGGCCTTCGACATGATGAACGCCCAGGTCTCCACCACGAAGAGCACCCCCCAGGAGAACGCCGACGCCTCCTCCCGGGGGGACGTCGGACTCATGCCCGTAGGCATTCCCCTGCTCTCGGGCCCCGGGGCCATCGCCTCGTCGATGGTGCTCTCCGCCCGGGCCCACTCGATGTCCGAAAAGGCCGCGCTGCTGCTGGCCATCACCGCCGTGGCCCTGGTGACCTGGGCGGTGCTGCGGAGCGCCTCGCGCATCGCGAAGGTGCTCGGGCTCACCGGAATGAACATCATCGCGCGGGTGATGGGGCTGATCCTGGCCGCGGTGGCGGCGCAGTTCATCATCGATGGATTGATCGCCTCGCTGCCGATTCTGTCACGGCATCACGCGTAGCGACTCAGGTCGACTCGGTCGCCGTCGCGGCCTCGTCGGCGCCCTTCTTGGGGGCCTTCTTGGGGGCCTTCTTGGGGGCCTTCTTCGCCGAGGGGGCCTTCTTCGCCGCCGACTTCGCGCCGCTCCCGGCGAAGTACTTCGTCGCACGCTTCTCACCGGACTTGCGCAGCACTCCGGTCGAGATGCCCAGGGCGATCGGCCGGGCGATCTCGTTGCGGGCGAGCCCGAGGGTCTTCTGGATCTCCTCGCTCCCGATACCGGGCTTCTTGCGGAGGAGCCCCGCAATGTTGTCGAGCGCCTCGGCGATGCTCTCCGAGGAGCGCCGGGCGAGCCGCTCGCCCTTCGCGGCAGGCTTCTTCACCGCCTCGGACTTCGCCGCCGGGGCGAGCGCCTTCGGGGCCGCCGCGCGGGCGCGGGGCGCCGGGGCCGGGCCGGCGGAGAGCGACACCTTGCCGAGCTCGGCAATGAAGGCAGTGCGGATGACCTCGAAGACCTTCTGGGCGAACTCCTCGGAGATCTGGGAAAGCGCGGACTGAAGGGAGTTGGACATCGGGGGGGGTCTCTTTCGTGGGTCGCAGAAGCTGCGAATGGCGGCCAACACAGATGTCGTGCCAGCCGAGCGTTTAGGGAAGCCGCGCGGCGATCAAAAAAGCACTCAGGCCCTTCTGTGAGTGCCGCGTAGGCGTATCGAATACACGCTTGTGGCGTGAGTGCCTAGTGCGTTGAGGGAAGTTCGTCGCCCGCGCAGGTTTGTACGCCGTGGCCTCGAATCCCGACCTGCGCTGTGGCTGATTGGATGTTCCGAGGGGAGGGGATTGAGGCGCTACGAGCGCTTCTGGGCGCGCTTCGCCTGCTGCCGCCGCACCACCGCGTTGCGCTTCGCCACCAGCTCGGGGCCCGGCGCCCGGCCCTTGAGGGGCGCCTGCTCCTCGTGGTGCTCGTCGAGCGTCCCGGGCGCCATGCCCAGCTCGAAGATCGCGATCTCCCGCCTCCCCCGCTCTCCCAACCGGATGGGGATCACCGACGCCCCGATGCCCGCCCCCACGTACACCGCCCCGCCCGGCGCGGTGTCCCTCTGCCGGGTGCCGTAGAGCCCGTGCACGTACTTGTGCCCGGCGAGGTGCCCGATGGCGAGCTCGTGCAGCCTCGCCAGGGTCACCTGCCCCGCGTGCGTGTGCCCCGACAGCACCAGCCCCACGCCGTGAGGCCACAGCCGGTCGGCCTCCTCTGCGATGTGCGAGAGCCCGAGCGTGGGCAGGTCGGAGCGCAGCCCCTTCAGCGCTCGCGCCCGGTCGGCGTGGCCCGTGTACGCGTCGTCGAGGCCCAGCACCTGGAGCTGCTGGTGCCGCAGCGTCATGCAGGTGTGCACGTTGTCGAGCACCTCGACCCCGCCGCGCCGCAGCGCCGCCCGCACCTCGTCGGCGCCCGACCAGTGATCGTGGTTGCCCATCACCCCCACCACCGGCGCGTGGAAGCCTCGCACCAGCTCCTCGAGCTGATCGAGGTACTTCTGGCTGTGACACACGAAGTCGCCGGTCATCACCACCAGGTCGGGCTTCGCCTCGTTGGTGAGCGCCACCGCCGCGGTCTGGATCGCCATGGGCGTCACTCGCCCGACGTGGATGTCCGTGAGGTGGGCGATGCGCAGCCCGTCGAGCCTACCCACGAAGGACGAGGGCCCTGCGAAGTGGCGAACCGCGATGAGCGAGCGCGGGTCTTTGCGGCCGAGGCCCAGGAGCCCGGCGCGCTCCCCCGCCGCCCCTCCGCTCAGCGCCTCCGCGAACTCCCTCGGGGGTGCTTCCGATCGCTGATCATCGTCCATCCGTGGTCGTCTCCCTGGTACGGGCCCTCCCATGAGCGCCCGGTGGCCGAGTGTGCCATCGGATGGTTCATCCCGTGGGAGCCCTCGTCGAGGGGGAAATCCTCCCGGACCTCAGCAGGGTTGCGGGAGGGCCCCTATATCCCACTCCGGCGATTGGATATCAGTCGCCCGGCCGTTAAGCCCCGCTCACTCTTCGCGGTAGAGCCACCGGGAGCGCTCGCCCTCGCGCCACGCGCTCATCCGCTCGCGGCCGATGGCCATGAGCTCATCGACCGTCGCCCCGGCGTCGAGGCCCTCTCGCACCGCCCCGTCGCCGGTGAGCAGGTCGATGGCCGGGACGTCGTCGACGAACTCGTACTTCTCCGTGCGCCAGCGAAAGCCCTCGAAGCGACGGCAGGCCCGCAGCGCCGAGAGATAGGCCCGATAGGGGGCGAAGACCCTCGCGTCGGTCACGTGCACCTGCACCCCCTGGCAGGTCACCCCGGCGTGCTTCTGGAACATCGGCCGGAAGCTCATCGCCCTCGCCCTCATCCCCCCTCCCCCATCGGCCTCCATCGCCGACGCCAGGGCCGCGCCGTCGACCCACGGGGCGCCGAAGACCTCGAAGGGGCGCGTGGTCCCCCGGCCCTCGGAGAGGTTGGTTCCCTCGAGGAGGCAGGCCCCCGGGTACACCGTCGCCGTGTCGGGGGTCGGCATGTTGGGCGAAGGCAGCACCCACGGCAGCCCGGTGTCCTCCCAGCGCATCGCGCGGGTCCACCCCTCCATCGGGATCACCGTCACGTTGGAGAGCGACTCCTCCGCCGCCCTCCACGAGAGCACCTCGCCCAGCGTCAGCCCGTGCCGCACGGGACAACACTCCAGTCCCACGAAGGAGCGCAGCTCGGGCCGCTGCGGAGCGCCCTCGATCACCGCCCCCCCGAGGGGGTTGGGGCGGTCGCACACCAGCACCTCGATGCCCCGCGACGCGCACGCCCTCGCCATCAAGAGCGCCGTCCAGACGAAGGTGTAGTACCGCGAGCCCACGTCCTGAAGGTCGATCACCACCGCGTCGAGCCCGTCGAGCCACCCGGGCTTCGGGCTCAGGGACGAATACTCCGACCCGTAAAGCGAGTAGGTCCTCACCGGGCCGTCATCGTCCGCGACGCCCTCCATGTCCTGCGCCTCGCCGCCGACGCCGTGCTCCGGACCGAAGAGCGCGCGCACCCTCGCCCCGGCGCCCGCCACCACCTCCCTCGCGTGCCAGAGCTCGCTGGTCACGCTCGCAGGGTGCGCCAGCAGCCCCACCGCGCGACCCCGCAGCCGGGCCGCCCCCTCCGAGGACAGCACCTCCAGGCCCGTGCGCACCCGGGCGCCCATCACATGAGCTCCGTGAGGATGCGCGCGAGGCGCTCGTCGCCGCCCGCGGGAGGCTCCCACGCCACCACCACCACCGGGACCCCGTCGGCCCTCGGCGCGTCGGCGAACTGCTCCAGCCCCAGCACCACCACCCCCGCGCGCACCCCGAAGGTGCCGTAGACGTCCTGGTCGTGCTCGTCGTCGCGCCTCATGGCTCCTCTCCCTCTGGCAGCAGCGCCAGCGCCGCCTCTACCGCCGTCGCGTGGTCGGGCGTCACCGTCACCCCGAGGGCCTCCAGCGAGGCCACCATCGCGCTTCGCCTCGGGGATCCATCGTCGGTCCCCAGCACCGCCGCCACCATCGAGATCTCCCCGCCCCTCGCCAGCGAGCGCTCGCGCACCGCCGTGAGCGCCTCCCTCAGCGGCTCCACCGGGTCGCCCGAAGGTCCAGGGACCACGTCGAAGAGCAGCACCGCCACGGCCTCGTCGTTGGCCGCGTTGTAGATCGCGTCGACCCGCGTCGAGGGATCGAGGATCGGGTGCGTTCTCCCTCGGGTGTACTCCTCGTCCCCGAGGTCGAGCAGGTGGTGGCCCGCGACCCGGAAGCGCGCGCTGCGGGTGACCCCCTCGACCGCGAGGTTGCTCGACAGCGGGGCGAGGTGCCGGCACCGGGAGAGGGCCTCGGCGCAGAGCGTCGCGCCCACGTAGAGCCCGCGCAGCCAGCGCTGCGAGGGCGCGTAGTCGGGCCGGCCGAGGGGGGTGGTCGACCACGGCGGGGCCGTCACCCCGGAGGCCTCGCAGGCCCGCCACGCGGCGTCGGCGATGGAGGTCGCCCAGGTCACCCCGGGCAGCTCCGGAAGCTCGCCGTCGAGCCCGACGAAGTGCGCCACCACCGGGCGCCCGGTGGCCGCCGCGCGCTCCGCCGCCCGCAGCGCCACCGCCCGCGCACACGACCTCCCCAGGAGCACCAGGGTCTTCGTCGCGCTGTCCCCCGCGAGGCGGTCGAGGGCCGCGAGGGTGCCCCTCCCGCCGATGGCCTCGGTGAGGTCTCGGTCGCCCGCGCCCACCGCGTGCGACACGCCTCCGCCGAGGCGGTGGATGAGGCCGGTGAGCTCCAGGAGGCCTGTTCCGGAGGCGGCCACGACGCCGATGTCCCCTCGCCTCACGGCCGTCGCGAAGCCCAGCGGGACCCCGTCGAGCAGCGCCGCGCCGCAGTCGGGGCCCATCACCAGCAGGCCGTGCGCGTCGGCGAGGGTCTTGAGCGAGACCTCCTCCTCCACCGTCACCCCGTCGCTCACCAGCATCACCGAGAGCCCGAGCTCCAGCGCCCGACGGGCCTCTCGGGCCGCGAAGGGACCGGGCACCGACACCACCGCGAGGTGCGTCTCGGGCTGCCTCGCCAGCGCCTGGGCGAGCGTGCGTGGGGCGTCGTCCATGGCGGTGCCCTGGGCGACGAGGGCGCCCGCCGTGGGGCGCGAGGAGAGCCACGCGTCGGCCCGCTTCATCGCATCGAGGACCGTCGGCTCGTCGTCGGCCTGCGCCACCACCAGCAGGTCGCCCGGCTTCGGCGGCAGCGGCCACTGCGGCGGCGCCAGGCCCATCTTGCGCAGCACCTCGAGGTTGCGCGGCGTGGCCATCATCGCCACCGCGCGCCGCACCCCGGGGGCCGACTCCAGGTGCCGGGTGAGCGCCAGCAGCACGCCCGCGTCGCGGTACTCGTCCGCGCGGATCATCGCTCTCATCGCCGCGCTCATCGGATCCCCCGGTCTTCGGCGAACTGCTCGATCGCCGCGGTGAAGCACCCCATCGGGACGCGCGCGAGCCCCGCCCCGATGGCCCCGCGCCCGGGCTCGCGGTGCACGATGGCGGCGCCGATCACCGGGAGGATGCCCGTGTCGACGACCCTCCGCGCGTCGATGCCCACCGGGGCGCCCGCGAACTCCAGCGCCGGGAGCGTGTACCTCGGGTGCCTCGCGACGGTGACCTCGCCCATGTCCCGGGTGACCCTGAGCCCGTCGGCGCTGCGGGTGCCGAGGCGGGCGTGCAGGGCCGGGGCGCCCGCCAGCACGAAGGCCCCGAGGCCCGCGGTCTCGGCGATGGCCGAGTCGCCGAGGTCGCGGCCCGCGTCGTCTTCGTCGTAGCCGTCGAGCAGCAGGCCCTTCACCGTCGGCGCCGTCGCCGTGAACCACTTGTCTCCGGTGCCCGCGAGGCGCACCCCGCAGCGCGCCCCGTTGCGGCTCATCGCCGTGACCACGGTGCTGTCATCCACGGACCTCACCCCGTCGCAGGCCAGCTTGGCCGCGGCCAGCGCCAGCGCGCCGAAGAAGCCTTCGCCCTCCAGCAGCGCGTCGAGCCCCGCGGCGAGCTCCGCCCCGCCGAGGCCGGCGCGGGCCAGCGTCGGGGCCAGCGCCGCCACCGTCAGCGCCGTGGCCGCGCCGGTGCGGTGCACCATCTCGTCGCCCATGTGCAGCGCCCTCGCGACGACGGCGTCGACGTCGACCCCGCCCGCCGCCGAGAGCGCCTTCGCCAGCGCCGGGGTGAAGCCGTCTCGCCAGCGGCGGCGGCCCGCGAGGGACTCCGCGTCGTGGGCCCCGGGGTTCGCGCCGGGAAGCTCGAGCAGCGCCCACGACTGCGCGCCCTGCCGGTCGCTCACGCCGCGCTCCTCCAGCACGCACACCGGGGTGGTGGGGGAGCCCACGCCGGTGCTCGCCCCGACGCCGCCCGCGTGGTGGTTGGGGCGCAGCGTGACCTCCGCGCGGTCGAGCATCCCCCGCGCCTCGGAGGGGGTGCTGGCCCAGCCCTCGAAGAGCACCGCGGCGATCACCGCGCCGCGCTGGGCGCCGCCCATCTCCCGCCAGAGCAGCGGAGGGCCGCTGTGCGTGAGCTCGTAGGCGCCGAGGTCGAGCACCACGTCTCGCAGCGGGCGCACGTCGACCCAGCGCGCGCGGCTCGCGGTGAGCCTCCGCGCGACCTCGGCGTTGGCGTGGTCGATGCGTTCGGCGAGCCTCATCGGGCGGCGGCGGGGGTGAGGAACATACCGGTCCTTGTAAACGCGGAGAGGGGAGTGCGGGGCGATGGTACCCGAACCCGCGCCGGGATCGCGAAGGACCTTCGTGGTGTTAGGCTTCCGCGGCCATGACCTACCTCTTCGAGAACGACGAGCACGCGGCGCTGCGGTCACAGGTCGAGCGCTTCGCGGCGGCGGAGATCGCGCCCCACGCGGACGCCTGGGAGGAGGCCGAGGAGTTTCCGCTCTCGCTCTACGGGCGCACCGCCGCGGCGGGGGTGCTGGGCATCGGCTACCCGGAGGCCTACGGGGGCTCTGGCGGAGACCTGTCGCACGTGGTGGTGGCCAGCGAGGCGATGGTGCTGGCGGGTCGCTCGGTGGGCACCACGGTGGGCCTCGGGAGCCACGGCATCGCGCTGCCTCCCATCCTTCGGGCGGGCACGGAGGAGCAGAAGCAGCGGTGGATTCCGAGGGTGCTGCGCGGCGAGTGGGTGTCGGCGCTGGCGATCACCGAGCCCGGCGGCGGGAGCGACGTGGCCAGGCTCCAGACGCGCGCCGTGCGCGACGGCGACGAGCTGGTGATCAACGGCAGCAAGACCTTCATCACCTCGGGGACGAGGGCCGACCTGGTGACCGTGGCGGTGCGCACCGGGGGTCCGGGGCACGGCGGGGTGTCGCTGGTGGTGGTGGAGAAGGGCACGCCCGGGTTTACCGTGGGGCGTAAGCTGAAGAAGATGGGCTGGTGGGCCTCGGACACCGCGGAGCTGCACTTCGAGGACTGTCGGGTGCCCGTGGGCAACGTGCTGGGCGAGGTCGACCAGGGCTTCGTGACGATCATGCAGAACTTCGCGACCGAGCGGGTGTACCTGGCGGCGCAGTGCGTGGCGATCGCGGAGCTGGCGTACCGGGAGTCGGTGGCCTACGCCCGGGAGCGCATGGCCTTCGGCAAGGCGCTGAGCGGCTTCCAGGTGACGCGGCACAAGCTGGCGGAGATGGCGACGCGCATCGCGGCGGCGAGGGCGCTGACGGGCGAGGTGGTGACGCGGGTGGTGGCGGGCGACATGGCCGCGACGGGTCTGGCGGCGATGGCGAAGAACGTCGCGACGGACATGTGCAGCGAGGTCTGCGACGCGGCGGTGCAGATCCACGGCGGCTACGGGTACATGCGCGGCTACCTGGTGGAGCGGCTGTACCGCGACGCGCGGCTGTACCCCATCGGCGGCGGCACCCGCGAGATCATGAACGAGATCATCAGCAAGCTCGAAGGGTACTGAGGGGCGGGGAGAGCGGAGTACGAGCGCGGCGGCGAGGAGTGACCGCTTCCCCGGTACGACTGCGAGGCGGTCAGCGAGGAGTCCCCGGTACGACCGCGAGGCCGTCAGCGAGGAGTCCCCGGTACGACCGCGAGGCCGTCAGCGAGGAGTCCCCGGTACGACCGCGAGGCCGTCAGCGACCCGAGCCAGACCCCAGCCCGTAAGGGCGGGGGAGCGACCGACCAGGCACTCCCAGCGCGGCCTCGCCCGGAGGGGAGAGACCGACCACGTGAGCCCAATGCGGCCTCGCCCGGAGGGGAGAGACCGACCACGGCAGCCTGGGGCGTCTTCGTCGCGACGAGCGACGTCATCGAGCCCGCATTGGGAGGGCCTGGTGGGTCGCTCCCCTCCGGGCGAGGCCGCATTGGGCTCACGTGGTCAGTCGCTCCCCCAACCTTGGGCTCCGGTCGTACTCCAAATCTCAGGAGCGGCGGGCGCGGCGGTCAGTGCACGACGGGGGCGTGGGCATCCATGGCATCGACCATGAGGGCCACCTCCTGCATCAGGTAGCGGCCGGGCCCTTGGGTGCCGCACGAGCCGCAGCCCGCCATGGCCGACTGCGACGCGATGTACATCTCCCGGGCGCGCTGCGGGTCTCCCGCGCAGGCCTCGGCCAGCACCGCCAGCGCCGCGGTCTCTCCGCAGCCGCCGTCGAGCGAGCGGGCCTGCTCGGCGAGCGCCGGGAGCGCGTCGTAGCGCTCGGTGCGCGCGGCCATCACCGCCAGCGAGACGATGGAACTCTTGCGCCGCAGCGAGGCCGGGTCGATGTCGTCGAGGAGCGCGTCGAGCGCGGTGCGCGTGGCGGCCGGGTCGTCGCCGAAGCCGAAGCCCTCCCAGGCGGCCTCGACGCGCTCGTCGGGCGTCGGGCCGGTAGCGGCCCTCTGGCGGTCGTGCCGGCGGTTGATCCACGAGACCACCGCCATGAGCAGCGCGATTCCCATGAGCAGCCCGATGCCGTTTTCCATGTTGGATGAGCTTGTTAGCACGGGCAGTCGCCTGGTGGCGCCTCGCGCTCGGGTACCCTCCGCGGCCCATGCGCGGACTCAACCCACTGCTCCTCCTCGGATCGCTCGCGGCGTGCGGCGCGCGCACCGAGCTCCTTGTGGCGACGAGCGACGCGAGCGTCGTTCCTGATGTGGCGGCGGTCGATGTGGCGCGACCCGAGGACGCCTCGCGACCCATCGATGCAGGCGCCCCCGTCGATGCGCCGCCGCGCCCGCCCTGCGTCTGGACCGCCACCGCGCCCCTGGCGATCACTGCGGGAGACCGCGACCGCAGCCCCCTCGCGGTGCGCGTGCTCGACGATCGGCTGTGGGTCGGCCTCCAGAGCAGCAACCCCGATCCGCCGGGCAATCAGGGGCGCTTCGTGCGGGTGACCGACGCGCTCGGCCGGCCCGTCGCGCCCGCCGTGGAGGTGCTCCCCTCGCCGGGTGCGCTCACCAGCTACGGTGCGTTCTCGCTCTGGACCAACCCGGTCACCCGCGAGCACGCCGCGATGTCATGGACCGAGGGCCTCGGCTGTCGGGTCGTGCGCCTCGACGACAACGCCCGCCCCGTCGGCGAGAGCGTGCAGGTCGACCGCGCGCAGCCGCCCTCGGAGGGCTTCAACTGCTCCAGCGTCGTGCGGCACCGCGACGGCTGGACCTACCTGACCGGCAGCTCGATCGCCGGCATGAGGGACAGCCGTCTCCACGTCGTCACCCCGAGCGGGGTCGAGACGGCGGCGGTCCTGCTTACGCCTGACGACCCGATCGTGCGGTCGACCGCTCGCCTCGCCGCCGACGACGGGAGCTTCCTCTACGCGTGGATCGCGACCTCCACGTCGGGCACCGACGCCCAGATCGTCGTGCGGCGCTTCGACGTGCGGGGTCGCCCGCTCTCCCCGGCCACCGCGCTCTCCCCCGTGCGCGTGAACCGATCCATCGGCAACCTCCGGCTGGCCCCGGACGGCGACGCTGCGCTGGTCGCGTGGAGCGAGACCGCGGCCGTCAGCGTGGAGCTCGTCGTGGCGCGTACCAGCCTCGACGGTGCCGTCCGGGTCGCGCCGACGACCATCGCGCGAGCGCCGGGCCCGCGGGGGCGCCAGCCGGAGTTCGGCCTCGCGGCCTCCCAGGGTGTGCCCGGCGTCGTGTGGCAGTTCACCGACGGCGAGGAGGGGGCAGGCGGGCTACGCCTGACGACGCTCGACCCCGCGACGCTGCGACCGGGAGCCACGACCGACGTGGACACCGAGCGCTTCGTGCGCAACGTCTTCCTGCGAGGGACATCGCAGGGCTTCGTGGCGGTGTTCGGCGCGATCTCTCCGCCGACACTCACGCAGGTGTGGACCGCGTCGTTCCGGTGCGTCGCGCCGGGGTGAGCACGGTGGCTACGGCGCGGGTTCGAGCGCGGAGTCGACCGTCGCGAGGAGCCACTCCAGCGCCTCGTGCGGCAGCATCCACGGGAGCGGAGCGCGCGGCGAGAGCGCGGCGTCGGGGTCGTCGCCGATGTGCGCGTGGAGCAGCGGGTGGCCGCAGTCGCCCTGGCCCTCGGGTTTCTCGGTGAGCTCCACGCGGGCGTACCAGCGAGCCAACGAGACTTGATGACCAGTGATTCCGACGCTGAAGCTCCGCACGTGATCCGACCTGTCGAGGACGGCTCGATAGGACAGCACTGGCCCACTGAGACCGTCAACGAGCCCATCCCAGTCGATCAGCTGCGAGAGGTTCCGTAGACGAATCGCTGGGTGGCCGCGACCGTCCCGAGCGTCGGAGTGCGACGTCCACGAGTGGATCAGTGACCTTTCAGGGCCGCGATCACTACCAAACCAGTAGGTCGCCATCGGACTGCAACGGCGCGCGTCACCAAGGCGCTTGATGACCGCGGTGACCCGCGCGACGTCGTAGCGCGGCTGATCTCTTCGCGCGCGTTCGATCTCTTCACGAAGGCTCGTCCAACGGCTCATGCGAGCGGCTCGATGCACAGGCGCTCGGCCTCGACCGCGAGCAGGTGATTGACCAGCGTCGACTCGATCGCACCGCGGGACCATGCCTCCCACCACGCCTCGGGCGTCTGCCGGGTGCGCGCCTCGAAGGCCGCTCGCGCGCGCTCGAAGTCCTCATCGCCGCCAGTGTCGGGGTCGAGCTCGTCGAGGCCCGAGGTGTACATCTGACCTCGCAGCCAGCTCGCGAGCGATGGGGTCTCGCCCAGTCGACGCGCGGCAGCCCCACCGACGGGGAAGAACAGCACCGCCGTCGCGCGACGGGCGACGAGCGCGTCACGGCGGCGTTCGAGCTCGCCGACGGCCTCCTCCTCGGAGGCCGCATCGGGGAAGAACACCGCCAGCGTCTGGTCGAAGGTCGCTGGATCGAACACCGCAGCGAGACCGTCGACGCGTCGCATCGAGGCTCCCTCGGGCAGCAGCAGATCGAGCAGCCCGGCGAGCGACTCGCGCTCATCGAGGTAGCGAAAGAACACCACCGCCAGCGGACGTCCCTCGGCGACGAGGCGACCGAGCTCCGCGTTGGAGCGACTCACGCCGCCGCCCGGAGCGCGAGCAGCCCTTCCAGCAGCGGCGTCGGGAACACCCTGGTCTCCTCGGCCTCGCCGTACTCCAGCAGCAGTCCATGCCCCAGGAAGCGGATGCGCCGCTCGAGGTCGACCTCCAGACCGTCGGTTCCGCGGGCGGACTGGAGCGTCGCGAGGTCACCCGGGCGCAGCAGTCGTCGCAGCGAGCTCACCTGGTCGCGCATCGACTGACGCAGATCGTCGGCGTCGGGCCACTCGCGACCCGCGATCGAGGCGTAGAAGGCAGCGTCCTGCACAAGCTGGAGGAAGACCCGCGGGATGCCGCCGCTGGCCTCCGCAGCGCGATCGAGCACTGCGACCGCGGCTTCGGGCGGGGCCGCGATGCCAAGGCGCTTGCAGACGATCTGGACAAGGAAGGCGCGGCCCTCTCGCCACGAGGGACCGTGCTCGGCGCGCACGGGCAGCGGTCGCAGCGCCTCGATGCGGTAGCCGTCGAGCACCGCGGCGAACGCGTCGTCACTGTTCCATCGCGCCGGGAGAACCACGACGAGATCGAGCGAGGTCAGGAAGGGACGGAAGGCGTCGAGGCTGCTGCGAATCGCGGCGTCATCCTGGCGCTCGAGTCCGTCGAGCAGGACCAATGGACGTTGGTTTCCTCCCTGGGTCTTGAGCTCCGCGATCAGCTCGCGCATCGCATCGGCGGGCGAAGCGAAGAGCGGAGCAAGTGCCCCAAAGGCTCCGGGCTGCGCGGGCACGACCCAACGATGGATGAATGAATCCGAAAGCCCGAGCGAGGCGCCCTGGGATCTGTGAATGAGCATCGAGGCAGCGAGGCCGAGGAGCTTCTCTCCCTGGAACGCCATGACGCTGGGGTTCTGCACATGATCCTGCAGGCACGGTGCGATGAGCCGATGGGGGGTGAGCCTTCGAGCCACCTCTACCAGCTCGGTGCTCTTCCCCGCTCCCGACGGACCGACGATGGCGATCGGCGCGAGGCCTTGATCCAAGCGCTTCAACACCCGCTCCCACACCGAGTCGGGACGCGCGACGTAGCCGTCCCTGGGAGCAGGCTCCTGCGGCGAGAGACTCTTCCAATCCGGCGCGCTCATCGCCTGCACCGTACCACCCTCCCCGCCCCTCGCTTCACCCCGCGCGCACCGCCGGCACCCTCGGCCACACCAGCCACGCCACCGTCCCCGGGACCACCCACGCCGCGAGCGCCGCCAGCACCTCGCGGTACCCGCCCCAGCTCTCCACCCCTCGCCCGATGAGCGGATTGGCCACCACGAAGGCCAGCGCCTGCGCCGACGCGCACCAGCCGCCCGCGGTCGACACCCCGTGCGACGGGATCCTCGCCAGCATGTCCGCGGTGATCATCGCGTAGGTGCCCCCGCCGCCGAACATCGCCAGGCCCGCGAAGCCCACCGCCATCCACGGCGACGTCGCGCCCACCATCGCCAGCGTCGCGCCCGCCGCCAGCGCCCCGCTCACCGCGATCAGCCCGGGGTGCGTCCCTCCGCGCGCGTTGCTCGGGTGCCTCGCCAGCCTCGCCGACAGGTCTCCGAAGGCGATGCTCCCCACGTCGAACATCAACGGCGGCAGCCAGATGAACGCCGCCACCCCGACCTGCGTGACGCCCCACTCCCGCACCAGGTACTTCGCGCTCCAGGTCAGCACGAAGCCGATCGCCGGCGACGACGCCACGATCAGCGCCAGCGTCCGCAGCACCGCGGGCTCACCCCACGCGCTCCACGCCGTCGCTCCCTCGGTGAGCACCTCCGCCTCGGGCGACGCGTCGAGCACCTCCCTCCCCGGCGAGCGCCACGCCACGCCCATCCAGAGCGGGATCCACACGAGGCCGCTCAGCGCCGACACCAGCAGCGCCCCTCGCCAGCCGAAGACCGCCATCAGCGCCACCGCGATGGGCGGCGCGATCATCGAGCCGATCGAGCTCCCGGTGAACAGCACCCCCACGCCCCGGGGCCGCTCGGCGGGCGGCAGCGCGCGGTGCACCGTCTGCGAGGCCCCGGGAAACGACGGCGACTCCGCGAAGCCCAGCAGCACCCGGAACACCACCAGCGCCCCGAAGCCCGGCGCCAGCGCGTGCAGCGCCGAGGCCACCGTCCAGAGCAGCACCGCCGCCAGCAGCCCCCGGCGCGCCCCCACGCGGTCGATCCAGCGGCCCGCGAGCGGGGCGCCGATGAGGTAGGCGAGCGAGAAGGCCGAGGCCAGCAGCCCGTACTGCGTCTCGGAGATGTGCAGCTCGCGGGTGATGGTCGGCGCCAGCACCGCCAGCGCCTGCCGGTCGATGTAGCTGATGGTCATGGTGAAGGTCGCCGCCAGCACCAGCGCCCACGACTGCGCCCGCGTCAGCGGCGGCGCGCTCACCGCGACGCCTCCAGCAGCTTCTCGAAGGCCTCCAGGGTGAGCGACTCGACGCCCTTCAGCCCCGCGGAGGGAAGCATGTCGCCCGCGAGGTAGCGCCACCCGCCGCCATCCAGCGCGAAGTACGAGCGCTCCACGAAGGAGCGGTCGCGCGACCCCTCCCTCACCCTCGCGTGGAAGAGCACCTCCGCGAGGCCGTCGCTGCCGGGCAGCCGATGATCGAGCACCCGGAGGCCCCCGTAGCGGTAACGGCGGAAGGTCTCCTTCAGCGAGCGGCGCACGGCGGGGTCGCCCGCCTCGCGGTCGGCGTGGTCGGGGTGCAGCGTGCGCAGCAGGTACTCGTCGTCGCCTCTCACGAAGGCGCTGTAGCGCGAGCGCATCAGGGCGATCGCGTCGGGCGCCTCGCGCTCCCCGGCGTGGTACGGGCCGCAGCAGTCTACGTAGTCTCGCTTGCTGCCGCAGGGGCAGTCGCTGGTGGTCGGTCGCACCCTCGCGACGCTATCAGACGAGCGCCTCCGCCACCCTCGCCTCGAGGCCCGTGCGGTCGGCCAGCACGCTCCTCGCGAGGGACCACTGCCCCTTCGCCCGCACCAGGTTGTGGGCGCCGCGCGAGGGGTGGCGCGACGGGTCCCACCCGAAGTAGCGCTCCAGCAGGGCGTCGGCGGCGAAGCGGGCGGCGAGCTCGACGCAGATCGTCGCGAGCCCGGCGACGAGGCTCTCCGACTCCGAGGGCTCGACCAGGTCGCGCGCCGTGCTGGCGTAGCCCGCCACCGCGAGGCCCACGCGCCCGGCGGAGATGGCGCAGTCGGTGCTGTCCTCCCCGGAGGGGTTGCACCACGAGCGCAGCGCGTCGCCGAGCTCGAAGGGGAGGATCATCCGACCGACGGTGTCGAGGTCGACCAGGCACACGCCGCGGAGGTGGTCGTCGAAGAGCAGGTTGGAGAGCTTGAGGTCGCCGTGGCAGTGGCGCTTCGGGAGCGATCCGAGGTCGGGCAGCGAGCGCCCCGCCGAGAGGATCTCCTCCGCCAGCGGCGCCACCTGCTCGTAGAGCGGGTGCTGCGGGCACGCGTCGACGGCGCGGGCGAGGGTGTCGAGGTGCGAGCGGGTGTCGTGCACCCCCGCGCGGACGAAGCGGTACTCGTGCTCGAGGTCGGCGAGCGCCCGGTGGAAGCTCCCCACCAGCGCCCCCGCCTCGAAGGCGTGCTCGTCGCGGGCGAGGCGGTCGTAGGTGAGCAGGTCGGGGAGGAAGGTCTGCGCCCGCCATATCTCGGTGCGACCGGGGGTCTCCCGCTCGACCCAGAGGGCGCCGTCGAGGGTGCGGATCAGCCTCGGGGTGACCCTTCCCCGGAGCGCGAGGTGCGCGGTGACGGCCTCGATGTCGTGGTGCACCTCGGGGCCGAAGACCGGGTGCAGCCGCTGGAGGATGCAGCGCCCGCCGGGGCCTTCGAGCAGGAAGGTGTCGTTGATGAGGCCGCGCCCATGGGGCCGCGCAGCGGCGCCCTCGAAGCCGGCGTAGCGGGCGAGCACCTCCGGGGGAGGAGCGCTCACGGATCGACCGGCAGGGGGGGCGCCTCGAAGGGCAGCACCACCTCGCCGACGCCGCCGGAAGGGACCACCCCCTCGGCCATGAGCGTCTGGAGCACCCGGCTGTTGGAGCCCGTCACGTTGATGATCTGCCCGGTGACGGCGTAGCGCCCGGGCTGGAGGCCGGCGAGCGTGGCCCCGGGCACGCGGGTGAAGGTGATCTGCCTGGCGGAGCAGGCGGCCTGGTAGCCGTCGAGCCCCTCGACCCGGATGACCACCCGGTTGGCGACGGTGGTGGCGCACTCGGTGGTGGGGGAGTTGCCGTTGACGGTCCAGCGAACGCGCAGGGTGCCTGGCGGCTCGAAGTTGATGGTGGCGTCGACCGTCTGGTCGGAGAGGATCGTGGTGGGGATGACGTACTCGTAGATGGGCGAGCCGTCGGCGCGCAGCAGCCGGGCCCCGACGTTGAGCCGGTTGGCCGGGAGCATCATCTTCGAGACCATGCCCTGGGTGCAGGGCAGGCGCATCGCGCTGCCGAAGGAGGCCTGGATCTCCACGAAGGCCGCGCCCACCACGGCGCACTCGGTGGCCGGGGGGTTGCCGTTGATGGTCCAGGTCACGTTGAGGTTGCCCGGGCCGATGAAGAGCGGAACGTCCCCGGCGTCTTCCCCGGTGTCGGGCCCCCCCGCATCGGCGGGAGCGTTGGGCCCGCTGGAAGAACACCCGAGCACACCGGCGAGACCGAGCGCGGACAGCAACAACGTCAAAGATCGAATGGCCTGCATTGCGGGCGCATCAAGCACCGCCCGGACGGGGAGTGTCAACGCCGTCCACGGCGCCCCTTGCACCGGACGCAGGAGTGAGGTTGAACCCCGCGGCCCTAATTCACTCACGGAGCTTCAGCATGCGGTTCGTTCCTTCGTTACATCGCACTTCGCTCTTCGCGCTGCTCGGCGCGGTCACCCTGCTCGGCACCTCCAGCGACGCGCAGCACCGCCGCCGCCGCCCGGCGTCCGTCACCTGCGCCGCGGGTGAGCACGACTCCGACGGCCACTGCTGCCCCGGCATCGAGGAGTGGGTCCCCGCGCGCACCCGCTGCCTCTGCGTCGACAGCGCCGACGCCTGCCGCCAGGCCGTCACGCCTCCGCCGGTCGCCCTCCCGACGCCCCCGCCGGCGCCCGCCTCGCGCTGCCCGGAGGGCATGGTGCTCATCGAGAACGCCGTCTTCAACATGGGCGCCGCCGCGGGCCAGTCGGGCGACCGCAACGAGACGCCCGCGCACCGCGTGACGCTCGCGCCCTACTGCATCGACCGCACGGAGGTGAGCGCCCACCGCTACCAGGAGTGCGCCGCGTCGGGCCTGTGCACCACCTCCTCGACGGTGAACTTCCCCGCCATCCCCGCCCCGCAGCTCCCCTCCTGGAACCAGCTCTGCAACGGCAGCCGCGCCGACCGCGCCGACCACCCGATGAACTGCGTCGACTGGACCCAGGCCAGCGCCTACTGCCGCTCCCGCGGCGGCCGCCTCCCCACCGAGGCCGAGTGGGAGTTCGCCGCGCGCGGGGCCGAGACCCGCTCCTTCCCGTGGGGCGAGGCCGCCCCCTCGCTCGAGCGCGTCAACGCCTGCGACGCCGACTGCCTCGCGCTCATCACCCGCCACAACCTCTCGCGCCCCGCGGCGTCCTTCCCGGGCAGCGACTCGCAGGCCGCCACCGCCCCGGTGGGAGCCTTCACCCCGGGCGCCTCGCAGTACGGCGTCCTCGACATGGCCGGCAACGTGATGGAGTGGACCGGCGACTGGTTCGGCCTCTACACCGCCGCCCCGGCCACCGACCCGACCGGCGCGCCCTCGGGCACCGACCGCGTGGCCCGCGGCGGCCACTGGTACTCCGGCACCGCCGCCGCGCTGCGCACCACCGCGCGCGTCCCGGCCAACCCCTCCTTCCGCCTGGCCACCCTCGGCTTCCGCTGCGTGCACTCGCCGGTCGAGCCCCCGCTGCCCCCGACGGCCGTCCCCGTCGCCCCGCCCCCTCCGCCTCCGCCGACGCCCGTCGAGCCCCGCCGCCACCGCGGACGCTAGACGCTCGCGGGGTGCATCCAGCATCCTGCGCCGCCTATGCGACCGTTGATCCTCCTCGCGCTCGCCGCGGCCCTCGGCTGCTCGAGCGGCCCCAGCCACCACTTCCACATGATCAACGCGCGCCGCACCCCGCGCGCCGCGCCCTGCGTCGACCCGACGGTCTTCACCGACCGCGGCCCCGAGACGCCGCGCGAGGCCATCGCCGTGCTCACCGCGGAGTGCAGCGACACGCACCCCGAGCAGTGCCGCAGCGCGATGCAGCGCGCCGCCTGCGAGGCCGACGCCGACGCGGTGATCGACGCCACGGCCCGGCCCCTCCGCGGAGGCCGGGTGAGGATGGTGGGTACGGCCGTGGAGTGGCGGACGCCGTAACAGCGTCGGGGGGGGAGTCAGTGCACGACGCTGGCGGGCGAGGCGGAGGGCCGCTCGTCGCGCGCCTTGGTCGCGACGCTGGCGGCGCGCTCGAGCCCCGCGCGCACGAAGCGCACGAACAGCGGGTGCGGCGCCATGGGCCGCGACTTCAGCTCGGGGTGAAACTGGCAGCCCACGAAGTAGGGGTGCCCGCCGAGCTCGATCATCTCCACGAGCTTCTTGTCGGGCGAGGTGCCCGAGAGCACGAGGCCCCTGGCGGTGAGCACGTCGCGGAAGTCGTTGTTGAACTCGTAGCGGTGCCGGTGGCGCTCGGAGATCTCCGTCGCGCCGTAGGCCTCGGCGGCCACCGAGCCGGGGGAGAGCACGCAGGAGTAGGCGCCGAGGCGCATCGTGGCGCCCTTGTCACGCACCCCGCGCTGCTCGGGCATCAGGTCGATGACCGAGGGCGCCTGCGGATCGAACTCGGCGCTGTTGGCCCCGGCGATGCCCGCCACGTGACGGGCGAACTCCACCACCGCGAGCTGCATCCCGAGGCAGATGCCGAAGAAGGGGATGCCCTTCTCCCGAGCGTAGCGGATGGCGCTGATCTTCCCCTCGACGCCGCGCTCGCCGAAGCCGCCCGGCACCAGGATGGCGTCGCAGTGGTCGAGCGCGCGGGAGACCTCCTCGGGGCTGGACTCCAGCGCCTCGCTGTCGACGAAGTCGAGGTCGACGCGGCAGTCGTTGGCGATGCCCGCGTGGATGAGCGCCTCGTTGAGGCTCTTGTACGAGTCGCGCAGGTGCACGTACTTGCCCACCACGGCGATGCGCACGGTGCCCTTGGTGGGCCGCGTGAAGCGCTCGACCACGCGCTGCCACGGGGCCATGTCCGGCAGCCGCGACCAGATGTTGAGCCGCTCGCAGAGCAGGTCGTCGAGGCGCTCGGCGTGCAGCGCCGCGGGGAGCTCGTAGAGGCAGTTCACGTCGAGGGCGGAGATGACGAAGTCCGTCGGCACGTTGGAGAAGAGCGAGATCTTCTCCTTGATGGACGGCGACAGCGGCCGGTCGGTGCGGCAGAGCAGCACGTCGGGCTGGATGCCGATCTCGCGCATCTCCTTCACCGAGTGCTGCGTGGGCTTGGTCTTGAGCTCGCCCGCGGCGCCGATCCACGGCACCAGCGTGACGTGCACGCTCACGGCGTTGTTGGCGCCCGCCTCCAGCTTGAGCTGGCGCACGGCCTCGAGGAAGGGCAGCGACTCGATGTCGCCGACGGTGCCGCCGATCTCGACGATGGCCACGTCGGCCCCGGCGGTGGCCTCTCGCACGCGCGCCTTGATCTCGTCGGTGATGTGCGGAATCACCTGCACCGTCGCGCCGAGGTACTCCCCGCGGCGCTCCTTGGAGATCACCGCCTGGTAGATCTTGCCGGTGGTGAGGTTGTTGGCGCGGGTGAGCCGGGCGTTGGTGAAGCGCTCGTAGTGCCCGAGGTCGAGGTCGGTCTCCGCGCCGTCGTCGGTCACGTAGACCTCGCCGTGCTGGTAGGGCGACATCGTGCCGGGGTCGACGTTGATGTACGGGTCGAGCTTGACGAAGGTGACGCGCAGCCCGCGCGCCTCGAGCAGCGCCCCGATGGACGCCGACGCGAGGCCCTTGCCGATGGAAGACACCACGCCGCCGGTGGTGAAGATGAACTTCGTACGCTTGGCGCTCATCGGATCGTTCGCCTCCGGACTACTAACCTGGGATTCAACGCCTGACCCCTTCGCTCCAGAATGCACCGAAGTCCACTTACCCGCCGCGCCCGGTGGCGGTGGAAGGGCAGCCTGGAGCCGGTACATTCGCGTCGCGCAGGGGCGGAAATCGCCGTTGGGGTGCGCGATGGCGATGAGGCCGCCGCGCACCTCTCGGGTGCACGGGAGATCCCTATAGGAAGTCGGGCCGACCCTTGTCAATCCGCGAGGTGGCTTCTGTCCCCGCCGACGCTCTCAGTCCCTGCACGCGCAGAGGGCGCCCGCGCAGCGGCAGATCGATCCGCCGCGGCACGCCGCCCCCTCGCTCGCCACGCTGCACGGCTCGCACACGCTCGCCCGGCACACCTCGGTGCAGAACACCCCGCACACGCCGCAGTTGTCCGGGGCCGCCGAGAGCGCGGTCTCGCACCCGTCGCCCTCGTCGCCGTTGCAGTCGCCGTAGCCCGGATCGCAGGTCGCGATGTGGCACTGACCGCCGGTGCACCGCGTCGTCGCCCTCGGAAACCTGCACCCGTTGCCGCAGCCGCCGCAGTGGGCGACGTCGCTCCGGGTGTCTACCTCGCACCCGTCGTCGGGCGACTCGTTGCAGTTGGCGTACGACGGAGCGCACGACGCGATCGCGCAGCGCCCCTCCTCGCAGACCGGCGTCGCGTGCGCCGGGGCGCACACCCGCCCGCACGCCCCGCAGCTCGAGAGCGTCAGGCTGGTGTTGACCTCGCAGCCGTTGTCGTCGCGGCCGTCGCAGTCCGCCGAGCCCGCGTCGCAGCGCCCGATGCGGCACACCCCGGCGGAGCACTGCGCCGTGGCGTTGGGCCGGTCGCACACCCGCCCGCACGCCCCGCAGCTCAGCGGGTTGCTCGCGGTCTCCACCTCGCACCCGTTGGCCGCGTCGCCGTCGCAGTCGGAGAAGCCCGGGTTGCAGGCGCCGGGCGCGCAGACCCCCTCGCGGCACTGCCCCGCGGCGTTGGGGTAGGCGCAGCGCGCCACGCAGGTTCCGCAGTGGGCGGCGCTCGTCCGGAGGTCGACCTCGCAGCCGTTGCCCGCGTCGCCGTCGCAGTCGCCGTAGCCCGGATCGCAGGCCACCACCGAGCACGCCCCCGCCGAGCACGAGCCCGTCGCGTGCGGCGGCGCGCACCTCGCCCCGCAGCGCCCGCAGCTCATCGCGTCGACGCGTACGTCCACCTCGCAGCCGTTGGCGGCGCTGCCGTCGCAGTCGGCGAAGCCCGCCTCGCAGGCCGCCACCCCGCACGCCCCCGCCGAGCACCGCCCCGTCGCGTGGGCCGGGGCGCACCGCTGCCCGCACGCCCCGCAGTGGGCGAGGTCGCCCTGCACGCCGGTCTCGCAGCCGTTGGCGGCGTTGCCGTCGCAGTCGCCGTAGCCCGGGTTGCAGGTGCCCACCGCGCAGGTGCCGTCGGAGCACCCGGCCGCCGCGTTGGGCAGCGAGCAGCGATTGCCGCAGGCGCCGCAGTGGTCCCGGTCGGTGCGGGTGGAGACCTCGCACCCGTTGCGCGCGTCGAGGTCGCACTCCGCGAAGCCGTCGAGGCAGCGCCCCGGAGCGCACGCGCCCGCCACGCAGGTCGCCATCGCGTTGGGGTACGCGCAGGGCTCGCACCCGGCGGCGCCGCAGCCGGTGGAGGGGTCCGAGGCGCCCGAGCAGCGAGCGCCGCACACCCGCTCGCCGGGAGCGCAGCGGAGGCACCCGCCGCCGTCGACGCGCAGCCCTCCGTCGGAGCAGTCGTCGGCGTCCGTCGCCGCCCCCTCGTCGCCCGCGAGGTCGCCCACCGGCCCCACATCGGCGCCCGCATCGGCGCCCGAATCGAGCCCCGCATCGGTGCCCACGTCGGTGCCCACGTCGGTGCCCACGTCCGTGCCCACGTCGGCCACGAGAGGAGCGTCCTCCCCGGCGTCCGTCGCGGGCTGCGCGCCGTCGCCACAGGCCGTGAGCGAAGCAATGATCACGGCCAGGGTCGCCCGGAAGCTACGTCGGATCTTCACACCCGCGGAGGGTACATCCCCCTGCGTCGCGATCGCCAACATCCCTGTCAGCGGCGCGCGGCCTCGCGGCGGGCCTCGGCGGCGCCCGCCCGGTCTCCGCTCGCGTCGAGGTACTCCGCGAGGTTGCGCCACGTCTGGGGGCGATCGGGCTGCAGGTCGAGCGCCCTGCGGGTCATCAGCACCGCCGAGGAGAGGTTTCCCGCGCGGGCCTCCGCGAGGCCAAGGTTGCTCCACGCGGCGGCGTGCTCGGGCCACACCGCGAGCGCCGCGCGCCACAGCGGAGCGCCGCGGTCCACGGCCACGGTCGCCTCCCTCACCCCGGCGGCGAACAGCACCATCGCCCCGATGCGGCGCGCCCCTACGCCTTCGCCCGCGATCCTCGGCAGCAGCCACCTCGGCGCCTCACGGTCGACCGTCGCGTCCGCCTCCGCGGTCGCCCCCACGCGAGCGAACACCGGCGTCTCTCCCGGCGAGAGCGGCAGCCACGGAACCCTCCGCCCGTCGCCCTCCCAGCGCGCCCTGCGCCCCGCGCGCTCCAGCAGCCAGCGCAGCCGCACGACCTCGATGGGAGCCCCTCCCCGGTCGGCCTCTCCTCGGCGCAGCAGCGAGCGATGGGCCTCCAGCCGTCGCCACGTCGACGGGTCCGCGAGGCTGCTCTGCGGCAGCACCGTCACGTCGGGCCGCTCGCCCTCCACCCACTGCGCGAACATCGCTCCCCCGCAGCCGTCGTCCGAGCCGCACAGCACCACCGCGCGCACCGGCACCGCCCCCAGCGCCCCGGCGCCGCCCAGCACCTCCGCCGCGGCCCAGCGATCCGCCGCCCCCGCCCAGCGCGCATCCCGGCGCGCCAGCAGGACCAGCGCCAGCGCCGCCGCCAGCACCGTCGAGCCCGCAGCCCAGCGCGCACCGAGGCGCTCGACCAGCGCCCCCAGCGCCAGCGCGCAGAGCACGGCCATCCCGGCCTCGGCGACGAAGAGGGTCTGCCGGTCGATGGTCCCCATGGGGTTGACCGCCACGGAGTAGGCGAGGTCGAGCGCCGTCACCGCGAGCACCGGCCACGCCGCGCGGCGACGCACCGCCACCAGCGCCCCCGCGAGGGAGAGCAGCACCAGCGGCGCGCCCAGGTCCTCGAGGAGGGTGTACCCGGCCGTGGAGAGGTCTTCCGGCAGGCGCCAGGGGACGAGGATGCGGCCCGCGAAGGTCGAGCGGATCGTGCGCGCCGTGAGGTGGTCGACCCATCCCCGCAGGGTCTGCGGATCGCCCCAGTCGATGGGTCCATCCCTCCGCGAGGCGAGCGGGAGGTAGGCCACCACCAGCGCCCCGACGAGCGCCAGCGCCGCGACCGGAGCGAGGGAGCGGGCGCGCGCCGTCCAGGGGGCGCCCCTCCACGAGGGCCAGGCCGTGAGCGCCACCGCGAGCAGCGCCGCGGGCCTCGCGGTGACGTGCATGGCGAGCGAGAGCCCGAGCGCCAGCCCCGCGAGACGACGGCGCTGCGGGAGGGCCATATCCCCCTCGGTAAGCGCGAGGGCCGCGAGGGTGAGCAGCAGCGACCCGGCGTAGACCTCCATCGCCGTGGCCGCGCGCAGCACCGTCGAGGAGGCCATCAGCGCCGCGGAGCACAGGGCCGAGAGCGCGAGGCGCAGCGGCGGAGGGCCGGCGACGAGCCGGTGGGCGAGCTCCGCGGCGCACCCGCAGGCGAGGGCCATGAGGGCGCCGACGGCGAGGTTGGCGCGGAAGGCGACGTCGCCGATCGGGACGAGCATCGCGAGGCGCACCAGCAGCACGTCCACGGGGAAGCCCGTCGGGTGCGCGACGTCGAGAAGGAAGGAGGCGGCGGTGAGCTCCCCGGCGTCGCGGTAGGCGACGGAGGGAGCGGCGTGGAGGGTGAACCAGAGCGCCGCGGGCACGGCGCCGAGCGCGAAGGCCCGCAGGGGATCAGTCCAGGGCGCAGTGGGTGAGCACGAGGTTCACGTCGGCGTCGACGACCCGGCTGTCGCCGGTGGCCCGCATGCCGGTGCAGCGGGTGACCACGTGGAGCCCGTCGCTGACGGTGGTGGTGGTGTCGACGCAGGTGCCGGTGGCGCTGAAGGTCGAGTCGCCCACGACGAAGTTCGCGGTGGGGCTCTCCCGGGTGAGGCCCGTCGTCGGCACCGGGATGCTCAGGGTGAAGCGCTTGAACTCCGCCGCGCCGGGGCTCTCCCGGGCGATCTGCACCTCCCAGCGGTTGGCCACGCGGGCGCAGCTCCCGGTGAACCCAGAGCCCGCCTCCAGCGCCGTGACGCGGGCGAAGTCGAAGCCCATGCGGGTCGGGGTCTGGCCGGCGATCTGCGTGGTCACCACCGCGGAGCCCTGCACGTTGAGCACGTCGCTCGCGCAGCCCGAGAGCAGCGCCAGGGCCCCGGCCAGGATCATCGGTTGGGGAAAGGTCTTCATGGGTGTTGGGTCATCCTCTCCACGAGCGCGACGCACGGGCCGGGCCAGCGCCCGAAGCCATGCGTTACCCCGCTTTGTAGCACCCTTCGCGGGGGGGGCGTGTGGGAGGGCGTTCGCGGGCAGGGGTGTCAACCGCGGTGCACGCCCCGGGCGCCGGGTCAGCGCCCCCGGAGCTGACGTCGCTTGAGGTCGAGCAGGTCGCGGCCCACCCGGTAGACGGTGCGCCACCCGGCGCTCTTGCTCTGGCCCGCCCGCCTCGGCACGCACTCGATGGTCACCACCGACGAGCGCACCCGGCGCTGCATCGCCCGGATGGGAAACTCGAAGTTCAGGAAGAAGGTGTCGGGCACCAGCTCCCTCGCGCTGAAGAGCTCGCGGCGGAAGAGGTACGGCCCGTCCGAGCGCATGGTCACCCCGTGCACCGCGCGGATCATCCCTCGCACCCCCGCGGAGAATACCTTGCGGAGTAATCCGTCGTCGCGGTCGCGGTAGACCGAGAACACCACGTCGCTGTCCGAGCGCTCGGCCTCGGCCAGCAGCACGTCGAGCTCCTCCGGGGGAATCTGCCCGTCGCAGGGGAGGAAGGTCACCCACGGCTGCGTGGCCGAGGCCACCCCGGCCTTGAGCGCCCCGCCGATGCCGCGGTTGGCGCCGAGCGAGAAGGCCGTCGCCCGGGGGTCGCCCGCCAGCACCTCGCGCGCCGCCGCCAGGGTGCCGTCGGTGCTCCCGTCGTCGACGAAGATCAGCTCGTGCTGCTCGCCCTTCGAGCGCAGCCAGGCGTGGATCTCCCGCAGCACCGTCGGCACGTTCTCCGCCTCGTGGAAGGCGAACACCACCACCGAGAAACCTTCGACCCTCACGGCCTCATCCTCAGCACCCGCGCCGGGACGCCCGCCACCACGGCGTAGTCCGGCACGTCCTCGGTCACCACCGCCCCGGCGCCCACCACCGCGCCCCGCCCGACGCGCACGCCCGGCAGGATCACGCTGTTCACCCCGAGGTCGCTGTCGTCTCCGATCACCACCGCGGCCATCTCCACCGGCGAGAAGAGCACCGGCACCTCGCGTCCCGCCTCGGCGTGCACCGAGGTGATGATCTTCACCCCCGGGCCGATGCCCACCCTCGCCCCGATGGTCAGGCCCCCGGCGCTGTGGAAGAAGCACTGCTGGCCGATCCAGGTCTGCTCGCCGATGACCATCTCGTTGCGGTAGTAGCCCTTCAAGATCGCCTGGTGGCCGACGTACACGTTGCGCCCGAGGGAGATGTTCTCCGGGTGGAAGACCATCACCCCGGGCTCGAAGACGCAGCCCTCGCCCAGCGCGCGAAACTGCGACGGCTCGAAGAGCCCCGTCCCGTGCGACCGGTGCCGCCGCTCGGTGCTCATGACGACGGCTCCAGCGCGGCTTCGCCCGCGTCGAGGCGACGGTCGAGCCCCGCCGCCAGGGCCATCACCCGCTCCCGGGGGAGCTTCGCCCCGGGGCCCTCCCGTTCCAGCAGGTCGAGCGTCTCCCTCGCCAGCAGCACCGGCAGCGCGGTGAACTCCACGAAGCCCCTCGGGGCGCCCGCCGCCTGGAGGGTGAGCACGTAGCGGATCGCGGCCGCGAGGTCGGAGCGGGCGAGCGAGAGCACGGCGGCGCGGTCGGTGTCCGGCGGCAGGTAGGCCCGGCCGTCGCGGGCGTCGTCGTCGGCGTCCTTGAGGATGTTCACGAGCTGCAGCGCCTCGCCGAAGGAGCGGGCGCCGCCTCGCAGGGAGCTCTCCACCGCCGGGGCTCGGAGCGAGGGCGCGTCGTCGAGGAAGAGGTCCGTGAGCATCTCTCCCACGATCCCGGCGACCACGTAGCAGTAGTCCCGCAGGTCGCCCAGGGTCGCGAGGTGGAGCGAGCCGCGCTCGTCGCTGCGCTCGACGAAGCCCCGCATCCCCTCGGCGGTGCGCCTCGCGTGCAGGAGCACGATGCTCCTCGACGAGGGGGAAAGGCCTCCGAGGGCGTCGAGCAGGTCGGGCGTGGCGGCCACCAGGTCGAGGTAGCCGTCGTGCTCGGTGGGGCGCCCTTCGGCCCAGCGACGGCCCAGCTCCGCCGCGAGGGCGGGGGGGGCGACGGCCGGGTCGGCCAGCAGCGTGAGCAGGTCGGTGAGGGCCTCGGCGCGGCGGGCCCGGGGCCAGACCGCGGCGTCCTCGAAGGTGTCGGCCAGGCGGAAGAGCAGGTAGGCGAGCGTGACGGCGAGGCGGGTCGGCTCGGGCAGCCGAGGGATCGAGAGCGCGAAGGTGCGGCTCGTGCGCTCCAGCAGCCCCGGGAGGTCGATCATGGGCGGGAGGGGTCTTCCGTTTGGGCACCGCTTGTCAAGCGCCGCGGGCTCGTACTGGAGTTCGGAGTAGGCGCTGTGCGTCGCCTGGGGCAGCGCCGGCTGCGCGTTCGCGGACGGGCCTACGGCCCTGCTCACGCTGAAGCCGGGACCTGGAACTGACCGCCCGGCCTTCGCCGGGCTATCTGCACGAGCGTCGGTCGCGGTCGCGACCGCCGAGAGGATGTACGCGTCCGTTCGCGAGCCCTTCAACAAGTACCTACGTCCACTCGTCGAGTGCGGAGCGCTCGACGCTCGTGCAGATAGCCCGGCGAAGGCCGGGCGGTCAGTCCCAGGTCCCGGCTTCAGCGTGAGCAGGGCCGTAGGCCCGTCCGCGAACGCGCAGCCGGCGCTCTCCCCACGACACCAACGCGTACTCCGAATCCCAGGGCTCGTAGCTTCGTTGCCCTTTCAGGGAGCGCGGGCATAGTGACCCTCCATGGATTCGCTTGGAGAGCTTGTCGGACAGGTCACCCGTTACCACCCCGAGGCCGACGTCGGACTGCTGCGGAGGGCGTTCGAGTTCGGAGAGCGGCACCACGAGGGGCAGAAGCGCAAATCGGGCGAGGCTTACTTCACCCACCCCATCGCGGTCGCGAAGATCATCACCGAGCTGCGGCTCGACTCCGCCTCGCTCTGCGCGGCGCTGCTGCACGACACCGTCGAGGACACCAAGGCCACCCTCGACGACGTGCGCAAGGAGTTCGGCGAGGAGGTGACCTTCCTGGTCGACGGCGTCACCAAGCTGTCGAAGTTCAACTTCACCTCGAAGGAAGACGCGCAGGCGGAGAACTTCCGCAAGATGCTGCTGCACATGGCGAGCGACATCCGCGTGCTGCTGGTGAAGCTCGCCGACCGCCTCGACAACATGCGCACGCTCGAGCACATGAAGCCCGAGGCGCAGGAGCGCATCGCGAGGGAGACCCTCGACATCTACGCCCCGCTCGCCAACCGGCTGGGCATCGCGTGGATGAAGTCCGAGCTCGAAGACCTGGGCTTCAAGCACACCAACCCCGACGGCTACAAGCTGGTCTCGGGCAAGGTCGCGGCGCTGGTGCAGCAGCGCGACGGGTACATCCACCGCACGCAGGCCCTGCTCTCCGAGCGCTTCGCCGAGGCGGGCTTCGCCGCGGAGGTGAGCGGGCGGGTGAAGCACCTGTACTCGATCTGGCGGAAGATGCAGCAGTCCAAGAGCGAGTTCGAGCAGGTGTGGGACGTCATCGCGTTTCGGGCGGTGGTGGAGTCCGCGGCCGACTGCTACGCGGTGCTGGGCGTGGTGCACTCGCTGTACACGCCCATCCCCGGGCGCTTCAAGGACTACATCGCGCTCCCCAAGCCCAACGGGTACCAGTCGCTGCACACCACGGTGCTGGGCCCCGACCGCGAGCGCATGGAGGTGCAGCTCCGCACCCGCGACATGCACCGCATCGCCGAGCAGGGCATCGCCGCGCACTGGAAGTACAAGGAGCGCCCGAAGAACGTCGCGGGCCACGCCATCGACCACAAGGACGCCCAGCGCTTCCACTGGCTGCGCCAGCTCATGGAGTGGCAGCAGGAGCTGAAAGACCCGCAGGAGTTTCTCGAGAGCGTGAAGGTCGACCTCTTCCAGGACGAGGTCTACGTCTTCACGCCGCGCGGGGAGATCAAGGTGTTTCCTCGCACCGCGACGCCCGTCGACTTCGCCTTCGCGGTGCACTCCAACGTCGGCAACAAGTGCACCGGCGCCCGGGTCAACGGGCAGATCGTGCCGCTGCGCTACCAGCTCCGATCGGGCGACGTGGTGGAGATCCTGACGGACCCCAACCGCCACCCCAACAAGGACTGGCTGGAGTTCACGGTCACCTCGCGGGCGCGCAGCAAGATCCGCAGCTACCTGCGCAACGAGCAGCGCGAGTCGGCGCTGAAGCTGGGGCGCGACCTGCTGGAGCGGGCGCTTCACGCCGCGGGGCTGAGCTTCGCCAAGGTGCTCAAGACCAACGCCCTCGGGCGGGCCCTGGAGGACGCCAAGCTGCAGAGCGTCGACGAGCTGATCATCCAGGTGGGCTACGGGCGCTACAGCGCCGACGCGGTGGTGCGCAGCCTGGTTCCGCCGGAGAGCAAGGCGCCGTCGGACATCAAGCAGGGGACCATGGAGCGCGTGATGCGCAAGGTCACCGGGCGCGACTCCAACGGCATCCTGGTCGACGGCGAGAACAACATCCTGGTGCGCTTCGCCAAGTGCTGTTCTCCGCTGCCTGGCGACCAGATCGTCGGGTACATCAGCCGCGGCCGCGGCATCTCGGTGCACCGCCGCACCTGCACCAAGGGCCTCGACATCGACCCCGAGCGCCGCGTCGCGGTGAGCTGGGACGAGGGCGCGAAGATGTCCCGCCCGGTGTGCCTGCGGGTCATCACCGCCAACCGCCCGGGGCTCCTGGCGGAGGTGGGCAACACCTTCTCCAAGTGCGGCGTCAACATCGAGGAGGCCAACTGCCGCGCCGCCGAGGAGGAGCGCGCGGTCAACCTCTTCACCTTCACCATCACCGACCTCGGCTCGCTCAAGGGCGTGATGCGCGCCCTGCAGAAGGTGAAGGGGGTCCTCTCCGTCGAGCGCATCTGAGCGATAGCATCGCCGCCGCGATGACCCTCCGCCCCCTGTGCCTCCCCTTCGCGTGCGCGGCGCTCTGCTGGGGCTGCGCAGACGAGCCCCGCCCCCTCGTCCGCGCCGACGCGGGCGCCCGCGCCGACGTGGAGGGCCGCATCGACGCCCCCGCCCCCGACGCCCCATCGCGCTGCGCCGCCGGGGTGATCTACTGCCAGGGCGACACGCAGTACACCTGCGACGCCGAGGGCAACGTGGTCGACCGCCGCGCCTGCGCCGCCCCGACGCCGCTGTGCGTGCAGGGCCGAGGCTGCCTCGCGTGCAACCCGGGCTCGTCGCGCTGCGACCCGTCCATGCCTCGGCGGGCGCAGAGCTGCCTCGACGACGGATCGGGCTACACCGAAGGCACCCTCTGCGACGCCGAGGGCCAGACGTGCAACGCCGGGGCGTGCGTCGACCGCTGCTCCGACAGCGCGCTGGGCAACTCGTACCTGGGCTGCGACTACTGGCCCACGGTGACGCCCAACGCGGGGCTCAACCCGGTGTTCGAGTACGCGGTGGTGCTCACCAACCCGCAAGCCTACCCCGTGCGCGCGACCATCACCGGAGGCTCGCTCGATGCGCCTCGCACCGTGGAGATGGCACCCGGCGCGGTCGAGACGGTGATCCTCCCGTGGGTGGTCGACCTGGTGCAGCTCAACCCGCGCTGCATCCAGATCGGCGAGTTCTGCATCCCCTGGAACGCCGCGGTCTCCACCCTGCGGCGGGGCGGCGCGTACCACGTGCACGCCAACGGCCCCATCACGGCCTACCAGTTCAACCCGCTGACCTTCTCGCGCCCCAACGGTCTCTACTCGTACACCAACGACGCCTCGCTGCTGCTCCCTCAGGGCGTGCTCTCGCAGCGCTACACGGTCGTCACCTGGCCCAACTTCCCGTACTCGCCCGGCGGCAAGAACCCGATGACGTACTACTTCGGCGGCTTCGCCTCGGTGGTCGCGGTCACCGGAGAGAGCACCTCGGTCACCGTGCGCGCCGCCTCCGCCCTCCGCCCCGGAGCGGGCGTCCCTGCGATGAACGCCGGCGAGACCCGCACCTTCACGCTGAGCCCCGGCGACGTGCTCCAGCTCGTGGGCGAGGGCCGCGGCGACATCACCGGGACCACCATCGAGGCGAGCGAGCGCGTGGCGGTCTTCGTGGGCCACGACTGCACCAACGTCCCCCTCGACAACCCCGCGTGCGACCACCTGGAGGAGCAGCTCCTGCCCAACGAGACCTGGGGGCGCGAGTACGTCGTCTCGGCGCTGCGCGACCGCGGCGCCACCACCGCCTCGCCGGTGCGCATCGTGTCGCGCGTCGACGGCAACACGCTCACCTTCGACCCGCCCTCGGTGCACGCCCCCGTCACCCTGGGGGCGGGCCAGGTGCTCGACCTCGCCACCTCGCAGCACTTCATCGTGCGCGGCACCGGGCCCTTCCTCCCGGTGCAGTTCATGAGCGGCCAGGGCTACGACCGGCGGCTCGCGGGCGACCCCGCGATGGTGCTGGAGGTGCCGGTGGAGCAATACCGGACCTCGTATGATTTCACCGTCCCGTCGACCTACGTGTCCAACTTCATCAACGTGGTGACCACCGCGGGGGCTACGCTGGAGATGGACGGCCAGGCGCTGCGGGGTTCGTCCTCCGACGTGGGCGGCTTCACGGTCTACACGCTGCCCATCGCGCCGGGCGACCACCACCTGCAGAGCCCCGGCGGACAGGGCATCGGGCTCAAGGTCTACGGCGTCGCGCCGTACACCTCGTACATGTACCCGGGAGGGCTCGACCTGCGGCGCATCACGCCGGGGTGACGCCCGCTCCGGCGGGAGCGCCGATGCGTGGGGCCATCACTGGGAATCAAAGTGCGACCGCGAGGCCGTCCGCGGGGAGTTCCCCGGTACGACCGCGAGGCCATCCGCGGGGAGTTCCCCGGTACGACCGCGAGGCGTCGGCGGGGATATCCCCGGTACGACCGCGAGGCGTCGACGGGGATATCCCCGGTACGACCGCGAGGCGTCGGTAACCCGAGCCAGACCCTGAGCGTCAGCGAGGGGAGGATGCCGCCCAGGCCCTCCCAATGCGGCCTCGCCCGGAGGGGAACGACCGAGCACGTCCATCGGGTGCGTCTTCGTCGCGTCGGGCGACGCCATCGAGAGGGAACCGTCGAAGAGTCGTTCTCGGACTCGGAGCCCGTCGACAGCGAGGCCGCGCTGGGAGGAGTTGTCACTCGCTCCCCTCCGGGCGAGGCCGCGTTGGGAGGACCTGGGCGGCATCCTCCCCTCGCTGACGCTCAGAAGGTCAGCATAAACCCCACGCGGGCTCATCCGAATTTTACGGAGTAGTGTAATATTCGGTGATGACGACCCCGCGACTTCCGATCGATCTGGGCGACTCGACGGCTGCTCT
>SCUS01000009.1 GCA_004297725.1 Myxococcaceae bacterium | reverse complement strand
TAAACCTGCTGCGCCCCCCGATGCAGCGGTCGGCCGCGCTCGAAATACCCCGCGTATGTCTCGCGCGGCCTCCCTCGCCTCGGGGTGCTCGCGACGGTTTATGCTGACCTTCTGAGAGGCGCCGGAAACGCCTCGCGACCGCTGCATAATTTTCGTTTTGAATATCGTGCGGGAGGAGCGAGGCGCGGTCGGCGTAACGTGCGCGGAGAAGGAGCCGCAACGGGTGCGGTCTACGGTGACACGATGCGACGATCGACGGAGAAGCGGGTGGTGCTGGTGGTGCTCTCGCTGGCGGGCGCGGGCGCCGGGTGCAAGCGGGAGGGGACCGCGACAGCGGCGCCTGTCGCGGCGCCGACACCGCCGCAGCTTCCGATGCAGCCTCCCGCGGCGCCCATCACCTGGGCGGCGAACGCGACGCGCTTCAGGCCGCAGGCCGGCGCGGTGTTGACCTTCCAGTGTCCTCCCAACGGCGAGCCCGGGACGGTGTGGGGCTCGGACACCTACTCCGACGACTCGAGCATCTGCACCGCCGCGGCGCACTCGGGCCGCATCACCCGCGCCGCGGGCGGCGTGGTGCAGATCCAGATTGCGCCGGGGCAGCCCTCGTACCCGGGCACCATGCGGGCCGGGGAGACGACGCGGCATTTCGGCGCCTTCCCGGGCAGCTTCACCATCGTCGGTGGGCCGCAGCCGGGCCTCGTGGCGGTGCCCGTTCCGCAGATCAACGGCGGCGGGGTGAACATCGGCGGCGTGCAGATCCGCGTCGGCGGCGGCGACGCCGGGGCGCCCAATCCGTGGAGCGCGAAGGCCACCAGCCACCGCGGCAACAACGGCAGCAGCTTCACCCAGGAGTGTCCTCCCAACGGCACGCTGGCGTCGGTCTGGGGCACGGACGTCTACACCGATGACTCGTCCATCTGCTCGGCGGCGGTGCACGTCGGCCAGATCACGCTGGCCCAGGGCGGCAGGGTGACGGTCTTCGTGCACCCGGGTCAGCCCAGCTACGCGGGCAGCGCCCGTGGCGGCGTGACCTCGATGTCCTTCGCGTCCTTCCCGGGCAGCTTCGCGTTCACGTCGAGCATCGCGCCGACGGTGAGGGCGCCGGAGGGGGTCGAGGCCATCACCTGGGCGGCGAGCGCGACGCGCTTCCGCACGGCGGGGCGCGCCCGGCAGCAGGTGTGGTGCCCCCCCGGCGGAAGGCCCGGAACGGTCTGGGGACGCGGCCCCTTCACGGATGACTCCAGCATCTGCACGGCGGCCGTGTTCGCGGGTCGCATCACCTTCGAGGAGGGCGGCGTGGTGCGGCTGCGGCCCAAGCCCGGCCGCGCCCACTACGAGGGCGACACCCGCAACGGCGTCACCACCCGCGACTACGCGGTGTTCCCGGGCTCCTTCGACATCACCCGCTGAGGGGCTCTCCGCCCTCAGCTCAGGGCATCGTCCGCAGCGCCCTCACCGCGTGCGGCGGGACCACCACCGACGCGCCCCCGTTCGCCGTCGCCGTCACGGCCGAGCGCGCCACCAGCTCCTCCGAGCGGGGGCCCAGCACGCCCGGCGAAACGGCGATCGTCGCCTCCTCGTCGCCCCAGTTGAAGAGCACCGCCCAGGACTCTCCCGAGGAGAGCGTCGCGCGCCACACCGACGGCGGCCTCGCGCTCGTCGAGCGGAAGCGGTTGAGGGCCCCGTCGAGGATCGGGCTCAGCGCGAAGCGAGACCCGACGCCCTGATCGAGCGGCGTGGCGGGCCCGGTGAGCCCGTCGCGGAGCCGGGTGAACCACGCCTCGCGGTACACGGCGGACTGCGCCTCGGTGAGCGCGGTGAGGTCGTCGCCGTAGCCGAAGGCGCCGCCGGAGAGGGCCGCCACGGCGAGCGCGGCGCGGCCCTCGTCGGGGGTGTACCCGCGCAGCACGGGCTGGTCGGGGTCGGCCAGCACGCCCCAGCGGATGGACTCCCGGCGCGCCGCGAGGTTGCGCGCGGAGGCCGCGACGGCGGCCCAGAAGGGGGGCGTCCCGGTGAAGGTGAGGTCGGCCCCGACGCGCATCGAGTCCACATACGGGACCGCCGGGAGGATCACCGCGCCGCAGCCATTGATGTGCGCGTCGCCGGCCCCCTCGGCGATGGCCGCGAGCCCGAGGCGGTAGGCCTGGAGGCTGGTCACCGAAGGGTCGGAGCGCACCGCGGGGAGCGCCGCCGCGAAGAGGAAGTCGATCTTGAAGAGCGAGACGCCCCGGGCGCGCAGGCTCGCGAAGAGCGCCCGGAGGTGCTCCCTCGCGGCGGGGACGGTCATGTCGAGCACCTGGAAGCGCCGCCCCGGCACGAGCTCCGCCAGCAGCGCCGCGCCGCGCTCGTCGCGCACCATCCACTCGGGGTGCTCCATGGCGAGGGGGGCCGTGGGGTCGACCGCGAAGGGAGCGAGCCAGAGCCCCAGCGAGACGTTGCGGGCGCGCAGGGAGGTGGCGAGGTTGGCGAGGGTTCCTCCGAAGGCGTCGCGCTCCCTCCAGTCGCCCCAGGCGCGCTCCCAGCCGTCGTCGATGGTGATGTGGCGGGCGCCCGGATCGAGCGCCCTCATGGGCTCCACCTGGGCCTCGGCGCGGGCGAGGGTGACGGCCTCGAAGAGGGTGTTCCAGCTCCACCAGCCGCGGGGGAAGGCGGAGGGGGGCCGGGTCCTCGCGGGCGGAGGGGCGTCGTCGCTGCACGCGAAGGGACGCCCCGACTGCGCCGGGGAGAGCACCCACGAGCCTCGGAGGGGCGCTCCGCCGGAGCTCAGCGTCACGGCCTCGTCGCGCTCGATGCCGGTGGCGATGCGAAGGCTCCACTGCGTCGTCGGGCGCTCGGCGAGCAACGCGGTCCAGCGGTCGTAGGGGGCGTCGGCGCAGAGCGAGAGGCCGCCCCCGCCCCAGGCGAGGTCCCCTCGGAAGAAGCCTGTCGTGGCGGTGTCCTGGGTGACCTCCCCCGCGGTCGTGGGCCACGCCACGCGACCCATCGCGTCGCGAGCGCGGAGGGTTCCCGGGGCGAGGGCGAGGGCGCCGGTGAACGACCAGCTCTGCGCGCCATCGAGCATCGCGTGGGCGTCCGTCGGGAGCGTCACCGGGGGCGATCGGAGCTCGACCCCGAGGAGCGACCCTGCGCCCCTCACCTGCCACGCGACGCGCACCGCATGGGCCGCGGAGCCAGCGACGGGAGCGGCGTCGAGGGTGACCGACCACCCCTCGGGGCTCTGCCCGACGAGGCTCGACGGCGTGGGCCCGGGGCTGAGCGTCATGGACGAGAGGGCCCGCTCGCTGCCGTCGCCGAGGCGCAGCACCAGCTCGATGCCCGAGAGGGCGACGCGGGTCGACTCCACGCGCAGCCGGGCGTCGGGGCCGAGCGTCACCCGGAAGCCCTCGGGCGCGGACTCCACGGGAGCGACGTCCGAGGGGGCGACGTCCGAGGGGGCCACGTCGACGGCGGCGTCCATCGGGGCGGCGGGCTCTCCTCCGTCGCAGGCGACGAGGAGCAGCGAGGAGAGCGGGAGCAACCAGCGGAGTCGACGGGGCGGCATCGGGCGCGATCGTAGAGCAGGAGGAGGGCCCGAGGAGAGTCCATGGCCGTCGTCGCGGAGAGAGCGCACGCTTCGGGGGAGGTGAGCGCATGGGCTGGTCGTGGAAGCTGGGTCGGGTGTTCGGGATCGACGTCTACGTCCACGTGACCTTCGCGGTCTTCCTGGGCTGGGTGGCCCTCTCGACCTACCTCCGCACCCGAGAGTCTGCCGAGATGGTCGTCGGGGTGCTCTCGATGCTCGCGGTCTTCGCCAGCGTGGTGCTCCATGAGCTCGGCCACGCGCTCACCGCGAGGCGCTTCGGCATCAAGACCCGGGACATCACCCTGCTCCCCATCGGCGGCGTCGCCCGCATGGAGCGGATGCCCGAGAAGCCCTGGCAGGAGTTTCTGGTGGCCCTCGCGGGCCCCGCGGTCAACGTGGTCATCGCGGCGGTGCTGCTCGTCGGCCTGAGCGTCGCGGGCGCCGCCCTGGTGCCCGACCTCGCCAACGCCCGGGGGATGGGCTCGTTCATCCCACGGCTGCTCTGGGTCAACGTGGGGCTCGCGATCTTCAACCTGGTCCCGGCCTTCCCCATGGACGGCGGGCGCGCCCTCCGCGCGCTGCTCGCGCTGCGAGGCGACTACGTGGCGGCCACGCAGCTCGCGGCGCAGCTCGGCCAGGGCATCGCCCTCCTCTTCGGCGTGCTCGGGGTGCTCTACAACCCGATCCTGGTCTTCATCGCGCTCTTCGTCTGGATCGGCGCCGCCAGCGAGGCCGCCGGGGTGCAGATGAAGGCCGCGCTGCACGGCATCCCCACGAGGACGGCCATGCAGACGGAGTTTCACATCCTCTCGGCGGACGACACGCTCGGCGACGCGGTGCGCACGCTGCTCGCGGGCTCGCAGGTCGACTTCCCCGTCGTCGGCCACGACGGCCAGGTGCTCGGGGTGCTCACCCGCTCCGGGCTCATCAAGGGCCTCGCCGAGAAGGGCACCGAGCACCGCGTCTCCGAGGTGATGGACCGCCGCTTCGTCATCGCGCACCCCTACGAGATGCTCGACGTGGCCCTCGCCCGCCTCGAGGACCGCGAGTGCCGCTCGCTCCCGGTGGTCGCCGACGGGCGCGTGGTCGGGATGCTCACGCCCGACAACGTGAGCGAGCTGATGATGGTCCGCTCGGCGCTGAAGGCTCCGCCGTTTCGCGCCGAGGGGTAGCGACGCTCAGGCCGTGAGGGCGCCGCAGAGCGAGCACCCCGAGGCCGCGTGGGCGACGTCGCGGCGGTGCGCGTCGAGCACCCTCCTGGCGATCTCCGCGAGCTCCCTTCGCACGGCGCGGCGCTCTCCCTTCACCCTCGCGATCTTCATCGAGTCGTAGGCCGTCGTCTGGTGGCGCATCCACGCGATCACCGCCGACTCCGCGCGCTGCTCCACCGGGATGCGCTGCGTGCGGGCGACGGTTCCGCTGCCCACCGGCGTGGCGTGCGCGGTGACCGCCGAGGCGAGCGCCCTCCCCTGCTCCGCCCAGGTGGGCGCGAAGCGGAGGAAGCCGAGCACCTCCTCCTCGAACGCGCGCACGTACTCGCCCTGCGCGGCGTCGCGTCGCTTCGCGTCGGAGGCGAGGCGGCGGGCGTAGGCGGGGGTCGCCCGCTCGGCCTCCAGCGCGCCCCGGGCGGTGTCGATGTGCGCGGCCGGAGCCCACACCCCGCGGGAGAAGTTCTTGTTGCCCCTGCGCTCGATGACCGTCCAGGTGGGACCGGCGGCCTTCACGCGACGGGTGAGCCCGGCGTCGCCAGGAGGCAGCAGCGCCCACCCTTCGGGGGCCGAGAGCACCGCGCCGTCGGAGGCGCGCACCCGGGTCGGATCAGCGGTGGGAGCGACGGTGAGCGTTCGTTCGGAGGGCGTGGCCATGCGCCCCGACGCCTACCACCGCCACCGGGCGGACTCCGCCTTTTCGGCCGTCAGGGCGCGGTCGACGGGACTCTCCCCGGTACGACCGCGAGGCCGTCGGCGAGCGCTTCCCCGGTACGACCGCGAGGCCGCCAGCGAGCGCTTCCCCGGTACGACCGCGAGGCCGTCGGCGACCGCTTCCCCGGTACGACCGCGAGGCCGTCAGCGACCGCTTCCCCGGTACGACCGCGAGGCCGTCAGCGACCAGAGCCAGACCGCGACCGTGAGGGAGCGGGAGCGACCTACCACGCTGCCAGCGCGGAACTCCGACGCCGCCTATGCCCGGAAGCCGACCACGTTCCCAGACGACGACTGGCAGCGTGGTAGGTCGCTCTCCCTCGCTAACGCTCAGGGTCTGGCTCTGGTCGCTGACGTCCTCGCGGTCGTACCGGGGAAGCGCTCGCTGACGGCCTCACGGTCGTACCGGGGAAGCGCTCGCTGACGGCCTCACGGTCGTACCGGGGAGATCCTCGCCGACGGCCTCGCGGTCGTACCGGGGACGATGGTCGCCGAGCCCCCGTCGACGTCTGAACCTCCCCGGATGTCCCCAGCGTGCGGCGGGTGCAGCCGCCCCTCGACGGCCGACGCGCCCAGGCCCAGCGCCCCTCCGAGCGCGAGCCAGAGCAGCCACCCGACCCGGGGCTCGTCGGACCCTCCCGGCGCGTGCGAAGGAAACTCCAGCGAGTGCACCCGACCCGCGTCCACGTCGACGAGCAGCACGCCGTCCACGTCGAAGGCCACGCGGTACTCCAGCAGCTGCCGCCGCGTGGCGGAGGTCTCCAGCCGCGGCGCGAGGCGGCCCGTCTTCACCTCGGCCACGTAGCGTCGGCCGTCGCGCTCCAGCAGGAAGTCCGCGCGCAGGGCGATCTCGAAGCGCTCTCCGTCGACCGCGACGTCGTAGCTGACCGGCGCCTGACGAGCGACGATCGCGTAGCCCTGGGATCGCAGCAGCGGCTCGGCCCGAAGCTCGCCGTCCGCCCCCGCCGCGCGAGCGACCGCGATGCGACGGCGAGGGAGCCATCGGGTGAACGCGAGCCTCGCCGTCTGCACGATCGCGAGCAGCAGCGCCGCGACGCACACCGCGACCAGCAGCTCGGGAGGGATCGACGAGAGGGACACCAGGGCCCCGACCGTCGCCGCCGGAGCAGGGAGCGTCCAAATTATCGGCGAGCGAGGGGCGTCGCGGTGTGCGGTCGTTGCACAGCCGATGTGCGCCCTGGATACGACCCGCACAGCGCCGCGCAGCGCGCTCGACGAGACATCATTGGCCCACCACGAAGGGCACGCAATTTGGTAGCTCTCGGGCCCATGGCATCAGAGCGCTCACACCTTCGAACTACTGGATTTCATTCGACTTCACGACAGCGCCACACCTCCTCCCCCATCGCCCCCGATGGGCGCCTCGCGCTGTGGCTCACGGCCCTCGTGGGCCTCGCGCTCTCGGGTTGCGGAGGCGACGAGGCGCCGTGCGGCCACACGACCGCCGAGGTGCAGTCCCACATCTTCGCGCCGCGCTGCGGAACCGCCGGCTGTCACGAGGGCCAGCGCGCCTCCGTGGGCCTCGACCTCGTGGCGCCCGACGTCGTCGCGAGGCTCCTCCGCGCCACCTCGGACGACTGCAACGGCCGCCGGCTGCTGGTGCCCGGCGACCCCGACGCCTCGTACCTCTTCCAGAAGCTGACCGGCGCGTCGCCCGTCTGCGGATCGAGGATGCCGCTGGGCGGCGACCCCCTCACGTCGACGGAGGTCGCGTGCGTGCGGGAGTGGATCACCTCGCTCGCCGGCACCGACGCCGGGGCGATCGACGCCGCGGTGCGCCCGATGTCCGACGCCTCGATGGACGCGACGACCGCCGACGCCTCGATGGACTCGGGCATGAGCTGTCCCGCCGGGCAGCTCGCCTGCGGCGCCGCGTGCGTGAACCCCATGACCGACGGGATGAACTGCGGCGGCTGCGGGCGCGCGTGCCCGACGGGCCTCGCCTGCTCGGCCGGCGCGTGCGCCTGCCCGACGGGCCAGAGCGCGTGCGGCGGCCGCTGCGTGAACACCGCCACCGACGGGATGAACTGCGGCATGTGCGGGCGCGCGTGCCCCGCGGGCCAGAGCTGCGCGGCCGGCGCGTGCGTGTGCCCGACGGGTCAGACCGCCTGCTCCGGGGCCTGCGTCGCGACCGCGACCAGCGCCCTCCACTGCGGCGCCTGCGGGCGCGCCTGCGGCGCCGGGCAGACCTGCGCGGGCGGCCTGTGCGTGTGCCCGTCGGGGCAGGCGTCGTGCGGCGGGCAGTGCGTGGTGACCTCCAGCGACGCGTCCAACTGCGGCGCCTGCGGGCGAACCTGCGCCGTCGGGCAGTCGTGCACCGGCGGGTCGTGCGTCTGCTCGCCGGGCCAGGTGGTCTGCTCGGGGCGCTGCGTGACCACCACCAGCGACGCGTCCAACTGCGGCGCCTGCGGGCGCGCCTGCGGCACGGGCCAGAGCTGCGTGGGCGGCGCGTGCGCGTGCCCGAGCGGCCAGACGCTCTGCGGCGGGCGCTGCATCACCACCGCGACCGACCCGTCGAACTGCGGCGCCTGCGGCGTCGTGTGCCCCGCCAGCGGCCAGACCTGCGCGGCGGGACTGTGCGCGTGCCCGGCGGGCCAGGTCGCGTGCGGCGGCCGCTGCGTGGCCCTCGCCTCGGACGCGTCCAACTGCGGCGCCTGCGGCCGTGCCTGCGGCGCGGGCTTCGTGTGCTCCGCCGGGACCTGCGCCCGCGGCGCCTGCCCCCTCGGCACCACCAACTGCAGCGGGAGCTGCGTGACCGTCGCGGCGGACGTCTCCAACTGCGGCGCCTGCGGCCGCGCCTGCGCGACGGGACAGACCTGCTCCGGCGGGGTGTGCTCCTGCCCGTCGGGCCAGGCCCTCTGCGGCGGGCGCTGCGTGAGCACCGCCACCGACGCCTCCAACTGCGGCGCCTGCGGTCGGGTCTGCGCGTCGGGCCAGTCGTGCGCGGCCGGGTCGTGCGGCTGCCCGACGGGCCAGAGCGCGTGCGGCGGAGCGTGCGTGAACACCGCCACCGACGCCTCCAACTGCGGCGCCTGCGGGCGCGCCTGCGGCACGGGCCAGAGCTGCTCCGGCGGGGTGTGCTCGTGCCCGAGCGGCCAGACCCTCTGCGGCGGGCGCTGCGTGAACACGGCCACCGACGCCGCCAACTGCGGAGCGTGCGGAGCGGCCTGCGCCGCGGGGCAGACCTGCACCAGCGGGCGGTGCAGCTCGTCCTGCCCGGTGGGCGCGACGCTCTGCAGCGGCGCCTGCGTCGACACGCAGACCAGCGCCACGAACTGCGGCGCCTGCGGCCGCGCCTGCGCCAGCGGACAGTCGTGCTCGGGCGGCGCCTGCGTGTGCCCGAGCGGACAGACCCTCTGCGGCGGGCGCTGCGTGGACACGGCCACCGACACGGCCAACTGCGGCGCGTGCGCAACGACCTGCGCCGCGGGGCAGACCTGCGCGGGAGGGCGCTGCTCCTCGACCTGCCCGGCGGGCTCCACGCTCTGCAGCGGGGCGTGCGTGATGACGGCCTCGGACTCCTCCAACTGCGGCGCGTGCGGGCGCACCTGCACCTCGGAGCAGGTGTGCACCGCGGGGGTGTGCGGCTGCTCGGCGGGGCTCAGCACGTGCGGCGGCCGCTGCGTCGACACCGCCACCGACACGGCCAACTGCGGAGCGTGCGGGACGGCGTGTCCCGCGGGGCAGACCTGCGCGAGCGGGAGCTGCACCTCGACCTGCCCGGCGGGCTCCACGCTCTGCGGCGGGCAGTGCGTGATGACGGCCACGGACCCGGCCAACTGCGGCGCCTGCGGGCGCGCCTGCGCCTCGGGCCAGACCTGCTCCGGCGGCGCCTGCGCCTCGTGCTCGGCGACGGCGGTGAGCTTCGGCTCGCAGGTGCAGCCCATCTTCACCGCCACCTGCGTCACCGGCTGCCACGGCGGGGTGCGCCCCTCGGGCGACCTGGCGCTGGGGAGCGGGAGCTCGTACCGGGCGCTCGTCAACGCGGCCTCCGGATGCGGCACCCGGCTGCGCGTGGCGCCGGGCCTCCCCGGGAGCAGCTACCTCGTCGACAAGCTCACGGGCACCAACCTGTGCAGCGGCGGCCAGATGCCGCTGCGGGGCGCCGCGCTCCCGAGCTCGCAGATCGACCTGATCCGCACCTGGATCTGCCAGGGCGCTCCCAACAACTGAAGTCCACCCTTCAACCCGCGGAGCGGCTGTGTCGACGATGCACAGCCGCCTGTACACGCACCGCACATCGCAGGGCCCCGGAGAGCCACGATTCACCGAGAAAACATGGCTACGCGGCGATGGCGTGCTCGTTGCGAAGACGCCTCGCAGGTCTGCTGGCGTCGATGGCCGCGACGGCAAGTGTCGCGGTGCCGACCCCCTCCCACTCCCTTAGGAGTCTTTCGATGAAGATCGCCTTCCTGTCCGTCCTCGCCCTGAGCGCCCTCTGCGTCTCGGGGTGCGCCGAAGAGATCACCGGCCCGCCGCTCTCTCTCGATCCTGCCGTCGCGCCCGCCACGGTGTGCAACGCCTCCGACGCGGAGAACCAGGGGCTGCAGACCCGCGTGGTGTTTCGCGCGACCGCGGGCGCCTCCTTCGCGCCGCTGCCGATCGACACCTTCACGCCCGACGCCTCGCTGGCGATCCCCCGGGTGACGCTCCGCTCGGCCGACGGGCGCGAGGTGCCGGTGCGCCAGGTGGAGTTCGTCTCCGCCCGGGAGATGGCGCTCTGGGTGACCCGGAGCACCAGCGGCAGCGGCGCGCTCGCGCCCGGCTCGTACACCGTGTCGGTGACCAACCCCGACGGCCAGGGGGCGCTCACCATGACGGGCTCGCTGCGCGTGGTGCCTCCCCCGACGGTGGCCTCCGCGGCCCGCCTCGACCCGACGGTCCCCACGACGGGCGTCGACGCCGACGAGGCGCAGACCGTCTGCAACGCCGCCGTCACCACGCTCACCGTCACCGGCACGGGCTTCCGCCCGATGGACCCGACGCCCGTGGTCGAGGTCATCAACGCCCGCGGCGCCGTCGTGCGACGGGTGGCCGACCGGGACATCCGGGTGACCTCCGAGCGCGAGCTCCGGGTGACGCTCCAGGCCCCGATGGACCCGGCGCTGCGCCTCGCCCCGGGGCGCTACGGCTTCCGCGTCACCAACCCCGACGGCACCTCGTCGACGGGCGCTCCTGCGGGCGACGCGGGCGTCGCTTCGGGCGACGCGGGCGCCGACCTCACCGGGACGCAGTACCCGCAGGGCTGCCACTCCACGGCCCCGTCGCTCTTCAACGTCGTGCCCCCGCCGGAGGTGCGCTCGGTGGCGCCGGTCTCCGCGTGCAGCTCCAGGGAGCAGCGCTTCATCGTGCGCGGCGCCCACTTCCGCCACGGGCTCACGGCGACCATCGCCGCCATGACCCCCTTCGAGGTGCCCGCGGGCAACATCGTCTACGCGAGCTCCACCGGCAGCTCAAACGACTTCGACACCCTCACCCTCACGGTGCCCGCGAGCGCCGTCGCTCCGGGCGGCGGCTACGCCTTGGCCATCCGCAACGCCGACTCCTGCGGCACGGCCTTCATGCCCCAGTGCCCCGAAGGGACCTCGCCCACCGGCGCCGACAACGAGTGCCAGGGCATGGTCGGCATGGCCTCCGGCACCGGTCCCCGCTCCATCACCTTCTACGCCGACCCGGTGGTCACCGCGATCATGCCTCGCGGCGAGTGCACCGCGCGGCTCGTCCCGGTGACCCTCACCGGCATGAACTTCCACAGCACCTACGGCGTGCAGCCCACGGTGCGCATCCACGACGTCGCGCTCGAGAACGTGCGCGTCACCTCGCCCACCACCATCACCGCGGACATCCCCATGACCCTGATGGCGGGCGCCCCGCTCGGCACCCCCTACGACGTCTCGGTGACGGTGCCCGAGGGCTGCGGGGCAAACCTCCCTCGCGGCTTCACCCTCTTCCCCCCGGTGACCGCGAGCTCGGTCTCCCCGGGCGCCGTCTGCGTCGACCGCCCGGGCACCACGCTCACCGTGACCGGGACCAACTTCCACTCCTTCGAGGGCGTCGGCCCGACGGTCACCCTGGGCTCCACGCCCCCCACGGCGCTCACCAACGTGCGCGTCGTCTCCCCGACCACGCTCACCGCCGACCTGCCGATGGCGACGCCCCCGGGCGGACCCTATGACGTCACCGTCACCAGCCCGGTGGGCTGCGGGGCGACGGTCTCCCGCGCGTTCACCTACTACGCCGCGCCCACGGTGACCGCCGCGGTCGCGCAGGCCTCGTGCACCGGGGGAAACCCCGTGCTGGTGATCACCGGCACCAACCTCCACGCGACGGGCGCGACGCAGCCCACCGTCACCCTCGACACGCCCACCCCGACGGCGCTCACCAACGTGAGGGCGACCTCCGACACCACCGTGCTCGCCGAGCTGCCGCTCGGCCTCCCGATGGGCAGCTACACCGCGCGGGTCACCATGCCCGAGGGCTGCGCCGCGAGTTCGGCGCCCTTCGTCTACAACCCCGGGGCGCTCGTCACGCCCACCCTCGCGGGGATGATCCCCTCGCGCGGATGGAACGGCATCGACATGCCCGTGACCATCGTCGGGACGGGCCTCGCGACGCTCACCAGCCTCTCGCTCCGCGGCGCAGGCGCTGCGGGCGGCGACCTCGCGCTCACGGACATCTCCGTGGTGGGCTCCGACCTGCTCAACGCGACCATCCCCTCCGGCGGCCGCGCGGGCGGGCCCTACGACCTCGTCTCCACCGTGGCGGGCTGCCCCATCACGCTGCCGCGGGCCTACACGATCAGCGACGCGCCCGCGATCACCATCACCGGCGTCACCCCCCCCTTCGGCTGGACCGGTGGCTCGACCCCGATCCTGCTCCAGGGCACCGGCTTCGTGTCGACGCCCCGGCTCTACATCATCGTGCCCTCGCTGAGGCCCCGGATGCGCCCGCTCTCCCGGCCGGTGTTCATCAACCCCAACAGCGTCTCCGCGGTGGTCCCCGCGGGCCTGCCGCCGGGCACCTATGACCTCGCGGCGATCAACCCCGACGGGGGCGGCGGAGTGATCCGCGGGGCCTTCCGGGTCACCATGCTCCCGCCGCCGACGATCAACACCGTGACGCCCGGCGCGGGCACCACGCAGTCGCCCACCCCGGTGACCATCACCGGCGCCAACTTCCGCGCCTCCCAGGTGACGCTGCGCTCCAGCGCGGGCGCCTCCTTCAACGGCACGGTCACCGCGGCGACGGCCACCAGCCTCTCGGTGACCCTGCCCACCAACACCATGGCCACGGGCGCGTACATCGTCCGGGTCAACAACCCCGACGAGAGCACCTTCGCGGACTTCGGCTCCTTCGTGGTGACCAACCCCTCGGTGAAGCTCGGACCCTTCGCCAGCGCCACGGCGCTCACCACCGCGCGCCGCGGGGCCGCCGTGCTCGCCAGCCAGGTCAACCCGGTGACCCGCTTCCTCCACGCCATCGGCGGCGACTCCGGCGCCGGAGGCACCACCCACGCGAGCGTCGAGTTCGCCTCCGTCGACCTCTTCGGCCGCCTCGGAGCGTGGCGCCTCCAGCGCTACCGGCTGCCCACGCCGATCACCGGCGTCGCCACCTCCGCCATCGAGCGCGGCGGCTTCCTCTACGTGCTCGGCGGGGCCAACGGATCGGGCGCGCCGCAGTCGACGGTGCTCCGCGCCAGGGTGCTCGACTTCTCCACGGCGCCCGTCATCGGCGACCCGGAGATCACCCGCACCTCCTCCGCGGGCCTCGCGGCCGGCGCGTGGATCTACCGCGTCGCCGCCGTGATGGGCGCGACCGACGCCGCCAACCCCGGCGGCGAGACGCTCCCCAGCGACGAGGTCACCGCGTACTTCGTCTTCAACAGCACCGTGCGCCTGCGCTGGAGCCCCGTCCCCGGCGCGGCCAGCTACCGCGTCTACCGCACGGCCACCGTCAACGGCGCCTCGGGCAGCGAGGTGCTTCTCTCGACGACCTCTTCCGGCGCGACGACCTTCGTCGACGACGCCTCCGCGACCCCGTCGGCCACCGGGCTCGACACGCAGCCCCTCGCGGTCGGCAGCACCGGCGTGTGGGCGACGCTCGGCACCGGGCTCACCACCGCGCGCGCCACGACGGCGGCGGCGATCGCGCCCGACCCCTCGGGCAACCTCTTCGTGTACGCGCTCACCGGCCGCGGACCTTCGGGCCCGCTGGCCACCTACGAGTACGCCTCGCTGAGCGCCGACGGCTCGACGCTCGGGGCCTTCACCGCGGGCCCCTCGCCCTTCCCCACGGCGCGCGAGTTCGCGGCCTCGGCGGTGGCCTCGCCGCAGTCGGCCCCGTCGGTCTCCTCGGCGGTCTTCGTCTACGTCACCGGCGGCTTCGGCGCGGGAGGATCGCTGCGCACGACGGAGTCCGCCCGGGTCTCCTCGGGCGGGGCGCTGATGTCCCCCGCGGACACCAACTCCTACGCGATGCGCCGCGGGGCGCTCTCGAGCATGATCGTCAACGGCGAGTTCTACGCGATGGGCGGCACGAGCGGGATGAACCCCACCTCGTCGGCCCTCGACTCGACCAACCTCTCCACGCTGGCCTCGTCGGGCACCCCCGGCAGCTTCTCCAACGCCTCGGTCTCGATGATCACCGGGCGGCAGAACTTCGGCCTCGCGCTGGCCAGCGCGTACTTCTTCCTCGTCGGTGGCACCAGCACCGGCACCAACGCGCTCACCTCGGTCGAACAGACCATCTACTAAGGCCGTGACGACCGTGAAGCACCTCACCTTCCTGCTCGTGTTCCTCGTGCCTGCGCTCGCGAGCGCGCAGCACCACCGGCGGCATCACCGCCGCCACCACCAGGGCGACGCCGCGGCGTCTCCCTCGACCGGCGCCACCACCGAGGCCGCCGCCGCGCAGCCCGCCGTCACGGCGACGCCGACGCCGCCGCCCCCCAGCGAGCCGTCGCCTCCCGCCGAGCCGCCGCCCCCGCCCCCGCCTGCTCCGACGCCCGTCGTCGTCGAGGCGCCCCCTCCCGCGCTGCCTCCTCCGCCTCCTCCGGCGCCCTCGGAGCGGCGCTTCGCGCTGGAGTTCGGTCCGGTGCTGGGGCTCGACATCGCGACCCACGCGCTGGGCCTCGGGCCCGACCTGGGCCTGGAGGTCGGCGGGCGCGTCGCCGTCGGCAGCGGCGTGTTCGCCTTCGCCCTGCGCGGAACCTGGCAGCGCTACACCATGGCGCAGTCGGCCGCCGCGCCGTGCTCCCCCAGCGGCAGCGGAGTCTCCAACGCGGCCGCCGCCCCGGAGGCGCCCTGCGTGTCGTCGCCCTCGGGCGGCGCCTACGACTACTCCCTCTCCGAAGACGTGGTGCGCGTCTCGCTGCCGCTGTCGTACCGCTTCCTGCGGGCGTCGAGCGCCTTCAACGCCTACGTGGGCGTCGCCCCTCAGCTCGTGCTCCAGCGCGCCGAGACCACGGCCTGGAACCTCCTCACCACCGAGACCGCGACCCGCTTCGGGGTCGGCGGCTTCCTCGGCGCGCAGTACCGCCTCGGCCCAGGCTCGCTCTGGTTCGAGGCGGGCTACGCCTGGTCGCCGGTGAAGCACCGGGTGACGGGCGACTCGTCGATCAGCACGGTCACCCTCGCGCTCGGCTACCGCATCGCGCTCTGAGCGACCCTCTCCCCGTCCTCATTGCTCCTGGAGTTCGGAGTACGAGCGCGAGGGTGGCGTTGACACCTGCCACGTCCCCATGGCGGCATCCGCGCCATGATCGACGCCCCCGAGATCGTCCAGACCGCCGCGCAGCCCGCGGCCATCATCCACATCACCTGCGCCCGCACGGAGATCGCGAGCGCCATGGACCCGGGCATCCAGGAGCTTCTGGCCGCCGTCACCGCGCAGGGCATCGGGCCCGCCGGTCCGATCTTCTCCCACCACCTCCGGCTGGCCCCGGACCTCTTCGACTTCGAGCTGGGCATCCCCGTCACCGCCCCGGTCACCCCGGTGGGTCGGGTGACCGCGGGCGAGCTGCCTGCCGCGAAGGTGGCTCGCACCGTCTACCACGGCCCCTACGACGGCCTCGGCAACGCCTGGGGGGAGTTCATCGCCTGGGTCGCCGCCAGCGGTCACAGCCCCGCCCAGGACTTCTGGGAGCGCTACGTCTCGGGCCCCGAGGCCTCGCCCGACCCGGCGAACTGGCGCACCGAGCTCAACCGCGTCCTGACCTCGTAGCGCCTCAGCGAGCGACCACCACCGTCGCGTCGTCGTTGGCGCGGCCGAAGCGATCGAGCAGGTGCTGCGCCACCACCAGAGGGTGGCGCGAGCCAAGGTGCCGCGCGGCCTCGAGGTCGAGGCGAGAGCGCAGCCCGTCGGAGCAGAGCGCGACGAGGTCCCTGGGGCGCAGCGCGAGCCGCTCCTCGAGGGCCCGCTGCGGCCGGAGCGAGCCCGCGCCGAGCACGCTGTGGCCGCCGGTGAACGACCGCCCCTCCTGTCCCCCTCGCACGATGGTGGTGATGTTGCCGACCGCGGCGTGCACCAGCTCGCCGGTCGACTCGTCGATGCCCACCACGCCCATCACGGCGCCGCGAGTCCCCCGGAGGCCCTCGCCCGCGTCTCTCAGCAGGTCCGCCGGGGAGGCCTCCGGCGACGCCCTCACCACGCCGATCGCCCTGCGCGCCGGCTCCTGCGCCTCGGGCCCGTGGCCCAGCCCGTCGGCCAGCGCCAGCACCAGCGAGCTCCCCCGGCGCTCGAAGGTCGCGTCGTCGCCGCTCACCCGCTCTCCCTCGCAGCTGCGCCCCAGGATCGCCACCTCCCGACGGTGCGCCACCCGCGCGGCGAAGCGCCTCGCCCTCACGCAGGTCCCGATGCCGAGGCGCACGTCGAAGTCCAGCTCGTCGGCGTGGCGCTGCACCCCGGAGAGCCCGATCCCGGCGCCCTCCTCGCTCCCAGGACCGCCGTCCAGCGAGGCGCCCGCGTCGCGTATCCCCTCGCCCCCATCGGCCGCCACGACCTCGACCCCGTCGACGCCGTCGCGCTCCACCGCCCTCACGGCGATCACCCCGTAGCGCGCGTGTCGGAGCTGGTTGGTGGCCAGCTCTCGCACGATGAGGGTCAGCGACTCGATCACCGCCTCCGGGAGGCGCAGCCGCAGCCCGAGGGCGCGCGCGGCCTGCTGCGCGATGGGCACCGCGGCCTCGTCGTGGATGGACGTCCGATCCCCTCCGCCCACCCAGCGATCGATCAGAAGCGCGTCCATTTGGTAATGACCACCACCGTCCCCCCGCCGGGCCGGGTGTCTACGGCGAACTCGTCGACCAGTCGCCGGGTGCCGGAGAGCCCTAGGCCCAGCGAGCGCGCGGTGCTGAAGCCCCCGGCCAGCGCCCGCTCGAGGTCCGCCGCGCTCATCCCCGGACCGCTGTCCCGGAAGGTCATCCTCACGCCGGAGCGCTGGCCGTCGGAGAGGTCCTCGACCATCGCCGAGCCGCCTCCCCCGTGGACCCAGACGTTGCGCGCCAGCTCCGAGGCGGCCGTCGTCAGCGCCGCCGTCGCGAAGGAGTCGAAGCCCCGCGACTGCGCCAGCGCACGCGCGCTCCGCCTCACCTCGGCGATGTTCGCCTCGTACCGGATCGGCAGCTCCACCGCGTCGAGCACCCGCAACCCCATCGTACGAAGCTACCGGTTCTCTTTCAGCGACGCGAGCCGGGCGATGCCCCGGTCGACGTCCAGCGCCGTCTCGACGCCTTCCATCCCGTAGCCCATCCGGACCAGCGTCGCGGCCACCTCGGGGCGCATGCCCACCAGCACCGAGCGGGTGCCCATGAGGGCCGCCATGCGCCCGGTGTCGGCGAGCACCCGGGCGACGTAGGTGTCCACCTCCTCCAGCACCGAGATGTCGATCACCAGGCCCCCGGCGCCGGTGCGCTCGATCGCCCGCAGCACGTCCTGCTGGAAGACCTCCGCGATCGAGTCGGTGAGCTCCACGTGGATGGTGGTCAGCAGGTTGGGACCCACCTTCAGGATCGGGATCGGGCCGCCCATCTCACACCGCCTTCGGCGCGATGGTCTTGCCGACGATCGAGAGCGCGAGCTCGATGCCGTCCGCGAGGCGCGCCCGGGTGGGCATCGCGGAGATGTCCACCCCGAGCTGGATGATGGTGCGCGCGACCTGCGCGGTGATGCCCGTGAGGATGGTGCGCGCCCCGAGCAGCCGCACCGCCGCGGTGGTCTTGAGCAGGTGGTCCGCGACCTCGGTGTCCACCACCGGCACGCCGGCGATGTCGATGATGATCACCTCGGCCTTCTCCTCGGTGATGCGCATGAGCACCGTCTCCATCACCTGCTCGGCGCGCTGGCTGTCGATGGTGCCGATGAGGGGCAGCAGCAGCACCTGGTCGTGCACCCGGATCACCGGGGTCGAGAGCTCCCGGATGGCCGCCTGGTGGCGCCCCAGCGTCTGGAGGTTGGCGTCGATGTACGAGTCCAGCGCGAGCGACATGTCGAAGGCCACCAGCTTCTGCACGCTCTGATACGCGGCGCGCGCCTCGACGGGGTCGCCGACCTCCTCGAAGACCCGGTCGAGGATCAGCCCGAGGTAGCGCCGGTACGCGCCGATGTACCACTTGGGGGCCATGCCGATGCGCTCGTGCGCCGCGCCGACCCGCAGTCGGTTCTGCGCGTACGCGAGGTCGCAGCGGCCGTCGAAGAGCCCGAGGAAGTACTGCCGCTGCATCGCCTTCACCCGACGGACGGTCGCGTCGTCGGGGAAGAAGCGACGGGTCTCCAGGTGCCCCAGCAGCAGCTCGTAGAAGGCCTCGGTGATGTCGTCGAGGTGGCGCTCGGCGAAGGGGCGCAGGGCCGCGAGGCGCCGCAGGTCGTCGTCGGTGAGCTCGAAGAAGGCGCGTCGGCTCTGCAGCTCGCGCTCGTCGACGGAGAATTGGGACGCGTCGTGGGCCATGGCGGCCCACTTGGTACTCCAAAGCCCCTGCCGACCGTAAGCCCCCCTTCGGAGGGGGTTGCGCGGGCTGGCTGCTTCCGCACCTAATAGGCGACGATGCTGCGTTCCCAACAGTCCGACGAGGGGCGGCGCGCCCTCGGCGCCCTCGTCGCCTTCAGCCGGCTGGTCACGCACAGCGCCACGCCCGAGGAGATCCTGGCCGGGCTGGCGAGGGCGGTGGCTGCGGAGGTCGACGTCGCGGCGGCGGCGGTGCTGGAGGTGACCGCCGACGGCGGCTCGCGGCTCGCGGCGGCGACGGGGCTGCCTGACGAGCTCGCCGGCTTCCTGGTGAGCGAGGAGCTCGTCGGGTCCGAGCTCGGCGACGCGCTGCTGGCGGCGCTCCACGGGGCCTTCGAGCGGGCGGAGACGATCCCGCTGGTGAGCGGCGGCGACGTCTTCGGCTCGCTGGTGCTGCTCCACCGCACCGCGCGGGGCCTCGGGCCGGAGGCCCTGGTGCTGGTCGAGGGCCTGGTCGACCTCGCGGCCTCCGGGCTGGCGAGCGCCGCCCGGTACGCCGAGCTGGCCCGCTCGTACACGCAGCTCCGTGACTCCCGCGCGGCGCTCGAGCGGGGCGAGCGGCTGCGCGCGCTCGGCCAGATGGCCGCCGGCATCTCGCACGACCTGCGCAACATCCTCTACCCCCTGTCGCTGCACCTCCAGTTTCTCCGGCGCTGCGTCTCCAGGGAGGCCGTCGACGCGCAGGACTCGATCGCGCAGATGGACGGCGTGCTCAAGAGGGGCCTGGAGACCCTGGAGGCGCTGCGGTCGTTCAGCCACCAGGCCCCGTCGGGCCGCCCCGAGGAGGTCGGGCTCGACCGGATGGCGCGCGAGGCCATCGGCATCGGGAGGGCGAGGGCGAAGTCGAGCGTGAGCTACCACATCGTCGAGGACCTCCAGGCCCCGCCCCCGGTGACCGTGGCGGCCAGCGAGTGCGTCTCGGCGCTGGTGAACCTCCTGGTCAACGCCATCGACGCGATGCCCTCGGGCGGAACCATCACCGTCTCCACGGGCGTGGCCGGCGGCGGCTCGTGGGTGCGCGTGGCCGACGACGGCCCCGGGATGCTCCCGGAGGTGCAGCACAAGGTGTTCGAGCCCTTCTTCACCACCAAGGGCGACGAGGGCACCGGCCTCGGGCTCGCGATGGTCTACGCCTTCGCCCGGAGAAGCGGCGGGCGCGTCGACCTGGAGACCGCCCCGGGAGCGGGCGCGGCGTTCACGCTCTGGTTTCCCCGCGCGGCCTCGTAGGCGCCGACTTGACGGCTCCCCTTGTCGGGCGCCCACCCGGCTCCTAGTCGTCCGCGATGAACGAGCCCATTCACGAGCTGGATCTTGGTGACCTGAGCCTCCCCGATCGCCACGCGCAGGCCCGAGCGGCCATCGACGCGATGGCCCCCGGAGACTCGCTGATGCTGGTCGGCGCGAGGGTCCCTCGAGAGCTGCTGCACGAGCTGCTGGGGGAGGCCCCCGGGCGCTACGAGTGGAGCCGCCTGGAGGGAGGCCCCGAGGGGGCTCGCGTCGCGCTCCGCCGCCGCAAGAGCGAAGGGCCGCGCAACGTGACCCTCTACCTCCAGTCCGACCACGAGCGCCTCGACGCGATCGTCCCGGAGGTGGTGCGCCTCGCCAACGAGGGCTCCTTCGCCGAGGCCCGGCGGCGCTTCGGGGAGTTCGCCTGCGGCCTCGGGTGGCACATCGACGTCGAGGAGCAGGTGCTCTTCCCCGCCTTCGAGAGCCTGACCGGCATGACGCGCGGCCCCACGACGGTGATGCGCGTGGAGCACGTGGAGATCCGCGAGCGCATGCAGCACGTCACCGCCGCGCTCGCCGCAGGGGACGCCGCGGCGACCGTCGCGGGTCTCGGCGCGCTCACCGGGGCGCTCGGGGCGCACAACGTCAAGGAGGAGCAGATGCTCTACCCGATGACCGATCGCGCGCTGGGCACCCCCGACGCGCAGGAGAAGCTGGTGAGGAAGATCGAGGCGTTCTGAGCCGAGACCTACGGGGTACGGGGGCCGAGGCTCGCTCTCCGTAGCTGCGAGCGCACGATCTCCAGGCCGGTCCAGGTCCAGCGCATGCGGTCGGCGTCGCAGCGGCCCTCGATGCGCCCGGCGGGCGCGCAGGTGCCCGGGTTGTGCGTATAGACCTCGGTCCAGGTGACCACGTCCCCCTGGCGGCGGCAGCGGACGAGGTAGCCGCCGCAGCCGAGGGAGGGGTACTCGATGGTCCCGCAGCGGGCCCCCTCCTCGGCGGTGACGACCATGTCGATGCTCCACGGCAGTCCGCTGCCCCCGCGGCCGGTGCCCTGCCAGCGCCCGAGGCACGACGCCCCGGGAGCGGGCGTGGGGCGCGGCGGCGACGGGTGATCCGCGAGGGCGGCGGCTGGGAGCGCGAGGGCCAGGGCGAGGGCCAGGGGGTGCGGTCGGCGAGTGCGGCTCATCGGGCGAACGCTCCTTTGCGTGAACGATGGACGCCGCCGAGGCAGGAGGGTTCCCCGGGGATCAGGCGTGGGGCTCGTGCACCACGAGCACCGGGCAGCGCACGGCGCGGATCACCGCCGACGCGCTGCTGCCCAGCAGGCGGGTGAGCATCCTGGGGAGGCTCGTCCCGACGACGACCATCTCGGCGCCGGTCTCGGTCACCAGCTCGGCGATCGCCTCGGAGAGCTCGCCGTCGAGCAGCCGGGTCGTGATCGTCACCCCCGTCGCGCGACGCTGCTCCTCGGCGATGCGGTCGAGGTCACGCTGGAGGTTCTCCGTGTGCTCCGCCTGGAAGCTGCCGGGGACGATGACCGTCGTGTCGATCACCGTGATCTCCGCGGGCCGCCATGCGTGCACCAGCAGCACCTCGGCGCCGAGGTCGCGAGCGAGGCCGACGCCATACGAGACGGCGTTCTGAGAGGTCTGCCCGAGGTCGGTGGCGATGATCAGGGTTCTCATCGAGGCATTGGGTATCACGGCCCCGGAGACCGCGGGAGCGCTTCCTCGCCGCGAAGCGCTCATCGGGGGCTTCCGCTCCGAGCGCCCCGACCTATAGGCTCCCCCGGTCTGCATCCGACCGGAGGGAACCCCATGACCACGAAGATCATCGCAGTGACCGGCGCCACCGGCGCCCAGGGCGGCGGCCTCGCCCGCGCCATCCTCAATGACCGCAGCAGCGGCTTCACCGTCCGGGCCATCACCCGCAAGCCCGACAGCGACCACGCCCGCGCGCTCGCGAAGCTGGGGGCCGAGGTCGTCGGGGCGAACCTCGATGATCTCCAGAGCCTCAAGTCCGCCTTCAAGGGCGCCCACGGGGCGTTCTGCGTGACCAACTTCTGGGAGCACTTCTCCGGGGAGAAGGAGGTCGCCCAGGCCCACGCGCTCGCCGACGCGGCGAAGGCGGAGGGCGTGGCGCACGTGATCTGGTCGACGCTCGAAGACACCCGAAAGCGCGTGCCGCTCAGCGACGACCGGATGCCCACGCTGCACGGCAAATACAAGGTCCCGCACTTCGACGCGAAGGGCGAGTCGGACGGGTACTTCGCCTCCATCGGGGTGCCGACGACCTGCCTCCAGACGTCGTTCTACTGGGACAACATGGTGGGCTTCGGGATGGGGCCGAAGAGGGGCCCCGACGGCAAGCTCTCGTTCGTGCTCCCGATGGCCGACAAGAAGCTCGCGGGCATCGCCGCCGAGGACATCGGCAAGTGCGCCTACGGGATCTTCAAGCGCGGCAACGAGCTCATCGGCAAGACCGTGGGCATCGCCGGGGAGCACCTCACCGGAGAGCAGATGGCGGCGGCCCTGAGCCGCGCGCTCGAGCAGCCGGTCGCGTACAACTACGTCCCCCCGGAGGTCTATCGCACCTTCGGGTTCCCGGGCGCCGACGACCTGGCGAACATGTTCCAGTACTACCGCGACTTCGAGGAGGAGTTCTGCGCGGCGCGAAGCGTCGCGTTCAGCCGCTCGCTCAACCCCGAGCTCCAGTCCTTCGCGACGTGGCTCTCGGCCAACAAGTCGAAGATCCCTCTGGGCTGACCGAAGCGACGGCGCGACCGGGGGGGGGGAGAGGCGTCCGTGCCGCCTTGCGTTTTCCCGGTCCGCTCTCGACAGTGAGACACCGCCTGGGTTCATCCCCCCGAGTGGCGGGCTCATGGAAGACCGCACACAGACCCTCGAAGAGTTGACCCGCGAAGTCGCCGCGCTGCGCCTTCAAGACCAGCGACTGCGCCTCATCCTCGACGGCGTCCGCGACCACGCGGTCACGATGCTCGACCCGGAGGGGCGCGTCGAGACCTTCAACGCCCCCGCCGAACGCATCAAGGGCTACTCCCTCGAGGAGGTGCGGGGGCGGTACTACGGGATGTTCTTCACCCCCGACGACCGGGAGGGGGGGCTGCCCGAGACGGAGCTCGAGGTCGCCCGCACCCACGGGCGCTACGAGGGCGAGGGCTGGCGCCAGCGCAAGGACGGCTCCCGCTTCTACGCGATGGTCTCGCTCTCGGCCCTGCGCGACGGCGCGGGCACGCTGGTCGGCTTCGTGAAGGTCACCCAGGACATCACCGAGCGAAGGGCCCTCGCCGACGAGGCCCGCCGCGCCCGGGAGGAGTCCAACGAGGAGCTCGAGGTCGTGCTCCAGGGCATCACCGACGGCGTCACCATGCAGGACGCGACGGGCAAGCTCGTCTACGCCAACGCGGCGGCGGCGCGCATCATCGGCGTGGGCACGCCCGCGGAGCTGATGGCGAAGCCCGCCGGGGACATCGTGCTGCGCTTCGCGCTCCTCGACGCCGAGGGCCGGCCCCTGATGCCCGACCGCCTGCCCTCCCGACGGGCGCTGGCGGGCGAGCGGGTGAGCGAGGAGCTGGTCTGCTTCCGAGACGAGTCCGGGGGAGATCGCTTCGCCATCGTGTCGTCGACGCCGATGTTCGACGCCGACGGCCGGGTGCGCTTCGTCATCACGGTCTTCAAGGACGTCACCGAGCGGCGGCAGGCTGAGCGGGTGATGAAGTTCCTGGCCGAGGCGTCGGCCACGCTGGCGAGCTCGCTCGACTACCGGCGCACCCTGACCACGCTGGCGAAGCTCTGCGTCCCCGCCATCGCCGACTGGGCCGCCGTCGACATGCTCGACGCCGACCGCACCCTGCACCGCCTCGCGGTCTTCCACGTCGACCCCGCGAAGGTCGAGCTCGCGCACGAGATCTACCGCCGCTGGCCGCCGAACCTCGACGACCCCTACGGCGTCCCCCACGTGCTGCGCACCGGCCGCCCGGAGGTCATCTACGAGATCAGCGACGCGGTGCTGACGGCGTCGATCCCCGACCCCGAGCTGCGCGCCATGCTGCGCACGCTGGGGCTCTCGTCGTCGATGTGCGTGCCGCTCACGGTGCGGGGTCGCGTGGTCGGCACCATCACCCTGGTCGCCGCGGAGTCGGGCCGACGCTTCGCCGCCGACAGCCTCGCCGTCGCCGAGGAGCTGGCGCTGCGGGCCAGCATCGCCATCGAGCACGCCTCGCTCTACCGCGAGGCCACCGAGGCGTCGAAGCTGAAGGACGAGTTCCTGGCCACGGTCTCGCACGAGGTGCGCACCCCGCTCACGGCCATTCTCGGGTGGGCGAACATCCTCCGCACCCGGCAGAACGACCCGGCCTACGTGAGCAAGGGGCTCGAGACCATCGAGCGCAACGCGAGGGTGCAGGCGCAGCTCATCGAAGACCTGCTCGACCTCTCCCGGATCATCACGGGCAAGCTGCGACTGGAGGTGCAGCCCGTCGAGACCGGGCCCCTGGTGGAGACGGCGCTGGACTCCATCCGCCCGGCGGCGACGGCCAAGGACATCAAGCTCCGTCCGGTGATCGACCCCAAGGCGGGCCTCGTCATGGGCGACCCGGGGCGGCTGGTGCAGGTCTTCAACAACCTGCTGACCAACGCGACGAAGTTCACCCCCCGGGGCGGAACGATCCGGGTCTACGTCCATCGCGCGGAGAGCTCGGTCGAGATCATGGTGCAGGACGACGGGGCGGGCATCGAGCCTGGGTTTCTCCCCTACGTCTTCGAGCGCTTTCGCCAGGGCGACGGGAGCATCACCCGCGCCCAGGGGGGCCTCGGCCTGGGGCTCGCCATCTGCCGCTCGCTGGTCGAACTGCACGGCGGCACCATCACCGCCGACAGCGCCGGACGGGGCAAGGGGGCGGCCTTCACGGTGCGCCTCCCGGTCGCCCCGCTCCGAGCGACCCCCACCATCCCGGCGCCCGCGCCGGTGAGCAGCGACGAGCAGCCGCTGCCCGAGGAGTGCCCCACCTCGCTCGACGGTGTCCGCGTGCTGGTCGTCGATGACGAGCCCGACACGAGGGACCTTCTCGTCGCGGTGATCCAGCGCTGCGGGGCCGAGGTGAGCGCCGCCTCGTCCGCCGCCGAGGCGATGGAGATGCTCCGCCGCTCGCCGCCCGACGTGCTGATCTCCGACGTCGGGATGCCCGGCGAGGACGGGCTGACCTTCATGCGCAAGGTGCGCGCGCTCCCCCCGGCCGAGGGCGGCCGCGTCCCGGCGATCGCGCTCACCGCCTTCGCCTCGAGCGGCGACCGCACCCGCGCCCTGCTCGCGGGCTTCAACCAGTTCGTCTCCAAGCCCATCGAGAACCACGAGCTGGTCATCGTCATCGCCAACGTGATCGGCCGCTTCTCGGGCTGAGCCGGGCTTCGGCTACCGGGGCCTCGCCCGCGCTGCGCTGGCCTCCGAGCGGGAGCGCACCAGGTCGACGCTGAAGATCACCAGCGCCAGCCAGATGAAGCCGAAGGCCGCCCAGCGCGCCGAGGGCATCGGCTCGCCGAGCACGAGCACCGCGATCAGGAACTGTAGCGTCGGCGCCACGTACTGCACGATGCCGAGGGTGCTGAGGGGCAGCGCCCGCGCGGCCCTCGCGAACCACACCAGCGGCAGCGCCGTGAGCGGCCCGGAGAGCGCCAGGAGGCTGAGCGTCGAGGGGCCGCGGGCGAAGGCCCCGGCGTGCGAGTACGCGAGGTGGCCGAGGTACGTGAGCGCGAGCGGGGAGAGCACCAGGGTCTCCACCAGCAGGCCCACCGCCGAGGGCACCGGGGCCAGCTTGCGGATGAGCCCGTAGGCCGCGAAGGTCGACGCGAGGGCGACGGCGATCCAGGGGAAGGAGCCGTTGAAGGCCACGAGGACGCCGACGCCCACGAGCGCGGAGGCGATGCTCGCGCCCTGCGCCGGCCTGAGCTTCTCCCGGAACACCGCCACGCCGAGGGCCACGTTGACCAGCGGGTTGATGAAATACCCGAGGCTCGCCTCGCTGAGCCGGTGCATCTGGATGGAGGCGATGAAGACCACCCAGTTGACGCCGATGAGCAGGCTGGAGGCGCCGAGCAGCGCCCGGGTGCGGCGGTCGCGCAGCGCGGCGCGGAGGCTGTCGCGGTCGCCCATCGCGAGCACCGCGGCGCCCACGAAGACCAGCGACCACGCCACGCGGTGCGCGAGGATCTCCACCGGCGAGAGCGCCGACAGCAGTCGCCAGTAGAGTGGAATCACGCCCCAGGCGACGTAGGCCCCGAGCGCAAAGGCGAGCCCGGAGCGGTCCTTCACGACGGGCGGGAGGCTACCCGGAGAGGCGCGCGCCCGGCGAGCGGAAGCGTCACGCGGAGGCGCGGCGCCGTGACGGAGCGGGATATAACCGACGCCATGCAGCGATGGACGCTTCTCGTGGCGACGCTCCTCCTGGCCGCCTGCACGGACGACGTGGGGGTGATCGCCCTCGACGCGGGACCGCCCCTCGATCGCGGCGCGGTGATCGACGTCACCCCCGTCGACCTCGGCCACGACGCGGGCAGCGACCTCGGCGAGGACGTCCCCGTGGCGGCGGATGTGCCCGTCGACGGCGGTCCTGCGTGCGGCGTGCTGGGGGCTTCGTGCTGCGCCGCGGGGGAGGCCTGCGCCGACGGGGCGGCCTGCCGCGAGGGCCGCTGCGTGGCGTGCGGCGAGCGAGGGGCGCCGTGCTGCAACCGCGCGACGCGCTGCCTCGGGGTGTTTCTCTGCGTGGACGGGAGCTGCGTGGCGTGCGGCACCCGGGGCGCTCCGTGCTGCGCGGGCGACCGCTGCAGCGGCGCCGGGGACGTGTGCGTCGCCGGTCGGTGCGCTCCCTGCGGCCACGCGGGCGAGCGCTGCTGCGCGGGGTCGTCGTGCTTCGACGGCGCGACCTGCGGCGGCACCGGCTTCTGCCGCGGGTGCGGCGACCTCGGCCAGGCGTGCTGCCCGGGTGGAGCGTGCTCCGCCGCGGGCTCGGCCTGCGACGCCACGGGAACGTGCTCGCCCTGCGGGGCGGCGGGTCAGCGCTGCTGCGGCGGGACGACCTGCGCCGCGGGCAACGTGTGCCGCGCCTCGGGCTGCGCGGCCTGCGGCGGCCCCGGCCAGGCCTGCTGCGCCGGATCGGTGTGCGCCGGGGGGACGACCTGCCTCTCGGGCACCTGCGGCACCTGCGGCGCCGCCGGGCAGGCGTGCTGCGAGGGCGACCGCTGCGCCGCCGGGGGCGTGTGCTCGCTGGGTCGCTGCGTGGCGTGCGGCAGCGCGGGGAGCGCGTGCTGCGCCGGTGGCGGCTGCGACGTCGGCGCGGTCTGCGAGGGCTCGGCCTGCGTGGGCTGCGGCACCCAGGGGGCGCGCTGCTGCTCGGGCGACCGCTGCGGCGCGGGGCTCTCGTGCGCGGCGGGGCGCTGCGCTCCGTGCGGCGGCGCCGGGCAGGCGTGCTGCGGGGGCGCGAGCTGCGACCCGGGCGCCTCCTGCGTCGGAGGCTCGTGCCAGCGCTGCGGCGCCGTGGACCAGGCGTGCTGCGGCGGATCGACCTGCGCCGACGGGGCGGTGTGCTCGGGCGGGAGCTGCCGCGCGTGCGGTAGCCCGGGGCAGCCCTGCTGCGCCTCGGAGACCTGCCTCTCGGGCAACACCTGCGCGGGCGGCACCTGCGCGGCGTGCGGGGCGCGCGACGGCATCTGCTGCACCGACCCGCTCCAGTTTCCCTACCCCTGCGAGAACCCCAACAGCTGCGTCGCCGGGCGCTGCGTGGCCTGCGGCTACGCCAACGAGCGCTGCTGCGCCGGGTCGTCGTGCGGCACGGGCTACACCTGCGACGCGCGCACCAACGTCTGCGTGCGGCGGCTGATGCCGTAACCGAAGGGCGCGCCGGGCTTCGCTCCCTTCGGCACACACCTTTCGCCGTAGCACCCATCGCTTCCCCGGTACGACCGAGAGGCCGCCGGCGACCAGAGCCCAGACCCTGAGCGTTAGCGAGGGGGAGCGACCTACCCCGCTGCGAGCGCGATTCTCCTTCTCCGAACGTGGCGGTTCTTCGGCGGAATCGCCGGAACTCCGAACGCGTACTGACGGCGGTAGAGGCTCTCCCCCTCGCTGACGCTCAGGGTCTGGGCTCTGGTCGCCGACGGCCTCTCGGTCGTACCGGGGATATCCTCGCCGACGGCCTCTCGCTCGTACCGGGGAAGTGATGGGGGTTGCAAGCCCGCGGGCACAGCGGACGGAGCGTTGGGACGGGAGCGAGGGCTCGCCCCCCGTCAGCCGCGCTCGCTCAGGGGCCGCTGCAGGCGCCGCTGCCGGTGGTGTACGTGTTGATCGGGGTGACGGTGCAGGTCGTGGCCGAGGTCATGGTCACCCGGGCCACGCGCCAGAAGTCGTTGCTGGCGCAGTTGCCCGAACCTCCGAGGGTGAAGGTCCGGCTCGTGAGCGTCGCCGTGGGCGTGGTGCTCGTGGTGCTGCCGCAGAAGATCTGCACGGTCGCGACGCGCCCCGCCGCGCGGGCGTAGTTGTGCACGCCGATGGTGTAGGTCGCGCCCACCGCGGGGGAGTCGAGGCGGGTGTTCTCCGGGCCGACGTTCGAGGTGTTGTCGAAGTCGAGCACGGCGCCCCAGGCCGGGCGGAGGTTGCCGTAGTAGCAGTCGTCGCCGTTGAACCACGCCGAGTTGTTGGCGTTGTGCACGTGGAGGTCGACGTCTCCGGTGCCGTTCCAGGAGAGCTGCACCCGGAGGCCGTGGGGCAGCGCGGTGACGGTGAACATGCAGGTGATCACCCGACCGGAGACGTCGGTGCCGCTCACCCGCAGCACGTAGGCCCCGACGATGAACGGCGTGAAGGTCTCCGTGAGCGCGGTGGGCGGCGCGGGCGCCCAGACCACCGATCCAGCGCCGCCCGTGGGCGCCGAGACCAGCGTCCACGTGACGTTGCGCAGCCCGACCCCCATCGCCGTGAGCGCGATGGGCGACCCCGCCGGAACCGTCCTGTCCCCCGGGCAGGTGAGCGTCCCGCCGCAGCCCTCGTCGACCGCCCCGTTGCAGTTGTCGTCGACCCGGTTGCTGCACACCTCCGTCCCGGGCAGCGCCTCTCCCGCGCAGGCCGTGGCCCACATCGAGCGGCCCCCGGCGACCACGCACGACTGCATCCCGTCCCGGCAGGCGCCGACCCCTCGGGTGCCCGCCGCGCCCGAGTAGCACGGCCTCGTGGCCCCCGCCGCGCACTCGCAGCCCTCCGTCGCGCTCCCGGTGCACGCGCGGTCGATGCCGTCGCAGAGGTTCATCGCAGGGAGCACCTCACCCGTGCAGGGCCCCCACTCCGAGCCGGCTCCCCCGGTGACCGCCACGCAGCGAGAGACGCCCTCGCGGCAGGTGCCGACCCCGGCGGTCGCCATCGGGCCCGTGTAGCACCCGCGGCTCGTCCCCAGGGCGCAGCCGCAGCCGGTGAGCGCGTTGCCGTCGCAGTCGCGGTCGAAGCCGTCGCACTGGTCGGGCTCCGGCGTCACCTCGCCCACGCAGGCCGACCACGCCGCCACGCCCTTGGTCACCCTGCACGTCTGCGCGCCCCCGACGCAGGCGCCCACGCCCCGGGTGCCCATCGGGCCGCCGTAGCAGGACCGCGTCGCGCCCGCGGCGCACGCGCACCCGTCGTCGACCACCCCGGTGCAGGCGAAGTCGAGCCCCTCGCCGCAGCGCATCGGCTGCGGCTGCCCGGAGCCCGTGCACGCGCCCCAGCGGCCGAACTCGCCGTCGCCCTCGCAGCGCTGCGTGCCGAGGTTGCACACCCCGACGCCCGCCCTCGTGATCGGGCCGTCGTAGCAGGGGCTCGTCGCCCCAGGGATGCAGACGCAGTCCTCGTCGACGCGTCCGTTGCAGTTGTCGTCGAGGCCGTTGTTGCAGACCTCGCGTGAGCCGCACGGCGCGGCCACCGAGCCGTCGGGCCGCGATCCGTCGGGCCGCGATCCGTCCGCCGCGGCCCCTCCGTCGCCCTCCATCGGCGAGCCGTCGAGCGTCGTCGCGTCGCCGCCCGTCGCCGCCCCGGCATCGCCCTCGGCGTCCGCCGCCATCGGCCGGTCGAGCACCACCAGGGGACCGAGCTCACCCGTCGGAGCGCGGTCGCCCGGGGCGCCGTCCAGCGTCCGTGCGCCGTCGGCTCTCCCCGAGGCGTCGACCCCGTAGACGAGCCCGTCGGTCGCGGAGCAACCCACGGCGATCGTGAGCAGGCAGACGAGTACACCCCGCGAGAGACCAGGCATCGTGAAGTCCTCTCCGATCGGCCGAAGCAGCCGACGACCCCATGGTCTGTATCACGACCGCCCTCCTCCCCACCCGACACTGACGATGCCCCCTTCGACGACAGGGTGACGGAGATCTCCCAGCGGGCCTTGCCCTGATTTGGGCGAGCGCCTAAACCTCCTGCCCAAGGGACGGAGTGACGGCGATGAGACCCGAAGAGACCAGGGCGAAGATCCTCGACGCGACGGACCATCTGTTCGGGGGGCTCGGCTTCGACGCGACGACGACGCGCGACATCGCGGAGCGCTCCGGGGTCAACAAGGCCCTCATCCACTATCACTTCGGCAGCAAGGACGAGCTGCTCTCGGCGCTGCTCGACGGCTACTACGACCGGCTGAGCGCGACGCTCATCGAGGCCCTCCAGAGGAGCGCGGAGCCCGAGCGCCAGGCCGGGGACGTGATCGACGCCTACGCCGACTTCCTGGCCCGCAACCGCACCTTCTGCAGCGTGGTGCAGCGCGAGGTCGCGAGCGGGCGCCACGTCGAGGCGATCGTGGCGCGCACGCTGCCCTTCTTCCGGCTGGGCTCGACCTGGCTGAGGGAGATCGCGCCTCACGCTCCCCCGGAGCTCGAGCTCACCCAGGTGCTCACCAGCGTCTACGGAATGGTCGTGACCTGGTTCACCTACGGCCGGGTGATCGAGCGGCTCACCGGCGAGGACCCCTTCTCGCCCGAGGCGCTGGAGGCGCGCAGACGCCACGTGCGCCACGTGGTCGCGCTGCTGTTTCGAGAGATCCACGGCGGCGCGACACCGAAGGAGAGAGGCAAGACATGGCAACGCTCCACCCGAAGAACGCCGCGCAAAAAGAGCGGCTCCTGACGGCGACGCACTGGCTCTGCATCGAGCGCGCTCGCTACTACACCGAGGCGCACCGGGAGACCGAGGGGATGCACCCGTCGCTTCGCGCCGCGAGGGCGCTCCAGCGGGTGCTGGAGAAGATGACCGTGCGCATCGAGGCCGACGAGCTGCTGGTCGGCAACCGCTCGTCGAAGCTCATCGCTCCGCCCATCGCCCCGGAGCGCGGCGACTTCAGCTTCGTCTTCGAGCACCTCCTCGAGGAGATGAAGCGCTTCGGCTACCGCATCGAGGCCGACGACGAGCGGGTGCTGCTCGACGAGATCATCCCCTACTGGAAGGGCAGGACGGTGCGCGACGCGAAGATCGCCTCGCTCCGCGCCCACGGGCTGACGAGCGAGCTCGACCTCTCCCCGAGCGAGCTGCGCCGCAAGCTGCGCGCCTTCGGCCCGGGCCCGCTGCTGCGCCTCGTCGCCGAGGACGAGGTGCCCGGCAGCACCCTGCTCGACCGCGCGCTCCGAGGAGGGCGGCTGGCGGCGAGGCTCCCGGGGCTGCTGAAGGCCGTGCGCGCTGGCGCCGGGGACAACGTCAAGGGCCGCGGCCGCTGCACGGACACGCAGGCGCACATCGTTCCAGGCCACAAGAACGTGCTGCGGCTGGGCTTCTCGGGCATCCAGGCCGAGGCCAGGGCGAGGCTCGGGAGCGCGAAGACCGAGGGGGAGCGGGCCTTCCTCGAGGGCGTCGCGCTGAGCTGCGACGCGATGCGGGCCTTCTCCGAGCGCTTCGCCTCGCTGGCGAGGGCGCAGTCCGAGGAGACCCGCGACGCCGGGCGCCGGGCGGAGCTCGAGCGCATCGCGGAGCGCTGCGGGCGCGTCCCCTGGCTGCCTCCGAGGAGCTTCGTCGAGGCGGTGCAGTCGCTCTGGTTCACGCAGAACGCCGCGATCATCAGCTACGGCGCGGGCAGCGGCATCACCCCGGGGCGCGTCGACCAGCTGCTCTTCCCCTACTACCAGGCCGACCTCGCCCGGGGGGAGCTCACCCGGGAGCACGCGCTGCGGCTGCTGGAAGAGCTCATCATCAAGCTCAACAACAACGTCATCATCTGGCCCAACCTGGGCGGGGTGAAGCTCAACCACCTGGGCTCGGACGTGGAGAACATCACCCTCGGCGGCCTCGACGCCTCCGGGGAGGACGCGACCAACGAGCTCTCGTCGCTCTTCATCGAGGCCATCACCCACACCAGCCTGGCGACCACGGCGTCGTTTCGCATCTCGAAGAAGAGCCCGAAGGAGTTCGTGCGCAAGGTGGTGGCGATCCACCGGGAGACGAGCTCACCGGCCTTCCTCAACGACGAGACGGCCATCGCCGCGATGGTGCGCGACGGCTACAGCGTCGAGGCCGCGAGGGAGTACTGCCTCGTGGGCTGCGTCGAGCCGAGCGGCAACGGCGACTCCTACGGCGCTACCGGGGGGTCGAAGGTGTACTTCCCGACCGCCCTCGACCTGGTGTTCAACCGGGGGAGGACGACCTTCTTCGGGGCGCAGGACGGCGTGGACACCGGCGACCCGACTCGCTTCGAGAGCTTCGAGGCGCTGCTCTCGGCCTTCTATCGTCAGCTCGAGTCGATGGTGGGGTGGGTCGCCGAGGCGACCGACCTGCGCGACGCCATCTGGGCCGAGCGATTTCACAACCCGCTGATCTCCAGCACCATCGACGGCTGCATCGAGCGCGGCAGGGACATGACCGCCGGGGGCGCCCGCTACAACTTCGGCTCCGTGGGCGGCGGCGGCCTCGGCACCGCGGTGGACTCGCTCGCCGCGATTCGCGCCTTCGTCTTCGAGCGCAAGCAGGTGACGATGGGCGAGCTCTGCGAGGCGCTCTCCACGGACTTCCGGGGTCGAGAGGACCTGCGCCGGACCCTGCTCGGCGGCCCGCGCTTCGGCAACGACCTGCCCGAGGTCGACGCGCTCGCGAGGGAGCTCGTCGCCCGCTTCTGCGCCATGGTGACCGCGCGCAAGACCGCCTTCGGAGGCCACTACAAGGCCAGCCTCATCTCCTATGGATTGAACGTCTACGAGGGGGCGCTGGAGCCCGCGACGCCCGACGGCCGCCACGCCGGGGAGCCGCTCTCCAACAGCATGTCGCCCAGCAACGGGGCCGAGCGCCGGGGACCCACCGCCGCCATGAGCTCGGTCGCGAGGATCGATCACACCCTCATCGGCTATGGCAACTCGCTCAACATGCGATTGCCGGTGGGGATCTTGAAGACGGAGAAGGGCGTCGAGAGCGTGGCGCATCTGGTGCGGGGCTATTTCGACAAGGGCGGCTTCCACGTGCAGTTCAACGCCGTCGACACCGCGACGCTGCTCGCCGCGCAGCAGCGACCGCAGGACTACGGCGACCTCATCGTGAGGGTGTCGGGCTACTCGGCCTATTTCACCCGGCTGGGGCGGCGCATCCAGGACGACATCATCGGGCGATCGGAGCTCGCGCCATGTCGCTGAACGCCGCTGCGGCGTGTCGGGTCTTCGACATGCAGCGATTCTCCATCCACGACGGTCCGGGCATACGCACCACGGTCTTCCTGGAGGGTTGTTCGCTGCGCTGCGCCTGGTGCCAGAACCCGGAGGCCTTCCAGAGCGGGGCGGCGGACGAGCTCTCGCCCGAGGCCGTACTCGCCGAGGTGCTCAAGGACCGCGATTTCTACGCGGTGAGCGGCGGGGGAATGACCGTCTCCGGAGGCGAGCCGCTGCTGCACCTCGCGCCGGTGAGGGCGCTGCTGGAGGAGGCGAAGCGGCACGGGATCGACACCTGCGTGCAGACCTCGGGGGCTGTTCCGAAGGGGAACATCGAGGCGGTGCTCGGGCTGGTGGACCTCTTCCATTTCGACCTGAAGCACATGGACCCCCGGCGGCATCGGGCGCTCACCGGAGCGGGCAACGGGCGCATCCTCCAGAACGCGGCCTTCCTCATGGAGCGCGGGGCTTCGGTGCAGTTTCGGATGCCGCTGGTGCCAGGGATCAACGACGACCCGGAGCACCTCGCGGAGCTCGCCCGCTTCGTTCGCAGCCTCGGCGCGAAGGAGCTGCGGGTGCTCCCCTACCACCGGCTCTATCTGGACAAGTACACGGCGCTCGGGATGGTGGCTCCCCTGCGAGGCACCGAAGCCCCCTCCGCCGAGAGACTGGCGTGGGCCGCGGCGGAGCTGGGCCGCCACGGCGTCGCGGTCGTGCTGGAGGGTTGAGGGCGCGACTACCGCCTGGTGACGTAGCGGGCGCCGACCAGCGAGAGCACGAAGAGCCCCAGGGCGACGGCGTTGGCGACGCCGCCCGACTGGCGCAGCGAGGCCGAGCCGGAGAGGTCTCCCGCCATGCGCGCGGCGAGCCCGAGGTGAAGCACCGAGAGAGGGAGGTAGTAGAGCGGGCTGAAGGGCACGCTCACCCTCGCGACCGCCGGGAAGATGATCGGCGCGTGGGCGAAGACCATCGAGAGCACGTAGCCCACGAAGACCCCGTGGAGCGCGGCGTCGTAGAGCGGCCCCGCGGGCACCCACCCCCTCCACGCGAGGAGCGCGCCCGTGAGGAGGAGCCAGCCTGCGCCGAGGAGCACCCCCGTCGCGGCGAAGCGGGGGAGACCGGGCCTGCGCAGCGTGCGGCGGGCGAGGTCGTAGCGTAGCTGCCATGCCGCGGTGAGGGCCATGGTGAGCCCGAGGGCGCGCATCGAGGGCTCCACGCCCAGGGCGCCAGCGAAGGAGAAGAGCGCGAGCAGGGAGGCCAGAACCACCAGCGCGAGGGTGGCCCAGCGGGGCGTCGGCGCGAGGCGAGACAGCTCCAGCCGCTCGGCGACGATGGTCAGCACGAAGAAGCCGATCCAGGTGGGGGCCGCGCGGGAGACGGGCCAGCCGAGCGCCCAGCCGGCGTCGCCCAGGGCCAGCACCGCCGAGCCCAGGAGCATCAGCCAGGTGAAGGCCACGGCCTGCCTGCGGACGATGGCGGCGTTGAGGGCCACCAGCGCCAGCGCCGAGGCCGTCGCCGCCCAGGGAGACCAGGAGGTGCCGGCGAGGGTGGCCACCGCGCCGACCGCCCCGAGGAGCGGTGCGAGGAAGCCCCATGGACGAGCGAGGGCCACGGCGCGCTCCAGGGCGATGACCGTCCCGAAGGTTCCGAGCACCAGCAGCGGGCCGTGCTCGAAGGCGTAGGTGGGGCCCCAGCCGACCAGCACCCCGAGGCGCCCGAGGCCCGCCAGCACCCCGGTGAGCGCCGAGGCAGCGACGACGGAGAGCAGGGCCCGCCGGAGGGTGAGCTCCCGGTCGGGAGCTACGTGGTCCACCCGAGGGCCTCCTTCGCGGAGGGAAGCATCCGCGAGGCGTCCCAGGGCGGCTCCCAGACCAGCTCGACCTCGGCCTCGCCGACGCCCTCGCAGGCGAGCAGGCGCTCCCTGGCGTCGCGGACGATCTGCTCCCCCAGAGGGCACGCGGGGGTGGTCATGGTGAGCTGCACCCTCACCCGGCCCTCGTCCGCCTGGACGCCGTACACGAGCCCGAGCTCCACCACGTTGAGTCCGAGCTCCGGGTCGATGACCTCTCGCAGCGCATCGAGGACGGCCGCGCGGAGGCCCGTCGGCTCCGAAGCCTCGTCGCTCATGGGCGGAACTCCGAGTGGCAGCCCTGGCAGCCCCGAAGCACCACGCCGAGCGCCTCCGCGGTGGCGGCCACGTCGTTGCGTCGGCTGGCCTGCACCAGTCCCCCGAGGCCGCCGTGGAAGGCCTCGTCCAGCTCGCGGAAGCGGTCGACCCGATCGGGGTTTCTTGGAAGTCGGTAGGAGCCGCTGCGGATGGCGGCCTCGGTGGTCTCCTTCGCGGCGTGCAGCCGGTGGAGCTCATGCTCCACCGAGCGGACGTCGCCTGCGCCGATGCCCCGCACCGCGGACTGGAGCGTCGCGCTGAGCAGCCGCATCTCGGCCTGCACGGGGTTGGCGGGGGCGGTCGAGGGCGCCGGTGGCGGAGCGTGCTGGGAGTGCTCGGTGCATCCCGCGGCGAACAACAGCAGCAGCAGCGAGAGCGGCTTCATGAATGGATGGTGGTCCTTTCCAGGAGGCTTCGCGATCGACGAAGCCGGCGATCGAGCCGAGGGGCGTCACCCCCCAATGCCAGGAACCAAGAGCACGACGCGGGCCACCGGCGTCCACGGCGCCCGATGCTGAGGGAGTCCGGGTGGTGAACGCGGGAGCCGGGGCGATGGGACGTTCCAGAGTGGAGCAGGTGGAACGTGGCGGCGGGTGGGGTGGTCCCGGCTCAGGGGATCGAGTACGCCGTGTAGTTGTTGCCAGTGCCGCCGCCCCATCCGTCTTCGTAGAAGGCCCGGATGCCGGGGCCTGCGTTGACGCCTACCGACAACGAAGACCGGAGGCCGCAGGAGTCGTCATTGCACGCGGCGTATCCGCTGGTGCCATCGTAGAACTCCAGCACGGTGTCGTAGGTGGTGTAGCCGGAGCAGGTGTTGGCCGAGAAGGTCCCGCCGCCGACGCCGGGGCAGAGGGTCCAATAGAAGGTGATGTCGCCTCCGGTGGCGCCGCAGCCGAGGTTCACCATGTTGGCCTGACTGGCGGTGCTGTAATACGCGACCTGACCGCCGCCCCGGCCCACCCGGATCACCGGGTTGGACGCAGGGACGGCCTGGACGCGGAGGGTGAAGTTGCCGCAGCCCCCGGCGAAGCCGCCCACGGCGATGTAGTAATAGCCGGGATTGACCACGAAGGGCGAGCCAGGCGCGATCTGACTCTGCAGCGTTCCGCACGAGTCGTCGTTGCACGCGTAGCTGTCATAGCCGTTGCTGCTGACGTTGATGACGGTGTCGAAGGTGCTCCCGAAGGTGTCGACATAGAGCACCGAGCGCTGGGTGACATAGACGTAGTAGTAGATCTCCGCCTGGCCGTTGCACCACGCGGAGGGCTGCGTCGTGGCGCCGCAGGTGTTGCCCGAGGTGAGGAGCTGACCACCCGGGAGGCTCCCGAGGTAGGTGGCGTTCTCCGGGCGGTCGTTGGCGGGTCGACAGGTGCCCGCGCCGTCGCAGCGGCCCGCCGAGCAGCCCGTACCCACCGGCGAGTTGCCGCTCCAGGCGCACAGGGTCGAGGAGCCCGAGCAGTAGGTGTACCCGGTCCTGCACTCGCCGGGGCTGCAGGAGGAGGAGGCGATGTCGTCGACGGCCCCGTTGCAGTTGTCGTCGACGCCGTTGCAGACCTCCGTCGTCGGAGAGCGGGTGACCACGTTCGTCGGGCACAGCGCCGTCGAGCCGGTGCAGCTCTCCGCCGGGTCGCAGGCCGCGATCGAGCTCGACGCGCGGCACACCGTGGTCGACGGAGAGAAGCCATCCGCAGGGCACGCCGGGCTCGCGCCGTTGCAGACCTCGGCCACGTCGCAGACGCCCGCCGAGCCGCGGCACACCGTGCCCGCTGGAGTGAGCGCGTTGGCAGGACAAGCCGGGCTCGATCCGTTGCAGGTCTCCGCCACGTCGCAGGCGCCCGACGCGCCGCGGCACACCGTGCCCGCCGTGGTGAACCCGTCGGCAGGACAGGTCGGGCTCGCTCCGTTGCAGCTCTCCGCCGCGTCGCAGGCGCCCGACGAGGGGCGGCAGAGCGTTCCACCGACCAGCGCCGTCACATAGGCCCGACCGGCGATCGCACCCGAGGGAGAGCACCCGGCCGCAAGCGGCGGGTTGAAGGAGCCCGTCAGCGAGCACGACGCCGTCGTCGCGCTGATGCGGATGCGCCCGAGGCCGCCCGCCCCACCGTCGATGCCGCAGCCCGAGGAGCCGCCTCCCGCGCCGCCCATGGCCTGCACCGTGCCGCTCACGCTGAGCGTCGGCGCCTCCAGGTACACCACACCGCCAGAGCCGCCGCCGCCGCCCGAGGCGCCCTGAAGCGAGGTGCCGCCCGCGCCGCCGTTGGCCCGCAGCGCGCCAGTGATCGTCAGCGAGGTGTTGGTCGCGATGCGAAGCGCGCCGCCACCGCCACCGCCGCCGCCGCCGCCCGGCTTGCCGCAGGTGCATGGACCGCCGCCGCCGCCGCCGCCCGAGCCCGGCTGGAAGGTCGTGGCCACCGCGAGGTCCGCCGCCGCCACGGCGCCGATCGAGCCGCCTCCGCCGCCGCCCGCCGCCCAGGTGTCGCACGCCGCCGAACGGCCGCCGGTGCCGCCCAGGTAGACGCCCGAGGCCACGCCGCCGGTGCCGCCCGTTCCACCGCCGCCCGCGAGGCCGGTGCCTCCAGCGCCTCCCGAGGAGCCGCCCGCGCTGCCGCCCGCGCCGCCGTTGTACCCGGCGTAGGAGCCTGATCCGCCGCCGCCCGCGTAGCCGCCGCCGCCGCCGCCGCCCTCGCAGATGCCGCCTCCCGCGCCGCCACCAAAGGAGCCACCCGGGTTGTTGCAGTAGCGCCCTGCCGCGCTGGTTCCGCCCACGGCGCCGGAGCCGCCGCCGCCCGCGCCGGGGCAGCCCACCAGGCCGTTGACGCCAGGAGCGTTGGGCGTGCCGCTCGCGCCGCCGCCTCCGGTCGCGCCCTGCGCGCAGCCACCGTAGGCCGCGCCGTTGCCGCCGCGAGAGCCGCTCACGTCGATGGCTCCTGCGATGCTCACCGCGCCCGTGGCGCGAAGGTCCAGCGTCCCGGTGCCGTTGGTGGTGACCGTCACTCCCGAAGGGATGGTGATGGTCGTGAAGTGATAGACGCCGGGGGCCAGCACCGTGTTGCTCGACGGCGCAAAGGCCCCGCTGGCCCCGCTGCTGGGGAACGACGTCCCTCCAGGCACCACCGCATCGGCGGGGCAGGCCGTGCTGGCTCCGTTGCAGGTCTCGGCCGCGTCGCAGACGCCCACCGAGGCGCGGCACACGGTGCCCGCTGGAGTGAGCGCGTTGCCAGGACACAG
>SCUS01000008.1 GCA_004297725.1 Myxococcaceae bacterium | reverse complement strand
GATGGGAAAGAGCATCATGCCAACAACCGAAGCACGTCGCTCGCAGCGTCAAGCGCCGCGCTGGTCACCCCGGCCAACTCGTCCGTCGGCTCCCTTCACCCCGACGGGCCCATGAGCCGGAATTCCTATGGGTCATCGGCCTACAGCGGCTCGTCGCTCGCGCAGCATTCCCGCGAACGCGCTTTGCGGCCCCCTACCGACGGCACCCGGCGCGGCCTCACAACTGCGCGGTCTACACCGAAGACTGCGGCCGGGCCGCGCAAGACTCAGCTCGGTTCGCGGATGAGCCACGCATCGAGCGCGGCGGGGGACAGCGCGAAGACCTCGTCGAGCATCGCATCGCCGCGACGCATCAAGCCACGGCGCAGGGCGTCGCGCTCGGCTTCGGTGGTCGCCCTCGGTGCGACCCTCGGTGTGACCCTCGGTGCGGCAGCGGCGTTCGAGTTCTTCGACGAAAGGCAGTGACCTCATGAACTCGTCCTCGTCCTCGGGTGCGAGGGGATCGCGCACCTCGCGGTCGTGGTGGAGTTCTACCACCCGCCGCACGAGCGCGTCGCGCACCGGCCCGGGTGGCGGCGGGCGGCGATCAGCCATTCGCTGGAGAGCCCTCAGGCGGAGGTTGATGGCCCCGCCGCAGGGTTCGCGCTTGCCTCGCTCCCAGCGCCCGCGCGAGCCTCTCCGCTGGAGGGTTCACCCGATGGCTGATTCGTACATCGATCCGAGAGAGACGTTGATCTACGGCGCGTTCGCCCGCGATCAGTTCACCGCCGTGTGCATGGGCCTCGTGCCCGCGCTCGACGGGGCCGTGAAGTTCGCCAGCGCCGAGCAGGCGAAGGCCGACGCCGCCATGAAGGACGTGCTCGACCGCCAGCCCGCCGCCGCGGCGGTGGACGGCGACCCGGTGGCGGAGGCGCGCGACGCGCTGGTGCGCTTCGGGAAGTACATCGAGTCCATCAAGGGGGCGCCCGTGGCGCTCTCGGCCTTCTTCGACCGGGACGCGCCCTCGACGGCGGCGCGGCGGCGGCTCACCAAGCTCGTCGCGCTAGTGAAGCACGTCTCGACCACCATCGAGCACCACAAGGGATCACTCCGCGACTACAGGTCCTGGCAGGAGGAGTTTCGCGCGCTGCACTCGGCGCTCGCGTCGCTGGAGCAGGCGGGGCGCGAGTCGAAGCTCGCCGACGCCATGCTGCGGCCCGAGCTCGCCGCGGCGCGCGAGGCGTGGCTCTCCGTGTACACGGCCAACAAGGCGCTGATCACCGGGGTGCTCCGTCACGCAGGGCGCATCGAGCTGCTGCCGCTGGTCTTCGACGACCTCGCCGAGCAGCACCGCGCCGCAGGCGTCTCCGACGCGACCCCGACGCCCGCTCCCGTCGATCCGCAGCCCACCAACTGACTCCTCCGCCTCGCGGCCCATCGCAAGCCTCGCGGCGCCACCCAGGCGAAGCAGGGGGCGCCTGCAGGCGTTGCGAGGGCCGTCCGGTACGCCTCGCGGGCGCTCGCAAGCGTTGCAGGCCCCCGCAAGGCGGCCCGGACGGGCCTCGCAACGCTTGCAACGCGCTTCCAGGCGACCCGGAAGGCGCTTGCAACGCTTGCAGCCGCCCCGCCTGGTGCCTTTCCACATGGGACTTGAAGGGTCGATGAACGATGGGTTCATCAACCCTTCGCTTCCCCTGCGACGAGGTACGAGAGCGGGGGTCGAGTTGGTCGAGCACGGCATCCGAGGGCGCTTCCCCGGTACGACCGCGCGGTGTCGGTACCCAGAGCCAGACCCCGAGCGTTAGCGAGGGGGAGAGCCCTCTACCGTCGTCAGCGCGGAGTTCCGAACGCTGCGGTTTCCGCGGGAATCAACGGAGATTCCGGACGCGTACTGACGACGGTAGAGGGCTCTCCCCCTCGCTAACGCTCGGGGTCTGGCTCTGGTCGCTGACGGCCTCGCGGTCGTACCGGGGACTCCTCGCTGACGGCCTCGCGCTCGCACTCCGAACTCCAGGGTCCCTCGCGACCCTCGCGCCCCTTGCGGTTTTCTCTCTCGCCGCCCTACGCCGCGCTCCGCCCTCGCCGCCGCCCCGCTCACACGGGCATCACGCCGCGCTTCCTCCACGGCCGCTCGAGCTTCTTGTGCTGCGCCAGCTCCAGGCCCCAGGCGAGCACCTTGCGCGTGTCCCTCGGGTCGATGACGTCGTCCACGAGCCCCCAGCCCGCGACCTTGTACACGTCGATGTACCCCTGGATCATCTCCACCATCTGCTGCTTCATCTCCGGCGGCATCGCCTCTCCGCGGAAGAGCTTCCTCGACGCGATGCCCACCATCCCTTCGGCGCCCATCACGGAGATCTCCGCCCCCGGCCAGGCCACCAGCAGGTCGGGCTCGTACGCCCGTCCGCACATCACGAAGTACCCCGCGCCGTAGGCCTTTCGCGTCACCACGGTGAGCTTCGGCACCGTCGCCGCGCTCATCGCGTGGAGCATCTTGGCGCCGTGCCGGATGATGCCCGCGTGCTCGACCTTGGTGCCCACCATGAAGCCGGGCGTGTCCTGGAAGAACACCAGCGGGATGTTGAACGCGTCGCAGAGCTGGATGAAGTGCGCGCCCTTGTCGGCCGCGTCGATGTCGAGCACGCCGCCGAGGTGCATCGGGTTGTTGGCCACGACGCCCACCGAGCGCCCGTTGATGCGAGCGAGGCAGGTGATGAGGTTGCGCGCGTAGCGGGGCTTGATGTCGAACACGCTGCCGTGATCGACCACCGCCTTGATGACCTTGTACATGTCGAAGGCGCGCCGGGGCGAGTCGGGCACCAGGTCGAGCAGCGACTCCTCGCGGCGCTCGATCGGGTCGGCGCACGGCACGATGGGCGGGGCCTCCTCGCAGTGCGAGGGGAAGTACGAGAGGTACGTGCGCACCGCGGCGATGCAGCTCGCGTCGTCGGGGTACTCGCCGTCGCCGACGCCGCTCAGCTCGCAGTGCACCTTCGACCCGCCGAGCTCCTGCTCCTCGACGTCCTGGCCCGTGACGGCCTTCACCAGCGGCGGGCCCGCGAGGGCCATGGAGCCGATGTTCTTCACCATCGGCACGAAGTCCGACAGGCCCGGGATGTACGCCGTGCCCGCGGCGCCGGGGCCCACCATCGCCGCCACCTGCGGCACCACCCCGCTCATGATCACCTCCTCGCGGAAGAGGTGCCCGCTGCCGGCGAAGCGCGAGATCTCGTCCTCGCTCCCCCTGCCCGGCTCGATGCGCGCCCCCGCCGAGTCGATGAACCACACCATCGGGTGACGGCCCTTCAGGGCCATCTCGCGCATCCGGGTGACCTTCACCTCGCCGACCTCGCCGATCGACCCGCCCTTCACGGTGAAGTCGTAGGCCGCGGCGCACACCACGCGCCCGTCGACCTTGCCGAAGCCGCACACCACCGCGTCGGCCGGGGGCTTGTCCGCCCCGTCGGGCCCCGCCGCCACGCCCATCTGCGTGCCGTGCGCCCCCACCTCGAAGAACACCCCCTCGTCGAAGAAGAGCGCGAAGCGCTCGCGCGCCGAGAGCTTCCCCCGCTCGTGCTGCTTCGCGATCTTGTCCGCGCCGCCCATCTCCTGGACCTTCGCGCGCCGGGCCTCAAGGGCCGCCACCCGCTCCCGCATCGTCGGCATCGTGCTGTCCTCTCTTACGTCGGTCTATGATTTACCGGGCGCCACGCCCCGGGCGATACGCGCCAGGATCTCTCCGCCGACCCCGCCCCCCAGCACCCCCACCAGCGTCGCGGCGAGCAGGTCGGACGGCAGCGACGCGCGGGTGAAGTGCCCGTGCAGGTAGAACGTCGACGCCAGCACGACGCCCATCGAGGCCGCGTAGGCCGACTCGATCTTGCGGCGCGACACCTTCACGTCGACCCAGAGCACGGCCACCGCGAGCAGCGCGAAGAGGGCCGCGAGCATCTTCTGCGAGAAGGGCTCCGCGCGCACCACCACCCGCAGCGGCGGCTGCACCGACTCCGGCAGCCGGTCGAGGATCACCGTCATCGGACCCGCGCCATGGATGGTCCCCAGCACGTGCCGCGAGGCCACCGTCGCCGACACCCGCCGCGACGCCGTCGGCCCCTCCTCGCTCGCCCGCTGAAACAGCCCGCGCACCCGCTCCTCGGTGCTCCCCCGCGCCGCGGTGAGCTCGTAGTGCGCCTGCGCCTCGGCGCCGACGTCGGGCGCGAACGCCCCCTCGGCCTCGAGCACCACCGTCGCCGCCGCCCCGCGCACGGTCACCTCCGCGCGGTCACCGGGCCGCGTGAGCTGCACCACCGACTGCGGCGCCGGGGGATGCAGCGTGATCGCCGCCGGCCCGACCGTCGCGAGCAGCACCGCCACCGTCACCGCCCGCAGCATCGGCCTCAGCCGGTCGCCGTCCGGGAGCGTGGTGGTGTGCTCCCACGCGACGTACGCGAGGCCCAGGAAGGCGATCGCGAGCAGCGCCGTCGCGGCGTAGACGCCGTAGCGAGCCGAGCGGGTGACCGTGAGCACGAGCACCCCGAAGCCCGCCGCGGCGGCGAGGTAGGGGAGATACTTGGCCAGCTCCGAGGGCGGCTCGAACTCCACCTTGGATCGGGTCGGGGTGCGCTTGGACGAAGGCTCCGGGGTCGCCATGAAGGCCTCGGGCTCTACCACAGCCCGCCCCGCGCCGCGAAGCGACGGGTCAGCCGATGCCGAGCACCCGCTCGAGCACCGGACGCACCAGGCTCGCCCGCCCGGCGTCGAGCGTCGCGGCCACCCCGAGCGCCTGCCATGACCGCTGCTGCGCGGCGTCGCCGCCGAGCACCACCACGCGCCCGTACTTGGTGTCCGGGTGCGAGCGCACCGCGCGAATCCACTGCTGGTCTTCGATGCCCTCGGCGGGCAGCGAGACCACCACGGCGTCGAGCATCCCGGCCCCGGCGCAGAGCGTCCCGATCTCCGCGAGCCCCGCCATCGGGTCGGCGCGAGAGATGATGTCGAAGCCGTCGCCGAGCGAGAGCGCGAGCTCCGCCACGGTGGCCGCGTCGGGCACCACCGCCAGCACCATCGGGCGCCGCGGCCCGAGCCCCGTCGGAATGGGCATGTGGAAGCGCCTCAGGAGATCGAGCAGCGCGCGACGGCGGAAGCGCAGGTGCCCGCCCGGCGTGCGGAAGGCCTCGACGTCGCCGCTCTCCACCCAGCCGTGCACGGTCTTGAGGTCGACGCCCCAGAGGCTCGCCACCTGCGACGCCACGAAGATGGGCTCGCGCGGAGCGATCGGGATGCGCCGCGTCGGCGCCGCGCGCCTGCGGGACGGCGGCGTACGCGAGGCCGCGAGCGCGTCGGCGAGCAGCGTGCGAAACGCCCCGCGAGGGCCGCGGTAGACGTTGTCCGAGACGGGCGCCGGATCGACGTCGAGGGTCACGATGCGCAGCGTGTCGTCGATGCGACCTCGCGCGGCGCGTATCCACCGGGCCGCCCCCTCGCCGAGGCCCGCACCCAGCACCACGACGTCCGGCGCGGCGCCCGCCCCCGCGCGCTCGCCGAGGCCGATGAGCGCCTCGTACGGATCGCTCCAGATGTGCAGGTACGCGCCCGGGCTCATCCACAGGCCGGTGGCCTCGCCCGGGTCGGTGGGCGCCGCCGGGTCGTCGCCGGGCCGGGTCATCGAGAGCGCCTCGACCATCGCCAGCCGGGCCGCGCGGTCGGCCTCGACCACGAGCACGTGCGGCCGATCGCGCAGCAGCGCGTCGGGCGTCGGATAGCCCCAGCGCTTGAGGAACCTCAGCACCGCCGACTGGAGGAAGCGCAGGTGCCCGCCCGCGGTGCGAAACGACTCCAGCGCCGCCTCCGACGACTGCTCATCGACGCGGTGACACCAGTTGTGGATGGTCTTGAGGTCGACGTCGCAGATCGATGCGAGCTGCGACGCGAGATAGACCGGCTCGCCGCTCGGATCGAGGCGCGGCCTCGTGCCGCTGTTGCGCTGCGCAGACCCGGGGACGATGGACCCTGGAGAACGGCGAAGGACGTCGGTCATTGGCGCGAGGCTGCCCCCTGCGACACCGACTCGCAAGCCCCTATGTCAGCCCGCGGTCTCCCATGCTCCATCGCGGTAGACGAAGCGAGTAGGGAGACCCACACGTGCGTTCGCGGAGCCTGCCTGGAGGTGCTCGGGATCATCGGGCAGCAGCACCGCGAAGGTGTCGCCCACGGCGATGACCGAAGGCTCGAGCGGCACCGACGCATCGCGCGGCATCGCGAGCAGCGCGGCGACGTCTGGCGCGTCAGCGATCTCCGCGAGCGTCCGCCACGTCGGCGGCGCCAGGACGATCTCCGCCCTCCTCGCGCGAGCGATCGCCTCTCTCGGCGTGAGCCACGCGCTCTCCACGGTCTCGCCGCCGTCGTGCCGAGCGCGGCTCACGTCCGCCGGCGCCTGGGCGATGAAGAAGCGCGCGTCGAAGCGCCGCGTCTCCTGCCGGGGTGTGACCCAGCGCGACCACGGCACGAGCGCCGAGAGCGAGAGCGTGACGCCGTGCTGGGCGAGCAGCGCCGCGAGCGACGGGCGCCCCTTGGGCTCGAGGGCGGCGCGCAGCGCGTCGACGACATCGGGCGCGACCTCGCCGGCGGAGAGCAGCAGCCCGGACTCCTCGAGGCACTCGCGCAGCGCGGCCACGTGGAGGGCCCTCGCCCTGCTGCCCTCGGGCTCGCCGAGGCGGCGCGCGCACTCGTCGGCCTCGAGGTCGGCCGCCACCATCGGGTCGGCGTCCTCCGCGTCGAGCCTGCCGCCGGGGAACACGTACGCCCCGCCCATGAAGCGCACCGCCGCCGCGCGCTTGACGAAGAACACCTCCGGGCCGTCGGGCGAGTCGCGCACGACGAGCACCGTGGCGGCGTCGCGCGGCGTCGGCGCGTCGCCCTCGAAGCTGAACGAGACGGTCACTCCGGCAGGCTCCCGAGGAGCGACTCCAGCTCGCCCACGGCGTGTGCGTCGCGCTTGCGCTGGGCGGCCTCGATGCCGTCCTGGCACCACCGCCGCGCGTCGCCGATCTCCCCCAGCTCCTGGCTCACCTGCGCGGCCATCAGATACTGGGGCACGTAATCGGGGAACTTCGCGCGCAGCTTGCGGAAGCCCTCGACGCAGTCCTTGAGTCGCCCGGCGCTGCGGTACTCCAGGGCGAGGCCGTAGTAGGGAAACGGATCGTTGGGCTCCCGGGAGACCATCATCTCCAGGGCTTCGAGTCGCGAGGGCATCGGTGGGGTGTTCCTTCGGCCGCGGGGGGAGCGTGGCTCCCCTCCGGGTCAGTTCTCGATGACGCCGATGTACGGCAGGTTGCGGAACTTCTCCGCGTAGTCGAGTCCGTACCCCACGACGAAGTGGTCGTCGATGGTGAAGCCCAGGTAGTCGATGGGCACCGTCACCCTCGTGCGCGCGGGCTTGTGGAGCAGCGAGCAGAGCTTGAGCGAGCGCGGCTGCCGGGTGCTGAGGTTCTCCATCAGGTAGCGCATGGAGAGGCCGGTATCGACGATGTCCTCCACGACGAGCACGTGCTGGTGGGTGACCGACTGCGTGAGGTCGTAGGTGATCTGCACCACCCCGGAGGTCTCGGTGCCCGCGCCGTACGAGCGCAGCCCCAGAAACTCCACCGACAGCTCCCGGTCGATGTGCCGGATGAGGTCCGCCGCGAAGAGGAAGCTGCCCTTCATGATGGGCACCACCACCAGGTGCTCGGCCCCTGCGTAGTCGCGCGTGATCTGCTCCCCCAGCTCTCGCACGCGCTTCGCGATGGTCTCTTCGTCCAGCAGCACCTTGAACTTCTTCATGTCCGTTCTCCGATGGAGGGTATCGACACCGACGGTCTGCAGCCCGTCTATCACGCCGCCCCGCGGCGGTGGCCACTTCGCGACCACCCCCCACGGACGCGCGTCATCGCAGCGACGCCACGGCCTCCAGCGCCGCGAGCGCCATGGAGCGCGCCGCCCCGGTGACGACCCCCAGCGTCGCCGCCACCACCCCGAGCATGGCCACCTCCCGCATCGGCACCCGGAGCTCCCCGCGCTCCAGCGGCCGCCCGACCCGCCCGGCCAGCGCCACGGTGAGCTCCATCGCGGCGACGGTCATCAGCGCCGAGGCCGCCAGCGTCGAGGCCGCAGCGAGCGCCGAGCTCGCCGCCCGGAGCGCCGCCGGCCACGTGGTCGCGGCGCCCCACGCCCTCGAGCCCGAGGGCATCACGGCGTAGGTCGCGGCCAGCGCGCGAAGCGCTCCGCGGTGCGCCCCCGAGGCCAGCAGGGTCATGGCGCCGACGAGGGACAGCAGCCACGAGAGGGGCCCCGACGCACCCGCCCAGGGCCGATCGATCCAGGCGCCGGCGACGGAGAGCGCGAGCAGCGGCGCGCCGAGCACCAGCGCGAGCGCGGCGCCCACCGAGAGCTCGCGCAGCGCCGCGACGAGCAGCCACCCGTCGGGCTCGACCGGCCCGGCGCCCGCGCGGAGCCCCACCCCGAGCGCGAGCGCCGCGGCCATCAGGAGCCCCGCTCGCATCGGGGCGAGCGCCCTCGTGGCGAGCCAGAGCGAAGGGACGATGCGCAGCGCAGGGAGGGCCACGCCGAGCAGCGCCGGGAGCAGCGCGTTCACGCGACCCAGGCGGGTATCGAGGCCCACACGTACCGCGCGAACTGCGAGAGCGCTCCGGCTCCCCAGGCGGCCGAGAGCGCGACCACGCCCGAGACCACCACGAGCCGCGGCACCGCGGTCAGCGCCGGGTCGCCGAGCCGCAGCGGCGCCGCAAGGAGCCCGAGCACGAGCCCCACCAGCGCCGAGGCGAGGAGCGCGGGCGCGGCCACCGAGAGCCCGAGCAGGAGGGCGTGCTGGACGAGCGAGACCGTACGGGCGAGGTCCACCCGCGGGAGGATCGCGAAGGACCCCCGACGGGGTCAACCGCGGCGGTCGATCAGTTGAGGGCGAAGGGGAAGGTGACCGAGAAGGTCGGGCGCGAGAAGGCGGGGAGGTGCGCGTCGCGAACCGCGCGGGCGATGCAGCTACCGACGGGCGTGCCCGCGAAGGGCGGGGCGACGTTGGCGGTGTTGACGCGCCCCTGGCTGTTGAACACCACGGTGACGGTCGCGGTGCCGCCCGAGCCGGTGCCACAGGCGCGCACCGCCGGGCCGACCCCGCGCATGGCGCCCGCGACGTCGGGACGCGAGGGCATCTCCGGCAGGCCCGCGGTGGAGGCAGCGGCCGGGGCCGCGGCGCTGCCGGCGGAGGGTCGGGCGACGGAGTTCATGAGGTCGTCGAGGCTGCCACCCCCGGCCGCCGCGGGGCGAGGACGCGCCGCGGGAGCGGGCGACGGAGCCGACGGGGCGGCAGCGGCGGTCGGGGCCGTCGTGCGCGCCGCGGCCGTGGCGGTCGACGGGCGCTCACGCTCGCGGGGGCGCTCACGCTCGCGCGGCTCGTTGGCCGGGGCGGCCGCGGTCGGGGCCGCCGCGGTCGGCGCCGCGGGGGTGGGCGTCGGAGCGGCCTCGGGCACCGCAGCCGGGGCCGGCGCCGGGGTGGGCTCCGGGCTGGGCGTCGGGGTCGCGCTGGTGGGGTTCGGGTTGGTGTTCGCCGCGACGGTGGGGTTGGCGTTGTCGCCATCCCCGCGGCCCTTGACGATGAACGCCGCAGCGATGCCGCCGGCCACGACGATGAGCGCAGCGCCGATGATGGCGACGTTCATGTTCTTGGAGCCCGCGGCGGGGCGCGGGGGCTCCACCGGCGCCACCACCGCCGCCGCCGGAACCACCACCGGCGCGAGCACCGGCGCCGCGAGCGGCGAGCTCAGGCCACCGGTCGCACCCACCGTGAGGATGTCGTCGACCGAGCTCTTGGAGCGCGCGCCCGGCGTCGCGTTGAGCGCGCCCGCGAGCTTGTTGATGTCGATGAGCCCGCTGGAGTCGCCCGAGGCCGAGCCGGACTGCGGCGGCGCGTCCTTCGGACCGGAGAGCTGCTGCAGGGTCGCGAGGGAGAAGAGCACGGAGTTCTCGTTGCGCTGCCCCGTCATCGAGTCGGCGCCTCCCCCGACCGGGGGCGCCTCCTCGGCGGCGGAGAACAGCGGCTTCGAGGCCTCCTGCGCGCGCGCCTCGGTCGCGAAGAGGTCACCGCCGCCGACCTTCGCGCGGGCCTTCGCGGGCTCGGCGTTGAGCGGGCGGCTGCTGCTGCGGGAGGCCTCGGGCGACGAGTAGAAGTCGCTCGCGGGCGCCGCCGCCACGGGCGCCGGGGCGGGCGCCTCCATGACCGGGGCCGCCGCCGGAGGAGCGATCGAGGCGAAGAGGTCGTTGCCCATGAACGGCGCTTCATGCTCCGCGGACGGCGGCGCGCTGAACACGGCCGCGAGCTCGACGACCTCCTGCATGGGGAGCCAGCCCTCGAAGCCGTCGCGCCAGACGTAGGTCTCGGCGTCGATGTGTCCCCCGGCGAGCATGTCGCGCACCTGGGGGATGCTGTACGGGCCCTGCTGCTCGCCGTTGAGCACGACATGCCAGATGGGCTCTTCGCCACCCGCCGAGGTGTCCATCGCGCGGGTCGCCTCGTCCTCGGCGGGTCGCTGAACCTCCGCGGCCTCGGTGCCCCGGACGATGATGTCCGACGAGCACTTCTTGCACTTGATCTTGAAGAGCTTCTTACCCTGAACCTTTTCGTCCGCGATCTTGTAGGCCGCTCCGCAGCTCTGGCATTCGATCTTCATGTGGCTCTGTCCCGTGCGAGGCCCTGGCGTGGTCTGGTGATGGAAGGACGCGGGTCTTGCGGACTACTGAAGCGCGCGACGTTGCACTTCTTCCGGCGCCGTGGTCGCGCATTCTAGAGATCCGCGGAATCCTGGGTCAAGCGCGGTGTTCGCGCCCTCAAAGCTTCGATCGGCGAGGGCGGCGCCCCTTGGGAAGAAGTTGTTCATCCGTCCTTGAGCCGCTCTCCGTCGTCGACACAGAAGTCCATGAGCGGCTCGTAGCGACGCTGACATCTGGGGCAGATACGCACCTTCGGCGCCGCCACCGCCGGAGCCGTCACGGCCTCGTCGACCGCCACCAGCCCCGCGCCGTCTTCGGTGCAGAACACCGACCCGTCGACGAACTCCTTGGCGCACACCGGGCATCGCTTCGCCGCTGGGGGCGCGCTCGCGACGACGGCAGGCACCTTCGCCATCGTCGGCGCCTCGCTCGCGGCCTCCGCGGCGGGCGGAAACACCTCGACGGGAGGGGCCTCCCTCCGATGTCGCCCCGGCGGCTCAAACGACGGCGCCATCGCGGGGACCGCTCGCCGCAGCGTCGTCGGCTCGTCGTCCTGTACCAGCACCGGCTTGCGCTTGCGGCGCGAGAGCATCCAGCCGAGGAGGCCGAGCGCGAGCACCCCGCCGACGAGCGCCGCCGCTGGCCAGATCCAACCCGGGCGCGGGCTCGGGCTCTCGGTGCGCACGGACACGCCCAGCGACTGCCCCGCCCCTGGATCGATCGCCTCGACCGAGGCGTCCTCCTCCTCGATGTGCGCGGCGGCCAGCGAGCGATATTGGTCTTCGCTCACGATGGTCGCGACGGCCCTCGCGCTGAGCGTCCCCGCGGTGGCGACGACCTCGACCACGCCTTCACCGCGCGTCGAGGCGACGCAGCCCCGATCGACCGTCGCCTCCGCCGCGCCCGAAGACGTGCGCAACGACCACGCGACCGCGGCGCCCTCGAGCTCGCACCGAGCGGCGTCGAGCACCCGCGCCCGAAAGCAGCTTCGCCCTCCGACCGGGAGGCTACGGCGCGACGGCGCCACCACCAGAACCCGCGCCGCGCCGACCCGCGCGCACCGCCGCACCGCCGGCTCCGGAGTCGGCGGCGTGGGCGTGGGCGCTGGAGTAGGCGTGGGCGCTGGAGTGGGCGTGGGCGCTGGAGTCGGCGCGGCGCTGACGCGCTCGTACTCGCGCACCATCACGGAGCGCGCGCGACAGACTGAACCCTGGATGTTCCACTCGTACTCGGTCTCGTCGCGGAGGGTGAGCCGCCGGTCGCCCTCGGCGGACACGGTGTACGTCGCACGCTCGCCGAGCGCGGCGCCGTCCGGGGTGCTGCACGTGCTCACCCAGCGCGTCGGCGACGGGTGCGAGGCGCTCCTCACGGCGACGTCCCGGTTGTCGCTCCAGCATCGGTCGGATCGCAGCGTCCGGCCGCCCGTGTCGACGCTGAGGCTCGTCGAGGACGCGCGCACGTTCGCCTCGCGCCCGACGCTGCCGCGGCGCGACGAAGGCCGAGGACCGCAGCCGGGGCCCCACTCGCGGATGGTGACGTCGACGTCGTCGCGGGTGCTACGCCACGAGCCGCTGAGGTCCTGTGCTCCTCCGGCGAACGGAAGAGCGGACGACGCGACCGCGACGAGCGCCGCGATGATCGGGGGACGAGCCATGCTGATGTTGGACAGTAGCGAGCCGCGCGGTCTTTGACCACCATCCGCGCGGTGGAAGGGAGGAAACGTCGGGCGCTTCAGCCCTCGGCGCGGATCTTCTTTACGGCGTCGGTAAGCTCCGGGACGACCTTGTAGAGGTCCGCCACGAGGCCGTAGTCCGCGAGCTGGAAGATCGGCGCCTCGGGGTCCTTGTTGATGGCCACGATGACCTTGCTGTTCTTCATCCCGGCGATGTGCTGGATCGCGCCGGAGATGCCGACGGCGATGTACAGCTTCGGCGCGACGACCTTGCCGGTCTGACCCACCTGGAGGTCATTGGGGACGTAGCCAGCGTCGACCGCCGCGCGGCTGGCGCCCATGGCCGCGCCCAGCACGTCGACGAGGGGCTCGAGCACGGTCTTGAAGCCCTCGGCGGACTTCAGCGAGCGCCCGCCGGCCACGACGACCTTCGCCTCGGCGAGCTCGGGCCGGGCCGACTTCACCTCGTCGAAGCTCACGAACTCGACGCGCCCGGCGAGCGGCGCCGCGACCGCGGCGACCTTCTCGATGGACGACGACCCGCCGCTCGGCGCGGCGGCCTCGAACTCCGACTGCCGCGTGCTCACCACCTGCACCGGCGTGGTGATCTGCATGGTGGCGATCGCGTTGCCCGCGTACATCGGGCGCTTGTAGGTGAGCGCTCCGCCCGACGCCTCGACGGCGGAGATGTCGCTCGCGAGGCCGGCCCCGAGCCGGGCGGCGACGCGCGGCGCGAGGTCCTTGCCGAAGGAGCTCGCGGTCACGGCCACGACCGAGTAGCCCTTGGCGGCCTCGGACACCGTGGGCGCGAACACCTCACCGACGTAGTTGGCGAACACCGCGTCGTCGGCGACCTTCACGGCCCCGGCGCCGTACGCGCGCAGCTCCTCGGCGGCCGCGCCGACATCGTGACCGACCACGAGCACGTCGAAGGGGAGCCCCGCCGACCGCGCGAAGGAGATCGCGCTGTGGGTGGTCTTCTTCAGCTTCCCCGCGGAGACCTCTGCAACAACCAGGATCTTGCTCATCTCTATTCGCTCCTGTCTCAGAGGACCTTCGCCTCGGTGCGCAGCTTCTGGACCAGCTCCGCGACGTCCTTGACCTTCACGCCGCCCTTGCGCGCCGGCGGCAGCGCGAAGCTGAGGTACTTCGACTTGAGCGAAGCATCGACGCCGAGGGACGCGAGGGGAGCCTCGACGATGGGCTTGGTCTTCGCCTTGATGATCATCGGGAGCGGCGTGAATCGCGCGCCCTCGGGGTAGGCGAAGGTCGCGGGGGTCACGTGGTTGGCGACGCTCTTCGGGGCGACGATGCGGAGGTCGACGCTGATGACCGCCGGAAGCGTGAGCTTCACCTTGATCACGCCGCCGTCGACCTCACGGCCCACGATGACGGTCTTCTTGTCGGCGCTGAGCTCCATGCTCATCGCGAAGGTGGCGCTCGGCCACTGGAGCAGCTCCGCGAGGATCTGCCCCACCTGGTTGCTGTCGCCGTCGACCGCCTGCTTGCCGAGCACGACGAGGTCGGGCTTCTGCTGCTCGACGACCTTGGCGAGCGCGCGGGCGACGAGGTCACCGTCGAGCGACTCGTCGTCGGCGAGGAAGAGCAGGCCGTCGTCGCCGCCCATCGCGAGGGCCTGGCGGATGTTGGTCGCCGCCTCCTTCGGACCGAAGGACACGACCGTGAGCTTGTCGCCCGCGTTGCGCGCCTTGGTCTGACCGTTCTCGATGAGGCGGAGCGAGGCCTCGACGGCGTACTCGTCGAAGGGGTTGGCCTTCGGCTCGAGTCCGGTGGTCTCGATCTTCGCGCCGCCGGCGCCGATCTTGATCTTGTTGGCGTTGTCCGGATCTGCCGTTCGCTTCAGTGGAACCAGGATCTTCACGGTGCCGTCTCCTCGCTGACGGTTGAGGCTGTAAAACGCCGCTCTCCGACGAATCTGGTCGGGGCCTGCGATGCGCCGCGGTGGTGTAGGTTCTGACCGCGCGGCATGTCAACCCGCAGCGGTCACTGAATGGTCATTCAGCGCGAGACTTGATCACCTTCGCCCGCTCCTCGACCCAGGCGATGACCTTCGCCTCGGGCTCCGAGCCAGTGAAGCGCGAGAGTTCCTGGATGCCCGTCGGGGACGTGACGTTGACCTCCGTGAGTCGGCCGCCGATGACGTCGAGGCCCACGAAATACAGCCCGTCGCGACGCAGCCGCTCGCCGACGGCCGCGATGATGGCGCGGTCGTGCTCGTCGAGCTCGCACGGCTCCACCCGCCCTCCGACGTGGATGTTGCTGCGCGACTCATCCTCCCGCGGCACCCGCAGGATCGCTCCCAGCGGCTCGCCGTCGAGCAGCAGCACCCGCTTGTCGCCCTCCCTTACCGCGGGCAGGAACTCCTGGACCATCGCGAAGCGACGACCCTCAAGGGTGAGCGTCTCGACGATGGAGCGGAAGTTCCTGTCCGCGAGGTCGACGACCATGATCCCGCGCCCACCCGCGCCATCGAGGGGCTTCATCACGCCGGGGCCTCCGAGCTCCTCCAGGAAGGCGCGGATGTCAGCCTCCTTCGCGCTGACGATCGTGCGCGGGGTGACCGACGGGAAGTGCATCGCGTAGAGCTTCTCGTTGGCGTCACGGATGCCCCGCGGATCGTTGACCACGAGCACCCTGCCCCGCAGCTGCTCGAGCAGGAGGGTGTTGTAGAGGTACTGCGCGTCGAAGGGGGGATCGGTGCGGATGAACACCGCGTCGAGCGCGGCCATGTCGACCACCTCGGGCGCGTCGCTCTCGAAATGGCCGGGCGCTGAAACCGCCCGCACCCGCGTCCGGCGGAGCGTCCCATAGACCCCTCCGCGAGCGCCGATCAGGTCCGCCGACCCGAGGGTGAAGACCTCATGCCCGCGGCGCTGCGCCTCGAGCATGAAGGCGAAGGTGGTGTCCTTGTCGACGAGCACGCGCTCGATCGGATCCATCAGGAAGGCGAAGCGCATCGGGGGGTGACCTCCGCCGCGCACCATAACGGCAGCGCGTCGAAGTCGAAACCCTGAAGCGCCCACCGCGGGGACATCCGCGCCGGGGCCACGATGCATGAAGGGATAAATGAGCTGAAGGCGCGACATGGAGGTCATCCATGCGCGCCTTCAACCGCGGCTTAACCTTGCGGGGAAAACCGCTCGGGTCGGAAGTCTTACTCTTCCTCGCCGCCGGAGGCAGCCGCCGGGGTCGCCGGGGCAGCGGGCTTCTTGGCGCGGGGAGCAGCCTTCTTGGCGGCCGGCTTCTTCGCGGGAGCAGCCTTCTTGGCGGCCGGCTTCTTCGCGGGAGCAGCCTTCTTGGCGGCCGGCTTCTTGGCCGCTGCCTTCTTCGCGGGAGCAGCCTTCTTGGCGGCCGGCTTCTTGGCCGCTGCCTTCTTGGCCGGAGCAGCCTTCTTGGCCGCCGGCTTCTTGGCCGCTGCCTTCTTGGCAGCGGGCTTGGCCGCCGCCTTCTTGGCAGCGGGCTTCTTCGCCGCGGGCTTCTTCGCCGCCGGCTTCTTGGCCTTGGGGGCCGCCTTCTTCTTTGCAGTCGCCATGGAACCTGACCTCCAGTGATGAGGTTGACTGTTAGGTAATGTATCGTCTCTTGGGGTGGTGTCAAGCATGACAGCGCATGGCGAAGTACGTTTGGTTGGGGAAGGGGTCATTTCGTTGACTTTCCCCAGGAGCTCTGTTTAGCGTGGGCCCCCCGAATTCGCGGGTTCTGGAGGCATCTGCAGTGACTCGTGGCCTGGTTGGTTTGTCGGTGGCGGTGATGCTGGTGCTCGGCTGCGGGCACGGTGAGGCCGAGTGGCAGGGCAAGCTGCGGGAGATCTCGACGCTCCAGGGGCAGCTTCGCGACCTCACGGGGGAGCGCGACCACCTGCGTGAGCAGTTCGAGGGGATGCAGGCCTCCAACACGACCATGGCCCGTCGGCTGGAGGAGCTGGGGCAGAACGTCTCGCAGCTCCAGGCCCAGGGGCAGCAGCAGGCCACGGCGCTGACCGAGGCGCAGCAGCGCGAGGCAGAGCTTCGGCGCCGACAGCAGCTCGCCGAGGCGCGGCTCAGCACCTACCGGAACATGGTCGCGCAGTTCCAGTCGATGATCTCCGCCGGGCAGCTTCGCGTGCGCACGGTGCGCGGGCGCATGGTGATCGAGATGCCTGCGGGCATCCTCTTCGACTCGGGCCGCGCCGAGCTCCGCGCCGAGGGGCAGCAGGTGCTGCGTCAGGTGGCCGCCGTGCTCTCGCAGATCCGCGAGCGGGACTTCCTCGTGGCGGGCCACACCGACAACGTCCAGCTCGGTCGCGGCGGGCGCTTCAGCGACAACTGGGATCTCTCCGCGGCGCGGGCGCTCAACGTGGTGCGCTTCCTCGCGACCAACAACGTCGCGGCGGTGCACCTCGGCGGCGCCGGCTACGGCGAGTTCCAGCCCGCGCTCCCCAACGACACCGACGTGAACCGCGCGCAGAACCGCCGGGTCGAGATCATCCTCATGCCCAACATCGAGGAGCTTCCCGACCTCTCCTCGCTCGACAACCCCACCGCCCCGGCGACCCCTGCTCCCGCCCCCGCCCCCGCTCCCGCGCACTGACAGACCTGGGCCTTCGGTGACGAACTGAGGTGGCGATGTTGACGCGAGCGCGTCAATCGTCTACAGTTTGCCCGCCTCCGCATGCGCCTACCAGAATCTGAGCTTACCCGCTCAGATGGTTCTGGCTCATTGCGCGTCAGGTACTCGCAGCGTCGTTGCTACGACGCAGCGTCGGCATTTGTCGGGATCAGTTCGGGCAGCTGAACGGTTTCCCGGCGCACACGGTGACGGGCCGACCCCGTCTTTAGAGTTCAGAGGAGTAACGATGCAAGAGGCACGGATCTCGGAGTTCAAGGTGGGCGACAAGGCCGTCTACCCGGCCCAGGGCGTTGCAGAGGTCGTCAGCATCGAGGAGCGGGAGATCGCGGGCTCAAGGCAGCGCTTCTACGTTCTCCGGATCCTCGACTCCGAGCGACGGATCATGGTGCCGGTGAAGAACGCCGACGTCGTCGGGCTTCGCAACGTGATCTGCGAGGCCGAGATCCGGGAGATCTTCGAGATCCTCCGTGAGCGCACCGTCGCCTACGACAACCAGACCTGGAACCGCCGATACCGCGGGTTCATGGACAAGATCAAGACCGGCAGCATCTATGACGTCGCCGAGGTGCTCCGCGACCTCTATCGCCTGAAGACCGAGAAGTCCCTCTCCTTCGGCGAGAAGCGCATGCTCGAGAACGCCCGCGGCCTCGTCGTGAAGGAGCTCGCGATCGCCCTCGACCGCACCGAAGACTCGGTGCGCGAGGAGATCGAGGCCATCTTCACCACCAACTGAGCCGTCCGGCTCGTTCGCTCTTCCATCCCTCCCTCTTCGGAGTACCCTCCCCCTCGACGCGGCGCAGTCGGGCGCTGTGCGCATAGCGTTTGGTTCTCAATCCATGGTCGGTAATCAGATCGTCATCAACGTCGACATCGGCGAAACCCGGGTCGCCCTGATCGAGGGCGGCATCGTCACCGAGCTTCACATCGAGCGCCGCGGGGAGCGCAACGTCGTCGGCGACGTCTATCTCGGCAAGGTCACCCGGGTGCTCCCGGGCATGAACGCCGCGTTCGTCGACATCGGCCTCGACCGCGCCGCCTTCCTCCACGTCGACGACGCCCTCTCGGAGTCGGAGTTCCGCACGCTGATGCCGGGCGACGACGATGAGGGCGACGACGAGGGCGACGAGTCGCACGGCGACGATGGCGTCGGCACCGCCGAGGGCGCCCCGGACGAGGACCGCCCCACGCCGAAGCCCTCCGGCGGGGGGCAGCGCCGCAAGGATCAGCGCCCTCAGCGCGCGCCGCGGGTGAACAAGGGCATCCGCGAGGTGCTGAAGGAGGGCCAGGAGATCGTGGTCCAGGTCTCCAAGGGGCCCATCTCCACCAAGGGGGCGCGGGTCACCTCGCACGTCTCGCTGCCGGGCCGGTACGTCGTGTACATGCCGACGGTCGAGCACATCGGCGTCTCCAAGCGCATCGGCAACGAGAAGGAGCGGCGTCGGCTGCGGGAGGTCATCGAGTCGATGCGCCCGGAGAAGGGCGGGCTCATCGTGCGCACCCTCTCCGAGGGCCTCACCAAGAAGCAGCTCAAGACCGACGTCGCGTACCTGGCCCACCTCTGGGCGGACATCTGTCACAAGCGCGAGGCCAGCAAGGGCCCGACGCTGCTCTACTCCGAGCTCGACGTGCACCTGCGCACCGTGCGCGATGTGTTCGGCCCGGAGGTCGACAAGATCGTCGTCGACGACAAGGACACGCACGCGCGGCTGGTGCGCTTCGTCGAGCAGTTCATGCCCGACCGGAAGGACGACGTCGAGCACTACGCCGGCGACGAGCCGGTGTTCGACGCGTACGGCATCGAGGACGAGATCGGGCGAGCGCTCGCGCGGAAGGTTCCGCTGAAGTCCGGCGGGTACCTGATCATCGACCAGACCGAGGCGCTCTGCGCCGTCGACGTGAACACCGGGCGCTTCGTCGGCAAGAAGGACGTCGAGGAGACCGTCACGTCGACGAACATCGAGGCCGTGTCGGAGATCGCCTACCAGCTGCGGCTGCGCAACCTGGGCGGGCTCATCGTCATCGACTTCATCGACATGGACCGGATGCAGAACCGCGAGCGCGTCGAGCGAGCGCTGGTCGAGGCGCTCAAGAACGACAAGGCCAAGACCACCACCGTGCGCATCTCCGAGCTCGGGCTCGTGGAGATGACCCGCAAGCGCACGCGGGAGTCGCTCGGCCGCACGCTGTTCGAGCCGTGCTTCTACTGCGATGGCAACGGGCACACCTCGTCGAAGCTCACCGTGGCCTACGAGATCCTTCGGCAGATTCGCCGGGAGCGCTCGGAGCTCAAGGGCTACTCGATCACCATCAACGCGCACCCCGCGGTGGTCGACTGCCTGAAGCACGAGGCCCGCGAGGACCTCGAGGAGGCCCAGCGGCGCTACATGCGGCAGATTCTCGTGCAGGGGCGGCCCGAGTATCACATCGAGCAGTTCGACCTCGTCGGGCAGTGACCCGGCCGGGACCCCGCTGCGGAGTTCTCCCATGAGCGATGATCATCGACGCACCGAAGACCGGGTCACCATCAACCAGGAGTTCGAGTCCTTCGATGCCTTCATCGAGGAGTACGTGACCAACCTGTCGCGGCGCGGGGCCTTCCTGAAGACGCGCTCGCCGCTGGCCATCGGCACCAAGGTGAACCTCCGCTTCACCGTGCTGCACGACGAGATGGAGTTCATCGAAGGGGTGGGCGAGGTGGTGCGCGTGCAGGACGATCCGCCGGGCGTCGGCGTGGTGTTCTCCGAGCTGAGCCCCGCCTCGCAGGCCGTGCTCGATCGGCTCCTCGCGCAGCGCGATCAGCGAGGGAAGTGATGAGCCTCTGGGACCGCCTGAGCGACGGCGTGCGCACGGCCCTCGATCGGCCCGCGGGGGCAGCGCCGGGTCCCCTCTCCGATCGCCTGAACCTCCGATCGATCTCCGACGACGTCCTCCGCGCCGAGCTCGAACGTCGACGACGCGCCCGCGGCCGCCCCGCGAACGGGCGCCCCGCCGCGGACGACGAGCTCACCGCGATGGCCCAGGCCCGGCGCGACCGCATGCGCGAGCGCTCCGTCGCGCGCTGCTACGCCCTGCTCGAGCTGCCCGTCGGCTCGTCGCGGGCCGAGGTGCAGCGGGCCTTCCGCACGATGCTCCGGCAGTACCACCCCGACCGGTACGTCGGCGACGTCGAGCAGCACGCCTCCGCGGTCGCGCTGGTGACCTCCCTCGTCGAGGCCTACCTCGCGCTGCTCGCGCATCACGACCGACGCGGCTGAGCGCCCCGCTCAGGTCTCGACGCGCAGGTAACCCTTCGACATCAGCTTCGACATCACCTCGCAGACCTCGAGGTCGGTGTACGAGACGCGGTCGAGCGCCGCCTCGATGCGGCCGGTGTTGATCACCGCCTGGAGCACCGAGAGCTCACGCTCGTCGAGGTCCTTCAGCGGCGGCTGCAGCGGGATCGCGAGGCCGAGGCGGGCGTTGACCGGCGGCAGCGTGGAGAGCAGGCGGCGGCTCTCGTCGAGCTGACGCATGCCCTCCATCAAGATGCCTTCGGTGGAGAGGTCGATCTCCTGGTCGAACTCGCGCTCGTCGGGGGGCTGCAGCTCGAAGAAGCCGGTGTCCCAGGCCAGCATGCGGTAGACGGCCTTGAGCGCCCCGATCTCCGCGCTGTCGTTGATGGACGCGTACGCCAGCTGGCCCTTGCGGAGGAACACCTTGCCCACGTAGGGGTCGCGCGTGATGACCAGGACGCCGCTCTTCTTGCTCGTCGCGAAGAGCTGGAGCAGGTCGACCAGCGGCACCTCGTCGATGGTGCCGCTCATGGTCTTCACGTTGGAGGTTCGCTGCGCCGCGCTCTGCATCCGGGCGCGGGCCTCGGCCTCGCGAGACTCGCCGGAGCCAGCGACCGCGTCGGTGAGCGCGACCCGCACGATGCTCGTGCCGATGAGCACCCGGTCGCCCTCCTTGAGCTTCGCGCGCTTGACCTTCTCGCCGTTGACGAAGGTGCCGTTGGTGCTCCCGAGGTCTTCGATGGTGAGCGCGTCGTTGGTGAAGGTGATCTTCGCGTGCCGACGCGACACCATGTCCTCGACCAGCACCACGTCGAGCTCGTTGGAGCGGCCGATGACGATCTCCCGGTCGGCGGCCACCGGAAACTCTCCCCCCTGGTACTTCCCCGAGATGAACTTCAGCAGGTACTGCTTCTTGGAAGCGTCGGCAGGGGACATCGCTGGGGCCTCTCGGCAGTCTAGGAAACCGTCACGGAAGGGGTCAAGACAACTCTACGACCGCCGCGCATTGACACCCCAGGGTGGGCGCGGATAGGTTCCGCCGCCCTGAACACCGCGACCCCCTGAACCGGGTCGCTTATCGAGAGAGTGTCGCGATGTACCTCGCCAGCAAGAAGATCAAGCAGAACAAGGTCCGCAACGTCAGCGCCCGCTACCGCGCCAAGCTCAAGCGCAAGGCGAGCAAGCGCTTCAAGCGCATCATGGTGCTCTGATTCAGCGACGATAGCCGAGGTTCTGGTCGATCACCGACGACAGGAACCCGGCGATCATCCCGTCCGCCACCCGCAGCCGACGCGCGAGTTCTCGCGCGATGTTCAACACCACCAGCAGGTAGGACTTCATGTCCCGGCGATAGAGCCGGTCGAGGTCCTCCGTGGTCACCACCAGCAGGATCGACGGCGCCAGCGCGCGCACCGACGCCGAGCGCGGCTGCGGGTCGATGATGGACATCTCCCCCACCCAGTTGCCCGGGCCCAGCAGCGCCACGCGCCCTTCGGCCCCGTTGGCCGAGTGACGCACGACCTCGAGCTCTCCAGAGAGCACCACGAACATCTCCCTCGCGTGGTCGCCCTCCTTCATCACGAGGGCGCCTGGGTCGAAGAGCGAAGCGCGGAGCTCACGCGTCAGCGCGTCGAGGGAGTCGTCATCGAGCCCCCCAAACAAGCCGATGTCACGGAGCTGTTCACGCCGCACGAGCGGTCTCGGAGTCACGGTGTCTGCCACGGGCGAAGTCTAGATCAACACGGGCGTCCCGCGCGACCGCCACTCCGTTACAATCCGCGCGAGGTGAGTTGAGCGCACGGGAGCTGCCCCGATCGTTCGGGGCCTACGAGATCGTGCGGAGGATCGCAGGCGGAGGCGCGGCCGAGGTGTTCCTCGCGCGGGCCCGCTCGGTCGCGGGCTTCGAGAAGCACGTCGCCCTCAAGATGGTGCCCGCACGCATGGCCGGCGACCCGGAGGCCACCCGACGGCTCATCGATGAGGCGCGGCTCACCTCCCGGCTGCGCCATCGCAACATCGTGCAGGTCATCGACCTCGGCGAGGTCGAGGGCCGCCACTACATCGCGATGGAGTACGTCGACGGGCTCGACCTCGGGAAGCTCCTCGAGCGCCTCAAGCCCCTGCACGCGCTGCCCTCGCCGAAGGTCGCGTCGTTCATCACCCGGGAGCTCTGCGAGGGCCTGGAGCACGCGCACCGCGCCACGGACGCCGACGACAAGCCGCTGCGCATCGTCCACCGCGACGTCTCGCCCTCCAACATCCTGCTCTCGTACGACGGCGAGGTGAAGCTCGCGGACTTCGGCCTCGCGCGCTCCGCCGACCGCCCGTCGTCCACGCAGGCCGGCGTCATCAAGGGCAAGTACCCGTACCTCTCGCCCGAGCAGGTGCGAGGCCACGCGGTCGACGCCCGCAGCGACGTGTTCGCCGCTGCCGCCGTGCTCTACGAGCTCGCCGTGGGGCAGCCGCCCTTCCCCGACGCTCCGCTCCCGCTGCTGCTCGAGCGCATCAGCCGCGGCCTCATCGTGGACCCCGCGACGGTACGCCCGGAGCTTCCTGAGACGTTCCTCGCGATGCTCCACCGCGGGCTGCACCCCGACCCCGCGCAGCGCTACCAGTCCGCGCGAGACTTCGGCGAGGCGCTCTCGGCGTTCATCTTCACCGAGGGGCCGCCGCCGGAGCAGGAGCTCGTGCGGCTCATCGAGCTCGTCGCCGAGACCCGCCAGCATCAGATGTCCCCGCTCGCGGCCAACCTCCCGACGCAGCTCTCCGACGAGGTCACCCGCATCGAGCCCTTCGCCAACATCCGCGCCCGCTTCGTCAGCGGCATCCGCGCGACCGCTCCCTCCCCCGCGAGCGCCCCGGCGGAGGCGCCGCCAGCCGCGCTGTCGGCGTTCTTCGATGAGCCTCCGCCGGAGATCCCCGAGAGCGCGGTGCCTGAGCCCGAGCCCGTGTCCGTGCCCGTGTCAGATCCCGTGGCGCCGCAGGTCGTGCGGGCGACCCCCTCGTATGCCGCGCCCGTGAGGTACGCTCCGCTGACGGCCCCGCCCCCGAAGCCCTCGCAGCGGCGTCACTGGCTCGCGTTCGGGCTCGGCGCCCTCGCCCTGCTCGCCGCGATCTTGTGGCAGCTACGGGGGCGCTGAGGCCCTCCCTCAGGCCACCGCGGTCGTCTGCCGCTCGTCGTCCTTGCGGAGCTTCACGCTGACCAGCTTCGACACGCCAGGCTCCTGCATCGTCACGCCGTAGAGCACGTCGGCCATCGACATGGTGCGCTTGTTGTGGGTGATCAGGATGAACTGCGAGTGCGTCGTGAGGTCTCGCACGAGGTCGACGAGGCGGATCACGTTGGCCTCGTCGAGGGCGGCCTCGACCTCGTCCAGCAGGCAGAACGGCGACGGGCGGTGGAGGAAGAGCGCGAAGAGCAGCGTGACCGCCGTGAGCGTCTTCTCGCCGCCGGACATCGCCTCCAGGTTGATCAGCTTCTTGCCCGGCGGCTGCGCGACGATCTCCACCCCGGTCTCGAGCAGGTCGCCGTCGTCGGTGAGCTGGAGCATCCCCTTGCCGCCGCGAAACAGCCGGGGAAACAACTCCTGGAAGTGCGCGTTGACCGCGTCGAAGGTCTCCCGGAAGCGCCGGCGCGACTCCTTGTTCATCGCGCCGATGGCCTCCTCGAGCTGCGCCACGGCGCGGTCGATGTCGGCCTTCTGCTCGCGGAAGAAGGTCTGCCGCTTCTCCTGCGCCGCGAACTCCTCGATGGCCGTGAGGTTCACGTCGCCGAGGCGCTCGATGGTGCGCGCCAGCTCGGTCTGCCGCGCCTTGTCGGCCTCCGTCGGCGCCTCGCGGTCGGCGAAGCGGGCCACCTCCGAGGGAAGCGCCACCTGGTGCTTCTCCGCGATCGTCGTCACCAGGTGCTCGATCGCCAGCGCCTCCTCGCGCGCCCGCAGCTCCAGCGCGGACGACTCCCGGGTGAGCGCCTCCTTGCGGGCGCGGATGTCCCGCAGCCGGCCCTCCACCTGCCCCAGCGCCTCGCGCCCGGCCTCGTAGGCGAGCCTCGCCGACTGCGCCGCGTCGCGCAGCCGCATCGCCTCACCCGCGGCCGTGGTCGATGCCTCGATGAGCCCCGCCTCGCGCGTCACCGCCGAGCGCTCGGACTCACCCAGGGACTCCAGCTCCACCCGCAGGCGCTCTCCGCGGGTGCGGAGTTCTTCGACCGATCGCTCGAGCCGGTGCACCGCGTTGCGCGCCGCGTTGGCCCGCTCCTTCGCCCTCGCCGCCACCACCTTGGCGTCCGTCGCTCGGGACGTCGCTCGGTCGACCTCCGACCTCCAGGCGGTGCCCTCCGCCTCGCCGGACATCAAGCCCTCGCGCGCCCGGTCTCGCCGCGCCGTCGCCTCGGCGATGGAGCGGTCGAGCGTCACGTCCTCCTGCAGCGCGTCGGCCACGGCCTTGTCGCAGGACGCGAGCTCCGCCGCGAGCGCGTTGAGCCGCAGCCGCCCCTGCGCGAGCTCGGCCTCGTGCGCCTTCGCGTCGCGCTCGGCCATCACCAGCGAAAGCTCCTGCGCGTGCAGGTCGGCCTTCGCCGCCTCCAGCGCCTCGGCCGAGGCCCGCACCCTCGCCCGCGCCGCGTCGAGGGCTTCGGTGCGCTCGGCCACCTGGTCGTCGAGGGCCTCCACCCGGGGCTCGAGCGTGCGCACCTCCGCCTGCGTCGCCAGCAGCCCCGCGCCTGCGGCCTCCGGGACGCCGCCCACCACGCGGCCGCCCGGCTCCAGCAGCTCGCCGGTCGAGGTCACGTAGCGCCACGCCCCGGGCGTCTCTCTCGCGCAGCGCAGCCCGACGGACAGCGACTCGACCAGCACCACGCCCCGCAGCGCCGAGCGCACCGCGTGGGGCAGCTCGTCGGGCTCCTCGACCTGATCGAGCAGCAGCCCCAGCACCCCGTCGCCCCGCGGCGGCGCCCCGAGCTCCGCCTCCGCGAGCGCCCGCTCGGCCGACGCCGGGACCACCGCGGCGCGACCCTTCTTGCTGCTCTTGAGCGACTCCAGCAGCCGGAGCCCGTCGTCGACGGTGGCCACCAGCACGTCCTGCCACCGATCGGCCAGCGCCGCGGCCAGCGCCTTGGACCACTTCTCATCCGCCGCGATGCGATCGGCTGCGAGCCCCCGCACCGCGCCGTCCTTGCCGTCGAGGAGCGCCCGCACCCCCTGCCCGACGCCCTCGTGGCGCTTCGCCACCTCGCGCAGCGCCGTCAGCCTCGCGGCGGCCCGCTCCCTCTCCCTCCGGGTCTCCGTCAGCGCCTGCTCGGCCCCGTCGCGCGCGGCCCTCGCGGGCCCCTGCTCGGCCTCCAGCGCCGCCCGCCGCGCCGCCATCTGCTCTCGCTCGGCCTTCAGCCGGTCGCGCGTCTCGTTGGCCGTCGCGCCCTCGCGCTCGATCTCCCCGATGCGCCGCTCGATGGACCGCGCCTCTCCGCGCAGCCTCGCCGACCGCTCCTCCGCCTCCCGCAGCCGCCGCGCGACGCCCGCCCTCGTGGCCTCCGCCGTCGCCAGCGCCCGCTCGGCCTGCAGCGACGACTCGCGGTGCCCGCGCAGCTCGGCGTCCACCGAGGCCAGGTGGTCGCGCACCTCGCGAAGGCGCTCCTCGGCGATGGCCAGGCGCTCGATCTCCTCGGCCTCCGAGGCCGCCACCGCGTCGAGCTCCCGGGCGAGCGCGTCGCGCTCCGTCGCCAGCGTCAGGTTGCTGGCCTCGACCTCCAGCAGCTCTCGCCGCGCGTCGACCTCGCGCCGCTGCCCGGCCGCCCGCTGGTCGCGCACCCGCTGCAGCTCGGCCTCGACCCGCCGCACCTCGTTGTCCGCCGCGAAGGCGTGGTTCTGCGCGCGCTCGAGGGTCGTCTCCGCCGCGAACACCTGCCCCCGCAGCCCCTCGCCCTCGGCCTCCACGCGGAGCAGCGCGGCCTGCGTCCCCTCCAGCTTCGCGCTCGCGGTGGTGTGCGCGAGCCGCGTCGCCTCGCCCTGCACCGACAGCGCCGTGAACCGGTGGCTCGCCAGGAAGAGTTCGAGCTCCCGCTGCTCGGCCTTGAGCTGCCGGTATCGCTCGGCTTTCTGCGCCTGGCGCTTGAGGGTGCCGAGGCCCTTCTCGATCTCCCCGAGCAGGTCGCTCACCCGGAGGAGGTTCTGCTTCGTGAGCTCCAGCCGCCGCTCGGCGAGCTTCTTCCGGGCCTTGAAGCGGGTGATGCCCGCGGCCTCCTCCAGCAGCGCGCGCCGGTCTTCGGGCTTCGACGTGACGATGAGCCCGACGCGGCCCTGCTCGACGATGGAGTACGCCTTGGTGCCCGCGCCCGACCCCAGGAACAGGTTGGTCACGTCCATCAGGCGCACCGGCGTCTTGTTGATCAGGTACTCGCTGTTACCATCCCGGGTAAGCTTGCGGGTGACCGCGATCTCCGCGTAGGCCGCGAACTCCGGGGGCGCCAGGCCGTCGCGGTTGTCGAAGGTGAGCGTGACCTCCGCGAAGGGGTGCGGCGGACGGCTGTCGGACCCGTTGAAGATCACGTCGTCCATGGACTTGCCGCGCAGGTGACGGGCGCTCTGCTCGCCCATGCACCAGCGGATCGCGTCGACGGTGTTGCTCTTGCCGCAGCCGTTGGGCCCCACCACGGCCGTCACGTCGTGCTCGAAGGTGAGCACCGTGCGGTCCACGAAGGACTTGAAACCCTGCAGCTCGAGCTTGCGGATCTTCATCGGTCGCCTGAATCGGCGCGCACCCTAGCAGACCCTCCGGCCGGGCGCGGACTCCTCCGCAGGTGCTACCGTTGCCCGCGTGCTGAAGCGTCACGCCCTGCTCCTCTCCTTCGCGCTCTCCGCCTGCACCACCGCCCGCGCCACAAACAGCGCAGCCATCGCGCCGCCCCCCGTCGACCTCGGGCCCCCCGCGACCTTCCAGGGGGTCGTGCGCTACGAGGCCCGACGGCCCACGCTCCAGGGCGCCTCGGCGGCCCTGGAGTCCAGGCCCGCGCGCTTCGTCGAGGTGGTCGCCGAGGACGCCTCGCACCGGGAGCTCTCCCGCACCGTCACCGACGCCGAGGGGCGCTTCACCCTGCAGGCTCCGGCGAGGGTCTCTGCCATCGCGGTGCTCGCCCATGTGAGCCGCGAGGGCAGCGACGTCCGCGTCTCGCCGCAGGGCGACGGCTCGGTCACCCACGCGCTCAGGCTGAGCCGCCCGGACGCCAGCCGCGCGATCGAGCTCGTGGCCGCGGACGCCACGCCGGACGGCATCGCCGGGGCCTTCCACATCGCCGACACGATCCTCACCGGCCTCGACGCCACGCGCTCGTGGACCGGGCAGACGCTGCCTCCGCTGGTGGTCTACTGGGGCCGCGGGGTCACCACCGAGTGGAGCTTCTACCGGGGAGAGCGGCCCGCCCGCTCGGGGCGCTTCTGCCTCGAGCTCCTCGGCGGATCGCCCGGGCGTCAGCGCTCGACGGACACCGACGAGCACGACGAGGGGATCATCCTCCACGAGCTCGGCCACTTCGTCTTCGACCGGCTCTCCTCCAACTCCTCGACCGGGGGATCGCACCCCGCGGGCTACCTCATCGACCCGGGGCTCGCCTGGGAGGAGGGGCGAGCGACGTGGTTCTCGAGCGCCGTGCGGCGCGACCCTCACTACCAGGACACCATCGGGCTCGAGCCCGAGGGGAGCCTGCGCGTCGACCACGACCTCGAGCACCCGACGCCGGGGGCGCGAGGCATCGGCAACGAGATGAGCGTCTCGGACGTGCTCTGGGACCTCATCGACGGCAGCGACGGGTACGCCGACGACGACCACGACGGCGTCGCGATCGCCCCAGCGGTGGTGATGCGCGCGATGATGTCCTGGCGCGACCAGCCCGGGGCGTACCCGGCGCTGGGGACCTTCCTGCGGCAGATCTCGACGGGGGAGAGCCCCGCGGTGCCGCGCGACGCGCTGCTCGCGATGCTCCAGCGGACGCACGAGCCGACGGAGATGGTCCCGCGCGACGAGGGCGAGGACTGGCCGGCCAACCTGCCCGTCCCCGGGGTGGTCGGTGGCAAGATCGACGGGCTCACCAACCCGGCGCCCTCGGGCGGCCGGGCGCGTCCGCAGAACGGCTTCGACGCGCTGCGCGTGTACCGGGTGCAGATGCCCGCCCGCGGCTGGCTGCACCTCGAGCTCGTCATCGATGGCACCGGCCGGCCGACGGACCACACGGACATCGACCTGGAGCTGCGAGACCACCGCGGCGACGTGATCAGCGCCGCCCGCGGGACCGAAGCCCGGGAGACCCTCGGGCGCCTGCTCGATGCGGGCTTCTATTACGTCTACGTGCGCGACGGCGGCCAGGGGAACCGCGCCAACTTCGAGCTGCGCGCCCGCACCCGGCTGCTCGGCGCGCCTTAGCGCCCAATCGGCGGGGGCCGTTGCGCGCGCGGGGCAAAACCCGTTAGGCCTGTGCAAAGAGCGATGTTCCACCTACGCGTCCTGCTTCTCGCCGTGCTCTCCGTCGCCTGTGCCCGCCGTAGATCGGACGACACCCCGGCCGCCAGCGCGACGGTCGTCCCCGCGCCGACGCCATCCGTCGCGCCCATGCTTCCGCCGCCACCGCCGACGACCGCTGGCGCCAGCACCGACCTCGCGGCGCTCCAGCAGCGCCTGATGATGGTCGAGCAGCGCACCGCGGCGCTCGAGCAGCAGGTCTCCGGCCTCCAGCAGTCCCAGGCCGCCACGCAGCAGCAGCTCGCCACCACGCAGATGCAGCTCCGGCAGACCCAGGCGCAGGTCGCGGGCATGCAGAGCCAGGCGCGGGGCGCTCGCCGACGGATGCAGGACATGATGCAGGGCCAGCAGGGCGACTGACCGCCGCCACCCCGCCGCCATCCGCCGCCACCCCGCCGCCATCCGCCGCCACCCCGCGGGCGCTTGTTCTACCGATGTTTTCGCGCGGCACGAGGCTTGGTCTGCAGCCCTCGCCATGTCGCCCAGAGCCGCCAATGACAACCTCTCTCCCCGCCCGGTCCGCCCGCTGCCACGGCACCGGAGGGTGCCCCTCGATGTCCTGAGCGACGCGGAGGTGCTGAGCCTCGCGCTCGGCCGCGGCCGCGGGGGCCTCACCGCCGACGCCCTCGGACGACACCTGCTGGCCACGCACGACGGCCTGCGCGGCCTGCTGCGCACCGGCGTCGGCGCCCTCACGCTCGACCTCGGCCCGCACCAGGCGACTCGGCTGCTCGCTGCGTGGGAGCTCGCCCAGCGGGTGCGCGGCGCGGCGCCCCCTCGGCGGATGCCCTTCACCTCCAGCCGGGACATCGTGCGCTGCTGGTCGGCGCGCATGGTCGACCTGCCGGACGAGTGCGTGATGGCCCTCGTGCTCGACGTGAAGCAGCGGCTCATCGCCGAGCGGGTGCTCGCCAACGGCACCCCGGCGGGCGTCGCGCTGGGCGTGAGGGAGGTGTTCGCGCTCGCGGTGCGCGAGGGAGGAGCCTCGATGGTGCTGGTGCACAACCACCCCTCCGGCGACCCGACGCCGAGCCCGGAAGACGCGGAGTTCACGCGGCGCGTGGCGGAGGTCGGCGCGGCGATCGAGCTGCCCCTGCTCGACCACGTGATCCTCGGGCGCGACGGGGCCTTCTCTTTCCTGGACGCGGGACTCTTGAAGTCCGCGGGATGAGGCGGTACAGGGGCGCCCATGGTCGGTCACCTCTGGCAGCGAGTTCTGCTCGCCGGGGGTAAGGCTTGACATGGCCCCAGTCGCGTGTTTGTTTCCGCGGCCCGTTAGAGGAGTAATATCGTGAAGCGCACCTATCAACCGAGCCGCGTCCACCGCACCCGCACCCACGGCTTCCGTGCCCGGATGGCAACCGCCGGGGGCCGCACGGTCCTCAAGAACCGTCGCGCCAAGGGCCGCAAGCGCCTTTCGGTCACCAACTACAAGAAGTAGTCGGCGGCCGCCTCCACGGCGACTCTATCCCTCCGCAGCATCATCACCCGTCACGACCCTCCCATGAGCGCGGGCTTCGACAAGTCCCGACGCATCCTGCGGCGCGACGAGTTTCTCGCCACGCAGAAGTCCGGTCGTCGACTCCACGCCCCCCACCTGGTCGTCATCGTCCGCGAACGCGGCGACGGCGACCCCCCTCGGTTGGGCCTCGTCACCAGCAAGAAGACCGGAAACGCCGTCCGCCGAAACCGGATCCGTCGCGTGCTGCGCGAGGTGTTCCGACTGCATCCAGAGCTATTTCCGCTCGGCTGCGAGGTCGTGATCATCGCCCGAGAATCGTGCCCCGCGCTTGCATTTGCAGAAGCGTGTGCAGAGATTCGCGCGGCCTTTGCCCGACGCCGCGGCGGTGATCGCACCCCCAGAGCCTCGGCGCCGTCGAACTCGCCAGGCCCGGGAGGTGCCGCGACGTGATCCGCTCCCTTCTACTCCTACTCCTGCGTATCTACCGCGCGACGCTCTCCCCGCTGCTGGGCAACGTCTGCCGCTTCGAGCCGTCGTGCTCCCGATACGCCACGGCGTGCATCGAGCGCTTCGGCCCCGCGCGGGGCTCCTGGCTCGCGGCCAGGCGCCTCGTGAAGTGCCACCCGTTTCACCCCGGCGGCTATGATCCCCCGCCTTCACTCCACTGCCACTGCGACGCCCACGCGCCGCCGGACGGACGTCCATGAAAGATAACCTGCGCACCTTCGCCATCCTCCTCCTCGGGGGGTTGGCGGTGTGGTTCTTCCTCGGGAGAAACACCCAGCGGCCCACTCCCTCGCTGCGCAACGTCGCGCCGCCGCCCACCGAGACCGCGCGTCCCGCCGAGCAGACCTTCCACCTTCGTAGCCCCCTCACCGCGGCGCGGTCGGGCTTCGACGCGGAGGTCACCACCCGATCGGGCGGCCTGCGATCGGTGCGGCTCAACGGCGCGCAGTTCGTGATGCGAGAGGCCCCGGCCGACCCGCGCACCGGCGTCCGCGGCAGCGACCACCGGATGAACCTCGCCTCCACCTGGAACGAGGACCTGCTCTCGCTGCGCACCGAGCTCACGGTGAAGCGCGGGGAAGACTCGCTGGTGCCGCAGTACCAGGACTTCACCGGGCGCCAGGTGAGCGACCACGAGGTCGAGCTGACGTGGCAGGGCAGCGAGGTCGAGGTGGTGCGCTCGTACCGCTCCGATCGGCCCTTCGTGATGGACGTCGAGACGCGGGTGACCAACCGGGGCGCGCCGATCAACGTCGAGGCGCGGATGCCCGTGTACCAGTGGGTGCTGCGCGAGGACGAGAACGGGAAGTTCTTCCAGCGCCCGTGGCAGGTGGCCGAGGGCATCTGCAAGCATGGGACGGAGCTGTTTCGCGAGGGCCGCGACAAGCTGCTCGAGCGCCGCCCGGAGGACGCCCTCCCGGGAGGGGCGGCCTTCGTCGCGCTGGACAACACGTACTTCGAGCTCGCGGTGGTGCCGCGCGGCAACGCCGAGGCGCGCTGCCGCCTCTTCGCCGAAGACCGCGTCGCCTCGCCGGGGCAGGACCCGTTGGGGAGCGTGTATGGGGCGTCGCTGGGCTGGGCCCGCGCGTCGCTCGGCACGGGCGAGTCGCAGACCTACCAGGCGAGGGTGTACCTCGGGCCGAAGGAGCCCGAGACCCTCGCGGCGGCCACCGAGGACAGGCGGCTCACCGAGACCGTCAACCTCGGGTTCTTCTCGTTCATCGCTCGCCAGCTCCTGCGCTTCCTGCGCTTCCTGCACAGCATCGTCGGCAACTGGGGCGCCGCGATCATGCTGCTCACGCTCTGCATCCGCGTGGCGCTGCTGCCGCTGCTCGCCAAGTCGATGAAGTCCATGGCGATGATGTCGAAGCTCAAGCCCGAGCTCGACGAGATCAACAAGCGCCTCGCGGACAACCAGGAGGCCAAGACCCTGGCGACCATGGAGCTGTACCGCAAGCACGGGGTCAACCCGCTGAGCGGCTGCTTCCCGCAGCTCGCCCAGCTCCCCATCTGGTGGGCGCTCTACACCACGCTGCAGACTTCGGTGGAGCTGTTCCACGCGCCCTTCGTGCTCTGGTGGCACGACCTCTCGGCGCCGGACCCCTACTACGTCCTGCCGCTGGTGCTGGGGGCGATCATGTTCCTGCAGCAGAAGCTCATGCCCCCGCAGGGCATGGACCCGGTGCAGGCGAAGATGATGACCTACTTCTTCCCCATCTTCCTGACGGGGATCTCGCTCTTCCTGCCGTCGGGGCTCGCGCTCTACATGCTCGTGAACTCGGTCCTCGGCGTCTTGCAGCAGTGGTACACGAAGAAGCAGATGGATCAGTACAAGTCGGGCACCGGCACCGGTGGCGGCGAGGCGATCCAGGTGAAGGCCCTGACTGGAGATGACCGTGGTTGATCAGAATGACCCTTCCGCCCGCCGCCCGCTCGATCCCCGCGCCATCGACGCCGCGAGCGTGTTCCTCAAGGACACCGTCATCGCGATGGGCCTCGACGCAGACGTCAACGTCCGCGAAGAGGGCGGCGACACCGTCCTCGAGCTGAGCGGCCCCGACTCCAAGCACCTCGTGGGCAAGAAGGGCGTCACCCTCGACGCCCTCCAGCTGCTCGCCAACCGCGTCGCCACCAAGACCGTCGCGGGCGACCGCGCGAGCCTCGTGGTCGACGCCGACGGCTACCGAGCCCGGCGAGAGCGCACCCTCACCACCATGGCGCAGGAGCTCGGCGAGCGCTGCGTGAAGGAGGGCAAGGTCATCCTCATGGAGCCGCTGCCGCCGCGCGAGCGACGCACCGTGCACATGGCCCTCGCCAAGTTCGAGGGCGTCCAGACCCAGAGCGAGGGCGAAGGCGAAGAGCGCAGGATCAAGATCATCCCGATGCCGCCTCCGTAGGCATCGCCGCCCTCGCGGGAATCTCCCGCCCCCTCCCCTTCGTTCACACTCATCCCATGGACCTCCCCGACCGCCTCGCGGGCACCCTGCTCGGCACCGCCCTCGGCGATGCGCTCGGGCTGCCCATGGAGATGCTCTCCCCTCGCGTGATCGCGCGGCGCTTCCCCCGCCTCGACCGCTTCCACATGCTCGGGCTCGTGGGCTTCGTGTCCGATGACACCGAGCAGTCGGCCCTCGTGGCGCAGAGCCTCGCGCGACACCCTCGCGACACCGACGCCTTCGTGCAGGCGTTTCGTCGCTCGCTTCTGGGGTGGTTTCTCCGGCTGCCGTGGGGCATCGGGCTCGGGACCCTGCGCGCGTGCGCCCGCATCGCCGTGGGGCTGCGCCGCTCCGGGGTCGCGACCGCGGGCAACGGCGCGGCCATGCGCGCGGCCGTCGTCGGGGTGTTCTTCCACGACGACGAGGTCGCGCGGCGGTCGACCTCGGACGCGCTCGCGAGGGTCACGCACACCGATGCGCGCGCCGTGGAGGGGGCGCGCTTCGTCGCGGAGGTCGCGGCGATGGCGCTGAGGCACGACGACCCCGCGGAGGCGCTCGAGGCAGCGCGCGCGGTGGTGACCGAGGCCACGCTGGCGGAGGCCATCGGGCGGGCGGTGGCGCTGGCCCGCGAGGGCGCCGCGCCCGACGTCGCCGCGCGGGACCTCGGGACGACGGGCTTCGTGGTGCACACGGTGCCCTTCGCGGCCTATGCGTTCGCGCGCTGGGGACGTGACCCGATGGAGGCGATCGGGGCGGTGATCCGCGCGGGCGGCGACACGGACTCCATCGGCGCGATCGTGGGCGCGTGGTGCGGCGCGCTGGGCGGCGAAGGGGCGCTGCCGGGCGCGCTCGTCGGGCGCATCCACGACGGGCCCTTCGGTCCGACGCACCTGCGGGCGCTCGCGGCCGACCTGGCGGGTGCCCGGCTCGGACGGACGGCGATGGCGGAATACAGCCCGGTGTATGCCCTGGCGCGCAACCTCGCGCTCTACCCCGTGGTGCTCGCCCACGCGGCGCGGCGGATCATCCCGTACTGACCGGGCATATGACCGGCGCCCGGCGCGCTGTTATGAGTTCGCGCCATGAAGCGGAAGCTGGCGTCGGTGCAGCGCGTACTCGAGGTCGTACCCATCGCGGGGGCCGACGCGATCGAGGCCGTGCGGATCAACGGGTGGCAGTGCGTGGTGAAGAAGGGCACCTTCGGGGTCGGCGACCGCGGGGTGTTCTTCGAGATCGACGCCATCCCCCCCGACCTCGCCGCGATGCGCTTCCTCTGGACCGCGAAGGGCGCCGAGCCCGCCGAGGGGACGCGGCCGGCGAAGTTTCGCATCCGCACGATGAAGCTCCGAGGGTGCCTCTCGCAGGGGCTGCTCGTCACGCTCGCCGAGCTCGATCTCCCGGCCGACCTCCCTGACGGCGACGACCTCACCGAGCGCCTCGGCGTCGGCAAGTACGAGCCGCCGGTTCCGATGGGCGGCGGCGACCTGCGGTGCGCCTTTCCCTCGTGCGTGCCGAAGACCGACGAGATGCGCGTGCAGTCGTCCCCCGAAGTGCTCGACGAGCTGCGCGGCCTCGCCTACGTCGCCACGCTCAAGTGCGACGGCACGAGCGCGACCTTCCTCGTCGACCCCTTCGACGGCACCTTCCACGCCTGCGGCCGCAACTGGTCGATCACCGAGGGCAACAACTCGTACTGGGCCGTCGCGCGGCGCTACGACCTCGAGGCGAAGCTGCGCGCGTGCGGCGGTCGCTACGCCCTCCAGGGGGAGGTCTGCGGCCCGGGGATCCAGAAGAACCCGCTGGGGCTCGCGGCGCTCGGGCTCTACGTGTTCAGCGTGTACGACCTCGTCGCGGCGCGCTTTCTGAGCGACGAGGAGATGCGCGCGCTCGCCGCCGAGATGGGCCTCGACGCGGTGCCCATCGTCGAGCAGGGGGAGGCCTTCGCGCACGACCAGGAGGCGCTGCTCGCGCTCGCCGACGGCGTCTACCCCGGCACCAAGAACCCCCGCGAGGGGATCGTGATCCGGCCGCGCGCGGAGGTGTTCAGCCGCACGCTCAACGGGCGCCTGTCGTTCAAGGCCATCTCCAACCGATATCTGCTCGCCGAGCGCGACTGAGCGCGATGCGCAGGGTGAAGGTCGCGCTGGTGCTGCTGGTGGCCACGGCGCTCGCGGTCGCCTGGCGCACCGGCGTGCTTCGGCAGTTCGCCGACCCCGCGAGCGTGAAGACCACGCTGCTGGCCCTCGGCCCGTGGGGCTACGTGGCCTTCGTGCTGTCCTACGGCGCGCTGCAGCCCTTCGGCGTCCCGGGGACGGTGTTCATCATGGCGGCGCCGCTCATCTGGCCGTGGCCCGTGGCCTTCGGGCTCTCGATGGTGGGGACCATGGCGGCCAGCGTGGTGGGCTTCTCCTTCGCGCGCTTCATCGCCCGCGACTGGATCTCTCCCCGCATCCCAGAGCGCTTCCGCAGGTACGACGAGGCCCTGGCGCGCAGGGCCTTCGCGACGGTGTTCACGCTGCGGCTGATCTTCTGGATGCCGCCGCTGCTGCACGCCTTCTTCGGGGTGTCGAAGGTGCGCTTCGCGACGCACTTCTGGGGGTCGCTCTTCGGGTACGTGATCCCGCTGCTGGCGGTGAGCTACTTCGGGCAGCGGCTCTTCGACGCCCTCAGGCGGGTGTCGTCCGAGGGGTGGATCGCCGTGGGCGTGACCGTCGCGACGATCGCCCTGGGGGTGTGGGTCTTCAGGCGGATGCGCGCGGCGAGCTGAACCGCGACGCCAGCCCGATGCGCGTTCGTGGAAGCGCCCCCAACGCCGTCGTCACCCCTCGGTCGACGGCAGCCACCACGGCGCCAGGTCGAAGACCCCATCGAAGGGCGGCAGCGCCAGCACCTCCGTGTCCCCTCCGGCCGCCACGCGCACCGGAACCCCGTCGCTCCCTGCGAAGACCTCGACCAGCCGCAGCGACGGGTCGACCAGCCACACGTGCCCGACGCCCGAGGCGAGGTAGCGCGGGAGCTTCTTCAGCCGGTCGATGCGCGCGGTGCTCCCCGGCGACAGCACCTCGCAGCACCAGTCGGGGACGATCGTCAGCGGGTTCTCGTCCGGCAGCTCGGTCACCCGCTCGACGCGCCAGCCGCTGAGGTCGGGCACCAGCAGCCGCGCGCCGAAGCGCACCTCCGCCTCGACCTCGATCCACCAACCTGCGCCGCCCGTCGTGGCGTCGAACCCCCGGAGCGCCTCGACGAGCATCCGTTGCACCCTCCGGTGGCCCTTCCCAGGCCGCCCCATGGTCCGGAGTTCGCCCGGGTCGAGGATCTCCCCCGTCACCCCCTCCGGGAGCGCCTGGATCTGTCGGTAGAGCGTCTCGAAATCCGGCAGGTCCGTCGCGGCGTCGCCCATGGCCGTCGAGCTTCGCGCGGCGCCCCCACGCGGGCAAGCGCCGCCCTCGAAGCTCGCTCAGTGAAGGAACACGTCCGCCACGACGCCGCCCGCCGCGATGCCGCCGCCGAGCGCCAGCACCGATGCGGCCAGCCAGAGCGCCCAGCGCCGGGCGCCCTTCGAGGCGACCACCGGCGCGGGAGGCGGCGCCGAGAGCGGCGTCCACTTCTGCGTCGGCGCCTCGGCCATCTCGGGCAGCTCCGGGAGTGCGAGCTTCACCGCGGGCTCGAGCACCACGTCGGCGTCGTGCTTCTTCGCGCCGTCGGGCACGGCGGTCACCGGCACGTCTTCGGTGCGCCAGCCCTTCGGCGCCACGGCCTCGGCCGACACCTGCGGCTCGACGAAGCCGCGGAACCCTCGCCCCGGCAGCGTCGGCCCCCGCAGGATGCTCTTGCGCTGCACCGGCCGGACGCCCGAGTCGCTGGCCAGGGCGCTCTTCTCCTCCGGGGGGTCGCTCGGCCGGGCGGCGCTCGGCACCTCGGGCATGATCTCGAAGGACTCCCGGGTCACCGACGGGTCGGTCGCCCGCAGCGCCGAGCGCTCCCGGGCGATGCGGGTGCGCGCCACGGACTCCATGAAGGCCCCGATCTCGTCCTCGGTCGCCAGCCGCGAGGGGGCCACCGAGCGCAGCGCCTCCGCGAACTCCTTCGCCGTGGCGAAGCGCTCTGCGGGGTCGATGGAGAGCGCGCGCATCACCACCGCGCAGAGGGCGTCGGGGAGGTCGCCCCGCACCGACGCGAGCGGCAGCGCGGCCTCGCGCGCCCGAAGCCGCGACTCGCTGAAGCCCGTGCGCGACGGGAACAACCGCTGCAGCGTGAGCGCCTCCCAGAGCACCACGCCCGCGGAGAACACGTCCGCCCGGCGGTCGTAGCGCTGCGCCTGCAGCACCTCCGGCGCCATGTACGCGAGCTTGCCCTTGAGCATCCCCGGGGAGGTGAAGGCCACGCGGCCCTCGGCGCGCGCGCTGCCGAAGCCCGAGATGCGGGCCACGCCGTCGACGCCGATGAGGATGTGCTGCGGCGACACGTCGCGGTGCACCACGGACATCGGGAGCCCCTTGTCGGTGAGCAGCTCGTGGGCGGCGTGCAGGCCCTCGAGCGCGTCGGCGAGCACGCGCAGCACGATGCTCGTCGGGAGCACGCGGCGCAGCGCCGTGGCGGTCTGCTGCACGGCGGCGAGCGAGTCGCCCTGGATGTACTCCATCGCCGTGTAGAGCTCGGCGCCCTCGCTCGCGCCCTCGAAGAGCGACACGGCGTTGGGGTGGCGCAGCGCGGTCATGATGCGCGCCTCGTCGATGAACATCGGGGCGAAGCTCTCGTCGAGGCTGAGGTGCGGGTGCATCCGGCGCAGCGCCACGACGATCTCCGGCAGCTGCCGGTGACGCGCGAGGTGCACCGAGGCCATGGTCCCGCCGCCGATACGGGTCACGAGGTCAAAGGGTCCGACCACGGACGGCGCCTGGGAGGGGCGGAGCGACGTCGGGGCGCTGGAGATTCGCGGACTACGAGCGAGCGCGCGAGCTGAGGTACCCATGGCCTCCGCCGTTATCAGAGCGGCGGAGCTCTCCGCAAAAATATGTCGCACAATCTCAGCGCGGGTAGCCCGCCGTGAGGGAGGGTGAGGCGTCAGTCGGCGTGCGAGTCGATGACCATCTCGGGCATCGGCCCGGGGGGCGGTGTCGTGAGGTCGAGCCCGTGGATCTCCTTGACCTGCTCGACGAACCACCGGGTGAAGGAGTCGCTCCCCTGGCCGAAGTTTCGGAAGGCGGCCACGGGGTTGGGGCCCTCCAGCGTCACGATGACCATGTCGCCCATCGGGGTCGACTGGATGAAGGTGCGCTCACGCACCCCGAGGGCCCTGCGCGAGGCGGCGAAGCCCGCGCGACGGGCGCCCTTGAGCTCGTTCATGAATCCCCTCCACGCCTCGGTCTTGCCCGCAGGAATGGGAACCGCCATTGCAAACAGTGCCATCGGAGACCTCCCCTGGAATTGTCGGGTCCACACGTCCCTCGCGTAGATCCCGCCGCTGACTGGAGCTGATCGCAGCACGCGTCAATCGCCCTCGTGGAGAGAGCGTCGCGCTGGCGCTTCGCTGCTTGCGATGGCCGGGGCGAGGCCCCAGCAGTAGCGCGACCATCGGGGTGGCGATGGCACGGGATGACCCGCGCGCGGCGGGTCTGCGATCACACGTCACGGAGAGGAGTCGATTCCATGGCAGCGTTGATCAGGAAGAACGAACTCCATCGCGAGATCGAGCGGAGCCTCGGGCTGGTGCCCGGCTGGGCGCGCCAGTTGCCCGACACCGCCCTCGACGGCTTCTGGGCCCTGCTGCGGGACTTCGCGCTGGCCGAGACGAAGATCCCCAACAAGTACAAGGAGCTCATCGGCCTCGGGGTCGCCGGGGCGACGCGCTGCCGGTACTGCGCGCTCTACCACACCGAGGGGGCGCGGCTTCACGGCGCCACCGACGAGGAGATCGCGGAGGCCAGCGCCATGGCAGGGCTCACGATGATGGGCAGCACCTACCTCAACGCGGCCATGGTCGACGACGAGACCTTCGAGAGGGAGCTCGCGAGCATCGTCGCGTACGCGAAGGCCCACAGGCCCATCGCGGCGTCCGCCAGCAGCCCCGGGGTCGAGCGTGGAAGGCACTAGCCCCGACACCCTCCAGCGCCTGGTGGCCGACGGGCTGCTGAGCCTGGAGGCCGGCCGTCACCGCACCACGCGGCGCTGGCAGGCGGCCATGGCGCGGGTGGCCTTCCGGCTCCTTCAACAGGGAGCCGACGACGACGACCTGCGCCTGCCCGTCGCCTGCGCGCTCGTGGAGTTCTATGGCGACCTGCCGAACGAGGAGCTCGCCCGGCTGATCGAGGTGCTGACTCCGATCGAGGCCGCCGAGCTCGATCCGCGGATCCACATCCGTCTCTCGCAGACGCCGTGACCTCCTGCGGGGTCGATGAGCCGGTTGTTTGGTGCCGGGGCGTGCACTAGGCTCGCCCGGCCTTGAACGACCGAACCCGCACGCTGCTGCTCCTGGGGATCTTCGCTGGCGCCGGGTGCGCGTCGCGCTCGGGCGGCCCGACGGAGGTGCTCCAGTCGTACTCCGAGGCGCTGCGCGACGGACGGATGCGCGACGCCTGGGGGATGCTGTCGACGGCGGCGCGCGAGTCGATGCCCTTCGAGCGCTTCGAGGCGACCGCGAGGGAGCGCCCCGACGAGCTGGCCGACGCGATCCGAGCGTACGGCGAGCTGGAGCCCGAGGCCCCGGTGACGGCGCACCTGGAGCTGTCGTCGGGCGAGACGCTGACGCTCATCGAGGAGGGCGGCCGGTGGAGGCTCGACCCGAGCGCGCTCGACTTCTATGGGCAGCACACGCCCGCGCAGGCGCTGCGGTCGTACGTTCGCGCGCACGAGCGGTCGCGCTGGGACGTGCTGCTGACCCTGGCTCCGTCGGCGGTGCGCGAGGCGATCGCGCGGGCGGCGGCGGCGGCGGGCGTCACCCCGGAGGCGCGGCTGCAGGCGGGCTTCGGCGGCGCGGACGCGGCGCGGGTGCAGTCGGTGACCCGGGGGCTTCGCGAGGCGCTGGCGCGCGGGCGCACCATCGAGGTGGCCGGCGATCGGGCGACGATGGCCTATGGGACGGGCGGCCGGTCGCTGGCTCGCCTGGTGCGGGAAGATGGCCGGTGGCGGGTCGCAGAGCCCGAGTAGACGGAGCGCGTGGATGGCCTCGTACGGACCTTCAGACAAAGACCTTCGGCGGATGACCCTGGCGGGCGAGCTCGCCTACGCGCAGTCGATCGCGAGCAGCGCCGCGGGGCGGCTCTCCTTCGAGGACGCGCTCGGGGAGATCAACCAGCGGGTGTCGGCGCTCAACGCCCTGGCGGAGAGCGTCGCGAGGGCGAGGGCGCGGGGCTACGTCTGGGGCGGCGACCTGGAGCGCCTCGGCACCGCGGCGCAGTCGCAGGCCCGCGCGGCCTTCGAGGGGGCGCGCGCGGAGTCGGCCCGGGCGGCCTCGGCGCTGCGGGGACAGGTGAGCGCGCTGGAGCGCGACGTGCGTCGGGCGGCCTCCGGGGACGTGCTGCGCAACGAGGGGTTGATCAACAGCGTGGCGGCGCAGGCGCGCGGGCTCGACGAGGCGATCAGCGCCGCGAAGGGGCGTGTGCTCGCGGGGGCGGCGCAGTTCATCGGGGCGGTCGACGCGCTGTCGACGAGGATGACCCGGGTGCACTGGACCCTCGACCAGTTCGAGGGCGCGAGCTTCACGATGCAGCCCGAGGAGAACCCCATCTTCGCGGCCAAGGCGACCTGGGAGGACCATCCCAGCGGCAAGGTCGAGGGGCTGCTGATGCTGACCGCGCACCGGCTCCGCTTCGAGTACCAGGAGGAGGTGGTGCTCGAGCGGTCGTTCGTGTTCTTCGCCTCGAAGACCGAGACGCGGCGCAAGCTGCTGCTCGACGCGCTGGTGGGTCACCTCATCGGCTCCGAGGCCAGCGAGCGGGGGCTGCTCATCAAGGACCAGGTGCTGTCGCTGCGGCTGCACCCTCAGTCCGGCGGGCCGACATCGGTGACGCTCGAGCTCGACGACGACCGCGCGGCGGACGTCGACACGGTGATCGAGCAGATCCGCTCCGGGGACCTGGAGCGAGGGCGCTACCAGGGGCCGATGCCTGCGGGGAGCCGCGTGGGGGTTCCGGTGAAGTGGCCGGAGAAGTGCGAGACCTGCGGGGCCGGGATGCAGCCGCCGGTGAAGGGTCAGACCTACCTCACCTGCGAGTACTGCAGGGCCCGGCACGACGTGACCCTCGGCGAGGGCTGAAGCCCGCTCAGGGCTCGACGTTGGCCCAGGCCGGGTCGTCGTTGTTCATGCGGCCGAGCCAGTCGATGAGGACGGTTCCGTCGGCGCCGCGGGCGGTGCCGTTGCTGCCGATGAGCACGTGGCCCTGGTCGTCGACGTAGAAGTGCCGCGCGTTGGGGATCGGGGCGAGCAGCCGCCGCGTGGCCTCCGCGAGCTGCGTCTGGAACTGCTCGGGCGTCACGCCGAAGAACGCGCTGATGGTGGTGTCCTGCGTGTACGAGAGCAGGGCGAAGCGCGCGGGCGGAGGGAAGCGACGGGCGTAGTAGGGGAGCAGCGCGTCGAGGTGGTCGCGGCACTCGGGGCATCCGGCCGGGAGCTGGACGTTCCAGGTGGTGCGCCACTGGGCCCAGCGGTCGGCGGGGGGTGACATCGGGGGCCCGGAGTCGTCGAGCAGGTCGACGCGCACGCCAGGGAAGGCGTTGGCGACGCGCTCCCAGTGGATGCCCGCGCCGAAGCCTCCCGCGGAGAGTCCGCTCAGGGTCACGCGCTCGGCGTCGGTGAAGGTGCGGGAGAGCCTCGCGAGGAAGGCGTCCATGTTGCGCGCGCCGACGTGGAAGGTGCGCTCGACGCGGTTGCCCCAGCGGTGCTCGATGATGCGATCGCCGCCGTGGACGTCGCCGGTGCAGTAGGGGACGTAGACGAGGTTGGCGTCGCGCCACGGGTTGCGCGCGTTGCCTCGGTTGAAGAGCGTGAACGACGAGAGCCCGCGGGTCTCCGACGCGAACTGCCGCGGGCCGTAGCCCGAGGTGAGGTTGACCGCGCTCTGGACGCCGTAGCAGGTGAAGCCGTCCCAGCAGGCGCCGCCGCCCTGGAGGAAGATCACCACGCGGCGTGATCCGGGGTGGAGGTTGACGCCGATGCCGGTGGGCTCACCGTTGCCGCAGGCGCTGTCGGGGAAGGGCACCCAGGTCCACTGGTCGGCGGGCGCGGTGATGGGCTCCATCGGGGACGAGGCATCGGGGTGGAAGGTCTCGATGGGGACGTCGGGCTCTGGGGGGACATCGACCGCGAGCGGAGCGTCGGCGGCGAGCGCGGCGTCGGTCGAGAGCGGGACGTCGGCTGCGACCGAGGCGTCGGTCGAGGGCGCGGTCGTGACCTCACCGCACGCGGCGAGCGAGGCGGAGAGCGCGAGGAGAGAGAGGGCGCGGCGGGTGCCAGGCGGGATCGGCGACGGCATGGGGGCGACTATGCCGGGTGAGCGCGGGGGGCCACAAGCGGGGGCCGAGCGCGCGTCAGCAGAGCGCGTGGGTACGACGCAAGGGAAGATGTCATTGCCCTCGAAGGGGCGCCGATGCGAACCTGCAAGATGTTCAAATTGTGTGCTCGTCACGGGGGGATAGGGAATGGGGAGAAGGAGCGGATCGGACTCGGCCACGAAGGCCATCGGGCTCTTCCTCGAGCGGTCGATCTGGGCGCAGTCGGAGCTGGCGAGGGAGCTCGAACTCACCACCGAGGCGACGCGCTCGGTGCTTCGCTCGCTCCGTGACGCGCAGATTCCGCTGAGCTCGGAGCGGCAGGGGTCGCAGGTGTACTGGAAGCTCGAGGAGGCGTGGCTGGCGGGGAGCGTGCGCATCCGCAAGGCGCTGCTGCCGGAGTTCTACGCGCTGATCCTGAGCGCGCCGCGGGGCCCCGGGAGGGAGCGCTTCCTGCGCGAGCTGCTGGCGGCGGGGGGATGGAGCGAGAAGGCCGTGGACGCGATCGTCCCGGCGACGATGCCCGACGAGGTCGACCGGCACCTGCGGGCGCTGCTCGACTCGGTGCGACGGCGGCAGTGCCTCGCGATCAAGTACCACAGCCAGAACAGCGGCGACCTGAGCTGGCGCGACGTCTCGCCGCAGATGGTGGAGCACGCGAGCACGCCGAGGGTGATCGCGTGGTGCCACCGCAGCGGGGCGCTCAAGGTCTTCCGGGTGGACCGCATCCAGGACACGGCGACGCGGCCCGCGGTGGTGTTTCGAGAGACGCCGAGGGCGGAGATCGAGGAGTTTCAGCGCGGCGGGGTCAACGGGTACCGAGGCGCGGCGCGGCTGCCGTTCTGGTTCGAGGTGCGCCGCTCGGAGCGGTGGATCGAGGACAACCTCCCGGCGATGTTCACGTTCAAGAAGACCGTGAGCGGCGATCGCATGAGGGTGGAGGGCGAGGTCGCGGGGCACCTGGTGCTCGCGCGCTTCGTGGCGAGCCTCGGCGCCCATGTGACGGGGATGGACCCCGCGCTGGCGGTGGCGGTGCGCGAGGTGGCGGAGGGCGCGCTCGAGGCCGCGAAGGCGGCGCTGAACGCGGGCTCAGTGACGACTATCGGCGACGAGGCTGCGGGGCGGATAGGGGTGATCCACCTCCGTAGATTCGCCCGAAAGAGATGAGTGAGCCCACTGCAACGCGATTGATACAGCCCCCGGCGCGGGTCGACGTGGCCTTCTCCCTCACCGGCGAGCGGGTGCCCGAGGAGCACGGCTACGCGCTCTTCGCGGCGATGTGCAGGATCATCGACGACCTGCACGGGGCCTCGTGGCTGTCGGTGCATCCGATCCCGGGAGAGCCCGACGGCGACGGGGCGCTGCGGCTGCGGCCGGACGAGCTGGCGCTGCGGCTGCGGGTCGACCCGGCGTACATCGATCGGGTGCTGCCGATGGCGGGCGCGACGCTCAGCATCGAAGGGCACGTGGTGACCGTCGGGGCCTCGAGGGTGTTGCCGCTGGAGCCCGTGGCCGACCTCGGGGCGAGGATGGTGACGCTCAAGGACGGCGCCGACCGCCAGGAGTTCGAGGCCTACCTGCGGCGGAGGCTCGACGTGGTGGGGGTGCGGGCCTCGGTGGAGATCCCCGCGCCGAAGGGTGCGGCTGCGGGAGAGCACCCCGACGGGCGAAGGGTGCTGCACATCCGGCAGCAGACCATCGTGGGCTACCCGGTGATCCTCCGGGGGCTGTCGGCGGAAGACTCGCGGAGGGTGCAGTGCCTCGGCATCGGAGGGAGGCAGCGCTTCGGCTGCGGGGTCTTCGCTCCGCTGCGCCCGCCAGGCTGAACCGCCGCTCAGCCCACGGACCACACCGTCACGACCCCGGTGGCGTCCGCGCTCGCGAGCGACTTCCCATCACCGCGCCACGCCACGGCCGACACCTCGCCCGCCTCCGTCCCCGCGACGCCGAAGCCAGCGCCTCTCGGCGTGGGGCCCTTCTTCGGCTCCCAGAGCGCCACCACGCCGTCGGCCCCGCCCGAGGCCAGCGCTCCGCCCTTCCGCGCAAAGGCCAGCGCCGTCACCGGACCTTCATGCCCCTTGAGCGTCACCGGCTGGCTGCCCTCAGGGCCCTTGCCCTCGAACTTCCACACCGTCGTGTCGACGTCCCCGCTCGTGGCCAGCATGGTGCTCGCGGCGTCCCAGGCGAGTGACTTCACCTTCAAGGGATACCCCGTCATCTGCGAGTCGATGTCCGTCTTCACCCGCCAGAAGTGCACCGAGCAGTCCTGGCTGCCGCAGGCCAGCACCTCGCCGTCGGGGCTCCACGCCACGCTCACCAGCGAGCCCTTCCACTCGAGCTGTCGGCTGCTCCCCCGCTCGGCCAGTCCCCACAGTCGGGCGCCCCCGTAGCAGATCGTCGCCACCTCCGCGCCGTCGCCCCGCCACGCGATGCCCGTGAGCGTGCTCTCCTGCGCGGGCGTCTCCATCCACGGATCGCCCGCCGCGGTCCACAGCCGCAGCACCTTCGCCGCCGCGGTCGCAAGCCACTTCCCATCGGGGCTCCACGCGACGTGCTCCACCCAGGCCTTGCCACAAGGCAGCGACGCCAGCTCCCGCCCGTCGGAGGCGTCCAGCAGCCTCGCGGTGCCGTCCATGCCGCCGGTCGCCAGCACCGACGCGGCGCCCGGAGCGAAGGCCAGCGTGCACATCCCCTCGGGGTGCACCACGCGGGTCCACTTCACGGCCCCGGTGTCGCCGTCGAAGACCGTCACCTCGCCGGTGCTCGTCGCCGCCGCCAGCAGCCCGCCGTCTCCCGACCACGTCACCCCCAGCGCGTAGTCCGAGAGCGTCGCCCGCCAACGGGCCTTCAGCTCACGCTTGCCACCCCGCAGCGCCGTCAGACCAGGCATGAGCGAAACCCCGCATTCAGCGCCGCGCGATCGAGGCCCCGCCCGATGAACACCAGCTCATTCAAGCGCGGTGCGTCGCCCCATGGCCTCCCCGACGTCGCATCGATCAGCATGTGAACCCCCTGGAACACGAAGCGCGACTCCTCGCCCCTCACGTGGAGCACGCCCTTCGTTCGGAACATGTCGGCGCCTCGCTCCTGCACCAGCTCGGTGATCCAGGTGTTGAAGCGTTCTTCATCGACCGTGCCCTCGCAGCGGATGCCCACCGAGGTGACCGTCTCGTCGTGATGGTGGTCGGGCTCGTGCTCGTGCTCGTGCTCGTCGTGTTCGTGCTCGTGCTCGTGCTCGTCGGTGTCGAGGAAGGCGGGCTCCATCTCCAGGGCCCGGTCGAGGTCGAAGCCTCCGACGTCGACCACGCTCGCCACCGGGACCTCCTTCACGCCGCGAAACACCTTCGCCACCGCGTTGATGGAGCGCACCCGCCGCTCGACCTGCGCGGCCTCCTCGGCGCTCACCAGGTCGAGCTTGTTGAGGATGACCACGTCCGCGAAGGCGATCTGCTCCTTGCACTCGTCGCTGTCGTCGACGTGCAGCTCCAGGTGCTTCGCGTCGACCACGGCCACGATGCCGTCGAGGCGGTAGCGGGCCATCACCTCGTCGTCGGCGAAGAAGGTCTGCGCCACGGGGCCAGGGTCGGCGAGCCCGGTGGTCTCGATGAGCACGTGGTCGAAGCGATCGCGGCGCTTCACCAGCGAGCCGAGGATGCGGATGAGGTCGCCGCGCACGGTGCAGCAGAGGCACCCGTTGTTCATCTCGAAGACCTCCTCGTCGGCGCGGATGACGAGGGCCTGGTCGACGCCCACCTCGCCGAACTCGTTCTCGATCACGGCGACGCGCCGGCCGTGCTGCTCGGACAGGATGCGGTTGAGCAGCGTGGTCTTGCCCGCGCCGAGGAAGCCGGTGAGGACGGTCACTGGAACGCGGGTGTCTTGGGAGGTGGTCATTGCGCGGGCGCATTCTTCGTACATGGCCCGCGACGCCGCAACCCGATGCTGTCCCCAGCGCTCACTCCCTCAGCGACGGCGGAAGCCCCGGTCGAAGATCCGCACCCGACGCAGCAGCAGGTCGATCAGCATCATCCCGATGGCCAGCATCACCGGGTAGCGCCACACCGGCGCCCGGTGCCTCAGCGACTCTCCGCCCGCGTCGAACATCGCGCGCGGTGACGGGTCCGTCGCCCCTCCGGTCGCGGCCGAGAGGGCGCTCAGCAGCGCCACGTCCGGCTCGAGCGCGGCGTACTCCCTCGGGTAAGGGTGGTCCACCCGGCCGCGGCTCTCGGCCACCACCTGCCCGTCGCGGCGGTGCACCGCCCGCAGCGAGAAGGCCCCGTAGCGCTCCAGCGGCAGCCTCGCCTCGTAGCGCCCCGGACCCACCTGGCGCATCGGCACCCGCTGCTCCGTCGTGGCGGGCCACGGGCCTCGCAGCACCAGCTCGGAGGTGAGCCCGTTCTCGAAGCGGTCGTCGTCACGGATCGCGTCCACGCTCGCGCGCACCTCGCCGTCGACCACCTCCGCGTGGAGACCCAGCTCCTCCTGCCGGCGCGTGCGCATGTGCTCCCGCACGAGCTGCGTCCAGAAGGCCTGCCAGCGCGGCCAGCGGATCCACTCCACGGCCCAGCGGTTCTTGAGGTCGCTGGTCCACGCGAGGCTCCACCCGAGGCCCACCCGCCAGCGGGCCAGAAGCGGCTCTCCCGAGTCGGTCTCGATCAGCACCTGCGCGGGAGCGGGCTTCGCGCGCGTGCTCACATATCCATAGAGGAAGGGAGGCGCCCCCTGGAGTTCTCTCAAGAACCCGGCGCTCCCCACGACCCTCGGCTGCACCGGGTCTTCCACCGCGGCGTTGCGCGACACCTCGGTGGTCTCCCTCAAGAAGATCTGCGGCAGGTTGCTCGCGTCGGCGGTGAAGTAGCTGCGCCCCCGGCCGTGGTGGGCCAGCGACTCCAGCAGCTCGCGATCGACCGTAGGACCGAGCCCCACGGTGCTCACCGTGAGCCCGTCGGCGGCCATGGAGTCCACCAGCACCCTCAGCCGCGATGGCTCGTCGGGCTGCCCCTGCCCGTCCGTCAGCAGGATCACGTGGCGGGTGACCGCGCGGGTGAGCGCGAGGTCCTGCTGGGCGGCGTCCATCGCGGGGAAGATGGCGGTGCCGCCGCCGGGCCGCAGCCGACGGAGCTCGTTCTCGATGCGGGCGCGGTTGCGGGCGGCCTGCATCCGCACCACGCGGTCGGGCTCGCTGTCGAAGGCGATGACCTCCAGGAGATCGTCGGGCGCCATCGCGCGCGCGGTCGCCACCGCCGCGGACTGCGCCAGCACGAGGGGGTTGCCCTGCATCGATCCCGAGCGGTCGATGACCAGGGCGAGCGCGAGGGAGGGCTGGTCGCGACGCCGGGCGGACTCCATCCGCACCGGGAGCAGGCGCTCGACGGCGGTCCCCTGCCAGGCCCCGAGGCCGAAGCCGTGGTCGCCGCCCGCCATCAGGAATCCGCCGCCCATCTCACGGACATATCGGGTGAGCGCGTCTTGCGCGGCGGAGGGGACCGACTCCGCGGCCACGTCGCTCAGCACGATGAAGTCGAATCGCTCCATCTCCCTCGTCGACTGAGGGACCCCGTTGGCGCCGCGCAGCTCGACCTCGAACTCGCCGTTGGCCAGCGCCCCGCGAAACCACTGCGCCCTCGCCGGATCGCCCTCCACGTAGAGCACCGTAGGACGCCCGGGCACCGTGGCCGCGGTGGCGAAGCGGTTGTTCTCCGCGAAGCGATCGCCCGCCGTGGCCGCGATGCGCGCGGCGTAGGTCACGTCTCCCGGGACGCGCACCACCGAGCGGAAGCGCACCTCCTGGATGCCAGGGACCAGGGCGACGGTGCGTGCTCCGTCGAGGCCGTTGACGGTCTCACCCTGGTAGAGCGTGACCGTCGCCGTGGTGGCGGTGGTCGAGAACACCGAGACCCGCGCCTCGAAGGGCTCATCGACCCGGATGCGATCGGGCAGCCTCAGCTCGCGAATGGCCACCTCCGCGGGAGCCGGAACCCTGGAAGGCACCACCGACACCCGCACTCCGAAGCGGGCCGCGCGGTGGGCCTCGGCGAGCGCGTCGCCGTCGGTCTGCACCCCGTCGGAGAGCACCACCACGCGCCGCAGCGCGTCGGCGGGGAAGAGCCCGTAGGCGAGGGAGAGGGCGCTGGCGAGGTCGGTGCCGGTGCGGGAGCCGACGCGCGAGGGGTCGAAGGGAGGCAGCGGGTGCGCGGCGTCGACGCGGGCTGGGAGGTCGAGCACCACCGGGCGGCGGGCGAAGAGCACCACGCGGGAGAGCCGTTCACCGGGCAGACGGAGGGCCTCCTCGACGGTGCGATGGAAGCCCGCGATGGCCGCGTCGGGGACGCTCTCCGAGACGTCCACGAGGAAGACCGTGCAGACCCGGGCGCTCTGCCGGGTGGAGGTCGGCTGAGAGAGCGCGACCAGCAGGAGCCCGAGGAGGCTGGTGCGAGCGAGGGTGGCGACGACGCGCTGCAGGGGGGCGAGATCGGCGAGCGAGGCCACCGCGAAGAGCACGAACCAGGGGAAGAGCGCGAGGCCGTAGAGCGACTGCGGGCGCAGCAGCTCGATGGGCTGGCGGAGGTCATCGGGGAGCCGGTGCGCGAAGGGGAGCCCGGTGAGGTGCAGCGTGATGGGACCGTGCGAGAGCGCCGGGCGCAGCAGGGCGATGAGCAGGGCCGCGGCGGCGAGGGAGACGCCCAGGCGGAGCGCGACGCGGACGCGATCGGTCACCGGCCGTGTGTAGCAGGAGCCCTGTTGCGATGCGACCACAGCAGTGCCGCCACGGCCCTCTCCCCCGGCGACGGGCCAAGGCGGTCACGGCCCGTGATCCAGCGGCGGCGCGAACATCGGAGCCGGCGGCGCGCTTGCTGCACTGGGCTGCGCTCACCATGAGACTCCACCTGGCGGTGCTGGCCGCGCTCTCGACGCTCACGCTTCACCACGCGGCCGAGGCCTGCGGGGGGACCTTCTGCTCCAACTCCCCCATCATCCAGAACGCCGAGCGGGTGCTCTTCATCCGAGGGGGCGGCGGGGAGAACACGGCGGTGGTGCAGATCCAGGCGCAGGGCAACGACCCGAGCTTCGCCTGGGTGGTGCCGCTGGAGTCGGTTCCCCGCAACATCCACGAAGAGGCGACCTCGATCTTCGGGATCATCGATCAGAGCACCCAGCCCACGTACATCTTCGCCAACCAGCAGCGCTTCTCCCCGAGCGGATCGGGCTTCGGCTGCGGCAGCAGCGACTCGGCCACGCTCGGCTCCGCGGCGCCGGACGAGACGGCGGGCGTGCGGGTGTGGGCGAGCGGGGAGACCGGGATGTTCCGCTATGACGTGGTCTCTTCGGACGACCCGTCGGCCCTTCGCACCTGGCTCAACACCAATCGATATCTCACTCCCCCGGAGGCCGAGCCCATCATCGGAGAGTATGTCCGCGAGCAGAAGTACTTCCTCGCGGTGCGCCTCTCCGCGGTGCAGGGCGTCTCGTCCTTCCTGGTGTCCCCGCTGGCCTTCACCTACTCGGGCCGATCGCCCTGCGTCCCGCTCCGGCTCACCCGCATCGCCACCACGCCGACGCTCCCGGTGCTCACGTACATCATCTCCGACACCCGCGCGGTGCCCTCCAACTTCGCGCAGACCACGGTCCCCGACGCCGAGGTCGCCCGCCTCGGCCCCTCCCGCTTCGGGGTGACCGTCACCTACGACCAGGTGGTCACCACCGCCGTGCAGGACGCCGGAGGCCGCGCCTGGGTGACCGAGTACGCCGGCCCGCTGCCCCCCAACGCCCGGCAGTTCTTCACGGTCCCCTTGCAGAACCTCATCCCCGAGCGGCCCTACCTCACCCGGATGTACACGACCGTCAGCGTCGCCTCGATGGACCGCGACCCGGAGTTCATGTTCGTCTCGGGGTTGCCCGACGTGTCCAACACCCACGACCTGTCGAGCTACTCCGCCACGGCGGCGCTCTTCGACCCCCGCCTCGCGCTGCTGGGCGCGACGGTCTTCGGCGTCGCTCGTCGCTGGCGTCGCCGTCGGCGCGCCGGGAGGTAGACGCGAGCGCCCTGCGCTCAGCCCATCCGCTCGACCATCCGTCGCGGAACCGTCTTGCCCTTGAGCGCCAGCCGGTTGCTCCCCTGCTCCACCACCACGGCCACGGTCTCCATCGCCCGGAACACCGCGTACCGCCCGGCGCCCGACCAGCCCTCCGGCACCTCCCCGCTCGGGACGATGGTGCACGCGCCCTCCTCCACCCGACGCATGGTCCCTCCCGCGCTGGGGACCTCCACCCCGGGCCAGCCCAGGTCGGCGAGCGCGGCGTCGGCCACCAGCGCGTAGAGCACGTCGCCCTGGCGAGGGGCGGCGAGCCAGCGGTCCTGCGCCCGCTCGGGGGCGACGAAGAGCGTGAGCGCGGGCGTCCCCTCGCGCACCAGCGCCAGCTCCCCCGCCAGCCAGTACTCCTCCCCCATGAACAGCAGCACCTCGTCCACCCGGTAGGCGCCCGCCTCGCGCGACACCTGCGGGCCCGTCCGCTGCGCCGCCGCCTCGGTCGCCTTCGCGGGCGCCGCGCTCGGCCGCTCGCGCCTTCGCCGCCACCGCGCCACCGCGGCCGCGCCGCCCGCGCCGATGGCCATCAGGAGTCCGAGGGAAATGGGGTCAAGCATCGGGAGGGTCTTAGCTGCCTTCGCTGAGGGCGCGGTGGAGTGCGCGCGACGTTGCGGTCACCTCGGCGTCGTCTACCAGCAACGCGCCGATGACGGCACCCGCCCTCGCTCCAGCGGCGCGGATTTCACGGGCGTTGGCGAGGGTGATGCCCCCGATGGCCACCACCGCGCGATCGCCCGCGGCGGCGCAGAGCGAGCGCAGCGTGGCGAGGCCCACCACCGGGGCGGCGTCGGCCTTCGACGACGTGGCGAACACCGGACCCACGGCGACGTAGTCCGCGTCCGTGGCGAGCGCGGCGACGAACTCCGCGGGCGTGTGGCTGGACACGCCGACCTGGAGACCGGGCGCGACCCGGCGGGCGAGCTCGAGGGGGAGGTCGTCCTGGCCGAGGTGCACGCCGTCGGCGGCCGCGAGCCAGGCGACGTCCGGGCGGTCGTTGAGGAAGAAGGGCACCCCCGCGTCGACGCAGAGCGGGCGCAGCGCCGTGGCGAGGCCGAGCAGGTCGCGGGCGCCCATGGACTTGGCGCGGAGCTGCAGCGCCGAGAGGGGCCCGGCATCGAGGACCCGACGGGCGAAGTCCAGGGGCGGGCGCGAGGCGCGCTGGAGGGAGTCGACGTCGAGGATGGCGTACAGGCCGGGCTGCATGGGCGTTGTCGCATCGCGCCGGGGCGCGGGTGCTGTCAAGCGCCGCGCGGCGCCCCAACCTGTACACTCCATGGCGTCGTCCGCTACTGTCGGTCTCCTTTGAACGACCCGAGAGCCGACGAGCGCTTCCCCTGGCGCGCCGTCTCCAACCTGAGCCTCGCGGCCGCCGTGCTCTTCGCCGCGATGGCGCTGAGCCGCTTTCGCACCTGGCACAACGACACCTTCGACCTCGCCTTCTACGCCCGCCTCGTCTGGGGCGCAGGCCACGGCGACCTCTGGAACCCCCTCGTCGGCGCGCCCCTCTGGGGCCTGCACCTCTCGCTGATCCTCATCCCCCTCGGGCTCCTCGGCCGCCTCGTCTCCGTGGTGCCGCTGCTGCTCGTCGTGCAGGCCGCCGCCGTCGCCGCCGCGGGCATCCCCATCGCGCGCATCGCCTCGCGCCGCATCGGCCACCCGGCCGCGCCCTACCTCGCCCTCTTCGTCTACCTCCTCTTCCCCACCATCGGCTCCATCGCCAGCTATGAGTTCCACCCGAGCTCGCTGGCGCTGCTGCCGCTCTGCATCGCGCTCGACTTCTTCGACCAGCGCCGCGCGGTCGCCGGCGTCGTCGCCCTCGGCCTCGCCACCCTCTGCCGCGAGGACGTCGCCCTCTGCGCCGCCCTCACCGGCCTCGCCCTCGCCCTGCACCGCCCCCACCGCGCCCTCGGCCTCGCCGCCTTCGTCGGCTTCACCGCCTGGTTCGCCGTCTACCTCTTCCTCATCGCCCCGCACTACCTCCCCCGCACCGGCTCGCTCCAGCTCCACTACGGCCACCTCGGCTCGTCGCCCACGGCCATCCTCGCGCAGCTCCTCCGCCACCCCGTCGCCACGCTCCGCGAGCTCGCCACGCCCGTGCGCCTGCTCTACGTCCCCCGCCTCCTCGCGCCGGTCGCGCTGCTGCCGCTCTTGCGCCCGCGGTGGTTTCTCCCCGCGCTCGCCCCCATCGGCATCAACCTCCTGTCGCAGTTTCCCACCGCGGTGCAGGTGCACTCGCACTACAGCACCCTCGCGGTGCCCTTCATCCTGGTGTCGGCCATCCACGGCGCCGCCTGGATCATGGCCGTCGGCGCCCTTCAGGCCGAGCGCTACGGCCTCCTCGTGGCCACCGCCGTCACCGTCGCCGGCCTCACCACGCAGCACCGCGCGGGGGTGATCCCCGTCCTCGGCGGCCGCTTCAACCGCGCCGAGCACCGCGCCGACGAGCGGCAGCCCGCGCTCGACGCCATCGCCGCGATCATCCCCCCCGACGCGTCCTACACGGGCCCGGACTACACCCTCGCCCACTTCGCCGAGCGCACCCGCATCTTCCGCTTCAAGCAGCCGCCCGACCGCGCGGCGGACTACATCGTGCTCTCCACCGAGCACCGCGACCGCTACACCGGCACCCAGGAACTCTGGCGCAACACCGAGGAGGTCACCGTCCGCAACGCCCTCGACTGGCGTCGCTACGGCGTCTGGACCGTGCTCGGCGACTACATCGTGATGCGCCAGCACTGGCCCGGCCGCACCTACGCCCGCGGCCGCTACGTGGAGTTCGACCCCGACCCCAGGGTGCACGCCGCCCACGTCGAGATCGGGCGCGCGCTCACCGTCGCCGGCTACGGGGTCACCCGCGCCGCCCACGGGAGCCACGTGACGCTGCTGCTCGTGGCCAACGAACCGTGGCCCTTCGACCTGGGCTTCGAGCTGGCCTGGGGCCCGATGCACCCCGTCGCCGACCGGCAGGACCCGGCGCGCACCTACGCCTTCCTCCCCTACGACGGCGTCTTCATGCCGACCATGGTGCGCCCCGGCGAGGTCACCCGCACCGAGGTCGACCTCCCCGCGTCGCCCGAAGAACTCCTCGCCCACGGGCTGTGGTTCGGCCCGCGCCGCATCGACGGCTCGCGCCTCGAAGCCGCCTCCGCACACTGGACCCGCCTCCCGGAATGAAGCGCCTCGGCCGACTTCCGCTGCTCCTCGCCCTCGCGCTCTGCACCTGCCGCGCGCCGCTGCGCACCACCCTGGTGGTCGGCTCCGTCGAGCTCCGCCGCGTCGAGCGCGACCGCCCCCGCCCGGCGCAGGACCTCGTCCCCGGCGACTGGCTCCTCCGCTCGCGCGACCTCCAGGTGGTGCTCGCCGGCGACACCCGGGTGGTCCGCGGCGCCCGCCCCGGGAGCCTGTTGCACGTCAGCGACCGCGCCTCGCCCGACCCCGCCCCGCTGCACGGCGTGGACTTCTTCGTCGCCCTCGGCGACCGCGAGCTCGATCCCACCAGCAGCCGCCTGGAGGCCGTGCTCGTCGACGCCACCCCGACGCTCCGGCTCACCGCGCGCTACGCCCAGCGGGGCGACACCCTCACCCTCACCCGCGACTACTCGATGGAGCCCGGTCGCCGCGCGCTCCACGTCCGCACGCGCATCCAGAACGACTGCGCCCACACCATCCGGGCGCTGCGCTACGGCGCCCGGCTCTCCTGGGGCGACGAGGCCCCCTTCGCCCCTTCGCTCGGCGTCCACACCAAGGTCCACGAGGGCGCCTCCCCCTGGGTGGGCGCCGTCGACCGCAACTTCACCGTCGGCTGGACCCGCGCGGGCTCCACCGACCTCGACCTCCGCTTCACCGGCGAGGTGCACGACCGCTCCTTCACCCCCGGCTTCACCGAGGTCGTCCACCCCGCGGCCGACCTGCGCCCCGGCGCCTCCGTCTCGGACCACGAGCTCCTCTTCGGCCTCCCCGGCCAGCTCGGCGACCTGCAGCGCGCCGTGATGCTCTGGCGGGGGACGCCCGTCACCGAGCTCCCGGTGGTGGTCCACGGCGCCGAGCGCAACCCCGCGACGGTCACCGTCACCACCGCCGACGGCCACGCGGTGCTGGTCTCTCCGCCCACCACCAGCCGCGCGGTGCTGCCCCTCACGCCCGGTCGCTACGTCGCGTGGGTGACCGCGCCGGGCTCCGCGACCGGCGACCCGGTGGGCTTCGAGGTGCACCCGGGCGCGACCGGCGCCGTGGCCATCGAGGTGGGCCTGCCGGCGGGCGCCTCGATGCGGGTGACCGCCATCGACGAGGACGACGCCGGGGGACGACCCCTGCCGGTGAGGATTACCGTGCGAGGTATTCCTCCGACCCCCGACCCGACGCTCGGTCCCAACCACCACGCCTCCGGGGCGGGCGTCGTGGTGGTCGCCGCGGGCGGCACCGCCGACTTCCCGGTAGCGCCCGGAACCTACCGGGTCACCGTCTCCCACGGCCCCGAGTGGACCATCGCGCAGCGCGACGTGACGGTCACCGAGACCCTGCGCGGCGAGGTCGACGTGGGCCTCTCCCACGCCGTCCCGATGCAGGGTTGGGTCGCGTGCGACCTGCACGTGCACGCCAGCCCGAGCTTCGACTCGCGCGTCTCCCCGGTCGACCGGGTGGCCTCCCTCGTGGCGGAGGGCATCGGCTTCGCGACCCCGACCGAGCACAACGTCGTGGGCGACTACTCCGAAGGGGTCGGGCTCTTCCCGGAGAGCGTCACCGTGCCCCTCCAGTGGGAGCCCGCGGTGGAGGTCACCACCGACCGCAACGCGCAGCCCTGGGGGCACTTCAACGTGTACCCCTACCCCCCTCGCGCGGGCGCCCCGGAGGGAGGCCCTCCCCCCTTCGTGGGCGTGACCCCGAGGGAGATCTTCGCCGCCGCGCGGGTGCGCTCGCCCGACGGGATCATCCAGGTCAACCACCCCCGGATGCAGCCCAACATCGGGTACTTCAACGTCACCGGGCTCGACGTGCGCACCGGCCGCGCGGTCTCCCCGGCGTACGACCCGAGCTACGACGCCATCGAGGTGTTCAACGGCTTCTACATCGGGCAGGTGGCCGAGGTGGAGCGCGGGCTCCTCGACTGGACCTCGCTGCTCGCCCACGGCCGCCACTACATCGCGACCGGGTCGAGCGACTCGCACACCATCGCCTATCAGTGGGCGGGCTACCCCCGGACGATGGTGCACCTCGCCGAGGGCGAGAGCGTGACGGATCACCCCGCCGTGCTCCGCGCGCTGCGGCAGGGCCGGGCCTTCGTGACCTCCGGGCCGATGCTTCTGCTCACCGTCAACGGCCAGGAGCCGGGCACGCCGGTGCCCCTCGGCGGACCCACCGCGGTGCAGGCGCACGTGGTGGTGATGGCGCCGCCGTGGATGCACGTCGACACGGTGGAGCTGCGGCGCAACGGCGACGTGGCCGAGCGCCTCGCGGTGCCGCTCGGGAGCGGGCGGCTGCGCTTCGACGCGACGATCACGATGACCGCGTCGCCGGGGGATTTCATCCTGGCGACCGCGCGCGGACCGCAGGGCGACCTCGAGGTGGTGCTGCCCCACTCGAACGGCGTCCCGTACGCGTTTACGAACCCGGTATGGATGACGGAGGCGGCGCGCTGAAGGCGCGGAGGGTGGGGGGAGGGTCAGCCCGAGGCGGCGATCACGGGACGCAGACGCTGATCGGACCGGCGGCCATCTGCACCGTGGCGCAGGTGCTGAAGTACGGCGCGCAGTCGCGGTTGGCGTTGGCGGGGTTGCAGAGGCGCATGCACTGCGCCGCGTTGGGGTTGCCCATCGGGGCGACGCACTCGACGGCCTGGATGGCCGCGCCGGGGACATAGCCCGGGCACATGGCCGCGTTGCCGCTGGTGCAGGCGATGGTGCAGAGGTTTCCCTGCGGGGCGCCCGCGCGGGTGAACATCGACGGCACGCAGGTGGTGCTGCTGCCGCACGCGCCAGAGACGTTGCTGCAGGCGGTGTAGGCCGCCGCGAGCGGGGGCTGGACGGTGCCGCCGCTGCCGATGGGCACGCAGATCTGGTTGGCGGTGCCCGGGATGACGGCGCACCGGGTGCCGACGCCGCAGTCGAGGTTGGACGCGCAGGTGTCGTAGCACTGGCCGAGGCCGGTCGCGCCGTTCACCACGCAGGTCGGGAGGTAGGCCGAGTTGGTCCCGAAATCGGGGCACACGGTGCCGATGGAGCAGGTGGTGGTGCAGAGGTAGCCGACGCCGCCGGTGGTGAAGCTCGCGGACGAGCAGAGGGTGCCGCCACCGCAGCTCTCGCCGCTGCTACAGCCCTCGTAGGCGCTGCGAGAAGCAACCTCGACGACGCAGCCGCCACCGAAGGCGGCCATCAGGCCCATCGACAGAACGAGATCTCGGATCTTCATGATTCACTCTCCTTCAAAGGATGAATACAGCCGGTTGATGGTGAACGGGTACCACCGTCTGTCCTGGAGCAACTGTGGCTCGGACCCTGGTACGTCGAGCCCCCCCGCGTTGCTTCACCGCCGCATCGAGTCGGCGCTCGCGGTGGTGACGTACTGCCCCCGGGGCCAATGTCGGTAGTACTGCACCTGGACGACGGGCCCGCCCTCGGCGTCGTACTCGCCCGGGGTCACGGTGCCGAACACCCGCACCAGCGAGTTGGTCTGAAGCCGGTTCTCGCCGTCGAGGTCCTCCGGTCGGAGCGTCACCACCGCGGTGAAGGGACCCCCGTCGCGGGCGCTCACGGTCACCCGGCAGGTGCTCTCCGAGTCCTCCTCGCAGAGGTGCCGCTCCTGGTGGGTGCGCACCTGCAGCGCCAGCCGCCACCCTCCGCCCTCCCCCCGCTCGACCGAGCGCACCACGCCGAAGAACGACACCAGCCTCCCCCGGTAGGGCTCCGGCGCCCGGCGGATCTCGTCGTACACGGGCTCCTCCGCCCGCGACGCCATCGTCGCCTCCTCGTCGAGCGGAACATACGTGCGCGCGTAGCCGTAGCGCCCGGCGGACGCGCAGCCCTCCGCGAGCAGCCCCAAGAATACCAGTCCCGGTAATACCGCAGCGGCCTTCATACGGCGGGTAGCATACAGACCCCGACCGTCGGGGAGGGAGCGCGATCGCGCCCTTCACTTCTTCGGACGCAGCCTGCTCTTCAGGTCGGACATCTCATCGTCGTCCGCCGGCGGCGGGGGCGGCTCGACCGGCGCCGCGGCCGTCGGCGCGCTGCCCCGCAGCTTCTTCTTCAGCGCCGCAACCTCGTCGTCCGCCGGGAGCTCCTCCGCCGCCGCGGGCTGCGACGGCGGCGCCGACCCCTCCTCCGCGCCCTCCTTCGGGATCATTCCCAGCCGACGCTTGAGCGCCGTGAGCTCGTCCTCCTTCGCCGGGGCCGCCGCGGCCTTCGCGGCCACCTTCTGCCGCAGCGCCGCGAGCTCATCTTCCAGCTTCGGCTCGACCGCGGGCTCCACCGCCGGCTCCACCGCCGCGGGGGCCTCGTCTCCGGTGGGCTCCGGCGCCGTCGCCGGGCCCAGCAGCTTCCGTCCGGTCGGCGCCTGCGCGGTCTCGTCCGCCGCCGAGCCCCGTCGAAGCTGCTTGCGCAGCCGCTCGATCTCCGCGCGCAGCGACGCCGCCGACCGGGAGCGGCGCTCCACCAGGTCTTGCGCCTCCTTGGCCAGCGCGGCGTCGCGGCTCCTCGCGGCGATGGTCACCCGCGACGACCAGAGCGCGACCTCGTCCTCCACCTTCTCGAGCTGGTCGTGCAGGCCCGTGAGCTGGTCGATCACCGCCGAGTCGAGGTCCTCGTCCGAGGCGACGCCGCCCTCCGGCGCGTCGAAGCGCGCGTGGCAGAGGGTGCACTCGAACACCCGCCCGCCTCGCTCGGTGGCCACCAGCGACACGCCGAAGAGGGAGAGGTTCTTCACCCGCTCGCGCTCCAGCAGCCGCGAGGCCTGGCCGCAGCGGGGGCAGGTGTCCGCCACGCTCCTCGGCCTGTCGACGTCCTCGATGTCCCAACCCTCGATGTCCGCGCGCTTCCAGTCGATGCCCATCGCCCGCATGGTCTACGACGGATTGCCCACGGCCGTCCAAGCCGCCGACCCTCGGGGATTACCCTCGCAGGTATTGGCCCTACGTGATGGTTTCCAAAGGCCATTCGGGTATGCGACAACCTCCCCCCATGAGCTTCTCCAGGGACGTGTTGCGCATCGCTGACCTGACCGCCGAGGCCGACCGCATCGCGGGTCGACTGCGCGAGCTGGTGACCGTCAACCACCGCCGCCGAGGCCTCGTGGTGGGCATCTCCGGCGGCATCGACTCGGCCCTCTGCACCGCGCTCGCGGTGCGCGCCTTCGGCCCAGACAAGGTGCACGGCATCTTCCTGCCCGAGCGCGTCTCGTCGAGCGAGTCGCTCACCTTCGGCAAGCTGCTGGCCGACCGCTTCGGCATCCAGACCACCACCGAAGACCTCGCCCCCGCGCTCGAGGCCCTCGGCTGCTACAGGCGCCAGGACGACGCCATCCGCACCGTGTTCCCGGACTACGGCGAGGGGTGGAAGTCGAAGATCGTGATCCCGTCGATCCTCGAGGGCGAGCGGCTCAACATCTCCCGCGTCACCGTCGAGCGCCCGGACGGTACGCAGGAGTCCAAGGCCCTCCCGCTCTCGGCCTACCTGCTGCTGGTCGCGGCCACCAACTTCAAGCAGCGCCTGCGCACCACGCTCGAGTACTTCCACGCCGACCGGCTCAACTTCGCCGTCTGCGGCACGCCCAACCGCCTGGAGTACGACCAGGGCTTCTTCGTGAAGGGCGGCGACGGGCTCGCCGACGTGAAGCCCATCGCGCACCTCTACAAGACCCAGGTGTACGCGATGGCCGAGGCCCTCGGCGTCCCCGAGGAGATCTGCCGCCGCTCGCCCACCACCGACACCTTCTCGCTGCCGCAGGGGCAGGACGAGTTCTATTACGCCCTCCCGTATGGCGAGATGGACCTCTGCCTCTGGGCGCACAACCACAAGGTCCCCGCCGCGGAGGTCGCGCCGGTGCTCAACCTGACCGAGGCGCAGGTCGAGCGGGTCTTCAAGGACATCGAGGCCAAGCGCCGCGCCACGCTGCCGCTGCACCTCACCAGCCTGCTCATCGACCCGGTCCCCGAGATCGTGAAGTAGAGGAGGGCCCTGCGATGGTGCTCGGCGCGCGCGGAGTCGCGGAGTTTCTCGAGGCCTCGGCGGCGCGATCGCCGGACAAGGTCGGCCTCGTCACCGGCAAGACCTCCCACACCTGGGGCGCGCTCGACGCGTGGGCCAACCGCATCGGGCACGCGCTGCGGGCGAAGGGCGTCGGCCGCGGCGACCGGGTGCTGATCTTCGGCGACAACTCCGCCGAGGTCGCGGTCTCGATCTGGGGCGCGCTCAAGGCCGACGCGGTGTTCTTCGTGGTCAACGCGCAGGTGAAGGCCGAGAAGCTCGCGTACATGTTCGACGACGCGGGCGTCGCGGCGGTCATCGCCGACGCCGCCCTCGCCACCGCCTGGACGGAGGCGTGCAAGCTCGCCGAGACCGTGCCCCCGATCCTGGTGCACGGCGCGCAGACCGCGCGGGCCCTGGAGATGGCGAGCGCCGCCGGGGTTCCCAGGGTCGAGTCCTTCGCCGAGCTCGTGGCCGCGCAGCACCCCACGGCCCCGGCGCGCAGCACCATCGACGTCGACCTGGCGGCCATCATCTACACCTCCGGGAGCACCGGCGAGCCCAAGGGCGCGATGCTCACCCACCGCAACGTCGCCTTCGCCTCGTGGAGCGTCACCACGCTGCTCGAGAACACCGCCGACGACGTGATCATCGGGGTGGTGCCGCTGGCCTTCAACTACGGGCTCTACCAGTGGCTCATGACCGTGCGCCTCGGCGCGACGCTGGTGCTCGAGCGCTCCTTCGCGTTCCCGGTGGCGATCCTGCAGCGCGCGGCGGAGACCGGGGCCACGGGCTTCCCCGGGGTGCCGACGATGTACGCGCTGCTGGGCGAGCTCAAGGACATCCCCGTGCAGCCGCTCACGAAGGTTCGCTACGTGACCAGCACGGCGGCGGCGCTGCTGCCGAAGCACTTCGAGGCCATCGCGCGGTGGTTTCCCAACGCGAAGGTCTACTCGATGTACGGCCTCACGGAGTGCAAGCGCGTCTCGTGGCTGCCGCCCGCCGACCTCGCGCGCAAGCCCGGCTGCGTGGGGGTGCCCATCCCCGGCACGGAGTTCTGGGTGGTCGACGCCGAGGGCCGGCGCCACGACCGCTCGGCGGAGGGCGAGCTGGTGGTGCGCGGCTCGCACATCATGGCGGGCTACTGGCGCAAGCCCGAGGTGACCGCGCGCTACCTGCGCCCGGCGGCGCTCCCCAACGAGGTGCTCTTCTACACGGGCGACTACGCCCGCCTCGACGACGAGGGCTACCTCTACTTCATCGCGAGGATGGACGAGGTCATCAAGACCCGCGGGGAGAAGGTTGCCCCGCGCGAGGTCGAGGCCGCCCTCGAGCGCATCGAAGGCGTGCGGGAGTGCGCCGTGGTGGGCGTGCCCGACGCCATCCTGGGCGCGGCGGTGAAGGCCTTCGTGGTGCTCTCGGACGAATACCAGGGCCGGTATACGGAGAAGGACCTCATGCTCCGGCTGGGCCAGATGCTGGAGGCGTACATGGTGCCCAAGCAGGTGGAGTTTCGCCCGTCGCTGCCGAAGACCGCGATGGGCAAGATCGTGAAGAAGGGTTTGTCTTGAAAGCTGCGTGACCGGGGCCGTGGGGTTCTGATATCACGCCGCACGATCCCAGAGAGGTGTGGTTGCAGATGTCGTCGACGGAAGAGCTGGTTCCGAAAGTGCGGGCCTACGTGTTGTCGAACTTCCCGGTGGCCGACCCCGGCGCGGTGACCAACAGCGCGTCGCTGATGGAGCTCGGCATCGTCGACTCCACGGGGCTGCTCGAGGTCTTCGAGTGGCTGCGCGACGAGTTCTCCATCGAGGTGGCCGACGCCGAGATGGTGCCGGACAACTTCGACTCCATCGCCAGCATCGCGGCGTACGTCGGCCGGAAGACCGCCGCGGGCTGAGCGGGACGCTGTAGTGGGCGACCGCGGCGAGTTCTTCCCTTGTGGATCGCGGCGGCTCTACGGGTTCCTCCACGAGCCGCGCGCGACCGAGGCGCCGCTCGCCGTCGCCCCCGCGGCGGTGGTCTTCGTGCATCCCTTCATGGAAGAGCGCCAGGACGCGCACCCCTTCCTCCGCTCGATCGCCGGGCAGGTGAGCGCCCGCGGCCTCTGGGCGATGCGCTTCGACCTGCACGGCTGCGGCGACAGCGAGGGCGAGTGGGAGGACGCGACCGTCGCCTCGTGGCTCGACGACATCCGCGCCGCGTGTGATTTCGTGCGCGCGCAGGCCGGGGTCGAGCGGGTGATCCTGTGCGGGCTGCGCTTCGGGGCGACGCTGGCGGCGCTCGCAGACATCGGCGGGCCGAAGCCCCCGCTCGCGATGATCCAGCCGGTGGTCAAGGGCACCAACTACTCGATGGACATGCTCCGCGCCTACCTGGCCGCGGAGATGGTGCTCACCAAGAAGGCCGGGGTGTCCCGCGACGCGCTCATCGAGCGGCTGCGCCTGGGCGAGACGGTCAACGTCTTCGGCTACCACCTGACCGCCGCGCAGTTCGACGGCATCCGCGCGATCGACCTCTCCCACTCGCTCGCCTCGTACCCCGCCCGCTCGCTGGTCATCGACGTGGTGAAGACCCCTACGGCGCGCGCGAGCAACGAGCTGACCGCGCTGGTGGCGGCGATGGGCCCCGGCTCGACGCTCGCCCGCGCGGTCGAGCCGCAGCCGCTCTACGCCGAGGGCAAGGTGCACCTCACGCGCGCCGAGCAGGTCGAGCTCGCGCTGCTGGGGTGGCTCGAAGCGCTCGACCAGCCGTAGCGTCGGGCGTCGTCTCCCTCTTCCCCCCCCCGCGCCCACAGCCCGCCGCACGAGGCGCGCGGGAGCGAATTGGCGCGGCGCCCCACCGGCTCGTAGAACGTAGTTGGATTCGTACATTGCGGCCTCGGGGTGATTGAGGGGAGCATCCGAGCCACCGATGGAAAAAGCCGTCCGCTTCACCAACGAGAAGGGCCACACGCTGCACGGGATCCTCCACCTCCCGGACGACCCGGCGACGATGCGAAGCGTCGGGATGCTCTGGCTCTCCGCGGGGCAGAAGGTGCGGCAGGGCGCGTGGAGGATGAACGTCACCATCGCGCGGCGGCTCGCGGCGATGGGCATCCCGACGCTGCGCTTCGACTACCGCGGCATCGGCGACTCCGAGGGCGAGGCCCACCACGGCGAGATGGTCATGGACCTCTACGGGTTCATCCAGAGCGGCGGGTTCAGCGGCGATGCCGTCGCGGCGGGGCAGTTCCTGACGGCGGAGACGGGGGTGAAGTCGCTGGTGCTGGGCGGCCTGTGCGGCGGCGCCATCACCGGGCTCTTCGCGGCCACGGCGCTGCCCAACGTCTTCGGCCACGTGGTGGTCGACCTGCCGGTGACCATCTCCTCGTCGGCCCGGCAGCGCTACCTGGAGAACAACGCCGCGGAGCTCCTCCGCTCGCGCCCCGGCGAGACCGACACGGTGATCGCCCTCTACCTGAAGAAGCTCACCGACGCCGAGGCCTGGCGGCGGCTGCTGTCGGGCAAGAGCGACTACTCGCTGCTGATGGAGGCGGCGCGCATCAAGTCCCGCGCGCAGGTCGACCGGGTGCTGCCGAAGCTCCCTGCGCAGGCCCGCGCCGCGGTCGAGCGGCTGCTGCGCGGCGTGCTCCCGCCGGTGGAGCCCGAGAGCCCCCCGACGCCCGTCGACCCGGCGCTCGCGGCGCAGATGCAGGTCGCCGGCGAGGTGAAGAACGACCTCGTCGAGGAGGTCTTCCAGCAGGTGCTCTCCCGGGGCCAGCGGGTTCGCTTCGTCAACAGCTCGTCCTACCACCCGACCTTCATGGGCTACTTCGGCAACACGGCCCTCCACGGCAACGAGGCCCGCTGGAGGTCCCGCGGGGTCGAGCTCTCGGTGGTGCCCGAGACCAACCACATCTTCTCCCTGGAGCACTCGCAGCGCGCCCTCTTCGAGGCCGTCGAGTCCATGGTGAAGCAGGCCGCGTAGGGCCTCTCCCCCCCCTCCGGAGGGCTCACACCCTCGGCGTCGCCGCCCGCTTCAGCCAGTGGATCATCGGCTCGGTGCCGTTGGCCACCTGCAGCGGCACCCCGGCGCTCGCCAGCCACGTCCGGTGCCTCGCCAGCCGCGCCCGCTCCTCCTCCAGGAACAACGCCTCCACCGCCGCCCTCGCCTTCGCCTCCTCCTTCGTGAGGTCCGACGGGGCCGCCCCGACGAAGCGCTCCCCCGCCAGCGCCACCACGCTCACCCGGTGCCTCGCCTTGCGCAGCGCGCCCACCGTCAGCCGCAGCTCGTCCGTCGTCGCCAGGGCGTCGAGGTCCGTCAGCACCATCACCGTGCGCGCCTCCCGGGCCCCCTGCCCCGCGGCCCGCAGCGCGTGCATCAGCCCGATGCTCTTGGCCGCCCCGCTCGGGTCGTGCCGCATCGGCAGCGGGATCGCCCTCGCCCGGCAGAACGCCCGCAGCGCCCGCCCCACCGGGTCCGCCGCCCTCACCGGCAGCTTCATCGCGGCGTCTCCCTCGGTGGCCCGCTCGATCCAGCGCAGCATCGTCACCCGCGCCTCGTAGGCGCTGTTGCCCCGCAGCGCGTCCACGCCCTCCTGCTCGCGGAAGTACCTCGCCACGGTCTCGACCAGCGCCTCGTCGTCGACGTCCGTGAGGTCCTCGTCGACGACCGCGCGAAGCTCCACCGCCGAGGCCACCAGCGCCCGCAGGTGCGCCGCCCCGTCGCCAGGATCGACCCGGGTCACCACGCGCCGGTCGAAGGCCACGAGCCCCAGCCGGTCGCCGGTGCTCGCGCTCGCCCTCGCGGCCTGCGCCACCAGCTCGATCGCGTGGTCGATGCGCGCCCGGCCCCGCTCGTCGCCCCGCATCGTCGCCGAGGCGTCCAGCACCAGCACCCTCGTGGCCTGCGACTCGTCCTCGGTCTCGCGCACCAGCAGCCGCCCCCGACGCGCGCTCGCCGTCCACGCGATGCGACGAAACGGATCCCCCGGCCGCAGCTCCCGCAGCTCCCGCAGCTCCGGCCCCTCGCCCGCGCGCCGCACGCTGCGCCCCGCCCTCGCGCTCGCCGCCGTCGCCCGCAGCGTCGCGGTCATCGGTCGCGTGGAGAAGCCCCTCGGCGCCACCTCCACCACCAGGGGGTTGGGGAAGTACAGCGGCACCCACGCGAGCCCCAGCGGGCCCGCGAGCGTCATCCACGCCCCGTGCAGCACGTGCCGCCCGGCGTAGGTCGGCCGCACCTGCAGGTCGAAGCTCACCGCGGAGTGGGGCCCCACCTCGATGCGAGCGCCGCGCTGCCGCGTGTACCGGACGCCCGCCGAGAGCGCGAGCCGAGGCGTCGACAGCGTGAGCGCCTCACCCGTCGGGTTGCGCATCACCACGCGCACGGACACCGGCTCATCCGGGCGGCGAGGCCCCTCCTCGCGGGCGAGCACCCACCAGGAGAACTCCAGCCGGGTGCGGCGCATCCTCCGGGGCATCGGCGAGGCGATCACCCACGCGAGCGCCACGCCCGTCACCGCCGCGCTGCCCGCCAGCGCCAGCGGCGCGACCCCGCCCAGCACCCCGCCCAGCGCCAGCGCCGAGGCCCCCGCCAGGATCACCCGTCCGCTGTAGCTCAGCGACGGCATCGCCCGCTCAGCGTCCGCTCACCGCGCGGCCGTGCTGCGCCGCCCCGTCGCGCGCGTCCAGGCGCCGGTAGGGCACCCTCGCCAGCGCCTCGTCCACCAGCGCCGCGGGCGACGCGCCCTCGGACTCCGCCTCGGCCCCCAGCAGGATGCGGTGCGCCATCACCGCCTGCGCCACCTTCTTTACATCATCGGGTAACACGTACCCTCGCCCGTCGATGAGGGCCACCGCGCGGGCGGCCAGCACCAGGCCCAGCGAGGCCCGCGGCGAGGCCCCGAGGGCCACCTTGGGGTGCGTCCTCGTGTAGCCCGCGAGGGCGACGGCGTAGGTGTAGATCTCCTCCTCGACGTGCACCGCCTCGGCCACCGACTGGAGCCAGAGGATGTTCTCCAGGGAGATCACCCCCTGGGTGATGGGCGGCTTCGCGGAGTAGGCGCGCAGCACCCGCACCTCGTCCTCGGCGGAGGGGTAGGGCACCACCACCCTCAGCAGGAAGCGGTCGACCTGGGCCTCGGGCAGGGGGTAGGTGCCCTCCTGCTCCAACGGGTTCTGCGTGGCCAGCACGAAGAAGGGCTCGGCCAGCGGGTGCGTCTCTCCGTCGATGGTGACCTGGCGCTCCTGCATCGCCTCGAGCAGGGCGCTCTGGGTCTTGGCCGGGGCGCGGTTGATCTCGTCGCCCAGCACCACGTGCGCGAAGATGGGCCCTCGGCGCAGCGAGAAGGTGCCCTCCCGGGGAGAGAGCACGTAGGTGCCGGTGATGTCGCTCGGCAGCAGGTCGGGCGTGAACTGGATGCGCTTGAACGCTCCCCCCATGGCCGCCGCGAAGGCCTTGATGAGGGTGGTCTTGGCCACGCCCGGGACGCCCTCCAGCAGGCAGTGCCCCCGCGCCAGCATCGCCACCAGGATGCGCTCGGGGATCTCCGGGTTGCCCACGTAGGCTCGCGCCACCTCGTCGAGCACCGATCGGGTCAGCGCCTGCGCCTGGGTCAACACCTCGGGTCGAAGGCCGGTGGGGGCGGGGTCGTTCATCGCGGGTCCAGTCTCTCCGTCGGAAGGGTGCGGAGGATCGCACCATCTCCCGCAGGCCGCGACCGCTTTCCCGCAAGGCCTTCAGCGCGTGCTCTCGATGCCCCGCAGCACGCCCGAGACGCGTCGCCAGATCGCCACGAAGGTCTTGGGAGACACCCTCGCCCGCTCGCCGTCCTCGACGCCCCTCGCCACCACGTCGAGCTCCGTGAGCACCGCGCGGATGTCGTCTCGCTGCGCGGATCCGAGGCGCATCGAGAGCCGGTCGAGCACCGCGCGCACGTCCGTCGGCGGCTTCACCCCCACCGCGCGCAGCAGCGCCCCTTCGAGGAGCGAGCGCGCCAGCAGCGCCGGGAGCAGCAGGTTGGCCCCGCGCGCGGAGAAGATCGCCACGCGCTCGGTCACCCCCGCCGTGGCGCCCACCGGGCCTCGCGGGCCGTAGCGTTCGCTGGGCCTGCGCCCCCAGGCGAGCGCCGCCACGATGCAGGCGACCGCCAGCGCGAGCAGCGCCGCGAAGGGCCGCAGCACCGACGGGGCCGCGAGCGCGTCGGAGAGCGAGCGGAAGGCTGTGTTGAGGGTGTTGACCGCCTCGCGACGGCGGGTGCGCGCCCGGGTGCGGCCCTGCCACTGCCCCCTCACCCGGACGTCGCCCCACACCATGGTCACGCGCCCCCCCGGCGCCGCCGCGAGGAAGGACAGGAGGTTGCGCGCGAACTGCCGGTTGCCCGGGAAGCGCATCATGGTGTTGATGAGCACGCTCGGGTCGCCCGCGACCACCAGCTTGCCCGCGTGGATCTGCCCGACCAGCAGCAGCCCCTGGCCGCGCCCCTCGAAGTCGAAGACCGGCCGCAGCCGCGGATGCGCGAGGGCCACCGGGAGGTTGGTCACCAGCGCGTCGACCCCGACGGTGAGCGGGTGCACCATCCTGGGCCGGGCGACCAGAAGCTCAGGGAGCTCGGGCGTGCGGGGCACCCCCTCCTGCACGGGCTCGCTACGAAACTGGAACCATCGCCAGAACTCCTCCGAGGCCCCGAAGTCGTCGAGCCAGGCCACCCGGCCGCCGTCGTCGAGGAAGGCCGAGACGTCCGCGAGCCCGAGGCTGTTTCGAGGGTGAAGCACCAGCAGCGCCCCACCGCGAGGCATCTGACCCCAGTCGAGGGTGGTGCTGGGGCGCAGCTCGACCTCGGCCTCCGCGGCGATGCGGACGAGCTCGGAGGTCCCGCTCCAGGAGCGGGATTGTGGGTCGTAGTCGGGGATGGCCCAGGCCAGAGAAGGCGTGAACCCGAGGACGAGCACGGTCATCCAAGGGAGGAATCTCTGACGGGTTCCAGTCAGGGTGCGCACTCTTGACCGCTCTCTTGATCACCCTAGCTTGATTGCTATAGTCCTTGCTGAGATCTTGCAGTTGGTAGAGCGTTCCACCACTTGTCTCCGAGCCGGTGCGTGCCACAGCGCACCCGGGAGGTGCTTCTGATGCTGCCTCCGTTCATCATCGAAGAGATCCGACGCCGCGAGAACCAGCAGCGGCATCGGTATGAGCAGCCACAGCTCGAGCTTCCGATCCCTGTGGTGACGCCCAACTACAACCCACCTTCACGGCGCGACGACGACGACCGTGGGGTGGTCATCATCGACCTCTAGAAACTCCCCTCCTCTCGTCCCTCTTCCCGCTCTCTCCCCCCATCCCGCCCCCTCCTCGGCTCGACGCAGGGCCAATGCCTCTGTGACGCTCAGCCCCAGCGGGAGAACGCCGCCCACCGCGCCGTGAGCTCGTCCACCGTCCACGGTCTGCGCGGATCGTCCGCCACCGCCCCGACGCTCTCCTGCACCCGGTAGCGCGACACCTTGGTGCCCGCGACGCTCATCACCTCGCCGCTCATCTCCCCGCTCGCCGAGCTCGCCAGGAAGACCACCGCCGGCGCCACGAAGGCCGGCCCGTAGGTCTCCTCGGACAAGCCCCCGCTCGCGAACATCGGCAGGTCCTCCGTCATCCGGGTGCGCGCCACCGGGGCGATCGCGTTCACCCGGATGGCGTGCTTCTTCAGCTCGATGGCCATCACCCGTGTGAGCCCGTAGGCCGCAGCCGCAGCCGCCGCCCCGGGCCCCTGCCCCAGCACCCCGTAGAGCCCCGCCGTCGAGGTCACCGTGACGATCCGCCCGCCGCGCTTCTGCGACACCATCCGCCGCGCCGCCGCCTGCGCCATCACGAACATCCCGCGCGCCCCGACGGACCACACCGCGTCGAGGTCCTCGGCGGTCGCCTTGAGGAAGGTCCGGTCGCGCATCACGCCCGCGCAGGCCACCAGCGCGTCCACTCCCCCGTAGGTCGCCACCGCGAGCTCGACCGCCGACCAGGCGCCCTCGACGGTGCTCACGTCCGCCGCCGTCGCCACGGCCTCGCCCCCCGCCGCGCGCACCGCCTCCGCCGCAGCCTCCGCCACCGCCTCGTCGCGCCCTTCGCCCTCGCGAGAGCACCCGGTGTCGGCGATCACCACCCTCGCCCCTTCGGCCGCCAGCGCCAGCGCCGACGCTCGCCCGATGCCGCGGCCGCCGCCCGTCACGACGGCCACCTGCCCGGCCAGACGCCCCGCGCCGCTCATCGCCGGTACCGCACGCCGGCGGTCCCCACGTTGCCCGCCTCGTCGGCCGCGCGCACCGAGAGCACGTGCTCCCCCGCCCTCACGCCCGCCGCCGGGACCGCCCCCGCGAAGCCCTCTCGCCGCTCGTCGAGCACCCCGTCGTCCGCCCGAAGCGCGCGCCACTCACCCCCGTCGACGCTCACCTCGACGCGCAGCACCACGCTCGCCCCGTCCTCGACCTCGCCGCGCACCCGGTCTCCCTCCACCCGCGCGGTCACCGTCGGCGGCGTGTTGTCCACCAGCACCGGCTCGCTCACCCGCACGTCGCGCGTCACGGCATCCTCGGGGTTGGCCGACTCGTCCGAGGCGTCGACCTCCACGCGGTACCAGCCCTCCGCCAGACCCTCCGTGGACCACTCGTAGCTGCTCGCCGTGAGCCACTCCTGGTTGCGCAGCAGCCCTCGCCAGGTCTGGTCTCCGTCGCCGCGGAAATACAGCCGGTAGCGCAGCCCGTCGTTGTCCGGGTTCTCCACCTTCCAGGCCAGCTTCAGCACCTGCGACCGCGTCTCCCCGGCCTTCGTCTCCGGCTGCGACGCGCTGAGCTCCGTCACCACCGCGCGCTGGTTCTCCGGCAGGTAGAACACCGTCACCGCGCGCAGCACCGCGTCAGCCGCCGAAGGGAAGCGCGCCCTCACCTGCACGTAGCGCGACGACGGAGAGCGGACCGTCACCCCGCCCTCCAGCGGCTCCCACGCGCTCCAGGTCGCGTCCGGGAGCTCCGCGTTGCCCGCCCGGCTCTCCCACACAAAGGCCCCCACGCCGCGAGAGCGCACCGCGCCCCAGCGCGCCGGGGAGCCCGCGTCGATGACCTTGCTGTTCCAGGTGGCGCCCGTCGGGGCGCGGTCGAGCACGCGGTAGAAGGCCGCGGTGTCGGCGGTGCCGAACACCCTCGCGCGCCCGGTGAGCGAGAGCGCCGTCACCCCCGCCTCGTCGACGTCGTGCGCCACGCGCACGGTGCGATCGACCCCCACCGCGAGCACCCGGCCGCCCACCCCGAGGCCCAGCCAGATCTCCCTGCGGCGAGCGTCCCACTGCACCGCGCTCAGGTGCGAGTCCGCCGTCGCATACACCCGCTCCGCCAGGCCCGACGGACGGATGCGGTACAGGGTGCCCCGGCCCGGGCGAGCACGCGCCGCGGTGGGCCCGCCCGCGGTCGGAGCGCGCGACTGGGCCACCGTCCTGCGCGGCGGCTCGGGGGCCTCGCTGAACTCGTTGGAGATCGCCACGACGTCCTCGCCCGCCACCGCGAGGCCCTTCACCTCGTCGCCTCCCAGCCGGGCGATCACCCTCGGCCGACCGTTGACGCCGAGCCCGTAGACCACCGCGTGGCCGCCACCCGCGCCGACGATCACCTCCCCGTCGTCGCGCAGCGCCATCGAGTAGAGGTGAGGCTCCTCGCTGTCGAAGAGCACCGTCGCCGCCGTCGCCGCAGGCCGCCGTGGATCCACCGAGAACAGCTTCCCATCCGGCCCGGTCGCGCAGAGCAGCACGTGCCGCCGCGCATCCCACGCCACGCTCCAGACGTGCTGCACGTCCGGCAGCTCGGCCACCAGCACCGGCGCCTGGAGCTGCTCTCCCCGCGGCGCGACCAGCCGGTACACCCGCCCGTCGGGGAGCGTCCCGGCGTAGATGCTCCCGTCCTCGCCGCGAGCGAGGGAGGTCACCACCACCGCGCCGGTCTCGGCCCAGCGCGTCGCCCGGCCGTTCTCGATGCGGTACACGCGCCCCTCGACGCCGGTGCCGGCGAGCACCGCGCCATCGCCCAGGTCGAGCAGCGACCACACGCTGCCCACGGGCTCTGGCGGTGCGACCCGGTCGAGCTCCTCGCCAAGCACCACGGTGCCGTCGCTGGTCACCGCCACGCGGTCGAGCACGCCGGCCGAGAGCTCGGCCGCCGTGTCGAGCGTCGCAGATCGCGTCGAGACGCTCTCCCCCTCGATCGCGAAGGCCATCACCATCCCCGCCGCAAGGCCCGCGAAGGCCAGCCACACCCGCCTCGTCACAGCCTCACCTCGCGCACGCGCAGCCTCACCCGATCACGCCCCAGCACCACCCGCCCCACCGGCACGATCGTGCGACGGTAGTTCTGAAACGGCTCGCCGCTCTCCGTGCTCACCGACGGCCGCAGCGCGTCCATGGCCGAGCCCGGCAGGTTGGGGATCACCCGCCCGCGCAGCGACACGCCCTGCCCGGGCATCCGCACGCTCACCACCAGCGCGTCGTCCGGGAAGCGCGTCGACACGTTGCGGATGAGGTCGTCGAGCGACTCGGGCTCCGCGAGGTCGGGCACCGCCTCGTGGCCCCCAGCGATCTCCACGTCGAGCTCGTGCCCCGCCAGCTCCCGAGGGACCTCCAGCCGCACCGTGCGCAGCTCCGGCGCCGCGCCGTAGCGCCCCAGCAGCACGCGCAGCTCCAGCGTGCTCCCCGGGTCGACCTCCGCGGCGTTGGCGGAGACCGAGCGCACGTAGGAGAAGTCCCGCTGCCAGCGCAGCGTGAGGTCGACCTCGATGCGGTCGACGGGCACGGCGCCGAAGGCGTTGTCGACGACGCGCGTGAGCAGCTCGAAGCCGCCCGGCGCAGGAAGCCCCCGCACGCCCTCGGCGCCCGCCCCGTGGTCGATGAACTCCACCGGCCCGCGGCCCCTCAGGAACACCGTGGACCGCACCGTCCACGCCGCGTCGGCCATGTCGCTGACGGTGTCCTCGAGGGCCGACTCCACCACGCTGGCCGCGAGCCGGGCGGCCATCGGGCGCTGCCCCGCGAGGGTGACGTTCCAGTCGGAGTGGGGAGCGCCGTCGACGCCGTGGATGCTCACCCGCATCGGGATGGTCGGCGCCGAGGCGCGCGCGTCGACCACCACGGCGGCCCCGCGATCGTTGACCAGCGCACCGAGCGAGCGCACCGGCTCGGAGATCTTGAACGAGCGCCGCTCGCTCGCGAGGATCCACATCACCCGCGCGAGGGTGGCCGGGAAGGCCGTCTCCCCGAGGTTCATCATCGGGTGCCCGAAGGCCAGGATGCCCTCCGGCGTGACCAGCGTGACGGTGCCCGTGATGTTGCCCGAGATGTCCCCCTGGACCATCCGGACGCCGATGGCGCCGCCGTTCTCGTAGTGCGAGGGCGCGTCGTCCGCGGGCCTCGCGGCGCCCCCTCCGCCTGCTCCCTGGAGGGGCACGATGCCGAAGGGCGCGAGGGCCTCGGCGAGGTGCCGGGTGGCGTTCGCCCCCATCCCGGTGACGGACATCGGGGTCATGGCGGGGACGAGCGATCCGTAGGCGGTGGCGACGGGAGTGCGATGCGCCAGGGCGTTGCGGGAGAGCGACTCCCACTGGGCGCGCGGCCCGGTGATGGGCACCGGTCGGATGTCGAAGGGGATGCCGCTGCCAGGGATCATCCCCGACGGCGTCCGGCGCGGTCGGCGCAGCTCCGCGAGCATGGAGCGGATGGGCGTGACGCCCGCCACCGGGTCGCGCCCGAACTCCCAGCCGTACGCGTAGGCCCCGATGAGCTTGCCCTCGATGAAGATGGGCGAGCCCGACATGCCCCCGACGGTGCCCGCGTGCTCGAGCGTCGGGTGCGTCGGGCGGATCAGCACCAGGTCCATGTGCGGGCGGAAGTTGTGGATGGTGTCGAGCACCTCGACGTCGAAGCGCTCGGGGCGGGTGCCGCGAAACACCGTGAGCCCGTAGCCGCGCATCCCCGGGCGGACGTCGTCGACGTCCATGATCTCGACGCCGGGGATCGACGGCCGCGGCACCTGCGCCATCAGCGCCCCCGCGGCGACCACCACGCTCGCCACGCACGCCGCTGCTGCCGAGAGGTTACGCACTCCGCACTCCTATGGCCCGATGCCGTATCCGATGTCGAGCCCGAGAAAGCCGCCGAGCCCCGAGGCGTCGCCGGTGACGTGGCCGCAGGGCGACTCCCCGAAGGGCGAGCCCGAGGACGAGCTGCACGTGACCGCCTGACCGCCCGCGGCGGCGCGGAGGTCTGCGCGGTTGACGATCCATCGGAGGCCCGCGGTGAAGCGGAGGGTGAAGTGGTCGCCGAGGCGCCACTCGTGGCTGGTGCCGAGGTCGAGGGAGAGCGTGGTGACGCGCTCGATGCGGGTCTCCTCCGTGGCGCCGCAGCCCGAGGCGCAGCCGAGCTCGACGGCCGTGAGGTTGAGCCCGGGGCCGACGAAGGCCCCGATGGCGTAGATCGAAGGCGCGGCCAGCGGGACCCTCACGTGCGCGTGCAGCAGGAAGCCCGCGCCGTAGCCGCTCGGCCCTCCGCCCGCGAGCTCGAGGCCGAACCAGCGCTGCGGGAAGTACCGCATGGAGAGGGACAGCACGCCGACGGGCGATCCCCCGCCGAGGCCGAGCGCGAGGGTGAAGGGGCGGCGCTCCCAGACCGAGGAGGGCGCGGGGGTGCCCTGCGCGGCCCAGTCGACCCATCGGCCGCCGGGGCCGGGGCGGGCGACCCAGTGGCCGAAGGACTGCTCGCGCGACGGCGCGGTGGTGCGCACCGGCGCGGTGACGGGGTCGGGAGCGGTCGGCGTGAGGGCGATGGCGACCTGGGTGCGGGTGCCCTCGAAGAGGGTCCCCTCGCGGGACTGCCGATCGCCCGCGCGGCCCTGGACGACGACCACGTGGTTGCCCGGGTCGACCGGAATCTCCTGACCGAGGAGCGCGATGCTCTGCGGCCGCCCATCGAGCATGAAGTCCTGCGGGGCGTCGCCCGACACGACGACCTGGAGGCGAGCGATGCGCTGCGAGAGGGCCGCGATCTCCTGCGCCGCAGCGGCCATCCGGGGCCTGTCGGAGGCGGAACCGGGGTCGAGGGCGAACTGCCGGTAGTGCTCGACGGCCTCGACCAGGTGGCCGTCGTTGCGGCACGCGAGCGCGAGGTTGAAGCGCACGAGCGGCGCCGCGCGGATGGAGAGCACGCGGGTGAAGCGCAGCCGAGCGTCGCCCCAGCGCCCGGCCTCGGCGGCCTCGACGCCCTCTCGAAAGAGCTGCCGCGCGAGCTCGACCGCGTCGGGCGCGGGCGCCTCGGGAACCTGCGCGAGCGCGGTAGCCGCCCGAGCGACGGCGGAGAGAGAGAGCAGCAGCAACGCGCGGGCGCGCACCATAGGCCCCGGACGCTACACCAGCCGCGGGGGCAACCGCGCGCTGGGATTGGTGTACGTTCCCCGGCCATGCGCCGCCTGCTCGCGCTCTCGCTCTCTCTCGGCCTGCTGGGGTCGCTGGTCGCGTCTCCCTCGGACGCCCTCGCCCAGCGGCGCCCCACGCCCACCCGCCGCCGTCCGCCGCGCCGTCCGCCGCCGCCCCCGCCGCCGCCCCCGCAGGTCATCGACAACGAGTCGGCCATCGCGCACGCGGTGCCGCTGCCACCGCCGACGCCGCCCGAGCGCACGCTGCGTCCGGAGCCCGTGGCGCCTCCGCCGGCGCCGCCTCCGCCCGAGTGGCGCTACCCCGGCTTCGACGTCTCCGTCGGCGCGCGCATCTTCACCCGCACGATGAGCTGGGACGGCGACGCCACGCAGGCGATGCGCCCGTACGACCTCTCCGCCGCGCCGGCGCTTCGCCTCGCCCTCGAGCTCTTCCCCGGGGCGCTCACCGACTCGCGCGTCGCCCGGCTCTTCGGGGTGGTGGCGCACTACGAGACGGCCATCGCGCTGAGCACCGTCGACGCCCGCGGGCGCAACTACGACACCGCGACCTCGTCGCTCTTCGCCGGCCTCAAGGTGCGCGCCCCCTTCGAGACCGAGCGCCACGAACTCGCGCTGGTGGTCGGGTACCGCCGCCAGGACTTCACCGTCCGGGGAGAGGGAGACGTCCCGGTAAACGGCGCGCCTGACCTCGGCTACTCGTCGGTGCAGGTCGGGCTCTCCTCACGCTGGGCGCTCTCGCACCGTGTCGCGCTCTCGCTCGACGCGTCGTACCTGGCGGTGCTGGAGACCGGTCAGCTCGCGGAGGTGTTTCCCCACGTCAGCAGCTTCGGGCTCGACGTGCTGGCGGGCCTCGCCATCGGCATCGCGGGGGGCGTGGAGCTGCGCGCCGGCGCGGACTTCCGATCGTACTTCCACAGCTTCAACCCCGAGGCGGGCGACCGCTACGCCCTCACAGGCGCGACCGACCAGCAGCTCGCCGGCTGGCTCGCGGTGGCGGTGCGACGATGACCTCCGCGCGCACCATCAAGGTCCTCACGCTCAACATCTGGAACCGCGGCGACCCCTGGGAAGAGCGGCTCGAGGTGATCCGCGCGGGCATCGCGGCGATGCAGCCCGACGTGATCTGCCTCCAGGAGGTGCTCTCGCTCCCCGGCTTCGACCAGGCGCACTCGATCGCCGAGGGCGGCGGCTACCACGTCGCCTTCGGCAGCGACGGCGACGACCACTACCTCTTCGGCAACGCGATCCTGTCGCGCTGGCCCATCGAGCGCACGGCGGTGCGCCCCCTCCCTCGCGGCGGCACCGACGAGAACCGCGCCGTCACCTTCGCCGCCCTGGCGACCCCCTTCGGAACGCTCCCGGTGTTCAGCACGCACCTCAACTGGAAGCTCCACCACGGCCACGTGCGGGTGCAGCAGGTGCGCGACGTCGTCGCGTTCATCGATCAGGAGACCGACGAGGGGGAGCTCCCCGCGGTGCTCGCCGGCGACTTCAACGCCGAGCCCGACTCCGACGAGATCCGCTACCTCCGCGGGCTCACGGGACTCGGCGGCGAGTGCGTGTACTTCTGCGATGGCTGGTCGGCGGCGGGCGACGGGACGCAGGGCGCCACCTTCGTGAAGCGCAACCCCTACGCGGGCCACTACCTCGAGCCTGACCGACGCATCGACTACGTGTTCGTGCGCGGCCCCAACGAGCGCATGGAGGGCGTGGTGACGGAGTGCCGCCTGGCCTTCGACGAGCCTGGCGGCGACGTCTGGGCGAGCGACCACCTGGGCGTGCTCGCGACCATCCGCGTCTGAGCGGACCAGACCTCTCCGAGCCCCCCTCCCAGCACTGGGAAGGGGGTTCAGGGAGGGTCGATGCTGTTGGAGTGGGAGGCGGGGAAGAGGGAGAGGCGGGGGGCCTCGCTCAGGGAGCGACGCCTTCGGTGCGGGTGCGCTTGCGGCGGCGCCGCGCGGCCTCGGAGGCCTTCTTCCGCTTCTTGATGGAGGGCTTCATGTAGTGGCGGCGGCGCTTCAGCTCGCGCAGAACGCCCTCAGCGGCCATCTTGCGCTTGAGGTTCTTGATCGCGCGCTCGATGCCCTTGTCGCCGACGGTGACTTCCAGCGGCTTGCAGACCACTGCGTCGCCGGGGTTGATCGCCGTGCTGGTCGGGGTCGCGGTCACCGTAGGGGTGATCGGATTGGAGGTCGTCATGTCCGTTCAGCTCCCTTTACTTCTTCCCGGTTCCCTTGCCAGCGGGGCCCTTGCCCTTGCGGTCGCCCGAGTGCCCGTGGAACGTGCGCGTCGGAGCGAACTCGCCGAACTTGTGGCCCACCATGTTCTCGGTGACGAACACCGGGACGAACTTGCGCCCGTTGTGCACGGAGATGGTCAGACCCACGGCCTCGGGGAGGATGGTGCTCCGCCGCGACCAGGTCTTGATCACACGCTTCGACTTCTCTTCCGCCGCCTTGAGCACCTTGTCGAGGAGGTGCACATCGATGAACGGACCCTTCTTCAGTGAACGAGGCATCGCTCTCAGCCCTTCGCGCCGCGGCGCTTGATGATCATCGAATCCGTGCGCTTGTTATGACGCGTCTTGAGGCCCTTCGAGAGCTGGCCCCAGGGGGAGCACGGCTGGCGACCGCCAGAGGTACGGCCTTCGCCGCCGCCCATGGGGTGATCGACCGGGTTCATGGACACGCCGCGGTTGTGCGGGCGCTTGCCGAGCCAGCGCGTACGACCGGCCTTGCCGATGGTGATGTTGGCGTGGTCGGGGTTGCTGACCTGGCCGATGGTCGCGCGGCAGTCCATGTGGACCTTGCGGATCTCGCCGGAGGGCAGACGGACCTGCGCCCACTCCGCCTCCTTGGCGATGAGCTGCGCCGCGACGCCCGCCGAGCGGACGAGCTGCGCGCCCTTGCCGATCTTGAGCTCGATGTTGTGGATCACCGTGCCGAGCGGGATGAACCGCAGCGGCAGGGCGTTGCCCGGCTTGATGTCCGCGTTGCGCGACGACACCACGGAGTCGCCGGCCTTGAGGCCGTCGGCCGCGAGGATGTACGCCTTCACGCCGTCCACGTAGTGGAGCAGCGCGATGCGCGCGGTGCGGTTGGGATCGTACTCGATGGCCGAGACCGTCGCGGGGATGCCGATACGGTTACGCTTCCAGTCGATGATCCGGTAGCGCTGCTTGTGGCCGCCGCCGCGGAAGCGCGAGGTGATGCGGCCGGCGTTGTTACGGCCGCCGGTCGAGGTCTGGTGCTCCGTCAGCGACTTCTCCGGCTTCTTCTTCGAGATGCCCTCGAAGGTAGAAACCGTCATGTAACGCATGGACGGCGTGTTGGGCTTGAATGACTTGATCGCCATGGCTCTGTACCTACTTCACGCCTGGTTCTCGAAGACGTCGATCTTGTCGCCCTCGCGGAGCGTGACGATCGCCTTCTTCCAGTTTTGGGTCTTCGCGTAACCGCGGCCCATCCGCTTCATCTTGCCGCGGACGATCATCGTGCGGACGTCGACGACCTTCACGGAGAAGGCCCCTTCGACGGCGGCGCGGATCTGGGTCTTGCTCGCGTCGCGAGCGACCTCGAACATGACCTTGTTAAGGGTCTCCTTGAGCGTCGCACCCTTCTCGGTGAGGGTCAGCGGGCGCCGAAGGATCTGGGGGATGTTGGTATTCATCGGTCGTCGGCCCTTTACGCGCTCAGGCGCTTCTCCAGGGCGCGCGCGGCGTCCTGGGTCAGGATCAGCGTGTCGTGCCGAAGCAGGTCGTACACGTTGACGCCCTCCGGCGGGAGGAAGGTCGCGCGCTCGAGGTTGCGCGTCGACAGGCGGAGGTTCTCGTTGCTGGCGGCGTCCACCACGACCGAGGCCCCCTGCGCCTTCAGCGCGGAGAGCGCCTGGGCGACGGACTTGGTCTTCACGGCGTCGACGGCGAACCCGTCGAGGACGAGGATGCGCCCCTCCTTCACGAAGAGGGAGAGCGCGTGGCGGAGGGCGCCCGCGCGCATCTGCCGCGGCGGCCGGTAGGCGTAGTTGCGCGGCTTCGGCGTGTGGACCTTGCCGCCCTTGGCGAAGATCGGCGCGCGGATGTTGCCGTGCCGGGCGTTGCCGGTGCCCTTCTGCTTGTAGAGCTTCTTCCCCGACCCGGCCACCTCGGCGCGGCCCTTGGTCGAGTGAGTGCCCGCGCGCCGCGAGGCGAGCTGGGCCTTCACGATCTCATAGAAGAGATCCTGGTTGATTTCGGTGATGCCAAAGACCTCGTCCGAGAGGTCGATCTCACCCGTCTGTTCACCCTTGATATTAACTACCGTGAGCTTCGCCATGACGGTTCCTTCAGCTCTTGATCTCAACGTCCACGCCGGCGGACAGGTCGAGCTTCATCAGCGCGTCCAGGGTCTGCTGGGTGGGCTCCAGGATGTCGAGCAGCCGCTTGTGCGTGCGGATCTCGAACTGCTCCCGGGACTTCTTGTCGACGTGCGGCCCGCGCAGCACGGTGTAGCGGTTGATCTTGGTGGGCAGCGGGATCGGCCCCGCCACGCGGGCGCCGGTGCCCCGCGCGGTCTCCACGATCTCGCTCGCCGCCTGGTCGAGGAGCTTGTGGTCGAACGCCTTGAGGCGGATACGAATCTTGGTGGTCGCCATTTCGGGTTTCCTTAAGGGTATCTCGTGGACAGGAGACACCCGTCGCCACCGCCCGGCGCTCTTCGTGGTTCGAAGAGTCCCGGCCGGGGGCCAACGGGCGCCCCGGTCATCTCACTCGGTGATCTTGGTGACGACGCCGGCGCCGACGGTCTTGCCGCCCTCGCGGATCGCGAAGCGCATCTGCTCCTCGAGCGCCACCGGGGTGATGAGCTCGATGTCCATGGCGATGTTGTCG
>SCUS01000076.1 GCA_004297725.1 Myxococcaceae bacterium | reverse complement strand
AGCGAACGCGCCACGACGAGCAGGCGCAGGGACGAACTCGCTTCGCACGATCGACGAGCCACCAGCAGATCGCGAGGGCTCCGGGCACGTCCGGCGGGACCTTTATGCTGACCTTCTCAGAGTCAGGGGGCGGCCCGACGTCGCCGTGCGGCTGGAGTCCATCGAGTGGGAGCCCGGCGCAGGCGAGCGCATGACGGCGAGGGGACCTGACTGCCTCGGTACCCTTCGACGCGAGCTCAAGCAGCTTGGACAGCAGAACGTGCTCTGCGCGAGGTTCGCCATCCACTTCAAGAAAGTTCGTCGGCGCATTGGGGTCACGCTCAAACCGCCCGGTGGGATCAAGTGCACGCGCGAGAGCGACCGGCTCGAGCTCGAGGACCTGTTCAAGCGCATGGGGCTCCTCGGCAGCGGTTCCGATGCGCCGTTCTGGCAGTTCGCCACGCGCCCCCGCCCCGCCCACCTGTGGCGGCGCCTGCTTCGCGATCGGTTCGACGCGCTTCTCGACGAGGGGTTTCTGATCGACGCCCCGCTCGACGCCGCGCCGGACGAGTCCAGCACGATCGCGGACGGCGCCCACCGGCTGGTCGAGGGGCTCGATGATGTCGGCGTGGGGTGGACCCCGACGTTCCCGCACACCGCCTCACCGATGACGCGCTCGACGGGTACGCGCTCGACCCGGAGGTGCTCGCGGGCCATCTGCGGAAGGCCCTGAAGCTCTCCGTAGAGCCCATCGGCCCTCTTCCCGACGGCGTGATGCAGGTCGGGCACCGGCAGATGCGTGCGGAGGCGCTCCGGGTCTTTCTCGCGTTCGCACCCCCCGGGGATCTGGCGCGACTTTCTGTATCCCTGCGCGACCGCGTGAGCGGCGAACGGCTCGTTCTTCTCGCTCCCCCGGAGCTCCAGGGTGACGGTGCCATTGATATCGTCCCGCTCCACGACTGGATCCCTCCCTTCGGCGAGCTCGTCGACCACTTCTACCGACGACTGAAGCTGCGGGCGGAGATGGACCTCGAAGAGGTGGCAGGGAAGGCCCGCCTGATCGTCCGCGCTGACGGCGTGTACCTCGACCGGAAGAAGCTCGACATCACCGCGTCACAGCACATCAAGTTCGTCCGGCTCGTCATCGCCCACGGGCTCGCGAAGTCTGCCGCGGAGCTCGGGGATGAACTGCGCGTGGCGGGGGACGGGACGATGCTCGGGGAGACCATCACGCACCAGGCGAAGCAGGCGGTGGCCCGCGCGATCGCCAAGGCGCTTCCTCTCGACCCGAAGAGCCCCGAGACCGAGGTCAAGCAGGTCCTCAAGAACAGCCGTGGGCGCGGGTACGAGTTTCTCATAGAGACCCTCGATCTCGCGGCGGACGAGGCGGGGTGAACCGAGACTAGAGCGAAACTAGGTCGCGAGGTTCCGACAAGCTGAAACGCCCTAGTTTGAGCCTGAAGCGCCGAGGGGGCGGGCGGGCCCAAGCTCCAGATCAGCCGCACGGATCGCCCGGCGACAGAGTGTCGTCGGCGTCACCTCCGTGCCTGTCTCGGAGACCCTCACCATGGACAACCCCAACAAGCCGCACCGCTCGCTCAAGGTCATCGTCATCTACCCGCCCGCGGCGAACCCCTTCCAGGACGAAATCGTTTCGCGCGAGGAGACCGTCGGCGCGCTCAAGAAGCGCGTGCTCGTGGCCTTCGGGCTGACCGAGGGGCCGCAGCCCGACGGCTCCACCACCACGTACACCCTCCACCACGGCAAGGACGAGCTCACGGACCCGAGCCAGTCCCTCGGCGCCATCGCGGGCGACAAGCCCGTCCTCCAGCTCAAGCTCGCGCAGCAGGTCACGCAGGGCGATGGGCGCTGAATTCTCCGCCATGAACCTCGGCGACGACCTCGCCGTGGTGCGCACGACCGAGGACGCTGCGCGCTGGGAGATCATCCTCCCGAACCCGCTCGAGGTCTTCATGACGCTCTCGCCCGCGAGCGCACCGGACGAGCTCTTCCAGGCGCGGCTCCTCTGGTCGGCGTACCCGACGGAGCCGCCGTCGCTCAAGTTCCGCGACCCCGCGACCGGCGCCCTCGACCGGCCGCAGGCGTGGCCCAAGGTCCGGGGGTTCCGCCCGGCGTCGCTCGACGCCTGCGTGAGCTACTGCGCCGAGGGCTTCGCCCTGCACCCCGAGTGGCGCACCGACCCGCGGTACCGCTGGGAGACGCGCGGCAACGTGCTCCTCAAGGTCCTGCGAACGCTGCAGGACGAACTCGACCACCACTTTACCGGGAGGCACCCGTGAGCACGTCGTACTTCCCGCACATCGACCGCTGGCACATCCCCGCCGCGGTGTTCGCGGCCTCGCTCGTCGAAATGGCGCGCGACGGCGCGGACGGCAACGAGGGCGTCGCGCTCTGGCTCGGCACGCGCGAGGGTGGCGTGGCCCGGGTGACCCACACGGTGGCGCTGCGCGGCCTGGGGGTCGTGCGCCTCCCCGATCACCTCTCGCTCCCGGCGGCGGCGCTCAACGAGGTCGCCGACGTCACCATCGCGCTCGGGGTCACGCTCCTCGGGCAGATCCACTCCCACGGCCCGGGCTACGGCGTGGACCTCTCGCGCATCGACCACGGCGGCGGCATCCGCGTGCCGTGGTTCCTCTCGGCGGTCGCGCCCGACTACGCGCTGCGCCCCGCGACGCGCATCGAGGATTGCGGGGTCCACGTCTTCGAGCCCGATCGCGGCTACCGCCGCCTCCCGGCGGGGGAACTCTCGACCCGCGTCGTCATCACCGACGACGACGCCCCCGCGATCATCCTCGTCGGCGAGGAGGTGACACCATGACGACGCCCCTCTCCATGAGCCGCGTCGTCGCCACGGCCGAGACCCTCGGGCAGGGCGCGGCCGACAGTCATCGCTTCGCCCAGAAGCGCGTGCTCCTCACGGGCGAGGCCCCGGTGCTCGCCACGCCCAACGGTCGGGTGTGCCTCCTGTCGTCGCTCAGGCTCCTCGTGCGGATCTCCCGCGACGTCACCGTCGCCCTTCCCGGGGGGCTCGACGTGCTGGAGCGGGAGTGCCGCGTCGTCGCGGAGGGGATCGCCTTCGGCGGACAGCCCGTCCGCTTCGTTCCCGCCTCCGGTCGCGGCGTCGGGGACTACGACGCAGTGCTCAGCGTCGGCACGCTCGCGCGGCCGGGTGAGCCCTGGACCGTGATCCACGCCGACGGGTGGCTTGCTCGCGTCTCCTCGGGGGCGCGCGATCTTCCCGCGCCCGGCGTGGCTGCGAACCCCATCGCCGCGCTCGCGGCGGCGTGTCTGGGCACGGGCGAGGTGTTCAAGCGCCTCATCGGGCTCAAGCCGGAGCGCGGTGCCCTCCTCGACGGCGTGAGCTGGAGCCTCTACTCCTACGCCCTCACCGCCCAGGAGACGGGGCCGGCCCTCCCGGCGGTGATCGAGACCGACCTCCTCGTCGTGGGCGCCGGCGCCATCGGCAACGGCCTTCTGTACCTCCTCGGCGAACTCCCCTGCCGGGGTCGGGTCTCCGTGGTCGACGGCCAGGCGTACGGCGAGGAGAACCTCGGCACCTGCCTCCTCATCGGCCCCGGCGAGGTCGGCACGGCCAAGGCCCTGTTCGGGGAGCGCGTGCTCCAGGGGCGCCTCGCAGCGCGGGGCTTCGTGGAGAAGCTCGATCGCTTCGCCGAGCGCCTGGGGACCGAGGTGCCCCACCCGAAGGTCGTGCTCGCGGGCCTCGACAACATCGAGGCGCGGCACGCCGTGCAGGACCTCTGGCCGGACCTCGCGATCGATGGGGCGATCGGCCCCTTCCTTTGCCAGGTGGGTCGCCACCCCTTCGAGGGCGATGTGGGGTGCCTGCGCTGCGTCTTCCGCGAGCCGCCGGGCGAGGCTGCGGAGGTGCACGGGAGTCGGGCGAGCGGGCTCGCGGCGACACGCGTCGCAGACGCCGAGACCCTCGTCGCGGAGGGCGACGTGCTCGCCGCGCCGCCCGAGAAGCGGGCGTGGCTCGCCGAGCGCGTAGGTCGCCCGGTGTGCTCGGTGGTGCAGGAGGCCATCGCGGTGGAGATCTCCTCAGCGCCCACGCCACGCTTCTCCCCCTCGGTCCCCTTCGTCGCCTGCCTCTCGGCGTGCATGGTCGCGAGCGAGTTCGTAAAGGCCGCCGCCGGCTGGCGGACCATGGCCGAGCCGCGCGTGCAGTTCGACCTGCTGCGCGGCCCCGCGTCCGTGATGACCATCGAGCAGGTGCGGCGCCGGAGCTGCCTCTGCGTGGAGCGCCGCGCGAACATCGAGCGGCTGCGGGCGCGGCGCACCGAAACGTAGCGGAGGGTGGGACTGACTCGCGGCTCACGCCGCAGATCGCCGTCGGGCGCCGTGCTCGGTGAGCACGTCGACGAGGTGCTCGACGCCCGGCACGCGCCTCACGGGGAAGTTCCAGAGTACGGAGAGCCTTTCGAGGAGAAGGCGCTTCACCTTCCGACCCGCGTTCGTCCGGTCGCCGCCGATCAGCACGGCGAGTTCTTCATACTGGAGGTGCTCCTCCTGGCGCTCCCGCAGATACCTCAAGACCTGCCGCGCTTCGTCGTCGAGGCCAGACTGGTCGGGGTCGAGGTATGCCCGAAGCACCTCCTGGCGCTCACGAAGAAGAACGTGCTCTTCTGGAGAATTGTCGTTTCCCCCAATCTCATTCCGAGGTCGAGGCCTTCGTGGCGGCTGGCTACTGCGTCGAGCAGGTGCTCGAGGTGCTGGTGGGCGTCACGATGAAGACGCTGAGCAACTACACGAACCACCTCGCCGTCACGCCGCTCGACGAGGTGTTTCAGGCGCGCTCTTGGACGCCCTGACGAGCACTCTCCCGACCGGCTTCATCGGGTGACCGGATCGGGAGATCGCGCTTCATTCAAGAGTAGGAGAGGGACATGCCATCGGTAGAACTGATCCACTCCCCGGACTGCCCCGATGTTCCTGCTGCCCGCGAGCGGCTTCGTCGCGCGCTCCGCGAGGTCGGACTCCCGGAGGCGTGGAAGGAGCACGATCTGAGCGCCGACGACGTCGCTGAGCACGCCCGCGGATTCGGCTCGCCGATGGTGCTGGTCGACGGGCGCGACGTGCCGCGTCTATGCCGGCAGCGAGCAGCGGGGAGCGCCACTCCTCGCCGCGATCGTCGCCGCGCTCCGCGCATCACCAGGTTCGTCCCGTCGGTCGGCGGCTCCCCTGGCGATGCTCGCCAATCGCTCCGCGGTGAGCCCGGCTTACCCCGCTCGCCCTCCGCCGCGGCGCGCCTCCCGGGCCTGCGCGAGGATCTCGTCCACGGACCACTGATCGTCGGCGTGCTCGCCGTACTTCAGCGCGAGTACCCGCCCGCTCGTGTCGATCAGGAAGTCCGCTGGCAGCCCCACGTGGCCGCCTTCGCCCGCCATCGAGCCCGACGGGTGCGCCGCCGCGACGCCGCGCGCGAAGGCCAGCCACGCGCGGGGATGGAGCAGTGAACTCACGGACGCCTCGACGCCGTACGCACGATAGAGGGCCTTGTCCGGGTCTGCGATGACCTCGAAGGGGAGGTCTCCCAGGTAGGGAGCCATGGTCGCGGCCTCCGAGTGGAACACCGCGACCTCCACGACCTTCGCGGCGACGATCTCATCGATGCGTCGCGCCACACTGCGCAGGTGCAGGTTGCAGATGGGACATCCGGCGAAGCGCCGGAACTGGAGGTGCGTCAACCGGTCACCGTCGGACGGGAGCGTGATGCTCGCGCCGCGAAGTGAGCGGACTTCGATGGAGGGGCACTGGGCTCCGACCCGCAGGCGAGCGCCCCTGCCGCTGCGCGGAGTCTCAGCAGCAGACACCGACTGCCTCCTTCCTGGTGCTGCCGTACTGCGCCGCCGCCATGGTCGGACCGCAGTGGTACACGCCGAAGTGCGTGCTCCGTGAGCCGACGACGTCGAACCACCGGGCGAAGCGGGTGCCCGCGAGCATGGCGGCGGTGTTGGCGCAGACGCGCTCCGGGCGGCCGTGCTCGAAGGCGTGGTGGTCGTCCAGCCAGAAGAGCGAGCCCGCGCCCTCGATGCCGCCGCGGTAGATGGCCGACTGCCCGTAGTCCTCACACTGCTCGTCGAGGCCGTCGAGCTTGAACAGGCGGTAGGTCACGGAGGTGAAGCGCGCCGCGCCCACCCGGGCCGAGAGCTCGTTGTGCTGTAGCGAGATCGCCGACGTGCTGACGACCCTCGGGTCGATGAAGCCCGCGCGACGGGCGAGCGACACGAAGTCGGCCTGGTAGAGCGCGCCGCCGAGGCACTCGGCGTAGAGCACCGGATCGTTCGCGACCTCCGCGGGGAGGCGCCGGTCGGCGAACACGTCGCTGATGTAGAGCTCGCCGCCGGGCTTGAGCACGCGGTACGCCTCGGCCAGCACCAGGTCCTTCCTGGGGCTCAGGTTCACCACGCAGTTGGAGACGACCACGTCGATGCTCGCGTCGTCGATGCTTGCGCTCCGCAGGTCTTCCACGTAGCCGCGGTGGAAGGTGGTGTTCGGGCGCGCGTAGCCGAAGCGCTCCGCGTGCCAGGGCGCGGCGTCGCGCGCCCGCGACAGCTGCTCCTCCGTCATGTCGATTCCATGGACGTGCCCCTCGGGGCCGACCAGCTGCGCGATGACGTACACGTCGCGGCCGGTGCCGCAGCCGAGGTCGACGACGTTGGCGCCGCGGAGCCCGTGCGGGATCGGGAAGCCACAGCCGTAGAAGCGGCTCGAGATATCGGGGTGGACGTTGGCGAGGCGCGAGGCGATCCACGGGGGCGGCGCTCCGCCCGCGCAGCACGCGTTCGTCTTCAGGTCCGCGCTCGACTTCAACAAGCGGCCGTAATAGCTGCTCACAAAGGCCAGGAGGTCCTCCGGCTCTGCCGCGGTCGGGGTCGTGCTCATGGCGGGCAGCTCCGTGGCCGAAGCTCACAGGAGCAACGGCGTGTGGCGCCCGTGGGCGCCCGGCAACGTTCGCCCTCCCGGCCCGGATCGTTACAACCGTCAGTCGATTTGTAACGAAACGCGATCGGCCGCGACACCTCCTCGACCCCACCACGCCCTACGGGTCTGGAGATCGAGATGCCCGATACGTCCGCCGCCCACCGAAGCCTCCCCGTGCTCGACGACCGACCGTCGTTCGAGCGGGCCCTCCGCGATCACGGCGTCGCTCCGTTGTTACGAGGCCGGCTGCAAACGCTCCAGGTCAACGTCGGCAAGCTGTGCAACATGGCCTGCCACCACTGCCACGTGGACGCTGGACCGCGACGGACGGAGGTCATGCCGCGCGCCGTGGCCGAGCGGCTCATCGAACTGCTCGCCCGCCACCCCGACGTGGAGGTCGTGGACCTCACCGGCGGCGCGCCCGAGCTCAACCCCCACTTCCGCTGGCTCGTCGGGGAGAGCCGGCGCCTCGGGCGACGGGTGATCGACCGCTGCAACCTGACGGTGCTGCACGAGCCCGGAATGGCCGACCTCCAGGCCTTCCTCGCGGAGAACCAGGTCGAGATCGTCGCGAGTCTTCCCTGCTACGGCGCCGAGAACGTCGAGAAGCAACGCGGGCGGGGCGCATTCGAGAAGAGCGTCGAGGCACTGAGGACGCTCAACCAGCTGGGCTACGGTCGCCCTGGCTCGGCCCTGAAGCTGAGCCTCGTCTACAACCCCGTGGGCGCGTCGCTGCCGCCCGCGCAGGGCAAGCTCGAGCTCCGATACAAGGAGGAGCTGTCGCGGCTCTTCGGCATCGAGTTCCACGACCTTCTGACCATCACGAACATGCCCATCAAGCGCTTCGCCCACGCGCTCCAACGGGACGGCCAGCTCGGTGAGTACATGAGCCTGCTCGTCAACCACTTCAACGCCGCCACGGTGCCCGGGCTGATGTGCCGCTCGCTCGTCAGCGTGGGCTGGGATGGCGCGCTCTACGACTGCGACTTCAACCAGATGCTCGAAGTGCCGCTCGGCGCGGGCGCTCGAACGATCTGGGAGATCGAGTCCTTCGACACGATCGAGCGCACCCGCATCGCGACCGCTGGACACTGTTTTGGTTGCAGCGCGGGCGCCGGCTCCAGCTGCTCTGGCGCGCTGAGCTGAGCTGAGCTGAGCTGGGGTCGGGGCACCGGTTCCGCCGGGCGATGCGACACCCATGACGCCGCTCAGCCGCGACCGGGCAGCTCCTTCTTCGCGACCGGGCAGGTCGAGTAACCGAGCAGGTAGTAGATGCTGCAACGGGAGAGCACCCCGGTCGCCGTCCACATCAGGCCGAGTACACCCAGCGCCCACGATGCGGCGCCCGGTCGCAGCCACCACGCCGCGCCGACGAGGGCGAGGCCGCTGGCGAGCCGGAACGCCCGATCGGCGGTGCCGACGTTCTTGTCGAAGGTCAGGGTGACGAGTTTCTTGATGTCCATCGGAGGTGCCTCGCAGTCGTTCGCCTGCGGGAGCGCGGAGGGCCGAACGAGCGACACCATCGCCCGCGGATTCATCACGCGGTAGACGGACCGGCGTTGAGGGACTGTCACGAGATGCGTGACAATCCATCGATGTCCATCGACTCGCTCGACGAGCTGCGCGCCTTCGTCGGCGTCGCCGACGCTGGCAGCTTCACCGCGGCCGCGCGGCGCCTCGGGCTCACCACCAACGCGGTCAGTCAGCGGGTCCAACGGCTGGAGGCGGCGCTCGGCGTACGCCTGTTCGTTCGCACCACGCGCAGCGTCGCGCTGACCGACGAGGCGACGGTGCTGCACGGCCGCGTCAGCCGGGTGCTCGCCGACCTCGAGGCCGCCGAGGCCGAGCTGCACCCTAAGGACGAGGCCCTGCGCGGCACGGTGCGCATCGCGCTGCCGGGCCAGATCGCGACGGGCGCGTTCCTGGGGCGCCTGCGCGAGGTGCTGGAGGCCCACCCCGCGCTCAACGTGCAGACGCGGGTGGTGAACGGCCCGGTGAGCCTGGCCGCGGAGGGCCTCGACATCGCTCTCGTGGTCGGGCAGCCGCCCGAAACAAGCTTCGTCGGGAGACTCCTCGGCCGCGCCAACTGGGTGCTCGCCGCGTCGCCGGCCTACCTCGATCTCCACGGGCGCCCGCGCACGCCGCGCGACCTCTCCGACCACCGCTGCCTGCGCCTGCTCGCCAGCCCCCCGCAGCGCGAGTGGACCCTCGTCGATCGCCGCGGCCGCGAGACGGTCGTCCGCGTCGACGGGAACTTCGAGGCCGACGACAGCCGCACCCTCGGGGACGCCGCGTACGCAGGCCTCGGCATCGGCATCCGACCCGCGCGCGAGTGCCGGAAGGCCGCGAAGGCGGGCCTCCTCGAACGGGTGCTGCCGGGGCACCGGTTCCAGCCCCTCGACGTCTACGCGCTCCTTCCGCAGGGCCGCGGACGCATCCCGCGGGTGGCGGCCTGCCTCGACGCGCTGCGCGCCGCGGTCGGCGAGCTCTCGTAGGCTCCGCGCCGACTCCCGCCGAGGGAATGGCGCGCGCCGCCGCGCCATCCGACGCTCCGCGCGTGACCCCATGGATCCTCGCAGTCCTCGCGCTCCTCGTCGCGCAGACCCTGCTCGCGCCCACGATCCGCTACCTCCTCGCGGGTCCCGGCCTCGGCGAGCGCCTCCGGCTCGCGCTCGGCCCGCGCGACGTCCAGCCGTCGCTCTCCCCCGTCGGAGCCCGCGCCGAGCGGGCGCTCGCGAACCTCCACGAGGCCCTGCCGGTCTTCCTCACCGTCGCGCTCCTGCACGTGGCGCTGCGGACCGCGAGCCCGTCGGCGAGCCACGGCGCGGTCGGCTTCCTGGTCGCCCGAGTCCTCTACGTGCCCGCCTATCTTTCGGGCGTCCCCGGGCTGCGCTCAGCGCTCTGGTTCGCGAGCTGGATCGGCCTCGCGACGATGCTCCTCGCGCTCCGCGCCTGACGAAGCTCCCCGGGGTACCTTCGCACAGTGGAGAAGGGCCACCGACCCCCGAGTCCGTTCGGCCAGCACCTGCGTCGCTGGCGGGAGCGCCGCGGACTCTCGCAGTTACTCCTCGCCGCCGAGGCCGGCACCACGCCGCGCCACGTCTCCTTCCTGGAGACGGGCCGGTCGCGGCCCGGGCGGGAGCTGGTCCTTCGCCTCGCCGCCTCACTCGACGTCCCCCTCCGCGAGCGGAACGCGCTGCTCCACGCAGCGGGCCTCGCGCCGGAGTTTCCCGCGCTCGCCCTCACCGCGGAGGCGATGAGACCGATCGCGGACGTCGTCGACCGGGTGCTCCGCGGCCACGACCCATACCCCGCCTGGGTCTACACCCGCGGCCTGCGCGCGCTCGCGGCGAACCGCGCGGGCGAGGCGCTCTTCCCCGGCCTCCGCGCGATGGCGCCCGAGGCGATCGTCGACCTGTGGTTCGCCCCGGGGCCCTTCCGCGAGACGGTCGAGAACTGGCAGGACGTCGCCTGGGCCGGCGTCCACAGCCTGCGCCGCGAGGCCCAACGCAGCTCCGACCCCGCGACGCTCGCGCTCCTCCGCCGCGCCGAGGCGCACGCGCAGCGCACCCTCCCGGAGGGACCCGCGTCCACCGACCTGCCGGTGGTCTGCCCCCGCTTCCGCATCGGCGGGCGGGTCGTCCGCACGGTCTCGACCGTGCTGCGCTTCGACACCGCGGTAGAGGTCACCGCGTCCGAGCTACGGGTCGAGCTGATGTTCCCCGGCGACGCGGCCAGCGACGCCTTCTTCCGGGAGCTGGCGTCGTGACCGCGAGGCGCCCCGACGCGCGCACCCGCGCCCTCGCCGAGCGTCGACCGGGCGATCCGACGCCGCTGGGCGAGGTCGTGAACTTCGGCCCCGTCACCCTCCCCGAGTTCGCCGCCATCGGCATCACGACGGTTGACCAGATCGAGCGCCTCGGCGCCGAGGAGGTCTGCCGCCGCTACGTCGAGCGCTTCCCCGAGCGGCTCAACGTCAACGCCGTCGTCGGCGTCGTGGCCACCCTGGAGGGCGTCCCGTGGACCCGGGTCTCGGCGGGTGGCCGCGCCCGCGCGCGGCGCATCGTCGCCGACCTCAAGGGCCTGTTCGGCAGGCCATAGTCCGCCCGCCTGGAATTCGTCGCGGGCCCTGTCGTAGCCGGTGGGGCGCCGAACGTCTCCGTCGCGAGGCACCCGATCGTCGGGCGCCCCAACGATCGAAGGAGCGTTTCATGTCCGACGCGTTCGTCTGGTTTCACAACAGCAGCAGCAAGCCCACCGAGTCGACGGCCTTCTACGAGAACCTGCTCGGGTGGAAGACCACGGGCGGACCAGAGGGCATGACGATGTTCGCCAGCGAGAAGGGCCCCTTCGCCAGCCTCCGCCCCACGGACGACGGCACGACGGCGTGGCTCCCCTACGCCCAGGTCGACGACGTCGACGCGGCCACCGCGCGGGCCGTCGCGCTCGGCGCCGCCGGGGTCGCGCCGAAGACCCGCGGACCCGCCGGCGAGTTCGTCGTCGTGCGCGACCCCGGCGGCGCCGCGATCGCCCTCTGGCAGAAGGGCTGAGGCGATGACGACGCGGCCCTGCGGTATCGTCGACCGCGCATGGCGGTGACCTACGCGCTGCTCATCTACCGCACGGCGCCGCCTTCCGAGCCCATCCCCGAGCTCGAAGAGCGGGCGGCGCTGGCGGGCCACCGCGCGCTCCAGAAGGAGGCGTCGGCGCGCGGCGAGCTGCACCTCGTTGCCCGCCTCGACGACGCCCCGACCGCGCGCACCGTGCGGCCCCGCGCGGGCGCGCACGACGTCACCGACGAGCCTGGCACGAATCTAGACTCCTAGCGCGCCGCGCAGGCCGTCTGAGAACTCGGACACGACCCGCGGGACGTGCCGAACACGATGCACGCCGCACTGCTGCCGCACATCGCATCGCTCGTGCAGACCTGTGCGCAGTAGCAGCGCCCCGACGAACCGCAGAGGTTGCAGTACCCGTTGGGGCAGCTCCCGAAGACGCCGCGGCACTGGCGATACGGGGCGCACGCCGGCTCGGTGCAGACAAACGGGCGTCGCGGAAGCCCATCGCTACCGATGGTTGGCGTACACGCCTGCGTACTCGGGCAGTCCGCGTCGTTGGTGCAGCGTCGCGGGTTGCCCACGGCGGCACCCGGCGGGACGCAGTACCCGTCGTCGTCGCCGATCGCCGCGCACCACGACCCCGCGGTCGTGCAGTCGGAGCTCACCCGACAGTGCGCAACGCAGCGGCCCGATCCGTTGATCGGCCCGACGCAGAACGTGCCGCCGGCGCAGCACGCCGACTCGCAGGGGGCTGAACAGCACGCGCCCGAAGTGCACTGCTGCCCCGAGGGACAGTAGCCCCCCGGCGCGCTGCGACTGCAGGGCGAGACGCACAGGCCGCGCATGCAGGCCTGGCCGGGCGGACACTGCCCCGCCGGATTGCCCGCGCTGCAGATGCCCGGACCCGTGTCGGGCGTCGCGATCGGCGCGGTGTCCTGATCGCTGGCGGCACCGCGGTCCGTTGAGGCGCCCGCATCGCGATCCGACGGGACCTCGTCGATCGCTACCCGCACGTCCGGCCGTACCGCCTCGACGTCGATTCCGACACCGGCGTCGGCGTCCGACGGGCCGCCATCCCACGCGTTCGACTCGATCGATGGACCGCAGCCCATCAAGGCCAGAACCCACCACGCCCAACATGCCTTGCACTTCATCTCAGGTTTGCCCTCCTCGTTGATCGCTCCCGACCCAGGCGTGGGCCGTTCGCGACGTCCACGGTCTGAAACGCCCGGGGCGTAAGGTCAAGTATTACCTGGATTGGCAGAGCACTGCAGACGACGCAGGAGCGTGCGAACGCCGAAAAAGAAGCCCGTTGGCCGATATCGCTCGCCGGGGTACGGGGACACGATGGGGCGCATCGCCGCGAACGTTCGGCGCCTGCGGGAGGCGGGCGCCTGGACGCAAGAGGACGTCGCTGCCCGCGCCGGCGGTATGTCCGAGCGGCTCTACCGTTTGATCGAAAGCGGCAAGACCAACGTGACCGCGGCGACACTCACGCGCCTCGCGGAAGCGTTCGCCGTCGACGTCTCCGAACTGCTCACGCCGCCGACACCGACATCGACTCGTTCGCGGACACGGTCGGAGGCGCCCGCGGGGCCGACCATCGCGCCTTCCGTCGTCGCGACGCTTCTCCTCGATCCAGCGACTCTCCGGGAGCCGACGGTCCTGGCTGCGCTCGAGGCGCTGTTGCGTCGCCGCGTCGAGCTCGATCGGGTCGGCAACCCGGGGGCAGCCACAGGAGCCGCGCGATCGAATGCCTCCGACGAGCATCGAGAGTCCGCATCGAGTGTTCCGGCGGAGACGACCGTCGCGGTACGAGGCGCCCCAACGGTCGTCGTCGTACCAACGGTCGCAGTCGCCGCAGGCCTCCGAGCCTTCGTCATCGCCCTGCTGGTCTCGAACCCCAGCGGCCTGACGACCTCCGAGATGATGGAGGCCATCTCGACCACGAAGCGACGGCCTCGGAAGAACGAGATCCACGAACTCGTGCGATCGCTTCAGGAGTCGGGCGACCTGCGGCGAATGGGACGTCGCGGCTCGTACGTGTACGTCCTTCGTGGTGACCCCGGCCGCTGACGGCGCCGGGCGCAGTCAGGGTGAACGTCCCCGTATCGGGGCCTCGCACGGGCCGCGTGGCGCAGCACCACGACCCCCGGCTGGCCGCGGACGCGCAAGCCACGACGTGCACAAACCGCGAAGGCTGCGGAGGGGGGGCGAGATGACGGCGAAGGACCGAGCGCCTGCGGGGCACACGGCCTGAGCCGCCCGAATCAGCAATCGCGGTGGGAGGGTGAGTTGGAGACAAACTAATCTGATGTCACTATCGTCACAATCGTCACGTTCCCTGCGAGGAGCCAACGTCATGACCGCTTTGAAGGCCGCTCGAAAACCAGCTGTCCGGGCTGCGAAGGCCCAGTCTCCGTCACGGTCGGCCCGCGCGCGGCCCCGTCCTCGGCTCTCGCCAGCGGCGCCCGCCGACAGCGCCGGCCGCAGGGTCATCCCGGAGATCATCGTCGGCTTCGATGAGGAGGCCGTCGCCGACGAGGGCATCGCCGCACTTGCTGCGTGTCCCGAACTCTTCGTCCACGACGCCCAGCTCGTGACGCTCGTACCGCGAGCCCATCCGGGGCTGGCTCTCGCCCGCGCGATGCCGACTCTCCGCATCGAGCCGCTTCCGTCCCCGCGGCTGCGCGAGTTGCTCAGCCGCTCGGCGCGCTGGCTCGTCCCGCAGTCCGGCGACGACGCGCAACACGTCGTCAGCCATGTACCGAAGTGGGTCGTCTCCGGCATCGCGTCTCGCCGGCACTGGCCAGGCTTGCGACCGCTCACGGCCGTCGTCACTGCGCCGGTGCTCCGCCCCGACGGGACCATCCTTGCGACGCCGGGGTACGACGAGGCGACCGGCCTATACCTCGCGCCGCGCGAGGCGCTTCCGACCTTCGACGACAGCCCGACGATGGCCGATGCGCGAGATGCCGCCGAGACCCTGCTGGCGTCCGTCGAGCACGTCCCCTTCGCTGCGCCGGCGGACCAGGCGGCGTGGCTCGCGATGGTCCTGACGCCGCTCGCCCGCTTCGCCGTCGCCGCGGGACTGCCGCTGTGCGTCGTCGAGGACTCGCCTCGCTCGCGCTGGTCCGACGACGTCATCACCGACATCGCGAACCTCGTCGTCGCCGGTCCGCCGGTGGCCATCGACGCCGACGACCTCGTCCCTTCGCCCCGTCGTTCGATCGACGCCCTGCGCGAGAACGGAGAGTCCATCGCACGGATCACCAACGGGGCGGCGCGACCCGCGGTCGTCTGGCGGCGCATCCACGAGGTGCTTGAACGAACGCGCGCCACCAACGGATTCGTGTGGTTCGCATCGACGACCCGAGCGATGCGCGACGCAGAGCTGAACCGCTTCGCGCTCATCACGCGGTGCGAGGGCGGGCGCATGACGGAACACGACGGCGACGCGTTCATCCGCGACCGCACGACCTCCGACCTCCTCGTCGCAGGGCTGACCATCTTGCGTGCATACCAGGTCGCCGGACGGCCGCCCGTTCGCCTGACCCGTTGGGCGGGCTTCGAGCGGTGGTCCGGGGTGGTCCGCGCGGCCGTCGTCTGGTGCGGACTGCCCGATCCGGTCACGTCGCTCGGACAGACGCCCGAGCCGACGAACGCGACCGACGCCGCCGCGGCAGATCTGGTCGTCGGTTGGTCGGAACTAGCTGCGGCCTTTCCCGGTGGGGCCACGGCAAGGCAGGCACTCGACGCGCTCGAGCAGGCCCCGAGGGATCGGTACGCGCGCCTGCGAGCGGCGGTGACGGTGTTTGCTCCCGGGCCTCTCGACGAGCAGGGGACCGCCACGCGACTCGGTCGAAGCCTCCGTCGCCATCGCCACGAGGTTCACGAGGGGCTGTCGCTGGTACTGGCGGGCAGCGGAAACCAGGGCAACCGTTGGGCGGTGCGAGCATCCTCGCCGACGTCGCCCGCGTAGCATCGGGTGCGTCCCGACGCCTCTGGCGACGGAGCTGGCGCCGACGCTGGCGAGGTGGCTGGCGAGACGGGAGACGCGAAAGAACCGCTGTTCGATGCGAGCTCATGCGCTGGCGTGCAGAACTGGCGGCAACCGCTGGCGAGCCGGGCACTGGCGAGTCTCCGTACCCACGCTACCGCCGTGACAGCGAAGGGCCTCGGCAGATCCGATCGCGGCCTCATCGCGCCGCGCTCTCACTGCGCCGCGGGTTGATTCGTCGGTGTCGACCCGCGAGGACCGGCGCGGCAGCGCCTCCGCCCTTCCCCTGCACCGCGACCTTCGGGCATCCTCCGCCGCGGCTGGAGGTGCTCAACGCCTCCCGCGCGACGACCTCCGCCCCACGACAACCGCCGTGTGGGCTCAATCCCCGGCGAGCGACATCGACACCCCCGGGGCTGCATCACTGCTCGACGGCCGCCACGGGGAAATGCGATGAGCTTGCAGAGTCTGGACGTCTTCGCGCTCCGCGACACGGTCGTGGCGGAGTACGAGCGCTTCGCGACGTCCTTCACGCGCATCCATGCCGACGACATCCGCGAGCAGATCGCCGCGGTGTACGCCGGGGCCCGCTACTGGCCCGAGCCGCTCCTCCAGATCAACCCCAGCTACAAGGAAGGTCCGACCGTCGAGGAGCTCGTCCACGACGGCAAGTTGCACCCCGGCTGCGCTGACATCTTCCGCGCGGGCGCGGGCGCGGGAGGCACGCGCGGCGAGACCCTGCGTCTGCACAAGCACCAGCAGCAGGCCGTGGACATCGCCGCGCTCGGCGAGAGCTACGTCGTCACCACCGGCACCGGCTCCGGCAAGTC
>SCUS01000075.1 GCA_004297725.1 Myxococcaceae bacterium | reverse complement strand
CAGGAAATCCAACGGGGCAGCCCGCACCCTGGAACGGATCCGCTACGGTCGACGAAGCACCCATCGATGCGAACCCCCGGTCCACAGGGTTCCGCGAGAGCGCCCGGGAGAGCCTCGCTGACGGAATCCAACGCCCCAGGCGCCCACGCAGTACACCCCGGCCATCGCCGACCCGCCAATTGCGGGACGACGCCCTTGCACCCCCAAGCTCTCCGTCGCTGCTCATCAGGGACCGTCGCGCGAGCAGCGCATCCGCGGCATCTCGGACGAGACGCCGAGATGTTCGAGTATGCGCACGACCCCAGCACGCTCGGCCCGTGCGCTGCCGGTAGTGGGGGGCAGCGCACGAGCGGCACCGGGCGACGGTCGGAGAGGTGGGGGGACCTCCCCCGGCGATGCCACTCAGCGGTCGGAGAGGTGGGGGGACCTCCCCCGACGATGCCACTCAGCGGTCGGAGAGGTGGGGGGACCTCCCTCGACGATGCGACGCAGCGGTCCGAGAGGTGGGGGACCTCCCTCGACGACACGGCGAACGAACCGTAAGGGCGCAAGGGTCGCTAGGGCGTGGAGATCGGAAGGGCTGGGAAGACGCGGCCGTTCGCGCTCGAACGCACGCGGCCAGCTCATGACCCTCTCCCGCCCTGGCGACCCTTGCGCCCTTGCGGTTCATTCGTCGCGACGGCCGCGGGGAGAGGTCGGCGCGGCGACGGCCCAGACGCGACCGGTCGCCCTACCGACGCCCGTTCCACCAGCGGGTGGCCGCCTCGCGGGAGCGCTCTCGCACCGCCGCGCACTGCCTCGCGCCCTCCACCGTCAGCGCGAAGCTCCTCGCCCCGCCGTCGAATTGCTCCGCCTTCGGGCCGAAGAAGGCCACCGCCCGGTCGATCGCCGCCGCGTCGCAGAGGCCGCCGACGCTCCCCAGCAGGTGACGCACGTTGCGCCCGTGCCGCCGCTCGAAGGCGTCCCAGTGCTCCTGCGCCCAGGCGGCCAGCAGCCCGGGGTGACGGGCGTGCGTGTCCCCGCGGCCGAAGAGCGCGCGGAAGTCCACCACCCGGATGCCCTCGCCCAGCGAGAGCGACCACGCCCGACGCACCAGCGCGGGGCTGTCGAAGCTCACCATCGCCCCGAGGATCAGCGCCCGATCCTGCGGCGTGGCCGCGCCCGGGAGGGCCGCCTCCAGGGCCGTGAAGCGCTGCTCGCCGAGGCGCCGCGACGCCACCGGCAGGGCCACCGCGGCCATCTCCGCATCCACCGAGCCGGGGGCGCGGAGGTACTCCGAGGCGAGCGTCGCGGCCTGCGTGCGGGCGTTGAAGTCGTCGGTGAGCATCCCGGCGGCGGAGAGCACCGCGCGCCTGGCGTTGCGCCGCACGTCGTAGTCGCCAGGGTGGGTGCGCCACCCCAGCGAGCGCGCCAGGGGGGCGAGCACCCGCCCGGCCCAGCGCTGGAAGCCGGGGCGGTTCTGGTCGTCGACCAGCCAGCGGCGAACCATGAAGAGGCTGTTGGCCACGCGCTCGTGGAGGTGGGCGTCCGGGTCCTGGGAGAGGTAGGTGAGCGCCTCCAGCCAGGTGGTGACCGGCACCGTCCCGGCGATCACCTGCGCCTGGAGGTTGGAGAGCAGGTCGAGCTGCGCCGCGGTGCCGAGCGCCCCAGGGGTGCGCAGCAGCGCCCGCGTGTTGGCCGGCGCCGAGGCGCTCACGTAGTACCCGCGGCCGCCCGCGTTGGGATCGATCCACTGGGGGCAGCGCGTGGTCTCCAGGTCGAAGGTGGCGTGCTCGTCGGAGAGCACCACGCACTGGGTCCTCGGGCGCGGCGCGGCGTCGTAGCGGACGCACACCGGGATGCGCCAGCGCGTGGTGTCGGCCTCCGTCGCCCGGTAGCGGAAGCGCGACTGGGTGAGCGTGACGTGGGGCGCGTGGCCCGGCCCGCAGTCGAGCGCCGCCCTCACCAGGGGTACGCCCGGCTGGTCGAGGAAGCTCTCGGCCACCGGCGCGATGTCCCGCTGCGCGCTCGCCCCGAGGGCGCCGAGCAGGTCGGCCGCCGTGGCGTTGCCCGCGGCGTGCTCTCGCAGGTACGCGCGGATGCCCTCCCGGAAGGGGGCCTCGCCGATCCACGCCTCGATCATGCCGATGACCGCGGACCCTTTGCTGTAGGTGGTGGCGTCGAAGCTGGCCATCGCGTCGCCGGTGCTGGTCACCCGCTGCCGGATGGCGTGCGCGGTGGGGAGCGCGTCGGCGTGCCGCGCCCAGGCCGAGCCCTCGAGGGCCTCGAGCCGTGCGCCGAGGGCGGGCTGCCAGACGTCCATCACCCGCGTGGCCATCCAGGTGGCGAAGCCCTCGTTGAGCCAGAGGTCGTCCCACCAGGCCATGGTCACCAGGTTGCCGAACCACTGGTGCGCGAGCTCGTGCGCGATGATCTCCGCGGTGTGGTAGCGCGCCCGGGCGGAGGCCCTCGGCTCGTCGAGGAGCAGGGCGGTGTCGCGGAAGGTGATGAGCCCGGGGTTCTCCATGGCGCCCGATTGGAAGTCGGGCACCGCCACGAGGTCGAGCTTGGGGAAGGGGTAGGGGCGGTCGAAGTAGCGGGAGAGGATGGCGAGGTGCTCGCCCGCGACGCGGGCGCCGTAGGCCCCGAGGGCGCTGCGGCCGCGAGGGGCGAGCACCCGGATCGGCACCGGGGAGGAGGGGCCTTCGAGGACGTCGAAGGGGCCGACGGTGAAGGCCACGAGGTAGCTGGGGAGCGGTGGGGTCTCGTCGAAGGTGACGGTGCGGGTGCGCGCCGCGGCGTCGTCGGAGCGCGACGACTCGGGCATGTTGGCGAAGGCCCCGACGTCCTGAGGCACGGTGAGGCGCACCCGCACCGGGACCTTGAACGATGGCTCATCGAAGCAGGGGAAGGCGCGGCGGGCGTCGGTGGGCTCGAAGTCCGAGAAGGCGTACCAGCGCCCGTCGACCTGCACCCGGTAGAGCCCGTTGAGCTCGGGGTTGAAGCGGCCGCGGTAGCGGATGACCAGGCGAGCGGGGCCGGCGGAGAGGGCGGAGGGGAGGGAGACGACGAGCTCCTCGGGGGCCTCGCGGGCGCCGTGGGCGAGGCGGGCGACGGCGGTGGCGGGGAAGGTCGCGCCGCGCTGCTCGAGGCGGGCGTCGAGGACGGTGAGGTCGCGCGCGTGGAGCACCACGTGGGCGGTGGGCTCGGGGAGCTCGAGGTCGAAGGTGGCGGTGCCCTCGAAGCCGGGCTGCGAGGGGTCGACGACGAGGTCGAGGGCGTAGCGGGTGGGCCGGGCGAGCGAGGGCAGACGGCCGTCGTCGCGCGGAGGGGGCACGGGGCCCGCGGGCAGGCGCTCGACGCGCTCGGGCGAGGCCGAGGGCTGCGCGCCGGGCTGAGGCCGCGGCGGGGAGGCGGAGGCGCAGGCGGCGAGGACGACGGCGAGGAGGAGAGGGGAGCGCATCGGTGGGGGCGGCGATCGTGCGCGACACCGGGCCCGCGACGCAAAGGGGTCCGCGCCGACCGGCAATGCGTTGCCAGGAACTCCACCGCGCCGGCCGGGGCGTGGCATGGCCTGCAGGTCCATGGGATACGCAGACGGAAAGAAGCGCGGCGAGGCGAGGGACGCGAAGGAGGCGCTGGTGCACGCGGCGGCCCAGCTCTCGGCCGCGGCGGCGGCGCAGGGGCGGGTCCCCCCGCACGACCTCGACGCCGAGCGCGCGGTGCTGGGCACCATCCTCCTGGAGAACGCGGCGCTGAGCCAGGTCGAGTCGGTGCTCGCCGCGGCGGACTTCTACCACCCCGCGCACGGGGTCCTCTACGAGTCCATGCTGGCGCTCGCCGCCCGCAAGGAGCCCATCGACGTCGTCACCCTCGCGGCCGAGCTCCGCGCCCGGGAGCGCCTCAACACCATCGGCGGCGCGCAGTACCTGGGCGAGCTCACCGACGCCATCGCCACCACGGCCCACGTCGAGTCGCACGGGCGCATCGTGGCCGACCTCGCGGGCGTGCGCCGGATGATCGAGGTGGCGCACGAGATCGTCGCCCGCGGCTACGGCGAGCGCGGCAACGCCGAGGCCTTCCTCGACTACGCGGCGGCCAAGGTCTTCGAGGTGTCGCAGAAGCGCGCCAAGAGCACCCTGGTGCCCCTGGAGGCGGCCATCCTCGAGGCCTTCGAGCGCATCGAGAAGGTGCTGGAGAACGGCGCGGCCATCAGCGGCACCCCGACGGGCTTCCGCGACCTCGACCGGCTCACCGCGGGGATGCACGGCGGCCAGATGATCATCATCGCGGCGCGCCCCGCCATGGGGAAGACCTCGCTGGTGATGTGCATCGTGGCCAACGCGGCCCTGGCGACGGGCAAGCCGGTGCTCTTCTTCTCGCTGGAGATGCCGCGCGTCGAGCTGGCCAACCGCCTGATGTGCTCCGAGGCGCGCGTCGACCAGTCGAAGCTGCGCACCAACCTGCTCACGCAGGACGACCTCACCTCGCTCACCGCGGCGGCCAACCGTCTGCACAGCCTGCCGATCTACATCGACGACTCCGGCGACCTCACGCTGGTCGAGCTGCGCTCCAAGGCGCGCAAGATGAAGGCCGAGCGCGACCTGTCGCTCATCTGCATCGACTACCTCCAGCTCATGAAGGCGAGCCGGGAGAAGATGGAGTCCCGCGAGCGGGAGATCTCGGAGATCAGCCGCGGGCTGAAGTCGCTGGCCAAGGAGCTCGACGTGCCGATCATCGCGCTGTCGCAGCTCAACCGCGCGGCGGAGACCCGCCCCGGCAAGGAGAAGCGCCCGATGCTCGCCGACCTCCGCGAGTCGGGCGCCATCGAGCAGGACGCCGACGTCGTGATGTTCATCTACCGCGACGAGGTCTACAACCGCGACACCGAAGACCGCGGCATCGCCGAGGTGATCATCGCCAAGCAGCGAAACGGCCCCACGGACACCGCGAGGCTGCGCTTCGTGCGAGAGCTCACCCGCTTCGAGAACCTCGCCATGGACATGGAAGACCACGGCTACGCCGACGCCCAGGTCGGCGGGGTCGAGACCTTCGCGGGCGAGGGGCTGCCCGACCTCGATCCGTTCAGCCCGGGATAGCGCGCCTCTCGGCCGCCCTTGACGGGGAAACCATCAGGCGCCAGTGAGTGCCGCGAAGATGGAGACCCCCTCAATGATGAACAGATCAGCCTTTCCTGTCGTGCTCGCGCTCCTGGCCGGCTGCGGCTCGACCACGCCTCCGGCCAACAGCTCGATGAACGCCAGCAACGTCGCGACCACCGTCGACGCGGGCGTCTCGGCGCTCAGCAACGAGCCCCCGGTCGAGGTCGCCCCGACGCCGCCTCCTCCCGCGCCGGAGCCCGTGCGCATCACCGCGGGAGAGCGCCGCGCGACGCCCACCCCGATGCCGCGCGTGGCCATCACCGCGCCCCGCAACAACGCCACCATCCGCGAAGACCGCGTCGAGGTGCGGCTCAACATCCAGAACTGGCGCGTGGTCACCAACGCCGACGACCACCGGCACATCCACCTGGTGCTCGACAACGAGCCCTACCGCCGCATCGACGACCCGAGGCAGCCCGTGGTGCTCGAGCACCTCTCGCCCGGCACCCACGTGCTCCGCGCCTTCCCGGGCTGGGAGACGCACGAGACCGTGAAGGAGAGCGGCGCGTACGCGATGGTGGTGTTCCACGTGGGGAGGGCCGCGGAGAACTTCGGCTTCAACCCGCGCGCCCCGATGCTCACCTATTCGCGCCCCAAGGGAGCGGTCAACGGCGCCGAGGCCGACCGCATCCTGCTCGACTTCTACCTCGCCAACGTCCCCGCCAGCGAGATGGGCGCGCAGGGCTTCCGCGTGCGCCCCACCATCGACGGCCACGCGATGGAAGACCTCACCGCCTGGGTGCCCTACTACATCGAGAACCTCCCCGACGGTCCGCACACCATCGGCCTCCAGCTCATCGGCCGCGACGGCGCCCCGGCGGCCGGCCCCTTCAACACCGCCGAGCAGCGCATCACGGTCAGCCACGCGACCCCCGCCACGCCGCACGCGCACCCCGATCCCGCGGGCACGGCGCCCGCGCCCGGCCCGGCGCCCGCGGCGACCGAACAGGCCGTGCCCCCCGCGGCGGCGCCCACCTCGCCGCCCTCCATCATGCCCGGCACCCACAACCACTCGGGGCACTGAAGGCCCCCGTCGCTCCCTCCGACCGCTAGGGACTGTCTGACGAACCTGGGTGGTGGAGCAGCGATGTCGAGGTGCCCCCTTCCCCGCTGCCGCGCGCCCTACCCCCGCCTCGGCTCCGTTCGGCACACAAGTCGATGCGAGGCCTGAATCCAGGGCGTTTCGTGAGCGGTCTGCCGACCGTACGCCCCGGACCGGGGTTTGGCGTTCGCCTGCACCCCGGGCTAACGAAGGCGGGCGCCCGCATCGCGGGCTGTCGGACCGAAATCCGATCGACCTCCCAGAAGGAATCCGAGGCCCGCGAGCGGCCGGTTCGGAAGGTGAAGCAACGTCCCTGCTCGACAGCCCGCGCAGCGGGCGCCCGCCTTCGTTAGCCCGGGGTGCAGGCGAACGCCAAACCCCGGTCCGCCAGCGACCGCGAGCGTATCCGGAAGCTCCAGATGCCTTATCCACAAGCCTCTCAGTGACTTGTGTGCCGAACGGAGCCGCCTCGGGGGCAGGGCTTAGCGAATCGAAGACGCGTGCTCGAACGGACACCACGGAAGCCTTCCTGTACGACCCCTCTGTCGGCAGCCGTCTGAGCCCTGCCCCCGAGGCGGCTCCGTTCGGCACACATCTCACGATTTGCCTTTGATTCAAGCTGATGCGCGCGACACATCCCGCGCCTGGGGTACGGCGTGCGGCCACTGGATCGTCGTGCAGCGCCTGACCCCAGG
>SCUS01000074.1 GCA_004297725.1 Myxococcaceae bacterium | reverse complement strand
GAAGCCATCGAGCTCGATCGCGACGGCCTGGCCGACGCCGAGCCGAGGCGCCTGGGCGTCGGGAACGTCGAGGATCGCCCACATCCGCGAGAGGTCGGCGACCTCCACGAGCACCTCTTCAGCGGTGACCTGCTGGCCCACGGCCGCGGCGCGAGCGACGACTACCCCGGCGCGCGGAGACAGCACCCGCACGGCCCAACCGGTGCCGCTCACGGCCGCCCCGGCGGCGACGAAGCCCGCGAGCGATGCCCGCGCGGCGGCGTATTCGGTCTCGGCGTGCTCCAAGCTCGCGCGGCTGCCGATCCCCTCGGCCTGGAGCGTGCGCGCTCGCTGGAGCGCGAGCTCGGACGAGCGGGTTCGCGTTCGCGCGGCTTCGACGTCCGCGCGGGTGGCGGCCGCCGCGGCGCTGTCGAGGGTGAGCAGGAGATCGCCCGCTCGCACCACCGCACCGACACTGACGGCCACCGCCCGCACCATGCCAGGGACCCTCGCGGAGACCCTCGCGAGGCGCGTCGCGTCGAAGGCGAGGCGCGCCGGCACCGCGACCTCGTCGGCGAGCGGACGGGTCGTCGCGGTCACCGTCTCGACCCCTACCTGCGAAGCGACAGTCGGCGAGGCGAGGCGGACCATCGTCCCCGGCGCGAGGCCAGCGCTGGCGTCACTTCGAGGGGTCCGATCGCCGTGTTCGCCCTGTTCCGCTGGGGTCGGCGGTGCGCCGAGGGGCCGAGGGGCCGCGATCCCCTGACGGAGGAGTTCGGGATGGCAGGCCGCGCACTGCGACTCCGGAACGCCGTGCTCGCCGCACCAATCGTGACGCGCCTGGAACTGCGGGATGAGCTCGGGGTTGCAGCGCGTGCACTCGGACTCCGGCACACCGTGGCTCCCGCACCAGTCGTTTGGATGCGCCGCCGGCCCGCCGTGGAAGCTCTGCGCCGTCGCCGCGGGTCGCGGGGCGGGAGCGGGAGTTTCGCGGCGGGAGCAGGCCCCGATCAGGGCCATGAGCAGGATCAGCACCGCGCACAGCGAGCGGCTCATGCAGCCTCCCTTCGGACGGCGAGGAGCGCGTCGTCGAGCAGGGTCGCGATGGCTGCCGCCGTCATGCGGTAGTAGACCAGCCGCCCCGCCCGGCGGCTCGTGACGAGCCCTGCCTCGCGGAGGGCGCCCAGCTGGTGGCTCACCAACGACTGCGAGGCGCCGGTGATGGCCTCCAGGTCACATACGCAGAGTTCGGGTTGCTCGGACCTGAACGCGGAGCGCAAGGCGACGAGGAGGTTCAAGCGCGTGGGGTTGGAGAAGAGCGCGAAGAGGCGCGAGAGCGCGGCCTGTTCGTTGGCCGATGGCAACGCAGCCCTCGCTGCCCGAACCGTCTCGGCGTGGATGACCTCGACGTCGCAAACCTGGCTGCAGGCGTCCCCGCAGCGGGTGGTCGCGCCCTGCGGAGGACACTTGATGGATCCATCATATGAAGGATTGCTCATGTATTGCGAGGCTACCCGTTCGCCCCGCTTGCGCAAGGGCGCCGATGGGGGTGTGGTCGAAGCGCTTCGTGTCGACCTCATCGCCCCGCCGACGACTTTCCGCGGCCAGGCCCCGCACCCGGACTCCACCCCAGGGCGCCCGACGAGTCACCCCGCCGTCGGGACCCTCACCAAACCTCCGCTTCTACGCGGCCATCAGCCGTGGCGGCGGCCTCGCGGGTAGTCCCCTGCTGGACCAGGAAGGCCATGGAGCGGGCGGCGTGGGGCAGCCAGCCGTCGCCGACCACGCCGAGGCGCAGGCTCACTGGATCGACCGTGCGCCGCTAAAGCCCTCGAGAAGACGGGCTCGTGCAGCGCCTACGCACGGCCCCAGAGATAGCTTTGGGGCGATTCCTACCAAGTTCAGGTCAACGCACGATGCGCTCGAACACCTCCAGGAGTTTTCGCACGGTGCGCGCGCCCTTGGAGGCAGGCCCCGTACAGGCGTTTCGCGCCAGCCCATCGAGCGCCCCTGAGTGCTCGATCGAACGATCTGTGTCGGTCAGGAGCCCCATCGTCCCCGCGGGGAACAGGCGTTCCTCGAACTCTCCTTCGAGCAGCGAGAAGCAGCCCGTGTGCCGTGGATCGGTGCGGATCCGGGCGAACAGCGCACGCACGACAGTCTCCTCCCCTTCCAACACCTGGAGGAAGTTGCCGTTGCGGTAGAACAGCGCGCCCGTCACCCCGAGGCGGGCGTTGTGCTCGCGGCTCGTCCGGAGAATCGATCGCAAGGTTTCCTCATCGATCGTTCCGACGCTCGCACTGCCATACACCAGGACCCACAGACGCTCACCAGCCCCGCTCCGTTCGAGGTTCATGGTCGATCCTTCACCTCTTCGGTACTTCCCGCCGCCGGTGACGCGATGGCGGCGACGAACCTGTGAAGCGCTGTTCGGGGTTGCGGTCTGCAAACTGTCCAAGAACTGAACGGATCGCATCTGCCCTGCGTGATCGGACCGCAGAAGCTCCACGGCTCAAGACGGGCATGGGCGACGATCGGCTCTTCTCTCCGTACAGCCCGGAGCCAGTCTCATGCTTCCGGGTCATCGCAGCCGGTCCGAGACGATGGCGCGGAGCACCTTCGCATCGAAGGGTTTCTCCAGCCGCATGTTGGAGACCCGCTCGAGGAAGGCGTGGGCCGCGGG
>SCUS01000073.1 GCA_004297725.1 Myxococcaceae bacterium | reverse complement strand
GCCTGCTCTCGCGCGGCCTCTTCGCCGGTCAGCCAGAGACGCTCGCCGGCCTCGTCGTCCGCGAGGCGCAGCCGCGCGCCGTCGTCGGTCACCACCAGCCACGCGCCGAGCTCGTCGGAGTACGCCGGCGCGTCGCCCGCGAACACCCGTCGAAACGCCCCGTCGTCCATGCGCCGCCACACCTGCAGCACCGACGGACCCAGCGCCCCTCGACCGCGCCGCTCCGGGTCGAAGACCCACAGCTCGCGGGTGCCGCTCGCGGCGTACTTCGCCGGGCCTTCGAGGTAGTCCTTCTCGGCCGTGTCGCGGCTCACCACCTCGACGGCCACGCGCGGCGCCGTGTGCCCGGGCTCCCAGGTGCGAAGGCTGCGCAGCTTCGGGTCTGGCGGCGTCGGATCGACGAGGCACACGTCCGGGTCGACGCCGACGGCGGGGTGCTCCTCGTCCCAGCGCAGCGCGAGGTTGGCGTACACCGCCGCGTCTCGCGCCGTGCGGGCGATCCACGCGCGGAGGATCATCTCCAGCAGCTCGCAGGTCAGCCGATGTTCGCTGGTCTCGGGCATGGTCACCCCGTCCTCGAGCACCCACCGCTCGGACCAGAACGGGACCCTGAACACCACGTCCACCCCGCCATTCCGCCGCGTCACCATAAGGGCCTCAGGCTACACCCATCGCACCGCGCGTGCCGTCACCGGAGCACGGGAAGACAAGCGTATCGTGACGGCGCCGCCATGGCGGCGGGGGGTGGCGGCGGGGTGGCGGTCCGTCGCGTGGGTCGTAGAGCGCCTCGGACTCCAGCGCGCACACCGGCCAACGGCACCTGACACCCGCCGGGCCCTGGTCGGTGAGCGTGGAGTCTGCGCTCCTTCGGCAACTCTTGTTGGAGCGCCACTGGGCTCCGCAGAGTCGAAGACGTCTTCGGTCTGGGGGACTCGCGGGCCGAGAGGGAGCGACAGGCGGGTGCGTCTTGGCGCTATTCAACGGCGAGCTTGATCGTGCTGAGGCGAATAGGGCATCCAACGCCCCGGTGGGCTTGAGGCACCGCGCCGGTCGGCCGACCCGGAAGTCGTCGCGACGCGATCAGCGGGCTCACCACCGGGTCGAAGGCCACCAGCACCTCCGTCGCGTAGCCCAACCCGCTGCAACAATCTCGCGCTCACGACGTTGATGCATCGCGGGGATGTCATCTACTCTCCGGGCGGCTGGGCGGTCGGTCGGGGTCGGCGTACGGTCGTCGCTCGACGCGCTCCCGTTCGCTCCACTGGAGGCCTCCCATGATGCACCGCTTGCTCTTCGCTCTCGCCGTCGCGATGTCACTGCCCGTCGTGGCCTCTGCCCAGCGCGTCGTCGTGCGCACCGGCCACCGCTCTCGCGTGACCACCGTCGTCGCCCCCGCCGGCGGCACGACCGTCGTCGTGAACCCGCCGGGACCGGGCAACACCACCGTCGTGCGAACGGGCCGTCGGGGCAACACCGTGGTCAACCAGCCAGCGGCGCCAGCCGCCGCGCCCACGGTGAGCGTGCGAACGGGCCGTCGGGGCAACACCGTGGTCAACACCCCAGGCCCCGGCCGCGTGGTCATCCATCACTGAGAGCGCCCCTCCCCTCCCATCAGTCCCCGGGCTCGCCCGGGGACTGACGGTGTGGGCGGTCGCCCCAGAGGCGACTGGGCTCACCTGTTACGGCGCCGTAACACCCCGCGTTTCTACTGATTTTCCCGTCTGATTCGTCTCCCCGCCCGAACCATCGCCGCCCCGCGCGTCACCCCTCGCCGCCGCGTCCGCCACCGCCCCGCGAAAGCAATCCTGCCAACGCTCGCGGGGGGCGGGTACGACGGATCATGGGCGCTCTGGTCGCTGGAGCGGACCCGCGGCACCAACGGCTCCGCCTGGTGCGGGGGTGAGCTGCCTACGCGCCGGGCCTTAGGGTGGTCCGTCGTGACGGCCCGCGGCGCGCCACCCTCGCGGGCATAGAGTCACCGCATGGAAGCAACGGCGATCAAGCGTGGCGTCACGTTTGAGGAGTACCTGGCCTTCGAGCGTGAGGCTACGGAGAAGCACATCCTCTGGGACGGCGAGATCTTCGCGATGTGGGCAAAGGCGGGCGGATCGCCGACGCACAGCGCGATCGCGACCAACGCGGTCATCGCGCTCGGGAATGCCCTCCGTGGGACGCCGTGCAGGCCCTACGACTCCGACCTGAAGGTGTGGATCCCCCGAAAGGGCGGCGCGGTCTACCCGGATGCCAGCGTGATCTGCGGGGGCTTCACCCTCCGCGAGGGAAGCACCGATGTCGTGACCAATCCTTCGGTCATCGTCGAGGTGCTGTCGCCGGGTACGGAGTCCTTTGATCGGGGCGACAAGTTCGCGGGCTACCGCTCCATCGAGGGCCTGCGGCACGACGTGATGCTCTCCTCGCAGGCCGTCGAGGCGGAGCAGTACGTCCGCGCCGACGACGGAAGCTGGACCCTCCGCGTCCTTGGTCCGGGCGAGGTGCTGTCCTTCACCGCGCCCGATTTCAAGCTCGCGGTCGATGACCTCTACGTCGGTGCCTTCGACGCCGCGGCCCTGTAGGCCCATCGCCTCGTACCCGCAGGCGCCTGCGGGCGGCGGCATCAACGCGCTCCACCGCGCCATGCTCTCCATCGGCGTCATCCCCCGGTACGCGACGTTGCTGTCGGGCAGTCGCGGCACCCACCCGCTCGCCATCGTGGGCCTCGACGCCTCTCTGCGCGCCCTCTCTGCCCGCCTGGGGACGGAGCCGCCCCGAGCTCACCGTCGAGCCCCGTGGCGAGCGTCCGACCGAGCCGGTCGACGTCGCGCGACAGGGAGTCGAGCGTCGACTCCAGCTCCTCGAAGAGCCGACGGTTCACGGTCAGCAGGTCGGCGTCGTAGATTCCGCCGGAGCCGGACAGCATCACGGTGGCGGTGGCCCGCCGGGGCGTGGGGACGTCGTGCAGGATGCCCTGCCACGTCGCAAGCAACTCCTCGCGCGGCGTCGGCGCGCCCGACGCCCGCGGTGCCGTGAGCATCCGGAAGACGAACGTCGGGTACAGCAGCTCGGGGTCCGCGCCCCGCCAGACGGGGGTCAAGAGGTTGCGCTCGTGCACGAACACGATCTCGCGCGGTCGCGGCACCATGACAGCCACACCGAGCACGGTGGTCACCACCGCCCCTACCAGGGCCGTCACGATCGGGCCGTCCGGGGCGGCGGGGTCCGTGGCGCGGGCGTTCGCGAGGTCCCACGTCCCGGCGGCCAGGCTGAAGCCCGCCCCCGATGCCAGCGAGGCGATCGTGAGGGCCAGCTCGCGGGCGTGCTCGGCGTCGTCGTGCTCCCGGAGCGTCCGGTCGATCAGCGCGATGACGCACTCGCACTCGAACTCGGTGGCGAGCAGCTGGGTCTCGAGCGAGGCGACGCGCTCGGCCAGCTCCTGGCGGAGCGCCAGGGCGTCGAGCGACGGGGTGCCATGGCTCCGGGCACGCGCCTCGAGGAGCCGCGCGATGAGCGGCTCGACCCCCGCGGCCACCGCCGTACGCCGCACGTCCGCTGGGAGCGGCGTGAGGTAGCCCGCGAGGGTCGCGTCGGTCACGCGACCGGGGAGCTGCTCGCGGTAGGGCCGACCGTGACCGGACGCGCTTCGGGCGCACCGGGCGACCCGCGCCTCGTCGATGGTGAACCCGTGGGAAGACCCGCGCGGCGGACGCCCGGGCCGCAGCGTCACGGCGCATCCGGCGACCAGCTGCGCCACCACGAGAGCGAACGCGAGACCGGTCTTTCGGAGCATCCCAGCCTCCCCAGGGATGCACCGTAGCGTGCGATCGACGCCCGCGCATCCGCGGCGGGAGCGCCGCCGGCGGGGCCGGGTGAACACCCCTGTGGCCCTCCGCACCCTCCTCCAGACCCCGGCATCACCCCGCTCGGGCGGTCTGTCGTCGGAGCGCCCCGCGACCGCATAAGACACCGCGAACGAAGACGGTGAAGGCACGTTCGACGTATGGGAGAGCGTCGCTGGCCCTGTTCTGAGCGATGAGGATCTGACCAATATGGTCAACTACGCGAGAGATCGGACGGGATGGCTCCCCGCGGCATACGGTGCCGAAGCGGCGCTGGTCGCTGGAGCCGACAGCACGTAACCGCTGTGTCCAGAGGGTGTGGCATGAAGGTCAGGGAAGGCTTGGTCGAATCGGAAGGCCATCGCCTCGCCTTCCTCGCGGTGAACGAGCACCTGGCACGCGCCGACGAGCCGGCCGTGGTGTTCATCCATGGCGTGCTGGCGTCGGTGAACTGCTGGCGCGATTGGGTTCCGCCATCCTACCGGGAGGGCAGGGCCTGGTACGCCCTGAGTCTGCCCGCGCATCATCCCTCCACCGTGCCGGCGGACTTCCATGCGTCGCAGGTCGATGCTCCCTGGTTCTTCCGCGTGATGAGCGGCGCCCTGCAGGCGCTCGTGGCGGACAGGCCGGTCATCGTGGTCGGCCATTCCACGGGCGGTTTCTGTGCGCTGGATCTCGCCATCCACCAGGCACCGAACCTGATTGGCGTTGTCAGCGTGGCCGGCTTCCACGTCGGGAAATGGGGCAGCGTCGAGGGCCATCTCCTGTGGCTGGCGGGACTCGGCCGGTGGGCGAAATACCCGTTCGTGGCCAACATCCTTTTCGCGCGCCACAGTCCGTTCGTGCAGCGCCAGTTTGCGAGCCTGCTGGCGCACGACCGCAAGGCCTATCTCGCCAATCCCCTGGGCAGACGGTTCCTCGACAATATCGGGCCGAATACCCGGGCCCAGGATCCGGCGGCCCTGTTCGAGTTGTTCAACGGCATTTCCCGCCTCGAGATCGGGCCCGACCTGGGCAGGATCGCGATCCCCTGCCACGTCCTTGTCGGCAGCCACGACGCGGTGGTGCCCGCGAGCCAGTCGCGCGTCATCGCCGATGGCGTGCCCGGGGCGAAGGTCGTGGAGTTCCCGGATGTGGGGCACCTGCCCTTCATCGAGAGTGCGGATGCCTGCGCGCGTGCCCTGGAGAGTGCCATTGACGATTTGTCCCGCCGCCACGTCAGGTCCATGCGGGCATAAACCTGAAGGAGGCCGACGATGAAATACCCCCAGTACAAGACAGACTTGCAGCGCATCCACGAGTCGGAAGTCTACGGGCGGGCCGTGTTCGCCACGGCCGCGCGCCTGACCCGGAATGCCGAGCGCAAGGCGAAGTGGTTGAAACTGCGTACGCTGGAAGAAGCGACGCTGGCGCGCTACCTGGCCTACATGGCCAGGACTGGCCAGACCGTGGTCGAGCCGAAGGCCTGGGAACTGAAGGGATACGCCGAGGGCGTGGTGCTGGGCCTCATGCCCTGGCGGCTCGCGATGCGGCTCGTGCGTGATGCCACGGGCCCCTTCCAGGAAAAGTTCCTCCGCCTGAAGCAGAACAGCGACGAGGTAGAGCGGGAATTCTTCGCCTACGTCTATGCGCACGAAAAGGCACTCGAGGCCTTTGCGGTGAAGGAGCTGGCCAATGAGCCGGGCAGCCTGAAGGCGGTGGATAGCCTGCTGAACCGCTGAGCCTCGCGGCATTCGCAAGGAAGCGGATAGGCATCATGGGAAGGTTCCGTCCGGGACCTCGCTGCCAACCGCCGACCTGATCCCCTCACAAGCTCCCCAACGACCTCGCCGACCGCTACGCCTACGGCAGGCCGGCACCCATGGGCAGCTCCACCGACGATCGTACGACGCCCCACGATCTCGCGCGGAGTGCGTAGCGCTGCGCTCCCTCGCGATCGACGGCTCGCGGCGACGTACGCAGTCGGGCTATCGTTGCTCCCATGAAGTGCCCGGGGTGTGGCAACGAGACGGCCTCGACGGTCATGCTCTGCCTTGAGTGCGGGTGGCGGGCGCCCGACCTCGACGAGGCGCTGGAGGCCCGGCCGTCGCCGCCCGAGAGGTCCGTGAAGGCGGCGCTGGGGACGCTGCTCACCGCGGTCGGCATGATCGTCCTGATGGTGGGCTTCGTCGCGCTGGTCGCGCTCGAGGGCGCTGGGTCCGTCGCCTGGGTCGTCCTTGCGTGTGGGCTCGTCCTGACCCTCGTCGGCCTCGAGCGGCGGAGGCGCGGTCTGCGCGAGCCGCCAACCCGTGCTCCGCGGGTCGCCACGGCCCAGACCCTGGGTGCGCTCGATCTCGCGACGCATCGCGGGATCGCCGTGATCGGCAGGACCCTCACGCTCCAGGGAGCGACCTACCGGGTCGAGACGCTGCCGGCGGCCGCGAGCGGACCGACGACCTTCCTCCTGGTCAACGAGCGGACGGCCATCGGGCTCCACCGCGTGCGCTTCTTCCCCGACGACGAGGCCGGGGCCCCGGAGGCGGGCGCATGGTCGGTCGCGGTCCCCGGCGGACGCGCGGTCCTGACCCTGCACCAGAGCCCGTTCGAAGCGGACGCCCCGTGGACCGACCTGATCTCCCAGGCCGCTCGCGCCCGTGGGGACGGGGACCTCGCTCGGGGCGAAGCGCTGATCCGGCGCGTCATTGCGATGCATCCCACCCACGTGCTCGCGCTCAACCACCTCGCCGGCACGTTGGTGATGCAGGCGAGGGACGCGGAGGCGCTCCCCATCGCAATGGAAGTCGTTGAGTTCGAGCCGAACCACCCAGGCTTCGCGATCAACCTCGTGCGGCTGCTGGCGGGGACCTCGCCCGACGCGGCCCTCAAGCTCTACCGCAGCAGCTGCAGTTGGTTCCCGCCGGACGAAGCGTCCGACGAGCTCGGGGTGCGGCTCATGCTGCAGCTCGGCGAGGTGCACGACGCGCTCGCGATCCTCGAGGCGCGCCCGTCCCCTTCGTTGACAGCGCTCCAACAGGCGGCGCTCGCGATGCGGGCGGCGCACGAGCGCGCGGCCCCCCTCATCGAAGAGGCGTGTCGCCGGCTCGAGGGGAAGGTGACCGACGGGGTGCTCGACCTGTTCCAGCGCGCCCTCCAGGCGAACCCACAGAACCCGTACACCCTCGTCAACGTCGGTCTCGCGCTCGCCCGCGCCGGCCGACACGCCGAGGCGGCACACGCTCTGCTCCAGGCGATGTCCCGTGTGAGCACCCCGCTCCGCCGGCTGTGCATCGTGAACGCGGCCTTCGCGCTCGCGGACGACGGCAATGCGAAGGATGCGGCCGCCCTGCTCGACCACGGCTTCGACAACTTCAATGAACCAACGAACAGCCCGGGCGTGCTGCTCGCCGACCTGCCGTCGCGCGCGATCTATGTGTTCCCGCCGGATGGCTCGGCGGAGGCCCTGCCGGGGGACGCGCTCGAGCGCCTCGAACGCATCGCCGACGCGCTCCAGTCCACGACGCCCGCGAGCGTCCGGACCCTCATGGAGTGCTACCGACGCGCGGCCCTGGTGACGGAGGCCAACTGACCTCCGGCGTGGCGCCGACACGATCGGGCGGTTCGCTGGTGCGACCGGGCCTCGCGGCGCTGTCGTGCTCAGCGACCTGTCAAAGGGGGAGCCCATGCGCGTCGTCATCCCGCCGTCCCTCCTGGTTGAGCTTCGCCAGCGCTGCGTGTCGCGGCCGACGCCGCGGACTCCGGTCGATCGCGACGTCGAGGCGTTCCGGATCGACGGGGGAGCCGGTCCGGAGACCTATCTCACCGCCGACGGCCGGGTGAAGGTCGACGACGCGGAGCGGGAGGGACAGCACCTGCGCGATGCCAGCGACCACGAGGCGCTCTGCGGCCTCGTCACGGGCGCGAAGGCGACCGGCCTCGCGGCGCTCCTCGACCTCATCCCGGCGATGCCGGACGACGGCCGCGCCTGCGCGCGCTGCGGCGGATCGCGCTGGGGAGACCTCCCATCGCCCGATGGCGTCGTCGCGCGCGACCGCCGCATCGGCGAGGTCTTCGCCCGCCGCTACCGCCTCGACGCCGTCTTCGCGGCCGGCGCCAACGCCACCCTCTACCGTGCCCGCGACGCGCTGCTCGGGCGCGACGTCGCGCTCAAGGGGCGCACCTCGACGCGCTGCGCGGGCCGTATCCGCTCTGCGACGGGACGCCCGAGTACATGCCCCCGGAGCTCGGACGCGGGGGCACGCGCACCGCCAGTTCCCAGCTCTATCCGCTCGGGGCGATCGCCTTCGAGATGCTCGCCGGCCGACCGCCGTTCGTCGGCGATGCCATGAACGTGATGCGTCGCCATGTCATGGACCCGCCGCCGGAACTCTCCGACCTCGCGCCGACGGTCCCGCCTCCGCTGGCGGCGTTGGTGATGGCGCTCCTCGAGAAGGAGCCCGAACGACGCCCCGCCGGCGCCGAGGCGGTCGCGACCGAGCTCGCGCGCATCGCCCGATCACAACAGGTGTGATCGTGCGACGACGAACGTTCGACGAGACGCTGATCTGAACCCACAACTCCCGGGAGGCGCGGCGGGGCGGGGCGGGGCGGGGCCCCAACGGCCCAACGCGATGCTCCAGCGACCTCTCCATCGGGCGCCTGCGCAGCGACCGGCGACGCCCCTGCGCCCGCGAACCTCGCAGGTCGGCGGTGCGCTGCGAAGCACAGCGCCAACACGCACGCGATTGGGGCGAACCCAGAACCGCTGCGCCCCATTCGGTCAACCCGCGCTCGCAGCGATGCGACGTAGCCCGTCCCACTCCGCGGGGAGCGTTCGGTGGGTGACCGTGGACGGTGGGCATGGGGCGAGACGGGACGGTCCGTGCAGGTCAGCGCGCGGGGGACGGCCCACGTGCGGCTGCGTCGCTGGCGTCGAGCTGCGCCTCCAACGCGGCGATCCGCTCGGCGAGCGCGTCGGCCCGAGCGCGTTCGGCCTGCGCTTGCGCCCGCTCGGCCTGGGCTCGGTCGCGCTCGGCCTGGGCTCGGTCGCGCTCGGCCCGCGCCTGCTCTCGCGCGGCCTCTTCGCCGGTCAGCCAGAGACGCTCGCCGGCCTCGTCGTCCGCGAGGCGCAGCCGCGCGCCGTCGTCGGTCACCACCAGCCACGCGCCGAGCTCGTCGGAG
>SCUS01000072.1 GCA_004297725.1 Myxococcaceae bacterium | reverse complement strand
GCGGGGGGAGGGCGCGCGGCAGCGGGGAAGGGGGCCCAGAAGCCAACGCACCCACCGTCAGAAATGAGACCAGAGGACAGCCGCTTCGCTCCGGGTGAGGCCGCGTTGGGCTGGCCTTGGCGGGCGCGCCCCTCCGCTTCGCTCCGGGTGAGGCGTCGTCCGTGGGCGTGGTCGGTCGCTCGAGCGCGCGGTGGCGCGGGAGGGCCCGCCGTGGGCATCATCGTGGCGATGTTGGACGAACGCCGGGGCCTTGGACTGCGCGCGCAATTCGCCCTGGCGCTGCTCGGCACGCTGGCCATCTCCGCGACGCTCGCGCTCGCCGCGGTGCACCCGCTCACCGCCGCCTCAGGGCGCATCGCGAGGCGTCGCCTGGGGATGACCCTGTCCAGGGCCGTCGCCGGGGAGGTGTCGCTCACGCTCGATCCCACGCAGGTGCAGCCGCTGCTCGCGGCCAGCGTGGGCGAAGGGGGCCTCTCGGGGGCGGCGCTCTACGACAAGAACGGCGTGCTCCAGGCCATGGTCGGGTCGCTGCAACTGCCCGTGTCGCAGCACCCGCCGCCCTTCGACGACGTGCGGGTGTCCGGCGAGGTGATGGCCGTGGTGGTGCTGCTGCCGTCGCGAGGGATCTTCGTCGCCGAGTCGTCGCTGGCCCCTGGCGCCGCGGAGCGCACGGTGCCGACGGCGGTGCTGCTCTACACGGGCCTCTCGGGGATGCTCGCGCTCGGGGTGGTGTACCTCGCGCTCACCCGCTGGATCGTGCGGCCCATGGAGGGCCTCACCCGCGCCGCCGAGCGCGTGGCGGCGGGGCGCCGGGACGTGCGCGCGGAGGAGCGAGGGGCCGCGGAGGTGGTGCGCGCCGCGAGCGCCTTCAACCGCATGACCGACCAGCTCGCCGCGAGGGAGTCGGAGCTGTCGCAGCAGGTGACCGAGCTGGAGAAGGCCAGCGCGGGGCTGCGGCGGGCGCAGGAGCAGGTGGTGCGCGGAGAGCGGCTGGCCATGGTGGGGCGCCTCGCGGCGGGCATCGCGCACGAGGTGGGAAACCCCCTGGCGGCGATCGTGGGCCTCTCGGACGTGATGCGAGACGGCGGCCTGGAGGAGGACGAGATCCATGACTTCGCGGGGCGCATCGGCAACGAGGCGCAGCGCATCCACCGGACGGTGCGGCAGCTGCTCGACTACGCGCGCGCGGCCCCCGGCTCGGCCGCCCCGCCGAGGGCCGACGGCGCCCCGGTGGAGCCCAACGCCGAGGTGCGAGACGCCATCGAGCAGGTGCGAAAGCTGCTGCAGCCGCAGAAGGCGATGAGGGACGTCGCGCTGTCGGTGGAGGTCGAGGAGGCGCTTCCCACGGTGGGCGTCTCCAGCGACCGGCTGGTGCAGGTGGTGCTCAACCTGGCGCTCAACGCGGCGGACGCGATACGGGGCGACGGGCGATCGAAGGGGGAGATCGCCCTGCGCGCGAGGCTCGACGACGCCAGGGTGATCATCGAGGTCGAGGACGACGGGCCGGGCATCCCCGACGCGCTGCGAGAGAGGATCTTCGAGCCCTTCTTCACCACCAAGCCGGCGGGGGAGGGGACGGGCCTCGGGCTGGCGACCAGCGCGGCGATCGTCGAGCAGGCGGGCGGCTCGATCACCGCGCTCAGCCGCGGCGACGGGAGGGAAGGGGCGCGCATGGTGGTGACGCTCCCGGCGGGGCGACCGTCGATGATGAGCGGAGGCTTCAGCGCCGGGTGAAGTGGAAGAGGCCGCAGCTGTAGTCGGCCTGCGAGAAGTCCTCGGGGCGGGCGTCGCGCACGAGGTCGCCCGCGTCGTTGACGGCGCTGAACTCCACCAGCGAGAGCTCGCCCAGCGCGCGGAGCACGGTCTGCGGGGAGAGCACCCGGTGGGCGTTGAAGCACACGCGCTCGCGGCCGATGGGGACGCCCAGGTAGAAGTCTCCTCCCTGGGCGACGACGCGCTGGAGCTCGGCGAGGGCCTTGAGCGAGCCGTCGGGGTCGAGCGGGTCGCCGTAGCGCCCGAGGCCGATGTGCTCGATGACGTGGAGGCACGAGAGCGAAGGCACCGATCGGTCGGCGAACGGCAGCGAGAGCACGGTGCCCACGCGGGCCTTGATGTGGGGGTGACCGCTGGCCTGGAGCGGCCGAAGGTCGACGTAGACCACCTCGGTGAAGGAGGCCACGTGGGCGACGAAGCCGTCGACCCGGCTGCCCACGTCGACGTGCTCGGCGGCGCCCGAGGCGTGCACCTTGCGCGCGGCCCAGAGGTCCTGGTGGAAGTAGTGCCCCGAGGCGGCGCCCGCGCTCTCGCCGCGGTCGGTGAGGCAGGGCTGGGCGTCGCGCAGCTTGAGGCCGTCCCCGCCGAGGGCCTCGTACTGTCGCCAGGTGCGCACGAACCAGGGGAGCGACGTCACCGTCGAGGGCAGCCGACGCAGGTCGAGCACGAGCGAGCTGGCGTGGAGGCCGAGCTTCGCGAGGTCGAGCAGGCCGGCGGCCTGGAGCCCGGACTTCAACGCGCGACGGAATCCAGCGGAGGTACTCATCGCGGGCCAAGCTATCGCAGTCGCGGCGGCGTCTCCATGGAGTGCGCGGGTTGGTCCGGGGCTGCGGTCTACGCCGTCACGGCCATGCTGGTCGGCTGCTGGCGGACCTCCCAGGGCCCGCGGAAGCGCTCGAACGCCGCGATCGCCGCGTGCGCCCGACCCCGCGGCGTCGACGGTCCTGTCCCGCCCGACCTCCCTCGTCAGAGCGGGCTGCTCGGCCGCAGGCGACGGAAGAGCCGTGCGCGGATCATCTCCCGCGACACCGGCGCCGAGGCCACCGCCACGCTCGCCGCGACGGCGTAGACCGCGGCCACGAGGGCGAGGGCGCCGAGGCGGGTCGAGGGCGCCGGGGCGAAGCTCGCGGCCAGCGCGACCAGCACGGCTCCGGCCCCGGGCAGCAGCACGTCGGAGAGGTACCAGCGCCACTGCTCGCCCTTCAGCAGCCGGCGGTGCATGAGCTGTACGACGCTCACCACGTAGCTGGCGTTGACGATGAGCCACCCGGCCGCCGCGCCGGGCGCCCCGAAGCGCCGCGCTCCGTAGAGCTCGAGGGGCACGATGACCGCGATGGCGCAGACGTTGATCGTCACCACGAGGCGCGTCCACCCGTGGGCGATCTGGAGCGAGACGGGCAGGTTCATCAGCCCGTTGCAGCAGGTGCCGATGATGAGCATCGAGAGCACGAGGTGGGCGTGCGTGGCGGTGTCGCGACTGCCGGTCCAGGCGAAGAGCACGTGGGAGGAGAGCGCGGAGATCACCGCCGCCACCGGGATGATGATCACCGCGATGGTCTGGCAGCTGCGGTGATAGAAGTCCTTGAGCTGCTCCTCGTCGCCGAGCGTGGCGAGCTGGATCAGCCTCGGGTAGCAGGCGGCGCCGATGGGCGCGCTGAGGTTGTAGAGCGCGTTGGCGACCGCCGTGGCGATGCTGTAGTAGCCCACCTGCTTCAGGCTGAGCGAGCCCGTCACGATGAGCTTGTCGGCCTGCGTGAGGATCACCGACAGCACGGCGATGCCCAGCATCCCGGCGGCGAAGCGCCAGTGGTCCCGGAGCACCTGCAGCCGGAAGCCCACGCGCTCGTCGGTGCGGGGCAGGGCGCGGGTGAGCGCGAGGCCGGTGAGGGCGGTCTGCGCCGCGCTCGCCATGGCCTGCGTGAGGAAGAAGGCCTCGATGGTGGGAGAGACGAAGCGGATCACGAAGAGCGCGCCGAGCGACCTCAGGGTGCCGATCAGCATCAGGATCTGGTTGGCGCGCACCTGCTGCTGGAGGCTCATCAGCCCGCCGAGGAAGATGCTCGACGGCCACTGCATGGCCAGGATGACCCCCATGATCCCGACCGCGCGCACCACGGTGCCGGCGGGCAGGCGCTCGGCGCGGATCCAGTGCGTGGCGAGCAGCGGGGAGCCCGCGAGGACGAGGAGCCCGGAGACCAGGCCCACGCACGCGAACACCACCGCGAAGGTGCGCACCAGCTCTCGCATCGGCCTCGCCGCGGCGCTCGGGTCGAGGGCCGAGAGCCGGGCGAGCTCGCGGTTGACCGTGGGCTGCATGCCGAGGTCGAGCAGCCCCATGATCGCCTGGAGCGAGCCGAAGACGCCGACGAGGCCGTAGGACTCGACGCCGAGCAGCTTGATGTAGAGCGGGATCACCGCGAGCCCGAGCGCGGTGGACCAGATCTTCCCGATGAAGTTCGCGATCGCGTTGCGGGTGACGGTCGACATCGGAGCGGAGGCGGCTCAGCGGCGCGACGGGCGCGAGGTGATCCACGACCACGCCTCGACCGCGGCGGCCGGGACCGAGCGCGCGGCGAGGTAGCCGAGGTAGGGCGCGTTGGCGCGGCCGAGGTCGCCGAGAAGCCGGAGCTTGTCCGCGGGGGAGTAGTCCGCGTCGGCGTAGATCGCGGGGATGAGGCTGTTGAGCCGGACGTAGTCGCGCAGCAGCAGGAGCGGCCGGACGTTGCGGCTGACGGCGCCGGTGTGGTGGCACACGTCGAGGCTCTCCTCGTTGACGAAGCTGCAGCGCTCCCGGGAGAACACCCAGTGGAGGAAGCGCGCCTCGTTGAAGCACGACCAGGTGGCGTCCGCGGCAAGGTAGGGGAGGTAGCGCGCGACCACCTCGCGGCGGAACATCCCATAGAGCTGATGTGAGGTGCCCCGGATGGCGAGGCGCGTCATGGCCACGCGGGAGTCAGCGGCGCGGAAATGCCCGAAGGCGTCGCGGCGCCTCGGCGAGACGGAGCCGTCCGGGAGCAGGTCGAAGTGGTTGACGTTGGGGAACGCCAGCGCGTCGCCCGCGTCGAGCCGCTCGCGGAGTCGGTCGAGGTGCGTCGGGGTGTCGTAGAAGTCGTCGCAGGCGAGCCACGAGTAGTAGGGCCCGCGGCTGTGCTCGAAGACGTAGAGGAAGTTGCCGATGGCGCCGAGGTTGACGGGCTGGCGCACGTAGCGCACCCGCGGGTCGCGCTCGGCGTACTCGCGGCCGATGGCCTCGGTGTCGTCCGTCGACGCGTTGTCCGAGAGGAGCACCGTGAAGTCAGTGAAGGTCTGCCCGAGCAGCGCGTCGAGGGTGCGGCGCATCGTGCGGGCGCCGTTGTAGATCGGCAGCCCGATGCTCACGGTGGCCGGGGCGCTCGGTTCTGCGGGGGTGGGCGGGCTCATCAGTCAGGACCTTCTCCAGCGCCTCAATCCGTTGCGTCGGACCTCTCGGCGATTCAACCGGCGCGAGACGCTTCCCACGCCCCTCGGGCGTCGGCAAGGGCACATTGAGCCCGCTGGGCTGCGCGGGCGCTCAACCCTTCTTCTTCGTCGCCCGCTTCGCCTTCGGCTTCACGGCCGCCTCCGCGGGAGCCTCCGTCCCCGGCGCGGGCTTCGCGCCCACGCGCTCGACGCGCTCCAGAAGCTCCTTGGCGACGATGACCTCCTTGAAGAAGAGGGCCTCCGCGCCCGCGGCCGTGGCCTCGTCCTCGGCGCCTCCGCGCAGCTTCCATGGCACGGCCAGCACCAGGTTCTTCGGCCCTGCGGAGGCCAGCAGCTCGATGCGCGCCTGGAGGGTCTCCTTGCGCCAGAAGCCCAGCACCTCCACCAGGGCCTCGCGCCCGTCGGGGTGCCTCGCCACGAAGTCGGGGATGAGCACCCCCCGGCCGTCGAGGTCGATGAGCGAGCCTTCGCGGGCGAGCGTCCACGGGGACTTCAGCGCCGCGAAGCGGTCGAGCACCCACTGCTCCTCGCGGGTGACGTAGGCGCCCTTGTCGGGGAGGTGCGAGACCAGCTCGTCGTCGTGCGACACCCTGAAGGTCACCTCCCGCTTCTGCGGCCCCCAGCGAAGCTCCGCCTCCGCGCTCCATGAAGGGAAGAGCAGCAGCGCCGGGAGAAACTCCGCGAGCTGCAGCCCGTACTTGTTGGACTGCTGGAAGACGCTCACCGGACCATCGAGCGTGAGCATCCATCCCCCGCCCGCCGCCCGCTCGGCGCGGTGGATGAGCCGGTAGAACTTCACCCACCGGAAGAGCTGCCGGTACCGCGCCGGGTCTCCCTCGTCGAGGTGCACCACCAGCTTCGTCGCCCGCAGCAGCGCCGCCTGGGCGAGGGCCAGATTGTATCGCTGCACCAGGGCCTCGCCCGCGAGGTCGGGCGCCTCGGTCATCACCTGCTCGTCCTCGAGGTCGGCGTAGAGGCCCTGCTCCACGGCGGCGGGCTCCACGCCGAGCTGCGCGGCCACCTGGGCGAGCACGTCGTCTCGGGACACCGGGTGCAGCGCGTCGGCGACGCGAACCGCGGGGTGCACCTTCGCGGAGGCCTCGAAGACCGCGCGGCGAAGCTCCTGCGGCTCGATGGGGGAGCGCACCTCGTAGGTCGATCGGTCGAAGAGCAGCTTGGCCAGGCCGCGGTGGAGGAGGTAGTCGGTTCCTTCCCCGGTGAGCTCCGCGAGGGCGGCGTCGAGCTCGGCGCGGCGCTTCCCCAGGTGCGCCCGGAAGGTCTCCGCCATCACGCCCGCGAGCGCCCGCACCTCCTCGTCGTTGGGCGCCACGTAGCGGGGACGGACCTCGCCCTTCACCACCCTGGCGCGGATCAGGTCAGCGGTAAGCATCGTGCTCCCTCCGCCGCCCCGACTGGTGCTCCTCCGCGGTGCCCCGGGTGATCACTTCATACAAGATCGCCGTCTTGCCCTCCTGACGGCGGAGGATGCGGCCGAGGCGCTGGACGTGCTCCCTCACGCTGGCGGTTCCGCTCAGCACGATGGCCACGCGGGCCTCGGGGATGTTCACGCCCTCGTTGAGCACCCGGGAGGTCACCACCGCGGGGTAGGCGCCGGAGTTGAAGCGCTCCAGCACCTCGCGCCGCTCCTTCACGTCGGTCTGGTGCGTGATCGCCGGAATCAGGAACCTCCTCGCGATCGCGTACACCGTGTCGTTGTCGTTGGTGAAGATCAGCGTGCGGTCCTTGGAGTGCTGTCGGAGCAGGCCTTCGAGCACCTCCAGCTTGCCCTGCGAGGCCAGCGCGATGCGCTTCTGCTGCTGGTACGAGAGCAGCGCTCGGCGCCCCTCGGGGCTGCGGGCGCTCGCCTGGAGGAAGCGCGCCCAGCCGTCGGGAGAGGCCATGCGGATGCCTTCGGAGGAGACGAAGCTGCGGTAGGTCTCGCGGTGCTCGTTGTAGGCCGCGGCCTCCTCCGGGGTGAGGTCGACCATCATGGTCTCGACGGAGTACTCGGCCAGGTGATCGCCCGCGAGCTCCTTGATGCCGCGGCTGTAGACCACCGCGCCGACGCGGTCGTTGAGCAGGGCCTCTCGCCCGTCGCTGCGCTCCAGCGTCGCCGTGAGCCCGAGGCGGAAGGGAGCGATGGCGCTCTCGGCGGAGCCGAGAAACGACGCGCCCGGAAGGTGGTGGCACTCGTCGTAGATGATGAGTCCCCAGCGGGCGCCGAGGCGGTCCATGTGCATCCAGGCGGAGTCGTAGGTGCTGACGGTGAGGTCGCCGGGCTCGTGGTAGCCGCCGCCGAGCAGGCCCACCTTCTCGCCGAAGGCGGTGACCAGCACGTCGTACCACTGGTTCATCAGGTCGAGCGTCGGGGCGACCACCAGGGCGCTGCGCTGCGCGAGGGCGATGGCCATCTCGGCGACGTAGCTCTTGCCCGCGCCGGTGGGGAGCACGACCACGCCGCGGTTGCCCGCCGCGCGCCACGCCGCGATGGCCTCGCGCTGGTGCTCGAAGGGCGTGCGCTGGGCGCGGTGGGTGACCGAGAGGGTGTTGTACCCGCGGGCCTCGTCGGAGAAGGAGAGGGTGCCCGCGCGGGCCATGCGGGTGAGGGCGGTGACCAGCTCGCGGTAGCGCCATGCGGGGGCGCGGTAGCGGCGGACGCGAGGGTCCCAGACGCAGCCGGGGAGGGTGGCGCCCTCGCTGGCGCCCTCGAGGAAGCCGTCGAGCAGGAGGGTGCCGGCGTCGAAGCGGAGCGTGATCGCAGGGGGCGCGGTCATGGGGGCCATGGACTAGCACCGCGGGCGCGGCGCCGGTGGCGCGAAGGGGGCGGAAGACGTTCTGACGCTCGGAGTACGACCGCGAGGCCATCAGCGGGTCGTACCGGGGAACCCCCCGCTGACGGCCTCGCGGTCGTACTCCGAACTCCAGGAAGACGTACCGGCGGGATCACAATTGTTGTGATCGGGGATCACAACGATTGTGAAGCCGTTGGGGCGACCGCCCACCTGTGCCCAACGCGCCGCGCCGCTCGCCTGGTTTCGACGCACCGGCCACCTGCAGTCCCCGGCGCCGCATCCCGCAGCGCTCGAGCCCTCCCAATGACCCTCATGAAAGCGCGATCGCACCGACCGGGCGGCGGGCGCAAGTTCGCGGTGCGCCCGCGTTGTCAGCGCGCGCGCGGTGAGTACGATCCGACGCCATGGATCCCTCGTTGGCGCTCCTGGCGCAGCTCTTCGACAGCCTCCCGCTGGGGGTGGTGGTGCTCGACGCCGCCGGGCGGGTGATCATCTACAACCGCGCCGAGGAGGCCCTGGCCAACCGGCAGCGCGCGCGGGTCGTCGGTCGCGACTTCTTCGTCGAGGTCGCGCCGTGCATGAACGTGAGCCGCCTCGCGGGCGAGTTTCGCAAGAACATCGGCCGCCGCCCGCTCGACGTGGACCTCGAGTTCTCCTTTCCCTTCATGTCGCTCGACGAGCCGCGCGACGTGCGGCTGAAGCTGAGCTCCTTCGACGTGGCCGCCGCGTCCTACGGGGTGCTGATGGTCGAGGACATCTCCGCCAAGCGCTCGGTCGAGCGCATGAAGGAGACCCTGCAAGACCTCCTCATCCACGACCTCAAGAACCCGCTCTCGGCGATCCTCGCCAACCTCGGCTACCTCGACCGGATCCGCGGCATCCGCGACAACCACGACGCCGTCGAGGCCATCTCCGACAGCGTGCAGGCCGCGCGTCGCCTCCAGGCGATGCTGCTCAACCTGCTCGACATCTCGCGCCTCGAGACCAACTCCCTCCCCCTCGCGCGCGACCTCGTCGACCTCGACGCGATGCTCGCCGCCGCCGTCGAGGAGAACGCCGCCCTCGCCCGCATGCACGGCTCCGCGCTCGCGCTCGGCCCCGCCTGCGGACTGCGCGCGTCGGTCGACCCCGCGGTGCTGCGCCGCGCGCTCGGCAACCTGATCGAGAACGCCGTGCGCCACGCCCCGCACGTGACCGTCGCCGGGCGGCGCGAGCGCGGCGCCGTGGTGCTCGAGGTCGTCGACGACGGCCCCGGGGTCCCCGCGGGCATGCGCGACACCATCTTCGAGAAGTACACGCAGGTGCAGGCCGACGGCCGCGCGACCGCCGCGTACAACCGCGGCCTGGGCCTCACCTTCGTGCGCCTCGCGGCCCACGCCCACGGCGGCGACGCCTCCGTCGACTGCCCCGCGGGCGGCGGCTCGGTCTTCCGCATCGCGCTGCCCGCGCCGGCTCCCTGATCCGCTCGGCGCCGACGCCGCGATCACTGCCCCTCCGGCACCTCCGCCCCGTCGCGGTCGATCGATGGCGCGTCGATGAGCTCAGGCCCGGCGTCAGCGCGTGATCGGCTCGCGGGCGTGGTGGAGCACGCGCACCACCTCCAGCACGCCGGGAGCGCGTCGGTAGAAGATCACCGCCGGGTGGACGAACGACCTGCGGCAAACCTCCCCCGTGCGCAGCGCAACCGTTCGCCCGTCGAGCCGAGGGGAGAGCCGCGCCAGCCGGGTGAACTCCGCCAGGATGGCTTCGCGGGTCCGCTCGGCGGCCGCCGGGTTCCGCTCGGCGATGTACCCGACGAGGTCTTCGAGGTCGATCGCGGCCGCGGCGGTGATCGCCACCCGGTCGAGGACATCGCTCACGGGGTGCGCGCCGCGGCGATGCGCGCCCGCATCCGGGCGTCGGCCTCTTCAAGGGACACGGTTCGCCCGGCGCGGAGGTCCGCGAGCCCCGCCTCGATCTTCGCCTCGATCTCCGGCGTGAGCTCGAAGTCGTCAGGCTCGGCGCCGGGCTCATCCCCGGGCTCGTCCGCAGGGCCCTGGACCGGCACCAGCCGGTAGCGCCCCGGCGGAACACCCGCCAGAGCCTGAGGGAAATCCGTCCCGTTCCAGTCGATCACCTTGGCCGCGTCGCCCATGCCCGAAGCTATGCCTCACGGCCGACGTCCGGGGCAACTCGCACCCCCGGCGGGGTGGTGGCACCCGCGCGGGAAGGTCCGGACTCGGGACGGGTCGCCAACCTGGGCACGCGGGAGGCCACGCCGCGATGGCCTCGCGCTGGTGCTCGAAGGGCGTGCGCTGGGCGCGGTCATGGAGGGCCATGGACCAGCACTGCGGGCGCGGCGCCGGTGGCGCGAAGGGGGCGGAAGCGGTGGAGGGCGGGATCACAATTGTTGTGATCGGGGATCACAATTGTTGTGATCGGGGATCACGACGGTGGTGAAGCCGTTGGGGCGACCGCCCACCTGTGCCCAACGCGCCTCACCGGAGCGGAGCGACGGGGCGACCGCGCGTCAGCCTGGCCCGACTCGCGGCGCGGTGAGGGGCGGCGACTCCGAACGTCGCCGCCGTGATCAGCGATAGACCAGCGCGCCGGACGCGCTCGGGGGCGCGAGCACGACCGGGCGGGCGGCGGCGGGGACGATGCGCTGCACGGCGACGCCCTGGGTCATCGACAGCAGCAGGTCGTCGGTGCCGTCGCCGTCGACGTCGCCGAAGCCCGCGGCGCCCCGGGTCCTGATGGTGGTGTCGGACAAGGGATCGGGCCACCGAAGCGAGGGCGCCGTCGCGTAGCCGGGGCCACCGAAGTGCAGGTCGGCGCCGAAGCTCCCCGACACGACGAAATCGGGGCGGCCGTCGTGGTCGACGTCTCCGACCCCCCAGACCCCGAAGCCCGGAATCGTGGCGGCGGGCACTGCGGTGAGGCCCGTGGACGACCCGAGGTGGATGCGAATCCCATCCGGCGCCGGCACCGCGAGGTCCGCGAAGAGGTCCCCGTTCACGTCCCCGAGGGCCACCGGGAGGGAGGCATGGGCCGGCAGGGTGGCGAGCGTCGCGCCCAGCCCGGCGGCCGAACCCGCCCTCACCTGCGATTCGGTCGGGGTGCCGCCGATCGTTCGACGGGACGTGACGACGTCGGCGAAGCCGTCGTGGTTGATGTCACCGGCGGCGCCGACGTTCAGGGCGATGTCCGTCGAGGCCGGTGAGAACGGGGCGGCGAACGGCGTTCGGCCGAAGAAGACCGTGGCGCCGACCACCAGGTCGTCCACCCCGTCGTGGTTCACGTCGCCCGCGCCGACGAAGCGTCGGCTGGCGTCCGTCTTGAAGATGCTGACGAGCCCGCGCGTCGCGGCGACCAGCGCGCCCGGACCCGAGGCCGACCCGAGGGAGACCGAGACGACGCCTTCATCAATCGACGTCCGCAGGACGCCGACGTCGTAGAAACCGTCGTGGTTGACGTCGCCGATTCCGCCTGCCTCGATGACGGGGTCGGTGGTCAACACCCACGCTGCCGTCGAACCCAGGCCGGTCGCCGCGCCGCGGTAGATCGCTCCTCCGCACATCAGGTCGGCGTGCCCGTCGTGGTCGACGTCCCCGGCCGCCGCGCAGTGCCTCAAGTCGGGCGTACCGCCGAGTCTGGCGGACGACAGCAGGCCGAAGTCCGGACCCGTGGCCGAGCCTCGCGTGACGTAGAGCTCGCTCGCGCCGCCCCGGTGCGTCAGCAGTTCGTCGCGCCCGTCGCCATCGACGTCGCCCGCTCCGATCGGTCCGGTGAGCGTCGCCGAGCCGAAGCCCGACGCGAGCGGCACGGCCACGCCCGGACCGGCGGATCCGCCCGGCGCGATGAAGGTCGAGGGGCCGAGGATGTTTCCCGTCATGCCCAGCAGGACGTCGTCGAAGCCGTCGCCGTTGAAGTCCCCACCCCGCTGCGCGACGCCGACGCGGTCCTCCAGGGCTCCCATGATCGGGCTCCCGGCGGGCGCGAGCGTGACCGCGCCGAGCACCACGCGGGCGACGCCGGCGCTGACGAAGGCGAGGTCGCCGCGGCCGTCGCCGTTGACGTCGCCCGCGGGCCCGCTCGCGCGGTCGACCGTCACGGCGCGCGCGGCGTCGAGCCCGGCCGCGCCCCCGCGCAGGAGCTGCCCCGCGGCCGAGGGATTGCCCGCGAGCAGGACGTCGGCGTACCCGTCGCCGTCCACGTCGCCCGCGCCGGCCACCACCGAGGTCGCCGTCGTCGGGAGGACGACGCGCACGGGCGTTCCGAGGCCCGAGGCCCCGCCGGGGAGGAACCACACCGCGTTGCCCGTCGCGCTGACCGCGGCCACGTCGTCGAAGCCGTCGCCGTTGACGTCGCCCGCGCCCGCGACCGACGCGCCCAGCGCGCTGCCGACGGGGCCCGTGGTCAGCGACGGCGTCGCGGCGAGGCCGGCCGCCGAACCGAGGTAGAGGTACACGCCGTTGGAGCCGGGGGCCCCCACGACGACGTCCCCGTAGCCGTCGGCGTTGACGTCCCCGGCCGCGTCGACGGAGCGCCCGAAGCCCGTAGATTCCAGGGGCGCGGTGCGGGAGACCGGCGCGGCGGAGGGTCCCATCGGACCGCCCGCGAAGACCGAGAGGCTGACGTCGGAGACCGCCGAGAGGACGTCGGCGTGGCCGTCGCCGTTGACGTCGGGATCGCCGCCCCAGGGCCGCGCGCCCGCGATGGTCGACGAGGCGACGCGGAGGCGCCACACCGGGCTGCTCGCGCCGCCCGCGACGCCGGCGCTCACCCCGCGCAAACCCCAGAACCAGGCGCCGGGCGCGAGGTCGGCCGCCGGGCTCCCGGTGGTGCCGGTCGCGTCGAAGGAGACGCACGACGCCGTCAGAGCGCGGTCGCGGCAGAGGGTGACCCGGGCGCTGGGGACCCCAGCGGGCAACGCCCAGCGCAGCAGCGGACGGCGCGTGGGGACGTGCGCCCCCGTGATCGGCGCGACCGGCCGAGGCGCCGCGATGACGGGCACGTCGGGCGGCGAGGCGTCGGAGAGAGTCGCGTCGGGCGGCGAGGCGTCGGAGAGAGTCGCGTCGGGCGGCGAGGCGTCGGGGAGAGTCGCGTCGGGCGGCGTGGCGTCGGGGAGAGTCGCGTCCGCGATGGGATGGTCGACCGTCGCGTCGATGGGGCCGGCGTCTGGGTCGAGCAGGGCGCCGACGAAGCCGAGGCTGAAGTGGGAGACCGATCCGACGACGTGGCCGTCGCCCACCGCGGCGGCCAATCGATCGTAACCGCCCGCGGCGCGAGACCAGTAGAGCCCGGCCCGGCTGGGGTCGCCGCTGAACGCGACGTCCACCGTGGCGGGTCGTGCGAACTGCTGGCCCTCCGGGCCGAAGCGCCAGACGGGGGAGTAGCCCACGTGGCCGGCCGGCACGAGCAGGTCGGTCTGGGTGATCGTGATGACGACCGGGCTCGCGAGGGCACCCGGCGGAACCGTGAAGGTGAGCCCGGGCGCGAAGATCACGCCGCCCGACGGACCGATGAGCTGCGGGGTGCCGGCATCGGGGACGGCGGCGTCCTCCGCGGGCGGTGGGTCGGTGCAGGCTGCGAGGGTGAGCGCGGACCCGAAGCAGAGGAGGAGGGCCGCGCAGGGGGAGGAGGTCATTGCAGCCGAGGCGTGTTGCGCGGAGGTCCGCTCGGATTCAGCGGCGCCACTGAGCTACCCATCGAGCTCGCCGGGAGTTCCGCGTGACAGCGGAGGGAAACCGCGAATTTCGTACATCGGGCGCTCTGTCGCTGATCCATGCCAGCGAGGGTGCCGCGTTGCTTACCCGATGAGCTCAGGCCCGGCGTCAGCGCGTGATCGGCTCGCGGGCGTGGTGGAGCACGCGCACCACCTCCAGCACGCCGGGGGCGCGTCGGTAGAAGATCACCGCCGGGTGCGCGCCGCGGCGATGCGCGCCCGCATCCGGGCATCGGCCTCTTCAAGGGACACGGTTCGTCCGGCGCGGAGGTCCGCGAGCCCCGCCTCGATCTCCGGCGTGAGCTCGAAGTCGCCAGGCTCGGCGCCGGGCTCATCCCCGGGCTCGTCCGCGGGGCCCTGGACCGGTTCAAGCCGGTAGCGCCCGGGCGCCGGGGTCACCACCCGAAAGGAGTCGCCGCGCTCCTCCCGGGCATACCGGGCGTCGGCGCCTGCCGCCAGCGCCGCCCGTGCCGCCTCCAGGTCGCCGGTCTCCACGGCGGCACACAGGCGATCGCCGAGGCCCTCCACGGTGCTCCTCGTGGGTCGAGCATCCCAGCGAGGCGCCGCGGACATCGCGCGGTGTCCCGGGGCCCGTCTCGGGCTACCGGGCCGCGGTCGCGCAGACCTCGCGCATCACCGACGCGCGGAGCGCGACGAGGTCGAGCGCCGGGGCCGCGGCGCGTGCGTCGAGCGACCACACCTGGGCGAAGCGCTCCCTGGCGAGGTCCTCGTCGTGGGCGTAGCGCGCGAGCCACGCCAGGCGGTAGAGGGCGATGCCGCGGAAGGGCGCGGCGTCGGCGCTGTGCGCGATGGCCTCGTAGGACCGGGCGCTGGCCGCGGGGTCTCGCGTCGCGTTGGCGTCGTACACGAGCTCGGCGACCTGCAGCGCCGCGGTCCACCACCACCGGTGCCCCCGGTGGGCGGCCATGAACTCACGAAGAAACTGCACCGCGTGACGGGCGTCGCCGTCCGCCGCGGCCACGGCGCCCAGCAGGAACCGCGCGTCGCCCTGCTGCTCGGCGTCCGCGGCGCCCCCGGCCAGCATCGCCTCGATCCGTGTCCGGGCGCGCCGCAGCGCGGCCCGGGCGTCGTCCGCGCGGCCCTCCGCGTGGAGCGTGTCGTGCAGCGAGAGGAGCGTCTGCGCGAGCAGCTCCGTGATCATCGCCCTCCGCTGCGGGTTGCTGGCGTCCGCGTCGAGGGCGCGCTCGAGGTCCTGCGCTCGCCCGGCGAGCCCCGGGTCGGGCGTGCGCGGCGCGACGGACTCTCCGCGCAGCATCCACTGGGGAGGGCTGTACGACGGTCGCGTCGGCGCCGTGCCGAGCTCGTTCGTGCAGGTGCGCACCAGCGTCTCCACGAGCGCGGCGTCGCTCCGTGGCGCCGGGGCCGACGGCTCAGCGGGCGCAGGCGCCGTCGCGGCAGCCGGCGGCGTCGCCACGGGAGGGGGCGGCGAGGCGCGACCGCAGGCGCCGACGAGGAGCCACACGAGGGACGACGCGACGGGCCCGCGGAGGAGGGGGATCATGCCGACAGACCTGGAGGGTCTTCCGACGGAGATGGCAAGACCCGGCGGCCCGGGTGAGGAGGAGAAGCGCCCGGTCCGCCACTCCCCACCGGGCTGGCCGGAAGCACCGCGCGACGCATCGGCGCGCTGGCGCCCTCCATGTAGCCCGTCGCAACGAGGTCGAGCGCTCGCGCGATGGGCGCGACGCGGCTCACGGTCGACGGGCGCATCGTCGACGCGAAGCTGGTCCCGGCGCTGTCGTGACTCGCGTACGCGACGCGCCGGGTCAGCCGACGAGGGTCAGTTGCAGGAGGCGGCGGAGCACGCCGTGCCGGAGGCCAGGGGGCAGGGACCGGCGAAGAGCTGGATCGTGCCGAAGTCCACCGGGCCGGGGGCGCCCGGGAGGAAGGCCTCGATCTCGATGCGCGTGTTGGTCCAGCCGGTCGGCATCGTGAAGGAGCGCGCGTACCAGTGCCAGCTGCCGTCCGGGGTGACGGGCGACACGAGGGAGTAGCCGTCGAAGTAGCACGGGCTGCCGATCAGCCAGCGCTCCGCGCCGAGGAGGCTGCCGGAGAGCGCCTGGCGGATGCCCAGGAAGGGCTGGGTGTTGACCGAGCCGCGGATCCAGCCGCCCAGGCAGTACGTCTGGCCGGGGGTGGTCGCGATCGGGCTCGAGAACGCGTGGCCGCCCGACGCCCGCGTGGTCTCGTGGAGGTACGCGCCGATGCAGGCGGAGCTGTCGGTCGCGGTCACGAGCGGCGCCGTGTACGGCGGGTTGAGGGTCGACCAGCCGGTGGCGCCTCCGGCCCAGGTCTCGGTGAAGGACACGGCCGAGCAGGTCCCGGTGGCGCTCGGGGGCGGCGCGCAGGCGGCGTTCTCGCAGATGCCCGCCTGGCAGAAGTAGCCCGAGCCGCACGCGTGCCCGCAGGTGCCGCAGTTGGCGTTGGAGCTGATCACGCTGGTCTCGCAGCCGTTGGCGGCGTTGCCGTCGCAGTCCCCGAAGCCCCCGGCGCACGCGAGGACGCAAGCGCTCGCGCGGCACGCCCCCGTGGCGTTGGGGGCGCCGGCGCAGACGACGCCGCAGCCGCCGCAGTTGGTGGCGTTGGCGGTGGTCGCCACCTCGCAGCCGTTGGCGGCGCTGCCGTCGCAGTCGGCGAAGCCCGCGGCGCACCCGCAGGTGTAGCTGCCGCCCGCGTTGTTGCAGGTGCCGTTCTGGCAGGTGACCGCCGCCCCCGACGCGCAGACGCCGGCCTGGCAGGTGTCGCCCTGCGTGCATCCGTTGCTGTCGCTGCAGCTCGTCCCGTTGGCGGCGTTGGGCGTGCTGCACACGCCGCTCGTCGGGTCGCAGGTGCCCGCGACGTGGCACTGGTCGAGCGCCGCGCACACGACCGGGTCGCTCCCGACGCACGCGCCGGAGCGGCAGACGTCGGTCCGCGTGCAGGCGTCGCCGTCGCTGCAGCTCGCGCCGTCGTCGTTCGTGTGCTCGGCCGCCCCCGTCATGGGGTTGCAGGAGTCGGCGGTGCAGGGGTTGTGGTCGTCCGTCGCCGTGGGCGTGCCCGCGACGCAGGCGCCGGCGGCGTTGCAGACCTCGCGGCCGTTGCAGAGGTCGCTGTCGCCGCAGGCCATGCCGGGCGTCGGGGTGTGCGAGACGCCCCCGGCCGGGGTGCACGCGTCGGCGGTGCAGGGGTTGTGGTCGTCTGTCTCGACGGGCGCGCCGCCGCAGGCCCCGGTGGCGCAGGCGTCGCCCGAGGTGCAGAGGCTGCCGTCGTCGCATGCCGTGCCGTCCGGCGCGTTGGGGTCGTCGCAGACGCCGCTCATGGGGTTGCAGGTGCCCGCGGCGTGGCACTGGTCGCGAGCGACGCAGGTCACGGGGTTGGAGCCGGTGCAGGTGCCCGCCTGGCAGGTGTCGCTCTGCGTGCAGGCGTTGCCGTCGGAACAGCCCGCGCCGTCGCCCACGGCGGGGTTGCTGCACACGCCGTTCGTCGGGTCGCAGGTGCCCGCGACGTGGCACTGGTCGAGCGCCGAGCAGGTCACGCCGAGGCACTCGCAGGCGTCGCCCTGGTGGTCGTCGTTGGTGTCGCGCTGGTCGGCGTTGGCGACCGTCGGGCAGTTGTCGCTCGAGTCGGGCACCGCGTCGTGGTCGCCGTCCGGAACGCAGGCGCCGCCGCTCAGGGTGTAGCCGGTGTCGCAGCTCCCGACGGCGCAGGTCCCCGTGGCGCACGAGGGCGTCCCGTTGGCGACGGCGCACGCGACGCCGCAAGCGCCGCAGTTGGCGACCGTGTGCAGGTCGACCTCGCAGCCGTTGAGCGCGTCGGTGTCGCAGTTGGCGAAGCCCGCGGCGCACGCGCAGGTGCTGCCGACGCGCACCACGTTGCCCAGGCTACAGCAGGCCAGGGTGTTGTCGACGGGCGCCCCCACGGGCAGGCACGCGTCCGGGCCGCAGTTGCCGTCGACCGCGATCCGATCGCCAGCATGGCCGGAGTGACCGTTGATGCAGGCGCTCGTGGCCACGCGGAGAACCTGGATCGGGTTCCTGGCCGACCCGGTGGCGTGACAGATGGTGGTGGTGCCGTTGACGTCGAAGGCCTGGCACTGAGCGGTGCTGAGCTGCTGGGGCGCGCCCCGGGCCGCGTCGTCGGCGGAGCAGCCCATCGCAGCCATCACGGCGCCCCCCATTGCCACATGGAATACCCGACTCGATTTGATGAACATCCTGTCTCCTCGCTGTGCCGGGAAGCCCAGTCGCAGACGTGTCCCTCCGAGTTCCCGCCCGAGGGAACCGTCTGGCCCGGTCACAATGTGCGCCCGCAGCACGTTCCGAGCCGTGGAGCGTCGCCCGCAGGTCAAGCTCGTCCATGCCGAATTCCCGAGCGAAGGCCTGATTTTCAGGGTTTTGGTGGTCTTCCAGAACGACCGCGTCAGTCAAGCTGCGGCGCGTCGTGACGGATCTCGTCATGGCCCGGTGACGTGTCTGGGCACCGCGAGGACGCTCCCTACCGGCGCGTGGGCGACCGTGTCACCCTCCGCCCCCGCCGTGGCTGACCCGCTCAAGCAGACCACCCCCCGAGAGCCCGAGCCGACGGGGGCCGACCCGCCCCCGCGGAGCCTGGTGCTCCTCACGCCGAAGGGGCCCGTGTGCTGTCCCCTCCCCGACCGCGGCAGGGTGACCCTCGGGCGCGCCGACGCGGCCGACATCACCGTCGACGACGACGAGGTCTCGCGCCTCCACGTCGCGATCGACCTCGGCCCGATGGTCACCGTCACCGACCTCGGGAGCCGCAACGGGACCCGCGTCGACGGCTGCGCGCTCTCGCCCCACGCGCCCTTCCCGCTGGCCCCGGGGCGCGCGTTCGAGTTCGGCGGCACCTTCGGCGTGATGCAGGCGCGCCGCGCCCCGCGGCCCCCGGACGGCGTCGAGTCGGTGCGCGACGGCGCCCCGCCCGCCGCGGGGATGCGCGCCAGCGTGGTCATCGCCGACCCTGCGATGAAGAGCCTCCACGCGATGGTCGAGCGCGTGGCGCGCGGCGAGATCAACGTGCTGCTCCTCGGGGAGACGGGGGTGGGCAAGGAGGTCTTCGCCGAGCGCGTGCACCAGCGCTCCCCGCGCGCGGGCGGGCCGCTGGTGCGGCTCAACTGCGCGGCCATCGCCGAGTCGCTGCTGGAGAGCGAGCTCTTCGGGCACGAGAAGGGGGCGTTCACCGGCGCCGCCGCGGCGCGCCCGGGGCTGCTCGAGACGGCGCAGCGCGGCACGCTCTTCCTCGACGAGATCGGCGAGCTGCCGGCGGGCACGCAGGTGAAGCTCCTGCGCGTGCTCGAGGAGCGGCGGGTGACGCCGGTGGGCGGGCGCGCGTCGCGCCCCATCGACGTGCGGGTGGTGTCGGCCACCCACCGCGACCTCGAGGCCGACGTGCGCGACGGGCGCTTCCGCATGGACCTGTGGTTCCGCCTCAACGGCATCTCGCTGGTGATCCCGCCGCTGCGGGAGCGCCATGGGGAGGTGCCCGCGCTCGCGGAGCTGTTCCTGGCCGAGGCCGCGGCGCGCTCGCGCATCTCCCCCGCCCCGGCGCTCTCCGCGCAGGCGCTCGCCCTGCTCATCGCGTGGCGCTGGCCGGGCAACCTCCGCGAGCTGCGCAACGTGATGGAGCGCGCGGCGCTGCTCTCGACCGACGGGGTGATCCTCCCGGAGCACCTGCCCGACGTGATGCGCGCGCCGGCCTCCGTGCCCCCTCCGCGCGGCGCGGCGCCGAGCGTCCCGCCCGCAGCCCCCCGCGAGCCGTCGCTTCGCGGCGAGCTGGAGGCGCAGGAGCGCCTGCGGATCGTCGACGCCCTCGCGTCCTGCGCGGGCAACCAGACCCGCGCCGCCGCCGCGCTCGGCATGCCCCGCCGGACCCTGGTGTTCAAGCTCGCGCGCTACGGCATCGCGCGCCCCCGCGGCGACGATCAGAAGGCGTAGTTGCACTCAGGTCGGGTTTAGCCCGACGACGGCACGCCGGTCGACGCGGGGTTGTCGGTGGCGGTGCCGCCCGGCGTCGGGGGGATTAAGCGGTCGTCGCAGGCCGATGTGCCGAGGTCGTCGCCCTGGCGCCCTGTGACCCGAGACGGTCCGCCGCTCTCGCGACGGCGACGCTGGGTCCACGGTCGATCCGTAGTGCAGGGAGCGCACACCTGGACGCCTCGCTCACAGCCGATTCACCTTTCCAATTATTCAATGTTCGCACGGCGGACACCCCACAATCGTATTCGTGATAGACAATTTCATTGTCTGGCTGGTTGTCGGGTGGGGCCTTGTTGGCAGATCATCGACTCCGCAATAGAACAACGTATCAACCGGCCGCACGGTCGGAATCGTCGGAATATCAAGGGCATCGTTCTCCCGTCAGCGCCCTCGCTTGCACTCCAGCTCGTGCGTGGCGTTGACCCGTGAACGTGCCGTCTCGCAGGTCGCGGCCTATCCCGACATGGAATCCAGGTGTGGGCCCTGTCGGATGAGTCGCGCCTGGTGGCCGAGATCGCGCCGCTCGGCACGACTCGGCGTGAAACGTAGTGACTTCAATGTGTATCGCGCGGATTCGGAGACGCGGCCGGGAAGCCGGGTCGAGGCGTCGGGCCTGTCCGCGACACGAGCGTACGACCGGTAAGGAGGTCAATGGGCACAGCGATCCAGAAGTACTCGACTCAACTCGACCCCGATCTTTGCGTCGCCCTCCTCATCGTCGACCAGGCTGGCGTCATCCGGCACGCCGACCCCGGGGTCGAGGTGCTGCTGGGGCGCGGCGCAGGGCAGTGCGAGGGCCGCTCGCTCGACGAGGCCATCCCCTCGATCGAGCTGCTGATGCTGATGCGCGAGGTGAACCTCGGCGTCGTCAAGCGCGGCACGATCGCCGTCGCGCTCGACTCGCCGGTGCGGCGGCTGCTGCTCTGCCTGACGGCGGTGCGCGGCGTCGGCGAGCGGCCCATGGTGGCCATCCAGGTCGCCTCGGAGGACAACTACCGCGAGGAGCGCGAGGCGCGCGCCGCGGTCCGCCTGCGCACGACGATCGAGTCGGTGATCGCGGGCTTCGCACACGAGGTGCGCAACCCCATCGCGGCGATCCTGAGCATCACCGAGGCGGTGCTCGCGGGCATGGACCCGTCGCCGCCGCCGGCCGCGTCGATGCTGGTGCGCATCCCCGGGCTGGTGAACCGCGTCGACAAGCTGATCAAGGAGTCGCTGCGCTACAGCCGGCCGCGCTGCCCGAAGCGGTCGCCGCAGCGCCTGCGGGCGCTCGTCGAGTGGTCGATCGAGCTCGCGCAGATGGAGAAGGGCGGGGTCGACTTCGAGGTCGTCGTGGACGAGGCGCTCGACTCCGTCCTGGTCGACGCCGAGCAGATCGAGCAGGTGGTGGTCAACCTGCTCTGCAACGCGCGCGACGCGGCGTGCACGCGGGTGCGCCTCGCCGCGAGCCGCGAGGTCCGGCCGTCGGCGCGCGCGGCGCGGGTGGTGCTCGAGGTCACCGACGACGGGAGGGGCGTGCCCGCCGAGCTGCACGAGCGCATCTTCGAGCCCTTCTTCACCACCAAGGCGCACGGCACGGGGCTCGGGCTCGCGATCGCGCGCGACCTCGCCCGGCTCAACGGCGGCGACATCCAGCTCTACTCGACCTCCGAGCGGGGCTCGACGTTCTCGCTCTACCTCGAGGAGCACGCCGCGCCCGACGCGCCGGGGGGCGCGAGGCGTGAGTAGCGGCGACGTGCACGGGGCCGTCGAGAGCGCGGCCCCCCGAGTGCTCCTGATCGAGGACGACCTCGACGTCGCCGAGGCCGTGACGCCCATCCTCGCCGAGGGGGGGCGGCGGCAGATCGAGCACGCCCCGACGGCGCGGGTCGCGCGCGAGGCGCTCGCGCTGCGGGCCTTCGACGCGGTGGTGCTCGACCTGTCGCTCCCCGACGCCGACGGCTTCGGGCTGCTCGAGGAGATCGCCGCGGAGTTTCCGGGCGTCGGGATCCTCTGCTTCACGGGGCGGGACGACGCCTCCGCGGCCGTGAGGGCGCTGCGGGCGGGCGCGACGGACTACATCACGAAGCCGGCGCCCGCGGTGATGCTGCGGCAGGCCGTCGACGGCGCGGTGACCCGGGCCCGCCTGCGCCAGCCGAGGCTCGCCGCGGGGGGCGTGCAGACGCTCCCGATCGGCAGCTCGCCGCCCTGGCGCCAGACGATGGACCTCATCGCGGCCGCGGCGCGCAGCCCGAAGACCACGGTGCTCATCACCGGCGAGCCGGGCGTCGGCAAGGAGGAGGCCGCGGCGCTGGTGCACCGCCTGAGCGCGCGCCGCGACGGCCCCTTCGTGGCGGTCAACGCGGCCTGCCTGTCGCCCTCCATGATCGAGTCCGAGCTCTTCGGGCACGAGGTGGGGGCCTTCACCGGCGCGCACCGACAGCACCGCGGGTTCTTCGAGCAGGCCTCCGGGGGCACGCTGCTCCTCGACGAGATCGGCGAGCTCCCGCTCGAGCTCCAGGCGAAGCTCCTGCGGGTGCTGGAGCGGCACCCCTTCCGCCGCGTCGGCGGGGAGAAGCCCATCGCCGTCGACGTGCGCCTGCTCTGCGCGACCAACCGTTCGCTCGACGAGCGGGTGCGCGCCGGCGCCTTCCGCGCCGACCTCCTCGAGCGCCTCCGGGTCTTCGAGCTGCGCCTCCCGCCGCTGCGCGAGCGCCCCGGCGACGTCGCCCGCCTCGCGCACCACTTCATCGCGCGGCTGGGGCCCGAGCTCGGGATCCCGGTCGAGGGCTTCTCGCCGCTCGCGCTCGAGGCGCTGGCGGGCTACGCGTTTCCCGGCAACGTGCGCGAGCTGCGCAACATCACCGAGCGCGCGATCGTGCTCTCGGGGGGCGGCATCATCGAGCGGCGGCACCTCCCCGCCGAGCTCCGGGCGAAGGCCGCGGCGAGCGTCGACGCGGCGCCGGCGCGGAGCGAGGCGGCGTCGCTCGAGGAGGTCGTGCGCGAGCACATCCTCCGGGTGTACGAGGGCGCCGACCAGAACGTGACGCGCACCGCGCAGGTGCTGGGGATGTCCCGCCTGGCCGTGCGCAAGCGGCTGCAGTCCTACGGTGTGCGCGCACGTGGGGTCGAGGACATCGCGGTAGACCGGAACGAGGATGACCGGTAACAAACAATCCACGGGTGGACCCATTCGGTCCACCGGGCAGGCGCAGAGCTCGTCAATGCGCTTGTTTTCAGGGGCGATGGGCCGATGGACGCCGCGGCACGAGCGCTGCAGTGACTCTCCCTCACTGGCGACAACGACTCGAGGGTATCGACTCCAATGAGTGGAGTCTCCGCCCCGATGTCGCAAGTGCACACAAGGAGTATCCGATCATGGCGAACATCACCCCGACGCTCGAGAAGATCCAGAACATCGACGGGTTCGTCGGCGCGGCGCTGGTCGACAGCGAGAGCGGCATGACCCTGGGGCTCATCGGCGGCAACGGGATGAACCTCGAGGTCGCGGCGGCGGGCAACACCGAGGTGGTGCGCGCGAAGCGCAAGACGATGAAGAACCTCAACCTCCGCGACGAGATCGAGGACATCCTCATCACCCTGACCAAGCAGTACCACCTGATCCGCCCGATGCGCTCGCGGCCCGGCGTGTTCTTCTACGTCGCGCTCGACCGCAGCCGCGCCAACCTCGCGATGGCGCGCATGACGCTCGCCGACGTCGAGAAGGAGCTCACGCTCTGATCCGACCGCCCCGGCGCCCGCCGATGGGGGGGGGCGCGTAGACCGATCCCGTCGCCTCGCGTGGTGGAAGACATGGTCAAGACGCCGAGCATCCAACCAGTCAGCGCCGCCCCGATCATCCTCGTCGACGACGAGACGGAGCTGGTGCACGCGGTCGGCGCGATGCTCCGGAGCGAGTTCGGCGAGTCGCGGGTGCGCGCCACCAGCAGCCCGGAGGAGGCGCTCGGCTGGATCAGGAGCGAGAAGCCGGCGGTGCTCATCACCGACGTGCGCATGCCCGGCGTCTCGGGGCTCGAGCTGATCTCTCACGTCCAGAGCACGTGGGGGGCGACGCCGACCGTGGTGATCACGGCGTTTCCCACGGAGGCGGTCTCCGTCGGGGCGCGGCGAGGGTCCTTCGTCTACCTCCCGAAGCCCTTCCCCTTCCGCTCGCTCGTCGAGACGGTGCAGCAGCTCGCGTCGGCGCCCGCGGCCACGTTCAGCGGCGCGATCGCGGTCTCGACGCTCGCCGACCTGCTGCAGCTCTACGCGATCTCCGGCAGCACCGGGATGATGCAGGTGAACTCCGGCGAGCGCCGCGGGGAGATCTGGTTCGAGCGCGGGCAGATCACGCACGCGCGCGCCGACCGGGCGGAGGGCTTCGAGGCCTTCGCGGCGATCATCGCGTGGCCCAACGGCTCGTTCTCGTGGAAGCTGCGCCGCACCGACCGGCAGACCATCAGCATGAGCGTCTCCGAGCTGATGATCGACGCCTACCGGGTCTACGACGAGGCGCGGAGGGACGGGCGTACCACGACGCCCCCGGCGGCCTCGCCCTCGCTGCCGCCCCTCGACTTCTCCTTCGACACCACGCCGAGCCTCGCGGCGCCCGCAGCGCCGCGCGGCCTGCACCCCGAGGCGCTGATCCCGCGCGAGCCGTCGCCGCTGCCGCCGCCGCCGCTGCCGCCGCGCCAGAGCCCCATCGGGCCCGAAGCGCCGGCGGCCGTCGAGGAGGTGCTGTCCGGGCTCGCTCGCCTCGACGGCTTCCTCGGCGCGGCCCTCGTGGACTGCGAGTACGACGCGCCGCTCGGCGCGGTCGGCTCGGGCATCGACGTGGCCATCGCGGCGCTCGGCAACTCGCAGCTGGTGCAGGCCAAGCGCCGGACGATGAAGAGCCTCGACCTCCACGACGAGATCGAGGACATCCTCATCACCCTGGGCCGCCAGTACCACCTCATCCGTCTGGTGCGGAGCCGCCCGGGGCTCTTCTTCTACATGGCCCTCGACCGGGCGCAGGCGAACCTGGCGATGGCGAGGCTGCGGCTCGCCGACGCCGAGCGCGACCTGGTGCTCTGACGGGGCGCCGCGGGCGCAGGAGTCCAATGGCCCTCTTCGATCCGATCCGCGGCACCGTCACCCTCCGGGTCGTGTACGACGGCCTCGGCACGGCCGGGAAGACCACCAACATCCAGCAGATCTACTCGCTGTTCACGCTGGCGCGGCAGGGCGACGTCGTGGTGCCCGAGGAGCACCGCGGGCGCACGCTCTTCTTCGACTGGCTGGAGCTGAGCGCGGGCTTCGTCGACGAGATCCCGCTGCGGCTGCAGGTGCTCACCGTGCCGGGCCAGTTCGCCTACGCGCAGCGGCGGTGGGCGCTGCTGCGGAGCCCCGACGCGATCGTCGAGGTCTGCGACAGCACGCCGTCGACCCTGGCGCGCTCGCGCTACGCCCTGCGCTTCCTGCAGGGCATGCTCGCGGCGGGGAGCTGCCCCGACGTGCCCATCATCGTGCAGGCGAACAAGCAGGACGCCCCCGGGGCGCTGCGGGGCCCGGAGCTCGCCCGCGCGCTCGACCTCGACCCGGGGGTGCGCGTCGTGGAGGCCGTGGCGAGCTCCGGCGAGGGGGTGCGCTCCACGCTGGTCTTCGCGCTGCTCGCCGCGCGCGAGCGGGTGCGGGCGCAGATCGCCGAGCGGGGCCTCGACGCCCTCGAGCGAGGCTCCGAGAGCGCCGAGGAACTCTACCTGCGCATGCGCGCCGTCGAGGACGACGGGGGCGCGCAGGAGGGGGCCCTGCTGGTCGAGCAGATGCTGAGCGAGGAGTGACCCCCGCTTCGACGCCGCGGCCCTCCCGTGAGCCCGCTCACCACACCCGACAGACCTGCGGACGGACCATCGGCGATCCGGCGCCGCACGAGAACGCGCGCGCGAACTCGCTCATGTTCGAGACGACGCCGTTGACCCGCCACCGCCCCGGCGCGTGCTCGTCGCTCAGCGCGCGGCGGTGCGCGACCTCCGGCGTCACGTTCTGACAGCGGATCTGCGCCCACGAGAGGAAGAAGCGCTGCGCCGGGGTGAAGCCGTCGATCGCGGCGCCGCCCTCGGGCAGCCGCGCGGCGCTCCACGCGAGGCGCAGTCCGCCGTTGTCCGCGATGTTCTCTCCCAGCGTCAGCGCGCCGCTGATCGGCGTCCCGTCGTCGGCGTGGAAGCTCGAATACTCGTCGACGAAGCACTGGGCGCGGCGACGAAAGCTGGCCACGTCCGTCGGCTCCCACCAGTCGCGGAGGTTGCCGTGCGCGTCGTACTTGCGCCCCTCGTCGTCGAACTGGTGGGTCAGCTCGTGACCGATCACGGCGCCGATGGCCCCGAAGTTCACGGCGTCGTCCATCCGCGGGTCGAAGACCGGCGGCTGCAGCAGCCCCGCGGTGAAGCCGGCGTTGTTCAGCTGCTTCTGCCCGAAGCCGTCGATCGACTGCGCGAGCGCGTAGAACGCGTCGCGGTCGGTGGGCCTCGCGAGCCTCGCGAGGTCTCGATCGGACGCCAGCGCGCGGGCGCGCCAGAGGTTTCCGAACGCGTCGTCGCGCTCGACGCGGAGCCCCTCGTAGCTCCGCCAGCGGTCCGGGTAGCCGATCAGGATGCGGACGCTCGCGAGCTTCGCGAGGGCGGCTTCGCGCGCGGCGGGGCCGAGCCACTCCGTCGTGCGCAGGCTGGTGCGAAACGCGTCGACGAGCGCGTCCGTCATCCGGAGCGCGCGCTGCCGGCTCTCGGCGGTGAAGTAGCGCGCGACGAAGAGCCTCCCGACGTCGTCGCCGAGGGCCCTGTCGACGAGCCGGAGGCAGCGCTTCCAGCGGGGCGCGACCTCGCGCGCGCCGCGCCGCTGGCGCTGATAGAAGTCGAAGAACTCGAGCTCGATCGGGCGGCTGAGCATCGCCGAGGAGACCCTCACCGTCTGCAGGCGCAGGTAGGCGCGGAGCCCCGCGAGGTCGCCGCTCGAGAGCGACGCGTCGACGGCCTGCAGCCAGGCCGGGACGGTGACGTTGACGCGCTGCGAGCCCGCGAGGCCCCGCGCCCTCGCGTAGCGGTCCCAGCGGAAGGTGGCGTAGCGGCGGCCCAGCGCGGCGAGCGTCATCGGGTGATACCGGGCCTCGGCGTCGCGCTCCTCGACGGCGCCGAGCATGCTCCGCGCGAGGGCGGTCTCGAACGCCAGCGCGCGGTCGGCGTCGGCGCCCGAGGACGCGCCGCCGCCGAGGAGGTCGAAGACCCGGATGACGTGCTGGCGGTAGCGCTCCCGGAGCGCCACGGAGGCGGCGTCCTCGTGGAGGTACTCGTCACGCGTGCCCAGGCCCAGCATGCCCCGGTCGATCGCGGCGATCATGACGTTCGAGTCGCGCAGGTCGGTGCCGGAGCTCAGCTCGAAGAGGGCCGGGACATCATGCGCGTGCAGCTCGGCCACGACGTCGGTCGCGTCCGCGACGCTTTGGATCGCGTCGATGCGAGCCAGCAGCGCGCGGAGCGGCGTCGACCCGCGCGCGTCGATGGAGGCCTCGTCCATGCATGCGGCGTAGTAGGCGCCGACCCGCTGTTCGGCCGGGCCCGCGGTCGCGGCCGCGCGCGCCGCGGCCTCGACGATGTCGTGCTCCCGAGCGAGGTTCAGCTCGGCGAGCTCGGCGTAGCGATCCATCTGGGTGCGGTCGGGGGGGATGGGGTGCGCGCTGCGCCATCCGCCGCAGGCGAAGTCGTAGAAGTCGCTGCAGGGGTCGACGCGCCGGTCGACCGCGCCGGTGTCGAAACGCAGGTCGGCGAGCGCAGACGCAGGCGCCGGCGGGGAGAGCCCGGCGTCGGGTGTCGACCGCGCCGCGGCGGCGACGGGTGGGGCGAGGCTCACCCGCGCAGGGCCCCCGCACGAGGCGCCGAGTCCCCCCGCGAGCAGGACGCCGAGCAGGGATCCGAGCGCTGCGGGACGGTGGGACATATCCGGGGATCGTCTCACGGGCCCGGCGGCGCGGGTGTCGTCGCGCCCCATGGATGTGCCCGAGCGCTGCTCGACGACAGCGCGCTGCGCCCTCGACGGCTCCGACGACCGTCGACGCCTCCGCGGCGAAGCCCGCACGTGGCCGGCCTGGACGGATCGGCTGGACGGACGATAGCTTGCGACGCGATGAACCGCTGGTCGTTGGTGTTCGCGGCGTGCGTGGTGACGAGCTGCGCGCGCCCCCGCACCGAGATCGTGGCGCGCGTCGACTCCGAGCTGCCCTGGGGGTTCGGGCGGCAGATCCAGTCGCTCCAGATCGAGGTCCGACGCGGCGTCGAGGACGGCGAGGTCCGCAGCCGGAGGGTGACGGCCCTGGGCGATGGCGCCGGGCGCTCGACGCTCCCGCTCACCATCGGGGTGCTGCCCAACCCGGCGGGCGACCCGGGCAGCCCCGGCACCGTGTGGGTCGAGGCGCTCGGCTGCGCCGCCCCCACGGGCTGCACGCGCGAGGAGGCCGTCGTCGCGCAGCGCGCCATCGTCGCGTTCGTGCCCGAGACGACCCTCGACCTGCGCCTGCTCCTGGCCGCCCGGTGCGCGGGGGTTCCGTGCAACGTCGCCCAGCGCTGCGAGCCGACCACCGGCATGTGCGTGAGCGCGGTGGTGGTTCCTCCGCCGATCGGGACGTTGAGCGAGGACGCAGGCCCGGTCGGCCCGCCAAACGACGCGACGCCGATGGTCACGGACGGAGGTGACGGCGGCTCTGACGCCACCGCGGACGCAGACGGCTCGACGACCGCAGACGTCGCCACCGACGCTCCCCCGGCCGACCACAACGACGCCGGCACGGACGCGCCGCGAGCGGACGTACCCGACGTTCCCGTTGCTCCCGACGTTCCCGTTGCTCCCGACGTTCCCGTTGCTCCCGACGTTCCCGTTGCTCCCGATGTTCCCGTTGCTCCCGATGTTCCCGTTGCTCCCGATGCCGGGAGCGACGCGGGGCCCGTCGTCTTCGACGTCCCCGAGTACGACCGCTCGTGCACTGGCGGGTGCGGCGCGGGCGCGGCGTGCGTCGAGGGGCAGTGCAGCCTCTCGGGAGCCACCGGGGTCGCGGTCGGCCTCGCGCATTCGTGCGCACGGATGAGCGACGGCACGGTGCGCTGCTGGGGCGGCAACGAGCGCGGCGGACTGGGCGACGGGACCGACCTCCCCCACGCGGCGCCCGGCGTGGTGACGGGGCTCACGGACGTCGCCGAGGTCGACGTGGGCCTGCACGGGTCCTGCGCGCGGAAGACCGACGGCACGGTGTGGTGCTGGGGCAGCTACCAGATCATCAACGACGCAACGACGTCGAACCGGTGGTCTCCAGTGCGGATCGGCACCATCTCGACCGCCGCCCAGGTGGTCGTGGGCTCCACGTCCGCGTGCGCGCGTCTGTCGGACAGGACGGTGCATTGCTGGGGCTTCCCCAACGCGGGGAGCCGCCCGGGGGCGGTCGTCGGGTTCACGGACGTCGCCTCGATCGCCCTGGGAGCACGCGGCCTGTGCGCGGTGCTCGGGGACAACACCGTGCGCTGCCAGGGTCCGAGCTCGAACTCGCTCCCGGCCATCAACCACCCGACCGGCGTCGCCGAGGTCGCGGTGGGCAACTACCACATCTGCTACCGCCTGCTGGACGGCACCGTCCGCTGCTGGGGGAGCAACACCAACGGCCAACTGGGAAACGGGACGACGACCGGCTCGGGCTTGACCCCGGTGGTCGTGACCGGGCTCTCGAACGTCGCGCAGATCACCGCGGGAGACGAGAACACCTGCGCGCGTCTGCTGGACGGCACCGTCCGCTGCTGGGGCTACGGCGGCACCGGGCGTCTCGGGGACGGCACGGATGTCACGCGGCTGGTCCCCACCCCGGTCCCCGGCCTGGTCTCGGTCGCCTCCGTCGACCACTGGGGTCACGGCTGCGCGGTGCTCAACGACGGCACGATCCGTTGCTGGGGGTACAACCAGTACGGCCAGCTCGGCGACGGCGTCCCTACTGTTCGTCCGTACCCGATTCCGGTCACGGGGCTGTCCGATGTCGTCGACGTCGCAGCCGGGGCGGAGCACACCTGCGCGCGCCGCACGGACGGCGGCGTCTGGTGCTGGGGCCGCAACTACTCCGGCACGATCGGCGACGGGACCACGATCGACCGTAGCCGTCCGGTGCTCGTCCCCTCCGTAAACGCCGCGTCCGTCGGGATGGGAGACGATCACTCGTGCGCGGTGCGAGCGGACGGCCGGGTGAACTGCTGGGGCCGCAACGTTCGCGGCGAACTGGGGGACGGCACGATGACGCAGTCGCTCGCCCCGGTGCTGGTCTCGGGGCTCACCACGGCGGTCGGCGTCACCGGGGGCGATCGCGGCACATGCGCGTGGCTCAACGACGGGCTGTTGCGCTGCTGGGGAGGCGCCTACGTCGGCGATGGGACCTCGAGCACGCACGTCACCCCGACGGCGGTCCCGGCGCTCGGCGGCGTCGCCCAGGCCGCGGTCGGTACCGGACACGTCTGCGCGCGAACGACCGACGGGGCGCTCCGTTGCTGGGGGCTGAACGCGAACGGCCAGCTCGGAAACAGCGGAACGAGCACCGCCCTGCGACCGGCGGTCGTGCCCGGTCTGTCCGGGGTCGCGGGCGTCACGGCGAGGGGCAACAGCACGTGCGCGTGGCTCTCCGACGGCGCCGCGCGTTGCTTCGGCGCGAACGCCGACGGTCAGCTCGGCGACGGGAGCGAGATCGACCGTTCGGCACCCGTCGCCGTGGCGGGATTGTCGACCGTCACCTCGATGGCGCTGGGCAGCGGTCACGCCTGCGCGCTGCTGAGCGGCGGAGCGGTGCAGTGCTGGGGGCGCAACCGCGTGGGGACCCTCGGCGACGGGTCCTTCGACGCGCGGCGAACGGCGGCCGCGGTCGTCGCGCTCGGCGGCGTCGTGCAGGTCGTGTCCGGCGAACTCCACTCCTGCGCCCGCCTCACCGACGGCACCCTGCGGTGCTGGGGCGACGACCAGTTTGGCGCGCTGGGGTCGGGCCGCTGCACGGGTCTCTGCCCGCCGCGCCCGGTGGCCCCGACCCGCTGAGACGTCTCGACCATCTAAGGTCCTCCCGCTGCGCCCGCTGCTGCGGGGGTGAAGGCCGGGCGGGCGAGCGGCCGCTGAGGGTCTCTGCCTCACAAGACGGTGCACCCACGACCAGGTCGCGGGATGAGCCTCAGCCGAGCAGGCGCAGGAGGGGAGCCGCGAGTCCGTCCAGCGCGACTCGCGCGTGAACTCACCCTTGGATCGAGCCGTGGGGAGCTTGGGTCGACCCAAGCTCGGGTTGCGGCGCGCGCTCGGGCCGTGACACCGTGGCGCGACCATGGCCACCCCCCGCCGAACGGTCGCGTCCGCCGCCCCCGCAACGAGGACGAAGAAGTCGATGCTGACGCAGGCCTCTGCCCGCCAGGCGCTCGACCGCGCGACGAAGCAGCTCGTGGCGATGCAGCGCGACGTGAACGCCAACGCCTGGGCGATGGGCCGCAAGCTGGTGCAGATCGCGGAGCTCGGGCTGCATCGCTCGCGCGGCTACACCTCGATGGAGACCTACGTCGAGGAGCGGTTGGGGGTGACGGCGGCGGTGATGTTCCAGTGCATGCGCATCGCGCAGGCGTACGGCGAGGAGGTGGCGCGGGCGTACTCGCCGGAGAAGCTCGATCGGGCGCTGCGCTACATCGCGGCGACGCCCGCGGACGAGAGCCCGAAGGACGTCCCCGGGTTGATGATCCCGGTGATGGGCGACGACGGCGAGGTCGGGCGGGTGGCCTTCGAGCGGGCGACGGTGGCGCAGATCCGGCAGGCGACGGCGAGCGAGAAGGCGGCCGCGGCGCCCCGGCGACGGAAGGCGGCGGCGCCTGCGGGCGAGGCGAGGCGCGAGTGGTTGCAGTCGGGCCACGCGGCGCTCGAGGCGGGCGTGGGCAAGCGGCTCGCGGCGCAGGGCTCGGTGGCGCTGCGCACGCGCGACGGCCGCGACGTGCTGGTGGTGGAGGTGCCGTGGGAGGCCGCGGCGGCGGGGCTGCGGGCGGTCGCGAAGACGGTCCCGTCGCGGTAAGAGACGGCGATGCGAGTCCGCAGGTTGACGCTGACGAACTACCGGGGCTTCGAGCAGGCCACGATCGATCTCGATCGACCCCTGACCGTGTTGTTCGGTGTCAACGGGTCGGGGAAGAGCAGCGTGCTCAACGCACTCGCGACCCTGACCACAAACCTGTACCCGCACGCCTATTCGACCGGTGGCCAATACTGGTGCCACTCATTCGAGAACCACGACATTCGCGAGGGTTGCTCTCGCTTGGAGCTCAGCGTCGACTGGACCAATGCCGACGTGTCACTTCCTGTCACGGAGGTTTTCGCGCGCGACCAGAAGCCCAACGTTCGCAAGCCGGTTGGCGACGTCGGGGCGCTCTACAGCGCGGCCCGGGCGCTCACGATCTTCTACGGTTCTGCCCGAGAGGTCGCGACAGACTCCAACGCCTTCATCCCCGTGCAGCGCGACAACGGAGAGACTCCGGATCGCCCTGAGCTTGCGACCCATGATGCCCTCGCCGTCGGGCACCTGAAGTTCCGCACCCTCTTCCAGTGGTTCAAGAACCGCGAAGACACCGAGAACGAGCTCAAGGTCTCCCGGCAGGATCTGACGCTCGAAGATCCTCAGCTCGCGGCGGTGCGTCGAGCCGTCGCCGGGATGCTCCCCGGGTTCTCTGGGCTGCGCATCCAGCGTGACCCCTTGCACATGGTGATTCGCAAGGGCGACACCCTCCTCGCCGTCGATCAGCTATCCGACGGCGAGCGCCTCCTCCTCGCGCTCACCGCCGACCTCGCCCGTCGCCTCGCCATCACCTACGCGGATGCACCCGACCCCCTCTCCGGCGAGGCGATCGTGCTGATCGACGAGGTCGAGCTGCACCTGCACCCGACCTGGCAACGGCGCGTCCTCGGCGCGCTGCGCAGCACCTTTCCGAACTGCCAGTTCATCGTGACGACCCACTCGCCGCAGGTTCTCAGCGAGGTCCCGAACGATGCCGTCGTGCTGGTGAAGGACTTCCAGTTCGTGCGCCCCGGCGCTCCCACCGCGGGGCGCGACAGCAACGCGATCCTGACCGAGGCGATGGGAACACCCGATCGCCCCGTCGCTCAGGCCGCGGCGATCGAATCGATCGGAGCGCTCCTCGACGAGGGCCGTCACGCCGAGGCGCGCGCGCAGCTCGACGCCCTCGCATTGCAGCTCACCGAGCGTGACCGTGAGGTCGTCGAACTGCGGACGATGCTGCACTTCCTCGGGGGCGACGATGCGGCTCATCCGCAAGGGTCCTGAGCCGGGGCCGCTCCTCGCGTCCCGCAAGACGCCGGGGGCGGCCTACCTCAGCCTGCCGACCGACGTGAAGGCCGTCGTGCGCGTTGCCCTCGTTCGCGATCAACAAGGCCTCTGCTGCTTCTGCATGCAGCGCGTGGAGGCTGCGGTCGCGCCCGAGCTCAAGGTGAAGATCGCGCACTGGATGCCGCGCTCCGTCGACGCCAGCCGCCAGCTCTTCTGGACGAACCTCTACGCGGCGTGTCCGGGCAACGAGGGCGCGCCCTTCGAGCAACAGCACTGCGACACCCGCCAGCGCGACACGGTCCTCAAGGTCTCGCCCAGCGACCCCACGCACGTCGCGAGCCTATCCTACACCACGCGCGGTGAGATCCGGACCAGCCGGGACGACCTGCGAGCGGACCTCGACGTGACCCTCAACCTCAACGACCCGGCCGTCTGCGCACGGCGTCGCAGTGCGATGCTCGGCATGGCCAACGCGCTGGGTCGGCGCGGCGGGGGCGCGTTCGCGGAGTCGGAGATGCGTGTGGCGCTCCGCGAGGCGACGACCCCGAACGGCCGCGGGGAGCTTCCGCCCTTCGCCGGGGTGCTGGAGTGGTGGCTACGCAAGCGGCTCGCACCCGCCGCGGCGACGTAGTTCGACCCCTCTCGTCGTCGCGCGAGCTTGGGTCGACCCAAGTTCCCGGAACATGGCCCGCGACGAGGCAAGGAGTGCCCCGGCCGTTCGCCCACCGGGCGGCGCGGCGCGCGGTCCGGTCGCGCGTGCAACACGGCCGGAACCGACGGCTCCCGGGGATCTCGAGGGCCGCCCACGGGCTTCGACCTCGCCCCCCCAACCCCCTCCCTCACCCCCGCCGCTCAGTGCATCGCCTGCACGAGCACGCCCGCGACGGCCACCATCAGCGCCAGCGCGAAGCCCAACCGCTGCAGCGCGAACACCCGCTTGAACTCCCGCAGAGCGCTCATCAGGTGGGTGATGTCCTCCCCCTGGGTGTGGACGATCTTCAGCAGCGGCTCGGCCGCCGAGCGCAGCCCGAAGCCCGCGATCACCATCGGCGCGCACAACGCCGTCACCACCAGCGGCGTCGGGTCCTGCCGGCTGCCCGCGATGAACACCCCCGCGTAGAGAATCGCCACGATGGCGAGCGCGATGAGCACCAGGCCCGTCACCGAGAGGGTGCCGGCGAGGTCGCGCACCACCTCGTTCTCGGCGGGCGTGAACTCGTACTGGGACGCCGTCGGCTCGCTGCTCGGATCGCTCATGGGGAATGGACCTTCCGGGGGTTCGCCCGCACGCTATCGGCAACGCGGCGACGCTGTCACCTTCGTGTCGTCAGCGCGGCCGGCCGGGGCCCCGGAGCGGGCGACTACCGCGCCACGATCGATCCGCGGAGCATGTTCATCCCGCAGGTGAAGGTGATCGTCCCGGCGGTGGGGGTGAAGGTCACCTCCACGGGCTGGTTGAGCGGCAGGTCGCGGCGGATGTTCAGCGTGGGGAAGATCACCTGGGTGCCGCACTCGTTGTCGCTGGTGCGGGTGAACACCACCGTCACGGGATGACCCGCCTGGACGTCGGCCGACGTCGGCTGGAAGCCCCGATCGCTCACGGTGATGGCGACGCGAGGCCCCGTCGACGCCGCGGCTGGCTCGCGCTTGCACCCGCCGGGGAGCGCCGCCGCGATCAGCAGGAAACCCGAGGCCCATGCGTGCTTCATCGTCTTCGTCTCCATAGGTCTTGAAGGAGGTTATTGCAGGGCGGCGAGCGAGGCGCGCTCGACCGCGAGGCGCGCGCCGCGGCGCGCCGAGACGTAGGCCACCAGAGAGAGCGCGGCGACCACCGACGCGGCCGCGGCCATCACCAGGAGCGCCGCCGGAGGGCGAGCGAGGTAGACCCGTAGCACCAGCGAGGCGGCCGCCACGAAGAGGCCCGCGGTGATGGCCCGCTCGATCCACTGGAGCGCCGGGAGGCGGGCCGGGGCGGACTCTCCGACGCGGCGCCAGAGGAGCTGCTCGGCGCGCCAGTAGGTGTAGATCACCGGGATGATCTCCAGCGTGAGGAAGGCGCTGGTCACCAGGCCCCCGACCATCGGCGCGGCGATGCGCTTCATCACGTCGGCGCCCGACCCCTCCGCCCAGAGCAGCGGCACCAGGCCGATGAGCATCGTGCCGACGGTCATCAGCTTCGGGCGCACCCGCTGGATCGTCCCCTCGGCGTGGGCCTCGACGATGTCTTCGAGGGAGTTGATCTGCCCCGCCGCGAGCCGACGCTCGTAGGCGTGGTCGATGTAGACGATCATCACCACGCCGGTCTGCGCGGCGAGCCCCACC
>SCUS01000071.1 GCA_004297725.1 Myxococcaceae bacterium | reverse complement strand
GGCGCGGGCCCCGGCGGCGGCGCGGGCGGAGCGCAGGGCGGCGGCGGGCCCAACCGCGGCGGCCGCGGCGGCAGCGCGGGCAGCGCGACCTATGACGGCGCCGCGGGCTCGGACGCGGTGGTGCGCGGCGGGTACTCGCCCTACGGCGGCGGCGGCGGCGGCGGCGGCTCCATCGGTGCGGCAGCGGCGGCGGACCTCGCGGTGGCGACGACCTTCCTGCCGGGCTCGGGCGGCGGCGGCGGCGGCGGCGACGAGGGCACCGGCGGCGGCGGCGGCGGCGGCGCGCTTCGGCTCGCCACGCCGGCCTCCATCACGGTCACGGCCACCGGGCGCCTCCTCGCCAACGGAGGCGCGGCGCAGCGTGGCGCCTGCGTCGGCGGCGGCGGCGGCGGCGGCTCGGGCGGCGTGATCTACCTCTACGGCCCGACGGTCAACGTGGCCGCCGCGGCGACGGTCAGCGCGGCGGGCGGCACCGGCGGCCCCGGCGGGACCATCTACTCCAACACCCCCGGCGGCAACGGCGGACCGGGGCGCATCCGCATCTCCGCGACCCCGGCCACCTGCACGCTCTCGGGCACCTTCAGCCCCGCGCTCGTGGGCGGCTGCACCGCCACGCCGGCCCCCGGCGTCGCGGGCCGCACGTACATCGCCGCCTACCCCGACTGATCCCCCACCTCTTCACCAGGGGCGCCTCGCGCGCTCCGCCAGTCACAGACTCTGTGAACCCGGTCACAGAGTCTGTGACCGGGCGGCGACCTATTTCGCGCCCTTCGCGGCCGCGCGCACCAGCGCCTCGAAGGCCGCCAGCGGCAGCCGCACCTGGGCATCCGCGCCGCTCTCCTTGCGCGTCGCGATGAGCTTCGTCGCCACGCCCTCGTCGCCCACCACGCGCCCGAGGCGCTTCACCGCCGCCTCGAATCGCCGCTGCTCCGCGGGGTCCACGGTGAGCCCGCGCGGCTTCGTCGCCGTCCCCATGGACGCCGCCCGCCGGAACGCCGTCGCCGCCTCGTTGAGCTCTCGGATCGGCGCCGAGCGCACGTCGAGCCGACGCCCCTCCGGGAGCGTGAGACCCGCCGTGAGCAGGTCTCGCACGCTCTCGTCCGAGGGGGTTAGCGTCCGCGAGGTTCATCAGCGCCGAGGCGCGGTCGGCGCCGAGGGCCCGCACGGTGTCGGCGTCGAGGGTCTCGAAGAGGGCGATGAGCTGCTCGGCGCGCGTCACCGAGAGGTCGAGCTTCTCGTGGCAGAGCGCCTCGAAGGACGCGCAGCCCACCGCCTCGGCGACCCCCTCCTGCTTGAGCACCCGGAGCGCTCGACCCATCTCCAGGTAGTCATCCGCGATCTTGGTCCTCAGCGCCTTGATGGCGCTGATCGCCTTGAACCCCTCGTCCGCCAGCCGCTGGCGCTTCGCCTCGTGCTTCGCCCTGGCGTTCTTCGCCAGCCCCGCCGGCAGCTTCGTCCCCGATCGCGCCTTCGCCATGGACCGCGACGCTATCACCGCGCAGCGAGGCGGCTCCACCCTGGCGCACGGGCCACAGACCCGAGCCGTGCGTCTGGTGGGCGGCGAGCGTCGGGTCGTGCGGTTCCACAGCGGACCTGAAGGGTTGATACGGTCGCGGGCTCCGTGCGCGGCGAGAGAAGAACCGCAAGGGTCGCAAGGGTCGCAAGGGAGGAGGAGGCTGGAGTTCGGAGTACGACCGCGAGGTTGGCTGCGGCGAGTTCTTCGGTACGACCGCGAGGCCGTCAGCGAGGAGTCCCCGGTACGACCGCGAGGCCGTCGGTAACCCGAGCTAGACCCTGAGCGTCAGCGAGGGGGAGCGCCCTCGACCGCCGTCAGCGCGTACCTCCGACGCCGCCCCTCGGGCGAGAACCAGCGGAGATTCCGGACGCGCACCGACGCGTGGGCGGGATCTACCCCTCGCTGACGCTCAGGGTCTAGCTCGGGTTACCGACGGCCTCGCGGTCGTACCGGGGACTCCTCGCTGACGGCCTCGCGATCGTACCGAAGAACCGGTCGCTGACGGCCTCGCGGTCGTACTCCGAACTCCAGCCTCCTCCTCCCTTGCGACCCTTGCGATCCTTGCGGTTCTTCTCTCGCCGCGCACGGAGCCCGCGACCGTATCAACCGTTCAGATCTGCTGTGGAACGGTAGCTAGTTAGAGACACGCCTGCGCTGTTTGAAGTGCCAGGAGTGGGAGTCCTGGTGCGCATAGGCGCTCACCATCAACCGCGCGTCGTCGTCGAAGTTGAAATACATGAGGCTGTATGGCGCCGCGAAGGCGTCGGGGATGCGATGCGGGAGATAACGCGGGACGAGCTCATCGAGCGACCCGGGGTAGCGCCCGTGATCGGCCTGATAGCGGTAGACCGCGGGGATGATCTGCCGCTCATATCGACCGACGAGGGCGTTGGTCCGCCGCTGGTCGACCGCGATGGAGGCGGCCGCGACGGCAGTGATGACCACGCACGCGGCGCCGAGCTGGAGGGCGCGCGTGCGGTGTCCGAGGGCCAGCGCGGTGAGCGTCGCCACGAGGCCGAGGAGCGCGAAGAAGAGCGACCCGTACGGCCCCAGCCAGCCGAGAGCGCAGGGGAGCGACGCCGCCACCGCGAAGAGCATCGCACCGAAGGGGAGCGACCTGCTGGGCGCCGCAGGTGGACTCGGCGCGGCGACGCGGTACGGGCTCTCATCCGCTGCGTCCATCCCGTCACGATGGACTCGATCCGCGAAGCCGTCGAGATCCGCTGTGGCGGGGGACGAGGTGATAGCGTCATAGGGAGGGTGCGAGCGTGAGCGGACCAGAGAGGGCGGTAGCCGCAGCCATGATCGCGGCGTCCTTGGGCTGCGGCGCGGGGACCGTGGCGACCAGCGCCGGTGACGCCGCGACGTCCCAACCGCCCATGGACCTCGGGACTCCGATCGTGGACGCGACGAGGGACGTCGTCCCAGAGCCGCGCGGTTACCCGATGACCGACGATGACGTGCCCGCGACCGACGTGCCGACCGGCGACCCGACGTGGGCCCCTCCACGCGCATCGTCGGCAGAGCTCACGTGCGGCGTCGGACGCCCCATCCCAGCCCCGGCCACGCGCGCCAGCTCGCCACCGCGTTGCCGAAGGCGTCGCCCGACCCTGCCCCCTCGTAGACCCTCACCGCGGCCGCTCCGATCCCCGACGCGCTCCCCTGGAACACCCTGGCCGAGCCCCCGTAGCTGAAGGCGCCGCTGGTGCTCGGCGTCCCGACGATGAGGTCGTCGTAGCCGTCGCCGTTCACGTCGCCCGCGCCCGCCACCGACAGGACGTTCCAGTCGGGCCCGCTGAGGACCCTCGCCTCGGCCGCCCCGACTCCCGACGCGCTCCCGTGGAAGACCCTCGCGATGCCTCGCTGTGCCCCGACCACGAGGTCGCCGTACCCGTCGCCGTTGACGTCCCCAGCGCCCGCCACCGCGCTGCCGAGGGCGTCGCCCGCCGCGCCCTGGATCACCCTCACCGCGCCCGAGGTCAGGCCGGACGCGCCCCCGTGAAAGACGCTGGCGGTGCCCGCCGAGACGAGCCCGCCCGGGCTGGCGCCCGAGGCGCCCAGGACGACGTCGTCGTAGCCGTCGCCGTTGAGGTCGCCCGCGCTCGCGACGCTGCTGCCGAGGTGGTCGTCCGCCGCGACGCCCTCGATGACCCGCGTCGCGCTCGCCCCGACGCCCATCGCGCTCCCCAGGAACACGCTCGCTGCGCCCGCGTGGTCGCGCCCGCCCACGGTCGCGTAGGGCGCGCCGACGAGCACGTCGTCGTAGCCGTCGCCGTTGATGTCGCCCGCGCCCGCCACCGTGGCGCCGAAGAGGTCACCCCCCGCGACGCCCTCGAACACCCTCGCCGCGACCGCCGCGACCCCTTCGGCGCTCCCGAGGAACACCCTCGCCGCGCCCGCCTCCATGCGCCCGCCCGGGTCTGCGTAGGGCTCTCCCACGACGATGTCGGCGTAGCCGTCGCCGTCGACGTCGCCAGCGCCCGCCACCGCGCGGCCGAACTCGTTGCCCCGCGCGGAGCCCCCCAGGATCCGGGCCGCCGTCGACCCGATGCCCGCGGCGCTACCGTGGAAGACGTACGCTGCGCCTGCGAGGCCGAGCCCTCCCGGGCTGCCGCCCGTCGCTCCGACGACGAGGTCGGCGTAGCCGTCGCCGTTGACGTCGCCAGCGTTCGCTACCGCGTAGCCGAACGAGAAGCCTCCCGTGAGGCCGGGGCTCTCCAGCACCAGGTTCGCGGTCGCGGCCACGCCCGACCGGCTCCCGTGAAACACGCTCACGGCGCCCATCTGCGCGAGCGACCTCACGGTGACCCACCTCGCCGCGATGACGACGTCGTCGATGCCGTCGCCGTTGACGTCGAAGTGCGGGTTGGCGCTCGAGTTCACGCCCGAGCTCGCGCTGGCGGCAGGCACATGGAACAGCCACGTCGGGCTGTACGCCGCGGCGGTCGTCGCGCCCATGCGACCGCGCAGCCGCCAGAACACCACACTCCGCGCCGGCAGGTCGGCCGTCGGCTGTGTGCTGCTCCCGCTCACCGTGCGCGTCTCGATCACCATGGTGCACGCGCGGTCGCGGCACAGCTCCACCACCGCTCCGTCGAAGCCCGAGGGCAGCTGCCAGCGAAGCGTCGGACGGCGCTGCGTCACGTCCCCCAGGGAGATCGGCGAGATCGGCCGGGGGGCCACGGGCCCGACAACGTCGAGCGAAGGAGCGTCGACCGCCGCGTCCGCGCGAGCGTCCACCGCGGGGACGTCCGTCGACGCGTCGAACACGGAGACGTCGGTCGCTGGGACGTCGAGCGCTGGGACGTCGAGCGCTGGGACGTCGGACGAAGGGACGTCGGTCGCCGGGACGTCGGTCGCTGGGACGTCGATCGCAGGGACGTCAGTCGCAGGGACGTCGGACGAAGGGACGTCGGTCGCTGGGACGTCGGTCGCTGGGACGTCGAGCGCTGGGACGTCGAGCGCTGGGACGTCGGTCGCTGGGACGTCGGACGAAGGGACGTCGATCGCAGGGACGTCGATCGCAGGGACGTCAGTCGCAGGGACGTCGGTCGCAGGGACGTCGGCCAGAACGTCCACTGCGCTCGCGTCGACTCGCGCGTCGTAGGTCCAATCATCGCGAACGCACGCAGAGGCGCACGCCACGAGCACCAGCACGCTGAAGCACCCCGCGACAGGAGACATGGCCGACTTCTCACGGCGGCATCGTTTGTTGTCAACGAGCCGCGGGCCGGGCGACGGGGGAGGTTCAGGGCCGATGGGGCTCGACACGCCGCCGGTCGGTCCCTACGCAGGCGGCGTTCCGGGGACCCACCGGTCTCCAATCCCCACGAATCCAGCTTTGGGAGCATCGCGAACCATGGGAATCAGCAAGGCCAGCGCGCAGTGGACCGGCTCGCTCAAGACCGGCAGCGGAACGATGAAGCCGGCGCACGCCGAGGCGGCGAACTTCTCCCTCACGACCCGCTTCGAGGGTCAGCCCGGGAGCAACCCCGAGGAGCTCATCGGCGCCGCCCTCGCGGGCTGCTTCTCCATGGCCCTCACGGTGAGCCTCGAGAAGGCCGGGCTCACCCCGCGGGGCGTTCGCACCGAGGCCGACGTGAAGCTCGACCGACTGGCGGAGGGCTTCGCCATCACGGGCATCGCCCTCACCACGACGGCCACGGTGCCTGGCGTCGACGACGCGAAGTTCCAGTCGATCGCCGAGGAGACCAAGAAGACCTGCCCCGTCTCCAAGGCGCTCAGCGCCGTGCCCATCACGCTCAAGGCCAGCCTCGGCTGACCGCCCGCCCGCTCTCCGCGAGGCTCACCCGCCAGACCCCTGGGAGAGCTCGCGTCGGTGCGCTGCTGTTACGAATACGGTCCTGGAGGACCGTTGAGCCCACCACCCGTCGCCCCTGAGGCCGTCCCCCCCGATCCACGCTCCGAGGCCTCGATGCGCCGCGACATCGGCGCCCTCCTCGGCGTCGCGCTGATCGTCAACGCCACCATCGGAACCGGCATCTTCAAGACCCCCGCGAAGGTCGCGCGCCTCGCCGGCTCGACGGGCGCCTCGCTCGCCGTGTGGGTCGCCGGGTCGGTCATCGCCCTGTGCGGCGCGCTCACGCTGGCCGAGCTCGCGGCCTCGCTCCCGCGCATGGGCGGCATCTACGAGTACCTGCGCCGCGCGTGGGGCGACCGCGTGGCCTTCGTGTTCGGGTGGGCGAAGCTGACCCTGCTGATCCCGAGCGCCGTGGGCAGCTTCGCGAAGCTGGGGGCCGAGGCCGCGACCTCGCTGCTGGGCCTCGCGACCGACGGGCTCTTCGTGCGCTGGCTCGGCGCCCTCTCGCCTCGCACCGCGGGGCCATCGCGCGCCGTGGTCGTGGCGGCGCTGCTGGGCGCGGGCTACGTGCTGGCGCGCTCCTTCGAGCAGCTCACCGAGGCCTTCGTGGTCGGGTACTTCCCGTTCTACGTGCTGGCCGTGCTCGCGGTGTTCCGGCTGCGCGCGAAGGAGCCCGGGCTGGCGCGTCCCTTCAGCGTGCCGCTCTACCCGCTGCCGCCGCTGGTGTTCCTCGCGGGCGCGGGTGTGCTGCTCTGGGGCGCGTCGCGGGACGTCGACCACAACGCGGCGATCGCGTTCGCGGTGGTGCTCGCGGGCGTCCCGGTGGGGTGGATCTGGCGTCGCCTACGGGGCTGAGCGTCGCCGCCGACACGACGCGGGCCGTTCAGGTGCCGTCGAAGGACCGCTGGAGGGCCGCGATGTCGAGCTTCTTCATCGACATCATGGCGGTCATGGCGCGCCCGGACCTCGTCGCGTCGGCGTCGGCGATCAGCCCGAGCAGGGCCGCGGGGACGATCTGCCACGAGAGCCCGTAGCGGTCCTTGAGCCAGCCGCACTGCTGGGCGCTCGGGTCGCCGCCCGCGGAGAGCCGCTCCCAGAGGCGATCGATCTCGGCCTGCGTCTCGCACATCACCTGCAGCGAGACCGCCTCGGTGAACTTGAACTCCGGGCCGCCGTTGAGCGCGGTGAGGGCGCAGCCGTCGAGCTCGAACTCCACGGTGAGCACGGTGCCCGGCTCGCGGCGGTGCTGCTCCCGGCCCGCCTCGGTGTAGCGCGTGATGCGCTGGATGCGCCCCCGCTCGAAGGCGCCGACGTAGAACCGCGCGGCCTCCTCGGCCTGCCCGTCGAACCACAGACAGGGAATGATCTTCTGGACGATCGCCATGGTCGCTCTCCTCTTCGTGGGCGGAGGACCGATCCCATTCGTCGCCTCCGCAGGTCGTGTCTCATAGGACCGTCGCCGCGAGTGGCAACCGCCTCGGGCGCCGCGACCTGCGCGTCAGCGCCAGGCGAGCCAGCGCCGGAGCCGTCCCCGCCCGCGACAGGTCGGGCACATCCGCGCGGCGTTGCAGGTCGAGCACGCGACGCGCGTGGTGCCCGCGCAGACGGGGCAGCGGCCCCGGAGCACATAGCGCCCGTCGACCATCTCGACCACCTCGCCGATATGAGCGCGCGACCACGCGTTGAAGGTCCCGTCCACGTTGTAGAAGCGGAGCCAGAGCTCGTCCGGGGGGTGACCGTCCACCGCCATGCGCTCCCAGCCCGGATCGTCGGCCTTGATGCAACGCCCCGGGCAGGGAACGCTGCCGTGAGCGCAGCCGTCCGCGCCGCAGGAGACCCTACCGGTGTGCTCGCACGCCGCGCACGGCTCGTAGACGGGATCGAGCAGGCGCTGCCCGACGAGGGCGAGGAGCATCAGCCCGAGGACGGCCCACAGGACGGACCGCGTCGCGGCTCCGCGCATCGCGCCGGAGACACGGCGCCGGGTGAAGGTTGATCGCATGCTGAGGTCCCCAGTGGAGCGGCGGAGGGTCGTCGAATGGCCCGCGCCACAGCGCATCTGGCACGCAGTCGACGGGGTCAGCAAGATCCCCTCGCGTGCGTCGCCGCGGAGGCTGACGCCGATCGCCCATCGTGGCAGGGTGCGGGGCCATGACGTCGACCGCGCGACGGGTTCACACGGTGCACTACCCGGAGACCGATCATATGGGGGAGGACTTCCTGCAGCGCGCCATCGCGGAGGCGCTCCGGCCGCTGATCGCGCGGTGGTTCAAGTCGCGCCGGGTGAAGGCCTTCACCGGGGCGGATCAGTTTCTCTACTGGGTGGAAGGCGACCCGACGCGGCGGGTGGCGCCGGACGTCTATGTGCTGCCGAAGGTGGACCCTGACGCGGTTCCGACATCGTGGAAGTTGTGGGAGGTGGGTCCGCCGTCGTTCGCGTTGGAGATCGTCTCGCGCGACGTCGGCAAGGACTACGAAGACGCGCCCGCGGAGTACGCCGCGATGGGTGCGAAGGAGCTGGTGCTCTTCGATCCAGGCGCGACGGCGAGGAGCCGCACGAGGGTTCGCTGGCAGGTGTACCGACGACTTGCGCGGCGGGGCTTCGTGCGCGTGGCGCAGAGCTCGAGCGACCGGGTCGAGGTGGCCTCGTTGGGTTGCTGGCTGCGCGCGATCGGAGAGGGCCGTGACGCGCGGCTGCGACTGGGGATCGGGATCGACGGCGAGGAGCTGTTCATGACCGAGGCCGAGGCGGCGAACGCGCGGGCCGACAGCGCCGAGGCGGAGGTCGCTCGCCTGCGGGCGCTGCTCGCCGGGCGTGGGTGAGCGCTCGCGATCCGGCGTGGATTCACCCCGCTGAACGGATAAGGTCCATCGACGGAGAGGCTCATCCATGCTGATCGCGCTGCGCCCGTTCCGCTTCGGCTTCGTGGCCAACCTCAAGTACATGGCCCTCGGCATCGCGCTGATCCTGGCGACGTTCGGCGTCGTGAGCAGCCTCGGGCTCTCCCCGGAGCTGTACTCCCAGGTGCTGTTCGCCTGCATCGCCGTCGAGATCGTGGCGGTCATCGCGCTGGGCGCGTGGACGGGGCGCACCGTGTGGTCGCTGCGCCTCGAGCCACAGGGCGTCGCGCTCGTCACCCGAAACGGCGCTGTGGTCGACGAGGCGCGATGGCCCGGAGCTGCGATGGGCGCCGGGGCGGCACTTCCTCGTCGCCGGGGTGTTCTCCCGCAACGTCCCCGTGGTGACGCTCACCTTCCCGTCGGGGCGCCTGGTGAAGCTCTGCCACCTCGGCGTCGGCGTCAGCGACGCGCAGCACCTGCCCGCGAGCGGACGACCCGGGTTCTGTGTGATCCCTGACGAGCTCGACCATCTCGGGCGGGCGCTCCAGGCCTGCTCACCGATGGATGCGTCCAGCGTCGCCGACTGAGGCGATCGAGCAGGCCGCGCGGCCTGACGGGAGGGTTCGATCGCCGCTCAGCGACACACGCCGCGAAACCCGCCGATGCCACCGATGCCCGCACGCTGCGACGCCAGGATCGGATCACACCGCCCCGACGGACACTCCGTGCTCTCGTCGCAGGTCTTGCGACACACGGTCTGCGTCGCCCGGAAGACGCTGCCAGCGCAGACGTGACCACGCGCACAGTCGTCCGAGCTGGCGCACGCCTCGCCCTGGGACTTCTGCCCGCCCGTGACGGAGCGCAGCGCGTAGAGGCCGCCGCCGACGAGCAGCGAGCCGACCAGGAGGATGGCACCACAACCGAGCAGCGCGCGGCGGTTGCCGGCGGCCACCTCCTCGGCGCTGCGGGTGTCGGGGACGGGACCACCATGGGGGGAGCCGGTCATGGAGCCATCAGGTATCACCGCGCCCGCTGGCCAGTGAAGACTCTCGTCTACGCGAGTGGACCCCGGCGCGTTGAGAGAGGGGAACTCCGCGCGCGGTCTCAGTCCTGGTCGCGCGGGTCCCACCCCGTCACGAGGCCCTCTTCGAGGGCGTCGAGCTCGGCCAGCGCGCCATCGTCGAGGGTGAAGTCCCAGAGGGCCGCGTTCTCCGCGATGCGCCCGGCGTGCGTCGACTTGGGCAGCACCACCATCCCGCGCTGCAGTCCCCACCGCAGCAGCACCTGCGCGGGCGAGCGACCCACGCGCGCCGCCACCCCCACCACCGTCGGGTGACCCAGCTTTCTCCCCCGGGTGAGCGGGCTGTACGCCTCGACGACGATGCCCCGCTCGGCGCAGAGCGCGCGGGTCTCCCGCTGTTGCAGAAACGGCGTCACCTCCACCTGGTCGGCCGCGGGGAGCACCTTCGCGTGGTCGAGGAGCTCGCGCAGGTGGGGCACCAGGAAGTTGCTCACGCCGATGGCCCGCGCCCGCTTCTCGGCGAAGAGCTTCTCGAGCGCGCGCCACGACTCAAGCCGCCGGCCCGCCACGGGCCAGTGCAGGAGATAGAGGTCCACGTAGTCGAGGCCCATGCGCTCGAGGCTCTGGTCGAAGGCGCGCAGGGCGCGGTCGTAGCCCTGGTCGTCGTTCCAGAGCTTGGTGGTGACGAACACCTCGTCGCGGCGCAGCCCGCTCTCTCGGATCGCCGCCCCGACGTCGGCCTCGTTGCCGTAGATGCGCGCCGTGTCGACGTGGCGGTAGCCCAGCGACAGCGCCGTCGCCACCGCCGACCGGGTCGCCGCCCCCCGCGGCGCCTGCCACACCCCGAGTCCCACCCGCGGGATCAGCGCCCCCGTGTTGAGCGCCAGCGTCCTGTCATCGTTCGTCATCAATGGCTCCCTCCTCGCGGCGCATCATCGCACGCGGCGGCGGGTCCGCTGCGCCCTCCCTCGGCCCCTGACACCGCCTCCCCGCGCGGGTCTCGCGTGACGACGGGCGCGCTGCGGTGCACCATCCGCCGCGAACATGATCGACGTCTTCGAGCTCGCGCGCTACGGCGAACAACTCCCCGCTCCGGCCGAGGGGCAGCGCCCCTTCGACCAGACCCTCGCGACGCTGGCGAGGGCCCTGTCGGCGTGGTTTCAGGACGCCTCCGGGCGCATCGCGGAGGCCCGCGGCGGCGCCCCGGAGGACCAGGCGGTGATCGCCCGCGAGTGGGACGAGCACGAGCGCCGGGCCCGCGACGCCCTGCGGCGCTTCACCGACAGCGTCGAGCGCCAGCCCACCGCGGCCACCATGGGCAAGGTCAACGCCGGCAAGACCCTGATGCTCTCCCGCTGGTACGGCGACCTCGAGGAGCTGCGTGAGCTGCCCGTCGGCGACGCCGACACCACCGGCTGCCTCACCCGCCTCACCCGCAAGGGCGGCGCGAGGCTCGACAGCGCCATCCGGGTGAAGACCCTCGACAACGCCAGCTTCGAGCGAGAGCCCAAGGCGGCGGAGGAGGCCTCGGCGCTCGATGAGTTCCCGTCGACGCTGCATGTGACCTTCGAGCCGGGCAACCGGGACGAGTTCGCGAAGGCGCTGCGGGTCTGCCGCTTTCCTACCGCCGACGACGCCAACTACGAGCTCGAAGAGGTGCGCCGGGGCGACTACCACGTCACCCGCCTGCGCACCGGCGAGCTCCGGCTGCGCTCGCTCCAGCTCAGGGCCAGCGAGGTCACGCTCCGGGTGCGGCCGCTGCCCGACACCCGCGCCTCGCGCATCTTCGAGGTGCTCGACCTCGTCGACTGCCCCGGCGCCGACCCGCAGATCGAGGCCGACTCCGCGCGCCACCTCAAGGCCGCCAAGAACCACCTGGTCTTCCTCCAGGCGGTCAACGACCTCGACCTGCTCATCCTCGTGGCCTCGTCGCAGCCCAGCGCCATCCGCCCGGGGACGCAGCTCCTCCGAGGCCCGTGGCGCCACTGGGTCGAGCGCTGCGAGGGGCAGATGCGGGGCCGCGTGGTGCTCGCCCTCACCTACGCCGGAGAGGCCATGCGCCAGTGCGCCGAGCGCCTCCGGGAGCTCGACCGCCCGGAGCACGAGCGCCAGCTCAACACCCTCCAGAGCCTGCCCCAGTCGGTGTTCGGGTCGGTGATCCAGCCGCTGCGTGGCGCCCTCGAAGGCGCCCTCGCCGACGCCCTCGACCCCAACGACATCACCGCCTGGCCGCCCTTCGTGCTGCTGGAGAACCGGGGCGTCGACCCCGACCTGGAGATCGATCCCTCGCAGGTGCCCGCCGCGCGCGCGGCGGTCATCGCCCACCTCGACGAGGCCTCGATGCCCGCGGAGACGCCCTTCGCGTGGAGGGTGATCCACCTCTTCGCCCGGAGCTGGATCGACGACGTCGCCCGGGTGCGCGCCGCCGAGCCCGAGGCCCGCAGGCGCTTCCTGGCGTGGATGGTCGACGTGGGCCTCGCGGTGGTCAACCGCGACGACCGCGGCCACGAGCTGCTCACCCGGCTGATGCTGCACCTCGGCCACCGGGGAGAGCTGCGCCGCGCCCGCTGCGCCGAGCTGGTCACGCTGGCCGAGCGCTCGCGCGACGCCATGATCGACCTGCACGAGCGCATCACCCGAGAGCCCCGCGCCGACCAGTCGGCCCTCGACGCGATGGACAACCTGGTGAAGCGGCTGAGAGAGCTGCTGCCTCGGGAGGGCGTGGCGATCCCCTTCCCCGCGGCGCTGCGGCAGCGGGCGCTCAAGCCCCACGACGCCCCTCCCCTCACCTGGGACCTCCTGGTGGGCGAGTGCATCCGCTCGGCCTGCAACGCCGTGCAGGCCGCCAGCCGCGCCCCCGACCTCGCCGTCGAGCTGCGCCCCGCGCTGGAGCGCATGCTCGACGCCGACACCGCCGCCCGCTCGCTGCGCGCCGACGAGGAGCGCTACCTGGGCGACGAGCCCGCCAACGCGGTTCACTGCGCGCACTTCCTCCTGGCGCGGCTCGCCTCGGCGGTCGACTGGCTGCTGCACGCCGACGCCGACGAGCGAGGGATGTACGCGGCGCGCACGCTGGGCGTCGACCCGAGGCGCACGGAGGTCTATCGCAGGCTGCGCAGGGTGGTGGGCGACCTGCTGGTCCCCGAGGAGGTCGACCCCCTGCTGGCGACCGCGAGGGAGCAGCTCGACGCGCTGGTGCAGGAACTCTCGACCCCGGAGGCGTCCCAGTGCTGATCGACCATGGAGTGCTGCGGCTGCGCGCCGGCCTCGACCCCGCGCTCGTCACCGTCCCCCTGGGCGCCTCGTCCCGGCGAGGGGCCTTCGCCCGCGATGGCGACCTCTCGAAGTTCACCCTCTACGCCAAGACCTTCCCCACCGAAGACTCCTCCAGCGAGTGGCTGCGCGTCGACGTCGACGAGCTCCAGTGGATCGACGCCACGGCCCTCGCCCACGCGCTCGGTCGCACCGACGCCAAGGGCAGCGCCACCGTCGCCGCGCACGACCGCCCCGCCCTCGCCCGGCTCCACCTCGCGGTGCGCGTCTACAAGAACGCCTCCAACTTCGAGCTCGCCCTCACCCTCGCGTGGAACCCCGTCCACGAGCGCACCGCCCTCATCGTCGGGACGGCCTCATCCGCCGAGCGCGCCATGCGCCGCCTCGCGCAGCGCTCGCCCGTCGAGGAGGCCATCGTGCTCGACCCGCACCGCCTCGTGCTCGCCCCCGCGGGCTACGAGAGCGCCTCGCCGCCGTGGGACAACCTCCTGGGCACGGCCTCCGCGCGCCTCGCGCTCACCCCCTCGCCCGACGCTCCGCTGGTGATCCTCGCCGAGCGGCCGCACCGCCACAGCGGCGAGACCGGCGCCACCGTCGCCATCGACTTCGGCACCCACGAGACCTCGGTGGTCACCCAGCGCGAGGGGCAGCGCGACGTCACCGTGCAGGGGGGCCTCGCGCCGTGGTCGTTCCACTGCGTGTCGGTGTCGCTGCAGGGCGCCGCGTGGCACGCCGAGCTCATCGCCCCGCCGCGCTCCTTCGAGGAGCGCACCACCCTCGGCAACCCCATCATGCCCCGCCCCATCGCCGAGCGGTGGAGCGTCCTCGCCCGCCGCGACGCCTCGCGCCACCGCGAGGAGACCGGCGTGCCCAGCGTGCTCATCCCCCGCCGCGCCGTCCCCGACGGCATCGACGGCCACCCCTTCGACGACCGCCGCGACCCCATCCTCGGGCACCGCGCGCTGCGCCTCGTGCGCAAGGCCATCGAGCGCGGCCCGGACGTCGACGCCGCCTCCGAGGGAGCCCGCCCCGCGGAGGGCGCCGCGCCCGCCGAGGCCCTCGACGTGCGCGTCGACGTCGACTCGCTGGAGCCCGCCCCGAAGCTCCAGATCGCCCGCAACCGGGCGCTCACCGACGAGTACCTCCGTGGGCTCTTCGACGAGCTCGCGGCGAGGGAGATCGTGAAGCCCACCGACGGCGGCCTCGGCACCGTGGGGCCCATCCTGCTCAGCTACCCGGTGGCCTTCCTCGCCGACGACCGCGCCCGGTTGGAGACCTCCGCCCGTGAGGCCCTCGCGGGATCTGCCCTGCGAGGGCTCTGCGCCGATCCGCCGGACCAGCCGCTGACCTTCCTCGACGAGGCGACGGCGGCCTCGCTGGGCGCGCTCTACCACCGCTTCGGCTCGCTCTCCCTCGACCGCCTCCTCGACGCCTTCCAGCCCTTCTCCGTCGACCCGGAGGCCGCGAAGGCTCCCCGCGCCGTGCGCGCCCTCACCTTCGACTGCGGCGGCGGGACCACCGACCTCGTGCTGCTCCGCCTCCGCGAGGACGGCGACCGCATCGTCTCGGAGATCGAGGACTTCTACGGCCTCCCCTTCGCGGGCGTGGAGATCACCCGACGGCTCTGCCGGGAGCTCAAGCGCAGGCTGCGCCCCGCGCTACCGGCCGACCAGCAGGAGAAGCTGCGCACCCGCTTCGCGCGCGACGACGACCCGCCGGGGACGCCGCGCTCCGAGGCCGACCGGCTGCGCCACAAGCGCACGCTCGGGTTCTTCTACTTCGGCGAGGCGCTGAAGATGGCGCTGGCGTCGGCGGTCCCGACGGACCCGAAGGCGCTGCGCGCGGCGATGGCCGTGAGGGCGCAGCAGTTTCTGCCGGAGCTCGACGTGACCCGGGTGCTCGACGCGCTGCCCGACCGGGCGTGGCTGGAGGAGTGCTCGGCCACGGTGCTCGCCCCGGCGCTGGAGACCGCCGAGCGGTGGCTCTCCCGCGAAGACGCTCCGGTGCAGGTGGTGCTCGCCAGCGGCCGATCGAGCCAGCTCCCCGGGGTGGGCGAACGGCTGCGCCTCGCCTGCGCGCGGGCCCCCCGCCCGGTGCTCGCCCAGCACTTCCTCTCGCCGAGGGAGTTCGCATCCACCGACCTGGGCTTCGGGGTGCTCGACCTCCACGCCGCCCGCAGCGGCAAGGCCCGCGCCGACCTCTCCAAGCTGGGCGTCGCGCTCGGCCTCGCTCACGGCTACGTGCTCACCACCAAGACCGGCGAGGGGCGACGGCTCGTGGTGCAGCCCGCGGACGAGCACAAGCGCACCCGCTTCGTGGGCATCCTCCGTCAGGAGGGCCGCGGGGTGCAGTTCGTGATGCCCGAAGACCGCCTCGTGGTGCGCGCCGACAACAAGCCCGTGCAGCTCGAGGAGATCGTCTGGATCGACGAGCAGCCCTTCGCCATGCGCGCCGTGCTGGGCCAGAACTTCCGGGGTCCGCCCCGCCCTGGCGCCGCGGGCAGCGTCGACCCGCCCATCCCCTTCGCGCAGGTGCGCTTCACCCCGGCGTCGATCCCCGAGCGCGAGCGCCTCGGAAACAAGCGGGTGCAGGTGGGCTTCGCGCAGCGCTCGTCGAGCGAGGTGGCGATGGTGGGCCTGCGCGTCGAGCGCGAGGGCACCGTGGAGACCTCGCTGCTGCCGCCGGATCACCCCATCGGGGCGCCGGTGTCGATCACCGCGGGCGGGCTCACGGCGCACTTCGAGACGCGCCGGCTGGAGTTCGACTTCCGTCGCAACGGAGCCATCGACCCCGAGGACCTCGACCGTGAGTGAGCGCGCGCCATGGACATCCTCTGGTCGCTGCGCCGCCTCTGGGCGTGGCTGCTCGGCCCCTTCACTGCTCTCCCTGCGCTGCCCGGACCTCCGCCCATGGCACCGATTCCCGAACCAGGAACCCTCGGCTTCGTCGGCCTCGATGCGGGCGGTGCGGCCGTGAGCGACCTCAAGCTCTTCGGCTGGCTGAAGCACCTGCAGTCCGAGGTGCCCTTCCCGCAGCCCTCGTACGGCCGCGTCGAGCCGCCCGCCACGCCCGCGGAGCTCATCGAGCGCCTCTCGGACGCCCACCGCGCGCTGGAGGAGGCCGTCGCCCTCTCGGCCTCCCGGGAGCACCCCAGCGACGCCGACATCGAGCCCGAGTGGTTCGTGGTGCTGGCCGACCAGCTCGTGCCGCTGATGTGCTGGTACGTCGGGCTCGGACTGCCCCCGACGGCGGTGGCCGTCCCTCAGGGGCTCATCGACCTGGTCAACCGCGCCAAGAAGCTCCCCATGGGCTTCTCGCACCTCCTCGACGGGCGCGTGGGCGACAGCATCGAGAGCTTCCGAGAGCAGCTCGAGCGCTCGAAATCCCGCCACGCCGAGATGCAGGCCGCCAACCTCGTCATCTGGCAGGTGCAGCTCGAGGCGATGCTCCGCCCCCTCGTCGACCGCGAGCGGGGGAGCGTCTCGGTGACCTTCGGCTTCCCCCCTCCGGGCGCCCGCATCGCCGACCTCGTCCCTCCGCCCGCCGCCGGATCGCCCACCCACGGCAACGTCACCCGGGTGCTGGTCCCGGCGCTGCTGGTCACCCTCGACGCTCCGCTCCCGGGCGTCTCTGCGACCGACCCGATGCATCTCTCCCGGGGGCCGCACCTCACGTGACCCTCCGCGCGCTGCCTCTCCTCGCCTCGCTCGCCCTCGGCTGCACGCCCTCGAGCGCCCCGCCGATCGCACGCGCCGCGCCCGCCCCGGAGCCCGCGCTCCCCGCGGCGCCCGTGGCTCCGCCTCCCGTCGCGCCCTCGTCGACCGTCGCCCCGATGCCCTCGCTGGGTCCTGTCTCCGGGCGACCTCCCAGCTCGGTGGTGGTGATGCTCCATGGCTACGGGGCCAACGGGGCCGACCTCCGCGACGTCGCGCAGACCCTCGCGCGTGACCTGCCAGACACGGTGTTCCTGCTGCCCGACGCGCCCGAGCCGATGCCCGGGGCGCCCGGCGCACGCCAGTGGTTCGCCCTCGCCGGATCGGACGACTCGCTGCGCCGCGAGGGCGTCCGCCGCGCCGTCACGGGCCTGGTCCCCGCCGTCGACCGCGAGCTCCAGGCCCGCGCCCTGCCCCGGTCGCGCCTCGCCTTCGTGGGCTTCTCCCAGGGCGCCATGCTCGCCCTCGACCTCGGCCTCCACATGACCCCACCGCCCGCGGGCGTCGTCTCCCTCTCCGGCCGCCTCGTCCACGACACGGCCCCGTCGCCCTCCCCGGCGCCCGCGCTCATCGTCCACGGCACCAGCGACGCCCGCATCCCCGTCTCCGAGGCCCACCACGCCCTCTCGGCCCTGGCCCGGCTGCATGTGCGCACCGAGTCACTGATCCTCCCTGGCGTTGGCCACACCATCGCCCCGCAGGCGATGGCCTCCGCCGGGTCCTTCCTCCATAGGCTCTGGCCATGAGCGACCAGCCCGACCACGAAGAGCACCTCTCGCCCATCGAGACCGCGCGCCTCTGGATGTCGGTTCCGCCGGTGTCGCACGCCGCGCAGGTGCTCGACTTCGACCTGCGCAACCGTGAGCACCTGGGCCCGTGGAACCCTCCTCGCCCCACGCCCCTCGACTCCATCGAGGCCTGGCAGGCGCGGCTGCTGACCGACCGTCAGCGGGCCCGAGAGGGCACCGCCTTCCACTGGCGACTCCGCCCCAAGGGCGACCGCGACGGCCCGGTGCTCGGTACGCTCTCCCTCACCCGCATCGAGCGGGGGCCGCTGGAGCGCGCCAGCCTCGGCGCCTCGGTCGACCGCGGCCAGCAGGGCCTCGGGCTCGTGCAGGAGGCGGCCGAGGCGCTGCTCGACCACGCCGCCAACGTCCTCCAGCTCCGCTTCGTGGAGGCGGGCCACGCGCCGCAGAACCTCCGCAGCGCCAGCACCCTGCGACGGCTGGGCTTCGTCCCCTACGGCTACGCCCGCGACTACCTCCACGTCGGCGGTCGCTTACAAGACCACGTATTGCTTCAGTACGACCTGCGGCCGCTGCGGCGCTCCTGACCGCCCTTACGGCGCCGTCATGGACGGCGAGCGCCCATCGGGGATAGGGAGGGCCCACCCGATGCCCACCGCCCCAGAGCCCCTCCGTCGCGACGCCCCGATGCGCGCGATCGCCTTCATGCTGACGGGCGCCGTCTCCTTCGCGACCATGAACGCCCTCGCCCGGGGCATGCGCCACCTGCCGTGGCCGATGCTGGGCTTCTCCCGCGCGCTGCTGGGCCTCGTGTTCGCGCTCGCCGTCGCCCGCGCCCGCGGCGCCTCGCTCGCCATCGTCGACCGCCGTCGCATGTGGCAGCGCAGCCTCGCCGGCACCACCAGCATGCTCTGCACCTTCTACGCGCTCACGCACATGCCGCTCGCCGACGCGACGGCGCTGCTCAACACCACGCCCCTCTGGATCGCCGCCCTCGCCTGGATCGCGCTGCGCGAGACCGTCTCGCCGCGCGTGCTCACGGCGCTGGCGGTGGCCTTCGCGGGGGTCGTGCTGGTCGAGCGCCCTGGACTGAGCGGCGGCGGCTTCGCGGGCCTCGTCGCGCTGGGCGCGGGCTGCGCCGGGGCGCTGGCGATGATCAACCTGCGACGCCTCTCGGGGGAGACCCCGGAGGCCGTGGTGGTGCACTTCTCCGCCACCGCGGCGGCCATCCTCGGGGCGCTCTCGCTACGGTGGTTCGTGGCGCACGGGGCGCCGCCCTCGCTGGGCTGGCGGGACGCGGCGGGGGTGCTGGCGATGGGCGCCACGGCCACCCTCGGGCAGCTCGCGATCACCCGGGCCTACGCGCTCGACAAGGCCGCGAGGGTGGGCGCCGCCGGGTGGATACAGGTCGTGATCGCGCTGGCGATCGACGCGGTGGTGTTCGGTCGCAGGCCCGAGGGGACGGTGCTCGCGGGCATCGCGCTGCTGCTCGGCTCGGGCGCGCTGCTGGTCGACGACGCGAGGCGGGCCCAGCGGGCGCTGCAGGTGTGACCGGCGTTCGCGGGAGGCCTCCGCGAACCCATTTCCCACCGGGCGGCTCTCTACCCTCCGAGGACCTCACCATGAACTTCCATGTCCTGCTCGCCACGCTCGTGGGCGCGGCGCTCGGATACGCCTATCACCGCTTCGTCGGCTGCTCGTCGGGCGCGTGCCCCATCACCGCCAATCCCTACATCTCCACGGTCTACGGCGCCGTGATGGGATACCTCGCCTCCGGCGCGCGCTGAGCCTTACTCCGCCCTCGCCTTCGCCAGCGACACCCGCTGTCCCAGCCAGACGAACCACTTCATCCGGGCATGCACCCGGCCCAGCACCGCGAGGTGCCGCGCCACCATCAGCGTCACCACCACCGCGGTCGAGGTCTTCCCCGCCAGCAGGCCCGAGAGCGCCCAGGCCGCGCCGAGGTAGCTCCACGCCACCAGCCCGTAGCCCGCGCCCGCCGCCACCGTCGACAGCGGCTCTCGCGCCATCTGCAAGGCCGCCGCGCCGGAGGACGGCATGGCGGTCTTGCCTCTGGCCATCGCGTGCGCGCGGGCCGTGTCGTGCCAGACCGTGACGAGCCCCGCGAGCGCCCCGCCGAGGATCCAGCCCACCAGCTCCAGCAGCGTGATCACCCTCACGTCGAAGCGCGTCAGCGCCGTGCGAGCGCCCCAGCCCGTCGCGGCGTAGCCCGCGAAGGCCGCGAGCGCGTAGCCCATCCCTGCGATGGCCGCGAGCCCCAGCAGCGTGGGCGCCCGGCGCAGCGACTCGGCGGCGGCCCGGTGCCAGCGCACCCCCGAGGTCGAGCCCAGCACCGGGAACATCCCTCCCAGCAGCATCCACACGACCGACCAGGCCAGGACCGCGACCGCCAGCAGCACCCCGATGGGCGCCCACGCCTGGCCGTTGAGCGTGATGAGCTCGCCCAGCAGCCGCCCACCCTGCGCGAAGAGCGCGGCGAAGCCCAGCGGGTGCTCGGACAGGGTCTCGGCCACCGAGGCCGTCGAGGCGAGGCCCAGCAGCCACGCGAGGCCCACCTCGATCGCGGCGACGCCCAGCACGACGCCGGTGCGTCCGCCCGTGGAGATCCAGCGGATCATGGCCCCACGCTCCCCAGCGCGATGGCGACCCAGTAGGCGACGCGGCCGATGAGCGGGAGCGTCGTCGCGTGGTGCCCGTCGGCCATGCGGGCGTTGTCCAGGCGGCGCTGCTCGAGGGGCAGCGTGTCCTCGGGGTCGACGGAGACCGAGCGCAGCGCCGAGGTGCCGTCGTAGGGGACGATGGTCATCCCCCGGTCGTTGGCGATGCGCACCACGTTGCGGCTCCCCCTCACGTCGGTGAAGACCACGTTCACCGGCAGGTCGAAGGGACCTTCCCGGTCGACGACGGCGTAGCCCCTCCATCGGCCGTCCGGGTCCCGGGCGCTGGAGGCCCCGGTGACCGCGAGGTTGTACCGCCACGGGGTGCCGAAGGCGGTGCGCGCGAAGGCCTCCCACGGGGGCCCGAGCTGCTCCCGCACCACGGCGTAGAAGGTCTCCGGCGTGGGGTGGCCGAAGCGCGCCCGGTCGACGTAGGCGCGCAGCGTCGCGGTGAAGAGCCGGGTGCCGAGGCGGCGCTCCATGGTGCGCAGCACGATCGCGGCGCGGGAGTACACGTGCTCGCCGTAGCGCCCCCAGGTGGGAAACTGGTCGGCCCCGAGGTCGAGCGCGAGAGGGTGCGCGATGCCCGCCGAGCCGAGCGCCTCCCAGCTCCAGGCGTCGAGGCGAGGGCCCAGCATCGGGAGGTCGAGGAGCGGACCGCCGCGGCCGAAGAGGTCCTCCATCACCCGGGCGGTGGCGTACTCGCAGAAGCCCTCGTCGAGGAAGGGATGGCGATGCTCGCTGGAGGCCAGCATCCCGTAGAAGTACTGGTGCCCGAACTCGTGGAGGGTGACGTACTCCACGTCTCGGGCGCGCCGCGGGCCCCACCAGAGCGACCCCGTGCTGATGAGCGTCGGGTACTCCATCCCCCCGGCGGCGGAGGCTCCAGGCGGGGGCAGCACCACGGTCAGCACGGGGTAGGGATAGGGGCCGAAGCGGCGCTCGAAGGCCGGGAGGGCGCCGGAGAGGAGGTCGAGGGTGCGGGCCGCGCCTCGCTCGTCGCCGGGCGAGTGGAGCACGTGCACCTCGACGCGCTGCAGCCTCCGGTCGGCGCGGCGGAAGTGGTCCCACGCGGTGAAGGCGAAGTCGTGGATGCCCTCGAGGACGTGGCGCTGCTCCATCAGCCCGTCGACCAGGGCCGGGCCCTCCACGCGCGGCCCGGTCGCGCCGATGGTGTAGCCCCGCGGGTACCGGATGCGGACGTCGTAGCGGCCGAAGTCCGAGTAGAACTCGCTGTTGGCGTGGAAGGGGAAGTGGGCCCAGGCGCCGTCGGGCTCAAGCACCGCGACCTTGGGAAACCACTGCGCCACCATGTGAAACGAGCCGTGGTAGCCGGTGCGCGCCACCATCTCCGGGAGCGTGGCGGTGAAGCGCACCGCGAGCTCGATCGTGGCGCCCGGGGCCACCGCGCGGGGCAGCGCGACGCGGAGCTGCGAGTCGTCCTCCGGCACCGCAGGGTCGGGGGTGGCGGTGGTGAGCAGGTCGGTGCCGTCGGCGGCGCGCAGGGACTCGATGGCGAGGCGGCCCCAGTGCGGCGGGTGCGCGGGCCAGGTGCCCGCCGAGCGGGTGCGCATGAAGTACGTGCGCGGGCCGGAGAAGCCGTTGAGGTACTGGTGCAGCCAGAGCTCGGAGACGGCGACCGAGGAGGGGTTGGTCCAGCGGATGGTCCCGTCGGCGCGCACCGTGTGGCGGACCGGGTCGAGCGTCGCGGTGAAGGTGTAGTCCGCGACCCTCGGCGGGCTCTGCGCGCTGGCGAGCGAGGGAAGGAGGAGCAGCGCGCCCGCGGCCACCGTCGAGCGCCACTCATGCTGATGCGAAGACAAGGTCAGGTGAGCTTTCACGGGGGGGCCAACCGCCCTCCACGGGGCATCGGGTAGCCCACCCGCTCAGGCTAGTACAAGTCGGAGCCCCCGGCGTCGCGGGGAGAGCACTCCGCCACGCAGGCGTCATGGCGGGCCGAGCACATCGCCGGGTCGCCGAGGTGCCCGAGGTCGTGGCACGCCCTGACCTCCGCGGTGGCGGCGCTGTGGCAGAGCGAGACGAGGGAGGCGCAGGGCGACGAGGGCAGCGCGCCGTCGGTGGCGCCCGCGTCGGCCACGGAGGGGCAGGCCGCGAGGCACTCGGCCTCCCGGGAGAGGCACACGGGGCCGTTGTTGGCGTGGGCGTAGCGCTGGCAGTCCGAGGCCGTGAGCGAGAGCGCCTCGTAGGGGTGGCAGCGCTCGGCGATGCGGGCGCAGGCCGCGAGCCCAGGAGCGGGGTCGACGGGGTCGCTAGAGCAGGCCGAGAGCAGCGCGAGCGAGAGGAGCGGCGCGGTGAGTCTCATCGTTCGTTGCCGAAGGGGTCGGCGTAGCGTGGATCGTGGAGGAAGCGCTCGTCGGTGAGGGCTTCGAGGAAGGCGATGAGGTCGCGCCGCTCCTGCGCGGTGAGGGTGAAGCCGGTGATGAAGCCGCTCTTCAGGGGGTTGTCCCGGCCGACGCCCGCGTTGGGTCCGCTGGCGATGGTGCGGCCGCCGGCGGCGTAGTGGTCGATCACCCCGTCGAGGGTGGCGATGGAGCCGTCGTGCATGTACGGCGCGGTGACGGCGATGTTGCGCAGCGTGGGCGCGCGGAAGCGTCCCATGTCCTCGTCGCGCCCGGTGACGTCTCGGACGCCCGTGGACGCCGACGGGTACGCCCCCCGCCCGTCGACGTTGTAGAGCCCGGTGTTGTGGAAGGCCGTCTCGTCGAAGGCGCTGCTGGCGCTCACCACCGAGTCGGTGAACGCGTACCCGCCGTGGCAGTGGAAGCACTCCAGCCGCTCGCTGAAGAAGAGCTGGTTGCCCCGCTGCGCGCTCTCCGACATGGCGGTGGTGTCGCCGCGGGAGAAGCGATCGAAGGGAGAGTCGGCGGACACCAGGGTGCGCTCGAACATCGCGATGGCGCGGGTGACGTTGGCCACCGTGAAGGGGTCTGCGTCGGCGGGGAAGGCCCTCGGAAACATCTGCTGGTAGCGGCGATCGCGGCGGAGGCGGTCGAGCATCTCGGCCTCGCGACCGACGAGCCCGAGCTCCACCGGGCGCTCTCCGAAGAGGGGGACGAGGGCCTGGCGCTCGAGCTCTCGCTGCACGGGATTGGCCCAGGTGAGCGCGGAGAAATAGCCCACGTTGGCGAGGCTCATGGGCCCGCGGGGGTGGTCCTCGCGGGTGGACCCGAGCCCGGTGGCGCGGCCGTCGGAGAAGGCCCTGGACTGCTGGTGGCATGAGCCGCAGGACTGGGTCTCGTTGCCCGAGAGCCGGCGGTCATAGAAGAGGTAGCGACCGAGCCGGGCCTTCTCCAGGGAGTAGGGGTTGTCCGGGGAGAGGCGCTGCGGGGGAAAGCCCGCGGGCGGCTGGATGGTGAGCAGCGGCTCGGCCGCCTCCACGGGTGGGGTCGCCTCGCCGCCACAGCCCGGCGCCCCGCTGAAGAGGAGGGACATCCCGAGCAGCCATCGGATCGCCGTCGCTCGCATGGGTGGGACCGTCTCTACTCCATCCGGAAGAAGTTCTGGGTGGCCCCGTCGCCGATGCCGAGGCCTCGGAGCACCGGCGGGCACTCCGGGTCGCCGAGCTCGGACATGCAGCCGGGCGCGGCGGTGGTGACCCGGACGTCGCTCTCCGAGAGGAGCCTCGCGAGGTCGGCGACCACGGTGTTGCGCGACGGGTCGAAGCCGGTGAGCTCGACCTCGGCGCGGTTGGGGTTGGCGCAGGAGGTGACGCCTCCGGAGGCGCCGCCGTTGCACCCGGTGGAGCCGACGTGGATGAACCAGTCGGCGGCGGCGGGGCGCACCGGGTTCATGATCTGGCCGTCGATGCGGAGAAACTTGTACCCGCCCTGCCAGTTCCACCACAGGGTGGAGAGGTTGAGCGGCGAGGGTGCGAGGGCCTGGTTGGCGTGGTTGAGCGCGAAGGGCACGCCCAGCTTGAAGCGCACGCCGGTGATGGGCCCGACGGTGCCCGCAGGGAGCGTCCCGACCACCCGGGCGTTCGTGGCCGCCGTGCCGTTGCTGCATCGCCCGGTGCGGTCCTCGAAGTCGAGCAGCGCCACGGACTCGTGCTGCCAGCGACCGTCCTGGGTGAGCGCCACCGGCACCTCTCCCGCGGCCGTCACCACCCTCACGTCATGCACATAGAAGCGGAAGTCCGTAGGGCTCCACTGCCCCCCGGTGGTGCCTACGTTCGCGAAGGTCTCCCCGCAGCGGAAGGGGAGTTCGCCCACCTTCGCCGCGAAGCGGAGGGTCACCTCGGTGGACACCGCCCCGCTGTCGGTCACCGCCCCGCTGTCGGTCACTACGCCGCTGTCGGTCACTACGCCGCTGTCGTGGACGTGGCCGTCGTCGACGTGGGTGTCTTCGCTCCCGCAGCCGGTCGCTCCGATCGCCGCAAGCAGCGTCCCCACGACCATCATCTCGCGCGTCCTCGAACCCTGCATCTGCCTTCCTTTCACGGTCTTCATTGACTCCACACCACCGTGACGCCCGCTCGGAGCTGGGTGGTGATGTTGCTCTCCAGCCCGGGCACCGGCACGTCTCCGCTGATCGTCATCATCGTGCGCAGCCGCTCGGTCCACTGGGTGGTCGCGCCCAGCGCCAGCAGCGTACGCCGCGTGCCGCTGCCTGCCACCGACTGTCCCTCCTCGGTGGCCTCGCCCTCGAGCACCTCGGTCAGCGCCGCGGTCCAGCCCCAGCGCGACGAGAGCTGGTGCGACACGGCCGCGCCCAGCATCCACCGCACGCCCGGGCGCACCGGACCCAGCGGCGCCACGCGCACGCCCACCTCCGTCAGCGCGATCAGCGTCACCGGCGTCGACACGCTCCAACGCAGCTCGGCCCCCACCGCGGGCTCCCACGCCCCGAGCCCGAGGCCCGTCACCGTCGCGAGCGCCCCGCTGCCCGAGTCTCCCGTCGGCAGCCGCAGCGCCACCCACGCCGCCACCTGCGGAACCACCCGCCGCAGCGGCGCCGCGGACTCCCAGCGCCCTCGCAGCGAGAGGTCTCCCGCGGTCACCGCGGCGCTCGACGCGCCCGGGAGCGTGAGGTCGGTGTACGCCGCGCTCCACTGCGCCGCGAGCTCGACCGAGGGCACCACCCGCCACGCCGCCGCGAGGTCGAGCAGCGCGCGGTGCGTGGCCACCCCGGGAGGCAGGCTCCACGCCCTGCCGCGCGCGTCGACGGTGCCCAGCTCGCCCTGGTACGAGAGCGACGCCGAGGCCGCGACCCGATCGGCGGCGAGGGTCCACGGGGCCACCGGGCCGAGCGCACCGCCGCACGGACACGCCCACGCGGCGGGGACAGCGAGCGTCGCGGCGAGGGCCGCGGCGATGGCGGGCGAGGACCTCACGGCGTCAACGCAGCACCGGGGCCAGGAGCGCCTCGTCCTGCTCGCCAGGGACCGCCAGTTGAAGCGTGATCTCCCAGCGGCCGGGCATCGCCAACACCAGGTCGCTCACCCGGCAGACCCCGTCGGCGCAGTCGATGCGCGGGGGCGTCGTGCCGTGAGCGTGGCCGGGCATCCTGGCGGACACGCCCACCACCGAGCCCGCGTGCCCCGCCCCGTCGGTGGCGCGCACCGCGAAGCTGTTGGAGCCGCGTCGGAAGGCGCCGTCGTCGTGGGCGATCTCGAGCGCGAAGGTGCCCCGCTCGGAGAGCGAAGGGAGCGCGCCCTCCTCGGCCGTCACCCCGGCGTCGCCGCAGCCCGTGAGCGCAGCGATCAGCGGCAGCGTCAGCCATCTCGTCCATGCGGTCTTCATCGTACCGGGCGGAACATGGGACCCTGCCGTCGCCTCCACAACTGCGCGCGCTGCGGCATGATGTCGCATGCGCCGCCCTCCTCCTGGCGCGCCCGGTCGTGGTAGCCGTCGGAGGGTCACGATGGAAGCCACCGCGCCCCGCTCGATGCTCCTCTGCGACGACGACCTGCCCTTCCGCGCGGCGCTCGGGGCGGCGTTCACCCGCCGCGGCTGGTCGGTGCACCTGGCCTCCTGCGGCGAGGAGGCCGTCGCCGTCGCCGCCCACGTCGCCCTCGAGCGCGCGGTCATCGACCTGCGCATGCCCACCATGTCGGGCCTCGACCTCCTTCGCGAGCTGCTCAAGCTGCAGCCCGGCTTACAGGTGGTGGTATTGACCGGCTACGGGTCGATCCCCACGGCGATCGAGGCGGTGAAGCGCGGCGCCCTCAACTACCTGACCAAGCCCGCGGAGCCCGCGGAGATCGACGCGGCCTTCGACGACCACGGGCCCGAGGAGGAGGCCGCCGCGGCGGCGGGCGACGTGACGGTCCCCTCGCTCGACCGGGCGCAGTGGGAGCACCTGCAGCGCGTGCTGGCCGACACCCAGGGCAACATCTCCGAGGCCGCGCGGCGCCTCGGGATGCACCGCCGCTCGCTGCAGCGGAAGCTCCAGAAGCTCCCGCCGAAGCGGTAGCGCCGTGCCGAAGAACACCCTCTCCGCCACCTTCGACGCGCGCTGGCTGGTGCACCTCCGCTGGGCCGCCATCGCCGCGCAGGTGGGCTCCATCGCGGGCACCCGCTACCTGCTCCACGCGCCCTTCCCGATGGTCCCTCTGGTGGGCATCGTCGGGGCGCTGGTGGTCGTCAACGTGGTGTTCTCGCTGCGGCTGCGGCGCACCAGGGCGCTGCCCGACTGGGTCATCGCCGCCAACCTCCTGCTCGACATCGTGGGCCTCACCGCGCTGCTGATCTTCACCGGCGGCGCGATGAACCCCTTCACCACGCTCTACCTGCTCCAGGTGGCCATCGCGGGGATCATGATCCCCCGTCGCTGGAGCCTCTCGGTGACCGTCGGGGCGGTGGCGGCCTTCGGGGGGCTGCTCCTCGCCCGCCCGGAGGCCATCCACATCTGGCACTCGGCGGGGATGTTCCAGCTCCACGTGCGCGGGATGTGGCTGGCCTTCGCCCTCACCGCGTGGGCGCTCTGGTACTTCGTCGACCGGGTGTCCGGGTCGCTCCGCCGCCGCGAGTCCGAGCTCGCCGCGGCGCGCCTCGACCGCGAGCGGGCCATCCGTCAGAGCGCCCTCGGCACCGTCGCGGCGGGCGCAGCGCACGAGCTCAACACCCCCCTCGGCACCGTGGCCATCCTCGCCGCGGAGCTGTCGGAGATGCTCGAAGGGCAGCCCGAGACGCAGGCGCAGGCCGACCGCATCCGAGAGGAGGTGCGGCGGTGCAAGGCGATCCTCGGGAGGATGCGCAGGCCGAGCGAGAGCGGAGAGGCCGAGAGGGAGACCGTCGAGCTCGCCGGGTGGCTCGAGGAGGTCGTGGAGCAGTGGTCGGGCGGCGCGAGGGGCTTCCCGGTGACGCTCTCGCTGGAGGCGCGCGGCGTCGAGCGGGCGATCGACCCGGAGGCGATGCGCCAGGCCGTGGTGACGCTGCTCGACAACGCGAGGCAGGCCACCCTCGCCGCCGCGAGCCGCGAGCCCATCGTCGTCTCCCTCGCCGCCGAGCCCGACGGATCGCTCTCGCTCCAGGTCATCGACCGGGGCGTCGGGATTCCCGCCGCCGACCTCGCCCACGTCGGCGAGCCCTTCTTCTCGACGCGCGAGCCCGGCCAGGGCATGGGCCTCGGCGTGTACCTGGCCCAGGGCGCCGCGGCGCTCCACGGAGGCTCCATCACCCACCGCTCCGACGGCGTCGGCACCACCGCCACGCTGACCTTCCCGCCGCCGCCCATCGCCTGACGCGCAGCGCCCCAATCGCAGGCCACATTCTATTGCAATGCTGTTGCATCAACGGTATATGCCGGGTCGATGGAGCCTTCGCGCAGCACCCCGAACCGACGCGTAGCACTGCGGTTCTGCGGTTGCCTCGGCGCATCGCTCTCCCTCATCGCGGCCCCCGCCCTGGCCCAGTCGCCTCCCCCGGCGGCGCCCCCCGCGGAGGCTGAGGCCTCCACCGGCGAGGCGGTCGTCCGCGGTCGGGGTCAGCCCCCGCGAGGGGCGGGCGACGTGAACATCACCGTGGGCCAGCTCTCCCAGGTGCCGCGCTCGAGCGCCGGCGACCTGCTCCGGCTGGCGCCGGGGATGTTCCTCGCCAACGGGCTCGGCGAGGGCCACGCCGACCAGGTCTTCCTCCGGGGCTTCGACGCCCGCAGCGGGCAAGACCTGGAGTTCTCCGTCAACGGCGTCCCCATCAACGAGCCCGCGCACCCGCACGGCCAGGGCTACGCCGACACGCACTTCCTCATCCCCGAGCTGGTCGAGTCGCTCCACGTGCTCGAGGGGCCCTTCGACCCCCGGCAGGGCGACTTCGCCGTGGCGGGCTCGGCGCAGTACTCCCTCCGCCTCCCGGCGCGCGGGGCGCACATCCAGTACCGCGGCGGCTCGTACAACACCCACCGCACGGTCGCCCTCTGGGGCCCGGAGGGCGAGAGCGCCGGCACCTTCGGCGGCGCCGAGCTCGCCACCAGCGACGGCTACGGGCAGAACCGCAGCTACCAGCGCGCCACCGCCAACGCCCAGTACGAGGGGCGATCGGGCGCGCTCACCTGGCGGGTGCTCGCGATGTCCTACGGCATCCGATACCGCTCTGCCGGGGTGATCCGCGAAGACGACCACCTCGCCGGTCGCATCGGCTTCTACGACACCTACGACCCCACCCAGGGCAGCGAGGTCTCCCGGCACCTCGTGTCCGCCGAGGTCGACAGCACCCGCACCGCCTCGGTGCTTCGCGCGCAGGCCTGGGCGTCGCTCCGCAGCTTCCGCCTGCGGGAGAACTTCACCGGCTCGCTCCTCGACGTGCAGCAGCCGTATCAGTCGCTGCACGCCCAGCGCGGCGACCTCATCGACCAGGCCGCCTCCACCGTCGACGTCGGGATGCGCGCCTCGGCCCGGCTGCGCACCACCTGGCGCGCTCGCACCCAGTCGCTGGAGCTCGGCGCCTACGCCCGGCACAACGCCGTCGACAGCACCCAGCAGCGGCTGCGCGCCACCACCGACGTCCCCTACCTCACCGACTACAGCCTCGACAACAGCGTCTCCAACCTCGCGCTCTACCTCGACGCCGAGCTTCGTCCGCTCGGCTGGGTGGTGCTGCGCGGGGGCATCCGGGCCGACCTCTTCCAGTACGACGTGCTCGACCGCTGCGCGGTGCGAGGGGTGACGGTGCGAGGCGCCCCGCTCGACGCCGAGTGCCTCTCCGTCGACCGGTCGGGCTACCGCAGCCCGAGCCAGCGGCGCACCTCCGGCGGCATCGCGTGGCAGCCGAGGGGCGCCCTCTTCCTCGGTCCCTGGAAGGGCGTCACCGTGGCGATGAGCGCCGGGCTGGGCGCGCGCTCGGCCGACCCGGTGTACCTCGGCAACGACCAGCAGCTCCCCTTCAGCCCCATCACGGCGCTGGAGGGCGGGGTGGTCTTCGACCGTCGCCTCGCGGGCCTCGCGCTCAGCGCCCGCGCCCTCTACTACCGCACCCACGTCGGGCAGGACCTCATCTTCAACGAGACCGAGGGGCGCAACACCCTCGCCTCCGGCACCACCCGCCAGGGCGCCCTCGTCGCCGCGCGCGCCACCAACGACTGGCTCGACCTCTCCGCCCACCTCACCTACGCCAGGGCCACCTTCGACGACGACGGCAACCTCGTGCCCTACGTGCCCGAGTGGGTCGCGCGCTTCGACGGGGCGGTGCACCGCTCGCTCCCGTGGCGCATCCGCGGCCGCGCCATCACGGCCTCCGCGGGACTCGGCGCCACCTGGGTCGCGCCTCGTCCGCTCCCCTTCTCCGAGCGCGGCCAGTCGATCTTCACCGTCGACGCCCAGGTCGGGGCGCGCTGGGCCTACTACGAGCTCGGGTTCATCGCGCAGAACCTCTTCGACGCGCAGTACGCCTGGGGTCAGTACAACTTCACCAGCGACTTCCGCAGCCGCGACTACCCCACGCTCGTCCCCGCGCGGCACTTCACCGCCGGTCCGCCCAGGCAGCTGTTCGTGGTCTTCACCCTCCACCTCGGCGCGGCCGCCGCGAGGCACGGCGCGCCCACGGAGACCGCCCGATGAAGCGACTCGCCCTCCCGCTGCTGCTCGCCCTCGCCCCCGGCTGCGGCGACACCACCGGATCGCAGCGCGTGACCTTCGCCGTCGAAGCCGCCGGCATCGAGCGCGACGCCGCGCAGCCGCTCAGCTTCACCAACGACCAGGGATGGTCGATCACCCTCAGCGAGGCCCGCGTGGCCCTCGGGCCGCTCTACCTCAACACCATCGCCCCGCTCGAAGGCGACCGGCGCTCGCCCCTCCAGCGCCTCGGAGACCTGCTGCTCCCCAGCGCCTACGCCGACGGCGAGGCGCACCTGGGATCGGGGCGCATCGTGGCGCAGGTCACCACGCAGGTGGAGGTCGACGCGCTCGCCCCGGCGCTCACCGCGGTGCCCGGCGGAGGCGACGGCATCGACGTCCCCGCCCTCACCGCGGAGGTCTGGCTCTTCAATCGAGACGGAGCGCTGGGCGGCGCCGCGGTGCGGGTGGCGGGCACGGCACGGCGCGACGAGCTGGAGGTCCCCTTCGAGGGCTCGCTGGTGATCGATCAGTCGCTGGTGAGCGCCGGGGGATCGATCGACGAGGCCCGCAAGGTGCGAGGCATCCCGGCCAGGGTGACGCCCTCCGAGGGCGGCGCGCTGAGGGTGCGGGTCGATCCTCGCGGCTGGTTCGACGGAGCGGACTTCCGCGAGCTCACCACGGGCGCCGCGCGCGAGGGCCGCTACCGCTTCACCGCGCAGGACAACGTGGGGAGGGCCTTCCTCAACAGGGTCCGCTCGCGCTCGTCCTTCACGGTGAGCTTCTCGCCGACGCGCTGATCGCCTCGACCCCTCCTCCCTCGGATCCTCCCTCTCGAAAGGAAAGGCTCTCTCCACACTCTTATGTTCCACCCAACCGCGCGCCTCTGCTCCGCCTTCCTCGGGCTCGCCGGCCTGCTCTCCGGCTGCGGCGACGACCCCGAGGCCTCCGACGCCTCCGTGACCGACGCGGGCGCCGACGTGGTGATCCCCGCCGGCGACGCCGCGGTGCTTCCGCCCTCCTTCGCGACGCCCGTGGCGCCTGCCTTCACCGCCGCGACCCGCGACCCGCGCACCATCCAGGTGAGCGTCTCCAGCGAGGACCTCGGACAGCTCGGCTTCGACTACGCCTCGATGCCCGCGACCGGAGCGATCGTCTTCGTCGACGGCTGGGAGCTTCGCTTCTCCCGCATCCTCGTGACCCTCGGCAACATCCGCATCAACCGCCCCGGCGCCTCGACCTCCGACCAGTCCTCCGTCGGGGCCGCTGTCGCGTCGGTGCCCGGCTCCTTCGCGGTCGACGTGCAGAAGCCGGGGCCGCTCACCGGCGCGGGCGGAGCGCCCGAGACGGCCATCCCCCTGGCGGTGATCCGCGCTCCCTCCGCGGGAGGGAGCCTCGACACGACGGTGCGCTACGCCTTCAGCTACGACGGCGTGGCCGCGACGCCGGGCGCCACCAACGTCAACCTCGACGCCGCGGCTGTGGCCCTCTACGAGCAGATGATCCGCCGAGGGTGGAGCCAGTACATCGAGGGCACCGCGACCTATCGGGGCGCCACCACCGGGCTCGCTCCGGCCTTCGCGGACTACCCCACCTCGGTGACCTTCCGCCTCGGCTGGGCCGCGCCCGCGCAGTACATCAACTGCTACAACCCCGAGAACGGCGGCGACGAGATGCCCGGCGTGCAGCCCTCGGCCAGCACCGCCGCGCGCGCCCAGCTCACCTTCCACATGGACCACCTCTTCTGGGGCGCCCTCGGGGTCGAGAACCCGCCGCTGCACTTCGACCAGTACGCCTCGCGCGCCCGCACCACCGCAGGCGTGAGCGAGGTGACCCTCGACGACCTCCAGGGCGTGGCGCCCACCAACCTCCTCGACCGGATGATGCGCCCCGTCCCCGACCGGGGAGCGCAGACGATGGGCTACACGCCGCGCAGCGCCAGCGCGCTCAGCTTCGACCTCGGGGGCACCTCCGGCATCCGCGACCTGCGGGACTTCGTGACCTTCTCGGCGCGCTCCTACGGCCACCTCAACGCCGACGGGCTCTGCTTCGTGCGCCCGTCGGGCGCGATCACCTACTGACCTCGCGGGTGAGCGAAGCCTCCGCGGTCGTGCCCGGCGGATACGGCGCTGCACACTTCGGCACAGTCATCGATCACGCAAAGCCCTGGAATGCCCGAGGTATCGGCCCACCCGAGGGTCGTGGCCCGTGACGTGCTGGAGGCCCTGCCATGCGGACCCAGGACGAGCTCGCGCTACGGCGGTTGTTTCGACGAATGGTGTGGGTGGTCGCAGCGACCTCGGGCTGTGGCGCCTCGGTGACGCTCGCCCCTGGCGACGCCTCGGTCGATGTCCCCATCGCGGTCGATGTCCCCATCGCGGTCGATGTCCCCATCGCGGTCGATGTCCCCATCGCGGTCGATGTCCCCATCGCGGTCGATGTGCCCCCGATCCGTGACGTCCCGGTCGTGACCGACCGTGGCCCCTGCGACCCGATCCGCACCATCCAGAACCCCGGGACCTTCTGCGCGGGCGAGACCGTGGTCTTCCCCTGCGGCCTCCCCCCGGCCCTGCGGGTCGACTCGGGCACCTCCATCGACCCCTCCGTCTGCCGCCCCTTCTGCACCGTCCGCGACCCCTCCGTCGGCGAGACCTACTGCTACCTCGCCCCGCCGTCAGCCGACACCCCGACCCTGCACTGCCAGATCCCCTGCCCCGGCGGCCGCCGCCCGGAGGGCTTCTCCGACCGCCCCGGCTCCGCGCGCGAAGACCTCGGCGGCTGGTTCGCCCGCCTCGCCGCGCTCGAGTCCGCGTCCGTCTCCGCCTTCGATCGCATGGTCGACGAGCTCACCCTCCACCGCGGCCCGGCCGAGCTCATCGAGCGCGCCCGAGCCGCCGTCGCCGACGAGCGGCGCCACACCGAGCTCACCGTCGAACTCGCCCGCGCCTTCGGGAGCGAGCCCACCCTCGCGACCCACGCCCCCGCGCCTGCCCGCCCGCTCGAGGCCGTCGCGCTCGACAACGCCGTCGAGGGCTGCGTCCGCGAGACCTACGGAGCGCTCGTCGCCACCTGGCAGGCCGCGCACGCCTGCGACACCAGGATCACCGCCGCGATGGAGGTCATCGCCGAAGACGAGACCCGCCACGCCGCGCTCTCCTGGGCCCTTCACCGGTGGGCCTGCGAGGCCGTCGACCCCGACACCCGCGCAGCCCTCTCCGACGCGATGCGCAGGGCCGTCGAAGACCTGCGCCGCGAGGCCTCGGCCGAGGTGGGCGACGACCTCGTGACCACCGCGGGCATGCCGACCCGCGCGCAGCAGTCTTCGCTGCTCGACGCTCTCGTCGCCTCGCTGCCAGGCCTCGCGTAGCGTCACTGACGCGCTCCGGTGGCCGCCTTGTTCGTGGGACCGGTTCCGTTGCATGGTCCCCGGCTGCCATGGGTCAACGACTGTTCCTCCTGCTGCGCCTCTGCGCGCTCCCGGTTGTCTTCTTCGCGTGCTCCAACAGCGGCACCGCCAACACGGCGCCCCCCGGCGAAGACGCCGCGCCCGCCGACGCGGGCCCTGATGACGTCCCCGCCCCGGAAGACACCCCCGAGCCCGTCGACGCCCCCGCCGCGGTGCCCTCCTCCGTGGAGACCGCCGCCCCGGCGACGGTGCGCGCGGGCCAGGCCATCACCGTCACATGCACCCTGCGCGACGCCCTCGGCAACGCGCTCCCCACGCCGGTGGGCGCGACGCCCACGATCGCCTTCGTGGCCCCCGACGCGGTGCGCGACGAGTCCGGCCGCACCCTCGCCGTCCGCGTGGGTGAGGTCACCGCGGCCTGCTCCTTCCCGACGCTCTCGCTCTCCGACGCCACCCCCGCCCGGGTGGCGATCACCCCGGGCGACGCCGCGCGCGTCACCACCACCCTCGACCGCGCCTCGATCGCCGCGGGCGAGACCGCCACGGCCACCTGCGCCGTCACCGACGCCTTCGGCAACGCCGTCACCGGGGCCCCCGCCACGCTGCGCCTCGACCCGGCGGGCATGGGCGCCACCGTGACCGGCCTCGCCGCCCGCATCGAGCGCGCGGGCATGTACACCGCGAGCTGCGTGGTGCCCGGCGCGACCGGCGAGGGAGCCGCGCTCACGGTGCGCCCGGGGCTTCCCGCGACGCTGGTCATCGCGCGCTCTCCGGACATGCCCACCTACGCGCTCGGCGCCTCGGTCGACATCCAGGCGACGGTCTCCGACCGCTACGGCAACCGCATCCCCGACGCGATGCTCAGCTACGCCAGCAGCCCCATGGCCGCGGTCGCGGGCTCGCTGCTCACCTTCGAGCGCGAGGGCCGCTACACCGTGACCGTGCGGGTCGGCGGCGCGACCGAGGGCGGCCGCGAGCTCGTGCAGACGACCTCCTTCGTGGTCGACTCCAGCGGGCCGGCGATCGAGTGCGTGGGCCCCGCGCACGGCTCGATGCTCAACGCCGCCGCCGGGTCGATGGTGACCTTCCAGGCGCGCCTCGCGGACACCACCGGCGTGCGGAGCGTGACGGTCAACGGCCGCGCGGCGACGGCCAACGACAGCGGCGAGGTGAGCGTCCCGATCACCACCCGCTGGGGCGTGAACTTCGTCGACGTCACCGCGACGGACACCGACGGCCGGGAGAACTCCCGCACCTGCGCCTTCCTCGCCAGCGACCGCTGGAACGGCGAGGCCGCCCACCTCACCGACGGCGCCCAGATGCTCCTTCGCCAGGACGCGGTCGACGACGGCGACCCGACGACCCCGATCACCTCCATCGACGACGTGCTCCAGCGCGTGGTCAACAGCCAGGGGCTGCGCGACCAGCTCCACAGCTCGCTCCTCGCGGCCAACCCCCTCAAGGCCAGCTCCTGCGACCAGCAGGTGTGCGTCTTTGGCCGCTGCACCTGCGTGTTCCGCTCGGAGGTGAACTACGAGCGCAGCGAGCTCAACGGGCCCAACACCACCTCGCTGAGCCTCGTCGACGGCGGCCTCCGCGCGGTGGTGCGCTTCGAGAACATCCGCGTCCGCCTCCGCATCGGGGGCACCCTCAGCACCTCCGGCTGGGTCGACGTAGCCTCGGTGGAGGTCGGCGTCACCTTCGACCTCGCCTCCTCCGGCGGAAGCCCCCGCGCCACCGTGCGCCCGGGCTCCGTCACCACCAGCGTGGGCCGCATCTCCACGGACTTCTCGGGCATCACCGGCGCCATCGTCGACATCGTGGTCAGCCTCGCCAACGGCACCGTGCGCAACCTCGTGGCCAACACCCTGCGCGACTACGTGAGCTCCAACTTCTCCCGCGTGCTCGACGGCGTGCTCTCGGGCCTCGACATCTCCAGCCTCGGGGCGACCTTCAACGTCCCCCGGCTCGACGGCGCCACGCCCACCCCGCTGCGCTTCGGCGTCAACGTCTCCTCCGTGTCCGACACCGCGGCGCGGCTGCGCTTCGGCCTCGGCACCCTCCTCTCGACCGCCGCGCCCGCCCACGCCCGCGCCTCCCGGGGCATCGCGCTCCCGCCCGGCGACACCGGCGAGCCGACGGTCTCCACCCCGGCCACCGTCGCGGTGCACGTCGCGGTGCTCAACCAGGCGATGCACTCGCTCTGGCGCGGCGGCTGGCTCGACGTGGGCCTCCCCGCCTCGCGCTTCTCCAGCAGCCTCCCCGCGGGCTCGCGCTTCGACGTGACGGGCCTGCTGCCGCCGGTGGCCTTCCTGCGCGCCGACGGCCGCATCAACCTCGACCTCGGGGCCCTGGAGGTCGCGTTCACCATGCCCGGCGTGGCGCAGCCCTTCCGCATCTCCGTCGGGGCGCGCGCCTCCGGGGCGGTCTCGCTCTCGGGCAACACCCTGCGCTTCGGCGGGGTCACCCTCGACGAGGTCAAGATCTCCATCACCAGCGAGTCGATCCCGATGAGCGAGCGCGACGGCCTCGTCATGGGGGTCCGCGCGCTGGTGCAGCAGTACGCCGAGCGCTCGCTCAACGACGCGCTCCCGGCGATCCCCATCCCGGGCTTCACCATCCCCGAGTCGCTCCGCAGCTACGGGCTCCCGGTGGGCGCCGAGCTGGGCATCCGCTCCCCCTCCCTCGGCAACGCCCGGCAGCGCTTCGAGCTCCGCGGCGGCTTCGGCCAGCGCTGACCCCCGCCGCGGCCGACGGTCCGCGGAGGGCGTATACACTCCCGGGTACCCGATGACGGCCAGGGAGAGACAGCGCTGGGCGGTGCTCGGGGTCGCCGCGATCACCGCGTCGATCGTGGCCACCCGCAGCCTCGTGGTCACCGACCGCGACCGGGTCGACCGCTTCGTCGACGCGGTGAGCGGCGAGGTCACCCCGGGGCGCATCGACGCGGCGATGCGCTACCTCGACCCTGACCGCCAGCCCGTGGAGATCACCGCCTACGAGGCGACGGAGGCCTATGGTCCCGGAGAGCGCGAGGCGCTGCGGCAGCGGGTGAGAGAGCGGCTGCGGGCCGCGGCGGGGATGAGGTTCAGGGTGCTGCGCAAGAGCGTCACCATGGGCGCCCGGAGCGCCTCGGTGTCGATGCAGCTCTACTCCAGCGAGGGCGCTCCCTCGGCGGAGTACGTGCTGCGAAAGCACGGCGACGACTGGCTGGTCGAGACCGCCCGGCTGCGCTGAGACTCTGGGATCTCGACACCGGGCTCGGTACCGCGCGACCCTCCAGCGCCATGAGCAGACTTCACCATCCCGAGCGGCACCGCACCGGGAGGGCCGCGTGGCTGCGCGCCGCGGTGATGGGCGCCAACGACGGCATCGTCTCGACCGCGAGCCTGCTCGTGGGGGTCGCGGCGGCGCAGTCGAACCGCACCGCGCTGCTGGTGGCGGGCGGGGCGGGACTGGTCGCGGGGGCGATGTCCATGGCCGCTGGCGAGTACGTCTCGGTCAGCTCCCAGGCCGACCTCGAGGCGGCCGACCTCGCGCTCGAGGAGGCCGAGCTCCTGGCCGATCCGGCGCACGAGAAGGCCGAGCTCGCCGGCATCTACGTGGCCAAGGGCCTCTCGCCCGAGCTCGCCGCCGAGGTGGCGCAGCAGCTCACCGAGCACGACGCGCTCGGCGCCCACCGTCGGGACGAGCTCGGGATGTCCGAGAGCAGCGTCGCCCGGCCGGGGCAGGCGGCGCTCTCCAGCGCGGCGACCTTCACCGTGGGGGCGGCGCTGCCCATGGTGGCCGCGGCGCTCTCTCCCTCGCGGCTCGTTCTCCCGGTGCTCGTCGTCACCACGCTGGTCTTCCTCGCGGCGCTCGGGGCGCTCTCGGCGCGCATGGGCGGCGCGCCGGTGCTCAAGGCGACGGCGCGGGTGGTGGTGCTCGGATCGCTCGCGATGGCGCTCACCGCCGCGGTCGGCCGACTCTTCGGCGCCACGGTCTGAGCCGCAGCGGCGGCCGGCTCACCGACCGCCGATGCCCAGCAGCGCCCGCATGAAGCGCCGCGCGGCGCGCAGCGCGGTCGTCTCCCCGATGGGCGGAAAGGCCGCCGGATCGAGGTCCGGCACGAACACCGCGCCTCGCCCTCCGAAGCGCGCGTAGACCGGCTCCGCGAGGGCCGCGAGCGGAGCGGAGAGCAGCCCCGAGTCCGCCGCCGACCAGCCCTCGATGGGCGTGAGGTCGCCGCGAAGCTCCGTCCTCGCCATCGCGTCGCCGAAGCACGCCAGCGCGGCCCGGAGGTCCGGGGCGCGGTAGGGGTCGCGCTCCCCCATGAGCTGCAGCGCCACGTGGTCGACGGCGAGCACGTCCTCGCCGGCGATGACGATCCCCGGGTGCCTCGGCGTCGGGTCGGCCATCACGCCCAGCAGCCCGTCCGCCGCCCAGGAGTACCCGTCGATCACGCCGAAATGCGGCGGCAGGTCGTGCAGCACCGCCGTCACGAGGTGGGTGAAATCCGTGAGGCGGTCGGAGAAGAAATACTCCCCCGTCTGCGGGATCACCGTGCCCGCGTTTCGCAGGCAGAGCTGCGCCACCGCCGAGGGGTGCGTCTTGAGCGTGGCGAAGGACACCCTCGCGTCGGCGTCGCGCCACGAGCGCCCCACGGAGTACACGCCCATGGCGCGGGCGAAGCTGTGGGGCACCTGCTCGTCGGCGAGGTCGACGAGGCGGTAGCCCTCCGCGCTCAGGCCCACGTAGCGACCGACCGAGGCGATGTCCCGGTTGCCGAAGAAGCGCGCGTAGACGTTCTGCGCGTCGCACACCACGATGTCTCGGTAGCCCCGCGACCGTAGCCGCTCGACCATCCGCTCGACGAGCTGCGGGTCGACGTGCGACGAGGGATCGCGCCGGTGCCAGGCCAGCATCAGGTCGACCTTGATGGCGACCCGGGCCTCCTCCGGGCGCCTCCCCGAGGCCGCCACGCGGCGGGCGACGGCCTCGTCGAAGCCCGACTCGTCGAGGGCCCGATCGAAGGTCACCAGCTTCTCCGCGTCGCCCTCGCCCCGCGCCACGGCCACCACGCCGCCGCCCCCCACCGGGTGCGACGAGCCCACCGCGCGGTGCCCCGCGGCAGGCAGCGAGAGCTCCCGCTCGATGGCCTCCAGCGCGGCGTCCAGCGCCTCGGCGTCGCAGCCCGGCGCGAAGCCGTCGTCGTCGCCGAGCATCCCGCCGATGACGCCGAAGAGCCGAGAGTGGGCGAGCTCGTCGCGGCGCATCCGGGCGAGCTCCTGCGCGAAGCCCTCGGGCAGCGCGAGCTCGGCGGAGGGCATCGCGAGCACCTCGGCGGAGAGCGCCAGCATGCGCTCGAAGGAGATCACCGCGCTGTCTTCGGCGTCGATGCTGAAGGCGCACCAGGCGCGCAGCGGGGCGTAGGTGAGCGACGAGCGCACGGCCTCGGGGATGCGCCCGGAGAGCCGTCCCCCCGCGTCCACGAGCGCGGCGGCGAGGCGCTCGGCGGGAGCGTCACCCCAGGTGGCGTGCTGCTCCACCGAGGTCATCCAGCCGCCGACGCCCCCTTCGGCGCTCTGCCGCTCGGCGCCCAGGCGCGTCGCGAGGTCGGGCTGCCGCAGCAGCATCCCCAGCAGGTAGCGGGCGTGCATGTTCTCGTCGAGCCAGATCTGCCCGACCGCGCGGGCGACGGAGCGGCGGGCCCGCTCCGGGAGCGGCGACCGGGCGAGGCGCTCGCCGAGGCGCGCGGTGTCGTAGCCCACGGCGGCGACGCGCTCCCGCTGCACGGCCACGAGCAGGTGCTCCAGCAGCTCGAGGTCGGGCCTCCCAGGGTGGCGCGCGCGGCGCTCGTCGATCTCCAGGGCGATGGACTCGGTGATCTCTCCCATGGCTCGCGCCGGAGACTACGCCCACTCGCGGGCGGGCGGTCTGGGGTTACGCTCGGGGGATGTCCAGCGGCGCGACCCTCGACCTCGCCATCAACGGCGGACTCTACTTCGACGGCACCGGGGCGCCCGCGACGCGGCGCAGCCTCGGCATCCGCGACGGCCGGCTCGTCGAGGTGCGCGAGGCGCCCTTCTCGACGGACGAAGCGCGCGAGCTCGTCGACGCGACGGGCCGCTGGGTGATGCCCGGCTTCATCGACCTTCACACCCACTACGACGCGGAGGTCGAGGCGGCGCCTTCGCTCTCCGAGTCGCTGCGGCACGGGGTCACCACGGTGCTGGTGGGGAGCTGCTCGCTCGGCACGGTGCTGAGCTCACCGCTCGACATCGCGGACATGTTCACGCGCGTCGAGGCGATCCCCCGCGAGCACGTGCTGCCGCTCTTCGAGTCGAAGAAGACCTGGTCGACGCCGGCAGAGTACCGGGAGCACCTCGACTCGCTGCCGCTCGGCCCCAACGTGGCGGCCTTCCTCGGGCACTCCGACCTGCGCTGCGCGACCATGGGGCTCACCCGCTCGGTGACGAAGGGCGTGCGGGCGACGAGGGAGGAGCGCGCGGCGATGGCCCGCTCGCTCTCCGACGCGCTCGACGCGGGCTTCACCGGGCTCAGCCTCAACACCAACCGCTGGGACAAGCTCGGCGGCACGCGCCACCGCTCTCAGCCCCTCCCCGGCACCTTCGCGTCGTGGGCGGAGATCGACGGCCTCGCCCGGGTGGTGCGGGAGCGAGGGAGGGTGCTGCAGGGCATCCCCAACATCTCCGCGAAGTACGACATCCTCCTGCTCTTCTACGAGAGCATGGGGCTGCTCCGGCGGCCGCTGCGCACGAGCATCGTGTCGCTGGCGGACGTGCGATCGAGCCGCTGGCTCTACCGGCTCATCGCCGGGATGGCGCGGGTGATGAACACGGTCTTCCGCGCGGACGTGCGCTTCCAGGCGCTGCCGGTGCGCTTCGAGATGTTCGTCGACGGCCTCGACGCGCCGGTCTTCGAGGAGATGGGGGCGGGCACCGCGGCGCTGCACCTCGAGAAGATGGCCGAGCGCCGGGCGCTGCTGCGCGACCCGAAGTACCGGAGCTGGTTTCGCCGACAGTGGACCAGCCTGATCGCTCCGAAGGTGTTCCACCGGGATTTCCGGGTGTCCGAGGTGATCTCCTGCCCCGACGCGTCGCTGGTGGGCCGCTCCTTCGACGCCATCGCCCGAGAGCGCAAGGAGGACGTGGTGGACGTCTTCCTCGACCTCTGCGCCGAGCACGGCGACGCGCTGCGCTGGTTCACCACCATCGCCAACGACCGCCCCGAGCACCTGCGCTGGATCCTCGCGCACCCGGACATCATGGTCGGCTTCTCCGACGCCGGGGCGCACCTGCGCAACATGGCCTTCTACAACTACGCCCTCTTCATGCTGCGCATCGCGCGCGACGCGGCGCGCGACGGCGTGCCCTTCATGAGCATCGAGCGCGCGGTGCACCGCTGCACCGGCGAGATCGGCGAGTGGCTCGGCCTCGACGCGGGGGTGCTCGGGGTCGGCCGCCGTGCGGACCTCGTCGTCATCGACCCGGCGCAGCTCGACGCCATCGACACGATCCGCGAAGAGCCGATGCCCGAGCTCGGAGGCTATCCCCGCATGGTGCGCCGCAACGACGCCGCGGTGCCCGCCGTGGTGGTCCACGGCCGCCTCGCGGTGCGCGACGGGGTGCCGCTCCCCGCCGTCGGGCGAGAGCGAGGGTTCGGGAGATTCCTCCCGGCGGGCGAGGCGCGGCGATGAGCGACCCCTGGCAGCGCTACGCCGAGGCCTGGCGCGCCCGCTGCGCGTTGCCTCCCCTCGACCACCCGATGTTCTCCGGGGTCTCTCGGGTGTGGCGCGCAGAACTCCACCCGACCTTCCACGACGACGTCGCCATCACCGTCACCGACATCGACGCCGGCGGCTGGATCGAGCTCCGCTCGCTTCCCATCGCCGCGCGCTCCTGGGCGATGCTCGACGCGGGGATGAGCGCGCAGGTCCACGGCGATCCTCCGCGGCCACGGGTGTGGGAGGCGGCGGTGGGCGCCGACGCGCTGGACGCCCTGGCCGCGGCGATGCCACGGCTCCCGCTGCACTCGGCGCCGCAGGGGGCGCGCGACGGGATGACGGTGCTCCACGAGGCCCTCGTCTACGGAGAGCACCACCGCTTCTCGTCGTGGTGCCCGTCGCCCTCTCGAGCGCCGCTGCACCACGCCTACGTCGTCGCGCTCTGCGCTCTCGCCTCTCGCACCTTCCCCGACCCGGCGGCGCAGGCGGCGATCCAGCCGCTGGCGCAGTACCTTCGCTGAGCCGTCAGCGCGCGGCCTTCGGGTGCGCCATCAGCCAGTCGAGGGTGAGCGCCGGCCACCGCGGGCTGATCGCCGGGAGGTGCGAGCCGCCCTGGATCGTCCAGAGCTCGGCCCCGCCGCCCGTGCAGCCCTCGTAGCGGGAGACCAGGGTCTCGGCGCCGAGCACCGACGTGTCGAGGTCGAGCATCGCCCCCGCCGTGGGGGCGCTCGCGCAGCGGTCGTAGCCGGCCCAGCGCGACACGCTGGTCACCGCGCTGGGGTACGTCGACCCGATGTTGCTGCCGCCCTCGTAGGCGATGGTCGCGTCGAGGGTGCCGTGCACCTGGAGCACCGCGACGGGCTCCGCGGGGGTGCAGCGCGTGGGGTCGTTGAAGGTCGCGCCCGCGAGGCTCACCACCGCCGCGATGCGGCTCGCCCGCTCGCACGCCATCCGGTGCGCCATGAAGCCGCCGTTGGAGTGCCCGAGGAGGAAGATCCGCCGAGGGTCGACGGCGTAGCGGGAGGAGACGTCGTCGATGATCGCGTCGAGGTAGGCCACGTCGTCGACCCCTCCGCGGGCGAAGTCGCAGCAGGCGTCCGTGGCGTTCCAGTAGCGACGCATGGTCACGTCGAGGGTGCCGTCGGGGATCGCGTAGAGGATGCCCCTGGGGTTGGTCTCGCGCGCCATGTGGAAGTACAGCTCCTGGATGCTCCCCGAGGCGCCGTAGCCGTGCAGCAGGATGAGCAGCGGCGCCGCGCGGCGCGGGTCGTTGTCATCCGGCACCACCAGGCGATACGGGCGCTCGGCGACGAGCCTCGCCACCGCGGGTGACACGTCCGCCGGGGCGCCCGCGTCGACGGGAGCGGCGACGTCCTGGGGGGCCGCCACGTCCACCGGCGCGCCCGCGTCGGGCTGCGAGGCGACGTCCGCCGTCGATCGATCCGGCGTCCCGGCATCGACCGCCGTCCCCTCCGAGGAGGACGAACATCCGCCGAGCAGGAGCAGCGCGAGAGCCGGGTGCGAGAGTCTCATGGGGGTACTTCCTCGATGCGAGCCGACGGGTCGGGACGTCAGTGCGGATGATGGTGGTGGTGCTGGTGCTCCCCGGAGGATGCACCGGAGGGGCTCATGGTCGCGATCCATCCGCGAGGCCCGAGGCGCAGCACGCTGCTCACCAGCAGCAGCCCCAGCACCACCGCGGCGCCCAGCTCCCACGGGTGGTGCTCGTGCGCCGCCAGCACATGGATCTCCGGCAGCGTCGACGAAGGGACCACCCGGTTGACGAGCGCCCCGAGCGCCATGGCCCCGAGCACCGAGGCGCCCGCGAAGGTCCACGCCACGCGCGCGCCGAGGGCCGAGCGCAGCATCCGCCACGCCGCGACGTTGGCCGCAGGACCCACCAGCAGCAGCACGAGCGCCGCGCCCGGGGAGAGCCCCTTGTGCACCATCATCGCCGCCAGCGGCATCGCCCCCTGGGCGCAGACGTAGACGGGCACCGCGAGCAGCGCCGTCAGCGGGACGTCCCACGCGCCGAGCAGGCGGGCCAGCGAGTGCGGCGGCATCGCGGCCTCGAAGCCCACCGCGAGCAGCAGCCCGAACACATACCAGGCCGCGACCTGATCGAAGCTGTCGAGCCCGGCGCGCAGCACCCCCGCGAGGGAGCGATCGGCGGCAGGCGGAGCGCTGGGCAGCGCCGAGGGCGCCGAGAGTAGCCCCGCGCGGCGCATCGGCGTCGTCGGGACGCGCAGCGGGAGGCGCCGGGCCACCGCGGCGGCCGCGAGCCCCACGGAGAACGCCAGCGCCACCCCGGCGGCGAGGCGCGCCAGCGCCAGGGGCAGGCCCAGCAGTCGCACCGAGAGGACGAAGGCCCCGACGTCGAACTCCGGGGTGCCGAGCATGAACGCCGTCACCGCCGCGATGGGCAGCGACGACCGCAGCAGCCGCTGCGCCACCGGCAGCACCCCGCACGAGCACACCTGGAGCGGCACCCCGAACACCATGCCGCGCAGGGCCTGGAGCGCGCTGCCATCGCCGCGCAGCCACGCGTCGGGACGCGCGCGGGTCATGGTGCGCAGCAGCCCCGCGCCGAGCACGCCGAGCAGCATCGACGGCGCGGTCTCGATGAAGAGCGGCAGGAGCGCCCCCTCCACGGAGAGCTCCTGCGGGAGCGAGAGGCGGAAGAGGCCCTCCGGGTCGGGCAGCGCGAGCATGAGCGCGACGCCCCCGAGGAAGGTCAGGCCGGAGACGGTGCGCGCCCGGGCGTCGGCCGGGGGCGGCGCGTGGGAGTGCATCGCGAGGCGGAGCATCGCCCCGACGCCGAGGGAGAGCGCCCCGTCGAAGAGCGCGTCGGGGATGGCGTCGAGCAGCGCCTGCCCGAGCACCGCGCCGATGACCGTGGAGAGCACCAGCGCCACGAGGGCCAGGGCGGTCTTGCGGCCGCCCGAGCTGGGCAGCATCGACGAGGCGATGAAGAGCCCCTCTGGCATGCGATGGAGGATCAGCGCCGCGGCCACGCTGAGACCGACGCCGTGGGTGGAGAGGGCCACCGTGAGCGCGGCCCCGTCGCTCATCCCGTGCAGCGCGAGCATGGGCACGAGCAGCCCCGCCCCGGCCCCCGCCGCGGGGTGGAAGGGGTGCGCGGCCGCGTGGTCGCGGGCGTGCGCCCGACGGTCGACCCACCAGAAGACCGCGTAGGAGAGAACCGCCAGGGCCAGCGCCCGGAAGCCGAGGGACTCCATGGCGTGCGGCAGCATCCGCAGCGCGAGCACCGCCGGGACGAAGCCCAGGCTGAAGCCGTCGAGGGAGGCCGAGGCCAGGGCCTGCCGCCTACCGAGGGTGACCAGGGCGGCCCCCAGGAGCAACCCCAGGACCGACAACAAGAGCGCAGGGAGGAGCACCGATCAGTTCACGCGCAGCGGTCGCAGCGGCCCTTGACCTGGATCTCCACCGCGTCGCCCTTGAGCGACTTCGGGAGCCCCCGGCCGCCCACTACCCTCACGGTGTCCAGCGGAAGGCACTGCACCTCGCCGCAGTCGCCGCAGACGAAATGGGGGTGCCGCGCGTCGGCGTGGTCGGCCCCGCCCTTCTCCCGGTAGAGCTCGAAGCGCCACACGTGGTCGCCCACGTCCGTGCGCTGCAGGAGCTTGGCCTCGGTGAGGTCGGTGAGGTTGCGATAGATCGTCGCCCGGTCCCACCCCTGGGTGGCCAGCGCCGTCGCCAGCTCGGCGTGCGTCACCGGGGCCTGCGCCTGCTGGAGCTGCTGGATCACCGCCACCCGAGGCGCCGTCACGCGCAACCCGGTCGCGCGCACCCGCTCCCGGATCTCCTCTGCACTCAGGCTGTTTCGCCCTCGGTTGGTCATCAAGCTCACCTCTGAGCCGTGATGCTACTGCAATCCCGTCGCAATCGAAACTCGTCTTCGACGAAGGGCCACCAGGCCCAGCAGGGCGAAGGCGCCCGGCGACCCGCCCGTCGGGGCCGAGCGGCAGCCGCAGTCCTTGCCGACGGCGATGCGAGGCGCCCCGGAGTCTGCGCTCGCGGGGGCGTCCGGAGCGTCGACCGGGGCGTCGACCGGGGCGGGGGCGTCGGAGGGGGTGGCGTCGGGCGCCGGGGCGTCGACGCGGGCCCCGGCGTCGGGCCGCTCGGGGGCTTCGATGGTCGCGCGGAAGGCCGGCCAGCGGTCCGTGCAGATGGCGGTCCCCTCCGAGGGGGAGGAACACTCGGGGGGCCCGGGGACGTCCTCGAAGCGCAGCACGCCCTCGAAGTGTTCTCCCCCGTCCATGGAGCGACCGAGGGCCCATGGGTGCCGCAGCCAGTCGGAAACCAGCCAGAGGGCCCCGCCGTGGTAGCGCAGCCCGAGCGTCGGGATCATACCCTGGGAGGTAAAGTGCAGTCCTCGGTCGGTGGAGCGGTGGAGTCCGTCGTCGGCGCTGCCGTACCAGACGGTGGCTCCGTCGTCGGAGATGGCGAAGCCGACCATGGGGTCGCCGGTGCGGCCGACGACCGAGAGGTGCTCTCCCCCGTCGTCGCTGCGCAGCAGGGTCGAGCCGAAGCCCTGCACCACCCGCACGTAGAGCACGTCGGGGTTCGTCGGATCGACCCCGGAGATGTACGCCTCGTCGCCGAGGGAGGTGGCGGGGTTGAGGGCCGCCAGGGTGGCTCCGCCGTCGTCGCTGCGCAGCAGCCGGGGGGTGCGCGAGGGCGAGTCGTCGAAGCCCGAGGCGTAGACCCGGTCGGGCCTCGAGGCGGCCACCTCGACGGTGACCAGGCGAAGCCCGGCGACCCCCGCTCCCATGCGCTGGAAGGAGAGCGAGGCGTCGGAGCGGAGCACGTAGCTGCGAGAGCCGGTGGTGCTCTCGGAGGCGTAGAGGGTGGCGCCGTCGGGGGTCGCGGCGAGGTCGGTGATCTCCCGGTGCGACACGCTCCGCAGGTCGGTGACGTCGCAGCCGTCGGTGAGCGAGTGGGCGCCGTCCTCGAAGCCGAGCACCACCTCGCCGCGAGCGCTCACCTCCACCGGCGGGTCGAAGGTGAGCCCCGGAACGAAGGGGAAGTACAGGAGGTCCTCGCAGAACCAGCGGAAGCTGCGGCCGCCGTCGCGGCTCACCAGCAGGCCGAAGGTGGTGCGCAGCGCGATGACGTCCGAGCGCACCCCGGGGCCGAGCACCACCTGCTGCGCCGCGGGAAACCTCCCGTTGGCGAGCGCCATGGAGGGCGCCGTCGCGCCCGCGGTGATCGCTCCCAGCGCCAGCAGTCGGAGGGTCGCTCGCTTCACGGGTCTCCGCCTACGGGAGTTCTGCCCCCGTCGCAAGCCGAGCGGCGCTACCCTCCCGCGGCATGAGCGAGCTGCCCTCGGTGACGGACCTCGGCCACGGCGACCCGTGGGTGCTCCTGCACTCCTTCCCCATCGACCGACGGATGTGGTCGGCGCAGTCCGAGGCCCTCGCCTCGGCCGGTCACCGCGCGGTGACCCTCGACCTCCCTGGCTTCGGCGCCGCGCCCCGGATGACCTCCGATCCCCCTTCGCTCGACGGCTACGTCGACGCCGTGCTGGCCTCCCTCGACGCCCTCCGGCTCGATCGGGTGACCCTCGTCGGGCTCTCGCTGGGCGGCTACGTGGCGCTGCGCCTCGCGGCCCGGGCGCCACGACGCCTGGGCGCCCTGGTGCTGGCCGACACCCGCGCCGCGGCCGACAGCCCCGAGACCCGCGCGGGGCGGGTGCTCAACCTGGGGCTCGTTCGCACGAAGGGCCCCGGGGCGCTCATCGAGAAGATGCTCCCGCACCTGCTGGCGCCGGACGCGCCCGAGTCGGTGCGGGCGACCTTGCGGGCGTGGGCCTCGGAGCAGTCCGTCGGAGGCATCACCGACGCGCTGCTCGCGATGCGCGACCGGGCCGACGCGACGGAGACGCTGGGCGCCCTGCGCTGCCCGACGCTGCTGCTGGTCGGGTCGCGCGACACCATCACCCCTCCCGCGGAGCACGCGGCGATGGGCGAGGCCATCGCCGGGGCGCGCGTGGAGGTGATCGAGGGGGCGGGCCACCTCTCGAACCTGGAGCGGCCGACGGAGTTCAGCGAGGCGCTGCTGCGCTGGGCCGGGTCGCGGCCGACGTCGCCTTGAGCGAGCGCTCGAGCCGGGCGATCTGGCCGTCGATGGCGTCGAGGCGCTGCGGGGCGAAGGCGCGGTCGAGCCAGCGCCCGCTCACGAAGACGCTCGCGATGGCGGCCAGATAACCGAGCTGGTAGGGCAGGCCCAGCAGCAGGTGCGCGAGCCACCCGAGGCCGTAGCCCGCGCCGAAGCAGACGAGCACCACGGGCACGAGCGCGGAGTGCCGGTGGTGCTCCCACCAGGAGATGCGGTCGAGGAGCTGCTGGCGCTGGCGGCGGAGTTCGACGAGGTCGGGAGTGGCGGGCATCGTGGGTGTTGGGGCCGGACTCTAGCCACGCCCGCGGCAGGAGCAACGGGCGGGCTTGTCGCAGCGCACCCATCGCGCGCACCATCGGCGCGAACGGAGGGTGCGCGAATGGCGGAAGCGATCCTGATCAAGCCGGGCAGCAAGGTGAAGCTGAAGGACTACGACCCGGCCAGCACGGAGGGCGTGAAGGACAAGGCCGAGGGTCTGGCGCAGCTCGAGCGTGACCGGCTGGAGATGAACGACCTGCAGGAGCGGCTCTACGCGGAGAACAAGCGGGCCCTGCTGGTGATCCTCCAGGCGATGGACACCGGCGGCAAGGACGGCACGGTCAAGAGCGTGCTGTCGGGCATCAACCCGACGGGCGTGGAGATCAACAGCTTCAAGGCGCCCTCCGAGGAGGAGCGCGACCATGACTTCATCTGGCGCATCCACGCCCGCGCGCCCCGCCGGGGAAACATCGGGATCTTCAACCGCTCGCACTACGAGGACGTGCTCGTGGCGAGGGTGCACTCGCTGGCCCCGGCGAAGGAGATCGAGAAGCGCTACGACGTGATCAACCGCTTCGAGGAGAACCTCGCGGCGACCGGCACGACGGTGCTGAAGTTCTTCCTGCACATCTCCCGCGAGGAGCAGAAGCGCCGGCTGGAGGAGCGGCTCGCCGACGAGGCGAAGATCTGGAAGTTCGACCCCAACGACCTCAAGGAGCGCGCCCTCTGGGACGAATACCAGGCGGCGTATGAGCTCGCGCTCTCCCGGTGCTCCACCCGGACGGCGCCCTGGTACGTCGTCCCTGCCGACCGCAAGTGGTACCGCAACGTGGTGGTCGCCCGCACGATCGTCGACACCCTGCGAAAGCTCGACCCCAGGCCCGCCCCCGCCAGCTTCGACCCGAGCACGATCACGATCATCTGAGCGCCGCGACCGCTGCGGGTCGACCGCGGGGTCTGGTACTGTCGCCCGTCCCTTTGCTCGGTCCCGGGGCGCCCTCGCGCATCCGGCCGGCGAAGACCTGGAGGTGCGTCTTGCAACGTTCGTGGTTGGCTCCGCTGGTCCTGCTGGGTGCCTTGTCCGTCGGAGGCGCCGCGAGCGCACAGACCCCGCCGGAGGGCCCCTCGGCGGCCGACCGGGCCGAGGCGCGTCGGCACTTCCAGCTCGGCGTGGCGACCGCCACGCGGGGGCAGTGGGCCGGGGCGCTGGAGGAGTTCCAGAGCGCGTACCGCCTCGCGCCGCACCCGTCGGTGCGCGTGAACATGGCCAACTGCTACACCCACCTCGACCGGCCCATCGAGGCGATCGCGCACTTCGAGCAGTTCCTCGTGGAGAGCCCCTCGGCCCCGGCGGCGCAGGTCGCCCAGGTCGAGGCGCAGATCGCCCAGCTCCGCGCGCGCATCGGCTCGCTCCAGCTCACGGTCTCCCCGCCCGACGCGATGGGCCTCGCGGTCACCGTCGACGGCCAGGCGATCTCCCTCGGCAGGCCCACGCACGTGATGCCCGGCCACCACGTCGTCGAGGCCCTCGGCGAGGGCTACACCACCGTGCACCGGGAGATCGACATCGCCGCGGGCCAGGCCCAGGTGATCAACCTCTCCCTCGAGCGCCCCGCCGCGGCGCCCGCGGCCCTCCCGGTCGTCGCCCCTGCGCCCACGCCGGCCGTCGCCGCGGCGCCCCTCCCGGCGGTGGCCCCGACGGCGCCCTCCGAAGACCCGCACACCGACGCCCCGCGACGAGGCCCGCCCCCCGCGGTCTTCTACGCCGTGGCCGGCCTCACCGGCGCCGCCGCCGTGGGCTGGATCACCGCGGGCGCCCTCGCCCTCTCCGCCAACTCGGACTTCGACGCGACGGTCAACGAGATCCAGGGGGGCGCGGGCAACACCGCGGCGCTCCAGGCCCGCGGGCACGACGAGGCCACGCGGGCCTCGCAGCTCGCGATGTGGTCCGACGTCGCGATGGGCGTCACGCTGGTGGGCACCGTCGCCTCGGTGGTGCTCTTCCTGAAGACCGATTTCCGCGCGCCGGTCCGGGTCGGAGCGACGGCCTCGTCCAGCGGCGCGACGCTGTCCGTGAGCGGGAGCTTCTGATGCCGAAGGCCTCCTGGATCCTCGTCTGCGGCGCCCTCGCCAGCGCCTGCTCCGCCCTGGTCGACCCTGACACCTCGCGCCTCGATCGCCGCGACGCGGCCGCGGACTCCGGTGCGGACTCGGGAGCTCCCTCCGACCTCGGCGTCGTGCCCGACCTCGGCCCCTCGGAGGACGTCCCCGTCGCGCTCGACGTCCCCGTCGCGCTCGACGTCGCCGAGGACGCTGGCTCGACCGACCTCGGCGACGACGCAGGCTCCGCCGACGCGGAGGTCGACGACGTCGCGGACGGCGGGTCGACCGGCGACGACGTCCCCGCGGCGGACGTCCCCGCGGCGGACGTCCCCGCGGCGGACGTCCCCGCGGCGGACGTGCCCACGTCGCGCTGCGGGCGATCGTGCGACGACGGCGTGGAGTGCACCGTGGACTCCTGCGACGAGGACGCGGGCGCGTGCGTCCACCGGGCCGACGACTCCGTGTGCGGCGCGCGCCAGGTGTGCCACCCGACCATGGACTGCGTGCGCGTCGACTGCACCACCGACGCCAACTGCCAGGACGACACGCTCTGCAACGGCCGCGAGCGCTGCGAGGCCAACCGCTGCGTGCCCGGCACCGCGGTGCGCTGCGACGACGGCGTGGAGTGCACCATCGACCGCTGCGAGCCCGCCACCGGGATGTGCGCGAGCACGGCCGACACCGCGCGCTGCGACGACGGCCGCTTCTGCAACGGCGCGGAGACCTGCGATGCGACGCGGGGCTGCGTGGCCGGCGCGGCCCCCACGTGCAACGACGGCGTGGCGTGCACCACCGACCGCTGCGACGACGCCACGCGGCGGTGCGTGTACACGCCCAACCCCTCGGCCTGCACGGCCCCGGGGCCCTGCGTGACCGCCACCTGCGACCCCATGATGGGGTGTCGCAACGCCCCCATCGCGGGCTACTGCGACAGCTACTGCGCGACCGGGGCGAGCTGCAGCCTGAGCACCGGCCAGTGCGCCGGAGGCGGCACCCCGAGAAACTGCAGCGACTCCGACCCGTGCACCGCCGACCTCTGCGACCCGGCCGCGCGGATGTGCCGCTCGACCGCCATCGACGCCGACGGCGACGGCTCCGCGGCGGCGCGGGTGGGCGGCGCCGTGTGCGCCCGGGGCACCGACTGCAACGACGCCGACCCGGCGATCCACCCCGGGGCGATGGAGCGCTGCAACGCCGTCGACGACGACTGCGACGGGATGACCGACGAGGGCGGCGTGTGCATCGTGCCCGGCGAGGACTGCGCCCACGCGATCCCCGTCGACCTCACCGGCGCCACCACCACGCTCTCCCGCACGGGGAGCACCGCGGGGCGCACCAGCGACTTCGGGAGCTCGTGCGGCGGCGCCGGCCCCGACCTGGTCTACGCGGTGACGATCCCCGGCGACGTCGACCTGCTGGCCGAGGCTTCGCCGATGGGGGGCGACGGCGACCCGGTGGTGTCGGTGCGCGACGCCTGCGGCGGGGCGGAGCTCGGCTGCAACGGCGACGCGACGCAGCGGGCGCGGGACGCGAGGGTGTTCCTCCGCGGGCGAGGGTCGAGCACGGCGCCGCGGGTGGTCTACGTGGTGGTCGACGACCCCGGCGCGCGCGGCGGGCCCTTCACGTTGCGGCTCACCCGCAGCGCCCCCATCGCGCCCGGCAACTGCGGCGCCCGGGTGCTCTTCGACGTCACCGCCGGGGGCACCGTCATCGGCCGCACCACCACCGGCCTGGGCTCCCACTCCGGAACCTGCGGCGGAGGCTTCCTGGGCGAGGACGTGCTGCTCTTCAACGCGGCGACGCGCATGGCGATCAACGTGCTGCTCGTGACCAGCAACCAGGTGACCTACGTGCGCCAGCGGCAGTGCGCCGGACTCCAGACCAACCAGCTCGCGTGCTTCACCAATTCGCAGCGCGTCACCGTCGACCCCGGCCCGGTCTGGATCATGGTCGACGCCTCGCGCGACTCCGGCGAGGGGCAGTACATCCTCCGGGTCCAGCCGTGATCCGCCCGCTCGCCGCGCCTTGCACCCCCTCTGCGTGCGGGCTATCAACGAAGCGATGACTGCGGCGGGCACAGGGGACGAGCTCAACACGCTGCGAATTCGCGCAGAGCAGGCGCTGCAGCGTGACCTCCCGAAAGACCACGTGCGCGGCCTCCTCGAGGCGCTCGCGACGCGCGCCGTGGAGGGCAGCCCCGAGGCCTGCTTCGCCAACCGGCACCTCGCGGAGATGCTCCTCGAGGAGAGCCCCTGGCGCGCCGCGCTGCACCTGCGGCGGCTGCTGCGGTCCTGCCCCGAAGACGACGCGGGCCACGCGCTGATGGGGCTCTCGCAGGCGCTCCAGGCCAACTACCGCATGGCGGTGTCGTCGTTCCGCCGGGCCGTCGCGATCTCCCCGGCCAACCCCTGGTATCACCACAACCTCGGCCACCTGCTCGACGTCGCGCTCAGCCGCCCGCAGGACGCCGTGGCCCACCTGCAGCGCGCCTTCCGCACCCAGCCCTCCCAGGAGGAGGTCGGCGCCTCCTACGCCCAGTGCCTCGGCCGGCTGGGGCGCTGCGCCGAAGGGGTCGAGATCGTGGGCGCGCTGCTGCAGCGCCACCCCCGCCACGCCGAGCTGCTCGCGCTCAAGTCGTGGCTCGAGCGCGGCGCCCCGCCGGGCGCCCGGGGTCCCTCGTCGCTCGCAAAGTCGCAGGCGCATCGTCCCCGCCCGGAGGCCAGCGAGGAGTCCCGCGGCGTCATCCGGGGCGCCCTCTCGAAGCTGGGCCGCGCGCCCTCGCACGTCGACGAGGCGCTGACGGCGTGGGCCTCGTACGTGTCCGCCTCGCCCGGCGCGGTGACCGCCGACCGACCGACCATCGCGGCCCTCGACTACATCGCGGCGCGCCGGCTGGGGCAGCGCGTGACGCAGAAGCACATCGCCCTCGAGCACGACGTGACCCCCAACGCGCTCTCGACGCGCTACTCGAAGATCCGGCTGCGGCTCCTCAAGGGCTGATCGCCCTATCGGCAGCGGGCGCGCACGGCGTCGAGGTCCTCGTGGCAGAGCGCGCAGGGGCGCTCCGAGGCCCGCAGCAGCGACCCGCAGCGGGCGATGAACGACGGCGGATGCGGCGAGAACCCGCCGCCCCCTCGGGAGAGCGTCGCGTGGCAGGTCACGCAGTCCTGCTCGCTGTGGCAGGAGGTGCAGGTGCGCATCGCGCGGCGCGCCTCGGCGCCGTGGTGCCGCAGCGTGACCGGCGCGCTGGACCACACCGAGGCCGGCGGGTGGAAGCGGCCGAGGGCGCGGGAGCTCGTCGACGACGAGGCCGCGACGCCCGCGCGCTGGTGGCACGCGACGCAGAAGCTCGACGCGCGGTGACATGAGCCGCATCGATCGCTGTTCATCCGGGCATCGACGGCGTGCATGGTGACGTAGTCGTTGGGGTGGGTGCGCCGGTCGCGCACGCGGCCGTCGTGGCAGGCCGCGCACTCTCCCTCGCTGTGGCAGACCGCGCAGCGGCTCCCGTCCTGCGCGGCGCTGAGCCGGTGCGTGAACCAGAAGTCCGCGTCGTGGTGCAGGCCGCTCATCCAGCGCGGCGGGTTCATCCACCCGTCGGCGAAGCGGGTGCGGAGGCGACCGTCGGGCTCGGTGAGGTGGCAGACGGCGCAGCGATCGGGCGCCGCCCCGGGGCGGTGGCAGGTGACGCAGGAGGCCATGGTGGGGAGCTCGAGCCGGGTGGCGAGCCCGACGCGCCGCACGCCCGCGTGGCAGCGCTCGCAGGGGACGCCCTGCGCCGCGTGGCGGGCGTGGGAGAAGCGCAGGTTGGCCGCGGGGATCTCCGCTCGGGGTACTCGCAGCGGCGCCTCGGCGCGCCAGCCCTCGTGGCAGAGGTCGCAGCCGCCCAGCGGGTTGGCGGCCGCGGAGGCCGGGTGCTCGCGGTCGATGGCGTGGCAGGGCGCGCACGAGGCCTCGGTCGGGAGCAGGCTGTCCTCGACGCGGGCGCTGGTGGTGGCCGCGGGGTGGCAGCTCGCGCAGGTGACGCCGGGCATCGCGAGGTGCCGCGAGTGATCGAAGCGGAGCGGGAGCCGCTGCGTGGGATAGATCAGGTGCGACGGCGCCTCGGAGGCGGGCGCCGCGGCCGGAGGAGCGGCGGGGCGGGGCTGCGCCAGCAGCCCGCCGAGGGTGGCGGCGAGGGTGAGCGCGAACGCGAGGAGCGCGCGCGGCCGTCGGAGGGAGGGGCTCACGGGATGGTCCTCAGCTCGAGCACGCCGATGGCTCGCACGCGATGGCCGACCACGGTGTTGATGTCGTCCTCGAGGCTCACGCTCACCTGGGCGACGCGCCCGAGCGGCGCCGTGGCCCCGAGCACGAGGCCGACGCCGTCGAGGCTGCGGTCGTCCCTCAGGGTGTCGCGCACGTGGGCCAGCGAGACGAGGCCGTCGATGCGCAGCGCCCGGCGGATCACCCACGCCCTCAGCGCGAGATCGGCGTTGCCGCGCATCCCGAGCGCCCCGCCCTCGAGCGACGCCCGGAGCGTGGCGTCCCAGCGCGGCCGACGCACCCGCGCGGAGGCCGAAGCGCCGACGTTGAGCAGCGCCCCGAGCGAAGGGGCGGAGTTGTCCGGGACCTCGCTGTCGAGCACGTAGCGACGCACCCAGGCGCCGAGCGAGAGGTCCACCGAGCGAGAGAGCGGCAGCGAGAGCGAGGCCCGCGCCTCGTCCGTCGGGTCCATCCAGAACGACGCCCAGATGGAGGTGAGGTCGAAGACCGGGCGCACCCGCAGCACCTCCACGGACCATCGCCCGCCGCGCGCCGGCAGCCCCTCGACGCCCAGCGCCGCGGTGGTCACCGTCGCCATCGGAACCATGTACACGGCCTCCGCGAAGGCGCGCACCGAGCCGCTGAGCTGGAGGTCCGAGCGCGCGGCGACGGCCTCCTCGGCGACGCCCTCGGCGGTCCAGATGCGGCGCCAGGTGAGGCGAGCGTCGAGGCGCGTCGAGGCCCTCACATCGACCGCGACACCCAGCACCGTGGCCGAGGCCCGGTCGAGCACCGCCGTGGCGGTGGAGCGGTCCCACCCGGCGCGGTCGGCGCGCAGCAGGCCGTCGCGCTCGTAGCGCCCGTTGGAGAGCGGGAAGCCCGAGCGGGTCTCCCAGCCGCCGTAGGCCTCGACGGAGGCCACATCGCCCACGTTGAGCCGAGCGAGCCCGCCGTCGAAGAGGAAGAAGCCCAGCGGATCGACCACGAGCTGCCGCCCCGCGCGCAGGTCGACGCGCCCCCGGGCGAGCCCGCTCACCTCGAGAAACGCGAAGGGCAGGTCGACCGCGCGCCGCGCGAAGAGGGGCGCGAACTCCGCGGCGCGGGAGCGGTTGAGCTCGTCGAGGCAGCGGTCCGTGCCCGGATCGCAGGCCGTGCCGAAGTCGCTGTCGATGCGCAGCCGGGCGCGCAGCCGCACGACCGGAGCGCGAGGGTCGTCCGAGCGGGAGGAGCCCGCGAGGCTGAGGGTCTGGGTGAAGCGACGGAGGGAGAGCACCGCGGCGCCCGCCGGGCCGCGCACCTGCCACGACGAGGCGGTGGACTCCGCGCGCACCTCGGCGTCGAACGCGAAGGAGCGCGCGGGGCAGGCGACGATGCCCAGGGCGATCGCGGACGCGAGGGGTCGGAGGCTACGAGGGGTCGGAGATGCGGCTGCCACCGAAGCGCGCGATGAGCTCGTCGTCGTAGTGGTCGCCGACCGCGCCCACCCGGTGGATGAGAAACTCCACCTCGGCGCGCTCGAGGTCGAGGGTGCGACGCTCGGCCACGACGACGACGCGGTCTTCCTGCACGCCGAAGGACACCGCCCCGAGGCCGCCGGCGTTGAGCTCGAGCAGGGCGCGGAAGAGCGGCTGCGGGTCGCCCGCGCCGATGCGGATGATCGGGGCCACGATGCGGAGCTGCGCCGAGTCCTCCCCGGGGCGCGCGGGCCGGAGGAAGATCGCCACCGCCGCGCTGCCGCGCAGCAGCGACCAGCCCCGGCTGGGCTCGGGGACGGAGATGCGCACCTTGTCGGGCTCCAGGCCGATGCGTCGGATCACGTCCTCGACGAGGACTGCGGCGTGAGCGAGCTCTTCCTTCAGTTGCGTTTCGTCCACTGGGCCCTCTGCTGACTCCTTCAGATCGGACGCCCGACCGGCGGCGATTCGGCACTCCCGGGGGTCGCGTTGTCAAGCCACGGCGCCGCGTGATCCATGGTGGTAAACACCCGTGAAGCGATGCCTACCGTACGATTGATTGTCCGCTACGACGGAACCGACTTCTCCGGCTGGCAGCGCCAGCGAGGCGTCCCCACGGTGCAGGAGGAGATCGAGACCGCCGCGAGCGTCATGGCCTGCGAGCGGGTCATCGTCCGGGGCGCCGGGCGCACCGACGCCGGGGTGCACGCCCACGGGCAGCTCGCGGCCTTCCGCACCGAGGCGACCATCCCCGACTACGGCTGGCGCATGGGGCTCACCGGCCGCCTGCCCCGCAGCATCGCCATCGTCGACGCCCGCCAGGTGCAGGACGACTTCGACCCGCGCCGCGCCTCCGCGGGCAAGCGCTACCGCTACCTGATCATCTCGTCGCCGCACCGCGACCCGCTGCTGCGCGACCGCGCCTGGCACCTCTGGGGCGACCTCGACGTCGAGCTGATGCGCCGCGAGGCCGTGGCGCTGGTGGGCACCCACGACTTCGCGGCCTTCCGCGCCGCCGACTGCGAGCGCGAGACCACCGTGCGCACGCTCTTCCGCGTCGAGGTGCTCGACCGCTGGCAGGGCCGCGACGACCTCATCGCCATCGAGGTCGAGGGCACGGCCTTCCTCAAGAACATGGTCCGGGTGATCGTCGGCACCCTGGTCGACGTGGGCCGCAAGCGACTGCCGCCCGGCACCGTGGTCAAGCGCCTCGCCGACCACGACCGCACGCTCTCGGGCATGACCGCCCCGGCGCAGGGCCTCTACCTCGACGAGGTCTTCATCAAGGACGACTGGCGCGTGTCGGACGATCCGCTGCGCCCCTGCCCCCCTTACGCGGCCAGGTATCTCTACCCCGACGCTGCGGAGAAGCCGTGACCCGCGCGCGCCCCCTCGCCCTCGCCCTCGCCCTCGTGGCCGCGCCGCTCGCCGCGCAGGCCGACCCGCCGCCGAAGGTGTGCATCGCGGTCGCGGGTGATCCCGACGAGGCCGTGCGCACGCTGGCGCGCGAGACCGAGGAGCGGCTCTCCACCTCCCCGAGCTGGCGCGTCGTCGCCGACGCGAGCACCCGGGAGGCCCTGCGGGGTGAGTCGCCGACGCCCGCCGATCAGGCCGACCGGGCTGCGTCCCGTCGGGCCCTGCGCGCCACCGACGCGGACGCCAGCACCCTCGACAGCGTGGGCGACGCGCTCGGCTGCGCCTGGTTCGTGACCCTCACCTCACGCTCGGCGGGCACCGCCCCGAGGGTCTACGACCTGGGGCGCCACGCCTTCGTCGCCACCCCCGAGGCAGGATCGTTTGACGCTCCTGCCGTGGTGCTTCTGCTGGAGGGCGCTGTGACCCACCACGTCGTTTCGACCCCCGCCACCGCCTCGCCGACCGCGGCGACGCCTCCCCGTAGCTCGCCGGTAGCCCCGGCCCGGAGCGCGCCCGCGATCTCTCGCGTGTGGCCCTGGCTGGTCGTCGGGGGCGTCGTCCTCGGCGTGCTCGGCGCGGTGGTGCTGCTCCAGGGCGAGTCCACGCCCCGCACCAACCTCTCGGTCGTCCACCGGGGCGTCGAATGAGCCGCCTCCGCCTGTGGCTCTTGTCGCTGGCGCTCTGGCTGATGAGCGCCGCGGCGCTCGCGCAGCCTCACGGGCACGACGACGCGATGGCCTCTCGCGACCTGGCGCTCTCCATCCCGGCCGTTCCCGCGGACTACGCCACCCAGCAGCTCGGGCCGCTGGCGGTCAGCTACCCCCGCGCGATGCGCCCGGTCTTCGCCGAGGCCCTGGCGCGCGCCGAGCGTGACGCTCGGGCGGTGGGCGCCCCGCTGGGGATGCCGGAGCTCCCCCGCCTCTCGGTGCGCCTCGTGCCCGACGCCGCCGCGATGCGGGCGCTCAGCCCCCCGGAGCTGCCTCCGCCGCAGTACGCCGCCGGGGTCGCGTATCCCTCCATCGGCCTCACCCTGGTCTCGGCGAGGGCGCCGTCGACCGGTGACGCGACGCGGGTCGCGCAGGTGCTCCGCCACGAGCTCGCGCACCTCGCGTGGGGCGCCGCCACCGGGCAGGCCGCCGGTCCGCGGTGGTTCACCGAGGGCCTCGCGGTGGAGCAGTCGGGCGAGCAGTCCTTCGAGCGCTTCCAGTCGATGGCGCAGGCGAGCTTCACACGCGGCCTCGCGCCGTGGCCGCAGCTCGACGGGCGCTTCGGGGGCAGCACCGAGCAGGTCGACCTCGCCTACGCGCAGGGCGCCGACATCGTGGCGTGGCTGCTGCGCCGCGACGGCCCCGGGCGCTTCGCCGTGCTGGCCGAGCGGCTGCGGGGCGGAGAGCAATTCCCCGAGGCGATGCGCACCGCCTTCGGCGCCTCGGTGGCGACGCTGGAGGAGCAGTGGCGCGAGGACGTCCGAAGCCGCTTCGCGCTGGCGCCGATCTGGGCTGGATCGGGCCTGGTGACGGTGGTGTTCCTGCTGATGATGGGGGCGGCGTCGCTGCGTCGCTGGCGGCGATCGGCGAAGACCCGTGAGCGCTGGGCTGCGGAGGAGCGAGCGCGACGGCAGCCACCGCGCTGGGTGGTCGTCACGCCGGGAATGCGGGGAGAGTGACCGGCGATCCCCTGTCGCGAGAAGCGAAGGGTGACCGCCGGAGGAGAGCTCAGGGACCGATGCGGGGCGCGGTCGGCAGGAAGATGCTGACCCCGAGGGAGACCATCTGGTTGAAGCTGAGGGTGCGGTCGTCCGAGGTGACCGCCGAGACGCGACGGGCCGCGTTGGTCTCGAAGTAGGTCGAGACGAGGTCGGAGAAGCCCTCGCACGAGGCGTTGCCCGCGGCGCCGCAGCGGCTGACCGTGGAGTTCTCGTCGGTGCCCGAGCGGTTCCAGCTGAAGGGCGTCGCGCGGTACTCCACGTTGACCGACACGAAGCGGTTGATGAAGAAGTTGAGGCCGAAGCCGAAGGTCGGCGCCACGGCCAGGCGGCTCGCGCGAGCGCTCTGCGAGTTGGCCCACGAGCGGCGGAGGTTGTTGGCCGCGACCGAGTCGAGGCCGGTGGTCTGCGAGCCGAGAGAGAAGTCGGCGCGCTCGGTGACGCCCACGAAGGCGACGCCCGCGACGAAGTAGAGGTCGAGGTCGGCGACCAGGTTCTGGAACAACGCGAACTTCCCGCGCAGCGGGATGAAGGTCGCGTAGAGGTCGATCATGTAGTCGCGGCGGCCGATCTGCTGCGGGAAGTTCGCCCGAGCAGGGATGTTCGGCGTGTTGCCGGGCGACCGGGCCGTGATCTGCGTGGTGAGCGAGGTGTCGAGGCCGGCGGCGCCGACGAAGCCGACGCCCACGCCGATCCAGTCGGCGAAGTGGTAGTTCGCGCGGAGCCCGAAGTAGAGCTCCCGGGAGAACTCGTCCTGGAGGGTGATGCCTACCGTCGGGGTCAGCGACAGGCGGTTCTCGCGGTAGCGAACCAGGCGCGCCACCGAGCGGGCGCCCGCCAGCGGGCCGCGGATCTGAATGTCCTGGGCGGCGGCGGAGCTCGTGACCAGGGACGCTCCCGCGAGCACCAGCGTTCCAAACAAGCGCTTCATCGATGCCATCTTTCTTCGCTCCGAACCGCTCACTTGGGCAGGTGATACGAGAAGCTGAACGGCAGGAACACCGTCAGCCCCACGGAGAGCATCACGTTGTCCGTGAGCGCGCTCTCGCTCGTCCAGTTGGCCGGGTTGCGGCGACAGGCCGTGCAGGTCGTCGAGATCGGACCGCCGGTGGTGTTCGAACCCGTCTCCGGGAGGTTCGTCGAGGTGTTCTCGAGGAGCTCCGGGTAGATGAAGTTGCGCAGCTCTGCGGTGATGGCCACCGAGCGCGACACGAACACCCGGAACCCGAGGCCCGCGTCGAAGAGGATCCGCGTGTTCCAGTCGAAGGAGCGGACCTCCGGGTCGACCGCGGCGATGGGCCGCGTGCGCATGACCCCGACGCCGGCCGTCAGGTACATGTCCCAGTGGAAGATGAAGCGGTTGAACATCGAGAACTTCCCGTACAGGGGCACGTACGAGAAGTTCACCGCGGCCGCGAGCTGGTACTCGTTGATCGGAACCACCAGCTCGGCCGAACGGCCGACGAAGTAGTTCACGTCCGAGGTCGAGTTGAGCCCCTGGAAGAACACGCCCGTGACGCCGACGGCGAGCACGTTCGAGATCCAGTAGTTCATCGAGAGCCCGAAGCCCGTGTGCGACACGAAGGGATCGTTCAGCGAGAAGTTCGCCGAGGGGTTGATCTCGAAGCGGTGATTGCGCAGCGCATAGATCTGCTGCACCGCGTAGATCTCCTCCTGCAGACGATGCCTCTGCGCCGCGACCTCCCCGCCGGGGACGGTCAGCGAGGGCAGCGGCGAGTCGCCTGACCCGCTCGCCGCCGGCGTGGCGCCGTCCGCGGGAGGCGTTGTCGCCTCACCCTCGGTAAAGGTCATCGAGCCGCCGGTGTCCCCGCCCGCGGGCGGAGTCGGCTGCGCGTTGCGAGGCTGCGCGAGCAGCTGCGACGGTGCGCCCAGGAGCGCTGCGGTCAGCAGCGCTCGGACGATCTTTCCTCGACCCATCGTCACCCCTGTCATGGTGCCTGCCCAGTGCCCTTGTCCGCGATTCTAACTACTGGAAATCGCAGGGAATTTCGCCAACCTCGAACCGACTATATCACGCGCTCTTCGCGCGTCGCAACAGCATTGTCTGGCGCCGGACGCTCACGCGTCGGCGCCTTCTCCGCGGGAGAACAGCGCCTCGACGAACTCCGCCGAGTCGAAGTCACGCAGGTCGTCGGCCTTCTCGCCGACGCCGATGAAGCGCACCGGGAGCTTGAACTCGTCGGCCACGGCGAGGATCACCCCGCCCTTGGCGGTGCCGTCGAGCTTGGTGAGCACCACCCCGGTCACGTCGAGCGCCTCGCGAAACTCCTTGGCCTGGCTCAGCGCGTTCTGCCCCGTCACCGCGTCGAGCACGAGCAGCACCTCGTGCGGAGCGCCCGGGCAGGCCTTGCCCGCGGCGTCGCGGGTCTTGCGGAGTTCTTCCATCAGCGGGGCCTTGTTCTGGAGGCGGCCCGCGGTGTCGGCGATGACCACGTCGAAGCCCTCGGCCACGCCGCGCGCCACGGCCTCGTACACCACGGCGCTCGGCTTCGCGCCGTCCTTCGCCTTGTGCACCGTCACTCCCACGCGGGTGCCCCACATCTCGAGCTGCTGCACCGCCGCCGCGCGGAACGTGTCCGCCGCCGCGAGGAGCACCTTCTGCCCGGCCTGCTTGTAGCGCCCGGCGAGCTTCGCCGTGGTCGTGGTCTTGCCCGCGCCGTTGACGCCCACCATCAGGATCACCAGCGGCGACTGCTTCGCCGACGAGCCGAAGGCCGGGGCGTCGACCGCGAGGATGCGCTTCGAGTCTTCACGCAGCGCGTCCCACACCCGGTCGGGCGCGGAGAGCTCGTTGCGATCGAGGCGATCGCGCAGCCCGTCGACGAAACGCTTGGTGGTGGCCACGCCGACGTCGCCGGTGAGCAGGGTCTCCTCGATCTCCTCGAGCAGCGCGGGGTCGATCTCCTTCTTCCCGCTGAACACCGAGAAGAGCCGCTGCATGAAGCCGCCGCGCGTCTGCGCGAGGCCACGCTTGACCGCCGCGACGTCGCGGGGAGCGGCGAGCGGCGCCGGAGCCGCGCGACCGACGACCACCGCGGGAGCCGCGGGGGCCTCGACAACGGGCGCCGGAGCGGTCTCGGCCGCGGTGGGCGCCGTCGCAGGAGCGGCCTCGCCCACGGGCGCGGTGACCGGCGCCTGCTCAGGGGTCTTCGCGACAGGCTCTTCCGCCGCCGGGGCCTTCGCGACCACCGGCGGAGCGACGACCTCGGCCGGAGCCGCAGGCTTCGGCGGAGCCGCGACGGTCTCGACTGGGGCCTCGGCGGGCTTCGCAGGCTTCGGCGGCAGCGGGGCTGGAGCCTCGTCGCCAGCGGGCAGCTGCGGCCCCTTGCGGGTGAGCAGGTATGCCGCGATGCCGACGATGACAACCAGCAGGAGAATGATCAGCCAGGAATCCATCCGAAAGCGCGCCTCCTCGTGCTGCGACGCACGCGCCCCTTTTCGGGGAGCCGCACCATAGAGCCCATCAATTCACGGCGTCAACGGCGTCGGAGGCATCATTCGCCGTGGCTTCCCCGCCGCCCAGCGCTCGCTCCACCGCGCGAACCGTCTGCGCGTCGGGCGCGTCTGGACCGTACGCGCCGCGCTCCAGCACATCGACCCACGGGGCCTCGCGCCCCGCGACCAGCGTCGCTCCGACGGCCTCGCGGGGCGTAGGAATCACCGCGCCCTCGGCGACCGCCGCGAGCGCGGGGCGCGCGCGATCGAAGACCGCCTCGCGCCACCCGAGCATCCCGACCCGGACGCAGTGCCTGCCCGGCCCGAGCCTCGCGACGTCGAAGCGCCGCGACTCGTAGCCCTCCGCCGACACGACCACGCTCAGCGCCTGGCCTCTCGACAGCAGCGTCGGCGCGGACGCGGGTCGCGCGCTCGACTCGTCCTCGCCGACGGATCGATAGCGGGCTGCCGTCAGGGGCTCGCCGGTGGAGCGATCGAAGGCCTCGACCACCACCTCGATGGCGCCGTCGGGGGTCGCTCCGGTGCGCACGACGGCGTCTCGCTTTACATCGACGGGTAAGATCTCCACCGGCGCGGGACGGCTGCGACCTCGGGCCGCGAAGGCCGCCGCGGCGAGCGCGAGGAGGGCCCAGGGCGCGGCCATCCAGGCCCAGTGGATGGGCGCGGAGGGCGACTCGCCGACCCGGAGGGCGGCGCTCTCCGAAGGGATGAACCACGGGTCCGCCGGGTCGAAGCGGGCGCGGAGGGTCGAGCCGGAGAGCTGGGCCTGCTCGAGGTCGACCTCGAAGGCGAACTCGCCCGAAGGGTCGGTGCGCACCGCGGCCACGGTCTCGTCCCCGCGCATCAACCGGATCGGCGCGCCGCCCACGGGCTCGTCGGTGGCGGTGCGCAGCCGGCCACGGAAACGAGCGCGCGGGTCGTCGGGCTCGGACACCAGCGCCGTGGTGAGGGTGGTATCGGCGCGGACCAGCACCGTGCGCCCCGCTCCCTCGACGAGGCGCCCCGGACGGACCTCCACCCTGGGGCGGATCTGGTAGATCCCAGCCCGGGGAAAGGCCCCCGGCGGAGGGGTCAGTCGCGCGAGGCCCGTGCGGTCGCTCAGGCCCGCGACCAGCACCCGGGCGCGGCCGCCCTCGACGGCGACGAGGTCGACCGCCAGGCCGCCTGGATCGAGCCACGCGGCGCGGCCGGTGTAGACGGTGACGTTGAAGGTGGGGGGCGGCTCGGAGAGGGAGAGCGGCGCGGCCGGAGCGGAGAGCTCCACGGTCACGAAGGGCGCGTCGAGCTCGATGTCGGCCCGGGTCGCGGCCGGTGCGAAGCGCTCGTCGCCGGCGAAGCGGACGTCTACCGCGACCTCCCGCACCTGCTCTCCCAGCTGCGCCTCGATGACGCTCTCACCCTGCGAGTCGGTGCGCTCCTCGCGGCGGATCTCCAGCCCCGTGGGGCTCACGATGGAGACCGCCAGGGCGCGCCCCTCCACCCCTGTGCGGCGGTCGTCCCGGAGGCGCACCGACAGCACGAGGGTGTGCCGATCGGCGGACACCTGCGGGTTGAGCGTCAGCTCGGTGGCGGTGCTCACCCGGATGGGAAAGGCCTCGACCGAGGGAGCCACGCAGATGAACACGGCGCCCAGCCAGAGCGCCCAAAGGACTCGCACCGTCGTGGAGGGTGGACCGTGGCCGCCGGTGCTGGCAAGCGCCCGCATCGCTTCATGGCCCGCGGCGACGGAGGAGTACCATCCACGGACGCACCGTATGGAAACCTCCCCTGAGTCGCCCATGGTCCCCGCCCCGAAGCCTCGTCGGCGGATGCGAAACTACCTCCTCGAGCCGCGCTTCCAGCTCCGCTATGCGGCGCTGCTCTCGGGCGTGGCGCTGCTGATCTTCGGCGCCCTGGCGGCCGTGATCGTCCAGAGCGGCCGGGTCGCGGCAGACGTCTCGCACGCCGCGGTCGACCTCGCCGGCGTGGCGGCCGACCAGGCCGAGCGAGCGCACCACGAGAGCCAGGCGAACGCCGCGCTGCTCCGGCTCCAGCGCATCTCGGACAGCGGCGGCGACCCGGCGGTGGCCCGCGCGATGGAGGCCGAGCTGGCCCGCGTGGAGGCCGAGGGCCGGAGCTTCGTCCGCGCGGTGCAGCAGCAGCGCGAGCAGGCGCGCCTCAAGCGCCTGGAGATCGAGCAGGTTCGCCGACGCGTCGTCTGGATCGTGCTCGCGGCGGGCCTCGCGCTCGGCCTCGCGCTCTTCGCGGTGGGCATCGTGCTCTCGCACCGCATCGTCGGTCCGTCGTACCGGCTGAAGCAGCTCTTCTGGAAGGTCAGCCGGGGCGACCTCGCCTTCTCGGAGAAGCTGCGCGGCGGCGACGAGCTGGTCGACCTCTTCGAGGCCTTCACGTCGATGGTGGCTTCGCTGCGCGCCCAGCACGCCGGCGACCTCGCCCGCCTCGACGCGGCCTTACAGGAGCTCGTAAAGGCTCACCCCGACGAGGCGGGGGTGAAGACGCTCCGCGTGGCGATCGAGCGGATGCGTCAGCGGCGCGGCGCGCAGGACGACACCGCGGCGCTCAGCCCCGACGGGCGGGCCCCTTGAGCACCCCGTCGGCGCCGAGCGTATAGGGGCCGGTCGGGATACGGGGCAGCAGCGGAAGCACCTTCTCCCGGAGCTCTTCGGGGCAGGCCCAGCCCTTCTCCGCGAGCCCCTCCGCCACGTTGGTGCGGATGCGGAGCGAGTCGTCGCGCACCAGGAGCGCGAAGATGGGCTCGGCGCCCTTCGGGTCGTCCTGGGCGAGCAGCGTGCGCACGGCGTGGAAGCGCGTGTCCTCGCTCACGTCGTCGAGGAAGGGGATGATCGCGTCGGGCACCCGCGGGTCGGCGCAGTCTTCGAGGGCGATGATCGCCTGGATCTTCCGCTCGGCGTTCTTCTGGTACGCCGTCTCCTCGCCCGAGAGCACGTCGATGAGCTCGGCGACGAACTGCTCCTGCGGCAACAGCGAGCGCAGCATCTTGATCGGCCAGTTGACCGCCTGCGCCTTGCGAAGGAACTCCTTCACGGGCTCGACCGCGGTCTCCCTCGCCTCGGAGATGTGCTCGAGGATGAACTGCTTCTCCTCGCGGTCGGTGATGGAGGGGTCGACGGTGAAGTTGAAGCGCGGCAGCAGCGCGCGCCACGCCTCGTCGGTGGCGACCTTGCAGAGGTACTCGATGGAGGCGAAGCGATCGGGGCTCATGGCCCGCTTGTCGAGCACGCGCTCGGCGTGCTTTTGAAGCGGGTCAGCCCCGCCAGCGTTACGGCCCCGGAGAAAGTCGAAGAGTCCCATTTCGGCGCGGACCTATACTCCAGGACCGCGCCGCGCGCACGTCTTCGGCTGGAGCTCAGCCGCCGTCGGAGCCCTCGTCGCCCTCGCCGGTCAGCGAGGCCACGAGCTGATTGATGCGGTACACGATGCCCCCGAGCTCGGCGTGCTCGACGTTGATGCGGTGCTGCGTGTTGCCGTTGACGATCGTGAGGAGGCCCTCCTCGATCTGCTCGATGGGCTTCTCGAAGTACTGGGCGACGTAGAGGTTGTAGCCGATCGCCATCGCGAGCCCGAGGAGCATGGTGGCCAGCACCGGGAAGGCGACGTTGCCCGCGGGGGCCTGCGCCTCGGTGAGGCTGCGCAGGACGATCGCGCCGGCCTGCTGGGTGAACGCGCCGGGCATGGGCATCATGCGCGCGAGGTAGTCCTGGCCGCCGAGGCGGAGGCGGACCTCCGAGCGGCCGCGGATGAGCTGCTCGCCGCCAGCCGCGGGCGAGTTGGCCCAGGTGACGAGCTCTTCCTTCTCGCGCTGCGAGCCCACCGAGAGGGACTGCACCGTGTAGCGGCTGCCCTCACGGAAGATGTACCCGACGCCCACGCTGATGCGCTCGCCGTCGTTGCGCGCCGCGCTGTCGGCGACCGCGAAGCCCGCGAGCACGCCGCCGCGGATGCGGCCCTCGGCGATGACCGGTACCACGGCGATCTCCATCCACCCCTGGTCGCCGTAGCGGATGAAGTCGCGCACGGAGTGACCCGTCGCCCCGTCGAAGGCCTGGCGTACGGCCGCGAACTCGGTGCGCAGGTCGCGCCCCGCGTCCAGGTTGCGCTCGGCGTTGCGCGCCAGCACCCGGCCCTCGGCGTTGAGCAGCACCACGAGCTCGGCGGGGCGGTTGCGCCGCGGGAGCGTGGCGAGCTGACGCGAGACGCCCTGGGAGACCGCGAAGGCGGCCTCGCGCTGAGCGCTCTCGCTGTCACCCGTATAGACCGTGCCCACCTCGGCGGAGCGCGCGGCGGCCTCGACGGCCTCCACGAACAGGTCGCCGTCTTGCGCGCGGACAGCCTCGAGCAGCGCCACGGAGCGCATCACCGACGGGGCCACGTCCTGGAGCAGCGCCTCGGAGGCCCGGCCCTTCACGAGGAACCAGGCGATGAGGCTGATGAGCACCACCGTGACGACGTTACCGGCGAGAATCTTCCATCGCATCGTTCGCTCCACCCATCGGAGAGACTGCCGACGCCCGGCGAGCTCGCACAAACAAGGTGGAGCCGCGACGACCCCTTCCGTGCGCGACGCTCGTTGGCGATACTCACTCGGAGGTATCACCCCGGCGAGAGCGGGGTCAAGACGCTCGGAGGAAGCCACACCCGCGATGTCCGAAGCCCCCACGCAGAAGCCCCCGCTCACGATCTGGTCCGACCCGCGCCTCCAGGCCCATCAGTCCAGCGGCTACCACGCCGAGCGACCGGCCCGGCTCGACGCCGCCCTCCGAGGCGCGCGGTCCGTCGTCGCCGGGGTGCACGGCCAGGAGCGCAGCATCCCCGCCCCCGCCAGCCGCGAGGCGCTCTCCCGGGTGCACGACCCCGCCTACCTCGACCGCCTCGACGCCGCCGACGCGCTCGGCGCCCGGGTGCAGCTCGACCCCGACACCTACTTCGGCCCTGGCAGCCTCGGGGCCGCGAAGCTCGCCGCAGGCGGAGCCATCGCCATGGTCGAGGCCATCATGGCCTCCGAGACCGACCTGGGGATGCTGCTCGCGCGACCGCCCGGCCACCACGCCCCGCACGACCGCGCGATGGGCTTCTGCCTCCTCAACAACGTGGCGGTCGGAGCCGCCCACGCCCGCGCCCTCGGCGCCCGCAGGGTCGCCATCATCGACTGGGACGTGCACCACGGAAACGGCACCCAGGACATCTTCTGGCGCGATCCCGACGTGCTCTTCATCTCGCTCCACCAGGCGCCGCTCTACCCCGACAGCGGCTGGGTGAACGAGACCGGCGAGGCCGAGGGCGCAGGCGCCACCATCAACCTCCCCTTCCCCGCCGCGGGCGACGGCGCCCTCTACGCCGCGGCCTTCGAGCGCGTCGTGCTCCCCGTGCTCGACGAGGCCCGGCCCGACCTCATCCTCGTGTCGGCCGGGTACGACGGCCACGCCCGCGACCCGCTCGCGAGCATGCTGCTGCGAGACGGCGACTACGCCTGGATGGCCGCTCGGCTGCGAGAGGCCTCTCACCGGCTCTGCCGCGGCCGCATCGGCTTCTGCCTGGAGGGCGGCTACGACCTCGGCGCGCTCGAGGCCGGCGTGGGCGCGACGCTGCGAGGCGCCGTCGACCCGGCCTCGCACCCGACCCCCTCCAGCGGCGCCCCTCCCCCGGCCGCCGCGAGGATCGTCGACGGCGTGGTGCGCGCCGCGGCGCCGTGGTGGCGCTGCCTTCGGGACGACCCTTCGGGCCGCTCGATCAGCGCTGCGTGACCGTGGTGCTCGACGCCCGCTCGACGAAGAACGCCACCGCCGCGCCCACCGCCAGGAGCGCGCCGGTGCCGAGCAGGATGTCCGATCGATCGGCCGCGTCCCAGCGGGCGCTGCAGCCGTTGCAGTCCTCGCCCGCGGCGCGGATCGCGAAGTAGCCGCTCACTCCGAAGGCCGCGAGCCCGAGGCCTCCCAGTACAGCGCTGGCGATGTGCGGCGCCGGGCGCGTGCGGTAGACCGTCGACCGCGCCGGGCTCGCGAACACCGCCGCGGACTCGCCCGCGCGCACCCGCACCGTCGCCACCCAGGGCTGCATCCCAGGGCGCAGCACCTCGACGCGGTGCGATCCCTCGCTGGTCGGCGCCGGGCTCGCCAGGGCCGCGGCGCGCAGCGAGCGCCCGTCGAGAATCACCGTGGTCGCCCCGGCGTCGCCCTCCACCCCGACGCGTATGGTCTGGCCGACGGACTGTCGTGCGAGCGTGGCGCGGCGGATCTCGTCGAGGCGCTCGAGCTCGGTGATGTGCTGCTCGACCTGGGCGCGATCGGGCGGGTCGACCTTGTCCCTCAGGTAGCGCCGCAGGTCGTCGATCGCCCCGCGGTAGTCGAGCAGCATCTCCCGGGCGCGCGACATGTTGAACCAGAGCTCCGGGGTCGGTACGGCGGCGTTGGCCAGCTCGAACTCGTGGATCGCGCCGCTGTAGTCGCGCTGCCTGAACTGCTGTAGCCCCGCCGCGATGTGCCGCTGCGCCTCGTCGATGCGCGAGCCCGCCGGGGCCGCGGGCGTCTGCGCGAGAGCGAGCCCCGGGCAGAGCGAGAGGCCGACGGAGAGCAGCAGCGCGAGCCCGCCTCGACGCGCCATCACACGCCGCGCAGGAGGTTGCGGAGCCACACGATCTTCCAGGAGCCGGCGAAGCCCGCCATCAGCCATGGGTCGCGCTCCATCAGTCGCCGGGTGATCCAGCCCGCGCGGTTGTAGTCCGAGCCGCCGGTGAGCATCACGACGCTGCCGCCGCGGGGATCGGCCACGACGTCCCAGCGGTGCTCGACGCCTGCGTAGTCGCCGGAGACTCCCTCGTGCCAGGCGACCCCGTCGCCGAAGCGGGCGCGCTGCACGCCCTCCAGGCGGCTCAGCGGGTTCTCGACCACGCTGCGGAAGCGCACCGCCCCCTCCGGATCGTCCGCCGCCCTCGGCAGCACCTCGACCTCGCGCATCGACCCCCAGACCCGAGAGTAGCCCGCGACGTCGCGCAGCCGGGCCATCACGGCCGACGGCTCCGCCGGGGTCCAGGCCGCCACGGTGACCTGACGCACGGCGCCCTCCTCGGTCATGAGCATCGAGAGCACGGTGCCCTCCCGCGCGAGGCCCACCCACTCGCCGGTCGGCGGCGGCGCGAGCTCCCCGGGCGGAACGCTCCCGGCCGCCGGGCGCATCGGGAGCCGACGCCCGCCCTGGATCTCCGCCCTGCGCACGGCCCCGAGCGCCAGCACGCTGTCGGTCGCGATGTTCATGCCCGCGATGGCGGAGGGCGAGCGGCGCGCGAGCTGCCGTAGGAGCCAGTGCCCCTCGGAGGGGTCGCCCCAGGTGGTCAGGGCCACGACGGAGCGCCCTTCGCCGTCGGGCAGTAGGTCCCAGCGAGACCCGCCGGGGCCGGTCTCGGACTGCGTGACGATCACGTCGACGCGGCGCTCGCCGAGCTCCCGCATCTCGCAGAGGGCGTTGACGTTGAAGAGCGGCGCGGCCACCACGAAGCGGAAGGCCGTGCGCGACTCGTGGCGCGAGATCACCTCCACGCTCCGCAGGATGGGCATGAAGGTCGGGTACTCGGTCGGCGTGGTCACCACCCGGCGCACCCCCTCGGCTGGCGCGTTGGCGAGCGTCACGAGGGTGATGCGCGCGTCGGGCCCACCGTCGGGGTCGCGCACGATGAACGCCGGACCTCGCGACAGGAGCGGACGGAGCGCCGCGAGCACCGCCGACGTCGGGCCCTGGAGCAGCCGGGTGGGGGCGGCGTCCGTGCGCGCCGCCGCGGGGGCGGGGGCTCCCTCCGCGGGAGAGGCCGCGACGGATCGTGGGCGAGGTGCCGTGGCGCAGCCCAGCGTAAGACTCAGGAGCGCGGCGAGCGCCTTGACGGCAACACCCTTGTGCATGGCAACTCTGGCGGATGGTGATGGAAGCGCTGCGGGATGTCACGGGCTGGGCGCGGGTGCTGGCGCGGGTGGCGGTGCGCTCTGAGCTGGTGGCGGGGGCGAGCCCCGAGGCGACGCTGCTGGCAGCTCGGCTGCTCGGCACCGGCCGCGCGGGCATCTCGACGATCTTCCGGGTGCGGGCCGTCGGCGACGCGCGGCGCCCGGCCTTCGTGTGGCGAGGGAGGACCATCGACTTCGCCACGGCGGACGACCGGATCGACCGCCTCGCCGCGGGGCTCCGGCGCCGGGGCCTGAAGCGCCGCGACGCCGTCGCCCTGGTGCTGCGCAACCGTCCCGAGTTCTTCGAGATCGAGGGCGCGATGGCGCGCCTCGGCGGCTCGTCGGTGAGCGTGTCATGGCGCAGCACGCCGGCGGAGCTGAGGTACCTCCTCGAGCACTCCGGGGCGAAGGCGGTGTTCTTCGAGCACGACCTCGCCGACGTCGTCGAGGAGGCCGTGAAGGGGCTCCCGACGCTCCCCCGCGATCGGCTCTTCGCCGTCGACGGAGACGCGCCGGGGATGGCCCGCTACGACGACGTGCTCGATGCCAGGAAGAGCGCCGAAGCCGATGAGGAGGATGGCGCGGTCGTGATCTACACCTCGGGCACCACCGGCCGGCCGAAGGGCGCCGTGCGGCGCTTCGGGGCGGGGCAGGTGCTCGGCTTCGCGGCCTTCCTGGAGCGGGTGCCCATGCGCCGGAGCGACCGGCACCTCTGCGTGTGCCCGCTCTATCACTCCACCGGCCTCGGGTTCGCGTCCATGTCGCTGATGGTCGGCGGCGCGGTGGTGCTCGAGCCGGACTTCGAGCCGATGCGCTTCCTTCGCACCGTGGAGCGCGAGCGGATCACCACCACCGCCCTCGTCCCCACGATGCTCCACCGGCTGATGGCGCTCGACCCGGACGTGATCCGCGGCCACTCGACCCGCTCGCTGCGGGTGATGGCCTGCGGCGGCGCCCAGCTCCCGGCCCCCCTCGCCCGCCGCGCCCTCGGCGCCTTCGGCGACGTGCTCTACAACTTCTACGGCGCCACGGAGACCGGGCTCGTCACCGTCGCCACGCCCGACGACCTGCGCGCCCTCCCGGGCACCATCGGCCGCGCCCTGCACGGCGTCTCGATCCGGCTGCTCGACGCCAGCGGGGCGGAGGTGCCGACCGGCGAGGTGGGGGAGCTCTACGCGCGCAGCACGATGCTGGTCGAGGGCTATCACGCCGACGACGGCGCCACGCGCTCGTCGATGCGCGACGGGCACTTCAGCGTCGGCGACCTGGCCACCGTCGACGAGGCGGGCCGCTACATGATCGTCGGCCGACGCCGGGACATGGTCATCAGCGGCGGCGTGAACGTCTATCCCGCGGAGGTCGAGGCCCTCATCGACGCGCACCCCGCGGTGGCGCAGGCGGCCGTCGTCGGCGTCGCCGACGAGGAGTGGGGCGAGCGGCTGAGGGCCTTCGTGGTGCTGCGCGACAGCGTCACCGACGAGCCCCGCGCCGTCGCGCAGGAGCTTCGGCGGTGGTGCCGGGAGCGCGCGTCGGGGGCGAAGGTTCCGCGGGAGTGGGTGTTCGTCGAGGCGCTGCCGTCGAACCCGACGGGCAAGGTGCTGAAGCGGGAGCTCCGCGACTGGCAGGGCGAGGCGATCGCGGTCTGACCCTGCGACGCCGGCCCTTCGCTCAGCGCTCGATCTTCGCCACCCGGGCGGCGTGTCGGCCGCCCTCGAAGGCGGTCTTGGAGAACACCTCCAGCGCCGCCTCGGCGACCCCCCGGCCGACGACCCGCGCGCCGAAGGCGATCACGTTCGCGTCGTTGTGCTGCCGCGCCGCCCGCGCGGTGAACTCGTCGTGGCAGAGCGCCGCGCGCACGCCGGGGTGGCGGTTGGCGGCGATGGAGATCCCGATGCCCGAGCCGCAGACCAGCACCCCCCACTGGGCCTCGCCGGAGGTGATGGAGGTCGCCAGGAGGTGCCCCCAGTCGGGGTAGTCCGTCGAGCTCGCGTCGTGGGTGCCGAGGTCACGCACGGTCTCGCCGCGCGCGACCAGCCAGGCCTCAAGGTGCTCCTTCAACTCGTAGCCAGCGTGATCGCTCGCGAGTACCCAGACCGTCATCATGACTCCTGCGCGCGGCGGAAGAGCAGCGCGGCGTTGGTTCCACCGAAGCCGAAGGCGTTGGAGAGGGCCACGTCGATGCGCGCCGCGCGGGCGTGCCCTCGCACGAGGTCGAAGGTCACCGAGGGGTCGAGGTCGTCGGCGTTGAGCGTCGGCGGCGCGGTCTGCTCCGCGATCGCCATCGCCGTGAACACCGCCTCGATGCCGCCCGCCGCGCCCAGCAGGTGGCCGGTCGAGCTCTTGGTCGCGCTCACCAGCACCCTCGCCGCGTGCGCGCCGAACACCGCCGCCACCGCCTCGGCCTCCGCCCGGTCGCCGAGGGGAGTGCCCGTCGCGTGGGCGTTGAGGTGGTCGACCGCATCGGGCGCGAGCCCGGCGTCGGCGAGGGCCATGCGCATCGCGCGCGCCGCCCCCTCCCCCCCTTCGGCCGGGTGCGTGAGGTGGTGCGCGTCGTCGGTGGCTCCGTAGCCCGCGAGCTCGGCGTAGATCTTCGCGCCTCGGGCGAGCGCTCGGTCCATCGATTCGAGCACCAGCACCCCGGCCCCCTCGCCCATCACGAAGCCGTCGCGCTTCGCGTCCCACGGGCGCACCGCCCTCGTCGGGTCGTCGTTGCGCGTGGACATCGCCATCATCGCGTCGAAGCCCGCGAGCCCGAGCGGGGTCACCGTCGCCTCGGCGCCGCCGGCGAGCATCACGTCGGCCTCGCCGCGCTGCACCCGGCGCAGCGCCTCGCCGAGCGCGTGGGCCCCCGAGGCGCAGGCGCTGGTGGTGCAGAAGTTCACGCCGCGGAGCCCGAAGCGCATCGCGAGCTGCCCGGGCGCCATGTTGGCGATCACCTGCGGAACGAAATACGGCGTCACCTTCCCGGGGCCGCGGGTGCGCATCGTCTCCAGGGTGCGCTCGATGGAGGCCAGGCCGCCCATCCCGGATCCCAGGATGACCCCCGCCCGCTCCGAGGCCTCGCCCTCCAGCTTCTCCGGCAGGCCCGCGTCGCGCCACGCCTCGCCCGCCGCCACCCAGGCGAAGTGGGCGAAGCGGTCCATCTCCCGGGCCTTGCGCTTGGAGAGCAGCGCGTCGGCGTCGAAGCCGGTCACCTCGGCGGCGATCTGGCAGCGGTAGGCGGACGCGTCGAAGGTGGCGATGCGCGCGACGCCGGAGCGCCCCGCGCAGAGGGCGGCCCAGGACTCCGCGACGCCGGTTCCCAGGGGAGTGACGAGGCCGACTCCGGTGATGGCGACGCGGCGCATGGAGGATGAGGGCGGGGCGGGTCGATCAGCTCTTCGCGGGGACACGCGCGACGATGTAGTCGATCGCGTCCTGCACCGCGCGGATCTTGTCCGTCGCCTCGTCCGGGATCTCGACCCCGAACTCCTCCTCGAGGGCCAGCACGAGCTCGACGATCGCGAGCGAGTCGGCCTGGAGGTCGTTGATGAACGAAGCCTCGGGCCGCACCTGCTCAAGAGGTACGTCGAGGTTGTTCGCGATGAGCGCCCGAACCCGCTCTGAAACGTCGCTTCCCGTCATCTGCATTCGCCTCTTTCATTCATCGGGCTGGCGGTCACATCCGCAGCCCGCCGTTGACGCCCAACACCTGACCGGTCACCCAGGCCGCCTCGGCCGAGGCCAGATACACCACCGCCGCGGCCACGTCCTCCGGTCGACCGATTCGCCCCGCCGGGGTCATCTCGATCAGCTTCTTCCGTACCTCGTCGGTCATCCCGGCGGTCATGTCGGTCTCCACATAGCCCGGCGACACCACGTTGCAGGTCACGCCGCGGGAGCCGTACTCCCGAGCGATCGAGCGCGCCATGCCCACGAGCGCCGACTTGCTCGCAGCGTACATCGTCTGCCCCGCGTTGCCCATCGCGCCGACCACCGACGACACCGCGATGATGCGACCGAAGCGGGCCTTCATCATCGAGCGCACCGAGGCCTTCGCCAGGAAGAGCGTGCCCTTCACGTTGGTCGCGAGCATCCGGTCGAAGTCCTCCTCCTGGGCCCGGAGCAGCAGCGCGTCGACGTTGACCCCCGCGTTGGCCACGGCGATCGCCATCGGGCCCTTGCGCTGCACCAGCCCTTCGACCGCCGCCGTCACCGCGGCCGCGTCGCTCACGTCGAAGGGCAGGAGCTCCCCGTCGCCTCCGGCCGCGCGCATCGCCGCGAGGGTCTCCTCGGCCGCCGCGGCGTTGGTCGCGTAGTTCACCGCCACCCACGCGCCCTGCGACGCCAGCGCCACCGCGGTCGCCCGGCCGATGCCCCGCGACGCGCCGGTCACCAGCGCCACCCGACCCGAGAGATCAAACATCCGATACCTCCGTTGCGCGGCCCGCCGAGAGCGCGGCCGCCGTCTCTTCGAGCGAGGCCCGGTCGCTCACCGAGAGCGTGCGAGCGCCCTTGTGGATCCGCTTGATGAGGCCCGAGAGCACCCTGCCGGGGCCGACCTCGACGAAGGTCGTCACGCCGGCGGCGACCATGGCCTCGACGCTCTCCCTCCACCGGACGAGCCCGGCCACCTGGCGCACGAGCAGCGAGCGCACGCGGGCCTCGTCGGAGGTCGCCGCGGCGTCGACGTTGGCCACGATGGGCGTCGAGGGGGCGGAGAGCGTGATCGTGCGGAGGGCGTCCTCGAGGCGGGCTGCCGCGGGCTCCATCAGCGCGCAGTGGAAGGGCGCGCTCACCTTGAGGGGCATCGCCCGGCCGCGGCGCGCGTCTGCGAGGGCGTTGACCCGGGCGACGGCCTCGGCGTGCCCCGCCACCACCACCTGGCCGGGGGCGTTGTCGTTGGCGGGCTGCACCACGAGGCCGGGCAGCGCCGACATCGCCTCGTCGCAGAGCGCGCGCACGGTGGGGAGGTCGAGCATCACGATGGCGGACATCGCCCCGACCCCGGGGGCCACGGCGTCCTGCATCGCGCGGCCGCGCAGCCGGAGGAGCCGCGCGGCGTCGTCGAGGCGGAGCGCGCCGGACGCCACGAGCGCGGAGTACTCCCCGAGGGAGTGGCCCGCGTAGAAGGCCGGCGTGAGGGAGGGGACCGCCGCCTGCAGCGCGCGCAGGCAGGCGACGCTGACCGCGAGGATCGCGGGCTGCGTGTTGGCGGTGAGGGTGAGCTCGGACTCGGGGCCGTCGAAGCAGAGCGACGACAGCGGGCGCGCGTCGCCCGCGAGGGAGGCATCGACGAGGTCGAAGACCGCCCGCGCGGCTGGCACGTGCTCGGCCAGGTCGCGGCCCATCCCGACGGACTGCGCGCCTTGCCCTGGGAACACGAGCGCGACGCTCATCGCTGGGCGGGGACTGGGGATCAGCCTTCGCTGGAAGCCGGCGCCGGAGCGGGCTTCGCCACCACGGACTGGCCGTTGTAGAAGCCGCAGGCGGGACACACGCGGTGGGGGCGCTGCACCTCACCGCAGTTCGAGCAACGGGTCAGCGCGGGGGCCGCGACCTTGTCATGATTCGCTCGGCGCGTCTTGCGCGCGGTGCGCGAGGTTCTCCTCTTCGGAACTGCCACGGTTCACTACTCCTTCTTGATAAAGCGCGCGAGCGGCGCCAGCCTGGGGTCGATTCCATCACGTGCCAGCGGAGGGGCCGCCGGCATCTCGAGCTTCACCGGGCAGACCTCGTGACGAGGGTGCAGCGGCGCTTCCAACAGGATCGCCTCGCGCAGCCAGTGCGCCAGGTCGATGCGGTCGTCTGTATACACGTCCACGTCGAGCTCATCGCGGGAGAGCTCGACCTCCTCGTGGGCGGCCTTGCCGGGCTTCGTGGAGCCCGCGGGCTCCAGGTGCAGCACGAGGTCGGCGGACATCGTGAGCGTCATGCGCTCGAGGCACGCCACGCAGTCGGTCTGCGCCGTCACCTCGAAGCGACCGCTCAGGAAGACGTTGCGCCCGTCCTTGTCGAGGCGCACCGACGCGTGCCCCGGAGCGCCCGGCACGGTCATCAGTCCGGTGCCCTCGAAGACCCCCGCGAGCCACGCGTCATCGAGGACGAGCTCCTGCTGGAGCCCGTCGTCGGGAATGCGATCAAAGAGGATGACGGGGGGTGCCATGAAGGTGATCCTGTCGCCCCCGCCGGAAGGGGGGGTGGAGTCAGGGCGCGCGAACCTAGAGAAAGACCCTCGGGTGTGTCAAGCGACGCCGGACGAGTAAGTTGCCTCGGGCGATGCGAAGGCGACGGCGCTACCTAGTGAGAGAGTTCGCTGGCGCAGGGCGTTAGGCCCCGCGCGGAGGATGAGAGGCCATGCCGAGACTCCTGGGATATTTCGCGAGCCAGATCGACCGCGTCCGCTGCGTGCTCACCGCCGAGGAGGGCGCGCGGCTCGAGCCGGACGCCCGTGAGGGATTCGGCATCGGGAGCCATCAGGGCAGCGAGGTGCTGCTGCGCCGCTCGCCCACCGGCACGCCGCAGCCGCTCGACCTGCTCGCGGTCGCGGGCGACCTGCGCACGGGCTCCTTCCTGGCGCACGTGCGGCGGGCCCGCGTGGGCGGCCGCACCCCCGACAACACCCAGCCCTTCCGCCTGCGCCAGTGGCTCTTCGCCGCGCTCGGCACGCTCCCGCTCGACGGCGACGGGAAGGAGCGGCTGCTCGCGGAGATGCCGGGCTTCCTCGCCAACAGCCTGCGCGGCGAGACCGACAGCGAGCTGCTCTTCCACCACATCCTCGGCGCGCTCTTCCGCGCGGGCCTGCTCGATGATCCTTCGCCCGATCGCACCGCGCTCCGCGACACCATCACCGCCAGCCTCCGGGCGCTCGACGCCACCCTCGGCGCGACCGCCCCGCTCGCGCTCCTTCTCAGCGACGGGCAGGGCGCCGTCGGGTACGCGCGGGAGATGCCCATGCGCTGGGTGCGCCGCCACGGAATCTCCCGCTGCGCGGTGTGCAGCCGGCGCGACCTCCCGGTCAGCCACGAGACGCTCCGCTACGTGCTCATCACCGACCGGGAACCGGGCGGCACAGGCTGGCGGCCCTGGGGCACCGAGGAGGGCGGAGGGATGATCGTCGTCGACCGCAACCTCGAGGTGCGCGAAGCGCGATGGCTCGACCTGCCCTGAGGGGCTTCTTACCCGTCTATGTAAGCGGCTCGCTGCTGGCGCTCGCGGGCTGCGCGGCGACGCCCCTCCCGGCTTCGTCCTCGGCGGGGGGCGACGACCTGCCGCCGGCGACGCGATCGGTCGACGGCGTGACCGTCGCGGTGCTGGGCGACCATCGCCCGGCGGTGGCGCGGCTCCTCGACGGGTGGCGCTCGGCGCTCGAGCAGCGCGACCCGGAGCGGCTGCGGGCGCTGGTCGCCCCGATCGTCGGCGGGGTGCAGCAGCCCGGGGTCGGGATGAGCCGGGAGGCGTGGCTCACCCGCGCCGATGCCGTCTTCGCGAGCGCGGCCAGGGCCCGGCCGTGGCTCCAGGCGCCGCCTGCCGTGGTCTCCTACGCGGCGTGCGCGCCGAGCTGCCCGAGCGCGCTCCTGGCGCCGGGAGAGTGGCTGATCCGCTGGCCAGGCGGCCCGACCGGGCGGGTGCTGCCGGGGATGCCGTCGGACCGGGCGCTGCCTTCGACGCTGCGCGTGGCGGTGGTCGACGGCGAGGCGCTGGTGGTGGGCGTCGACGACGAGATCGTCGCGGCGCAGGGGCCGAGCCCGGCCCGCTTCAGCGGCGCTGCCCGACCGTAGGCGCGTTGAGCTGGAAGAGGTAGTTGCGCGCCTCGTTGGCGACGGTGCCGTAGGGGAAGCGGCGCAGCAGGGTGCGGAGCGTGGTGCGGGCGTCGCCGAAGAGCTGCAGGTCGACCTGGCACTGGGACATCTTGAGCAGCGCGTCGTCGGCGGCCTCGCGGTCGTTGCCGTCGGCGACCGCCTGGAGCATCACGATCGCCTCGCGCTGGCGCCCGAGGTGCCGCAGCGCGTCGGCCTGGGCGATGCGTACGAAGGGGATGTGGCCCGCGTCGTCCTTGAGCCGGATGGCCTCCTCGTAGGACTCGCCGGCCTCGGCGTAGCGGGCCATGCGGGCGTGCTCGAGGCCGCGCTGGTAGGCGATGACCGAAAGGTTGCTCCGGAAGCGGTCGACCACGTCCTGGAACATCGCGATCTCGACCGCGGTGAGGCGCTCCCGCCGGAGCTGCTCCCACGACTCGACCACCTCCTGCTGGCGGCCGTCTCGGACGAGGTCGTAGAAGGCCTGGGCGCGGGCGTCGAGGGCGGCGCGCTCCTCCTTCTCGCGCACGACCACGGCGAGCTCGCGCCGGCTCTGCTCCTCGGTGCGGCGCAGCCCGCGCAGCTCGGCGTCGCGCTCCCGCAGCGAGGCGTCGAGCCAGAGCTTGATGCCGCCGAAGATCACGACGACGAAGAGCACGTAGGCCGTGGCGCTGTTGACCGTGATGCGCCGCTCGTAGCCCGCCTGGCGCCGGGCGATGCTCTTCACGTCCGCGGAGAGGGCGCTCGTGAGGTTGCTCGACTTGATGATCAAGCCGCGGCTCTCGATGATCTCGCGCTTGATCTCCCGGAACTCCTCCTCGACGTCGCGGCTCGACATGGCCCGACAGGCCTTAGTCCAGCGGCGTCGGCGCTGGCAAGCGCCGCGGGCACCCTCGCGCTTGCGGGTCGCCCCGCTCAATGGTAATCGCCGCGGCCGAAGGGATCACGCGTTCCATGGGACAAGTCATCGACATCAACGAGCTCCGCCGCGGCAACAAGATCGACATCGAGGGCGAGCCCTACCAGGTCGTCAGCGTGGACTTCCGCAAGCCCGGGAAGGGGACGCCGTCCACCTCGGTCAAGATGAAGTCGATGATCAGCGGCAACGTCCTCGAGCGGACCTACAAGTCTGGCGAGAAGCTCACCGGCGCGGACATCGAGGAGCGCGAGATGCAGTACCTCTACGCCGAGGGCGACCAGCTCGTGTTCATGGACAACGCCACCTACGAGCAGGCGCACGTCGACGCCAAGCACTTCGAGGAGCGCGGGTTCCTCCTCGACAACGCCATCTGCCAGGTGCTGCTGCACAACGGCACGCCCATCGGCGTGACGCTGCCCACCTGGGTGGAGATGGAGGTCGTCGAGACCGAGCCGGGCTTCAAGGGCGACACCGCCAACAACGTGCTCAAGGCCGCCAAGTGCTCGACCGGCGTCATCGTGCAGGTGCCGATCTTCATCAACCAGGGCGACTTCATCCGCATCGACACCCGCACCGGCGAGTACTCCGAGCGCGTCGCCAAGACCCGCTGAGCCTCCGTCGGTCCCCCGCCCGCGACCCGCGGCCCCGTTTTACACCACAAGGTATGGAGCAGGTGAGCTGATGCCCGTCGAGTGGATCGACGCGCACCCCGAGGGCCACTGGCTCCTCTGCGGGCGCGTGCTGGACCGACCCTTCCCCGAGACCATCCTCCTCGCCGAGGGGCCGCACCGCATCCAGGTGAACGGCGCCTGCACGCGGGACCTCGACCCCGGCGACCTCGTGCGCCTGCGGGCCGTGATCGACCACGACCCGGCGGACCTCTACCTCCCTCCGGACCGCGCGTTTCCCGTCTACATGGCCTTCGAGTCGCAGAGCCTCCACCGGCCGACGCGCTCTCCCTTCGCCCGCGGCAGCGAGACCTGGCGTCTCTCCCAGGACGGCGTGCGCCAGCGGCTCTCGCTGCGCCACCACGCGAGCGACCAGGTGCGCGCCTACTTCCGCGCGCAGCGCTTCCTCGAGGTCGAGACCCCGGCGATCGTCTCGTGCCCCGGGCTCGACGTGCACCTCTCGGCCTTCGGGGTGCTCGGGCACATGCAGCCCACCGCCTCGGGGCTGCCCACCCCCTACGGCTTCCTCATCACCTCGCCGGAGCTGCACATGAAGCGGCTGCTCGTGGGCGGCGTGAACCACTGCTTCCAGCTCGCGCGCTGCTTTCGCGCGGGCGAGGTCGGGCGACGGCACCAGCCGGAGTTCACCATGGTCGAGTGGTACCGCGCGTGGGCGGGCCTCGACGACGTGCTCGCCGACACGGAGAACCTCGTGCGAGCGGTCGCCGCCGTGGGGCCCTCGCCCGGGGTGATCCGTCTCGGCGAGAACGAGATCTCCGTGGAGGAGGAGTTCGCGCACATGACCGTGCGAGAGGCCTTCGCGCGCTGGGCGCCGGACGTCGCCGACCCCATCGCCCTCGCCGCCTCCGACGAGGAGGAGTACTTCCGGCGCTTCTCCCAGGACGTCGAGCCGGGTCTCGGCTTCGACCGGCCGACCTTCCTCACGCACTTCCCCTCGGTGCACGCCTCGCTCGCGCGGCGCTGCGACGACGACCCCAGCGTGTGCTTCCGCGCGGAGCTCTACATCGCCGGCGTCGAGCTCTGCAACGCCTTCGACGAGCTCACCGACCCCGAGGAGCAGCGCCTGCGCTTCCTCGAAGACCAGCGCCGACGGGCCGAGCTGGGCCTGCCGGTGTACCCCCTCGACGAGGGCTTTCTCCGCGCGCTGGAGGAGGGCATGCCGCCCGCCGCGGGCAACGCCCTGGGCTTCGATCGGCTGGTGGCCCTGGTCGCCGGGCGCGAGACCCTCGACGACGTGATCGCCTTCCCCCACCGCGCCAGCGGCCCTCACCCCCCGCGGTAGCGCTCCAGCAGCTCGCGCGCGGCGCGGTAGGGGTCGAACTCCCGAGCGAGCACCCGCTTCGCCGCCTCGTCCATCGCGCCGCCCACCTTCGAGAGCGCGTCCTCCACCAGCAGGTCGCGAAACACCAGGCTGAGCTCGTCCCTCGCCCTCGCCGCGCGCCGCTCCTCGCCCGCCCTCGTCTGCCCGAGCCACTCGCGGTGCTTCGCGATCGCCTCGACGAGCTGCGCGACGCCCTCGCCCCGCGACGCGACGGTCTTCACCACGGGCGTGAACCACTCCTCCGCGCTCACCTTGTGCTCGGCCTCGCGGTCGAGCCGCGCGCCGTGGTGGCCGAAGGAGTGCGAGCCGGCGTGCAGCAGCTCGTGGCTCATGCCGACCATCATCTCGAGGTCGCGCACGGTCGCGTCGGCGCCCTCGCGGTCGGCCTTGTTGACCACGAAGAGGTCGGCGATCTCCAGGATGCCGGCCTTGATGGCCTGCACCTCGTCGCCCATCCCCGGCGCCATCACCACCAGGGTGGAGTGCGCGAGGCGCGCGATCTCCAGCTCGTCCTGCCCCACGCCCACGGTCTCCACGATGATCACCCCGGCGCCCCAGGCGTCGAGCACCCTCACCACGTCGGCGGTCGAGCGGGAGAGCCCGCCGAGCTGCCCACGGGTCGCCATCGAGCGGATGAACACCTCGCCGTCGAGCGCGTGGCGCTGCATCCGGATGCGGTCCCCCAGGATCGCTCCGCCGGTGAAGGGCGACGACGGATCGACCGCCACCACGCCCACGCGCACGCCCTGCTTGCGGTAGTGCCCGATGAGCTGGTCGGTGAGCGTGCTCTTGCCCGCGCCGGGGTTGCCCGTGACGCCGATGATCCAGGCGCGGCCGGTGTGTGGGTGCAGGTCGGCGAGCGCGCCGAGCCAGTCGCCCGCGCGGTCGTCGATGTCTCTCATCAAGCGCGCCGTAGCGCGCACCTCGCCGCGAAGAACCCGCTCTGCCAGTGGATGCATGGCGCCGCGGGTTGTATCACACGGGCACCGTGCCGCTTCGCCCCCTCACCGCCGCCCTGGCCCTGTGCCTCGTCGGCTGCCTCCCCGAGCCCGCTCGGCCTCCGGGGGCCGTCTTCGACTCTGGTGTTCCGATCAGCTTCGACGTCGTGGTGGAGGAGACCGCCCCGGTCGACGCGCCGCCGGTCGACCGCCCCGTCGCGATCGACGCGGGCGCCGGCGTGCCCGACGCCTCGACCGACCGGCCCATCGTCACCGGCGACGGGCCCGACCCCTCGCGTCGCTACCCCTCCGGGCCCTACGGAACGCTGGTCGGCGGCGTGATGCAGCCCTTCGAGCTCGCGGACTGCGCGGGCAACACGTTCCGCTTCGCGGGCCCCGACTGGGTGACCGCGAGGGCCACGCTGGTGACCTTCACCACGGGCTACTGCGAGGGCTGCGTCGAGCTGGCTCGCTCGATCCAGAGCAGCGTCAACCTCCCGTACCGCCCTCGGGGCCTTCGCGTCGTCGGGGTGCTGACCGACGGCAGCGTCCCCGGCGACCCCGCCACCCGCACGTTCTGCCAGCAGTGGGTCTTCCAGGCGGGCATCTCGCACCCCATGGCGCTCGACCTCGCGAGCGCGCTCCGCTCCCACACCGACCGCCTCACGCTGCCGCAGTGGGTGCTCACGGACGAAAACGGCCGCATCCTCTGGCGCGCGGCGGGCTCCGCGGCGGCCCTCAGCGAGCTCCGAACCCGGCTCGACGCGCTGCTCCCCGGGGCGCCATGACCGATCGCTCGAGGCGACGCTGGCTGACCTCCGTGGGCGCGGCCTCGCTGGCCGTGGGGCTCCCCCGCTGCGACCGCGACGAGCCGGTGGTGGCCGTCGACGCGGGCCCGACCGACGAGTGGACCCGGGTGCGCTGGAGGCTCTTCGAGGGCGCGAAGATCATCGTGGCGCGCGACGGCCGCGGGCTCTTCGCCATGTCGGCGGTCTGCCCCCACCAGGGCTGCATCGTGGGTCCCACGCCCGGCCGCGTGTGTGTCCCCCCGGAGGATGGCGCGACCTCCGAGACCCCGACGCTCTGCTGCGCCTGCCACAGCTCGTCCTTCGACGGCGACGGCCTCGCCATCAGCGGGCCCGCGGCGCCGCGGCGGCTCGCCCACTGGCGGGTGCTCGTCGAGGGAGGCCGGGTGCGGGTGATGGTCAACGACCCCGTCGCGGTCGCCTTCCGGGCGGTAGAATGATCGCCTCGATGCGCCACCGGCCTCGTACGCCTGGCGCGCGCTGAAGGAGAACGATGGCGAAGGAGCCGGAAGAGAAGGTCCCCGGGCGGCTGATGCGGACGCTCAAGACGGGGTGGCTCGGGAGCGCGGTCGCGTCGAGCTACCTGGGCGGCAAGATCGTCGATCGGCTGCGCGGCGACGAGGGCCGCGCGGACGCGGAGCTCAGCCGGCACCTCCAGAACGCGAAGCGCATCGCGAGCACCATGAAGGAGCTCCGGGGGCCGTTGATGAAGGTGGGCCAGCTCCTGTCGACCCACGCCGAGGCGCTGCCCGGGGAGTACGGCGAGGTGCTGCGCTCGCTGCAGAGCTCGGCGCCGCCGATGTCCTACGAGACCATCCGGGACGTCATCGAGATGGACCTCGGGGCGACCCCGGAGGAGCTGTTCAAGGACTTCTCGCGCACGGCCCTGGCGGCGGCCTCGCTCGGCCAGGTGCACCGCGCGACCCTGAAGGACGGGACGCTGGTCGCGGTGAAGGTGCAGTACCCCGGCGCCGTCGCCTCGGTGGAGGGCGACCTCAAGAACATGAAGTTCGGCGCCGCGATGGTGAAGCGCCTGCTCGCCGACGTGGTGGGCAACGAGCGGCTGGACTTCACCCCGGTGGCCGAGGAGATCGCCGAGCACCTCGCGCAGGAGACCGACTACTGCCGCGAGGCCTACAACGCCCAGCTCCTGGGAAAGCTCTTCGAGGGCGTCGACTGGGTGGTGATCCCGAGGGTGCACACCCGCTACTCGGGGTTGCGGACCATCACCTACGACTACCTGGACGGCGTCGACCTGGGAGAGGCGCTGAAGCACCCCGACCAGGCCTACCGCGAGCGCGTCGTCGAGCGGCTCTCGGACGCGTACTGGTTCCAGATGCTGAAGGGGGGCGTGCTGCACGCCGACCCGCACCCGGGCAACTACCGGGTGCTGCCCGACGGTCGGCTGGGCATCCTGGATTTCGGCTGCGTGAAGATCTTCGACGAGTCCTTCATCATCGGCTTTACCGCGATGGTAAAGGCCCGGATGACCGGAGACGAGGAGGGGCTCAAGGACGCGATGGTCGCGCTGGAGCTCGTCTCCGACCGTGACAACGCGCAGGAGCTCTCGGACATGTCGCGCATCGCGGAGTACTTCTCCGCGGGGCTCCAGAAGGACGAGCCCTTCGACTTCGCGGAGTACAGCTACGTGCGCGGCGCCAAGGAGCTGGTGACCTACTTCCTCCAGCAGCGCCGGGTGCCGCCGTCGCAGCGCAACATGATCTTCATGACGCGCGTCGTGCTCGGGTACTACGAGTATTTCTCCCGGGCGCGGGCCAAGATGAACTTCCGCCAGATGGTCTGGCGCTGGATCAAGGACGACTGGACGGGGCGGGCCATCACGATCCCGCCCTACGGAGAGTGATCGGCTGATGGGACGAACCATCGTCGTGGGCGACATCCACGGCTGCGCGCTGGAGTTCGATGACCTGCTCCGTTCCGTGGGCTTCGCCCAGGGCGTCGACCGCGTCGTGCTGGTGGGCGACCTCGTGGCGCGAGGGCCCGACTCCGCCGGGGTCGTCGAGCTGGCGCGCTCGTGCGGCGCGTGGGCGGTGCGCGGCAACCACGACGAGAAGGTGCTGAGCTGGTGGCGCCACGCGCAGGAGCACGGCAAGCGCAGCGCCGACCGCAAGGTGAAGCTCTCCGAGCGGCACCGCGCCGTGGCCCAGGCGCTGACCGAGCGGCAGTTCGGCTTCCTGGCGGCGCTGCCGCTGATGATCTCGCTGCCCGAGCACGAGATGCTGGTGGTGCACGCCGGGGTCGATCCGTCGAAGGCCCCGTCGGCCTGCGACGAGGAGACGCTGCTCACCGTCCGCTCCATCGACGACGAGGGCAAGGCCAGCCGCAAGCTCGCCGGTACCCCCTGGGCGCAGCGCTGGAAGGGCCCGGCGCAGATCGTCTTCGGCCACGACGCGCGTCGAAACCTCCAGCTCGAGGACTTCGCCACCGGGCTCGACACGGGCTGCTGCTACGGGCGGCAACTCACCGCGCTGGTGCTCTCCGAGGCGGAGGTCATCCCGCGCGACCGCGCCGCGAGGGCGAAGCTGCTTCGGCAGGTCGCCGCGCGTCAGGTGTGGTGCCCGATGGGATCGGGGGACGGCCCGGAGTGAGCGACCCCCTGGGCGTCGGTGGCACCTCGCTGGCGTGCCCGGGCTGCTCCCGGCCGATGACCCTGCGCGCCGCCGACCTCTCGGCCGCCGCGCTCGACTGCCCCCACTGCGCCCTCGTCTGGTGCGAGCCCGGCGGCCTGGGCCGCCTCGTCGGCCACGCCGACGACCTCCTCGACGAGGCCCCGGTGAGCCCGCCGTCGATGGACGTCGCCCTCGACGCCAGGCCCTGCCCCCGCTGCCCCGGCGTCTGCCTCGACCGCGTCCCCTTCGCCCTCCCCCGCGGCCCGTGGATCGAGCGCTGCCCCTACTGCTCGGGCACCCTCTCCCCCGCGAGCGCCCTCCCCCTCATGCGCGAGGCCCTCGCCCGCCGCCGCGCCCCCCGGCCCGTGGTCGAGGCCCCGGTCGCGCTCGACCCGGACGTGCCCCGCTGGCGTCCGCTCTCGCTCCGGCAGTCCGCCCTCGCCGTGCCGGTGGCGCTGCTCGCGGCGCTCGTGCTGCGCGGCTTCACGCTGCCCTCGCTGCTGCTCTGGGGCGTGCGGGTGTCGCTCCACGAGCTCGGCCACGCGAGCGTCGCCTGGGCCTGCTCGTGGAAGGCGCTGCCGCTGCCGGTGGGCCTCACGCTGATCTTCCCGGGCCGCTCGTGGACGGTCTTCGTCGGCATGCTGGCGGCGGTGCTCGGGCTCGTCGGCATCGGCGTGATGCGACGCTCGGCGGCGCTGGTGGTGGGCCCCGCGCTCTTCGCGGTCGCGCTCTTCATCGGCACCTTCGCGCTCGACCTCGGCACGCAGGAGATGTGGGTCACCTTCGGCGGCTGCGGCGGCGAGCTGGTCTACGGCGCGACCCTGGTGCTGCTCTTCCACCATCGGATGCCCGACCGCAGCCGCTGGGACTACTTCCGCTGGGCGGCGCTCGCGCTCGGGGCCTGGGTGCTCGTCGACGCGTCGATGTTCTGGCGAGGCTGCGCCCTCGACTGGTCGCGCATCCCCTGGGACGGATCCTTCGGGGAGGACGGCGACATGACGAAGCTGCGCGACCAGCACCACTGGGACGAGCTGAAGATCACCGGGCGCTACGTGGCGCTGGCGAAGCTCTGCCTCGGGCTGGTGGGGGTCTGGTGGGCGGCGCACCTCGCGGCCGCCTGGCGGCGAGAGAGGCTCAGTGGCGAGCGAAGGGATACGCCGCGTAGTCAGCCCGCAGATGCTCGGCCAGCCAGGGGCACACCTCGGTGACGCTGCGGCCGAGGGCCTGGGCGACCTTGCGGTAGGCCTCGTGCCCCCTGCCGCGACGAGCGAAGCGGTGCGGGGCACGACCCGCCGTGCCCTCGCAGCTGCGGTCGACCGTCCTATCGCGGCGAGGAAGGGAGTTGCTCCGGACGCGGCGCTCGCGCGACGGTCCGTGATGGGCCGCGCGAGGTGATGGCCGGGGGCGTCGTCCGTGGCTTGCGGGGTGACGAAGGCCGTGATGCGAGCGAGGTGGGCACGAATGGGGCGAGTCGGGCGTTGGACTCGGTCAGCGAGCTCTCCCACGAGCTCCGCGTGAGGGCCGCGGGAGCGGGAACTACCTGGTTTGGGTGTCCCGTAACCCTGAGCGATCTCGTGTCAGAGCTGTCCCGCGTCCGACGACTCATCCCCCTTCGACGCGCGCGGTGGCGCGCACTCCGGCGGCGCTCGACGCGGGCGTGCTCGGGGCGGTGCGCATGGTCGTCGACGCCCGCGACCGACCCGTGACCCTCACCCTCGCGCACCTCGCGGCCGACGCCCCCGGGCTCCGCGCGATCACCCCGGGCACCGCGCCCGAAGGCGCGAATGCGCAGAGCCTCCCTTCGGAAATACCTCACGGACCCGCGGCGTCGCGAGTGCCATCTCACGTCGCAGAAGGAGCAGTGCCCACCATGCAGAACGAAGGCAATCACGTCGCCCCGACCGAGCTCGTGCCCTGGTACATCATCGCGAGCAAGCTGGCCCTCGCGCTCGGGACCAGCCTCGCCATGATCGGCGGGGCATAGCGTCCGCCTCCGCGCCCGGCCTCCTCTCCCCCTCCTCCCCCCCCTCCGCGGCCTGCCGTCACATCGCGATCAGCTGCGCGAGTCCAGCCCGCGCGCGGTGCTCGATCTGGTCGCGGCGCACCCGCCAGAGCGTCACAGCGCACCAGAGCGCGTTCGGGGCCCACATCCCGAAGCTGATCGCCACGTCGACGCGATCGATCACCGGGTTGCCCTCGCGCCACGGCCAGAGCGGCGAGAGGTCGTGGTGCATCAGGCTGTCGAGCGCGACGTGCGAGAGCGTCGCGGCGAAGAAGCCCGCCGCCCCGGGGCCCGCGGCGGGAGGAGCGCCACGCGAGCAGCGAGCGCGTCCACCCGTGGACCTCGACGGGGACGCCGACCCCCGGCGCCAGCACGGGCTGGGCGTCCATGTCGACGTTGCCCACGACGAAGACCGCCGTCGAGAGCCGGCCGCGGAGGGCGAGCTCGAAGGGGAGCGCGGCCCCGAAGTAAGGAGCCTCCGCGGCGTGATCGGCATCGACGGAGACGCCATCACCGCGGCTCGTCGGGTCGGCGCCGACGCCAGCGTCGACCGGGGCGGCGTGGCGCGAAACGAGACGGCCTCGAGCAGGTGGAAGAGACCGGGGGAGGGCACCCACACGAGCTGGCGACGAGGCGGCGGAATGTCGCACCGCGCGGCACGCTTGAACGGCCGCGCGCCCCGCCCGATCCGGGCTGACCGTGGCTCCTGGATTCCCTGATGGTCCCGCCCTGCGCGTGGGGCCATCTCACGCTTCAGTGAAGGCGACGCCGGGGCACGCGCCGCGGCCCGCCGGGAGAGTGACCATGGAAGTCCGCGTACACCTCGAACTGTTCAGTCTCGACACGGCGACCCGCGCGTCGCTCTCGGCGTTCTGCGACGCGCAGGCGAGACGCGCGCTCTACGGCCACCGCGCCCTCGTCGACGGCGCGACGGTCATCGTCCGCCGCGAGGCGCTCCCGCTCGTCGGCGAGCGCTGGACCGCCCGGGTCGAGCTGCGGCTCAAGCGGCCGGGCGCCCCGACGCTGGCCGTCGACGCGAAGGCCCGGCGACCCCACCGGGCGATCGAGGAGGCCGTGATCGAGGCGTGGAGCGCCCTGCGCCGCATCGACGGGAAGGCGGCGGCCTGAGGTGGGCGCCGCACGCCTGCTCGCGCTCTCGCTGCTGGTCGGGTGCGCCACGACCGGCGCGACCTCCACGCCGATCCCCGTCGACGCGCAGCCCGCGTGGGACCGGTGTCGACCCTCCCTCGTGAGCTGGTGCCACGGCGTCGCCAACGGCGACCCGCCGCACGAGCGCGAGTGCCTCGACGACGCCGCGCGACAGTACGCCGTGGCCGCCACCGCGGCGGCCCGACAGCAGTACCTCGCCTCCCACGGCTGCGCGCCGTAGCCCTCACCGGCATCGCGCTTGCTCCCTCCTGCCCGCCGGCGACCGCCGCGCGGAAGGCAGCGCCCCCCCACTGATGCCCACCTCGGACCGTTGGCTCAACTACCACCAGCTCATCTACTTTCGCGTCGTCGCGCGCACCGGCAGCCTGGCCCGCGCGTCGGGCGAGCTGCGCCTCGCGGTGCAGACCCTCAGCGAGCACGTGCTGCAGCTCGAGAGCGCGCTCGGCGAGACGCTGTTCGTCCGCGGCAGCCGCGGCATGACCCTGACCGACACCGGGCGCGTCGTGCTCGTCTTCGCGGAGGAGATCCACGCCCTCGGGCAGGAGATCTTCCGCACGCTGGAGGGCGGCGCCGGGCGCGCCCCCGGACGACTCGTCGTCGGCGTCGAGGACTCCCTCCCCAAGCTGCTCGCCTGGCAGGTGCTCGCGCCCGCGATGAAGGCCCTCGGCGGCGGTCAGCTCGTGTGCCGGGAGGCCAGCCTCGAGCAGCTCGTCGAACAGCTGCGGGCGCACGTCGTCGACGTGGTCCTCGCGGGCGCCGACGACCTGCCCACCGACGCCGTCGGCTTGCGCGCCGAGCGGCTGCGCGATGCGCCGCTGTGCTGGGTCGCCGACGCCGCGCTGGCGCCCTCCCTCCGCAAGGGCTTTCCGGCGAGCCTCGACGGCGCCCCGACGCTGATGCCCGCGAGCGGGAGCGCCCTGCGCCGAGCGCTCGACGCGTGGTGCGCTGGCGTCGGCGTGACGCCGAGGGTCGTGGCGGAGTTCTCCGACTCCGCGCTGGCCAAGACGGCGTGCGCGGAGGGCGTCGGGGTCATGGCGATCCCCGAGGCGGTGCTCTCCCAGGCGGCGCACCGCTACGGGCTCGAGCGCGTCGGCCCCTGCACCGGCGTGAGCCAGACGGTGTACGCCATCGTCGGGCCGCGGCGCATCGCGCACCCGGGCGTCAGCGCGCTCGTGGCACCGCCCGGGTGACCCGCGTGGCACTCGCTCGGCCGAGGCACCACCCGCGTCCGCGGTACGTCGCCGCGCGCTCGACCACCTCAGCCGCGCGCGAGCAGGTACTCGCCGAACCGCTCGGCCAGCTCGCCGCCCGCCGCGATGACCTTGCAGGGGAAGCCCATCTCGCCGCGGATGCGCTCGACGAGCCCGTCGACGAGCCCGACGTACCCGACGAGGATGCCAGCGAGCTCTCCCAGGCGGTCCGGGTGAGGGCCGCGGGAGCGGGAACTTCGTGGTTTGGGTGTTTCGTCGACCTGAGCGATCTCGAGCCAGAACCGTCCCGCGTTGGACGACCTATGCGCTCAGTGGCGAGCGAAGGGATACGCCGCGTAGTCAGCCCGGAGATGCTCGGCCAGCCAGGGGCACACCTCGGTGACGCTGCGGCCGAGGGCCTGGGCGACCTTGCGGTAGGCCTCGTGCCCCTGCCTCGCCGAGCGCAGCTCGACGAGGTGGAAGAGCTCGCGCAGGTTGGCCTGGAACACATACCGGACCCGGTATGCGAGCGGCACGAGGTACTGCGCCTCCCAGGGGTGAGACGCGGCGATGGCGCGGTGGGGCTCGACGATGGACTCGAGCGCCTCGCGCACCGCCGGGCCGAAGCCCATGGCGTCGAGCTCCTCGGAGAGCACGTAGCCCTCGCGGGTGCCGAGCCTCGGGGTGGAGGCGGAGACCATCCGGTGGCGCTGAAGGTCGCGCCAGGCGCCGTAGTCGCAGCACACCTCGAAGCGAAACTGCACCTGCTCCAGGGCGCGCAGCGGGGCGTCGTGGGGCCCCCGGTCGCCCAGGTAGGCGCGCACCAGCGAGAGGGCGTGCTCGGGGTCGTGCGCGGCGTGCCAGGCCTGCCGCCAGGAGGCGCCGAAGAGCTCGCACTGCACGGCGGTCGCCAGCGTGCGCAGCGGGTCGGGGCTATGATCGAGCCGGCGGACGAGCGCGTCCTCCTCCCGCTCGGGGAGCGCGTGCAGGGCGCCGTGGGCGCGCATCACCCGCTCGTGGACGCCGACGCGGTGGGCCGACGGCGAGGTGTACTTGAGCAGCGTGGGGACCATGGCCGAGGCCTCGTCGCGCATCGAGCCCGCGATGCGGCGCACCTCCGCGAGGGGCGAGCCCAGCATCTTGCCGATGTGCTGCTCGAGCACGCGGGCGTTGATGGTGACGCCCACGTTGGTCGGGACCCCAGCGGGAAGCAGGCCCCGCAGCAGGTCGCAGCCGTGGGCGCGCAGCGTGGCGGCGTGGACCTTGGGGTTGGTCCCCTCGGGGACGGGGTAGCGGGCGGTGAGCGCGCGCTCGACCCGGTCGGCGAGCTGCTCGTAGACCGTGAGCAGCCGGCGCGCGTGGGCCTCGTAGCTCTCGGCGAGCGGCGGGGGCAGGCCGATGTCGGTGACGAGGGTGCCCTCGTCGAAGCGCACGTAGCGGGTCGACTTCTCGGTGAAGGCCGCGAGCCGGGCCTCTTCGAGGGCCTTGGCCGCGAGGATGGAGCAGCGCTCCACCGCGAGGTGCACCACCGCGTGCTCGGCCACCGAGGAGTGCCCGTAGCCCACCACCCACTTCTCGTGGAAGGCGCGGGCCTTCTCCTGCGCCGTGCCCAGCGTGGGGCCCGAGGCCGAGGGGGCCCCGAGGACGTCGAGCTCGTGGTCGTCGAGCAGGCGACGGAGGTTGGTGCGCAGGTCGTCGCGTGAGCGAGAGTAGTAGGCGAAGAGCACCGCGATGACCTCCTCCGGGAGGTCGCGCAGGGCGAAGACCTCGCGGTCGAGGTTGGTGACGTAGCGGGCGAGTCGGTCGTCCATCGGGAGGGGGGGTGGAGGCTCAGCCGTTGGCGAGGAGCAGGTCGATGTTCTCGCTGTTGGCGAGGGGGCGAGCGCGGCGGGTGAGCACCTCGCAGCCGGTGCGGGTGACCACGATGGTGTGCTCGAACTGCGCGCTCAGCCGGCGGTCGCGGGTGCGCACGGTCCACTTGTCCTTCGGGTCGACGTCGACCTCCCAGGTGCCGAGGTTGATCATCGGCTCGATGGTGAAGGCCATGCCCGAGCGCATCCGGGGGTTGGCCGCGTCGCGCCCCGGCTTGTAGTGCGGCACCTGCGGCTCGGTGTGAAACTTCCTCCCGATGCCGTGCCCCACGAAGTCTCGCACCACCGAGCAGCCCTGCTTCTCGGCGTACTCCTGGATGGCCGCGCCGATGTCCCCGATGCGGGCGCCGTCCTTCACCACCGCGATGCCGACCTCGAGGCTCTTGCGCGCCACCTCGGTGACCAGCCGCGCCTCGGCCGACGGCTCGCCCACGTAGAAGGTCGCGGAGGTGTCGCCGTGGTAGCCGTTGAAGAGCGTCGTCACGTCGACGTTGATGATGTCCCCGGGGCGCAGCTTCTGGGCGCTCGGGATGCCGTGGCACACGATGTCGTTGACGCTGGTGCAGACCGACTTCGGGAAGCCGTGGTAGTTCAGCGGCGAGGGGATGGCGCCGCGACGGATGGTGTCCTCGTGGACGAGGGTGTTGATCTCGTCGGTGGTCATCCCCGGGCGGAGCTGCTCCCCCACCATCAGCAGGGTCTCCGCGGCCATCTGACAGGATGCGCGCAGGTCGTCGATCTCCCGCGCGGACTTGATCTCGATCACTCCGGCCACGTCGTCTCTCCTCGAAGCACTGCAGGTTCAGGGAGCGCTTCGATTAGATCGCCCTGCCCCGCCGGTCAACCGCGGTCTCCGCGTCAGTTCCAGCGCTGCGCCTCGTCGCGCTGCCGATGGATCTCTTCCTCGGCGTGGGCGAGGCCCTCCCTCGTCACGATGTAGCTCACCATGCAGCGCCCCGTCGGCGTGTCGAGCTGCGCCTCGAAGCCCGGCCCGCTGATGACCCCCAGCAGCAGCTCGCGGCCCACCGCGCGCACCGTGCCGACGCCGTCGTCGCCCGCCAGCGAGGCCGACTCCTTGCGCTCGAGGTGCAGGCCCACCGCGACCTCGTAGAGCTTCAACGCCAGCGACGAGCCCAGCGCCGCGGTGCTCTGCAACACCGCGATCAGCCGCCAGGCATCCTCTTCACGCCTCGATCCCATCGGCTCACTCCAGCGGCTCGTCGCAGCCCAGCGGCCCCGTGCGCCGCAGATCCAGGGTCCCGTCCGCGCGGGCCATCGCCAGCACGAAGCCCGCACGCTCCCACCGCAGCGACGGATGCGCCATGCCCGCGTCGTCCTCCACGGCCACCCGCATCGCCGACCCCAGCCTGCGGCCGCGCGAGTCCACCCTCGCCAGGTACGACCGCGGCGCCGCCCCGGACACCGGCTCCGACCACGCCACCCCGAAGCCCCGCTGCGCCGCCGCCACCGAAGCCATCGAGTCGTCCGTGTAGCGGATCGACAGCCGCTGCGGCTCCCCCGCTCTGGCGCCCGAGAGGTCGGTCGTGAGCACGTGCAGCCCGGCGTCGCCCGAGCGGTGGTCGCTCCAGGCGAAGAGCAGCCGGTCGCCGCCGCGCGCCAGGCTCGGAGCGCCCATCACCCCGGGCGCGCGCTGCACCTCGAAGGCCTCCCCTCGCGCTGTGCCGTCGAGCGTCAGCGGCCGCCCCCGTAGCACCGTGGCCCCTCCGTCGCGCGCCGTCCAGGCCACCATGAACCCGTCGGGCAGCGCCGTCACCGCGGGGCCGGAGCCCCCTTCCGCGAAGGCCTGCGCCGCCGCGTCGGTGAGCCCGCGCGCCGCGAGCCCTCCGCCCTCCCCGAGCTGACCCACCCAGAGCGCGTAGTCCCCGGCGACCGCGACCGTCGCGTGGACCGCGCCGTCCCATCGGGTGGGCTCGCCCACCGCCGCGTCCTGCGCCAGCGTACGGAGCGCCGCGCCGCGGGCGTCGCCCCAGCCGACCATCGCCACGCCCCGGCGCACCACCACCGTGGGCCCCTCGGTGACCGCCCCCTCGGCGAGCTGCGCGGGCGCCCTCATGCCCTCCCACCAGCCGTACACGCCCCGCGGCGTGCGCCACGCGAAGACCCGCGCTCCGGCGGTGCCCGAGACCGCCGGGTGGTCGCCCTCCAACCGCTGGGGAATACGCTGCCCGGTGACGAAGCGCGCGTCGTAGCAGGCCGTCGCCACGTCCCTCACCGCGGCCGGGCGAGCGTGCGGGTGCCTCCTGCGCCACCAGCGGCACCCGGGGCCCGCGGCGACGAGCACCCCCAGGACGATCAGACGTTGAAGCTGCGCCATGAAGACTTCTTGCGAGCGACGAAGGTGTAGACGAGCGCGCTCACGAGGTTGACCGCCACCACGGCGGTCCAGAGGCCCGAGGGCGGGGCGTGGAAGAGGGCCGTCACCGCCAGCATCAGCGGGGCCTGCACCGCGAGCACCAGCACGAGGTCGATGCGCAGCGCGAGCCTCGTGGCCCCGGCGCCGACCAGCGCGTTGCCGAGCACGATCGCGAAGCCGAAGGCCATGTACGAGGGGCCCACGAAGAGGAGGTAGTCCTTCGCGCGCTGCACGATGGCCTCCTGCGTGGTGAAGAAGCGCAGGAAGTGCTCCCCCGCGCCGATGAAGAGCGCGGCGAGCCCGAGCATGGTGAGGACGTTGTAGGCCCCGGTGATCCAGGCCGCGCGCTGGGCGCGGTCGTAGAGGCCGGCGCCGATGTTGGTGCCGACGAGGGTCTGCGCCGCGCCGCCCCAGCCCATGGAGACGAAGAGGGCCATGGTCTCCATGCGGAGGCAGAGCGCGTAGGCGGTGCCCGCGTCGCTGTTACCCGGGGTGGTAAAGAAGTGGTGCACCAGGGCGATGACCAGGAGCACCGCGCCGATGCGTACGGTGAACTGCGTGCTGGTCGGCCAGGCGAGCGCGACCAGGCGGCCCAGCACGGCGCGCGACGGGAGGAAGGGGGCCTCGTGCGAGGCGACCTCGAGCTCGCGGCGCAGGAGGAGGAGCGGGACGATCATGACCGCCGCGCGGGCGATGACCGTCGCCCAGGCAGCGCCCACGACGCCCCAGCGGGGGAGGCCGAGCGCGGCGGCGATGGGAGGACCCCAGGAGAAGATCGCGGGCGCGGGGCCGGGGCCGTAGACGAGGAGCACCGCGAGGAAGAGGTTGAGGACGTTGCCCGAGGCGAACACCGCGAGGGGCAGCTTCGAGTGCCCCATCGAGCGCTGCACCGCCGTCACCTGGAACATCACGAACACCGTGACGATTCCTCCGACGATGACCCGGAGGTAGGCCCCGGCGAGCTCGCGCACGAGCCCCTTGGCGCCGAGGAGGCTGTGCACGATCACGTCCGCCCCGAGGATGGCCACCGCGCCGAAGACGAGGCCCATCAGGGTCACGAGCCCGACGCTGCCCCAGGCGATCTCGGCGACCTCGCGCTGGTTGCCGCGCCCCCGGGCCTGGGACACCAGCGTGGCCGTGGCGGAGGAGACCCCGTAGGAGAGGATGGTCCCCAGCGCCGCGACCATGTCGCAGATGCCGAGGGCGTCGAGCGAGGCGTCGGAGAGGACCGGCGGGAGCCTCGCGATGATGTACTGGTCGACGAGGTTGAAGACGACCTGCAGCACCATGGCCGCGGCGAGCGGGGCGCCGAAGCGGAGCACCGTCCAGGCGAGCGGTCCATGGAGCATGCGGTCGCGCGCGGGGTCGCTGGTCGTCTGGTCGGCCATCGGTGAAGGCCCGGGGCCATAGCGCAGATCGCGGGGCGCCGCGACCCGCCACCGGGGCTTATCGACCCTGGAGGACCGGCGCGGCGAGCGCGTCGCGGTACGCGTCGACGAGGCGCTCCATCACGGCGGACCAGGTGTACCGCTCGACCATCCGCGCCCTCCCCTCGGCGCCCTGCGCGGAGCGGGCGCTCGCGTCGGCGGAGAGCGCCGCGATGAGGGCGTCGCCGAGGGAGTCCGCGTCGCCCGCGCGGAAGCAGCGCCCCGCGCCGGTGTAGCGGATCAGGTCGGCCACCGCGCCCTCGGTGGGCCCCACGACGAGAGCGCCGCAGGCGATGGCCTCCGCGGTCGAGAGCGAGAAGGTCTCCGAGCGGCTGGAGACCACCACCACGTCGCTCGACGCGAGCACCCCAGCGACCCCGGCGGGCGAGTCGAGGTAGGGGCCGACGGTGACCGCCGGGCGACCGAGCGCGAAGGCCTCCAGCTCGGGGCGCATCGGTCCGTCGCCCACCAGGAGGAGGCGGGCGCCGGTGGCGGCGTGCACGCGGTCGAAGGCCGCGAGAAGCACCGGAAGCTCCTTGTCGACGGTGAAGCGCCCGGAGTAGCAGATGGTGGGCGGGGCGCCGCGGGGAGTCGGCCCGGCGGGGGAGAACACCTCCACGTCGACCCCGAGGCCGACCTCGCGCACCCGGGGAAACCCGCGCTCGGAGAGCTCGCGCCCCAGCGTCGGGGACGCGACCAGCGTGGCGTCGTACCGGCGGTGCTGACGGCGGAAGAACGACCAGACCAACTCGGCCAGCGCGTCGCCGCCGGAGCGGGACGAGTGCCCGTGGGTGATGTTCTCGACCACCTGCCGGGGATGGCTGTGGAAGTAGCCCACCACCCGCGGAGGCTTCTGCGCTCTGCGCGCCGCGCGCAGCACGATGTCGGGCAGCGCGTAGTGGCTCGCGACCTCGATCACGTCGGGCTGGAGCCGCTGGATGAGCTCGCCGATGCCCGCCCGCAGACCGAAGAGACGGTAGGCGCCGTTGCCCGGCATCGGCGGACCGGGCAGCCGGTGGAGCGTCCCCTCGCCGAAGGCCTCGCTCGATCGCTCCTCGCCGGGCACCGCGAAGTGACACTCCACGCCGAGCCGGGGGAGCGCCTTCGCCTTCTCGCGGTAGTAGCGCTTGATGCCGCCACACGAATTCGAAAACGCGCTCGTGATGTCGAGCACTCGCATGAGGAAGACCTCGTTGGTTACGCGGCGTCTCGCTGACGCACCGGCGCACTGTCCACGCCGAACTAGCTCAACTCGGATGCCCTGTCGCGCGCATCGGTTTCGCCGCTGCGGGAGCCGCGGAGTGCGGTGTCCACCCCCCAGCGAGCTCGGCCGCCCGGCGGGCCCCCCGCTCCCCATAGGCTGCTTGCGCTGGGGCGGCGGGAGCCACTAGGGTTCCGCCCGTCTTACGAGGAGGCGGTGCCCGTCGATGCGTGCGGTGGTGATTCAGTTCCCAGGATCGAACGCCGATTTCGACGCGCTGCACACGCTGCGTGACGTGGTCGGGGTCGAGACCTCCTACGTCTTCCACAAGACCCCGACGCTCCCCGCGGGCACCGACCTCGTGGTGCTCCCTGGCGGCTTCTCCTACGGCGACTACCTCCGCTGCGGCGCCATCGCCCGCTTCGCCCCGGTGATGGCCGACGTCCGCCGCCACGTCGAGCGCGGCGGGCTGCTCCTCGGCATCTGCAACGGCTTCCAGATCCTCACCGAGGCGGGGCTGCTCCCCGGCGCCCTCACCCGCAACGCGCACCTCCGCTTCGAGTGCCGCGACGTGCTGGTGCGGGTCGACGCCGACGGCCCCTTCACGCAAGACCTCCGCGGCCGCGTGCTGCGCCTGCCCATCGCCCACGCCGAGGGCCGCTACCAGGCCGACGAGGCGACGCTCCAGTCGCTGGAGTCGAAGTCCCTCGTGGCCTTCCGCTATGTGCCGGCGGCGGCGCCCGACGCTCGCCTCCCGGCCAACCCCAACGGCTCGCTGCACGACATCGCCGGGCTCTACGGCGGCCCGCGGCGCAACGTGCTCGGGCTCATGCCGCACCCCGAGCGCATGGCCGAGCCCATCCTCGGCGGCACCGACGGCCGCCTGCTCTTCCACTCCGCCGTGCGCGCCGCCCTGGCGCGCTGAGACAACCCAGGGACCCCACAGCCATGTCGCGCGAACCCGCGGTCACCCCTGAACTGGCCCGTGAGCACGGGCTCACCGAGGACGAGTACGCCACCGCCCTGAAGGCGATCGGCCGCACGCCGAGCTTCCCCGAGCTCGGGGTGCTGTCGGTGATGTGGTCCGAGCACTGCTCGTACAAGTCGTCGCGCGTGCACCTGAAGCGCCTGCCCACCAAGGGGCCGAGGGTGATCCACGGCCCGGGCGAGAACGCCGGGGTCGTCGACATCGGCGACGGCTGGGCGGTGGTCTTCAAGATGGAGTCGCACAACCACCCGTCCTTCATCGAGCCCTACCAGGGGGCCGGGACGGGCGTGGGCGGCATCCTCCGCGACGTGTTCACCATGGGCGCCCGGCCGGTCGCGGTGATGGACTCGCTGCGCTTCGGCGAGCCCTCGCACCCCCGCACGCCGGGGCTGCTGCGCGGCGTGGTCGCGGGCATCGCGGGCTACGGCAACGCCTTCGGCGTGCCGACCGTCGGGGGCGAGGTGCAGTTCGACGCGGCCTACAACGGCAACATCCTGGTCAACGCCTTCGCGCTCGGCCTCTGCCGCAGCGACCGGCTCTTCCTCGGCCAGGCGAAGGGCGTGGGCAACCCGATCCTCTACGTGGGCGCGCGCACCGGGCGCGACGGCATCCACGGCGCCACCATGGCGAGCGCGGAGTTCGAGGAGGGCGAGGAGGCCGAGCGCCCGACGGTGCAGGTGGGCGACCCCTTCATGGAGAAGCTGCTCCTCGAGGGCTGCCTGGAGATCTTCGCCGCGGGGGTGCTCGAGGGCATCCAGGACATGGGCGCCGCGGGCCTCACGTCGAGCACCGTGGAGATGGCCTCGCGCGCGGGCAACGGCGTCGAGCTCTGGCTCGACCGGTTGCCGCGACGGGCGAAGCACCTGACGCCCTACGAGATCCTGCTGAGCGAGTCGCAGGAGCGGATGATCATGGTCGCCCGCGCGGGCGAGGAGCAGCGCGTGCTCGACATCTGCGCCAAGTGGGACCTCGACGCGCAGGTGGTCGGACGCGTCACCGACACCGGCCGCTTCGTGGTGCGCGCCACGCCCGGCTACGACCCGCTCTCCGGCGCTCCGTGGCCCGACGATCCCCCCGTGGTGGTCGACCTCCCGGTAGACCTCCTCACCGACGCGGCGCCGGTCTACACCCGCCCCTGCGTCGAGGACTCCAGGCTCACCGACCGCTACGGCGTCGACGCGACGGGCCTCGCCTTCGACCCCCGCTCCGACCTGCTGGAGCTGCTCTCGGCGCCCAACGTCGGCAGCCGCGCGTGGATCTACCGCCAGTACGACCACATCGTCCGCGACGGGACGATGGTGCGCCCCGGGGCGGGCGACGCCGCGGTGGTGCGGCTCTACTGCGAGGACGAGCGGGGCCGCCGGGAGAAGCTCATCGCCATGTCGAGCGACTGCAACGGCCGCTTCTGCGAGCTCGACCCTCGCACCGGCGCCGCGATGGCCGTCGCCGAGGCGTGCCGCAACCTCGCCTGCGTGGGCGCCGCGCCCATCGGCCTCACCGACTGCCTCAACTTCGGCAACCCGCAGCGCCCGGAGATCATGGCGCAGTTTCGCGACGCCATCGACGGCATCGCCGACGCCTGCAAGGCCCTCGGCGTGCCGGTCGTCTCCGGCAACGTGAGCCTCTACAACGAGACCACCGAGCAGGGCGGCCCCCGCGCGGTGCTGCCCACGCCGACCATCGGCGCGGTGGGCCTCTTCGAGAAGGTGAGCGACGTGGTGGGCGCCGGGTTCCGCACGGCGGGCGACCACGTCTTCGTGCTGGGTCCTCGCGGCGACGACCGCCTGGGCGGCAGCGAGTGGCTCACCCGCCGCACCGGCAGGGTGTGCGGTCGGCCGCCCTCCATCGACCTCGCGGCGGAGGCGGCGCTCCAGTCGCTGCTGGTGCGCGCGGCGAGGGAGGGGCTGCTGGCGTCGGCGCACGACTGCGCCGAGGGCGGCCTGCTGGTGGCGCTCGCCGAGGCGTGCATCCTGGGCCAGTCGGGCGCGGTGCTCTCGCTACCGGCGGAGTACGCCGTGACCCCGGGCGGGCTCTTCGGGGAAGACCCCTCGCGGGTGGTGGTCTCGGTCACGCCCTACGTGCTCGAGCTCTTCTCCCGCCGCGTGGCCGAGGCGGGCGTCCCGTGCGCCTTCCTGGGCAGGGTCGGGGGCGCGTCGCTCTCGCTGGAGGGTGTCGCGAGCTGGGGCCTCGACGAGATGCGCGAGGCGCACGCCTCCGCGCTCGACGACATCGTGGGGCGGTGATCGGGGCGATGCGCGAGCCCGATCCCGAGCACTGGCTCTACCGCTACACCCCGCGCGAGTGGCTGCGGGCCTCGATGGGCGAGCTGGAGCAGGCGAGGCGGGCCTACGCCGCGCACAACGGCCGGGCGGGGCTCGCGGGGTGTCGGCGCGCCGCGGGGGTGAGCCTCAACGGGTGGCTCGCGACGCTCGACCCGCTGCCCGAGGCCTACGGCCGCTCGTACATGGACCACCTCGCCGCCCTCGCCGTCGACGAGGGCGCGCCGGAGGCCGTGCGGGCGGCGGCGGCGCTGCTGCGACAGACCCCCCTGCCGGGCGGGGAGATCGTCGCGCTGCGCACGGCCGCGACGGACGCCCGCGCCCTCGACGCCGCGGAGACCATCATGGCCCACGCCTACGCCGGGGTGGTGCGCGCGGAGCCCGAGGCGCCCTGAGCGGGCAGAGCGCCCCTCTGGTGCGGGCGCGGCGTCGGTGTGGTAGTGGGCCGCAGCAACGAAGATGGCTGACGCAGAGCACGAAATCGAGGACGCCGCAGGGCGCATCCGGGCCAATCCACTGCTCCACGAGATCTACCGGGACGTGTACTCCCGCATCGTGGAGGAGATCCCCCCGGCGGAGTTTCCCCGGGTGCTGGAGCTCGGCTCGGGCGGCGGCTTCTTCCGGGAGTTTGCGCCGCACACCATCACGAGCGAGTGCGTGCCGGTGCCGCGGGTCGACCGCGTGGTCGACGCCTGCAACATCACCGACTCCTTCGGCCCCGACTCGCTCGACGCCATCGTGGCCTTCAACGTCTTCCACCACCTGCCCGACTGCGAGGCCTTCCTGCGCGGCGCGCAGACCGTCCTCCGCCCGGGCGGGCGCATCGTGCTCATCGAGCCGTGGTTCACGCCCCTCGGGCAGTGGTTCTACCGGGGCCTCCACCACGAGCCCTCGCTCCTCGACCCCAACGACTGGAACATCGCCGGCGTCGGCCGCCTCGAGGGCGCCAACTCGCGCCTGCCGACCAGCGTGTTCCGCGACTCCGACGCCCGCTTCGCGCGCAGCTTCCCGGGCCTTCGGGTGCTGAAGCGCGAGCCCTTCCACAAGTGGCTCTACCTCCTCTCCGGCGGGCTCCGGCTCAACACGCACATCCCCCGCCCCATCGCCCGCGCGCTCGTCGCGGCCGACCGCTCGATCCACCGCGGCGACGCCTCGACGGGCCTCTTCGCCCGCATCGTGGTCGAGCGCGTCGCCACCTGAACAGCATCCCGTCCCCTCCCCTTCGATCATCTCCCGGAGACCTCTTCATGGCCGCTGAGATCACCATCGACCTCGTCAAGCGCTTCCCCTCCAACGGCCCCACCGACCCGATCCGCTACTACCGCCGCCCGCTCACCGGCTGGCTCTTCCGGGAGCGCATCAACCTCGGCCTGCGCATGCTCCGCGACCTGCGCTTCGAGCGCGCGCTGGAGGTCGGCTACGGCTCCGGCGCGGTGCAGGTACCGCTGCACGGCGTGGCGAAGGAGGTGCACGGCATCGACCTCGACGCAGACCCCGTGCTCGCCACGCGGGTGCTCGACGCGCTCTCGCTCAAGTCCGACCTGCGCCAGGGGTCGGTCTACGAGCTCCCCTACCCCGACGCCCACTTCGACCTCGTGGCGTCCTTCTCGGTCTTCGAGCACCTCCACCAGTTCGACAAGGCGCTCTCCGAGGTGCGGCGCGTGCTGCGCCCGGGAGGCCGGTTCCTGCTGGGGATGCCCGCGGTCAACAAGATGATGGAGGTGTCGTTTCGCGCCATCGGCTTCAAGGGCATCGACGACCACCACGTCACGACCCCGCAGCAGGTGGCCGAGCGCTTCCACGCCAACGGCTTCATCGTCGACGACCAGGCGCGCCTCGCGCTGCCGATCCCCACCCTGCCCGGCGCGACCGTCTACTACGACTGGCTGCTCCGCCGCACTCCCTGATCCCTACCCGGGTCCCACTCAATCCTCCGCTCTTCCGTTCCGGAACAGCCCGTGCACCGGTGAACTCCACGATGGTTGATCCGCCCGCTCCTACGCTCGCCCATATCGATCGCGCCGTGGCCTGGTTCGCCCGCCTCGGCGCCCGCCGTCCGCTGCGGGTGCTGCTCTGCACGCTCCTCGTGATCGCGCTCTCCGTGGCCACCGCGTCGCACCTGGAGTTTCGCCAGGACTTCATCGAGCTGCTGCCCTCGGAGAGCGTGGGCGCGAGGCTGCTGCGACGGGCGATGGCGCGCATGGGCGGCGGCAGCGCGACGATGTTCGTGGTGGTCGAGTCGCCCGACGCCGAGGCCAACAAGCGCATCGTCGACGCGCTCGAGCCGCAGCTCCGCGCGCTCCCTCCCACGCTCGTGCGCACCATCGAGCACGGCCCCGAGGAGATCCGCCGCTTCTTCTGGGAGCGCCGCTGGCTCTACGCCGACGTCGGAGACCTCGAGGAGATCTCCTGCGAGCTCCAGCGCGCGCGCCGCCGGGCGCAGCCGGGCTTCATCGACCTCGACGACGAGCCGTGCAGCGAGCTGCGCAGCGACCGCGGCCGCGCCCCGGCGGAGTCCACCACCACCGCGGCCCCTACGCCCCCCGAGCCGGAGCCCGCCAACGTCTCCGCCGCCGCGAGGCCCTTCCACCACTTCCGCGCGCAGCTCCGCCAGCGCACCCGCGAGGTCGATCAATACCCCACCGGGTATTTCCGCAACCCCGAAGGGACCCTCTACGCCATCGTGCTGCGCTCGCCCGCCTCGGGCACCGGCGACAGCACCGGCGACCAGCTCATGACCCGCGTCTCGGGGATCATCCGCGACGTCCACCCCGAGCGCTTCCACCCCCGCGCGCAGGTCGGCCTCGGCGGCGACATCCCCAACGCCATCGCCGAGCGTGACGCCCTCAAGGAGGAGGCCATCAAGACCTCGGGCCTCGCGGTGCTGCTCATCCTCGGCTCGATCGTGGTGTTCTTCCGATCGTTCTCGGCGCTCGCGCACATCGGCATCGCGATGCTCACCGGCGTCGGGCTCGCGTTCAGCGTGGCCTACCTCGCCTTCGGCTACCTCAACGCCTCGACGGCCTTCCTCGGCTCCATCATCGCGGGCAACGGCATCAACTACGGCATCATCTACCTGGCGCGCTACCGCGACCGCCGCGCGCTGGGCGACTCCGTGGAGGCCGCGCTGGTCGACGCCGCGGTGGTCTCCCGGCGCGGGACGCAGCTCGCGGCCCTCGCCGCGGCCTTCGCGTACGGCACGCTGATGCTCACGTCGTTTCGCGGGTTCTCGCAGTTCGGACTCATCGGCGGCGTCGGGATGCTCTTCTGCTGGTGCGCCACGATGATCGTCGTCCCGGCGACGGTCACCGCGGTCGAGGCCCTGCGCGCGAGGCTCTTCCCCCGCCGCGCCGCCCGCTTCACCGCCGGGCCCACGCGCACCCCCATCACCGGCGCCATCGCGCGGCTCACCGGGCGCTACCCGAAGCACGTCCTGGCCGTGGGCGCAGCGCTCTGCGTCTGGGCGGCGGTCGCGCTCCCGGGCTTTCTCTCGGACCCGTGGGAGTACAACTTCGCCAGGCTCGGCTCGCGCGGCTCGCGCCACTCCGGCGCCGACTCCTGGAGCAGCCGCGCGGGGCGCATCTTCGTCGGCCGCAGCAGCTCGCCCGACATCCTCCTGGCCGACCGCTTCGAGGACGTGATCGAGCTCTCCTCGGCGCTGATGCAGCGCGACCAGCAGCGCACCGGCGGCCGCTACATCGACCACATCGAGACCGCGTGGGACCGCCTCGGGGGCCAGCCCGCCGCGATGACCCGCAAGCTGGAGCTCCTCCAGGGCATCCGCGCCGACATCGACGCGATCGTCCCGCACCTCTCCGGCGACGACCGCGCGCTCGCCCAGGAGTGGCGCCCGCCGGAGGGCCTGCGCGCCCCGCAGCCCGACGAGCTCCCCGCGCTGGTGCGCGCACAATTCACCGAGAAGTCCGGGCGTTTCGGCACGCCGATCTTCGTCTACTACAAGCCGTGGTTCACCCCGAGCGACGGGCGCAAGCTCATGATCGTCGCCGAGCTCACGCAGAACGTCCGCCTCGCCGACGGCCGCACGGTGCCCACGGTGAGCCGCTCGACGGTCTTCGCGGAGATGGTGCGCGCCATGAGCTCCGACGGCCCGCGCGCCACCCTCGCGGCCTTCATGGTGGTGGTCTTCCACTCGCTGCTCGCCACCCGGCGCCTCGGCCCCGCGGCGATGGTCCTCTGCTCGCTGCTCTCCGGGGTGCTGCTGACCGTCGGCGGCGCGGCGCACCTCGACGTGCGGCTCAACTTCCTCAACTTCGTCGCCCTGCCGCTCACCTTCGGCATCGGCGTCGAGTACGCCATGAACCTCTACGACCGCGTCGAGCACCTCGGCGACGTGGGCGAGGGCCTGCGCTCCGTCGGCGGAGCGGTCTCCCTCTGCTCCCTCACGACCATCATCGGGTACGGCTCGCTGCTCGTGGCCGACAACCAGGCGCTGCAGTCCTTCGGCTACCTGGCCGTCGCGGGGGAGCTCGCGTGCAGCGCCACGGCGATGTTCCTGCTGCCCTCGGCGATGGTGCTCCTGCAGCGCCGAAGGGAGAGAGCGAAGTGACCCGCCCCCGCCGCGTGCTCTTCATCAACGACACCGCGCGCAACGGCGGCCCCGGCCGCAGCCTGCACGCGATCCTGAGCTTCCTCGACCCGGAGGAGATCCACCGCATGGTGCTGCTCCCTCGCGAGGACGCCATCGCCCGCCTGCTGCGCGAGGCGAGCGTGGTCGACGAGCTCATCATCGACCCCGACCTCATCGAGAACGCCTGGCAGCCCTGGGACCGCGCGGTCGAGCGCGACGACCTCGACGCCCCGCTGAAGGTCCGCCTCCCGCGCCTCGCGCTCAACGTCGGCCGCATGGGCCGCCTCGCGGTCACGCTCCCGCGCCTCGTGCGAGAGCGCGGCGTCGAGCTCATCTACTGCAACGGCACCACCGCGGACTTCGTGGGCGGCATCGTGGGCAACCTCACCGGCACCCCGGTGATCTGGCACGTGCGCTACACGGCCATCCCCGCGGCGAGCCGGGCGCTCCACGGCGCCCTCGCCCGCAGCCGCCAGGTGAAGCGCATCGTCTGTGTCTCCAACGCCTCGGCGGCCCTCTTCCCGGGGCTGCCCGAGAAGGTCGCGGTGGTGCACAACGCCGTCGACGTCGAGCGCTACCGCCGCGACGCCACCCCCGGCGCGCTGCGCGGGAGCCTCGTCCCGCAGGACGCGTTGATCTACGGCAGCATGGGGCGCATCCTCCCGCGCAAGGGCTACCCCCACATGATCCGCGCGGCGCGCGAGCTCATCGACCGCTGCTCCCCGGAGGAGCGCCACCGGCCGTACTTCGTGGTGCTCGGCGACACGCCCGCCGACCTGCCCGGCGACCACCTCGCGGAGTGCCGGGCGCTGGTCGTGGAGCTGGGCCTCGAGGGCCGCTTCCTCTTCCCCGGCTTTACCGAGGACGTAAGACCGTGGCTCCAGGACTTCGACGTGGCGGTGCTCCCGTCGGTGTACCCCGACCCGCTGCCCCGCACGGTCATCGAGGGCATGGCCTACGAGCGCCCGGTGGTGGCCTTCGACGTGGGCGGGGTCGGCGAGATGGTGCGCGACGGCGAGACCGGAACGCTCCTCCCCCCGTCGCCCTCCACCAGCCTCTTCGCCGACGCGATGCTGGCCTACCTCCACGACCCCGAGCGCCTGCGCCGCGAGGGGATTGCGGCGCGCGAGGCGGTCATCGCGGGCTTCGGAGGCAGCGCCCACGGGAGGGCCATCCAGGCCCAGATCGAGCGGGCGCTCAGGTGAAGAGCGAGCTCACGGCGTCGGTGGTGCGCCCCTTCGCCCACGCGAGCAGCGAGCGGGTCTCGTCGACCAGCATCGGGTGGTGCAGGTCTGCCGGGTGGAGCGCGATGCGCACCGGGACGCCCGCCCTCGGATAGAGCCTCGCGAGCCGGGCGTACGCGGCGCTGGAGAGCCGGCGCCCCAGGGTGCGGCTGGCGTAGTTGATCGCGGGGCAGAGCCTCCGGGCGCCGCTCGAAGGCTCGTAGATGAAGAGCTGGTCCTCGGTGTAGTCGAGGCCGCGGGAGCGCAGCGCGGGCAGCAGCCACGAGCGACGCGCCCAGGCGGGCGGTACGAACCCCCGCATCGGCAGGTCGAGCTCTCGCAGCATCGCGACGCCGGCGTCGAGCCAGCGCTCGCCCGCCTCGCGGTCGTAGCTGGCGAACTCCGCCTCGCCCGCGGAGACCACGCGCTGCGCGACGAAGTGACCGAGGCCCTCTCCGGGGAGCGAGCGGTGGAAGTACCCGTGGAGGAAGAGCTCGTGGCCCTCCGCGGCGAGCGAGCGGAGGCGCCGCGCGTACTCCGGGTCGTCCCGCAGCGGGGCCCGCTGATGGAAGTCGGGGACGACGAGCAGCCCCGGCTTGACCCCGACGTCGTGGCACCAGCCGAGGGCGGTCTCGACCTCGGAGCGCCAGCGAGGCGAGACGTCGTGGATGGACACGTGGATCACCGCCGAGACCTCATGGCCCTCTCATAGATCATGAAGAGCTCATCGAAGTGCGCCTCCGCCGCGGGGATGGTGGCGGCCCTGGCCACGGCGCCTGCGGTCATCGAGCCCGGTGGCTTGTCGAGTAGCCGCTCGATGGCCAGCGCGGCTTCCACCGGAGTGGCCTCCGGGTCGCAGGTCACGCCGCAGGTCGCATCGACGAGCTCGCCCGCGCCACCGGCCGCGGGCGCAGCCACCGGGACGCCCGAGGCCAGCGCCTCGGCGACCGCGAAGCCGAAGGTCTCCACGGCGCAGCCGTGAACCAGGGCGTCGGCGCTGGCGAGGGTGCGGGCGTAGCGCTCGCGATCGGTCACGAAGCCCAGGAAGACGGCCCCCAGGCCGAGGCTCTGGGAGCGCGCCTCGAGCAGCGGCCGCTCGGGCCCGTCGCCCATCACCACGACGGCGAGCGGGCGCCGACGGGCGACGAGGAAGAGGGCGTCGAGGAGCAGGTCGACGCGCTTCTCCAGCGCGAGGCGACCGACGATCACCACCAGCCGGGCGCGCGGGTCGCTGGCGTAGGGGCCGAGCAGGGAGGCGCGCAGGGCCTCGTCGCGCAGGGTCGGAGAGAAGCGGGCGCGGTCGATGCCGAAGGGCGCCTGCACCACCCGGGGGATGCCCTCGGCGGTGAGCTGGTCGGCCAGCCAGCGGGCCGAGACGACCGTGCAATCGAAGCGGGAGGCCAGCGAGCGCAGCCCCCACCAGAGCGGATGGACCATCGCATTGGCGCGCTCTGCCCCGAGCCAGCGGGAGAGAACGGGTCGTGCATAGCTACCGATCTGGTCTGAATGCAGCACGAGCGAACGCACGGAAACGAACGGCTGGGTCGCGGCGAGCCAGGCGGCGAGGTAGGGCGACGAGGCCTGCAGCACGTCGGGTCGCTCGCGGGCGACCAGGGCTCGCAGGGCCGGGAAGTTCCAGAGTGCGTGGTAGCTGGGGTCGTAGGGCATGGCGGGGCCCTTCACCCGGATGAGCCTCCCGCCATGGACGGTGGACTCCTCGGCGCGTGGGCCAGGGGCGACGACCACCACTTGATGGCCACGCAATGTCCCCTCCCGGAGGAGCTGTGCTAGGTACGCGCGCACGCCGCCGCCCCGTTCAGAGAAGAACTCCGTCACGTCGAGAATCTTCACGGCGACCGCCTCTACCAGAGCTTCCGGGATTTGCTTCGTCAGGACACTCCCAATGAACGCACCCAACAACTCCCGTCAACGACCGCGCGCGACCAGCAGCCGCTGGCCGAAGCGCATCGCGATCCTGAGCGACTACGTGCGGCTCCCATACGCCAACGGGGCCACCTTCGCGACGCAGTTTCTCTACCGTGAGCTCACCAAGCGCGGCCACGAGGTGACCGTCATCGGCCCGCGCGACCCCGACGCGAAGCCCGAAGACCTCCCCGAGCGGCACATCTGCCTCCCGAGCGTCCCGCTGCACAACCACCCTGGCGTCTACATCCCGCTGCCCCTCGAAGGCATCCTCCGCGAGAAGCGCGACTGGGACTTCGACGTGGTGCTGGGCCAGACCGCCACCGAGCTGATGGAGCTCGGCCTCTGGCTGCGCGCGACCCGCGGCATCCCCCTGGTGGCCGTCAACACGGTGCACCTCCCCAGCGTCTACCCCGTCGTGATGCCCGAGTCGCTCCACGACTCCAAGGCCGCGCACTGGCTCTTCCAGAAGTCCTTCCTGAAGCTCGCGGACAGCACCTCGGCCAGCGCCTACAACGGCTGTGACGGCCTCGTGGTGCTCTCCAACGGCCTCAAGCGGTACTGGGAAGAGCGCGGGGTCACCTCGCCCATCCACGTCATCCCCCGCTGCGTCGAGCCCCGGATCTTCGACACCGCCCCGGGGTCCGACCCCTTCCCCCGCGGCTTCCGCAAGGGCGCCCGGCTCCTGGTGGTGTGCCGCCACACCCGGGAGAAGGCCGTCGAGCGGCTGCTGGAGATCTTCGCGCGCTACATCGCCCCGGCCAACCCCGACGCGACGCTGACGCTCCTCGGCGACGGCCCCGACCACGACCTCTTCCGCCGCACCGCCGAAGAGCTGGGCATCCGCGAGAAGACCCACTTCCCCGGGGAGTTTCCGCTGGGCGCGCTCCCCACCTGGTACCACCACGCCGACCTCTTCACGTACACCTCCCTCTCGGAGACCTACGGCCAGGTGGTGAGCGAGGCCCTCTGGTCGGGCCTCCCGGTGGTGGCCTTCGCCGACGGCATGGGCGTCTCGCAGCAGGTCGAGCACGACCTCACCGGGCTGCTGGTCGAGCCCGGCCCCGACGCCGAGATGGCCGACTGGCGCTTCGCCCGCGCGGCGGTCTCGCTGCTGCGCAACCCGCGACGCCGGCAGGTGCTCGCCACCAACGCCGCCACCCGCGCCCACGACCGCTCGGCGCCGCACAAGATGCTCGAGGGCTTCCTCGACGCCTTCGAGGCGGCCCGCGCGCACCGCGACGCCTCGCCCCCGGACACCAGCAGCCCGCGGCTCGCGACGGCCTTCCACGGCGGCCGCTGGCTCGCGATCAACAGCATCGTGTACGGCCTCGGCCACCTGCGCCCCCCGGCCGTGGTCAACCGCCACGGCCGCCGCCAGCCCGCCTGGAACGACCTGCCCGACGTCCCCGCCGTCCGCACGCCCTCGCACGCCCGTCTGGGCTGAAGCTCCCTCCCCGCGCGCTGCTAGTCTGCGCGCGATGAAGCTCTGCGCCGTCTCCGTCGACCTCGACGAGGTCCCCTGCTACCACGCCATTCACGGGCTCCCGATGCCCGCCGACGACAGCGCCCACGCGGTCTACACCCGCGCGGTCCCGCGGCTCGGCGAGCTGTTTACCGACCTGGGTATTCCCGCCACCTTCTTCGTGATCGGCCGCGACCTCGAGGCGCCCATCGCCCGCTCCGCGGTGCTCGGCCTCGACCGCGCCGGGCACGAGCTCGGCAACCACACGCACAGCCACCGCTATGACCTCGTGCGGCTCGGCGCCGACGCCATGCGCGCGGAGGTGCGCGACGCCAGCGACGCCCTCGCGGCGGTCCTCGGCCGCCGCCCGGTGGGCTTCCGCGCGCCGGGCTACACCATCACCGACGCGCTCTTCGACGTGCTCGCCGAGGAGGGCTTCGGCTACGACAGCTCGGTCTTCCCCTGCCCCGCCTACTACGGCGCCAAGACCAGCGCGATCGGGCTCATCAGGGCGCGAGGCCGCTCGAGCCGCTCCATCGTCGACTCGCCGGCGGTGCTGCTCGCTCCCGCAGACCCGTACCTCCCCTCGCGCCCGTACTGGCGCCGGGCCTCGCTCGGGTCGTCCATCGTCGAGCTGCCCATCGGGGTCACCCGCGGCGCGCGCCTCCCCTTCATTGGCACCACGCTCTCGCTGCTCGGTCCGTCGTTGTCCCGAGTGCTGGCGCTGCAGATGGTGGGGCGCCCGCTGGTCAACCTGGAGCTGCACGGCCTCGACCTGCTCGACGTCGCCGACGGGCTCGGGGCGCTGGCCCCGCACCAGCACGACCTGCGCGTCCCGGTCTCCCGCAAGGCCGCCGCCCTGCGCGCGGTGGTCGGCGTGCTCCGCGAGGCAGGCTACGAGTTCGTGACCCTGCGCGACGCCGCGGCGGCCTTCGCACATCGGGCGAGGGCCTGAGTACGGAGCTCTGCAATGGGCGCCCGGAAGCGCGAGAAAACCTGCGCGCGCGGCGGCTGCGCCGAAGTTGCGCTCTGCGGGGCGCCTCCGGGGCCTGTCGCGGGACGCGGCGCCGCTCGAAAAGCCCTGCAATTTCAGCAGTCTTCTTCCGAGACGAGCCTTCCTTGAAGGCGCAACGACCGCCGTGCGGAGAGCGCTCCGAGCGGGGGTTGTGCTCAATGGCAGCCCGGAAAATGAGCGGGTTCGCGCATGCAGGATCTACCCAAGCGCAATGGAGGATGTATCGTCCGCCTTGTCATTCGATCCGATGGGGGATCGAAGCAGCAGAGGTGATGAGCGATGGCGAAGGCAAAGGCACCGGCCAAGAAGGCCGGCAAGACCGCAGCGAAGAAGTTGACCAAGGCCGGGCTGGTGCAGGCCCTTCAGGAGTCGATTGGGGACACCGTCTCCAAGGCTCAGGTCAAGTCGGTTCTCGAGGCGCTCACCAGCGTCGGCGAGAAGGAGCTCAAGAAGAGCAAGGTGTTCGTGCTGCCGGGCTTCGCGAAGTTCGTCGTCGCGGAGAAGCCGGGCCGCCCCGCCGGTGAGTTCCTGAACCCCTTCACCAAGAAGATGGAGCACCGCGACGCGAAGCCCTCTTCGAAGACCGTGCGCGCCCGGCCGATCAAGGCCCTCAAGGACGCGGTCAACTGATTCCCCGATCGGCGCCCGCGCGCCGATCGCCCCGTCCCGACTACGCTTCAATCAACATCGTTCGACGTCGGTTGTCTGGTAGCCTCCTCGGAGGACACCATGACAATCGACCGTCGTTCGATGCTGCTCGGCGCCCTCGCCAGCCTCGCGCTGGGCTGCGCCCGACCGGAGCCGCCCCGCATCACCCCCCGCTCGGCGGACGTCACCGGCGCGACCGCCCAGGGCCTCGGGCTGCGGGTGCATTGCGTGGTTCGCAACACCAACCGCTTCGACCTCACCGTACAACGGGTCTCCGTGCGGCTCACCCTCGCCGGCCGAGACCTGGGCGTCACCGAGCTCCAGAGCGCCCTGCGGCTGCCTACGAACACCGATGTGCCCATGGACATCGACGTCCGCGCCCCCTGGGGAGACCTCCCGGGCATCGTCGCCGTGACCGTGTTCAATGAGAACATTCCCTATCGACTGGACGGCACCGCCCGGGTCGGCGGCGAGCGCCTCAACGTAGACGTGCCCTTCACCCTGGAGAGCACCCTGCCACGGCGGGTGCTCCTCGGGGCCGCCAGCAGCGCCACGCCGGGCATGCCGCCATTGCATTGAAGGGAGGGAGGGAGGCCTAGACGGAGTCGCGGCGGCGCAGCAGCACGCCCATCAGGAGCAGGAAGAGCAGGAGCATCCCGGCGAGGACGCCGTTGTGGATCGCGGGGCGATCCCAGGTGGCGAAGCCCCAGGCGCCGGAGCGCTCGGCGGTGCGGGAGATCTCCTCGACGGCGCAGTTGAAGACGTTGACCCCGTTGTGGAGGCTGACTCCGTTGCTGCCGGCGGGGGCGCAGGTCTGGATGCGCCACGGCGCCTCCAGGGTGTCGCGCTCGGCCGACATCACCCCCTCGAAGGACCAGCGCGAAGGCATCGCCGCCATGAGGGCGGTGAGCCAGCTCTTGTTGGTCATCGGGACCAGCAGGCCGCCCAGCACCACCTGCGGGATCAGCGCGATGGGGGTGAGCGCCATGGCCGCCTCGGAGGAGCCCACCGAAGTGGAGATCACCAGGCCCAGCGCCACGCCGGTCATCGACGTGAGGATCATCGACCCGAGCATCGGGGCGAAGGCGTCCATGGTGCCGTTGCCGAGCTTCAGCGAGAAATACACGATGGTCAGCAGCACCGTGCACTGCAGCACGCAGAGCAGCGAGAGCAGCACGAACTTCGACATCATGTAGTTGAAGATGGAGAGGTTCACCATCCGCTCGCGGCGGTAGATGGCGATCTCCGAGACGACCTCGCGGGCGGCGTTGCTCACGCCGAACCAGATCGCCCCGACGGTGAGGAAGAAGATCGCTCCCTTGAAGTCGTCGATGGGGAGGAAGCGCGTCTGCGGCAGCGAGCACATCTGCTGCGTGGTCGCGGCGAGGCGTGCCTCCATGGCGAGCACCTGGTTCTGGCACCAGAGGTTGGGGAGCTTCGGGGAGTCGAAGAACACCGCCGCCAGGAGGCCGCCGATGATGGGCGCCTGGAGCAGCATGATCATGAGCCCGGAGACGTCGCGGGATTTGATCTTGGCGTAGCGCGAGAGCAGCAGCCCGAACTGCCGGATGAGCGGCACGGCGGAGCGCGTCGGCGGCCGCGACTGGCCGGGTTTGCCGGGCTCGCGCTTACCCGAGTACATATTCCGGAAGACGGTGTTGTCGGGGCGGTAGAACTCCGCGCGCCACTCCCGAGCGGCCCCGAGCCGGGCCTCGGACTTGTTGGGGAACTGCCCCCGCTTGACCACGTCGTCTTCGCGGTTCTTGAGCTGGTCGAACATGTCGCGCGGGTTGTCGATGGGCTGACCCCGGTAGCGCGCGAAGAAGTCGTAGGAGTCCTTGCCCGAGGGGCCGAAGTACACGGGCTCGCCGCCGAAGCCCATGATGAAGGCGAGGTTGAACTTCTCGAACTCCTCCTTCGCGGGCTGGTGGATCGTGACGATGATCGTCTTGCCGTAGCGCTTGGCGAGGTTGGAGAGCAGGTCGATGAGCGCCACCGTGTCGTCGGCCGCGAGGCCCGACGTGGGCTCGTCGAGGAACATCAGCGCCGGGTCGGTGACCAGCTCGAGCGCGATGTTGACGCGCTTGCGCTGGCCGCCGGAGAGCACCTTCTTGATGGGCGAACCGATGATGGTGTTGGCCAGGTGGTCGAGCCCGAGGTCCTTCATCGTCTGCTGGACGCGGCGCTCGATCTCCTCGTCCGAGTAGTCCGACGGCAGGCGGAACTTCGCGCTGTACCCGATGGCCTCCTTCACCGTGAGCTCGGGGTGCAGCAGGTCGTCCTGCGGCACGTAGCCGATGCTCCCTCGGAGCGCGTCGTAGATGGCGTAGAGGCTCTCGCCGTTGACCCGCACCTCGCCCGACGTGGGCCGCAGGTAGCCGTTGAGCACCGTGAGCAGCGTGGTCTTGCCGGCGCCCGACGGGCCCATCAGCGCGATCAGGTCGCCCGGCAGCGCCTTGAAGGTGACCTTGTTGAGGAGGATCTTGTCGGTGCCCGGCTTGTCGCGGTCGGGCACCTTCAGGAAGAGGTCGAGCGCCTCGATCTCCACCAGGTTGGCGCTCTCGAACTGGGTCTCCTGCTCGATGTACGCCGCGATGGCGTTGCCCTGCAGGTCGACCACCACGGGGTAGGGGCCGATGAAGATCTTGGTCTTCGGGGCGACGGCGATGGTCTGCCCGGGCACGAGGCGCTGCCCGTTGACGTAGGTGCCGTTGGTGCTCCCCATGTCGCCCACGATCAGCGTGCCGTCGGGGGCGCGCATCACCGAGGTGTGACGGCTGGAGACCTGCGGGTACGGCAGCACGATGTCGCAGCTCGGCAGTCGCCCGATGATCGCGATGGCCTTGCTCGCGCCGCTCAGGTCGAAGGAGCCGAACATCGTCTTGTGCGCCCCACCCTGCGGCGGCGGCGTGGCCATCGGGCCGCCCTGGTGCGACGGCATCGGCCCGCCCTGGTGCGACGGCATCGGGGCGTGCCCCTGGGACATCGGCCCGCCCTGGATCGACTGCATCGGGCTGGGGCCGGCCATGGCCCCCTGCGCCGTCTGCGGCACCGGGGCGCCGGCCATCATCTGGCCCGCGGGCGCGCCCGCGAGCTCCATCAGCACCGAGCTCGGGATCCAGACCGCGCCGAGCGAGTAGCCGCCCGCGGCGTCGATGGGGACGGGCTGGTTGGGGGGGAGGCGCTGCGAGCTGCGGTCGAAGGTGCCGCTGCGGCTGCCGAGGTCGGTGACCGTTCTCGTCGAGAGGTCGACGCGCAGGTGGGTTCCGCTCACCGTCGGGTGCGACACCACGACCTGCGACCGACCCGGGTCACGGCCCACGGTCACCACGCCCGGCCGCTCGAGCGGCAGCGCGGAGCGATCGAGGAAGAGCTTCGAGACCTCCGGCGACTCGAGCGGAACCTTCGCCGCGCCGACCATCACCCGCGCGTGGAAGCCCGCGAGCTGCACCGACTCGTTGGGTGCGAGCTGCCGGCCGTCGACCTCGGTGCGGCCCTGGGCGAGGTCCTGCAGCCAGAGGCCGTCGCGCCAGAGGAGCTGCGCGTGGCGGGCGGCGACGCCGGGCCCCTGCACCAGGAGGTCACACCCGGGCGCGGCCCCGATGATCAACTGTGTCTTCGTCGGCATGGCGCGGGAGTGTATCGAAACACCGCCGGGATGGAACCACTCTCCCACCCGCAACCGCTGGGGGCGGTCTGTCGGGAGCGCTACTCGATCTCGTTGGTGATCTGGATCCCCGGGGTGAGGTTGGAGACCTCGAAGCGGGAGTAGGAGTTGTCGTTGTCGAGGTCGCCGGAGGCCACCGCGAAGTACCACGCCCCCATCTGCGCGGTAGGCAGCGCGGCGTAGCCCAGGGTGGGGTTGGATCCGCCCACCGAGGGGGTGATTCCGGGGCGGCCCGAGATGGTCTGATACGAGTACCGGACCCGCTGCCGGGGACGGACTCCCAGCTGGTTCCAGGAGGCCGGGAGGTTGGTGTAGAAGTCCACCTGGCCGTCGGCGTCGCGGGTTGCCAGGGCCGGCCACCAGTTGTTGCCGAGCAGCCCGGAGGCGCCGTTGGAGGTGCCCGCGAGCGCGTGGTCGTTGGAGGCGTCGGAGTAGGTGTTGAAGGACGCCCGGTAGGCCTCCTGCGCCGACGTGATGCGGTTGAGTACCTCCGTAGCCTCCAGCGCGAACGACCGATACCGGCTGCGCGAGTAGAGCGGCATCGCGATCGCCGAGAGGATGCCGATGATCACCACGACCATCATCAGCTCCACCAGGGAGAAGCCGCTCTCGCTCTTGTCTCGCCGTGCCGTCATCGGGTGCCTGTCTGCGCAGCGGGGGGAAGACCGCGCCATCCCACAAGACTACGCGCCAGGCGGTCCCTGCGGCAACCGCGCACGCCCCGGCCGCAGGACCGACCGACGCGCGTCAGGGACGCTTCTGGCGATGCGCTCCGTCGTGATAGGCACCATGCAAGTGCCCATGCGTCCCCTCACCCACCCCGCCATCCCGCTCGCGACCTCGGGCGCAGCGCTGTTGTCCGTCCTGTCTGGCTGCGACGCCGGGCCGTCGACCCGGGACTGCGACCCCAGGCTCGCCTACTGCGACGCGGGCATCGACGCCAAGACCTTCGACGTCCCGGCCCGCCCCGACGTCCGCCCGATCGACGTGACGGACCTCTACACGGGCCTGCTCTCCGTGAGCATCACCCCGGAGAACCCCACGCTGGTCGTCCGCGGCGCCGTCGCGATGCAGCCCTTCATGGCCCTCGGGCGCTACGCCGACGGCACCCAGCGCCCCATCTCCCTCGGCACCTGGACCCTCACCCGGGCGAGGGCCGGCTCCATCGACCCGGCGACCGGGAGGTTCACCGCCACGGGCCAGGTCGGCGACCTCACCGAGGTGCACTACGAACTCCCCCGCCCCGGCGCCGAGTCCCTGAGGGCCGCCACCAACCTCACCGTGCGCTTCGAGCGGGACTTCTTCTCGGCGCCCAGCACCGAGGCCGACCGGGCGCGCTTCGCGACGCTCGTCCCCGACGCGGCGCGGGAGGTCATCGTGCGCTACCCCCTCGCCAACGCGCTCGTGCCGCAGAACGTCGCGCCCCCCGACGTGCAGTGGGAGCAGGGCGCCGCGGGCGACGTCTACCGCGTGCGCCTGAGCAAGCCCCACGTCGCCGTGACCGGCTTCGTCACCCACAGCGGCGCGGGCTTCCGCTTCGACTGGACCGTCGACCCCGCGGGCTGGCGCGCGCTGGTCGAGTCCGACCTCGAGGAGCCCATCACCCTCCGCGTCGATCGCGCGACCGCCGGGGCCGCCATCGAGGGCGCCGCCCGCACGCTCCGCGTCGCCCAGGGCTCCCTCGCCGGCGCCGTGTACTACTGGGACCTGCGCGCCGGGAGGATCCTCCGCATCCGCGAGGAGCCCACCGGGCCGGTGCGGGAGAACTTCCTCCCCAATCCTCCGCAGCGCCCCACCGGCGACCGCAGCCGCTGCGTCGCGTGCCACACGGTCTCCCGCGACGGCCTCCAGATGGCCGCGGAGCTCTGGGAGGGCCAGGGGCCCTCCGGCGTCTTCGACCTCGGCACCGACCTCACCCGCGACCCCGCGCCCACGCGCTTCCCGGTCGTCGACTCCGCCTCGGCGCCCTCGTGGGTCTACTCGTCGTTCAGCGCCAACGCGACGCGCCTCATCGCCAACCGCCTCGGCGGGCTCTTCCTCGTCGACCCTGCCACCGGTCGCACCGTCCCTCCCGCCGCCGGGACGCTCCCGCAGGGCAACAGCGTGCAGCCCTCCTGGTCGCCCGACGGCAACACCATCGCGTACATCTCCGAGTTCGCCGGCGACGGCCCGACCGCCTTCGCGAGCAGCAACCTCTCGACCCTCCCGGTCACCGCCCCGGACAGCTTCGGCCCCGCCACGCAGCGCGTGATGGGCGCCTCGCTCTCCGCGCAGCGCGAGGCGGGCCGCGCCCTCGCCTACCCGACCTGGACCCCGGACTCCCGCTGGCTCGCCTTCCAGCACGGCCCCTACAGCGAGAGCGACCGCGCCGGCGCCACCCCCGCCGCGCCGCGCACCCGCTTCCCGGCGGCCCTCTACCTCGTCGCCCCGACCGGCGGCACCCCGACGCGGCTCACCAACGCCTCCGCCGACGAGCGGGAAGACGACGCGTACTTCCCCAACTTCTCGCCCTTCGTGCAGGGCGGGCATTACTGGCTCGTGTATTTCTCCCGCCGCGACTACGGCAACGCCCAGGCCGGCACCCGGGGCTCCGGGCGGCGGCAGCTCTGGGTCACCGCCGTCAGCACCGGCGTGGTGCCGGGCACCGACCCCTCGAACGTCCCCTACTGGCTCCCTGGCCAGGACGTCGCCAGCGACAACGTGAGCGGGTTCTGGGCGCCGCAGCCCTGCCGCCCGCGCGGGATGAGCTGCACCGTGTCCAGCGAGTGCTGCGCGGGCACCTGCGGCCCCAACGCGTCGGGCCAGCTCGTGTGCAACCCGCCGCCCCCGGAGGCCGCCTGCCGCCGCGAGGGCGAGCGCTGCGGGGCGAACGCCGACTGCTGCGACGGGCTGAGCTGCGCCGCCAACGTCTGCCTGCGCCCGCCGGGCTGACGTCGCACAGGGAAGGTTTGAGCCCCGGCGCGGGCGTCCGGTACGATCCCCCGCGGCGCTCGCAGCGGGGGTTCATCCTGCGCCCCGACCGTCGCTGAATCCTGGGCACCCTCCATGAAGCTCTCCCTCCCATTCTTCGCCGTCCTCGCCCTGACCTGCCTCTTCGGCTGCACCAGCGAGGTGCCCGCGACGCCGCCGACGGACGACGCGTCCCTCGACGCCGCGGCCGACGACCAGCCCGCGGCGCCGACGGACCGGGGGCCGAGGGGCGAGGGCGACTGCGAGACCGACCTCGACTGCGACGACTCGCGCTACTGCAACGGCACCGAGCGCTGCGTCATGGGCCGCTGCGCCGCCGGGACCAGCCCCTGCGACGACCGGTACAGCTGCACCCGCGAGGTGAGCTGCGACGAGGACACCCGCGTCTGCACCCGCGTGCCGGACGACTCGGTGTGCGGCGACGGCAACGCGTGCAACGGCACCGAGCGCTGCGACCCGACCACCCCCGGCGCCCTCGCCGGAACGGGCTGCCAGCCGGTGCGCGTGGACGACCAGATCGACTGCGACGACCGCAACACCTGCACCATCGACTCCTGCGACACGCGCCTTGGCTGCGTGCACTCGCCGCGAGACCTCGACGGCGACGGGTACATCGCCACCTCGTGCACGAGCGACGCGACGCCCCGAGGCACCCCGGGCACCGACTGCAACGACAGCGATCCGCGGGTGTTTCCAGGCGCCTCGGAGGTCTGCGACGACGGCCGGGACAACAACTGCAACCTCCTGGTGGACTTCGCGGACACCACCGCGTGCCGCCCCAGCAACGACGTCTGCGAGCGCGCGCAGGAGATCCGCGTGGGCGCCCCGGCGACCTACTCGGTGACCGGCTCGACGGTGGGCATCGGCTCGACCTTCGCCCTCGGCTGCGGGCGGGCCGGCCAGCCGGTGGCGCTCTACCGCTTCACCCTCGCCTCGACGCAGGACGTCGCGATCACCAACGACGACACGGGCACCCCGGTGGGCGCCATCGCGCTGCTCTCGTCGTGCGCGACGACGGCCGAGCTTCGCTGCGCGCGGGGCGTGTCCTCGACCGCGCCTCAGGTGCAGGTGCGCTCGCTCCCCGCGGGGACCTACTTCGTGGCCGTGCAGACCAGCACCCCGCGCATCTTCCGGCTGCGGGTCACCATCGGGCGGCCGAGCACCGCGCCGGAGGCCGACCTCTGCCCGCGCGCCGGATCGACCCCCGCCTTCGACCTCTCCGACGCGGCCCCGCACGTCGTCTCCTTCGCGGGCCTCCTGCCGGACTACTCGCTGAGCTGCGACGTCGGCGCGCCGACCGCCGACGCGGTGCTGCCCCTCACGCTGGCCGCCGCGCGCAACGTCACCCTCACGGTCACCGGGCCGAGCAGCGAGCGGGTCACCTTCGCGCTCTTCCGCGCCCCGTGCGGCGTCGCCTCCAGCGAGCTCCGCTGCGCCTCGGCGCTGACCACCGCCCGCATGGTGCAGCGGCCCCTCGCGGCGGGCGCCTACTTCGTCGTCGTGCGCAGCGGCACCGCGAGGGACGTCACCGTGCAGGCCGCCATCACCGACCCGACGATGCGCACCGCGGGCGACGTCTGCCCGGGCGTCGAGGTGACCCCGGACGGCCCGCCGGTGGTGATGACGCCACCGCGCTACGAGACCTTCCCCGACCACGGCACGAGCTGCGGCTCCAACGGCACCGCCGACGGGTGGACCGACATGGTCGCGCGCTTCACCCTGACCACGCCGCGGGACGTGACCGTCACCGTGGGAGGCTCCGGGTCGGCGTCGCTGCGGATGCAGCTCCAGTCCGACTGCATGGCGCGGACGACGGCGATCGGCCCGTGCGTGAGCGGCGTGACGCCGGTGCGACGCTACCGGGGCCTCGGGGCCGGGACGTACTTCGTGATCCTCGAGGGCAGCGCCCCGCCGCCGTCGCTCACCGTGGCCGTGGCCACCACCGCGCCCGGCGAGCGGCTGCTCGGGGACGCGTGCCCCGGGCTCACCATCGAGCCCGACGGCGCCCCCGGCGTGCTCTCGCTGGCAGGCTTCGACACCACCTCGGACATCGGCACCTCCTGCGGCTCGACGCGCCCGACGGACTCCTGGACCGACTGGGTCTTCCACTTCCGCCTCGACACCGCCCGCGACGTCACCCTGACCATGCTCGGCGGCACCTCGACGCGCATGCAGCTCTTCAACGCGTGCGGCCCGGGGTCGACCTCCCTCGGCGGCTGCGTCTCGGGCAGCTCGGTCACCGAGCGGCGCTACCGCTCGCTGCCCGCGGGCGACTACTACGTCGTCGGCGAGCAGGCCGGGGCGACCGGCCCCACCGGGTCGGCGCGGCTCATCGTGGCGACGAGCGCCCCCGGCGTGCGGGCGGTCGGCGACACCTGCGCCACCGCCGCGGTGATCGCGCCCGACGGGCCCGCGGTGGTGCTCCCGGTAGCCACCTTCGACCCGGTCCCCGACCACGGCACGCCCTGCGGCTCGGCGACCATGAGCACCGGCACCTGGACCGACCTCGTCGGCACCTTCACGCTCACCTCGGCGCGCGACGTCACCGTGACCCTCGGCGCCACGCCCGCCACCCAGCTCTACGCCGTCCTCGAGCGCACCTGCGGCAGCGGAGCGAGCATCGTCGGGGCCTGCGTCGCAGGGCCCTTCGGGGGCACCTGGGTGCAGCGCTACCCCTCGCTCCCGGCGGGCACCTACTCCATCCTGGGCGAGGCGCGCTCCTTCGGCGCCGCGGCGACGGTCAGCGTCTCGGTGTCCACCCTGGCGGCCGGCTCGATGCCGACGTACCGCCGCACCGAGGCCCCCGCGGACGTGACCTTCGTCGACGCCTGCGCGGCGCCCGGCGCGCGGAGGGTGCTCGCCAACGTCGACGACTCTCAGGTGACCGACACGGTGCCCTTCCCCTTCCGCTACTGGGGCGCCCCGGTCTCCGCCGTGAACATCGCCTCGAACGGCTTCATCAACTTCGACGGCGTGACCTCGGCCTCCACCTCGGGGCTGATCCCCGACCGCTCCTCCCCCAACGGCGTGGTCGCCGCGTACTGGCTCGACCTGCTCACGCGCGAGACCGGCGTCTGCATCGCCACCGTCGGCGCCGCGCCCAGCCGGCGCTTCGTCGTGCAGTGGGCGGACGCCTCCTACTACCCCTCGCGCACCGGCAACCTGACCTTCGAGATCGTGTTGAACGAGACCAGCAACACCATCGACATGCTCTACCAGTCGCTCGGGACGGCGACCAACGCCGTGACGCTCGGGCTCGAGACCGTCGACGGCACCGACGGCGCGCTCCTCTGCAGCGGCTCGACGGCGTGCCCCGTCATGGGCGGGTCGCGCATCCGCTGGGTTCCGACGCCCTGACACCATCGGCCTCCCGCCGCGAAGAAACGACCCAACACCCGATGAAGCTCCCCCGACCCGCGTTCGCCCTCCTCGCCCTCGCCGCTGGCTGCAAGGAGTCCCGTCCGTCGGGCCTCGTCGGCAGCGACGTGCCCATCGTCATCGGCGACTCGGGCCCCGGCCCCATCGACGTCCCCCTCGGGGACATCCCCGCACCCAGCGACCGGCCGGCGAAGGACGTCCCTCCGGGCAGCGACACGGGCGTGCCGCGCGACACCGGCCCCCTCGTCGAGGAGCCCTTCCGCCCCATCGCGCCGCAGTCCGGCGCGTACGTCCGCTCGCTGCGCCCGACCTTCCGGTGGAGCGAGCTCCGCGGGGCGAGCTCCTACCGCGTCGAGTTCTCGACGACCCGCGCCTTCGCCGCCGTCGAGTCGTCGGCCACCAGCGCGAGCACCACCCTCACGCCCGCCGCCGACCTCCCTCGCGGGCTCCGCTGGTGGCGCGTCGTCGGCCTCGACGGCTCGACCGCGCTGCGCACCACCGTGGCCTGGCCGGTGACCGCCGGGCGGGTGAGGCGCGACCTCAACGGCGACGGCCGCGCGGACATCGTCATCGGCGCGCCGGGTCGCGACACCGGGGTCGGTACGCCCACCGGCGAGGTCTTCGTGCACTTCGGCGCTGCGATGCCGGCCGCGAGCCCCGACCTCACGCTCACCGCGTCGGCGCAGGGCGAGCGCTTCGGGACGAGCGTCTCGACCTCCGGCGACGTCAACGGCGACGGCTACGCCGACCTCCTCGTGGGCGCCGGGTACTTCCGCTCGGGCGCCGCGGGGGAGACCACGGAGAGCGGGCGGGCGGCGATCTACCTGGGCGGCGCGACGATCTCCATGAGCCCGTCGGTGCGGCTGAGCGCTCCGGTGGTGGGCGGCGGCTTCGGGCAGTCGCTGAGCATCGTCGGCGACGTCAACGGCGACGGCTTCGCCGACTGGGTCATCGGCGCGCCCGCGTACGATCGCCTCACGGGCCGCGCGTGGCTCTTCCTGGGCGGCGCGACCCCCGACGGAACGCCCGACCTCGAGCTCACCTTCGCCATGCCCGCGGACGCCTTCGGGGCGTCGATCGCGGGCGCCGGGGACCTCAACGGCGACGGCTTCGCGGACATCGCCATCGGGGCGCCGCAGACCGTGGGCGCCACCACCGGGGAGGTGCGCGTCTTCTTCGGCGGCGCGACCCCCAACGCGGTGGTGGACGTCAACCTCGTGGGCGGCGCGACGAACGACATCTTCGGCACCACGGTGGCGGGCGCCGGGGACTTCAACCGCGACGGGTACGCCGACCTCGCGGTGGGCGCCCCCTCCATCTCCGGCCGCGGCCAGCTGGTGGTCTTCGCCGGCGCCTCCGGGGCCCTCAACCAGCGGCTCCTCGACGTGCGCGGCGCGATGGTCGGCACCGTCGGCGAGAAGCTGGGGAGCTCCCTCGACGGCGCCGGGGACTTCAACGGCGACGGCTTCGACGACGTGGTGGTGGGCGCCAGCAGCAACGCGGCCAACGGGGCCAGCACGGGCCGCGCGTACGTCTTCGCCGGGGGCGCGTCGCCCGCGACCGCCGCGGCGGTCACCTTCAGCAGCTCGGACACCTCCGGCGGCAACGTCACGCTCCTCGGCCACCGCGCGGTGGGCGCCGGGGACGTCGACGGCGACGGCTTCGACGACGTGCTGGTGCGCGCCGCCAGGGCGCCGGCCAACGTCGGCCGCGAGGGCGGCCCGGGGGCGGTGTACCTCTTCCGCGGCGCGATGAGCCCGGGCGGTGCGCCCGCGTGGTCTTCCATCGGCGCGGGCACCACGCAGGTCAACGAGTACGGCTACGGCCTCGCACTCCGCGGGGGCTTCCGGCCGCGCTACTTCTGAATCAGGTCAGCGCCGCGAGGCGAGGTGCGCCACGCTCTCGCCGCGGTGGATGCGGCCGATGGCGTCGGAGAGCAGCCCCGCGATGCTGACCACCTCGATGCGCGGGTCTCGCTTGGACTCCGGCAGCGGGATCGAGTCGGTCACGATGAGCCTCCGCAGCGCCGACGTGCGGATGCGCTCGACCGCCCGGCCGGAGAGCACGCCGTGCACCGCGGCGGCCTCCACCGAGGCGGCCCCGAGGCGCATCACGAGCTCCGCCGCCTCGAGGATGGTGCCCCCGGTGGCGATCTCGTCGTCGACGATGAGCGCGTGCCGGCCGCGCACGTCGCCGACGATGGTCTGCGGGATGGCGTGCTCGTCGTCGCCCACGCGGCGCTTGTCGATGACCGCCAGGGGGATGCCCAGGTCGGCGGCGAAGCGCCCCGCGTCCTTGGCCTCGCCGATGTCCGTCGCCACCACCACCCGCTCGCCCGGCGTGTGGGCGATGAGCGCGGCGCCGAGCGTGGGGATCGCCGTGATGTGGTCGACCGGGATGCGGAAGAACCCGTGGATCTGTGGCGAGTGGAGGTCCATCGCGAGCAGCCGCTGGGCCCCGGCGGTGGCGAGCAGGTCGGCCACGAGGCGGGCGGTGATCGAGACCCCGGGCTCGTCCTGCTTGTCGGAGCGCACGTAGGGGAAGTACGGCAGCACCGCGGTGATGCGCCCGGCGCCCGCGGAGCGCAGCGCGTCGATGAGGATCAGCGTCTCCATCAGCGACTCGTTGACCGGCGGGCACGAGGTCTGGACCACGTAGACGTCGCGGTCGCGCACGTTCTCCTCGACGCAGACCTTCACGTTCTCGTTGGAGAAGCGGTTGTAGCGAACGCGGCCGACGGCGACGCCGAGGTGGCCCGCGATGGTCGCGGCGAGGGTGGGGTGCGAGCTGCCCGAAATGATCACTGGCGGGTGCGACATCGTGGCCTCGACGCGTACCGCAGCCGGGGCATCGGGCGCCAGCGCCCTTGACGCCGCGGCGCCTCGCGGACGACCCTTCGGGACCGCCGAGCGATGTCCATCCCCCTCGACCGCCAGCAACGAGACGCGCTCATCGTCGCCCACCAGGGCCTCGTGCGGCGCGTGGCCCGGACGATGGTGCGCTCGGTCCCCCGGCACGTGAGCGTCGACGACCTCGTGGGCTTCGGGCAGCTCGGGCTCATCGACGCCGCCACCCGCTTCGACCCCTCGCGCGGGGTGCAGTTCAACACCTTCGCGTACTACCGAATCCGCGGGGCGATCTTCGACCAGGTGCGCAAGGAGCACGGGCAGGACCCGATCTATCGCGCGAAGCTCGGCGCCCGCGCCGCGGTCGACGACCTGCTCGAGGAGCGCGCCGCCGAGGGGGCCTCCGCCGCCGACGCCCTCGACGCGGCCCGCGCGCTCTCCGGGCTGCTGGAGGAGACGGCCACCGCGCTGCTGCTGGAGGAGACCGCCATCGCGCTGCTGCCGCCGGAGCTCCCCTCGCCCGAGGCCGCCGCGATGCAGCAGGACACGGCGAGGGAGATCCGCGAGGCGCTCGTGGGGATGCCCGAGAAGGAGCGCGGCCTCGTGGAGAAGGTCTACCTGGAGGGCCTCACCATCGAGCAGGCGGGCATCCAGCTCGGCATGACCAAGGGCTGGGCGAGCCGCCTCCACGCGAGGGCCCTCGGCCGGCTGCGCGAGAGCCTCGCGCACTACGACTCACCGGACCGTTGAGGCCCCCGCGTCGCCGAAGCGCACCATCGGCGTGCGTCGGCTGATGCCCGTGCGGTCGGCGAACACCGCCTGCAGCACGATGCCCGCGGCCAGCAGGATCACCAGCGAGAAGACCACCAGCAGGGCGCGGCGCCCGGAGACCTCGCGGCCGTCGTTCTTGGGTCGAGCGTTCACGGGCCGGGAGTAGGTCACCGAGGCCCCGGGGGCAAGGGCGCGGGGCACGATCGGACCACGGCTCCGCCGATCCAGCGGGAGAGCGCGAGGGCCTCGCAGCCGCCGGGGGAGAGGGCGCCGGGGCCCGCGTGGGCGCGGCTCGTGGCGCGCACCCAGAGGGGGCTGCGCGAGGGGTCGGCGTGGGCGGCGAAGGGGCGCACCGCGTCGAGCTCGGCGAGCGCCGCGGCGGCGTCCGTGGGCGACGGGGCGAGGTGCATCGGGGCGCCGCCGCCGTGGCAGGCGGGCGAGGCGCACCCGGCGCGGCGGAGCGCGGGCGCGATGGCGGTGAGGTAGCTGCCCGCGTCGAGCGAGGGCGGGGGCGTCGGGGCGGACGGACGGTCGAGCCACCAGCGGCCGAAGCCCAGCACCGCGAGCGCCGCGACGGCGAGCGCCACCGGCACCTTCGGCGAAGGCGTCTCCGATCCGTGGTGTCTCGCGCTCCTTCGTCGCATCGATGGCCTCCGAGTACGGCACCCGTAGCAGATCGCCGGGGGCGCCGGGCGCACGCGCTGCTCCCTTGTGGATGCGCGGACGGAGGCGGTACGGTCCGCGGGCCATGGCGGAGGCTGCACCGATCTTCCATTTCAACGACGAGCGATCCTTCATCGTGGAGGAGGTCGTCGCCCGGGTCGCGCAGGGGGCGCGCGATCCGTTGTTGCTCCTCAACGACGCCGCGTGGTGCGAGATCCGCCGCCTCGAGGCGCGGCCCGGCAAGGAGCGCCCGGAGTACGAGCGCTTCCGGGAGCTGGCGCGCTCGCTCGGACGGCTCTCGGAGAGCGAGCGGCGGCGGCGGGTCGAGGAGCTCGCGCGGCACTACGCGAAGGACATCGCGGGCAACTTCGACCCGCGGGTCTACGCGCTCTCGACGAAGGTGCTGCCCACCGCGCTCTCGCTGCTCCTGTCACCGAAGGACCTCAAGCTGGGCCTCCACGCCAGCAACCGACTGCGAGAGCACCTCGTCACGCAGGGGCCTATCGAGCGCATCCGATCGCTCTCCCGGCGCGGCACGGTGGTCTTCACCCCGACGCACCTCTCCAACCTCGACTCGGTGGTGTTCGGCTTCGCGCTCGAGCGGGAGGGCCTCCCCCCGGCCACCTACGGCGCGGGCAAGAACCTCTTCACCAACCCCTTCCTCTCGTACTTCATGCAGAACCTCGGCGCCTACCGCGTCGACCGGCGCATCCGGCACGAGCTCTACAAGGACGTCCTCAAGACCTACTCCAGCGTGCTCATCGAGCGCGGCTACCACTCGCTCTTCTTCCCCGGCGGCACGCGCTGCCGCTCGGGCATCGTCGAGGAGAAGCTCAAGCTCGGGCTCCTCGGCACCGGCGTCGAGGCCTTCACGCACTCGCTCCGGCGGGGCCATCCGCAGCGGGTGTTCGTGGTGCCCGCGACCATCAACTACATGCTCACGCTCGAGGCCTCGACGCTCATCGCCGACTACCTCGCGGAGGTCGGGCGCAGCCGATACATCATCGAGGACGACGAGAGCACGCGCATCGAGCGCATCGTCACCCTGCTCCGCAAGCTGGTGATGACCACCGGCTCGGTGGTGATCCGCTTCGGCGAGCCGATGGACCCGTTCACCAACCGCGTGCTCGACGACGGCCGCTCGGTCGACCTTCGGGGGCGCACCGTCGACCCCGCGACCTACGTCACCCGCGACGGCCACCCGGTGGTCGACGAGGTGCGCGACGCGCAGTACACGCGCGAGCTCGGCGAGGCCATCTGCCGCTCGTACGCCAGGGAGACGGTGCTGCTCGCCACGCACCTCGTCGCGGGCGCGGCCTTCGGCAAGCTGCGCGACGCCTTCCCCGGCGACGACCTCTTCAAGCTGCTGCGACACCGCGACGAGGTCTTCGTCCCCTCGGACGAGATGGAGCGGCGCGTGGCCGACCTCGCCGACCGCGCCCGCGCCCTCGAAGACCGGGGCGCCGTGGTGCTCGGCCCGGGCATCCGCGGCGCGACGGCGGCGACGATCCTCGACGCGGCGACGCGCGCCTGGTCGGGCTACCACACCAACGCGGTGCTCCGGCCCGCGCAGGGGGGCGTCGTGCTCGGCGACACCAACCTCCTGCTGTACTACCAGAACCGGCTCGCGGTGAGCGGCCTCGGCTTCCACCCGGGCCGTCGGAGGCAGTGATGGGCGAACACCTGAAGACCCCCGTAGGCATCCTGGGAGGCGGCCGCTGGGGGCTCGCGCTGGCCTGCGCCGTGGCGCGCAACGGCCACCCCGCGATGCTTCACTCGCGCCGCGCCGAGCGCCCGGACGGGCTCCCCCCGGAGGTCGAGGTGACGGCCGAGCTCGGGGCGCTCGCGAGGCACGCGCGCCTGCTGCTGTTGGCCGTTCCGTCGGACGTGGTGCGCGAGGTCGCGCGCTCGCTCGGCGACGTGGTCGACGGCGCGCACCTCATCGTGCACGGCATCCGCGGCCTCTCCGGCGAGGGGCTCACGCCCATCTCCGAGGTGCTGCGCGAGGAGACCCCCTGTCGCCGCGTGGGCGCGCTCGGCGGCCCCGCGCTGGCGGACGACCTCATCGAGGGGAGGCCCTCGGTGCTCGCGGTCGCGTCGCGCTACCCGGAGGTGACCGACGCCGTGCGCAGCGCGCTGCAGGGCCCGCTCATGCGGGTGTCCGTGAGCCACGACCTCGTCGGCCTGGAGTGGTCGAGCGCGCTCAACGGGGCGCTCTTCGTCGCGCTCGGCTACGCCCGCGCCATCGGCGTCTCTCCGGCGCTGCTGGGCGGCTTCCTCACGCGAGGGCTGCACGAGGCGGCGCGCATCGCCGTGGCCGCGGGCGCGGACGAGCGGAGCCTCTTCGGCGTGGCGGGCGTCGGCGACCTGCTGGCCGCGATGAGCCAGTACGACCGGCCGGAGTGTCAGCTCGGCGCGGCGCTCGCGGAGGGCGCCACGCTCGCCGAGGCGCAGGCGCGGTCGTCGGTGCGCGTGGAGGCGGCGACGCTGGTCCCGCGGGTGGTGGCCTTCGCGAAGGAGCACCGCCTCGACGCAGCGATCTTCACGGCCATCGAGGCGGTCTTCTCCGGCCGCGTGACCCGCGAGGCCATGCTCGCGGGGCTGATGGAGCGGCGCTAGGCGCGCTCTCCCGGGGCTCCGCCGCGACGAATATCGCGCGGCGTATTCCACCATCGACGACCTCCTCCGCGACGGCTGCACCACCGTCGTCGCGTGGCAATCCCTCTTCGGATGCGAACGCCAATTTCGCGCGTGTACACCGTGCGCGGACGGTGTGCGCGAGCGCTGACGAGGTCGGCTCGGACGGCACATGGTGAGATTCGTCACGATATTTTTGACCCCCTCCATCGGGTCGTAGAGAAGGGACTCCTCAGCCAGCGCTGGAGCCCATCTCAACCTGGAGCTCCGGTTCAGAACTGAAGCGATTCACAGGGCAGGGAAGGTCGTAGGGGGAGAGGCATCGCGCCCGGTTCGCGCGCCTCGACGTCGACGCCCGTCCGCCGCCCGCCCGCACGGACGAGTGCGGGCTCACCGATCTCTCTGGGAGGACCGCGACCATGACGATGCCGATCCAAGTGAACAGCAACGCCGTGACCCTCGACGTCGAGGAGGACATGGAAATCTCCTCGACGGAGGTCACGACGCTGGTCCCCGGTGTGGAGCGAGGCGGACGGAAGCCGCGCGCGCGCTCCCGCCCCCGGACGCTGTCCATGCGGCGGCAGTCGAAGCGCGAGCTCGAGCGCCTGCGCCAGATGTACCCCGACGTGGACTACGAGCGGCCGATGACGCGCGCCGACTGCCAGCACGGCCCGCACGCCGAGCGGCCGTGCCCGTTCGTGAGCTGCAAGCACCACCTCTACCTCGACGTGAACGAGCGCAACGGCAACATCAAGCTCAACTTCCCGGACGTGGAGGTGTGGGAGCTGCCGGAGACCTGCGCGCTCGACGTCGCCGACCGCGGCGGCATCACCCTCGAGGAGGTGGGCGCCATCATGAACCTTACCCGGGAGCGTATTCGCCAGCTCGAGGACCTCTCCCTCGCCCGGCTCAAGGCCCTCGGCGAGATGGCCTCGCTGCAGGACTACTGCGACTGAGCCGCGAACACGTAGACCCAGCCGATCTCCATCTCCCTCGCCGCGAAGCGCGGCACCGTCACCGACCGTAGCGCCTCCGCCACGCACCGCCCGCCCTCGGAGCGGCGCAGGGCCTCGCCCACGACCACCGAGCGCACCCGACCGTCGCCCCGCACCGTGAGGGTGACCGGGAGCTGACCGAAGAAGCGCTCGCCCAGGCACTCCCTCACCCGCGGCGCGAAGGCCGTCATCACCGTGCGCTGCTGCGTCGCCGAGAGGCGCAGCGGAAGAGGGGCGCCGTCGGCGTTGCCTCGCCCATGCACCCGGGCGCTCATGTCGGCGCCCGTGACGACGCTCGGCGCGGCGGCCCCCGCGTCGGCGCGCACCGGCGCGAACGCTTGCGGGGTCGGATGGCGCGAGGCGTGAGGCTGCGGCGCGGCGGGGCGTAGCCTCGTCCAGGCGGCCACCCCGACGCCGGCGAAGGCGACGAGGGAGAGGAGCACCCAGCGCCACGATCCGCCGCGAGGCGGCAGGGTCGTCGGCAGCGACGGAGGGGGAGCCGGGTCGGCGGGCGCCTCGGAGAAGAGCGAGTCGCCGTCGGAGAGCAGCTCGCCGAGGCCGGGAGCCATCGGGGCGGCGATCGGCCCGACGGGCGCGGACGCGAGGGTGTCGGGGGCCTCCGCGGAGACGGCGGGGGCCAGCTCGTCGAGCGGGACGGCCGGGTCCTGGTCTCCGGCGACATCGATGGCCTGCCGGAGCTCCAGGGCGGTGGAGAAGCGCTCGTCGGGCGACTTCTCCAGGCAGCGGTGGATCAGCCCGGTCCATGCGGCGGGCAGGTCGGGGCGCAGCTCCGCGAGGGGGCGGGGCGACTCCATCGCGACCGCCACGATCACCCCGGCGGGACCGGCCCCGCGGAAGGGCCTCACCGCCGCGAACATCTCGTAGAGCAGCACGCCCACCGACCAGAGGTCCGCCCGAGCGTCGACGGACTGCGCGCCGCGGGCCTGCTCCGGGGCCATGTAGTCCGGCGTGCCGAGGAGCATCCCGTCGCGGGTCAGCGGCGCGCTCTCGTCCCCGGCCCCCTCCTGCCGGTCGAGCTTCGAGATGCCGAAGTCGATCAGCTTGGGGACCTCCTCTCCGCCGGGCTGGCGCGCGAGCATCACGTTGCCGGGCTTGAGGTCGCGGTGCACCACGCCATGCGCGTGCGCCGCGCCGAGGCCGTCGAGCACCGGCCCGATCACCGCGCGCACCTCCTGCGTGCTCATCCTCCGGCGCGCCCGCATCCGCGCTCGCAGGTCGTCGCCCTCCAGCAGCTCCTCGATCAGGTACAGCCGCTCGCTCTCCGCGTCGACGCCCACGTCGATCACTTCCACCACGTTGGGGTGCGTCACCCGCGAGGTGGCCTTCGCCTCGCGCACCAGGCGCTCCGCCAGCCCCCGGATCGACCTCGGATCGCTGAGCAGCAGCTTCACCGCGAAGCGCCGCCCGGTGAGCTCGTGCTTCGCCTCGTACACGGCCCCATGTCCGCCGACGCCCACCACCCGCAGCAGCCGGTAGCGCGACGCGATCAGCCGCCCCACCCAGCGGCTCGACTCGTCGACGTGAGGACCGGGCGGGAGGCTCATCGCTCGGCGGGCGCGGAGGTCGACGAGGGCGCGGGGTCTCGGTTGGACGCCATCACCCCGACGAGGAAGGCCAGCGCCGCGGCCAGCACCCCGAGGCCGATGAGCAGGGCGGTGGAGACCTTCCGGGCGGGCGCGGGCGCCCGATCGGGGGGCGTGGTGTTGGCGTCCCAGGCGCGGGCGTCTCCGCGACCGGCGGCCGCGACGAGGGCGAAGGGATCGGCGGCCCTGGGCGCGGACACGGACGAGGCGTAGCCGGGCGGCGCGGCGTAGCCGGGCGGCGAGGCGTAGTGGGGCGATGGCGGCGGGGCCGCGAAGGACGGCGGGAGCGAGACGGGCTGGAGGTTGGAGGTGCTGTCCCAGGAGGCCGGGCTGACCGGCGCGGCGTACGCGGCCAGCGCGGCGGCGACCTCGGGCGGGACCGCGTCGAGGTTGAGCGGCATCGTGGCGTCGGTGAGCGGGAGCGTCGTGGGAAAGGCGCCCACGGCCGACTGGAAGGGCAGCGACGGACCGGCGCTCCAGTGCCCCGACGGATTGTACGGCGGCATCGGAGCCGACGGAGGGACCGGCAGTTGCGCGATCTGGGTCTGCTCGACGTGGTCGAAGGGCGACTGCACCGTCCGGTCGGCCTGCTCCAGGGAGACGAACTGGGGGTTGGAGGCGCGCGACGCGACCGGGACGTTGAGCGCCATGGTCATCTCGGAGTCGGCGATGGTCGCTGGCTCGTCGGAGGGGAGCTCGATGTCCTGGCGGGTGCTCTGGGCGTCGTCGAGCGAGACGCGGCCGCGATGCTGCGAAGGCGGCTCGACGTCGTCCAGGGGCCGAGGGGCGAGCGGGCCGAAGTTGCGGTGATCGACGCCCGCGGTGGCGCGGCGGGGGCGCACGGAGCCGGTGTCCGGGCGGTTGGCGCCGAGCACCGAGGCGACGCCGAGCTGCATCCCTTTGGGCACTGGCGGCGGGCCCGCCGGCCGGGCCGAGGGCGGCGGCGCGAAGTCCGGCGCGGGCGCAGGAGAGGTCGAGGGAGGCGTCGGGAGCGGGGCCGCCGTAGGGGCGATGGGGTGAAGCGTCGGGAGCGCCAGCGGCACCACCGGGGCGAGCGCCTCGAGGGCCGGGTCGGAGCTCGCGATGCCCCAGGAGGCGGCACGGAGCAGCTCTCGCAGGCGCTCGGCGTCCGAGGGTCGTGCCTCGGGGCGGCGGGAGAGGGCCTGGGCGAGCGCCTCCCACACGGAGGGGTGCACGTCGGGGCGCAGCGCCGTGATGGCGCTGTGGACCTCGCTCTCGCGCTGCGTGACGAAGTGGCCCCAGCTACGGTGACCGCGCGGCCGCAGCGCCTCGGGGACCAGCAGCCGGAGGATGAGCACCGCCGCGGCGAAGACGTCCGCCGCGGGGTTGCGCAGCGCGGGCTCGCGGGCGTGCTCGGGGGCCGCGTACTCCGACGGGGTCGAGTCGACGAGCGCGGCGAGCGCCGAGGAGTCCTTCTCGGCGGCGAGGCCGAAATCGAGCACCCGCACCTCCGGCTCTCGGCCCTCCTCCACCCTCACCCGCACCGCGTCGTGGTGTATCGCGCCGTGCACCAGCGACCCTGGAGAGCGCTGCCGGTGCCCCGCCCCGACCGCCGAGAGCACCCGGTCGGCGATGCCGAAGACCGTGCGCAGCGAGGTGGGCTCGCCGCTGGCGCGCGCGGCGGTGAGCCACTCCCCGAGGCCGATGCCGTCCCAGGACTCGTAGACCACGAAGGGCTGCGCGCCCGCGGTGTTGATCTCCACCACCGGCAGCAGGCCGGGGTGCTGGAGCTTCGCGAGGCGGTCTCCGAGCACCTTGAGGGCGACCATCCGCTCGGTGCGCCGGGCGCCGGGCGCCGGGAGCAGCTTGACCGTCACGCCAGCGCGGCCGCGCTGCGAGTCGGAGGCGCGCCAGACCTCGCCGACGCCCCAGTTGGAGAGCCTCGCCTCCAGGCGATAGCGGCCCTCCAGGATGGAGCCGGCGGCGCGGTCCGAGACGTTCACTCCTAGAACTCCGCCGGGTCGGTGTGGGTGCCGAAGACGTCGCGCAGCACGTCGCAGACCTCCTGCTCGGTGCAGTAGGCCTTGGCGGCCTCGATGATGGGCGGGCAGAGGTTCACCTGCCCCTGCGCCGCGGCGCGCACGGCGGCGAGCGCGGCGGCCACCCGGGCCGGGTCGCGCGTGGCCTTCACGCCCGCGAGGCGCTCGCACTGAAGCCGCTGGGTCTCCTCGTCGACCTTCAGCGTCGGGATGCGCGACGACTCGGCCGCCATGGTGAAGTCGTTGAGCCCGACCATCACCTTCTCGTGCCGCTCGATCTGCCGCTGGAAGCGGTACGCCGCGCCCGCGATCTCGCGCTGGGGGTAGCCCTTCTCCACGGCGCTGAGCATGCCGCCCATGTCGTCGATGCGGCGGATGTAGTCGAGCGCCTCGGCCTCGAGCTTGTTGGTCATCCACTCGACGAAGTAGCTCCCGCCGAGCGGGTCGACGGTGTTGGCCACGCCGGTCTCGTGGGCCACGATCTGCTGCGTGCGCAGCGCGATGGTGACCGCCTCCTCGGTGGGCAGCGCGTAGGTCTCGTCGAGGGAGTTGGTGTGCAGCGACTGCGTGCCGCCGAGCACCGCCGCGAGGGCCTGCAGGGCCACCCGGGCGACGTTGTTGTAGGGCTGCTGCGCCGTGAGCGAGACGCCCGCGGTCTGCGCGTGCGTGCGGAGCTTGAGGCTCTCGGGCTTCTTCGCGCCGAAGCGGTCGCGCATCACCCGGGCCCAGATGCGCCGCGCCGCGCGGAACTTCGCCACCTCCTCGAAGAAGTCGACGTGCACGTCGAAGAAGAAGGAGAGCCGCGGGGCGAAGCTGTCGACGTCGAGGCCGCGGTCGATGGCGGCCTGCACGTACGCGATGCCGTCGGCGAGGGTGAAGGCGAGCTCCTGCGCGGCGGTGCTGCCGGCCTCGCGGATGTGGTAGCCGGAGATGGAGACCGGGTGCCAGCGCGGGAGTTCCTTGGCGGCGAACTCGATGGTGTCGGTGACCATGCGCATCGCGGGGCGCGGGCCGACGACCCACGCGTGCTGCGCGATGAACTCCTTGAGGCAGTCGTTCTGGATGGTTCCGCCGAGGGCCGAGCGGGGGATGCCGCGGTTGTCGGCGAGGGCCACGTAGAAGCAGAGCATCACGATCGCCGGACCGTTGATGGTCATGGACGTGGTGATCTTCTCCAGGGGGATGCCGTCGAAGAGCACCTCCATGTCGCGCAGCGTGTCGACCGCCACGCCGCACATCCCCACCTCGCCGAGGGAGCGATCGGAGTCCGAGTCGTAGCCCATGAGGGTGGGGAAATCGAAGGCCACCGAGAGGCCCGCCTGCCCCTGCGCCAGGAGGTAGTGGTACCGGGCGTTGGTCTGCTCGGGCGTTCCGAAGCCCGCGAACTGCCGCATGGTCCAGAGCCGACCGCGGTACATCGTCGGCTGGATGCCGCGCGTGTACGGGAACTCCCCGGGCAGGTTGAGGTCGCGCAGGTAGTCGACGTGCAGGTCGCCCGGCGTCACCACGTCGGGCACCTCCAGGTCGGAGAGCGTCGTGAAGCGCGGCTGCCGCAGCGGAGACTTCGCCACCACCTTCGCGACGGTGCCCGCCTCCCAGCGCGCCCTCGCCTCTCGGATGGCCGCCACGTCGGCGGGAACCTCGCCCTGCGCCCCGCCGGGCTCCTCGCCCGCCGAAGTCGGCGCGCTCGCAAACGTTTCCATGGTCATGGGTCGCAACCTTCGGTCGTGGACGGTCTTCCAGGGGAGAGCGCTGATACGGGCGAAATCTGGCACGCGGGTCTGTCCAACGACAAGGCCCGTGTCGCGCCGGAGCGGCTTCAGGAGCGCGGCACGGACGACATCGCCCTCGCGAGGCAGACCGACCCGAGGAAGGGCCCGCGGCGCCGCTCGCCGATGATGATCGGGTTGATCGTGAGGTAGTAGAGCGAGCCCGCCGCGGGGTCGCGGTAGGTGTCCATGGTGAGCGTGTGGAGCCCGGCCCCCGCGGGGAGGCTCTGGGTGACGTTGGAGGCGACGGTGTTGCTCGAGCAGAGCGAGCCCGCGTCGTCGTTGCAGACCCCCGCGGCGCCGCTCGCGTGGCGGACGTCGATGATCGTGTCCGTCGGCGTCGCGGTGCCGCAGGTGTTGGCGCGGAGGGTCACCGCCCCGGCCTCCGGGCAGCTGCGCCACCAGAAGGTGTCCTCCGGGCCTGCGCCGCCGCCGCAGGTGGTGCTGACCGTCCCGGGCGTCACGAAGGGGCGGCGCACGAAGCTGTAGCTGCCGCCGGTGACCACGTTGGGGATGTAGTCCACCGCGCCGTTGGTGGTGAGCGGCAGGTGCTGGAAGTGCACCGTCCCCGCGCCGCTCGCGGAGGCGTAGCCCGCCACGCCGAGGAAGTAGGTGCCCGGGAGGAAGCGGCCCACGATCATCGACTGCGCGCCGCCGGTGCCGCACCTCGGGGTGTACACGTCCCCGCGCGAGGTGTTGGCCGCGTCGTCGTTGCACCACACCTCCCCCGGGCGACCGCCGAGGATGTACGAGTCGCACGCCCCGCCCCGGGGACGGCCGTCGCGGGCGATGAAGAGCACCGTGTCGAAGGCGGCGCCGAAGGTGTCGGCGTAGACCAGCTCGGGGCGGGTGAGCGTGAAGGAGAAGTACACGTCGCCGCCCGTGCTGGCCACGCACTCGGTCGTGAGGTTGGTGGTGTGGTCGGCGTTGACCACCGTGAAGGGCAGGTCGATGGCCGAGCCTCGCGCGAGGTCGATGGGCGTCGCCGTCTGGCAGGTGTCGTTGACCGGCACGCACCGAGACCCCGCGCACTGCGTGCCCCCGGCGCAGCGCGTCCCGCAGGCGCCGCAGTTGGCGATGTCCGTCGAGAGCGCGGCCTCGCAGCCGCTGCCGTAGCTGCCGTCGCAGTCGCCGTAGCCCGCCGCGCAGCTCGCCACCGCGCAGGCCCCGGCCCGACACGCCGGGGTGCCGTTGGCCACGACGCACGCGTTGCCGCACGCCCCGCAGTGGGCGACCGTCGTCGCGGTGCTGGTCTCGCAGCCGTTGGCCGCGTTGCCGTCGCAGTTGCCGAAGCCCGCGGCGCAGCTCGCCACCGCGCACAGCCCCGCGGCGCAGGTCGGCGTGGCGTTGGGCAGGGCGCAGGCGTTGGCGCAGCGGCCGCAGTTGCCGACCGAGGTGGCGAGGTTGACCTCGCAGCCGTTGGCCGCGTTGCCGTCGCAGTCGGCGTAGCCCGCGTTGCAGGTGTAGCCGCAGACCCTCGCCGCGCAGGTGGTCGCCGCGTTGGCCCTCGCCGGGCAGGCGGCGCCGCAGGCCCCGCAGTGGGCGATGTCGGCGCTCAGGTCGACGCAGCGCCCGCCGCAGTAGGTCGTCCCCGCGCCGCAGATCGAGCCGCAGGCCCCGCCGCTGCACACCGTCCCCGCGCCGCATACGTTGCCGCAGCGCCCGCAGTGGCCGTTCGACCCACGGAGGTCGACCTCGCAGCCGTTGGACGCGACGCCGTCGCAGTTGCCGAAGCCCGCCGCGCAGCTCGCCACCGTGCAGGCGCCCGCCGCGCAGGCCGGGGTCGCGTTGGCGAGGGCGCAGGCCCGGCCGCACGCCCCGCACGAGCCCACGGTGGTGGCGAGGTTGGTCTCGCAGCCGTTGGCCGCGACGCCGTCGCAGTCGCCGTAGCCCGCGTTGCACACCGACACCGCGCAGGCCCCCGCGCGGCAGGCGGGCGTCGCGTTGGGCAGCGCGCAGGCCCGGCCGCAGGCGCCGCACGCGCTGACGGTGTTGCCGAGGTCGGTCTCGCAGCCGTTGGCCACGTTGGCGTCGCAGTCGGCCCAGCCCGCGTCGCACCGCGCCAGCGTGCAGGCCCCCGCGGCGCAGCCGGAGGTCGCGTGCGCGAGGGCGCAGGCCCGGCCGCACGCCCCGCAGGAGGTCACGGTGCTGCGCAGGTCGACCTCGCAGCCGTTGGCCACGCTGGCGTCGCAGTTGCCGAAGCCCGCGGAGCAGGCGATGCGGCAGGTCGAGGCCACGCAGGTCGCGGCGCCGTTGGTGGCGTTGCACGCAAGCGGGCACGACCCGCAGTGCAGCGCGTCGGTCGCCAGCGCCACCTCGCACCCGTTGGCCGCGACGCCGTCGCAGTCGGCGTAGCCCGGGTTGCAGGCCCCGACCGCGCACCCTCCCCCGCGGCAGACCGCCGTCGCGTTGGCGAGCACGCAGCGGTTGCCGCAGGCGCCGCAGTGGGCGCTGTCCGTCGAGAGGGTGGTCTCGCAGCCGTTGGCGGTCATGCCGTCGCAGTCGCCGAGCCCGGGGCCGCAGTCGGTGCGCACGCAGGTGCCCCGGTCGCAGCGCGCCCCGGAGCCCGGGAAGCTGCACACCGTCCGGCACGCCCCGCAGTTGAGGGTGTTGCTGGCGGTGTCGGTCTCGCAGCCGTTGGCCGCGTCGCCGTCGCAGTTGCCGAAGCCCGCCGAGCAGGCGATGGCGCAGCTCCCCGCGGCGCAGGTCGGCGTCCCGTTGGTGCGGCTGCACGCCCGGCCGCAGCCGCCGCAGTGCGCGGTGCTGGTCGAGGCGTCGACCTCGCAGCCGTTGGCCGGGTCGCCGTCGCAGTCGAGGAAGCCCTCCCCGCAGCGGTACTGGCAGGCGCCCTGGGCGCAGGCCGCCGTGGTGTTGGGCCGGGGGGCGCACGCCCGCCCGCAGCCGCCGCAGTGCGCGACGCTGCCGGTGGTGCCCACCTCGCAGCCGTTGGCCGGGTCGCCGTCGCAGTCGCCGAAGCCCGGGGCGCAGGCCCCCACGCAGACCCCGGCCGCGCACTCGCTCGACCCGTTGAGCCGCGGGGCGCAGAGGTTGCCGCACATCCCGCAGTGGGCGCCGGTGACCGTCAGGTCGGTCTCGCAGCCGTTGGCCGCGTCGCCGTCGCAGTTGCCCCAGCCCGTCTCGCACGAGAGCCGGCAGGCGCCGTCGGCGCACGCCGGGGTGGCGTGGGCGGCGGACGGGCAGGCGCTGCCGCAGGCGCCGCAGTGCGTGGGGCTGCGACGGAGCTCGACCTCGCAGCCGTTGGCGGCCATCCCGTCGCAGTCGCCCTGCGCCGCGGGCTCGGCGCAGCGCAGCCCGCAGCGGCCTGCCTCGCAGGTCGGCGTCGCGCCGGCGCCGGAGGGGCAGGCCTCGTCGCAGCGGCCGCAGCTGGCCGGGTCGGACTGCAGATCCGCGCAGCGGGTGCCGCAGGTGGTGGTGCCCGGGGGGCAGGAGGCCTGGCAGGAGTAGCTGCGGGCGCTGGTCCCGGGGTCGGCCGCGGCGAGGCAGAGGGCGCGCTCGCCCGAGCAGCGGGTGGCGCACGAGCCGCAATGATCGGACTGCGAGAGGTCGGCCTCGCAGCCGTTGGCGGCGGCGCCGTCGCAGTCGGCGAAGCCCGTCGCGCAGGGGGCCACGCAGGCCCCGGCGCGGCAGACCCCAGGGGCGCCGTCGGCCCCGGAGCAGGCGTTGGCGCAGCGGCCGCAGTGCTGGGCCGAGGTGCGGGTGTCGACCTCGCAGCCGTTGCGCACGTCGCCGTCGCAGTCGGCGAAGCCCGCCGGACAGACGAGCTGACAGCTCCCCTCGACGCAGGAGTTGAAGGGGTTGATGACCTGGCAGTCGTAGTCGCCGCGGCAGCGCGACTGACAGATGCCGTCGCGGGTGCAGAAGGTCGTGGCCGGACAGTCGCTGGAGTAGAGGCACGGCCTCGGGGCGTCGCGCGCGGCGCAGATCTGCACGCCCCCGAGGCCTCGGGCGCAGACGCTGTTGGCGGGGCAGTCACGGTCCGTCGCGCAGGGGGCGCGGCAGAAGGTTCCGACGCACACCAGCGGGCTGTCGCAGTCGGAGTCGTAGCGGCACTGCCCGGCGGGCACGTTGTCGCTCGTACAGCCCGACAGCGCGGCCAGGAGGGCGCTGACGACCAACCCGAAGGCTCGCGTGAGAGGGGACATCTTCGGATGAATCCCCCAAAGCCTGCGCCGGTCAACCCGGCGCCGGGGGTCACATCCCGACCGGGGGGTCGTTTACCAGCCCGAGTAAGCTCGCCCGCACCGCGGCGACCAGGTAGAGGCTGCCGCAGACGAGCACCACGCCCTCCCCCCGCAGCCCGAGCGCCGCGGTGAGCGCGTCCGAGGGCGAGGCGCACGCCTGCCCGTCGAGGGCCGCCCGCATCGCCTCCGGGGTCACCGCCCGGGGGAGCGGCGCCGCGGCGTAGAAGCGTCGCGCCCCGGGGAAGGCCTCGGCCAGGCGCCCGAGCATCGCCTCCCAGGGTTTGTCCGAGGAGGCCCCGAAGACCACCGCGGTGATGGGCGGGAGCCCCGGCGAGGCGCAGAGGGCGGCGATGCCGTCGAGGTTGTGTCCGCCGTCGAGGAGCACGTCCCCGAGGCGCTCCATCCGCCCCGGCCAGCGCGCCGCCGAGAGGCCCGCCCTCAGCGCGTCGCGGTCGATGCGCACGCCCTGCGATCGGAGGCGATCGAGCGCGGCCACGGCGGTCGCGACGTTCTCGGGCTGGTACCCGCCGCCCAGGTTCACGGTCACCGGGAGGCGCTCCCCGGCGAAGGCCACCTCCAGCGAGGTGGTCGACGCGTCGGTCGAGAGCACCCTCGCCGGGGCGGCGTCGAAGAGGGGCGCTCCGACCCGACGGGCGGCGGACTCGATCGCCTCCCTCGCCTCGGAGGGGCCGCTCAGCCGGGGGCCCAGCACGCAGCCGACGCCGGCCTTGAGGATGCCGGCCTTCTCGGCGGCGATCGCTCCGAGGGAGGCGCCGAGGTAGCCCTGGTGATCGAGCGCGATGCCCGTGATGACCGTGAGCTCGGGAGCGCACACCGCGGTGGCGTCGAGCCTCCCGCCGAGCCCCACCTCCAGCACCACCCGCTCGACCCCGGCGGACTCGAAGCACATCCAGGCCAGCGCCGTGGCGGCCTCGAAGAAGGTCAGCGTGGGCATCGCGCCGCTCGCCATGAGCGACAGCAGCCGATCGCAGTGGCGCTGCGCGTCGGCCTCGTCGACCGGCGCCCCGTCGATGGCGATGCGCTCGACGAAGCGGTGGAGGTGCGGCGAGGTGTAGCGGCCCACGCGCAGGCCCGAGGCGCGCAGCACCGAGTCGACCATGGCGGTGACGCTGCCCTTGCCGTTGGTCCCGGCGACGTGGACGGCGGGGATGCGGGACTGCGGGTCGCCGAGCACCCGGAGGGCGGAGCGCATGGCGGCGAGGTCGAGCACGACGCCGCGGGCGATGAGGGGCGCGAGGCGTTCGATGAGCGCGGCCATCGCGTGCGGGGCCTCAGCGCGCGAGCAGCCCGACGACGCGGCGCACGGTGGCGCGGAGCTCGGAGCGGGGGACGATGGCGTCGATCATCCCGTGCTCCAGCAGGAACTCGCTGCGCTGAAAGCCCTCCGGGAGCTTCTGCTTGATGGTCTGCTCGATCACCCTCGGGCCCGCGAAGCCGATGAGCGCGCCGGGCTCCGCGAGGTTGACGTCGCCGAGCAGGGCGTACGAGGCCGCCACGCCGCCGGTGGTCGGGTGCAGCAGCACCGAGACGAAGGGCACGCCCGCGTCGGAGAGCAGCCCCCGGGCGGCGACGGTCTTGGCCATCTGCATCAGCGAGTGGATGCCCTCCTGCATGCGCGCCCCGCCCGACGCGCTCAGCACCACCACGGGCCTGCGAGCGCTCGTGCCACGCTCGAAGAGCCGAGTGAGTCGCTCCCCCACCACGCTGCCCATCGAGCCTCCCATGAAGCCGAAGGCGAAGACCCCGAGGGCGATGGGCGCGCCGTCCATCGCGGCGTCGCCGACCAGCACCGCCTCGGACTCGCCGGACTGCCGACGCGACCGGGCGATGCGGTCGGGGTAGGTCTGCCCGTCGCTGAAGCCGAGCGGGTCGTTGGGGCGGAGCGACGCGCCGATGGGCGCGAAGCTCCCGGGGTCGGTGAGCATCGCGACCCAGCGGGCGGGCGCCAGCCGGTGGTGGAAGCCGCAGCGGGGGCAGACCTCCCAGGCCAGGGCGAGCTCGTCCTCCAGCAGGGTGACGCCGCAGCCCTCGCAGCGACGGAAGACGCCAGGAGCCACCGATCGCTTCTCGGCGCCGTCCACGGTCGCCCGGTCTCTTCGACGCCAGTTGGTCACAGCCCGATGATGTCTAGCGCGCGACGGGCGCCGGAGGAAACCTCGCACCGCGCACGACCATCGAAGAGGCCCCACGAAACTCGAGGTTGTCCCTGCACGGCATGACCTCCAGCGTGCGGGGGTCGATGGGCTCGCCCGGCGCGTGCGTCGGGGCCGGGGCGAAGTGCCCGCCGGGAGGCAGCGGCCCGAGGCGGGCCACGCAGGCGTCGAAGAGGTCCATCGAGAGGTAGCGGCCGGGCTCGACGAAGATGCGCTCCAGCCACTCGGCGAAGCCCGAGGCCATGCGCTCGACCCGGGCGTCGAGCACCCGCAACCGGACCACCTTGCCGTCGCGGTAGCCGAACTGATCGCCCAGCCCCGAGTCGGCGAAGAAGGTCACCCCCTCGATGAGCATCCCGAAGGACTGGCGCCAGCCGTCGGGGCGGTTCCAGGCGTCGAGCGACTGGTTGGGCACGTCGTCGCGGGCGCCCAGCAGGTGCAGCGCGCCCCGCAGGGCGTAGCAGCCGTTCCATCGCTGGAGGAAGGCCGCGTGGTCGTCGGCGCTCCGACCTGCGGCGGCCATCGTCGCCGCGGCGGCGGAAGGGTCGAAGGGCGGCACGGCGTGCCCCGGCACGATCGTCGGCTCGACCCAGGCGAGAAGCCTCTGCAGGTCCATAGGACCGGAAGATATCCTGATTTGCGACCGCGGAGAGCGAACCACCCTCAGAGCACGAACTCGTCCCCGAGGGAGAGCAGCTCCAGGCGGTCTTCGTGGAGCGTCGAGAGCTCCCGCTCCACCTTCGACTGAAACGCCGGCTTGATGTGGAACATCAGCCAGGGGATGTCCCTGCGCGTGAACTTCAGGAGCTCCCGGCCCAGCGTCGACGGGGTGTGATGCCCGGAGACCTTGGCGAGCCACTCGAGCTCGTTGGGGAAGCTCACCTCCTGGAGCACGGCGCGCAGCCCGGGCGTCTCGGCGAGCACCTCCCAGAAGCGATCGGTCGGCCCGGTGTCCCCGGAGAACGCCAGCGCCGCGCCGTCGCGGGACAGCACGATTCCGGCGCTCTCGATGGTGTGCGAGACCAGCACGGCCTTGAGGGAGTAGCCCGCGATGTCTTGCGGCACCTCGGGCTCGAGCACCTTGAGCTCCACCGTGGGCCCGGTGCCCCCGACCAGCGGGATGTTGGTGAAGTCGGGCCAGAGCACGTTGTTGAAGAAGTGCTCCTTGAGCGCCCGGATGGTCGCCCCGGTGCCCGCGATCACCAGCGGCCGGTCGGCCCCCTGGCAGCGGTTGTCGGCGAGCGAGGCGAGGTCGCGGACGTGGTCGAGGTGCGCGTGCGAGACCACCACGGCGTCGAGGAGCATCTGCTCCTCCAGGGTGAGCATCGCGGTGGTGGCCCCGGCGTCGAGGGCGAGGCGCCCGTCGACCAGGAAGCTCGTCGTGCGGTGTCGCGCCGTCTCACCGCCGTGGCAGCCGAGTACCTTGAGATCCATCGTCAAGCGCCCTCCGCCGCCGGATGCTCGAGGGCGTCGACGAAGGCGTAGAGCTGCGACGGGTCGGGCAGCAGCCAGCCGTCCACCTCCGCCGCGGGACGGACCAGGCGAACCCGCACGAGCCGGTCGATCACCGACTGCACGGCCGCCACGTCGAGGCCGACCATCGAGGCCAGGTCTTCGGACGAGAGGGCCAGCCGCACCCCGCCGCCCTCCACCCGCTCGCCGTACTCCTCGCCGGCCCTCGCCAGCCCGAGGATCACCCTCGCCCTGGGATCGGCCCGGGCCAGGATCTCGATGTACGCGTTGGCGCTGTGGAGCCGGCGCGCGAGGCGGGTGATCATCCGCACCGCGATCTCGCCGTTGCCCAGCACCATCGCCTCGAAGGTGCGGCCGTCGATGACCAGCGCGTGCAGGGCTTCGAGCGCCGTGGCCGTGGCCGTGCGCGGCTTGCCGTTGAGGATCGCCATCTCGCCGAAGAACTCCCCCGGACCGATGACCGCGAGCGTGCGCTCGCCCGAGGGAAACACCTTCGAGATGCGAACGCGCCCGGTCTGGATCACGTACATCTCCTCGCCGGGATCGCCCTCCCGGAAGAGCACCTCTCCCGCAGGAAAGCTGCGTCCGAATCGCGAGGAAAGAGGTTCTGACGCCATCGGCGCGGAGTGTACGCGCCGCGCTCCGACAGGGTCAAAGCAATGGCCAGCGCCCCGGAGGGTGGAGGGCTCACCCGCGCGCTCGCGTCTCGGAATCTCCGTCGAGGCCTCCGTCGTTGCGTACACTGCTTCGCTCTGTCGACCTTGAGACGCGCGCTGTGCCTCGCTCTCCTGGGCCTCGGGTGCGACGACCGCCCGAGGGCCCCGACGCCTCCCCGCGTCCCCCCTCGGCCCGTCGCGCTGCGCCCCGGCCCCACCGCCCCATCGCCCATGGGGCTCGGCGAGACCCCCGCGGCGGCGCCCGGCGATGACCCGCTGGGCCGCTGCGTGCGCCGCAACCGCGAGGCCATGGGCCCCGAGCTCGGCCGCGCCCTCGCCGCCCTCCAGGACGACGCGCTGCTCGAAGACGCCTGCGGCCTCGACCTCGCCGTGAGGGCCCGCGCCCCCGAGCGCTGCGCCTCGGTGCGCCTCTCCAGCCTCCGCGAGACCTGCGCGTTTCGCGCCTCCATCGCCGCGGCCCGCCCGGAGGCCTGTCCCCCGGCGCCCGGTCTGCGCGGCCGAGACCCGGTGTGCGTCGCCCTCGCCAGCCGCAACGCCGCCCTCTGCGCCGCCGCCTCGCTCACCGAGCGCACCCGCTGCCTCGCGCTCTCGGCGGGCGACCCCCGGCCCTGCGAGGCCCTCGACCCGCTGCTGCGCCCGAGCTGCGCGCGCGACCTCGAGGCCGTGCGCGCGGTGCTCCCGGCGCTCCCCCGCGCGGCCCCCATCGCGCCCGAGGAGAGCCTCAACGCGTGGTCGACCCCGGCCGGCGACGCCAGCGTCGAGACCCCGGTCCCCTGGCTGCTCCGAGGGGTCTTCCTCGACGAGTCCGGCGCCCTCTGGATCATCGATCCCGCGCTGGGGTGGCCCTCCTCGGACGCCATGGCCCTCGAGCGCACCCTCGTCGGGGTGACGGCGCCCTCCAGGCGAGGGAGCTCGCTCGCCCTCGACGCGGCGCTCGTCGTGGCGGGCTCCCCGGCGATGTCGACGGCCGACGGGACGCTGCGCGCCGCGGTCACCCTCACCCACGCACCCCGTCGTCGTGGAGGCCGCGCCGCCGGGACCGTCGTCTTCGACGGCGCGCGCGGCGGTCGCTCGGTGCACGCCGAGCTGCGCTTCGACACCTTCGTGCGAGACGTGGTGATGGCGGCCTCGTTGCGGTAAAGCACCCGACATCCTGCGCGTGACCGCCCACACCCACCTCATCGATCAGCCCGACGCACTGCACTCCGTGGTCCCACGGCTCGCCGCGGCGGCCTCCCTCGCCATCGACTGCGAGAGCGACGGGCTCCACCACTGGAAGAGTCGGCTGTGCGTGCTCCAGTGCGCGCTGCCCGACGGGGAGGTGTTCATCTTCGACACGCTCGCGCTCGCGCTCCCCCTGGGCGACGTGCTGGGCGAGGTGCTGGGGAGCGGCGGCCCGGTGAAGATCCTCCACGACCTCTACTTCGACGCGTGGCTGCTGCGCGGCGCCGGAATCACCCTGGGACGGGTCGTCGACACCTCGGTGCACGCGCGCTTCCTCGGGCTGCGGGAGACGGGGCTCGCCACGCTGCTCTCCAAGCGCTTCGGGGTCGCGCTCGACAAGAAGTTCCAGCAGCACGACTGGGCGATGCGGCCGCTCGACGACGCGCTGCGCACCTACCTCGCGGGCGACGTCCGCCACCTCCACGACCTGCACCGGGAGCTCGACGCCGACGCCCGCGCGAGGCTCATCCACGGCGAGGTGCTGGAGGAGACCGGCTACGCCCTGCGCCGGGCGCTGCGAGACGCCGACGACGACCGCCTGCCCTACGCGAAGGTGAAGGGCCGACACGGGCTCGACGCCGCGGGCCGCGCGGTGCTCCGCCGGCTCGCGTCGGCGCGGGAGAGCCTCGCCGAGGCGCGCGACCTCCCCTCCGGGCGGGTGCTGAGCAACGCCGCCATGATCGAGCTCGCGCGCAGGCGACCGCACTCCAACGAGCGGATGAAGTCGATGATCCAGGGCGGGCTGCGCGACGAGGAGGCCCTCGGCCTCTGGGCGGGCGCGGTGCGCGAGGGCGAGGCGGACGGGGACGTTCCGCCCGACGAGCGGTACCTCTTCGAGTCCGAGCGCTCGGGCATGGACGGGGCGCTGCGTCGGCGGCGCGAGGTGGCGCTCCAGCGATGGCGCGCCGAGACCGCGGCGGCGCGCGGCATCGACGTGCAGGTGGTGCTCCCGGGGCACTGCCTCGAGGCGATCGCGGGCGCCGAGGTGAGAGAGCCCGACGACCTGCGGCGCATCGACGGCCTCGGCGAGGTGCGCATCGCCCGCGACGGCGAGGCCATCACGGCCTGCCTCGCCGCGGCCTAGAGACGCTTCAGAGTCCGCGGAGGCGCTGCAGGCCCGCCCAGCGCGAGGCGACCTTGATCAGCACGCCGCGCAGCGTCGGAGACGGCACCTCGCGGATCGTCTGCGTGAGCTCGTACGGGACCGGCGCCGGGCGCACCACCAGCTTCTTCACCGGCTCGACCTTCGCGGGCATCGCCCCCCGCGGGCCCTGCTTGAAGCGCAGCTCGGTGACCTCCACCCCGGCCACCACGCGCCGCACCCTCGCCAGCAGCTGCTGCCTCTGGGCGTGGAGCTCCTGCAGCCAGGTGGTGTTGCGCACCCAGACCGTGAGCACCCCGGAGCGCAGCGAGACCGGCTGCGTGGCCGCGGCGATGTCCGGGCCGACGGCCTCCTCCCACGCGGGCCAGACCCCGAGCGCCTGGCGCACCCTCGACGGGTCACGGATCGCCTCGGCCAGCAGGGTGCCGATGTGCGCCGTGCCGATGGGCTCGTAGCGGTCGTTGCGGCGCAGCTTCACCGCCCGGCCTCCTCACCCCGCCACGCCTTCGCGAAGGCCGCGGCCCTCGCCGCGTCGATGGGGCCGCCGGCGCGCCCGCCCTCCCGCAGCGCGCTCCCGACGATGACGCCGTCGGCCAGCGCCGCCCACCGGGCCGCGGTCTCCGCGCGCACGCCGCTGCCGAGCCACACCGGGTGGCTCGGGACCGCCCGCTTCACCCTCGCCAACAGGCGCTCGTCGGCCTCCGCGCCGGTGCGCACCCCGGTCACCACCACCACGTCGGCGAGGGCGCGCTCGACCACCTCCACGGCCTCCTCGGCCACGGCCTCGTCGCCGCTCGCGCCCAGCGAGGTGGAGTGCTTCACCCCGACGTCGGCCACGATGCCGACGCCCGCCGCGTCGAGGTGGCGCCGCATCCGCAGCAGCCTCGCCGAGTCGGTCTGGATCACCCCCTGGTCGGCCACCCGCGCGCCCGCGAGGATGTTCACCCGGATGAAGCGAGCCTCGGTCGCGACCGCCACCGCCAGCGCCGAGGCGCCGTCGTTGCGGAGGATGTTTACCCCGATGGGTAATCCCGAGGCCGACCGCGCGACCCCCGCGAGCACCGCCATCGCCGCGACGGTCTCCGGAGGCACCGCGTCCCGGTAGAAGGGCGCGTCGCCGAAGTTCTCCACCAGCACGGCGTCGAAGCCCGCCGAGGCGAGCGCGAGGGCGTCCTCGGCGGTGCGCGCTCGGAGCGAGGCCATCGTGAGCGAGGAGCGAGGCGACCCCGGCAGCGGGTTGAGGTGGATCACGCCCACCAGCGCGGGACCGTTCTCTCGAAAGCGCATGCCTTACTTTGTCCCATCGGTGGCGTCGCGCCCGCAACTCCGCGGCACCGACCGGAGCCTCCGCCCCCTCTGGTGCGCCCTCGGAGCGATTCCGATAGATTCCGCGCCGATGATGCTTCGCGCCCGACATGCTTGTGTCCTTGGCCTGCTCACGCTCCTCCAGGCCGCGAGCCTGGGCGCGCAACCCGTGCCGCAGCCGCCCCCACCCACCGCTCCGGCCTCCCCGCCGCCCGCCGAGGCCGCGCCGCCGCCGCCGCCGCCCGCCGAGGCTGCGACGCCGCCCGTGGAGGTTCCGCCGCCGCCACCCGCGCCGGTCGCCGCCGGACCGCGCACCGCGGTCATCGACGCGGCGCCCATCGGGGTCGACGCCGCGGCCGGGCGCTACGTCACCAACGTGCTGCGGGAGGCCATCGCCGCGATGGGCTTCCAGGTGGTGCCTCAGGCCGAGCTCTACGACGCCGCGCGGCGGCTCGCGCTGCCCTTCCCGGTGCCCGCCGACGGGATCTTCACCCTCGAGCGCGCCCTCCAGACGCCGCTCGCGGTGACCGCGGAGGTGCGCGCGGCGCAGGGGCAGTACGTCGTCCACCTCCGCGTTCGCGTGGCGGTCGAGCCCGAGGAGCGCACCCGCGACGTGACGGCGACGCAGTTCCAGCTCGGCGCGGCCATTCGCGAGGCGCTGCCGCCGCTGCTCGTGCCGCCGAGGGTCGGCCAGGCCCCCGCGGGTGAGCGGCCCATCAGCGCGGGCGAACCGCCCCCCGGCGACGACGCCGCGACGCCCGCGAGCGCCCCGGCGCGACGCCGACGACGCCCCCGGGCGCACCCCCAGCGCTGGGAGCTCAGCATCGGCGCCATCGCCGCCCTCGGGCCGGGTCGCGACGGCTTCGTCAACGCCCTCGTCGCCGCGCGCGTCTCCTACTTTCCCAAGGACCGCCTGGGCTTCTCCCTCTCCGCCGACTACGTGAACCTCCGAGGGCGGGACGAGCGTGTCTCCAACGTGCTCTTCCTCGCCGGCGTCGAGACCGCCGTCGACCTGCTCCCCGGCCGTCGGGTCTTCATCCCGCTGCGCGCGGAGATCGGGTACCTCCCGCAGAACGGCCCCGTGTTCAGGCTGACCGCGGGGGTGAGCTTCTCGCTCTCTCGCAGGGTGCGGCTCAACCTCGACCTGCTCTCGCCCACGCTCTGGGTGCTGCCCGAGACCACGCCGGTCACCCTCGACCTGGGCGCCCACCTGGTCGTCGGGCTCTGACTCGATGTTGGCCCTTAGATGGCGAGTCTGATCGGTCCACCCTCTCCGCTCGAGGGAGACCCTGAGGAGCCGTGTTGAGGTTGTGCGCACAGTGCGGTGAGGAGGTCCCCCGGGGCTGCGCGTGCCCTCGCTGCAGCGCCCCGGAGCCTCGCTGGGAGCCCGCGCCGCGCACCTTCGGCGACCTCCTCGGCAAGCTCTTCCTCTGGGTCGTCGGGACCATCTCGGGCCTCGCGTGCCTGCTCGCGGCTGCGGCGTTCCTCCACGGCTGGATTGGCCCCGGCCTCGGGCAGCGCATCCTCCAGGTGGTGATCGGCATCATCGTCGTCGGCGCCGGCGTCCCGGTCGGCCTCGGCCTGCTCTGGGGCAGCACCATCAACCTCCTCGAGCGCTCGTGGATGCACCCCCCGATCAACGGGCGCAGCGCGGCGGCGACCACCCGCCTCGGTCGAGTGATCTCCGCCAGCGGCGGCGGTCGCTTCTCCGGCCCGGCGCTTACCATCCCCGGTAACGCCCTCTCCGCCCTCGAGGCCTTCGCGCACTACGGGGCGCTGCGCACCGAGATCCCGACGGTGCACGGGCTGCGCGGAAGTCCTCCGCGGGTCGACGTGGCGCTGCTCGCCACGCTGCTCTCGCTCGCCGGGCGACAGCGGCTGCAGCTCCGGGTGAGCCGCGACGTGAACTGGTCGCACAACGGCCAGAAGCTCACCCGCCAGGAGCACCCGGTCGGCCTCGAGCTGCGCCGCACCGACGCGCTGCCCGGCGCGACGAGCAGGGACTTCCTCGAGGCCCGCCTCCTCGACGCCATCGAGGCGCCGACGGTGACCGTCGCGCAGGCCGATCCGCGGCTGCCGTACCGGGCCGCGGCGGCCGTCGCCGAGACCTCCCAGGAGGCCCCCTGGGCGCGGCTCCCGCAGGCGGTCTGCGCGATGTCGAAGGGCGACCCGCGGTACCGCCGCGAGACCCGGGTGCGGCTCGAGTCGATGCTCCCTCCCGGCGCGGAGCTGCGCCCGGCCGGGGCCGTCTGCGCAGAGCTCGCGGCGATGCTCGAGGCCTCCGGCGAGGCCAGCATCGGCGGGGTGATCCTGCGCCAGATCGAGCTGGGCTTCGCGATGCGCGACCCGGTGCCCTCCCTCTAGACACCACCGGAGCTCATCGCCGGACAGCCAACGTCCCGAGCGCCGACGCAAGGCGTTGCGGGGGCATGAGGGTGCGCTTAGGTTCCGCCCCCGTTTTGTCGGAGGAGGTTCTTGGAGATGGCGCTCGATCCGGTCTCGGTCATCGCAGAGGAGTTGGGGGTCGCGTCGCGCGGCGTGCACGCCGTGGTCGAGCTGCTGCTCGGCGGGGCGACGGTGCCCTTCATCGCCCGCTACCGGAAGGAGGCCACCAACGGCCTCGACGAGGTGCAGATCCGCACCATCGAAGAGCGCCACGCCTACCTGAAGGAGCTCGAAGAGCGCCGCGCCGCGGTGCTCGAGGAGATCGGCAAGCAGGGCAAGCTCGACGACGCCCTGCGCGACCGCATCAACGCCTGCCGCACCAAGGCCGAGCTCGAAGACCTCTACCTGCCCTTCAAGCCCAAGCGCCGCACCCGCGCCATGATCGCCCGGGAGAAGGGCCTCGACCCCCTCGCCCAGCGCATCGCGGCGCAGCCCGAGGAGGGCGATCCGCTGGCCGAGGCCGAGCGCTTCGTCAACGCCGAGAAGGGCGTCGCCACGGTGAAGGAGGCGCTTCAGGGCGCGAGGGACATCGTCGCGGAGTCCGTCGCGGAGACGCCCGCCGTGCGGAGCTGGGCGAGGGAGCTGTACCTCGACGAGTCGGCGCTGGTCGTGACGAAGGCCCCGGACGTGAACGCCCCGACGAAGTTCGAGGCCTACTACGACTTCCGCGAGGCGGTGCGCACGCTGCCCTCGCACCGCTTCCTCGCGGTGCGCCGCGGCGAGGCGGAGAACGTCCTGCGCTCGGAGCTGGAGGTCGACACCGCGAGGTGCATCGCCCACCTCGGGGTGCTCGCGGGCCGGCGCCCGGCCTCGCCGTGGCGGGAGCAGCTCGAGCTGGCGGTGACCGACGCGTGGAAGCGCCTCGTGGCGCCCTCCATCGAGAGCGAGGTGCGCGTCGAGCTCAAGCTCCGCGCCGACCGAGGGGCCGTCGACGTGTTCGCGCAAAACCTCCGGGCGCTGCTGCTCGCGGCCCCCTTCGGCGCCCGCACGGTCATCGGCATCGACCCGGGGCAGCGCACGGGCTGCAAGGTCGCGGTGGTCGACGCCACGGGCCGGCTGCTCGACCACACGCTGCTCCACCTGGTGCAGGGCGACGCGGCGGTGGCGCGGTCGAGGGAGATCCTGCTGGGCCTGGTGGCGAAGCACCACCCCGCGGCGGTGGCGGTGGGCAACGGCACCCACGGGCGCGAGACCGAGGCCTTCGTGCGCGAGGTGCTGGGCGTCTCCGGGGGAGTCTTCACGGTGATGGTGAGCGAGTCGGGCGCGAGCGTGTACTCGGCCTCGGACGTCGCCCGGGAGGAGTTTCCCGACCTCGACCTCACGGTGCGCGGGGCCATCTCCATCGCCCGTCGGCTGCAAGACCCGCTCGCCGAGCTGGTGAAGGTCGACCCGAAGTCCATCGGCGTCGGGCAGTACCAGCACGACGTCTTCCAGGCGCTGCTCGCCCGCAAGCTCGACGAGGTGGTGGAGAGCTGCGTGAACTCCGTCGGGGTCGAGCTCAACACCGCGAGCGCGCCGCTGCTCTCTCGCGTGGCGGGCATCGGGCCGACGCTGGCCCGGCGCATCGTGGCGCACCGCGAGACCGCCGGGGCCTTCCGCTCCCGAAAGGAGCTGTTGGACGTGGCGGGCCTCGGGCCGAAGACCTTCGAGCAGTGCGCGGGCTTCCTCCGGGTGCGCGACGGGGCCTCCCCCCTCGACGCGTCGGCGGTGCACCCGGAGCGCTACCCCGTGGTCGAGAGCATGGCGAAGGACCTCGGCACCGACGTGGGCACGCTGGTCGGCAACGCGGCCCTCGCGGCCAGGGTGCAGTGGCAGAAGTACGTCTCCGGCGACCTCGGGGAGTTCACCCTGAGGGACATCCTCCAGGAGCTTCAGAAGCCCGGCCGCGACCCTCGCGCGGACTTCGAGGCGCCGAAGTTTCGCGACGACGTGCGCTCGCTCAACGACCTCAAGCCGGGCATGGCGCTGGAGGGCATCGTCACCAACGTCACGGCCTTCGGCGCCTTCGTGGACATCGGGGTGCACCAGGACGGGCTCGTCCACGTCTCGCAGCTCTCCGACCGCTTCGTGCGCGACCCGGCGGAGGTCGTGCGCGCGGGCGACAAGATCAAGGTGCGCGTGGTCGAGGTCGACCTGGTGCGCAAGCGCATCGCCCTCACGGCGAAGTCCGGCCCCATCGCCGCGAAGCCCGCAGGCGGAGCGCCGTCGCAGCCGCAGCAGGGGCCGAGAGGCGGTCAGGGCGGTCGGCCGCAGCAGGCGCCGCAGGCCCCGAAGCAGGAGTTCAAGAACAACCCCTTCGAGCGCCTGCTGAAGCGCTGAGCCGTCGGCTCTCCCCCTCCCTCCACCGCTCGACGTCCCCAGGTCGGGGCTCTAGACGGAGCCCATGATCACTCGCGCGACCATCCTCCTGCTGGTCCTCTGCGGATGCTCGTCGACGCCGAGGCCCGTGACCATCCCAGAGCCCGGCCGGGTCGTCTGGGAGCAGTGCCACACCGACCTGGTGCAGTGGTGCCGACAGCGCAGCCACGGCGACGCCCAGCAGACCGCCACCTGCGAGCAAGACCGGGCCAACGAGTTCGCCGGTCTCATCACCGACCAGGCCCGCCGGGAGTACCTGGGCACCCACGGCTGCCCGATCTGATCGACCGCCCCTCGTCCCTTCAGCTCTTCAGCCCCCGCTCCAGCCGGTCGAGCCTCCTCAGCGACGGAAACCACCGCGCCCAGAGCCCCACCACCAGCAGCGTCCCGAGGCCGCCCACCACCACGGCGCGCACGGGCCCCAGCCACTCGGCCATCAGCCCCGACTCGAACTCCCCGAGCTCGTTCGAGGCGCCCACGAAGACCTGGTTCACCGCGCCCACCCGGCCTCGCATGGCGTCCGGCGTCGCGAGCTGCACCGCGTGCTGGCGCACCACCACGCTGATCATGTCCGAGGCCCCGAGCACCACCAGCATCGCGATCGACAGCCACAGGTTGCGCGAGAGCCCGAAGGCCACCGTGGCCGCCCCGAAGATCGCCACGCTGGCCAGCATCCAGAGCCCCGCCCGCCGCACCAGCGGCCGGTAGGCGAGCCACACCGCCATCCCGGTCGCCCCCAGCGCGGGCGCGCTGCGGAGGAGCCCCAGCGACCAGGCCTCGGCGTGGAGGATGTCGCGCGCGAACATCGGCATCAGCGCGACGGCGCCGCCCAGCAGCACGGCGAAGAGGTCGAGGGAGATCAGCCCCAGCACCAGGCGGTTCTCCCGGACGTAGCGAACGCCTGCGAGCAGCTCGGTCCACGAGCGGGCGCGCGAGGTCGGAGGGCGCGACGAGGGCAGCGGCTGGACGCGCAGCACCAGCGCCGCGGCAGTGGCCGAGCCCGCCATCGCCACCAGGTACACCACCGCCGGGCCGCCGAGGCCGTAGAGCAGGCCGCCGAGGGAGGGGCCCGCGATGGTCGCCACCTGCCAGGTGGTGGAGCCCCAGGAGATGGCGCTCCCCAGCACCTCGTCGGGCACCAGGTTGGGCAGCAGCGCCTGGGAAGCGGGACCCGAGAAGGCTCGCGCGACGCCCAGCAGCACCAGCACCGCGTAGATGGGAGCGACCGAGGCAATACCCTGCCGGGTAAGAAGGAAGAGCGCCGTCCACCCGAGGGCGACCAGCGAGTGGCAGGCGACCACCACCCGCCGGCGGTCGAAGCGGTCGGCGACGGCGCCGCTCACCAGCGCGAGGCCCACCGCGGGCAGAAACTGCGCGAGCCCGATGTACCCGAGGTCGCGCGCCCGGTGCGTGGTCGCGTACACCTGCCAGCCGATGGCCACGCTCGCCATCTGCGTGCTCAGCACCGAGCACAGCCTCGCGAGCTGGTAGCGCCGAAACGACACGAAGCCGAAGGCCGCGAGAGCCCCGCCGGGCTCAGACACCGGGGCTGATCCTGCCCGCGAGGAGCAGCGCCTCGGCGAGCTCCAGCGCGTCTGCGGGCCAGAACTCCATCGGCCTCGGTCGGCGCGCGCCCGCCTCGCGCAGGGCCCTGCAGGCGAGGAGCTTGTTGCGCCACCGCGACGGCACCGCCTCGCGCCCGTGGATGGCCCCGAGCAGCGCGCCCGCGATGGCCGCGTTGGTGTCCGTGTCGCCGCCGCGGCCCACGGTGTCGACCACCCCCTCCTCGAAGGAAGGGGCGCTCAGCGCCTGGTGGAAGGCGTTGTGGAACGCGATGCGCACCCAGCCCATCTGCCGGTAGTACTCGTCCGGCGGGCCCAGCCTCGCCGCCTCGAGCATCTCCGCCACGCCGGGGTCGCGCCCCGGACGTCGCGCCTCCTCCATCGCGAAGCCCCACGCCGCCTCGCCGTCGCCGCCCCGGGCGATCACCTCCGCGATGGCCCGCACATAGGCCGCGCAGGCGTCGCGGCAGAGGGGGTGCGGGTGCGTGAGCGAGCTGTCCTCCGAGGCCATGCGCGCGGCGCTCAGCGGGTCGGCCGCTCCGAAGATCGCCAGCGGAGAGACGCGCATCAGCGACCCGTTGGCCTGGCTCTCCGTGGACGCCGCGGCGAGCACCCGCTGGAGGCGCAACGAGGGGTCATCGACGCGAACGCCCGGGGCCAGCGCGGCGGTGATGGTTCCTCCCCGGTCGAAGGGGTTGGAGGCGATCCAGTGGACGTAGCCCTCGACGACCTTCTCCCGCTCGAAGGCCCCGTCGCGCACCAGCACCCGGGCCAGCATCAGCGCCAGCTCCGAGTCGTCGGTGGCCTGGCCCGCGAAGGTCATCCAGTGCCCGTGGTCGCTGAGCTCCCTCACCCCTCCCGGGCTCTCCCTCCGGATGCGCTCCGCCGACTGGAACTCCACCTGCCCCCCGAGCGCGTCGCCCACGAGCTGCCCCAGCCAGCACCCTTGGGCCCTCGACAGGAGCGCCGCGTCCGCGACGTGCCTCCCCGACTTCAGCTTCGCGAGCGGGAGCCACCCCCGCTGCCCCGGCGTGTACACCTCGTGCCAGTCTCGTCCCACGAGCGCCGCCACCGCCCGGGGCGCTCCCCCGAAGGCGATGACGGTCTCCATCTCCCCGAGGCGCGAGTACGTGATGGCCGCGCCGCCCTGGTCGATCACCGCACCGCCCGCCGCGCGCAGCAGCGCCTGGCCCGCGCAGAGGTCCCACGCCGACGGGCTCGCGAGCGTGACGGCGGCGACGCCCTCCCCCGCGGCCACGAGGGCGAAGCGGTAGGCGATGCTGGTCAGCGGCCGGTAGCGCCCGGGGTAGACGCAGCGCGCGTTGGCCTCGGCGCAGCGGTCGGCGTGCTGCGAGACGAAGACCGGCGCGCCCCCGTCGAGGGTGAGCGCCGCGAGGTCGGTCGACAGCGCGACGCCGTTGCGGGTGAGCGGGCCGCAGCCCTCGGCCCAGGCCAGGAGGTCGCCCCCGTCGTCGGGGTAGGCGTAGGCGAAGACCACCCCCAGCGAGGGCACGCCTTCGACGAGCAGCCCGATGGACACGGCCGCCCCGCGGAAGCCCTCCAGGAAGGGGCGCGTCCCGTCGTTGGGGTCGACCACCCAGCAGCGGGCCTCGGCGGGGTCGGAGGCGGGAGTGAAGCCCGTCTCCTCGCCGCGCCAGTGCCAGGGGAAGCGCTCGAGCAGGGCCCCCCGCAGGAAGACCTCCACCTCCCGGTCGATGTCCGCCGAGTCGCCCCCTCCCCTCGGGCCGCCCTCCCGGTGAAACTCCTCGAGCAGCCGCCGCCCAGCCTCCCTCGCGGCCTCGATGGCGGCCTCCAGTGCGTCGGCGAGCGGCGGTCTCGATGGTTCCATTCCGCGTGTCATCATGCGGACTGACGCGATGTTGTCACGCCGGAAAACCTTCGGGCTCCCGCGGCGTCCATAGCACCCGATGAGCCACTCCCCCGCCCTTCGCACGGCCCTGATCGCCGCCCTCGCCGGGGTCGCGTTTACCCTTCCCGGTAAGGCCCAGGTGTCCCCGCCGGGCAGCCCCCGGGTGCTCGCGGTGCTCCAGGAGCTGCGCGCCTCGGTGCGCGACACCCGCTACGACCACCAGACCCGCATCGACCCCCGCTCCGGGCGCTACCACTTCGACTGCTCCACCATGGCCGCGTGGGTGCTCGGCCGCGCCGCGCCCCGCGCCAGGGCGGCGCTCCCCGGCGGCCGTCCCCTCGCGGTGGACTTCTGGCGGGCCATCCGCGACGCCCCCACCGCCCGGCCCCGCAACGGCTGGCTGCGGGTGCCGCGCATCGCCGACGCCCGGCCCGGCGACGTGCTGGCGTGGCCCCGACCCCGGTGGTTTCGCTCCAACAACACCGGCCACGTGGCCTTCGTGGCCGAGCCCCCGACGGTGACCGCGCGGGGCGTGCTGGTGCGGGTCACCGACGCGACCTCCGTGGGCCACCAGGACGACCCCCGCAACCGGGAGGGCGGCCCCACGGGCTTCGGCGACGGCACGCTGCTCATCTCGATCGACCCGGCCACGGGCGAGGGCACAGCCTACGGCTGGATCGGGGTGCACACCCCCGACGAGTGGATGATCGCGACGCCGGTGAGGGTCGGCCGCGCGGTGCGCTGACCCGCTACGGCACCACCGGCGGCGCGGCGAAGGACTGCAGCAGCGCCATCAGCGAGGTGATGGTCGACTCGACGCGGTGGAAGGGCCCGATCGCGGGGTCGAGCTCGCCGGTGGTGCGGAGGTCGCCGCGGCGGTCTCTGCCCTCGGCGTAGTGGGTGATGAGCTCGCGGAGGTTGTTGAAGGTGCCGCCGTGGCCCCACGGGCCGGTGCGCGAGACGTTGCGCAGCGAGGGCGTATGAAACTGCCCCCGCATCGACTCCACCGGCGTGAGCCGCCGGAGGTGGGCGCCGGTCGAGGGCGAGTCGCTGAAGACCCCGTCGGCGCGGAAGGGGCTGCCGCGCAGCGCGTCGACGCCCTCGAAGCGCCCGAGGTCGGGCTGCTGGTCGACCCGCCCGCTGTCGAAGTGGATGTTGTGGAAGCTGTCGTCGGAGAGCGACGGGCCGTGGTGGCACTGCGCGCAGCCGGACTCGAAGTAGATCCCCAGGCCGTCGCGCGCGGCGACGGAGAGCGCGCCGATCTCGCCGCGGGCGTAGCGGTCGAAGGGCGACTCGCCCTGGGTCACGGTGCGCTCGAAGGCGGCGATGGACTTACCCACGTTGGTAAAGATCCGGTCGACGGCCCGGCGGTCGTCGGCGCTCATGGCCTCCCAGTCGGGCTGCCCCGGCATGCCCGCGGCGGGGAAGCGCGCCCGGTCTCCGAGCGGCGGGAGGGCGCCATACACCGCGGTGTATTCAGTGGCGTAGCGCTGGGCGATCGCCTGGGCGACCCCGAGTCGGGTGAAGCCCATCTCCCGGGGGTTCTCGAAGGGGCCGAGGGCCTGCATCCAGGCCGAGTCGGCGCGCCCGTCCCAGAACTGCCAGCGCTGCCCGGAGGCCGCGAGCACGCTGGGCGCGTTGCGGTCGCCGAGGGCCACGCCGGTGCTGCGGGCGTTGCCGTCCGCGAGGCCCGTGGCGGGGTCGTGGCAGCGGGCGCAGGCGACCTCGCCGCTGGCCGAGAGGCGCGGGTCGAAGAAGAGCGCGCGGCCGAGGGCGGCGGCGCGGGGGTCGTCGGCGAAGGCGTTGGTGGGGTCGGCGGGGGGGCGAGCGCGGGGCACCATCGCCTGGACCATCTCCCACGCGTCGAGCGGGAGGCGGTCGTCGTAGCGCGCGCGGGCGGGGCGCGTCGGTCGGGCGCGTCGGTCGAGTCGAGCGAGCGCGTCGGCGACCTCGTAGGGCAGGTCGTGGGTGTCGGGCGCGTCGAAGAACTTCAGGTAGCCCATGGTGCGCGGGTCGACGAGCAGCAGCAGGGGCAGGTGCTGCGGGCCGATGGAGAGCGCGCGCCACGTCGGGGCGTCGGAGCGGGCGAGCGCGGTCGGAGGGGCGTCGTAGCGGGCGCGCCAGTCGGCGAGGTCGCGGTCGTCCGGGGGCTGGTTGTCGGCGGCGCTCAGCAGCACGTCGACGACGTCGAGGCGCGACGCCTCGGGGAGCTCCAGCAGCCGGCGGGTGTGCGCCGCGTGGTGCTGCGAGGGCCCCGACCAGGCCGCCATCAGGCGCACCACCAGCAGCCGGGGCTCCGCGGCGCAGGGGGTGTAGTAGCGGCCGAGGCGGAGCGGCCCGTCGGAGCTGGGGAGCGTGAGGTCGGGGAGCGGGGTCTCGAAGGAGATCTCCGGGACCTCGGGGTAGGGGAGCGCGCCTCCGTCAGGGCAGCGGTCGGACGGGCGCGGGACCCTCGGGGCGTCGGCGTCGACGCCGGCGTCGTGGGCCACGTGGGGGACGTCCGCCGGAGCGTCCATCGGCGTGACGGCGGCGTCCGGCGCCGCGGTGGGCGAGGTGGAGCACCCGAGGATCAACAGCGCGGCGAGCGGGATACGTCGAAGCACGGTGGCTCTTCTATGCACCATCGCGGGTCCGTCGACACCGCCCGTCGGCCACTGGACACTTGCGCAGCCATCGCCCGATGGGTCATCAAGTGAGACCCATGGACCGACCGCGCCGTCCCCTGCTGCGCGTGAGCGTCCTCGTGGCGCCGACGGTCGAGCTCCGCCTCGACGAGGAGTCGGCCTTCGCGGCGCTGGGCGCGGTGCACGACGCGCGCATGGCGCTGCGGGCGCTCCCGACGCCTCCCTCGGCGCTCATCGACACGCTCGCCCTACACGAGCGCGAGCTCGGCGTGGCGATCGGGGCCGAGCGGGCCCGCGCGTGGCTGAAGGGACGCCCCGCGCGGTGAGGTCCCTCGCCGGTCAGCGTGACGTCGAGCGCAGGAGGTCGCGGGCGATCACGAGGCGCTGCACCTCGCTCGTGCCCTCGTAGATGCGGGTGACGCGCGCGTCGCGGTAGATGCGCTCGACGGGGTACTCGCGCGAGTAGCCGTTGCCGCCGTGGAGCTGCACCATGCGGTCGACCACGCGCCCGCACGCCTCGGTCGCGAAGAGCTTGGCCATGCTGGACTCGGCGGCGGCCTTGTCGCCCGTGTCGAGCAGGCGAGCGGCGCGCAGCGTGAGGAGCCACGCGGCGTCGAGCTCCGTGCGGCAGTCGGCCAGGACGAACTGCGTGTTCTGGAATTCCCCGAGCGTGCGGCCGAAGGCCCGGCGCTCCTGCGCGTAGGCGACGCCCGCTGCGAGCGCCGACTCGGCGAGGCCGATGGAGAGCGCCGCGATGCCGACGCGCCCGGCGCCGAGCGCGGAGAGCGCGATGGGGTATCCCTCCCCGCGAGCGCCGACCAGGGCCGAGGGCTCCACGCGGCAGTCCTCGAAGTGCAGCGCGACCGTGCCGGACGCCCGCTGCCCCATCTTGTCCTCCTCCTTGCCGACCACGAGGCCGGGCGCGCCGCGAGGGACGATGAAGCAGCTGATGCCCTCGGGGCCCGCGCCGCCGGTGCGGGCGAAGACCACGTGCATGCCCGCCTGCGCGCCGCTGGTGATCCACATCTTCGCGCCGTTGAGCAGCCAGCCGTCGGCGTCTTCGCGCGCCGCGGTGGTGAGCGCCGCCGCGTCGGAGCCGCACGAGGGCTCGCTCAGCGCGAAGCTCGCGGGCCCCAGCGCCCCTTCGGCGTAGGGCCGGAGCCAGCGCTCCTTCTGCTCGGGCGAGGCGTGGTCCGAGAGGATCTTCGATGCCAGGTTGCTCGACGCGAGGATCACCGCGGTCGACGCGCACGCCTCCGCGATCGCCTCCATCGCGAGCGCGTAGCCGACGTTGTCGGTGCCCGCGCCTCCGTCGACGATGGGGACCTTCATCGCGAGCAGCCCCAGCTCGGCCAGGGCTCCGATCTCGTCGAGGGGGAAGCGGGCCGTGCGATCGCGCTCCGCGGCGCCCGGCGCGAGCCGACGCGTCGCGAAGTCCCTCGCGGCGTCCGCCACCATCCGCTGCTCGTCCGTCAGCGGAATCCCCATGCGCTCGAGCCTGATCGCGATACCGCTCATCGTGTTCTCCTGATCGTCGGGCTGTGGGTTCTGGACGACGCCGCGACGGGCTACTCCGCGGGCATCCCCCGCAGCGCGCGGTCGTGGAAGAGAAGCATCTCGACCCCGCCCGGCCCCCGGTTGAAGACGTAGTCGTGCGGGCCGGCGACGACGCGCAGGTCGTGGGCGATGCCGCGGGCGCGCATGGCCGCGTCGAGGGCCGAGACGTCGCGGCGGTACACGTCGCCCCGGGAGGTCACCAGCCGCACCCGCTGCGGCGGCCGCGACGGAGAGGGGACGTAGCGGGAGAGCACCCGGTCGATGCGGCCGCGCACCGCAGGCTGTAGCGCCCCCACCACGCCGAAGACCTCCGGGTGCGCGAGGCCGATCTCCAGGGAGTGCAGGCCGCCGAGCGAGACGCCGTCGATGCCGGTGGCGGCGCGGTCGGCGAGCACCGGGAGCTCCCGGCGGGCGCGGGGCACGAGGGTCTCCACCACCCAGCGGTCGAAGCCGGACTGTAGCGTCCCCGCGTCGGCGCCGAGGACGTCCGGGGTGAAGGGCGCGACGACCACCACGCCTCGATAGGGGCGCGCCGCGAGGTCGCGCCGAAGCTGCTGGAAGCGGCCCTCGTCGACGTGCCCGAGGAAGGCCTCGCGGCGCAGCGAGCGCATGCGCAGCTCGCGGTCGGAGGCGCCCAGCTCGTAGTCGCGCGACCAGCCGAAGGCCCCCCGCTCGACGCCTCGCAGCGTCTCGCCCCAGCCGTGGAGCGCGAGGAGCAGCGGGAGCCGGGCCCCCTGCGGGGCCCCCGTGGGCAGCATCACGACGGCGCGCATCGGGCCCACCGGCGTCTGGGGGAAGTCCCAGAGGACGGTGCGAAGCGAGCCGGGGCGGGGCGGGGACTGGGCGCTGGCGAGGAGGCGGGAGAGGACGATCAGACCGACGCCCATCGCGAGGGCGACGAGCGTCGGGGCGCTGATCCGCGCGCGTCGTCGGCGCGGACCCATCGCCGATCAGAGGCCCCGGCAGGCCCCGAAGACGCAGAACTGCCGGGCGCCGCAGCGGACGTTGCAGCCGCCGCAGTTGTTGGGATCGAAGTTGGTGTTGGTGCACCGGCCGCCGCAGAGGGAGTTCTGCGGGGGGCAGCTGCACCGGCCGCCGATGCAGCTCTGCGTGGCGGGGCACGCGTTGCCGCAGGAGCCGCAGTTGGCCGCGTCGTTGTTGGTGTTGATGCACCGGCCGCCGCACGCCGAGAGCGGGGCGTTGCAGGCGCAGGCGCCGCCGCGGCAGGCGAAGGTCGCCGGGCAGGTGCGGCCGCAGGCGCCGCAGTTGGACGGGTCGTTGTTGGTGTTGATGCACCGGCCGCCGCAGCTCGAGAGCGGCGCCGAGCAGGCGCACCGGCCGCCCACGCAGGCCTGCGTGGCGGGGCACGCGTTGCCGCAGCCGCCGCAGTCGAGCGGCGAGCTGTTGATGTCCACGCAGAACCCGCTGCAGAGCACGGTCGAGCCCGGGCACGCGCAGCGGCCGCCCACGCAGGGGGTGCCCGCCGGGCAGGCGGTGCCGCAGCCGCCGCAGTTGCGCGGGTCGGTCTGCAGGTCGACGCAGTTGGTTCCGCACGAGGTGCGCGGCGCGGTGCAGGTCATCACGGTCTGGCAGACGCCCGCGGTGCAGGTCGCGCCCATGGCGCACGCGTTGCCGCAGCGGCCGCAGTTGTTGGGGTCGCTCTGGGTGTCGACGCACCGGCCCGAGCAGGTCGAGCGGGGCGGCGGGCAGGGCGAGCCGCACACGCCGTTGATGCACACCGCGCTGCCCGCGCAGGCGTTGCCGCAGCCGCCGCAGTTGGACGGGTCGGTCAGCGGGTCGGTGCAGCCGGAGCCGCACTCGAGCTGAGGCGCCATGCAGCGCGAGGTGCAGGCGCCGGCGACGCAGGTCGAGCCCGTCGGGCAGGCGTTGCCGCAGCGGCCGCAGTTGCTGGCGTCGTTGGTCGGGTTGACGCAGGCGCCGTTGCAGGAGATCTGCGGCGCCGCGCAGGCGGTGCCCATGCAGGTGCCTCCGGCGCACATCTCACCGGCGGCGCAGCGACGCCCGCAGGCGCCGCAGTTGCGCGGGTCGTTGATGATGTCGGTGCAGCCCGTGCTGCAGATGGTGCGCGGGGGCATGCAGCCCGGAGGGGCCCCGCAGCGGCCGAGGAGGCAGATCTGGCCCGACCCGCAGCGGTTGCCGCAGGAGCCGCAGTTGGACGGGTCGATGCGGTAGTCCGTGCAGCCGCCGTTGCACTGGACGAGCGGCGCGTTGCAGCGCGCCTGGCAGCTCCCGAAGGAGCAGAGCGTCCCGGCCGGGCAGACGTTGCCGCAGGAGCCGCAGTTGTTCGGGTCGTTGAGGGGGATGACGCAGGTGCCGCCGCAGCGCGCGAGCGGCGTCGGGCAGATGAGCGTGCAGGTGCCGAGGCCGCAGGCCGCGCCCGCCGGGCAGACATTGCCGCAGCGGCCGCAGGCGCTGGGGTCGTTCTGGAGGTTCACGCAGCGGTCGCCGCAGAGGACGTTGGGCGCGGGGCACGAGGTCGAGCAGCGACCCGCGACGCAGGTCGAGCCGGCGGTGCACGCCACGCCGCAGCCGCCGCAGTTGGCGGGGTCGCTCTGCGGGCTGACGCAGCGGCCCGAGCAGTTGAGCTGCCCCTCGTCGCAGAGCGACGAGCAGGTGCCCGAGGTGCAGACCGAGTCCGCGCGGCAGGCGACGCCGCAGCCGCCGCAGTTGGCGCGGTCGCTGCGGATGTCGACGCAGGTGCGGCCGCAGAGGGTCTGGCCCGGCGGGCAGACGGCCCGGCACGCGCCGCCGATGCAGCTGTCGCTGGAGGAGCAGGCGATGCCGCAGCCGCCGCAGTTGAAGCGGTCTTCGGTGAGGTTGACGCAGGCGCCCGCGCAGTCGGTGAAGGGCATCGGGCAGGTCGGGAGGCACATGCCCATGGCGCAGCGCCCGCCGCCGCAGCTACGGCCGCAGGAGCCGCAGTTGTTGGGGTCGGCGAGGAGGTCGAGGCAGCGCCCGTTGCAGAGCGAGAGCGGCGCGCTGCAGGTCATCGGGATGTCGATCGGCGGCACGTCGAAGCCGGGGATGTCGATCGGCGGCACGTCGAAGCCGGGCACGTCGAACTCGGGGACGTCGAAGCCGGGGACGTCGAACTCGGGGACGTCGTTGAAGGGCACGTCGACGAAGGGCACGTCGGGCTGGTCGCCGTCGGGCAGCGGACCACCGTCCGGAACGTCGACGGACGGTGCATCGACCGCCGGAGCGTCCGGTCGGAAGGCCGAGTCCGGGTCGTAGTCCCCGTCGAGCTCTGAGCGACCACAGCCGATCACCGTGAGGGCGACGAGCACACAACCTAGACTGGCGATCCGTAGATGGCGCATGGACTCCCCTCCTGCTGGGAGCTGATGGATGGCGCGTTCGGTGCGACGATCAGCGGCGATCATCGCGACTCCCGCACCGGGCGCACGGGACTATGCGCCAATCCCCGGGGAAGGGTAAAGCGAGGCGGTGGCTGGCTCTCTGCTGAACATGATCCGCTACGCGCGGCCCGGAATCCTCACCTCCTTCGCGGCCGTGACGCTGGGCCTCCCATCGTCGAGCTTCGCGCAGTGCCGCGTGGTGCCGGGCGTCGATGGCGCGCTCTCGACCTTCCTGGTCCGCGGCGGCGCGCGCGTCGGGCCCATCGCCGCCCGACCGACGCTCCGCGCCTCGCTGGGCCTCGCCCTCGACCGCGCGGTGGCGACGATCCCCTCCCTCGACGCCCCGGGCTGGCGGAGCGCTTCGAGCGCCGACGCCTCCCTCGACCTCGGTCGCGTCGTCGGCGGCCGCGGGCCTCGCTCGGCGCACGCGTCCATCCGCCTGGAGGTCTCCGCCGCGGGCGATCGCTGGCTCTTCGTAGGGAGCGACGACGCCGTCGCCGTGCACGTCGACGGGCGCGAGGTGTACCGCCGCGCGCTGCCGAGGCGGTCGCGCGAGGACGACGACATGGTCCGGGTGCCGCTCTCGCCGGGCGCCCACACGCTGGCCTTCACGGTCGTCGCCCGCGCCGACCTCGACCTCTTCGTGCGCCTCACGGGGCCTGACTTCCGCCCCGACCCGGCGGTCGCCCTCTCGCTCCCCTCGGTCGCCGAGCCCGACTGCGAGGCCCTGGCCGAGCGCAGCCTCCGCGCCACCTTCGCGCGCACCCCGACCGCCGACGGCACGCGCGTCGACGTGTCCGTCTCCTTCCCGGGCGGCACCGCCGTGCCTGCGACGCGCAGCCGCGCCCTCTCGCTGAGCGCCCCGGACGTCGCCCCGGTCGACGCGACGCTCTCCCTCGCCCGCCCCTCGGCGGAGCCCCTCGACGCCGCGATCATGCTCCCCCCCGCGGGCTCTCGCGTGGTGTCGCTGCGCGTGGGCAGCGCCGTCCGCACGGCCCGCGTCTTCGTCGACCCCGCGGTGCGCTCGGCCCTGCTCGACGCCCACGCCGTGCTCTCCCCGCTCGACCCCTCCTACGGGGCGCTGCCCTCGCCGTGGCCGCTGCCGGCGGTGCGCGAGACCGCGGCGCTCCCGGCCGGCGCGATCTTCTCCGTCGAGGCCACGGCGCAGCGGCTCGCTCGCCTGGTCTCCGCGGGCGACCCCGACCTCGCCCACCTCCGCGAGGAGGCCGCGACGCTGGGCTCGCTGCTGGGCCCGGTGCGCGAGGGCCGCGACCCCTACGTCGGCCGCACCGGGGCGCTGCGCCGCGCGTGGCGCTCCCCCCTCGACGGAACCCTCCAGGAGTTCTCCCTCTACGTCCCTCCGCGCTACCCCGCCTCCGAGCGCATCGCCCTCGTGGTCGGCCTGCACGGCCTCCATGGCAGCGCCCACCGGATGCTCCCGGTGCTCGTCGGCCACTACGACGAGAGCGAGGACCGCACGCGCGCCGAGCGGCACCTCCCGCCGATGCCCGACACCGGCGCGATGCTGCTGGCACCCTACGGTTACGGCGACTCGGGCTACCGGCAGCAGGGCGAGGTGGACGTCATGGCCGCGATCGACGCCGTCGCCGCCAGCTACGCCATCGACCCCGACCGCATCTACCTGACGGGGCTCTCCATGGGCGGCATCGGGGCGGCGGGGGTGGCCTTCCATCACCCCGACCGCTTCGCCGCGATCGCTCCGCTCTGCGGGTATCACAGCTATTTCGTGCGCACCGACACGCGCACCGTGCGGCGCCCGTGGGAGGTGTTCCTGATGGAGCTGCGCTCCAACGCGAGCTACGCCGAGAACGGGCTGCACCTCCCGATGTACCTGGTGCACGGCACGCTCGACCGGCCGCTCTCCAACTCCCAGGTGCTGGTCGATCGCTACCAGGCGCTCGGCTACGACGCCCAGGTCGAGTGGCCGCCGCTGGGTCACAACGTCTGGTCGCAGACCTACGCCGACGGCCGGATCGTTCCGCACTTCCTCCGCTACCAGCGCGACCCGGCGCCCCGGCGGGTGCGCTTCCGCACCCCGGAGCTGCGATGGAACCGCAGCGCGTGGATCACCCTCGACGCGCTCCTCGCCCCCGGCACGACCGACGGCTCCCGCCTCGCGCGCACCGCCCGCTGGGGCGAGGTCGACGCCGCGGTCTCGCCCGACGGCACCGGGCGGGTGCGCACCGAGGGCGTCGGGGCGATGACCCTCGATCCGCCCGCCGCGCTGGTTCGCGCGGGGACGACGGCGCTGCGGCTCGACATCGACGGCGACCGGGTGGAGCTCCCGCTGGGGTGCCCCAGCTCGCTCCGTCGCGTGGGCGGTCACTGGTCCCTCGGCCGACGGGTCTCCCTCTCCGCCGGCGGGCCCATCCGCGAGCTCTTCGACACCCCGATGCTCTTCGTCGTGGGCACCGGCGACGCCCGGGCGCTGCCCCTCTACGAGCGCGCCGCCAGGGTGTGGTCGCGTCGCCCGGGCATGCCGCTGCGGTACGAGATCGTCCGCGACGACAGCTACACCGAGGCCATGGGCGAGGGCCGCACCCTGGTGCTCATCGGGACGCCGCGCGACCACCGGCTGCTCGCCCGCATCGCCGGGAGACTCCCCGTCGGCCTCGGCGCGGACGCCATCACCGTCGGCGCCCGTCGCTTCGAGGGCGTCGACGCGGGCGTGGTCTTCGCGGCGCCCGACCCCGACCGGCCCGAGCGCGCGGTGCTGGTGATCTCCGGCCGCTCGCCGACCGCGGTGCTGCGCTCGCACTCCCTGCCCGACCTGCTGCCGGGCTACGTGGTGTTCGACGAGCGCGTGGCGGGAGCCCGGGGGCGCGTGCTGCTCGGCCCCGCGGCCTCGGTGCTCGCCGCGGGCCACTTCGACGATCAGGGTCAGGTCGTGGGCGACGACCGCGACCCGGTGACGCCCGCCGGAGACGCCGTCGAGGAGTGAGCCTGCGCGATGTCGGCATCCGCGGCACACGGCCTCCCCGCTCGGCACATCCGCCCGCCTCTCCCTCCGGCGGCGCCGTATTCATACATTGATCGGTAAACTTTCCCGGCTGCATGATGGTCGTGCTCCGGCCTCGTGCCCGCGCAGCGATGCGCGGCCCAGGGCAAGTCCGCTGGTCCCGCTTTCAGAGGTGATCCCGCTATGGTTGCTCTCCCTTCAGCGCGTAATTCCTCTTCGATCGCTCCGCCGAGGCGCGTGGGTCGCCACGAGCTGCTCGCCGAGCTCGGCCGCGGAGGCATGGCCAGCGTCTACCTCGCGCGCGGCTTCGGGAGCGCCGGCTTCGAGCGCCTCGCGGCGGTGAAGCTCCTGCACCGCAGCCTCTGCGCGGATCAGGACTTCGTGGAGATGTTCCTCGACGAGGCGCGTGTGGCGGCGAGGCTGCACCACCCCAACGCCACCGCGATCATCGACGTCGGGGCCGAGGGCCCGCAGCTCTACATGGTGATGGACTACGTCGAGGGCGACACCCTCCACGCCGTGCAGTGCGCCGCCACGGCGCTGCGCCGCGCGGTGCCCCTCGGCATCGCCCTGCGGGTGGTGCTCGACGCGCTCGCGGGCCTCGACGCGGCGCACGAGCTGCGAGGCCCCGACGGCGAGTCCCTGGGGTTGATCCACCGCGACGCCACGCCGCACAACATCCTCATCGGCGTCGACGGCGCCGCGCGCCTCGTGGACTTCGGCATCGCCCGCGCCGCGGGCCGCATCGGCGTCACCAGCGTCGGCGTGCTCAAGGGCAAGCTGCCCTTCATGGCGCCGGAGCAGATCCGCGGCCGCGCCGTCGACCGCCGCGCGGACATCTTCTCCATGGGCGTCACGCTCTGGGAGACCATCGCCCTGCGGCGCTGCTTCCCCTCGCGAGAAGGGGCGCCGCTCTCGCGCCTCGCCGACGAGGGCTACCGCCCGCTGCGCGACGTGGCCCCGCAGGTGCCCGAGGCGCTCGACGCCATCTGCCGACGCGCGCTCGCCTACGATCGCACCGAGCGCTTCGACACCGCGTCGGCCTTCGCCGAGGCGATCGAGGACGCCTTCCGCGCCGACCTCGCGACCCAGCGCGAGCTCGGGCAGTTCATGTCCGTCGTCGCCGCCGACAAGCTCGTCGCCGAGCGCGAGGCGGCCCGGCGCTCGTCCCACCCGATGCCCTCCCGACCGATGCGCGCCTCGAGGACCCCGACGCCCGTGCCGGCGATGGACCTCCGCCCTCCGCGGGTGCCCACCTTCGGCCCTCCCGCCGCGCGGCCCCTCCAGTCGCCGCTCGGCGACGGGCTCATGGACGAGGAGGACATCACCCGCATCGCGCACCCCACCCGCCCGCCTCCTGCGATCGTGAGGGAGCGTCGGCCGCTCACCCTCCCTCCCCTCCCCCCGAGGGAGCGGCCTTCCATCGCGCCCCGCAAGGAGGCCACCAACGCCTCGGCGCTCTCGGACCTCCAGACCCAGGCCTTCCCCCTCCAGCGCTCGAGGCCGTCGATCGTGCCGCGTCCGCCCGTCGAGCCGAGGTCCGGAGCGCCCTCGCTGACCGAGCCCCCGGAGGACGTCGGGCGCGTCTCGGAGGTGCGCATCGTCGTGCCCGCGGCGCTGGCCACCGCGGTCGCGGAGTTCAACGCGGCGCCGGTCGTGCTGGAGCTCCCACGGCTCACCGCGGCGGCCGCGCTCCCTTCGGCGCCCACGCCGCCGCCGAGATCGGAGACCTGGTTCCGTGCGCTGCTGCGACGGCTCTGGTCCCGCTCGCCGCGCGGATGAGCCCTGCGCGAGGTCGTGGAGGGCCTTGTGTGCCTGACCGCAGTGCTTGCGCCGCGTCTGCCTCTCTTGCCACAGTGGCGGGATGATCGTTCGCAACGGATGGCTGGCGGGCTTCGCGATCGCCGGGATGCTCGTCGGGTGCTCGGACGGCGCCCGCCCCGGCTCGGCCACGGGTGATGTCGGCCTGGTGATCAACACCCCCGACCTCGGCCCCATCATGCTCTCCGACGCGGGCGAGACGCTCGACATCGTGATCGCTGTCGACGCGCCTCCGACGGACTTCGGCCCGCTGCCAGACGTCGTGCAGGTCGACCGGCAGGTCGTGCCCAACGACGCCGCCGACGCGGGCGCGCGCCCCGACGGCGCCGCCCCCGACCTGGTGCTGGTGACCGACACGGGCCCCGACGCGGGCCGCACGCTGCGGTCGTTCTGCGGCTTCACCCAGGCGCAGATGCTCGCGCTCGCGGTGCGCACCGCGACCTGCTTCAACGAGCCGCCGCAGCAGGTGGTGGAGCAGATGTTCCGCCCGAGCTACTGGCAGGGCGGGATCATCCCCTCGAGGCCGTGCAGCATCCTGGGCGCGGCGCTCTCGTCCAACGGCGGCTGCACGGGATTCCTCCTCGACTACCTCAAGATCGCGGTCCAGCCCGCGCCGGGCGGCACCTGCGCCTCCCCGGTGATCGGCTGCCGCACCCCCGCCCCGGGTCACGAGACCGCCACCACCTGCCGCAACGGGCTGATCATCTCCGAGGAGTGCCAGTACGTGACCGGCACCTCCGAGTGCCTCTCCTCGGCGGGCGCCGTCGGGTGCCGCCCTCAGCCCGCGGAGACCGCGGCCTGCTCCGAGGCCTCGCCCGCGCGCTGCTACAACGGCCGGCTGCAGCGCTGCGTGGGCGGCGCGTATGTTCACACCCTCGACTGCGACACCTCGCTCACCACCTGCGACGTGACGGCCAACAACTGCGTCGGCCTCGGCGCGGCCTGCACCGGCGACACCGATCGCTGCGACGGCACGCGCATCCAGCAGTGCCGCGGCGGGCGCCTTCACTCCAACGACTGCAGCTTCCTCGTCGCCGGCAGCACCTGCCGCACCCTCGGGGGCCACTCGTTCTGCGGCACCGCCACCGAGTGCGACCCGGCCTCCTCGCCGCCCGGCGGAACCTGCGAGGGCAACACCCTGGTGCTCTGCGTCGGCGGAACCCTGCAGCGGGTCAACTGCGTCACCGCAGGCTTCCTCGGCTGCGGCGTCGGCGGATGTACCCACTGAAGCACCCGCGGCGGTAGCATCGCCGCCGTGCACCGCGCCAGCCACACCGGCCTCCTCTTCGCCTCCCTCTTCACCCTGTCCCTCGGCTGCAGCGTGGGCTCCTCCGTGGTCGGAGGCCCCGCCGACGCGGCCCTCCCCTCCGACCTCGGCGACGCCTTCGGCTCCGTCGACACCCCCTCGCCCCTCGACGCGCCCGACGTCCCATCTGCCCTCGACGCGCCCGACGTGACGGACGTCCCGGTCGATGCGCCCTTCCGCTGCGCGCTCGACGGGGACTGCGCGGGCCGCGCCGAGGGGGCCGTCTGCGAGGTGGCCACGGGCCGCTGCGTGCGGTGCCTCGTCACCGCCGACACCTGCCCCGCGGGGCAGTTCTGCCTGGGCAGCTCCAACACCTGCGCGCCCGGCTGCCGCAACGACGAGGGCTGCGCCGCGGGCGCCACCGACGCCGGGACCCCGTCGGGACGGCGCTGCGACGTCGCCACCCGCGCCTGCGTCGAGTGCCTCGCGGACGACCACTGCCCCTCCGGAACCCTCTGCGTCGGCAACCTCTGCGTGATGGGATGCAACGCCACCCGCGCCTGCCCCGCGGGCCAGGCGTGCTGCTCCGGCGCCTGCGTCGACACGCAGTCCAACATCGCCGCGTGCGGCGCCTGCGACCGGCGCTGCACGATCCTCAACGGGGCCTCGTCGTGCCTCAACGGCAACTGCACCGTGGCCTCGTGCACGGCCCCCTTCGCGGACTGCAACGCCAGCGCGGGCGACGGCTGCGAGGCCAACACCCAGAGCGACCTCGCCCACTGCGGCGGCTGCCACACGGCCTGCCCCGCGAGGGCCAACGCGACCGCCACCTGCGCCGCGGGCACCTGCGGCTTCACCTGCAACGCGGGCTTCGAGAACTGCGACGGCGACGCGAGCAACGGCTGCGAGGCCGACACCCGCGCGAGCGCCACCCACTGCGGCGGCTGCGGCCGCGCGTGCGCCCCGCCCAACGCGACCGGGGCGTGCGTGGCGGGCGCCTGCACCGTGGGGTCGTGCGCGACGAGCTTCGGCGACTGCGACGGCAACGCGAGCAACGGCTGCGAGGTGGACACCCGCGCCAGCGCCTCACACTGCGGGGCCTGCGCGCGCGCGTGCCCGGCGCCCGCCAACAGCGTCCCGGCCTGCGTGGGATCGACCTGCCTGCGCACCTGCGCGGTCGGCTTCGATGACTGCGACCTGGTCGACGCCAACGGCTGCGAGACCAACCTGCGCACCAGCAACACCCACTGCGGCCGCTGCGGGCAGCGCTGCTCGCTCAGCAACGCGAGCGCCGCCTGCGAGTCGGGCGTGTGCGGGCTCACGGCCTGCGCGGTGGGCTTCGGCGACTGCGACGGCAACGCGAGCAACGGCTGCGAGGTGAACACCAGTGCCAGCCCGTCGCACTGCGGCGCCTGCGGCCGTGCGTGCTCGGCGCCGGCCCACGCGAGCGCGACCTGCAGCGGCGGGACCTGCGGCTTCACCTGCAACCCCGGCTTCGGCGACTGCGACGGCAACGCGGCCAACGGCTGCGAGGTCGACCTCTCGACGAGCGTGGCCCACTGCGGGCGCTGCGGCGCGCTCTGCGCGACGGGCGTCTGCACCGGCGGAGCGTGCCAGCCCGCGCGCTGCGACGACCGCGTCCGCAACGGCGCGGAGACGGACGTCGACTGCGGCGGAGGATGCGCCCGCTGCGCGCTCTGCCAGACCTGCACCGTCGGGAGCGACTGCGCCAGCGGCACCTGCGGGGCGTCGGGCCGCTGCACCTTCCGCACGGACGTGAGCATCCCCTGGTACGACGCCTGTCAGGGTCCCGACCACACGGCCAGCGTGGTGCGCGTCCCGGCGGTCCCGGCGGGCAACTATCAGGTCACCGCGCTCGGCGGCGGAGGCATCGTCTGGAGTTCCGTCTCGCTCCCCTCGACGGGGTGGGCCTGGTACATCACCTGCGAGAACTTCGCGGTGCCCGGCCTCTCGACCCCGTCGGGCACCTACTACGCCACGGCGGCGGGCGCCTTCGCGGCGCTCCCCAGCACCACCTCGAGCGCGCCCTTCACCGGCGGCGAGCTGCGCTGCTACTTCGTCGACAGCGCGTGCAGCGACAACCGCGGCGGGGTGAGCTTCCGCATGGAGCGCACCTGCCCGTAGGCCCCGCCGCCTCAGCGGCAGACCAGCTCGATCGCCGGTCTCTCGCAGTAGCTCGCGTCGGGCTTGCCGGGCGCGGCGCTCGACGGCGAGATCCCGTCCGGCGGGCCGTGCACGAAGCCCGGCGGAATCGCCTCCATCAACGCCAGCAGCGCGTCGTCGTCCATCGGGGTCGCGTCGGCCTTCTCCCAGTCCTTGTCGAGCCAGGGCCAGAGCGGCCCGCCGTCCTGGCAGCCGAGCACCCGCTCGCCAGGCGTGCAGGCCACCCGCACGTGGAAGTGGTCGTCGTGCGGCGCGCTGTCTCCGGGCTGCGCCAGCACCAGTTCGGCGCGCTCGACCAGCCACCCCGGGGCGCCGATGCGGCGGGCGTGGTCGAGGAGCATCGCCTTGATCCACGACGCGCAGAACACCCGGATCACGCCCGCGTGGGGGTCTTGCAGCAGCGCCTCGACGAGCCGCCAGTTGCGCTCGAGGTCGAAGCGCAGCGGCGTCGCGAGGCCGACGGAGTCGCCCGCGCGGTTGTACCGGATGAAGCCCGGCGCGATCACGGGTCGGCCGCTGGCCGCGTCGCGGGTGAAGTAGAGCAGGTCGACGTCCCGACCGTTGCGGTGCGAGTGGTGCCGGGTCACCTGGCCGCCTCGCAGCCCCGAGAGGTCGCCCACCTTGAGCGGCACCGCGACGCCGTCGCGCATCATGGCTCGGGCCGAGCGGCGCACCATCCCCACGACGCGGTCGGTGCCGAAGTGCAGGCCCCCCTCGGACTCGGTGCGCAGCGCCTCGAAGCCCGGGCCGCGGTCGGGCAGCCGGACGCCGTGAGCGAGCCAGCCGGTGCTGGGCTTGCCGCGCGACCCTCCCTCCGGCGAGGCCGCGCCGGGCAGCAGGTGCGCGCAGCCCGTCAGCGCGTGAGCCGCGAGCCCCAGGAAGAGCGAGGCGAGGCCACGACGCAGGGCGCGCGAGGAGGAGGTCACGCCCCGACGCTAGCGCCACGCCGGAATGGTCACCAGAGGGGCGTTGACGTCCATCGCCAACGCTTGACCGGCCGTGCCATCGGTCTCCATGCTCCGCACCCCGTTTTCGCTCCGAACCAACGACTGGATGATCCGCCGTGTCTATGGACCGTCTTTCTGCACATCTCGACCGCGGCTGGGACCTCCTCGGTCAGGGGGATTTCCGCGGAGCCCGCACCAGCGCCCGCCGCGCGCTGGAGATCGACCGCAACTCCCCTGAGGCGCACAACCTCCTCGGCCAGGCCGCCGCGCGCGAGGGCGACGCCGACGAGGCGCTCGAGCATTACAAGCAGGCGTACTCGCTCGACGACGGCTACATCGACCCGATGCTCAACGCCGCCGAGGTGCTCATCCACCCGATGGGGCACTTCGAGGAGGCCATCGCCCTCTGCGACGAGGTGTTGGAGTTCGCCGAGGTGAAGGAAGAGCGCGCCGACGCGGTGCTGCTCAAGTTCGACGCGCTCCACGCGCTGGGGCAGGACGACGCCGCGAGGGCGATCCTCGATGACCTCCCGGAGGGCCCCTACGAGGCGCCCTTCACGGGGTATCTCGTGGGGCGCGCGTGGTTCGAGGCGGAGGAGTTCGCCCGCGCCTCGGCGCTGCTCACCGAGGCCATCGTGGCGGAGCCCGACAACGCCGACGCGCACTACTACCTCGCCCTCACCCGCGACCGGCTTCGCGACTGGAAGGGCGCGACGCTCTCCTTCCTCGAGGCCCGGGAGCTCGACCTGCGCGTCCCGGCGCCGCCCTGGTCACCCGGCAAGGACCTCTTCCATCGCACCGTCGAGCGGGCCCTCGGATCGCTGGAGCCCGAGGTGTCCGCCGCGCTCGAAGGCGCCCTGGTGCTGGTCGCCGACGTCCCGGGCATGGAGGTCGTGGCCGACGGCGTCGACCCGCGCGCCTCGGTGCTCGTCGAGGGCGTCGGCCCGACGGACGGGGAGGCGACCACCGAGGGGCCGCGCTCCTTCGTGCGGGTGTTCGTCTACCAGCGCAACGTCGAGCGCAACTGCGGGGCCCTCGAACAGCTGGAGGAGGAGATCAGCAGCCAGGTGGCGGAGGAGGTTCGCCACCTGCTGCACGGGGCTTCGGCGGAGGACGAGGCGCTCGGCCGGCCGTCCGGCGAGCCCAACTGATCGTGTGAGGGTGCCGGCGGGGGAGCGAGGGAGGCTCAGCCCTCGTCGGCGCGGTCGCGCTCTCGGAGGTCGTGCTTCACCATCAGCCGCTGGAGGTGCCGGCGGTCGATGCCCGAGGTGCGCGCGGCGGCCGACACGTTGCCGTGGTGCACCTTCAGCAGGTCGGTGAGGTAGGTCTTCTCGAAGATCTCGGTCCAGATCTCCTTGGCGTCGTGGAAGGGCAGATCGGTGCGGATCTCGTGGCCGCCGACCTTCGGCACGCCGTTGGTGGGCGCCAGCACCGAGGCGTCGGGCCCCAGCACCGCGAAGCGCTCGACCAGGTTGCGCAGCTCTCTCACGTTGCCCGGGAAGTCGTAGTGCTGCAGCAGCTCCATCGCGCGCGGGTCGAGCGGGCTGTACCCGGTGAGACCCTGCGCAGCGCGGCGGCGGCTCAGGTCTTCGAGCACCGTCTCCACCAGCAGCGGGACGTCCTGCAGCCGCGAGCGCAGCGGCGGGAGCTTCACCACCACGGACGAGAGCCGGTAGTAGAGGTCCTGACGGAAGCGGCCGTCCTTGATCTCCCGCTGGAGGTTGCGGCTGGTGGTGGCCACCACCCGCAGGTCGACCGCCACCGGGGAGCTCGCCCCGAGGGAGCGCACCTCGCGCGACTCCAGCACCCGGAGCAGCTTGGCCTGCGCCTCGACGGAGAGGTCGCCCACCTCGTCGAGCACCAGCATCCCGCCCTCCGCCGCGCGGATGGCGCCCTGCGACTCAGGCAGCGTCGCGGTCTTCGCGTGGCCGAAGAGCTCGCCCTCGATGCGGTCGCGCGGCACCACGCCGCAGTCGACCACCACGAAGGGGCCGCCGCTGCGCGGGCTGCGTCGGTGGATGGCGTCGGCCACCAGCTCCTTGCCCGTGCCCGCCTCGCCCTCGATGAGCACCGGCAGGTCGCTCGGCGCGATGCGCTCGAGCACCGCGAAGACCTCGCGCATCGCCGTCGAGGTGCCCACCAGGCGCCCGAAGCGGATGCCCATGGAGAGGTCTTTCTCCACGGCGTTCTCGGTCGGCTCGACGCGCACCAGCGTCGTGCCCAGGAGCAGCTCGCGCGTGCCCCGGATCACCACGTCGTTCACCCGCAGGTCGCCCATGAAGGTGCCGTTGGTGCTGCCAAGGTCGCGCACCCGGATGCCGCCGCGCTCGAGGCCGAGCGAGACGTGCTTGCGCGACACCGACGGGTCTCGGATGACGAGGTCGTTGTCGTCGTCGCCGCCGACGCGGATCTCCTCCTGGGCGCCCTCGAAGACGGCTCCCTTGTCAGGCCCGTCGAGCACGGTCACGCGGACGGTCTTCATGCGGCGCGCGACGGCCTGACCATCGCGCTCGATCAGTTGGGTAAGCGAGGACTCGGTCACGGATGCACCTCCTGCAGTTGGGGACCCTTATAGGCCGTTATGGTGCCCCGATGCACCTGTGGTCCCGAGGTCAGATCGTGGAGAATTCCCGCACTCTTTCTGCGACATGAAGGCCGCGCGCCGGTGCTCCCGCGTCGCACCGCGGGCCCTGCGCGACGGGGCGTCGCTGCGATACCCTCCGACGATGATCGATCAGGCCACCCTGGAGCAGGCACGGATCCTCATCGGCCGGCTGCGCGCCGCGAAGGTGAAGGTCGGCACCGCCGAGTCGCTGACCGGCGGGCTCATCGCGGCGACGCTGACCTCGGTGCCAGGCGCCTCGGAGGTCGTCGAGCAGTGCGTGGTGACCTACTCGTGGGAGGCGAAGCAGTCGCTGCTGGGGGTGCCTCGCGCGCTGCTGGAGGCCGATGGCGCGGTGAGCGAGGCGGTGGCGAGGCGGATGGCCCTCGGGCTCCTGGAGGGCGCCGAAGGGCGGGTCGAGCTCTCCGTGGCGGTCACCGGCGTCGCGGGCCCGGGGCCCTCGGAGGCGAAGCCCGCGGGCCGGGTGCACCTCGCGGTGGCGAGGCGATCGACCGGCGAGGTGGTGCACTCGCAGCGGGACTACGGAGAGGTCGGCCGGGCGGCGGTGCGGCTCGCGACGGTGCGCGACGCGCTCGCGATGCTCGGTGACGCGCTCGGCGGAGGCTGATCGGCAGGGTCGCATCGTCTTACCCACCCGTGTAAGGCAAGGTCCCAGCGCCAGCCAGGGGGGGCGAGCGAGGGACGCTCCCAGGCCAGGGAGAGCGCGCGGGCGAGCGGCGACCCGGCGCACTGAGAGAGCTGGGCCCCCGGGTCTTCGAGCACGCCCAGCACCGAAGGGTGGGAGAGCAGCGCGTCCATGCGAGGGCACCCCGTGGTCGGGTCGAAGCCCACCGTCGGAGCGCCGCCCCGCGCAGGCGCCGTCACCCCGTCGAGCGATGCGACGGACACCCTGCCGTCGAGGGTGATCCTCCGCTGCACCTCGACCGCCGCGACGGCGGGGACCACCCCCTCGCGGCAGCACCCGCCGCTGCAGAGCGATCGGAGCGCCCGGTCGGTGCGCGCCCGCCGCCCATCGATCGCTCGGAGGAGCGTCGCCCGGTCGAAGCCGCCGCTCCCCTGCGACACGCTGCGCCAGCGGGCCACGGTCTCCGCCCCGGCGACCGTCAGGTGCGCCGCGCACGCTACCGCGAGCCAGCGGCCCCCGGCGCCCCGCGCGAGCCGCCGGGAGAGCCCCGCCGCGGCCAGCGCCGACAGCAGCGCCCAGAGCCACACGGTCAGCCGGGCGACGTGCGCCGCGCCGGTGATCAGCGTGTAGAGCGCGAAGCCCGCGGCCAGCGCGGCCAGCAGCGCCCGACGCGTCGAGGGAGACGGGCCCGGCCCACGGGCGCCCTCGAAGGCCAGCCAGGCGAGCGGGAGCTGCACCAGCAGGCGAGCCGGGGCGGCGAGGTAGAGCCAGAGCGGCCCCGCGAGGTGGATGGAGCCTGGGTCGCGACGAGCGGCCATCACCCGGCTGAGCCCGGAGCCCGGGAGCACCTGCCCGGTGATGCGCCAGTGGGCATAGAGCGCTGGCGCGACGACCAGCACCGCGGCCAGCGCCAGGGCCGCGGCACCCGCGCGTCGACCGCTCCCCGTCGAGGCCAGCGCCACCGCCGCCGCGACCGAGAGCAGCGCCCCCTCCGGGCGCAGGAGCACGCAGAGCCCCAGCAGCGCCCCGAGCGCCGCCGCGTGGAGCGGACGACCCAGCCGACCCGGGGTGGTGACCGCCAGCAGGAAGGCCAGCGAGGCGCACGCGAAGGCGCCGCTCTCCATGCCGAGCGGCGCGTTGGAGGCGACCCCGGGGAGCGAGGCGAAGAGCAGCCCCCCCAGCGAGGCCGCGGGCCCGGTGGCGCCCAGCCGGAGGGCCAGCCGGCGCACCAGCAGGGCCGCGCCAGCGAGGGCTGCGAGCGTGAGGGCGGAGACGACCGCGAGCGCGAGGGGGTAGCCCCCGAGGGCCAGCAGGGCGGCCTCCAGGGCCGTCCAGGCGGGCGACGTGGTGGCCGAGGTGACCTCCCCCGGGTTGAACTCGAACCAGCGGCCCGAGGCGGCGCGCTCGGCGATGCCCAGGTGGATCATGGCGTCGCCCGAGAAGCGCCCCGCGCGAGGCAGGACGTTGACGGCGCAGAGGGCCGCGAGGGCGATGGCGAAGACTCGGAGGGGGGTCGGTCGGGGGAGGGCCACGAGGGAGCTCGTGGCCGGGGAGGCTACGCGCTTCCGATGGCCATCGGGATGCCGGCGATGTCGTCGACGGACTGCTCCCAGACCTGCGCCCGGAGGCGCTCGAGGCGGGCCTTGAGGTCGCGCTGGCGCTGCACCATGGCGTCGACCGTGGCCGTCGACGGGGCCTCGCCCGCCTTGGCCTCGTCGAGGGCCTTGCGCGTGGCGACCAGCACCTCGAGCACCGCCCTCCGGAGTTCTTCGCTCGCGGCGGTGACGAAGTCGGTGAGCTTCTGGCCGAAGCCCTCGACGGTCGACTGCAGCGCGGGGCCGATCTTCGCCGCGCTCGCCCGCACCGCCGCCGGGGCGGCCTCGAGGGCGCGCTCCTTGGTCTCCTTGTCGACCCAGCCCTTGAAGAGCATCGCCAGCGCGGGGGCCGCGGCGGTCACCAGGGCGCCGACCGCGAGGTTGACCGCGACCATCACCCCGACGCCGAGCGCCCCGACGGCGAACACCCCGACGTCGTACTTCATCGTGTCGACCTTCACGTCGAACTGCCCCGGCGCGTCGCCCGCGAAGGAGTCGAGCGAGCGGGCCGCGTCGCGGGCGTCTTCGTTGACGATCGCCACGATGAGCTCACCCAGCGCCTCGAGCCGCTCTCCCAGGGTCTTCGCCTCGGTCTCCAGCCACTTGCGCCAGGTCTCCTCCATGAAGCCCGGCAGGAACTTCCGGATGTCGTCCGCGGAGGACTTCTCCACCTCCAGCCGGATGGCGCTCGCGAACTCGTTGGTGAAGGCCTCGAGGTCGCGCTGGGCCACGGCCTTGATGGCCGCGATCTCCTCGTCGATCTTGCTGCGCCGCTGGTCGACCAGGGTGCGCGCCTGCTCGACGTCGCCCTCCAGCGCCTTCAGCCGCCGGTCGAACTCCTCGCTGGTCATGGTGAGCGCGCGCCGCCGCGCGGAGAGCCCCCGCCCGAGGATCTCGCTCACCCGCAGGCCCTCGTCGGCCGCGTAGTCGACCAGCATCTTCAGCCGGTCGTTGCCGAGCAGCGAGGACAGCTTGGCCAGCAGCGCGTCGAGCCCGGAGCCCGCGCGGTCGCCCGCCAGCGCCCTGGTCGCCGACAGGAACATCACCGGAGCGCCCGGCACCAGCGAGGAGAGCTGCCGCGTGGCGTACTCCATCACCTCGGTGCGCTCGCTCGCGCTGAGCAGGTCGGCCTTGTTGATGGCGAACACGATGCGGTCGCGCCCCGCCCCCAGCAGCCGGTCGCGCAGGAAGCGCCGCTCGCTCTCCTTCAGGATCTGCCCCGCGTCGAGCAGGAACACCACGCCGTCGGCGCGAGGCACGTAGCCGTAGGTGATCTCCGCGCGCTGGTGGTTGAGGTCGTTGACTCCGGGGGTGTCGACCAGCGTCACCCGGTCGCGCAGCAGCTCGGCGGGGTACTCGATCTCCACGCGCAGCACGTCTTCGGGCTTCGCTCGCCCGCCGGCCACCAGGTCGCTGAGCTGCGAGAACGCCACGTCCTCGCGCGGCCCGGTGAGCGGCCGGGACGTCGCCCCCGCGTCCGCCGGGCGGCGCACCAGCACCGCGCGCGGGGCGTCGCCGTGGCGCACCTCGTGGATCATCGCCGTCGTCGGGGTGATGCCCGTCGGCAGCACCGGCCCGCCGAGCAGCGCGTTCACGAAGGTGGTCTTGCCGTGGTTGAACTCGCCCAGCACCACCAGCACCGCGCGCTCCTCTTCGAGGCGCGGCAGGCGGTCGACCAGGATGCGCTCGTGGAGCGACGCCGCCCCCGACTCGCCCGCCAGGGCCGCGAGCTCCTTCAGCGCGGCGGCCACCTCGTTCTTGATCTCGTTCACGTTGCGCAGGGTCATCGATGTCTCTCCGTCGCGTCGGGGCTTCAAATCACCTTGATGAGGTCGGTGGTGCGGGCTTCGAGCTCTTCGCGGGTGAGGCCCCCGTCGAGGCCCTGCGAGCCGCGGTAGAGCGCGCTCGCGGCGAAGAGCCTCAACGACTCGATGCGCTTGGTGAGGTAGGGGTGGGACATCTGGAGCTCGCCCATGCGGCCGACGCCGTCTCGCCCCTCGCCGAGCTGCTCGAGGTAGACGTCCATGTCCATCTCGTTGAAGAGCCGGCGGCTGCCGATGGCCAGCTTGGCGAAGGAGTTGGTCGCGGCGCGAGCGTCCTTGCAGCAGAGCAGCCCCGCGCGGTCGCAGGTGATCTCCGCCGCGCGCGACCAGCTCTGCAGCGCGATGGTCACCGGCAGGAGCAGCGGCGCGAGGATCACGCCCCCCGCGGCCTGCATGATCTGCTGGAGGCGGTAGAGGGTCGTCAGGTAGACGACGTGGTTGTTCTGGATGTGGCCGCACTCGTGGCCGATGACGAACTTCAGCTCCTCGTCGTTGAGGTGCTCGAAGGTCGCCGCGTGCACGATGATCACCGCGTCGTCGTCGGTGCCGAAGGTCATCGCGTTCACCGACGCGATGTTGGGCACGATGTAGACCTGCGGCGTCGGGATGCCGAGGGTGGTCGCGCACTCCTCGACGATGCGCTGGATGCGCGGAAACTGCCGTGGACCGACCTTCACCGCGGTGCCAAGGAGGTTGGTCGAGAGCAGCGACTTGGTGAGCTTCACCGTCTGCGCGACCGCGATCTCCACCGCCGGCATGCGGCGCATCGCGCGCAGCACCTTGAGGTCGCCCTCGAAGGCATACCCCTCGCCCCGAACACCCGCGACCCCAGTCTTGCGACGCTCGACGTAGGCGCCGAAATCGAAGTTCATGACCATGCCTTCACCTCACCATCCGTCCCGGACCGTAGCACCGGCCCCCAGCGCAAGCGACACGACACCGCTCGCGCCCGCCGCGCATTGACGGCCGCTCCGCGCCCGTTGCAGGTTGCGCCCGGTGAACGATCCGGGACCCCGAGCACCGACGCTTTCCTACGCCCGCACGGCGCTGTCGGTGCTGCTGCTCGCGGTGCTCTACCTCTGGGTGTTTCCCTTCCACGACGTGGTGCGAAACCCCAACGAGAACGTCCGGGTCTACATGACCGTGGCGATCGTCGACGACCACACCTTCGCCATCAACCGCATCGAGGGCGCCTGGGGCTACGTCAACGACAAGGCCATCCGCAATGGGCGCCTCTACAGCTCCAAGGCCCCCGGCACCAGCTACCTGGGCGTGCCCTTCTACTGGGCGCTCACCCGGCTCACGCACCAGGACTCGCACGTCGTCGCGGTCACGGCGCCGCCCGCGGTCGCCCCGGGCCGCCGCCCCACGCCGCCGCCCCGGCAGCCCATCGACCGCACCCGGGTGATGTACGTGCTGCGGCTCTTCACCACCGTGCTCCCGGGGCTGCTCTTCGGCTGGTTCTGGCACCGCTTCCTCGCCGCGCGCACCACCTCCGCCACCGTGCGCGAGGCGGTGTTCTTCAGCACCATGGCGGGCTCGTCGCTCTTCGCCTACTCGCTCGTCTTCGTCAGCCACGCGCAGAACGCCTTCTGCTTCGGCGCCGCCCTGATGGCCCTCGCCACCGTGAGGGAGCGCGACGCCGACGACGTCGCCGAGGGACGCTCGCCCGCCGCGCGCTTCGGATGGATGTTCCTCGCGGGGCTCTTCGGGGCGGGGGCGACGCTCTTCGAGTACCCCGCCGCCCTCGCCTCCGCCGCGGTCGCCCTCTGGATCGCCGCCGTCGCCGCAGAGCGCCGCCGCGCCGCGCTGGTGGTGACCCTCGTCGCCCTCGGCCTCGCCGCCGGGCTCGCGCTCAAGCACCACCCGAAGCCCGCCCTCGCCGCCGGCGCCGTCGCCCTGCTCGCCTACGCCGTCACCCTCTCCCCCCGCGGAGTCGTCCGCCTCCTGGGCGCGGGCCTCGGCGGCTCCATCCCCACGGCGCTGGTGCTCTTCTATCACCACCGCTGCTTCGGCAGCGCCTTCAAGCCCGGGTACAGCTTCCTCGAGAACCCCACCTTCCGCGAGGAGACCAACCAGGGCTTCTTCGGCGCGACGCAGTTCTCCTGGGAGGCCGCCCTCCGGATGTGGCTCGACCCGGCCTTCGGGCTCTTCCCGGGCACGCCCATCCTGCTGCTCTCCCTCGTCGGACTCGGCGCCACCCTCGCCCCCGATCTGCCCGACGACCGCCGCGGGCTCTCCCGCCGCAACGTGCTCTCCGCGGCCTTCACCGCCGCCTCGCTCTACGCCTCGGCGAAGCTCCTGCTCGCGCTCAAGGACCACGCGCTGCCCGAGCTCCACGCCCGACTGGGCCCCTGGGTCGCGGCGCTCTCGGTGTCCCTCATCGCCCTCGCCATGGCCCGCTGCCCGAGGCCCCCGAAGACCGAGCGGGCCATGGGCGCCACCATCGCCCTCGCCCTCATCGGCATGACCCACCTCATCGGCATGATGAACAACTGGCGCGGCGGCTGGCAGGTCGGCCCGCGCTACCTCGTGACCATCGTCCCCGCCCTCGGCCTGCTCGCGCTCACCGGCGCCGAGTCGCTGCTCATCTCCGCGAAGCGCGACGGCAACACCGCCCTTCGCACCGCGGTGACGGCCTTCGCGGGCGGCACCACCGTCGCGGCGATGCTCCTCACGGGCACCGCGTCCGCGTGGTTTCCGCACGTGCCCACGGAGTACACCTCGCCCTTCTTCGAGATGATCCTCCCCCTCATCCGGGACGGATTCGTGCCCCACAACGCGGGGCTGCTGCTCGGCAGCCGCGGGCTGCGCTCGATGGCCCCCTTCTTCGCCGCCGCCGCGCTCATCGCGCTGGTCGTGCTGCGGGGCGACCGCCGTCGGCCGCTGGTGATGCTGGCGCACGGCCTCGGGGGCCTCGCGATCACCCTGCTCATGCTCCTGCCCTCGGCGCTGGCCTTCCGCCCCGAGAGCGCCGGGGTGACCCGCTACGTGAAGAGCGCCTTCGAGCCCCACCCCGCGGACGCCGCGACGCCGACCCCTCCCCCGCGAGAGACCGCGGCGCAGGCGGCCGCGCGGGCGAGGCGGCTGGCGGAGTCGGGGCAGACCCAGGCGGCGCTCGATGCCTGGTTGCGCGCCATCCGCGACGGGCGATGATGCGGGCCCCACCATGCTAGGCCGACTCTCGCTCACTCCGGGTAGCCTGTTTGCGGGACAGTTCCGCGTGATCCAGCCCATCGCCGCGGGGGGGATGGGCACCGTCTACCGGGTCGAGCAGGTCGGCACCGGCCAGCAGCGGGCGCTCAAGGTCATGAACGGCGACCTCGTCGACGACCCGAGGGCGAGGGAGCGCTTCACCCGCGAGGCGCAGCTCGCCGCCATGATCGAGAGCGAGCACGTCGCCCAGGTGCTCGCGGCGGGCATCGACCCGGAGCACGACACGCCGTGGATGCTGCTCGAGCTGCTCCGCGGAGAAGACCTCTCCAGGCTGCTCGAGCGCCGCGGCCGGCTCCCTCCCGCCGAGGCCCGGGAGCTCCTGAAGCAGCTCGGCCACGCGCTCTCCGCGGCGCACCGCCAGGGCATCGTGCACCGCGACCTGAAGCCCGAGAACATCTTCGTGGCGGAGTCTCGCCGCAGCGACGCGGCCTTCACCGTGAAGGTGCTCGACTTCGGCATCGCCAAGTGGCTCCAGGAGAACGCCCCGTCGCGCACGACCTCGGTGATGGGCTCGCCGCTCTGGATGGCGCCCGAGCAGTTCGACACCGCCCGGCTGGTCTCCCCCGCGACGGACATCTGGGCGCTGGGGCTGCTGACCTTCACGATGCTCACCGGCGTCCCGTACTGGAAGGCCGCGCAGGGCCCGTCGATCACCCTCGCCGCGCTCCTCGCGGAGATCTCCATGGGGCAGCTCGTGCCCGCGTCGCAGCGGGCGAGCGAGGCGGGGCGCGACGGGCTCCTCCCCCCGGGCTTCGACGGGTGGTTCGCTCGCTGCGTGGCCCGCGAGACCCACGACCGCTTCGCCGACGCGACCCAGGCGCACGCGGCGCTGGAGGCCATCTTCCAGGCGCCCGTCGCCCAGCCCCCTACGCTGTCGGTGCCTCCGACGATGGCCATCCCCGCGATGCCGGTGCCCGCGCCGGTGGGCCACGGCTCGACGGTCGCCTGGACGCCGCAGGCCGCGCCCCCTCCCAACGGCACGGCGATGATGCCCGTGATGGCCTCGGGCGTCCCCCCGTGGATGGTGAACGGGGCGCCGGCGCCGCTCCGAGCGCAGGCTCCGTCGAGGAGGTCTGGCGGCACCGCGATCGCGCTGGGGGTCGGGGCGCTCGCCTTCGCCGCCGTGGCAGTCGCGGGCGTCGCCTGGTGGACCTCCCAGTGCGACGACGGCTTCCACGACTCCCACGGCCACTGCTGCCGCAGCGACGCCGCCTGGGACGAGGGTCGCCGCGCGTGCGTCGCGACCCCGACCGTGGGGCCCACCACGGTGGCGAGCACCCTGCCGACCGTCGTGCCCGCCGCGCCGCTTCCGCCGCCGCCCCCGCCGACGCCCACCCCGGCGCTCACTCCCATTCCCCCTCCCTCGCCGGTGGCGCCGCCCTCGACCGATCCTCCCTCGCCGACGCCTCCTCCTCGGCCCGAGGCGCACGCGTGCCTCGGCACCTGGAGCGGGCGCATCTCCGAGAACACCGGGGCCTACGGCTCGCTGCGCGTCACCGTGCGCCAGGGAGCCCTCCAGTGCGGAGAGTGGCGGGAGGTCTGGGAGAACAGCGGATCGACCTGCGTCTACCGCTTCGTGGGCTGCCGCTTCGAGGACGGCGCCGTGCGGGGCACCGGCATCAGCACCACGCCGCGGTGCACCGCCCGGGTCAGCGCCTCGGTGCGCTGCGGCGGAGGACGGATGGCCTTCCGCGAGAGCACCAGCAACGGGGTGGTCGACACCGCGACGCTACGCCGCGCCGGCGATTGAACAGCGATCAGACGTCGGAGGGCGGTAGGCCCGCGTCGACCGGCGCAGGCGGGTTGCACGACGCCTGCTGCACCGACCACTGCGCCGTCGGACCGTCGCAGGTCGCCTGGGTGGAGTAGCTGGTGCCGCAGAGGTCGTACATGCACCGGAGCGGCGTCGGGCCGTAGGAGCCTGGAGGACAGGGCGATCCGCCGCTCGGCCTGGTCGTCGGACACTGCGGCGGCGGGGGCGGGTTGCAGGTGGACGGGAGCTGTCGCCAGCGCTGCGTGCCGGGGTCGCAGAGCATGGTCACCCCGGTGCCGGGAGGGCAGCCGTTCACGGGGGCCGAGGAGTCGTGGCAGCTCTCGGGATCGACCCCGGGGGTGCACGGGGCCCCCGCGGCCGGGAGCGTCGGGGGACAGGCCCGGCGCACGTCCGTCTCGATCACCACGGGCCGGTCGACCGGGGTCTCGCGGTCGTTCGAGGGGCCCGAGTCGGCGTCTACCGAGGCGTCACCCTGAGGGGCGGGCGGCAGGGTCACGCTCGCGCCGCATCCCAGGGCCGTCGTCGCGGTGAGGGTCAGGACGAAGGGCGCCCTGAGAGAGGTTCGTCGTTTCATGGATGCCATCCTGAGCAGGGAGAGTGCCAGAGGCCGCGCCGCAGAAATAGCGCGATCGTGGAGGGGAGAGGCTGTGCCACGACGAGCCACTCGGAGCCCTGAAGGGGGGACGGCCGCGGAGCTTGACCACGGACGAGCCGCTCGCGTAGAAGCCGCCTCGCTCATCGGCCTTCGCGCCTTTCGAGCTGTTTGACATCTGACGTCGCGATGACAGCGCTTGGGAAGTCCGGTGGAAAACCGGCGCGGCCCCCGCCACTGTAACCGGGAACGACGACGGCAATTGCCACGTGGCGCGAAGCGCTGGGGAAGGCGCCGTCGAAGGATGATCCGGGAGCCAGGAGACCGGCTGTCATCGCATCGCGCGCTGCCACGGGGTGTGGGTTGTGCGTCGGGTGCCTGACCTACGACCGGCATCCGAAGCCCCTCCTCTGCCCTCCACGGCCGTGCGCGACCATCCCCAACGGTCCGCGCGGGTGCGCGCGGGAGGTCTGTTCATGCGTCGTATCCTCATTGGTTCCATCGGTTCCCTGTTCGCGCTCACGGTCGGCTGCTCCGACGATCCGGCGCCCGCCGACGCGTCCACCGCGGACGTCGGCGTCCTCGACGTCGGCACCGACTCGGGCGCTGCCGACTCGGGCGCTGCCGACTCGGGCGCTGCCGACGTCCCGGTCGCGCTCGACGTCGTCGACGCCTCCGCCGCCGACGTCGCCTCCGACCGCCCCTCGACGGACGCGAGCGACGGCGGCGCCGCCTGCTCCATCACCCGCGCGCTGGTCACCACCACCGACTTCATGAACGGCGGCTACGGCCTCGGGCCCATCGCTCCGACGCCCTCGATCACCGTCAGCGGAGCGATGTCTCCCGACCAGGATCACGTCCCGGTCGAGAGCGGCTGCATCGTCTACAACCTGCTCCGCAGCAACGACGCCATCGCGGTGCTCGACCCGGGCAACCTGCCCTCCATCGCGCGCAGCATCCCGCTGCGCATGATGGGCGCCTCCGACGCGGGCGCCCCGATGCCCTACTCGGTCAACCCCTACGACGTGCTCACGCTCTCCCCGACGCGCGCGGTGGTGGTGCAGTACGCCCTCCCCCGGCTCGGCGTCATCGACCCCTCCCGCAGCGGCGCCGCGGGCGTCACCGGCAGCGTCGACCTCACGCCGCTCCGCGCCTCCGCCGACATGGACGGCTCGCTCGAGGCCTCGAACATCGTCCGCGTGGGCGGCTCGATCTTCGTCTCGCTCCAGAACCTCAACAGCTACGTGCCGGTGACCAACGGCACGCTGGCGGTGATCAACGCCTCCGACCTCTCGCTGGTCGACGTCGACCCGGCGGCCACCGGCGTGCAGCCGGTGCAGCTCACCGGTCGCAACCCGGTGTCGATGGTGACCACCCCGAGCGGCGCGTCCATCGTGGTCGCCGAGGCCGGCGTGGTGGCCTTCTCTCCGCCGCAGTCGCTCGACGGGCGCATCGAGCGCGTCGACCCGGCGACCCGGCGCGTGCAGGGGATGAGCGTGTCCGAGACCGCGCTCGGCGGCGACCTCGGCGGCATCGTGATGCTCGACGAGTCGCGCGGCTGGGCGATCGTGTCGCGGCTCGCCATGGGCGACGCCGGCGCCGCGGACAACCGCGTGGTGGAGTTCAACCTGGCGACCGGAACCGTCGGCTCGACCATCGTCACCGCGGGCAGCCTCGCGGGCATCGCGCGTGACCCGAGCGGCAACGTCTGGGTGCTCGACCGCACCCCGGGGAGCTCTGGGGTGCGGGTGTTTCGCCCCGACGGGACGGCCCTCACGACGATGACGCTCAGCACCGGCGCGCGGCCGCCCTACGGCGTCGCCTTCGTCCCGTGAGGCCCTCGCTGGCCCTCGTCGCGGCCGCCCTCGCGGGCTGCGGCGGGACGCCCATCGACCCCGCGGACGCTCCCTCCGACGCGTCGTCCCCGTGCGCCTTCACGGACGCCGAGGCGCGCCCGGACGGCCGGGTGGTGGGAGGCCCCTACGCGTCGCGCGTGGTGTCCTTCCGGGCGGGCGAAGGGGCGACCTTCGGGCACTCCTCGATGCCGGACATCGTCCTCGGCCCTCCGCAGGGCGCCGGCGACCTGCGCGGCGGAACCGACACGGTCTCGCTCGGGCGGGGCGGCGAGATCGTGCTCGGCTTCGACCGTGACATCGTCGACGGCCCCGGCGACGACCTCGTGGTCTTCGAGAACGCGTTCATGGTCCCCGGGGTCGAGGAGCGCTACTGGGAGGAGCTCGGCGAGGTGTCCGTCAGCGACGACGGCGCCACCTGGGTGACCTTCCCCTGCGACCCGCGGGGCGCGCGACCCCACACCGGCTGCGCGGGCTGGACCCCCGTCTACGCCTCGCCCTCCAACGGCCTCTGTGCCCTCGACCCTCGCGTCGCGGGCGGCGACGGCTTCGACCTCGCGACGGTGCGTCTCGCCCGCGCTCGCTTCGTCCGCATCCGGGACCTCGAGACGCAGGGCCTCATGGCCCCGGCGACGGGTTTCGACCTCGACGCGGTCGGCGTGTTGCACGGGCGCTGACCTGCTAGTGTCCGCGCCGCGGCGCGATGGGTTGACTGGCCGCAGAAAGCGCTCACCGGTCGCCTTGAACAAGAACGTGATGGTCGGAGTCGTGGGCGTCGTCGTCGTGGGCAGCCTCGCCGCGGTGGGCGGCACTGCCTTCTGGATGTGGCGGAAGAACAAGACCTCCGCCAACGCCCTCAGCCGGATGCCTCCCAACAGCTTCGTCGTCGCCCGCATCGAGCTCGACCAGATCCGGGTCTTCCCTCCCTTCGCCGACCTGCGGCGCACGATCACCCACCCCGCCCCGGACGCCAGCGCCCGGGAGACCGCCCTCTCCCGGCAGATGCAGGACGTCGTCACCCGCTGCAGCTTCGACCCGGTCGACCACCTGCGCACGGTGTTCGTCGGCGCCGACCGCGACCTGCTCGCCGGCCGGTCGACCTCGGCCTGGGTCGCCACCGGCGTGCACGACGTCACCCCGGCGAAGGCCCGGCAGTGCTTCGACGCCGTGATGGGCCTCTCCCAGGGCACCACCACCACCACCACGGTCAACGGCCACACGGTGCTCACCCCGGTGCTGCGCGGATCGAGCAGGACGCCGCGCGACCCGGCGGTGCACTTCATGGACGGCAGCGTGCTCGTGGCCGAGCAGGGGTACATGCCCACCGCGCTGCGCTTCGCCTACCAGGAGGCGCCCGGCCTGAGCTCGAGCTCCCCCATCGCCCGCATGATGGACCGCCTCGGGGCGCAGCAGGCCGTCGCCGTCGCCGTCGACGTGGCGGCCATCCGCACGCAGAACCAGCAGACCGTCAACGAGTTCGCGGACGACCTGGTGCGCGCCAACCCCGGCAGCGCCGACCTCACGCTGGCGCGGCAGATGGAGACCGGCGGCGTCGCCATCAGCCTCGTGGGCAACGGCGTCTCGGCGCTGGCGCGCGGGGAGTTTCCCACGGCGACCGTCGCCCGGCCCTTCACCGTGGCGCTCCAGTCGTTCTGGGCCGCGCGCAAGGCCGAGATCCTCTCGGGCATCGGCGAGGCGCAGCAGGGCTTCGGCGCGATGCGCGCGATGGCGGGGCTCACCGGCGGGCGCGACGCGGGCGAGCGCTTCGACCGCATCGACGCGGGCTTCGGCGTCGCGCGCGCGGCCGTCGACCAGCTCCGCATCACCCAGGATGACCGCAGCGCGGTGGTGACCCTGACCCTCACGCCGCCGCAGGTGACGGCGCTGGTCAACGCCGCCCGCGCCGCGCAGCAGATCGCGTCGGACATGGCGCGGATGACCGACGGCTTGCCGGGCTTGCTGGGTGGCGGCGCGCAGCGGGCTCCCCAGGCGGCGCCTGGGGGTCTGCCGCAGATCAGGTTCTAGGAAGGGTTCAGGTGGTCTGCTGGAGGAGGCGCTTCACCCGCGCCTCCGCCGCTTCGACGATGCGCGTCGACTCGGCCTCGGGGATGCGCAGCAGGTGCGTGAGGTCGCCCACGAAGGCCTTCTCCACGCCCGTCTGCTCGCCGTCGATGTGCGTGAGCACCACCGCGTGGTTGAGCAGCGTGCGACGGTCGTCGGCGGAGAGGTCGGTCAGGGGGATGTCCGCGAGGGTGCGCGGCGTCGACGCGAAATCGCGCACGGCCTGGGCCTCGGCCTCCGTCGCGCCGAACGCGTTGATCAGCGCGTCGAGGTGCTCGCGCTCCTCGGTCGCGAACTGCCCATCGATCCAGGCCACCGCCACCAGGGACTTCAAGATCGCCATGTCCTGCTCGTGCATCGACTTCGCCTCTGCGCTCGTCGCCGCGGCCTGTCCGCGGCGGAAGGATCGGGAGGATAGACAAGATCCCCCGGCGCTGGAAGGGATGGATGGGCACCGCCACGGGGCCTCGGCCCCCGGGGACAGGATATGTCATGTCACCGAGCGGACGCTCCGGCGATGTGGCATGACGCACCTTCTGGAGGCATCGGAGACCACATGAGCTTTGGAAAGAACCCCCACGTCGCGAAGGCGACGGCCGCAGAGCAGAAGGCGCGCGCCGCGGGAGACGAGAGCGCTCGGGTGACCGCGTGGCGCGAGGCCGCCCGACAGTGGGAGCGCGCCGCCGAGCGAGAGCCCGTCCCCAAGCGCGCCGCGGAGTACACCACCAACGCCGCCGCCGCGCGCGAGGCCGCCGACAACCCCGAGGTCGCTGCGGAGCCGGAGGCCCCACCCCCCGTCGCGGTGCCGCCGAAGATCGACCCCACCGAGCTCAACTGACGCTCGAAGCCTCCTCGACCAGCCTCGCCGCCGTGACCTTGTGCAGCTTGAACTGCCGGGCCTCGCCCTTGTCGAGGTCGTCGCAGTTGAGCAGGGTCTCGGTGCGCTCCATCACCACGCTCCGGATGCGCACCGTGCGGTCGGCCTCGCCGCGGGCGCCGTCGTAGCGGATGCGCAGCGGGCGCTGCTCGACCCACGCGCTCTCGATCACCTCGCGCACCTCGGGCTCGCAGCTCCTCGCCGGGACCCCGACGAAGGACAGCGAGCGCCGCAGCGCCGCCAGGTCTCGCTGCCCCCGCGGCGGCAGGGCCGACTCGACCTTGTCGAGCGCCGTCGCGAGGGTGTCGGTGAAGGGCATCCAGCGCTGGTCGATGAGCAGCCGGCCCGCGGTGACGAGCAGCGAGGCCTCGCGGGCGGTGAAGTTCACCGGCGGCAGGGCGTACGAGCGGTCGAGCGCGTAGCCCCCGCCGCGACCCCGCTCGGCGTGCACCGGGAGCGAGGCCGCGCGGAGGCTCTCCAGGTCGCGGTACATGGTGCGCAGGCTCACGTTGAAGCGCTCGGCCAGGGCCTCGGCGGTGATGCCCGTGCGTCGGGCGCGCAGGGCCTCGGAGAGTGCGAAGAGACGCTCGGTGCGGCGCATGGTCGAAACCTGACATCCACCTGACAAATCGACCAGCTATCTGTTGGCTCCAGTCGCCTCGCTCCCCCAGTGGTCGTCCCCTGAACCCGAGCAGAACCCCCATGAACGCCCCCATCGCCTCGACTCCCGCGCTGACCCTCTGCGAGCTCGCCGACACCGGCGTCGCCGGCCTGGAGAGCCACTCGCCCTTCTGCCTGAAGGCGCACCGCGCGCTGCGCGCCTCCGGGCTCTCGTACGCGCGGCGCCACGGCGAGCAGCCCGCGACCTTCGAGCACCTCAACCCCGCCGGGCAGGTGCCGGTGCTCCTGGTGGGCGACGAGCCGGTCGCCGACTCGACGGCGATCGTCGCCCGGCTGGAGTCCCTGGGCGGGCGCTCGCTGCTCCCGGCGGACCCGGCGCTCCGGGCCGAGGCCTGGCTCTGGGAGGAGCTCGGCGACACGGCGCTCAACGGCTACCTGGTGGCCTCCCGCTGGGCCGACGAGCGCAACTGGCCGCTGGTGCGCGAGGCGTACTTCGCCGCGATGCCCGCGCTGCTGCGCCGGGTGATCCCGGCGCTCTTGCGGCGCAGGGTGATCGAGACGCTGCGGGCGCGGGACGTCTGGCGCCGCGGCCCCGAGGCCTGCTGGGCGCGCTTCTCTCTCACCCTCGATCAGCTCGACGCGAGGGCGCCGCGCGAGGGCTTCTGGCTGGGCTCGGAGATCACCGTGGCGGACATCAGCCTCTTCGCCCAGCTCCACAGCCTGCGCAGCGCGCTCACCCCGTGGCAGCGAGAGCAGGTCGAGGCTCGGCCCGCCCTGCGCGCATGGCTCGACCGCGTGGACGCGGCGACGCGCTCGTAGGTCCGGGCGCACACGCCTGATCCCGCAGGCGAGCGCAGCGCGCGGCCCCCGCCCCACCGGCACGCCCGCTGCTCGACGGGAGCTCATGGACCTCCTCCTCGCCAGCGTTCCTGGCCTCATCTCCTTCGGTCTGCTGATCGCGACGCTCCGCCTCGGCCGTGCTCCGGCGCCCTGAGCCGGAGTCGCGCGCCGTCGATCGCAGACGGAGCGCACGGCCCTTCGGCGTCGTATGCTCGCGCTCCCGCGGCCCATGGCCGCGAGACACCTACGAGCCTCGCCGAAAGGAGTCTGCATCCGTCATGACCCTGCAACACACCGCGCTCCCGCGCGCCCCGTTCGCGCCCGGTGGGCCCTTCGAGATCGACCACGAGCGCGCCCGCAAGCTGCTGACCGTCGCGCTCTCCCAGGGCGGCGACGCCGCCGACCTCTTCGCCGAGTACGGCCTCGGGGCCTCGATGGTCCTCGAGGAGGGCATCGTGAAGTCCGCGAGCCGGGGTGTCTCCGTCGGCGTCGGCATCCGCGTGCAGCGAGGCTTCGCCGCCGGCTACGCGTACACCGAAGACCTCTCCTGGGAGGCCCTCCTGCGCGCCGCCCGCACCGCCGCGCAGATCGCCCGCGGCGACGCCCGCGAGGTCGCCGAGGTGACCGCCCGAGCGCACCCCGAGCGCTACCTCGTGTCCGTCCCCTCCATCGTGGTCGCCGGGGCGGGCAAGCGAGACCTCCTGCTCCAGGCCGACCGCACCGCCCGCGCGGCCGACTCCCGGGTGCACCGGGTCGAGGCCTCGCTCAACGAGTCCGTGCGCGAGCTGCTCATCGCGACCAGCGAGGGCCGCTTCGTGCGAGACGTGCAGCCCATGCTGCGCTTCGGGGTGCGGGTCATCGTCGAGCGCGAGGGCAAGCGCCAGTCCGGGAGCTCTGGCGGCGGCGGCCGCGTGGGGATGGAGTACTTCGACCAGCCCGGCAAGTCCGTCGACGACCACGCCCGCGAGGCCGTGCGCCTCGCGGTGGCGATGCTCGACGCGCGCGAGGCGCCCGCCGGGGAGATGGAGGTGGTGCTGGGCCCGGGCGACGCGGGCATCCTGCTGCACGAGGCGGTGGGCCACGGCCTCGAGGCGGACTTCAACCGCAAGGGCGTGAGCAACTACTCGGGGCGCATCGGCACCCCGGTGGCGTCCTCGCTCTGCACCGTCGTCGACCGCGGCGACCTCGACCACGGGCGCGGATCGATCAACGTCGACGACGAGGGCTTCACCCCGACGAGCACCACGCTCATCGAGAACGGCGAGCTCCGGGGGTACCTGCACGACACCTTCTCGGCGCGGCACTTCGGCCTCGCGCCGACGGGCAACGGGCGCCGCGAGAGCTTCCGCGCCACGCCGATGCCCCGCATGACCAACACGCTGCTGCTGGCGGGTCCGCACGACCCCGAGGAGATCGTCCGCTCGGTGCAGAACGGCATCTACGCGCGGCGCTTCGGCGGCGGCCAGGTGGACATCGCCTCCGGGGACTTCGTGTTCTCCTTGAGCGAGGCCTACCTCATCGAGAACGGGAAGATCACCGCGCCGGTGAAGGACGTGAACCTCATCGGCAACGGCCCCGACGCGCTCTCCAAGGTCACCATGCTCGGCACCGACCTGCAGGTCTCCGATGGCATCTGGACCTGCGGCAAGGAAGGGCAGAGCGTCCCGGTGGGCGTCGGCTGCCCCACGATCAAGATCTCGTCGATGACCGTCGGCGGCACCGCCGTCCAGGGACGCTGAGGAAGACACATGGGAACCAACCAGGACGACATGCTTCGCGACCGCGCCGACACGGTGCTCCGCCGCCTCCTCGACGGCGGCGCCACCGACGCCAAGGTGGTCGCCCGCGCGGGCCAGGACCTCTCGGTGCGAGTGCGCCTCGACGAGGTCGAGCTCGTGGAGGAGGCGGGCACCTGCTCGCTCGCGGTGCGGGCCTTCAAGGGCAAGCGCGTGGCGACGAGCTCCACCAACGACCTCACCGCCGACGGCCTCGACCGCCTCGTGAGCGACGCCCTCGAGCTCTGCGACCTCTCCCAGGAAGACCCCTTCGCGGGCCTGCCCGACCCGGACGAGCTCGCGAAGGCGTGGGCCGACCTCGGGCTGCATGACCCCGCCTGCGACGGCGTCGACGCCGACGACGCGGTGCGCCGCTGCCAGCGCGCCGAGAAGGCCGCCCGCGGCTACGATCCGCGCATCAACAACAGCGAGGGCGCCTCCTTCGGCCGCACCTCCGGCGGCTTCTACATGGCCACGAGCGGCGGCTTCCGCGGGGGCTACCACGGCAGCTACGCCTCGCTCTCGGTCTCCCCGGTCGCCTCCGACGAGGGCGGGAAGAACCGCACGGCCAGCTACTGGTCCGCTCGGCGTCAGCTCGCGAAGCTGGAGTCCGAGGAGGCCATCGGCATCGAGGCCGCCCGGCGCACCATCGCCCTGCTCGGATCGAAGCGCGTCCCCACCACCACGGCTCCGGTGGTGTTCGACCCCGACGCGGCGCGCTCGCTGCTCGGGGCCTTCGCGGGCTGCGTCACCGGCGACGCGATCTACCGCCGCAGCAGCTTCCTGCTCGACCACATGGGGGAGCGCGTCGCGAGCCCGCTGGTGACGATGGTCGACGACCCGCTGCTCCACGCGGGCCCCGGCTCGCGGCCCTTCGACGGCGACGGCCTGCCGGCGCGCCGCAACGTGGTGGTCGAGGGCGGCGTGCTCAAGACCTGGCTGCTGGACACCTACGGCGCGCGCAAGCTCGGGCTGAAGAGCACCGGGAGCAGCGCGAGCAGCACCGGGTCCGGCGCGGGCGTGTCGAACTTCTTCCTGCAACCGGGAACGCAGTCGCACGCGGAGATCATCCGGTCGACGAAGCGCGGACTCTTCGTCACCGGCATGATGGGCTTCGGCTTCAACGCCGTGACCGGCGACTTCTCCCGCGGCGCCGTCGGCTACTGGATCGAGGACGGGGCGCTCGCGTACCCGGTCTCGGAGGTCACGATCAGCCTGAACTTCCGCGAGCTCTTCGGCTCCATCGACGCGGTGGGCGACGACCTCGACCTGAAGAGCGGGGTGGCGTCGCCGACGATTCGCGTGGCGCAGATGACCATCGCGGGCAGCTGAGAAGGGATCGACGGCGCGCGATGCCCCTCGGCCTGGTCTGTCACGCCGCCCGGCTCCCGGAGCTCGGCGCCGGTGAGCGGGACGCGTTCCTGCTCTTCGACGTCAACGGGCGCTGGGCGGGGCCCGCCTACGGACCCGGCACCGAGGCGCGCGCGCCGCTGTGCCTCGCCATCGCCATCGACGCCTCGAGCTCGATGCGCGGCGGCCGCTTCGCGCTGGCCCTCCAGGCCACCCGCAACGTGCTCGCCTCGCTCGGCCCGCAAGACCGCGTCGCGGTGATCACCTTCGATCGCGACGCGCGCGTCGCCGTCCCCCCGGCGCCCTTCGACGCCGCGGGCGCGGAGACCGCCCGGCGAGCCCTCGACCGCCTCACCACCGGCATCGGCACCAACCTCGGCGCCGGGTGGCGCGAGGCCAGCGAGGCGGTGCTGCGGGTGGTGCTCCCCAACGCGGTGCGCCGGGTGCTGCTGCTCACCGACGGCTACCCCTCGCGGGGAGAGACCCAGCGCGACGCCCTGCGCGCCAGGGTGATGGAGGGCCACGCGCGCGGCGTCGAGACCAGCATCGTCGGCCTCGGCGACGGCATCGACGACGGGCTCTGCGTGGCCCTCGCGGAGGCGGGCGAAGGGCGCTTCCACTACCTGCGCGAGGAGAGCGCGCTCGCGGAGATCGTGACCGCCGAGGTCGAGGGCGCGCGGGCGCTCGTGGCCACGGACGTCTCGCTCGACGTGCAGCTCACCCCTCGGGTCGGCCGCGCGGAGGTGCTCCACCGGTACCCGTGCAAGCCCGGCGACCGCTCGCTCGACGTGCGCATCGGCAGCGTCGCCCGGGACGCCGCGCGCTCGGTGCTGCTCTCGGTCTCGCTCAAGGACGGCACGCCCGACGCGATGCTGGGCTTCGCGACGGCGCGGGGCCGGGCGGTGCGACCCGCCGCCGCGAAGGCGACGGCCCCGGGCTACGGCCACGACTACGCCAACGTGAAGGCGAGCATCGCCGAGCTCGACGACCTGGAGGACAGCGCCCGCGTGACGCTGCTGCTGCCCCCCGGCGTGGGCCCGGAGGTCTCGCGCCGCCGGGTCGCGCTCGAGCTGCTGGTGCAGCGCACGCTGGCGGAGGTGCGCGCCGCCTGGGACGGCCTCGACCGCGGCGACCGCGACGCCGTCACCCGCCGGCTGGAGCGGGCGCGCGGGCTGCGTCGGCTCTTCACCGAGCGGGGCCTCGTGCGCGACGACGAGCTGCTGCACATGCCCAACGTCGACGCGGTCGAGCGGGCGATGTTCAGCGCGAGCGACGAGTCGAAGGAGGCGCGGCGGCGCTTCAGCTCCTGGGCGCACAACACCCAGCTGAGCTTCATCGGGGTGATCCCCGACCCCCGAAAGCGCTAGCCGGACATCCGCTTCTGGAGCTTCGCCAGCATCGTCGCGGCGCCGCTGTGGAAGGCCTGCGGAGCGCTCCGCTTCACCCACCAGAGCAGCCGCCCCTCGGCGTGGGGCAGGACGTAGAGCTGACCCGCGGCGGCGCCGTCGAGCGTCATGCGCGCGACGTCCTCGGCCGACCACTTGCTCTTCGCCATCATCGTCTCCGCCATCTTCCGGCCCTTCGGATCGCCCCCGCGAGAGCCCTCCATGATGTTGGTCGGGAAGAACGAGGGGCAGAGCACGGTGACGCCGACGCCGGTGTCCGTCAGCTCGCCCGCGAGCGTCTCGGAGATGGCGATGACCGCGGCCTTGGTGGCGTTGTACGGGGCCATCGTGGGCGCGCAGGCGATGCCCGCGAGGCTCGCGACGTTGATGACGTGCCCGCTCTTCTGCCGGCGCATCGCGGGGATGAAGGCCTCGCAGCCGTGGGCCACGCCCATGAGGTTCACGCCGACGATCCAGCCCCAGTCGTCGCCGCTGACGGTGCCCATCTCCCCGGCCACGGCGACGCCCGCGTTGTTGATGAGCAGGTCGACGCCGCCCAACTTCTCCTGGGCGAAGCGCTCGAGCGCGTCGACGGACTCACGCTTGGAGACGTCGCAGACGAAGGTCTCCATCGGCGCGCCCGGCATCAGCGCCGCGGTCTCCTTGAGACCCTCCTCCCGCACGTCGGCGCCGACCACCCGCGCCCCGCGGCGCGACAGCTCGATACAGAACGCCCGACCGAGCCCGCTGCCCGCGCCGGTCACCACCGCCCTCGGATGCACCACCAGTGTCACGACTCACCGCCCTTCGGAGACGCTTCGACCCGCGAACCGCTCGGCGCCCTCGCGGCTCCACCACTCGATGTACCGCTGGTGCGCCCGCTCCCGCTCTCGCCGCGGGAGGTTGTAGTAGTAGCCGAAGAACTGCCCCGTGAGCTTCTTCAGCTCCTCGCTGGCCTCGTGCCGCAGGGTGCCGTCGACGTGCAGCAGCGCGTCGATGAGCCACTCCACCCGGTGCCGCGACGAGGCGCCGGACCACCAGTCGATCCAGTGCTGCGCGGTGGTGCCGAAGTCCTGCCGGGTGATCAGCACCAGGGCGCGCTGCGCCGCCAGGGCCAGCGGGCCGTCGCGGTCGGAGAGCGCCGCGATGAGCAGCGGCACCGCGTCGACGTCGCGCAGCTCGCCGAGGGCCGCCGCCGCGCGCCGCCGCACCAGGGCCGAGTCGCGCGGCTCGCGCAGGGCGGTGCGCAGCGTGGCCCCGACCGAGGCGAACTCCGGGAAGCGCCGGTGCGCGCGCAGCACCTCCATCGCGGCCGGGTGGAGCGTCTCGTCGTCGCCGAGCACCAGCGCGGTGAGCCTGGGGAGCGCCGAGGGGTGCGCGACCTCGTGCAGGCAGAGCAGCGCGCAGAAGCGCCGATCGGGGTCTTCGCTGTCGAGCGCCTCGAGCAGCGCCGGCACCGCGGCCTGACGGAACATCAGCGCCAGCCGGAGCAGCGGGCCGCTCTCCTCGACCGCGGGCATCTTGGTGAGCGGGGCGGTGCGGTTGAGCGTGTTCGGACCGGGGAAGTATCGGAAGAGGGCCGCGAGGGCCCGATCGCCCATGCCCAGCAGCGTCGCCGCGGTGCGCTCCGGGAGGGTGCCGCTGCGGGCGACCTCCTCGACGAGGCGATCGACCTCCGTGTCGCCGCGCTGCGAGGGCTTTGTCTTCGGCTTCGGCTCGCCGCGCGCCACGCCCGCGAGCGACGGCCTGCGGCGAGCGACGCCCGCGAGCACCGCCGAGCGGAGCGCCGCCGCCCTCGCCTCCCGGTCGGGCCCTGGCGTGCGCGGCGGTCGGGACATCGGCGGCAGCGTGGGCTCGCGCGGAACCACGGCGGACACCGGAACGCTCGATCGCTTGCGCTCCACGATCAGCCGCGCGAAGGCCGAGGCGCAGTCCTCCGCGAAGAGCCCGAGGGCGCGAAGTTGCAGCGGGGTGACCGAGTCGCCCCCGAGGTCGGCCCAGAGCAGGAGCGTCACGCGGCCCCGCAGCGTGAGGGGCACCACCGCCGCCTCGATGGCGGTCTCACGGCCGAGCCGCAGCGCGAGCTCCGCCTCGGGAGTGCCGAGCAGCTTCACGATGGCCGCCTCGCCGCTGGACTTCACGCCAGCCACCGCGGGCAATGACTTCAAGGGCACCGCCACGCCGCGGAGCGCTGTGCCATCGACCCCTTCGCCCTGGCCCGAGAGGCCCTCCAGCGAGTCGCCCTGGACGACGCACAGCGCCGCGTACCGCCAGCCCTCCAGCACGTGCGTGAGAAGGGCGTCGATGACCTCCTCGCGGTCCTTCGCGGCGGCGAGGCGGCGCTGGGCCTCGGTGAGGTGGTCGAGCGAGGGGAGCACCGAGCCCTTGCGCCGCGCGGCGGACTGAACCGAGTCCCCCGCCTCAGGGAGCGGGCGAGTCGCCGGCGGCGGCGAAGGGCGAGGCACCGAGACCGGGACCGTGCTCCGCTGATGCTGGTCCTCGACGAACATCGGCGGGGGGGTCGAGGGGCGCGTGCCTGGGGGAATCTGGGCCAGGGGGTCCGACCGCCTGGCCACTGGCGTCGCCACGGCGGGCGTGTCCACGACGGGCGTGGGGTTGGGCGTCTGCGGCAGGATGGCGGCGCGCGTCGCGGTGACGTGCGGCGGCGGCTCCTCCGGGGACTCGGGCTGCGCTTCGTCTTCGTCTTCGTCTTCGTCGTCGAGCAGCGCGGCGAGCGCCGCGAAGGCGGAGTTGACGGCCTTCGACGGCGGCGCGGCGGACGGGGCCGAGGCCGGGGCCGAGGGCCGCGCGCTCGGCAACGTGACGGCCGGAGACGGACCCGGCGCGAGGACGCTCAGTCGATCGGCCAGCCGCAGGAAGCGCGGCGACAAGGGCTGCTGGTAGTAGCGCCAGAGCGCCCACGCGAGGCGGAACGACGTCACCGCGCGCACCTCGATCGGCATCGAGGCGGCGGCCTCCAGGGCGCGACGGGCGCTCGGGTCGAGGTTTTCCGCGGCGATGACCACGAGCCGGCCGTCGGCGACCGAGAGGGGCACCACCTGATGGCGCGCAGCGAGCTCGCGAGGCAGGCGGGCGACGGCGAAGGCCTCGGCCGAGAGAACCGCCTCGCGGGAGGCAGGCGGCAGGCCCAGCAGGGCGGCGCAGTAGCCGGAGAGGGTGTCCTCACCGAGCGCGTCGACCTCGAGGAGGTTGGTCTCGAAGTCTCCTCCCGATATGACCTGACGCTGGATCGCGGCGTCGATCTTTCGAGGCGAAACGACCTGATCCTGGGTGAGAATCGCAGAGAGGAGGGACATCGTCGGATGCTCGCGTTCGCCCCTCAGGGACGCGGGGTCTTTGGACGATCGCGTATGGGCGAGAACTCTGTCAACGCATCATCGCTCCGGAGCCGCCGAGATCGCCACGGAGCACCGAGAGCGCCGAGAGAAAGGCCGCGGCGGTGGTCTCCGCCCGGAGGATCCTCGGCCCGAGCGAGACCGGCGCGAAGCCCGCCGCCGCGGCTGCCTCCACCTCGGCCGTCTCGAAGCCGCCCTCCGGCCCGGCCAGCACCTCGAAGGGCAGCCCCTCCGCGCTCGCCTCGATGGCCGCGCGCAGCGACGCGGTCGCTCCCTCCCAGGCCGTCAGCCGCACCACGTGGCCCGCCGGGGCGGCGCAGAGCGCGGCGAGAGACTGCGGCGCCTCGATCGCCGGGACGTCGGCGCGACCGCACTGGCGGCTGGCCTCCTCGGCGATGCGCTCCCAGCGCTGTAGCCGCGGCGCCCAGCGCTCGGGCTGCTCGCGCGGGATCGACCTCGCCGTGAACACCGGCGCGATCGACGCGACGCCGAGCTCCGTCGCCTGGCGCACGATGAGGTCCATCTTGTCGCCCTTCGGGAGCCCCTGGATCCAGCGCACCCGGGCGCGGTCGGCGCCCACGCCGCTCGCCGCGGGGCCCGTCCAGGAGAGCAGCACCTCGCCGCGCCCGACGCGCGAGACCTCCGCGGGTCGCTCTCGGCCGGCCCCGTCGAAGGCGACGACCCGGTCGCCGACCCTCACCCGCGTGACCCGCACGAGGTGGTGGCCCCGGTCGCCGTCCACCGAGAGCGCGGTCGCCGAGCCCGCGAGGGCCGACGGCTCGACCCGCACCCGCTCGCTCACGGCCGATGGAACTCCATCGCGATCCAGTCGCCCTCGCCCGCCACGTCGGCGAGCGTCATGCCCTGCGCGACGTACGCGTCGGTGAGCATCGCGCGCTGCGTGGCGAGGATGCCCGAGAGGATCAGCACGCCCCCGGGCGCGACCTTCGAGGCCACGGCGGCGGCGTTGGGGACCAGCACCCCGGCCTCGATGTTGGCGGCCACCAGCGACGAGGTCTCCGGCACCGCGTCGAAGCCTCCCACGCGAAGGTCGATGCGCTCGGCGAACCCGAGCATCGCGGCGTTCTCCACCGCGCTCTCGACGGACTCCTGATCGATGTCGCACGCGATCGCCCCGGGAAGCCCGTGGAGCAGGGCGACGAAGGCCAGGATGCCGGAGCCGCAGCCGAGGTCGAGCAGGAGCTTGTGACGGCCGGAGAGCGTCTGCCGCTCCACCATCTGCGCGGCGAGGGTGGTCGAGGGGTGCTGCCCGGTGCCGAAGGCGCGCCCGGGGTCGAAGCGCAGCAGCAGGTCGCCCGGGAGCGGCTCGTACTCGGTCCACGACGGGACGACCACGACGCTGGAGGTGATGCGGGTGGGCTTCCAGTGCTCCTTCCAGCCGTCGCGCCAGGCGTCGCCGACGACGAACTCGAGCCTCGCCTCCACCGAAGGCCCGAGGTCGGCCAGGGCCTCGCGGGCGAGCGCCTCGTCGCTGAAGCTCGCCACCAGGGTGACCCCCCGGGGGCCCCCCTTGGTGAGGGTCGTGGCGTCCCGGGTCTCGACGCACTCGGCGCCGGACATGCTCAGCCGACCGAGCAGGGCGTCGGCCTCGGCGGGGTCGGTCTCAACGATCACCAGCGGGAAATTGGGTTCGCTCATCGCCGCGAGACCCTTAGTCGCCGTCGGTCTCGCTCCGCAAGCCCGCGCGCTGCGTTACGTTCGCGCCCCGGCGCCGAACCGCGTTAAGGTCCCCCGATCATGACCGGCGACCCGGCGGAAATCCCGATCCCTGACTCGCTGCGCACGCAGTACCGGGTGAGCTTCATTCGCTTCCAGAGCCCCACCGCGGCGCTCTTCGAGGGCGTCGACCCGCAGCACGGGCGCACCGTGCTGGTGAAGGTGATGCGCCCCGACCCGACGGCCTCGCCCGCCGACCGGCAGCGAGTGCGGCGCGAACTCCAGAAGCTCGTGCAGGTTCGTCACCCCGTGCTGGTGCCCGTCCTCGACCTCGGCGAGGAGAACGACCTCACCTGGATCGTCCGCCCCTTCGTGGTCGGCGAGACCCTCGCCGAGCGCATCGCCTCCCGAGGGCGGCTCTCCCCCGTCGAGGCCGCCACGCTCGGGCTTCACCTCGCCTCGGGCCTCGGCGAGCTCCACCGGCACGGCCTGCTGCACCGCGACCTCCGCCCCGGGCACGTGCTGCTCGGCCAGGACGGCGGCGTCTACCTGATCGACGCCGGCCTCGGTCGCACCTTCGTCTCCCCCGACGGGCGGGCGCTCGTGGGCTGCCCCGGATACGCCGCGCCGGAGGCCATCCTCGGGCGGTTGATGAGCTTCCGCTCCGACCTCTACAGCCTCGGGGCCGTGCTCTACGAGGCCCTCTCCGGCATGCCGCCGTACATGGCGCTCGACCCGCGCCGGATGATGCAGCTGCAGTGCGAGGCCGACCCCGAGCCGCTCGACCCCTCGGTGCCGCCCGCCCTCACCCGGCTGGTCTCGACGCTGCTCGCCCGCGATCCGCGCGAGCGCCCGATGAGCGCCCAGATCGTCGAGCGGCAGCTCGAGCCGATGGTCCCGTCGATTCCGCCTCCCCCGGAGGCGGACGTCGAGCTGGGCGAGCGCACCTTGATGACCGACTCGGTCGAGGGGCTCATCAGCCCCGCCGGACTCGTCTACGAGCAGCCCGCGCAGCCCTTTCGTGAGCCGACTCCCGCGCCGGTGCCGACCTTCCGTGAGCCGACACCGGCGCCCCAGCCGGCGTTTCGTGTGCCGACCCCGGCGCCTCAGCCGGTGTTTCGTGAGCCGACCCCCGCGCCGGTGTTCAGGGCCCCGACCCCGGCGCCCGCGCAGTCGTTCAAGCAGACCATGATGGGCCACGCGCCCGAAGGGTCTCCGGGGGCCGCACCGACCGAGGCCGATGGCTCGTCGCCCGTCTCGATCCCCGCGGAGGCCCTCGACTTCGACGACGTCGTCGACACCAACCAGAACGAAGCGTCGCGGGTCTTCGGCATCCCCGCCAACGCGCGGGTGTCCGGAGGGAGCGCGATCCCTCCGCTCTCACCGTCGCCCTCGCCGACACCGGTCGCCGCGAGCCCGCAGGCTGCGCCCGAGATGGCTCCCTTCCAGGCCTATGGTCCGGGGCCCGGGGTGGATCCATCGAGCGCCCCGCGGATGTCGCCGCAGCCCTATGGAGAGGCCCCGGCGGCGCCGATGCCGATGGCCCCGGGGTCATATCCGCAGCCCGAGCTGCAGCAGCCGCCGGGCCCGCAGTTCGAGCCCCCCGTGAGCCACACCGTCGCGATGGACGGGCCTCCACCTGCGGCGTTCATGAACTATGGACAGCCCATGCAGGGGCAGCCCATGCCCATGCAGGGGCAACCCATGCCCATGCAGGGGCAACCCATGCCCATGCAGGGGCAGCCCATGCCCATGCAGGGGCAGCCCATGCCCATGCAGGGGCAACCCATGCCCATGCAGGGGCAACCCGTGCCCATGCAGGGGCAACCCATGCCCATGCAGGGACAGCCCATGCAGGGGCAGCCGCAGTGGTCGCCCTACGGTCCGGGCATGGGAGCTCCCGGCCCGATCTCGATGCAGCCCCCGGCCACCCAGGCGCCGAAGTCGCGCGGAGCCAGCCTGCTGCTCGGTCTCCTCGGGCTCGTCGCCATCGCGGGCGGCGGTGGCTACCTCGCAGCGCGGGCCCGCCGCGCGCGCACCCCTTCCCCGACGCCCCCGGCGCTCTCCAATCCCGCGGTGCCCCCGGCGCAGCCGGTCGTCCAACCGACCATGCCCGAGCCTCAACCCGTGATCCCCGATGCGAGCGCGCTGCTCGCCGAGGCCGATGTTCCCGCAGCTCTGGAGACGGACGTGCCCTCGATGGTCACCCCGGATGTGCCGGCCATCGTCGCCGCGCCGGACGCCGGTTCGGTCGTCGCGGTGGTTGCACCGACGCCCGCGGTCGTCGATGCAGGCACAGTCGCCCTGCCCCCGCCCCCGCCCCCGACCCCGCCCCCGCCTCCGACTCCGACCCCGACTCCGCGCCCGACGCCGGTGGTGCGTACCACTCCACGGCCCGTCAACGTCCGGCCCACCCCGCGCCCCGCGGCGAGCGCCGACGCAGGCGTCGCCACGACCCCGCTCACCGAGGCGATCCGTCGGCAGGACTGGCCCACCGCGCGACGGCTGCTCACCGACCACCTGCGCTCGCGCCCCAACGACGCCGCAGCGCACGCGCAGCTCGGCTATGTGCTCGATCGCCTCGGTGACTCCCAGGGAGCGCTCGCTCAGTACCGCTCGGCGACCCGACTCGATCGGCGCAACACCCGCTACCTCCATCGCCTCGCCGACCTCCAGGTCGCCACCGGCGACCGTCCGGGCGCCATCACCACGCTCCAGCAGATCCTCCGGATCAACCCCTCGGAGCCCGCGGCGCGAGCGCGCCTCGATCAGCTCCAGGGTGCGCACTGACGTCTTGGTCCTTCGCAGCCGTGGCCCGTGGGGGCTACGATGCTCGCATGCGATTGCTCCGATCGGTCTTGTTGCTCGTCTCGGCGGGCTCGCTGGCCGTCGGCTGCTCCTCGAGCACGCCGACCCCTGACGTGGACTCCGGCTTCGCCGACCTGGGCGTGACCGACGTCGGCGGCACGACCGACCGCGGAAGCATCACCGACCGCGGCGCCCCGGACACCGGCAGCGGATCGACCTGCGGCGGCACCCTGGGCGCGTGCAACGTGGTCACCAACGCGAACTGCGCTCCGGGAGAAGGCTGCTACGCGGGGCGGAGCGCCGACGGCGGCGTGGGCGCGACCTGCGCCCCGGCGGGCAGCCGCGGGTGGGGCGAGGCGTGCACCAGCGCCAATGGCTGTCGCGAGGGCTTCGCCTGCCTCGGCACCCCAGGTACCTGCGTGAAGCTCTGCTGTCAGAACGACAACGCATCCTGCCGAGACGAGGCCCGCGGCGGCAGGCCCGGCGCCGTGTGCGCGGGCGCGGTGACCGGCAGCGACATCCGCACCTGCATGGAGATCTCGAGCTGCGACGTGTACGCCACGAGCAACAACCGCTGCCCCGCCGCGCGCCCTCGCTGCGACATCATCGCCATCGACGGGACCACCAACTGCTTCCCCCAGGAGGCGGGCGCGACGCCGGGCGGCGACGGCACCGCGTGCTGCACCAACACCCGCTGTCAGCCCGGGCTCGTGTGCGTGCCGCGCGATCCGGCCATGGGCGGCGTGGCGTGCGTGGCGACCGCCCCCAACCGGGTCTGCCGACGCGTGTGCGACCCCACCCTGGCAGGCAGCGACGCGGGCGCCCAGTGCCCGGCCATGCAGGCCTGCACGCTCCGATTCACCGACACCCCGATGACCTACGGCGCCTGCGCGCCGATGCCCTGACCCCTTCGGCCCGACGGCTCCTGCGACGGGGCGGCGGGCTCGACGCGGCACCCGATGCGCGCCATGGCCAGACGCCGGCGCACCGCGTCGGCGCCAGGGTCCGAGGCGATCCAGGCGACGACCGCACCCCCCTCCGTGGGGGTGATGGCGAGGTCGACCACGCTCGTCGGGTCGTCGACCGGGGCTCCCAGATCAGCGAACCAGCGCGTTGGACCGCGCGGCGCCGCGCCGCCCAGCGAAACCATGCCCCGTGGGTCTTCGCCAGGCGTCGCGCGCTCGGCGAGCACGAGGGCGCCGCGGGGGGTCCACGCGACGAGCGGATCCCAGAGGGCGCCGATGCTGTGGCTCCCGTGAGGTCCCGCCGCGGGGAGCACGAGCACCTCGACGCTGCCTCCCTGCGCGCCGCGCGCTGACGCCGAGCGGCGAGCGCTGATCCCCCACGGCGAGACCGCCGGTCCCCAGTAGCCCGTCCCGGCCAGCACGCGAACGCTGCTGGAGGCGGCGCGCGCGGCCGCCCCGCGAATACCTGCTTGTGTATTCTGCGGCGTCGTCAGCGTGATGCCTCCGCGCGTCCATACGCCCGCGGCGTCTCCGTCGGCGACGGTCCACGCGGCGACCAGGCCCTCGGCGCCGGCGGCCAGGCTCGCGCTCGGCTCTCCTCGCCCCTCGTCGCGCGCCTCGTGGGTCAGCTCCAGCGGCGCGCGCACCGGCCGTCCGCTGCCGTCGAGGAACCACACGCTCTCCCGCCGCGCGGGCGCGAGCCCCGGCGCGGTCGCGACGGACTCGCCGAAGACCACCGCGGTGCCGCCCGACCAGCTCACCGGGACGGCGTCGATCTCCATCGAGCGGGTGCCCTCGATGGCGCGCGGCGGGAAGAGCACCCGGCCGTTGGGGCCCACCCGGGTCAGCACGATGGGACGGTCGGCGGGGCCGCTCGCGCCGTGCTCGCTGCGCTCGTAGGAGAGCACCGCGGCGTCGTGCTCGCGCAGCACCAGGGAGGCGTCCGGCGCGAAGCCCGGCGCATCGGACACCGTCGGGACCTCGCCCTCCCACTCGACCCAGCGCGACGCCGGGAAGGAGAAGCCCTGACGGCCACGGAGCGGTCGGCCGAGGGTGACGAGCGCCACCGAGCGCGCGCCCCGGCTCGCGAGCGCCACCTGCAGCGGGATCATCGTTCCGGTGTTGAGGTCGACCAGGCGCACGGGTCCGTCCATGGAGCACGAGGTCCACGGGGCGGGGAGCGCGTCGTCGGCCCTGGGCGAGCTCGCGTGGTCCTGCGGCGCGGCGGGGGCGGAGCGCTCGAGGAAGAAGTCCTCGGTGGTCATGTCGCCGAAGCGGGTGAGCCTCGCGCCCAGCATGTCCGTGACGCCGAGGGCCATCGACTCCGCGAGCACCGAGGGCTCGGCCGGGGCGTGCGGACGCACTGCGGGCTGCGCCGAGGCTATCGACGCTGCCAGCGCGGTGGCCGCTGAGGCGAGCGCGATACGACGCATCCGTGACCGCCTATTGGGCACCCCGGGCGGCGCCCGGGCAACTATCCGGCGGTGACGTTCGGGCGCCGGAGGCATGCGGGACGGTCTACACTGATTCCGTGACCGCACTGACCGCTGACCACGTCTCCCGAAGCCTCGGGTCCTCGCAGATCCTGAAGGACGTCTCCCTCACCGTCGACCTCGGCGAGCGCGTCGGGCTCATCGGCGCCAACGGCTCGGGCAAGAGCACCCTGGCCCGCATCCTCGCGGGCATCGAAGCCCCGGACGGTGGCACCGTGTCGCAGCGGCGCGGGCTTCGCACCATGCTGCTCTCCCAGGAGCCCGAGCTCGACCCGGAGATGACGGTGTTCCAGGCCGCCGAGTCGGGCCTGGCGCACTGGCGCGACGCGACGCTCCGCTTCGAGGCCATCGCGCAGCTCATCGAGCAGGCTCCCTCGGACCGCGATGCCCTCCTCCACGAGCAGTCCGAGCTGGCCACCCTCATCGAGACCCTCGGGGGGTGGGACCCTCGGCACCGCATCCAGTCCTTCCTCGACCGCCTCGGGCTCACCCGCCCCGGCGACCTCGTGGCCACCCTCTCCGGCGGAGAGCGAAGGCGCGTGGCCCTGGCGCGATTGCTGGTCGCTGCGCCGGACATCGCCATCCTCGACGAGCCCACCAACCACCTCGACGCCGACACCGTGGCCTGGCTCGAAGACTGGATCATGCGGGAGTTTCGCGGCGCGATGATCATCATCACGCACGACCGCTACCTCCTCGACCGGGCGGTCACGCGCATCGTGGAGCTCGACCTCGGGGGCGTGCGCTCGTACCCCGGCCGGTACCGCGACTACCTCGCGCTGCGCGCCGAGCGCCTCGCCCAGGAGGCCCGCGTCGAGGCCCGGCTGGTCAACACGATGCGCCGCGAGCAGGAGTGGCTCTCCCGGGGCCCGGCCGCGCGCACCACCAAGCAGCAGGCCCGCATCCAGCGCGCGCAGGAGCTCTCGGAGACCATCGTGAGCGGGCGGCGCGACGTGGTGAAGGTCAACCTGGAGGGCGCCGTCGCGAAGGGGGGCAAGCGCATCCTGGAGTTCCGCGGGGTGAGCCTCTCGCTGGGAGGGCGGGAGATGTTCCGCGACCTCGACCTGATCCTGACGCCGGGAGAGCGCATCGGCGTCGTGGGGCCCAACGGCGCGGGCAAGACCTCGCTGTTGAAGCTCATCCTGGGAGAGCTCACGCCGACGAAGGGCGAGGTCGTGGTCGGGCTCAACACCAAGGTCGCGTACTTCGACCAGACCCGCGGCTCCGTCGACCTCAACCTCTCGGTGCTCGACCACTTCACCGGCGAGGGCGACCGGGTGCGCGTGGGCGACAAGTGGATCGAGCCGCACGCCTGGCTCGACCGCTTCGGCTTCGACGGAGCGCGGCAGCGACAGAAGGCCGCGATGCTCTCCGGCGGCGAGCGGGCGCGCCTCGCGCTGGCGCTGCTGCTGCGCGGCGAGGCAAACCTGATCCTGATGGACGAGCCTACCAACGACCTCGACCTGTCGACGCTGGCGGTGCTGGAGGAGTTCCTCCTGGACTGGCCGGGCACCGCGATCGTGGTGAGCCACGACCGGTATTTCCTCGACCAGGTGGCGACCTCGATCCTGTCCTTCGAGGGCGACGGCGAGGTGGTGCACGACCGCGGCGACTGGGACGCCCACCGCGAGGCCCGCGACCAGCGCCGCGAGGCCCGCAAGGCCGCCGCGCGAGGCCCGGCGCGCAACGCCGACATGCGCCGCACGACCTCGCCGGACATCAAGGTCGTGAAGGCCCTCACGCCCCCGGAGGTGAAGGAGCTGGAGGCCCTGCCGACGAAGATCGACGCCGCGGAGGCCGAGGTGGCTCGCCTCGACGCGCTGCTCGCGAGCCCCGGCTTCTACGCGTCCAGCAGCCGCGACGTGGTGAGCGAGACGATGGCCGCCTCGGACGCTGCGCGGCGCCAGGTGGAGGCGCTCATGGCGCGCTGGGAGGCGCTCGAGCTGCGCCGCTCGTCCCGCTGAGTTCCAGGCGCGGAGACGACCGCCACCGCGCAATCGCTCTGGTGTATCGTCCCGCGATCATGACGCGCTCACGACCCTCCGATCACCGCAGCCTGCTGGCCCTCTCGCTCGTCCTCGGCGCGTGCGGCGGATCCAGCGGATTCCATCCCCCGGTCGCCTACACGGCGGCGCAGCTCAACGGCGGGGCGAGTCCCGGCATGCCGGAGGAAGACCCGGGCTCCCCGGCCCCCGTCGCGCGGCCCACGTACCCCGCTCCTGTCGACGCGCCCGCGGCGCCCCGCATGGCTTCCGTGCGCGTGATCCACGCCTCGCCCGACCGCGCCGCGGCCTCGGTCGACCTCTACGTCGACGAGCTCCCGACGCCGATCGCCACCGCCGTCGCCTACCGCTCCATCGTCGGCGCGGTCGAGGCGCCCGCCGGCGAGCACGCGATCCACGTCCGCCCGGCCGGCGCCGCGGTCACCGTGGCCCCCGCGTTCACCGGGCGCACCCCCGCGCTCGAGGCCGACCATCGCTACACCGTCATCGCGCACGGCCTCGTCGGCGGAGCCGCGCCGCACGCCCTCGCCCTCGCGGCCGACGCCGACTCCACCGCCGCGCCCGACGAAGGCACCGCGCACGTCCGCTTCTTCCACGCCATCGTCGGCCTCGGCGCCGTCGACCTCTGCCGCCCCGCGACGCCCGCTCGCGCCGCCGCGGCGGGTCAGCCCGCGCGCCCCGCCGCGCCCGCGGCCGCGGTGGTCGAGAACGTCGGCTACGGCGCCTTCGCCAGCGGCCCTTCGGGCCACTACCTGCCCGTCCCCGCGGGCGCTGCGCTCACGCTGCAGATTCGCGCTCACGCGGCCCGCGCCTGCACCGGCGCGCTCCGCGGCACCGTCACGCTCACCCCGGCCGATCGCTCCGTCGTCACCGCGGTCGCGGTCGGTCGCGCCACCGCGCCGATGTCTCCCCGCGCGCTGCTGCTCTGCTCCGACGGCACCTACGACGGCGCGCCGAGCTGCACGCCCGCCGCGATCCGCTGATCTCGAATCTCTCCCTCCTCCTCCTCGCTCCACATCTCCTCGAGACATTCGTTGATGACGAGTGGCCCACGTCGTCGACGTGCGCCCGAGGCACTTCATCGACCGTGGAGCTCCCTGAAGAGTACCTTCAAATAGGGATAATCTTCAATCGACAAAAGCCTGGAACCATATCCACCAACTTCCACTTTTCGTGTCGGCGGTGAGCCTGAAGTGCGCGATGGCGAGCAGCGGTCGCAGCGACGAAGGACCGTAAATTCAGGGCGATGGTGTCTCCTCTCCGGGGCTTTCGCCCGGGTGCACCTGGTCCGCTCTGTCGACCCGCGTACCACCGAGGGAGGCCGCAGCGGAGGAGGTAGGGAAGGTGGGACGATGCAACCAAAGCCCTCACGAAAATGCTTTCCACAAGGCACTTCGTGGGTCTGGACGCTAGACCCCTCGAAAAGAGGGTTCTAGGGTGGACAACGTGATCTCCCCTATCGCGCCGAAGACCTACGCCACGCCGACCGGGTAGTCGTCTCCGACGCTGCGACGCGGGGCGGAGCACACACAGACAGCACCTTTACCGACATCGCTGTCGGTAGACGGTCTCCCGTTGCCTCGCCTTGTCTCGTTGTCTGGAGGTTTCGCCCTATGGATCGACCCCTTTCCGCTCGCTTCGCCTCGCCGGGCTTGATCCTCATCGCCCTTGGCGCGGCCTCCTGCGCGGTCGAGTCCTCCGAGAGCGTGCCGAGCGCCGCCCCGGTCCAGGCCGCCACGCAGGCGCGCAGCTCCGAGGCCCAGCCGATCACCCCTCGCACCGAGTTCGCCGCCCCGATGCCGCAGAACCCCTGCCAGGACCTCGACGGCGACCTCCACGGCCAGGGCTGCTCCGCGGGTCCCGACTGCGACGAGTCCAACGCCACCATCACCGACGAGTGCACCCGCTGCATCCGCCCGGAGCAGGGCTGTGAGTGCGCCCCCGACGCGGCGCCGGTCGCCTGCGGCGTGAGCCAGTCGGGCGCCTGTGCGATCGGGCAGCGCGTGTGCGAAGGCGGCCGCTGGTCCGAGTGCCTCGGCTACCGCGTGGCCCCGCTCCTCTTCGGCGGCATCACCCAGTGCGAGGGGCTCTGCGACCCGACCTGCCGCCACATCGTCGACTGCCCCACCCCCGGGGACACCCTGCCGCTCAACAGCACCGGCGTGGAGTTCGGCACCCAGCCCGCGGCGATCTTCTGCCCCGCCGGCTCGCCCGCGGGCGGCATCACCCCGAGCTGCGAGAGCGCGCCCGGCGGCCCCTACCTCCGCTCGATCTCGCCGGCCCTGTGGGTCGACGCCTGCGCCGCGCCGGGCAGCCAGCGCATCCTCGTCAGCTCGGACGAGGGCGTCACCCAGGTGGCGCTGCCCTTCACGTTCTCGTTCTACGGCACGCCGTACACGAGCGTCCGGGTGAGCGCCAACGGCTACCTCTCCTTCTCCGACGCGGCCCCGCAGTGGGTCAACTCGATGCTCCCGACGACCACGGTGCCCAACTCGATCTTCGCGTTCTGGGATGACCTCTCGCAGCGCGCGACGGGCGTCTGCATCGCCACCACCGGCACCGCCCCGAACCGCACCTTCGTCGCCGAGTGGGTCGACGCCACCTTCTACACCTCGACCGATCCGGGCACGCACCTCACCTTCGAGGCGATGCTCGACGAGGCGACCAGCACCGTCGACGTCCGCTACCTCCAGATGACCGGCGACGGCGACCGCTCCACCGGCGCCAGCGCGACCGTGGGAGTTCAGCAGGGCGCGGGCAGCTCCTACGACCTCGTCGCGTACAACACCCCGGGCGTCACCGTGTCCGGCAGCGGCTTCCGCTGGACCCCGTCGGCCACCTCCACCCGCTGCCCGCGAGGGGAGTTCCGCCGGGTGTTCGACGGCACCTGCGCGACCCTCGCCGAGCCCACGCTGATCCCGATCTGGGGCTCGCTCAGCTACACCGCGACGGTGCCCACCGGCTCGGCGATCCACTTCGACGTGCGCGCCGCGGACAGCGCCGCGGACCTCGCCACCGCGGCCGTCTACCGCCTGCCGGACGCCCCGCGCGGCTCCACCTCGACCTCCGCGCCGACGAACCTCGACCTGGGCGCCTGGCTCCGCGCGGTGCAGCCCCGGCTCGAGCGCGCCCGCTTCGTCGAGATCCGCGCCTACCTCGACCCCGGCGCCGCCTTCGACTCGCCCCCGACGCTCGGCTCGGTGGAGATGCAGTTCAACTGCGTGCCCAGCGAGACCCCGACGATGTGCCGCAGCGGCGCCTCGTGCTTCGTGACCAACACCTGCCACCGCGGCCAGGTGCAGTGCGACGACATCGGCCGCCCGCAGTGCGTGGACATGGGCCAGCTCCCCTCGGGCACCGGCTGCGGCGTCGGGCTGTACTGCACCGACGCGGGCACCTGCGACGCCTGCGACGAGGGCGCGGCCTGCACCCTCCCCGACGCCTGCCTCATCGGCCGGGTGTCCTGCGCCACCGGCACCCCTCAGTGCGTGGCCGCCTCCAACCGCCCCGCGGGCACCGTCTGCGGCGTCAGCAACAGCGGCAACTACCGCCGCGACGCCTCGGCCTTCGGGTGGTTCGACGCCTGCAGCGCCCCCGGTCACACGACCATCCTCGCGGGCTCCGCGGACGGCGCCGAGACGGTGCTGCTGCCGTTTCCGTTTCGCTTCTACGGCACGCAGCGCACCGACGTGATGATCTCCGCCAACGGCTACCTCGCGTTTCCGAGCGCCCCGGTCAACTGGATCAACACCGCCCTCCCGCAGAGCACCTTCGGCGACGCCGTGATGCCCTTCTGGGACGACCTGGTGATGCGCGACGGCGTCTGCCTCGCCACCTACGGCAGCTCCCCCGACCGCCTCTTCGTGGCGCAGTGGTCCAACGCCGACCTCGAGGACCGCGGCGGCGCCGGCAACGCGGGCGCCCAGCTCAACTTCGAGGTCGTCCTCGAGGAGGCCTCGCAGTCCGTCTCCGTGATCTACGGCACGATGGTGGGCGACACCCGCGCCACCGGGTCCGGCGCCACCATCGGCATCCAGAGCGCCGACAACGTCCGCTTCGACCAGGTCGGCTTCGACACCGCGGGCGTCGTCGCGGCGGGCACCTCGTTCCGCTGGTCGCCCCCGATCAGCGGCATCTGCGACGGCAGCGGCACCTGCGCGGCCTGCACCGTGTCGGAGGTCTGCGACGGCCTCGACAACAACTGCAACGCGATCATCGACGACGCGGTGGCGGACATCAGCTGCGGCGTCGGCGCCTGCCGCCGCACCGTCCCCGGCTGCCTCCGCGGCGCGGTGCCGGTCTGCACCCCGGGCGCCCCCGGGGTCGAGACCTGCAACACCATCGATGACGACTGCGACGGCGTGGTGGACGAGGGCTGCAACGGGAGCCTCGGCTGCCCGAGCGACCTGACGATGCTCGCGGGCAACTCCGCGGCGCTCGCGGCCCGGACGCTCGGCACCGTCTCCAACATCACCTGGACCGTCGTCGACGGCCCCTCCGGCGGCGCCACCTCCGCGACCTGGAGCCCCTCGCCCGCGACCTCGATCAACGAGTCGTTCCGCCCCATCATCGTCGGCGTGTACCGTGTCCGCATCACCGCCCGCGACGGCCTCAACACCCCCCTCTCCTGCGAGTTCGGGGTGACGGCCCAGGGCCACGGCATCCGCGTCGAGCTCACCTGGGACGGCGCCGGCGACCTCGACCTGCACCTTCACAACGGAAACATGACCCGCTGGTACAACTACACCTCGGACGACTGCCACTACGCCCGGATGAGCACCGCCTGGGGGGCCGTGCTCGACGTCGACAACGTGACCCGCAACGGCCCGGAGAACATCCGCATCGACGTGCCCACCATCGGCGCGAACTACACCATCGGCGTGCACCACTACGCCAACGGCGCCGGACGCATCGCCAGCATCAAGGTGTACTGCGGCCCGGGCACCGTCCCGGTGAGCACCTTCACCAGCGTCGCGATGACAGGCACCTCGACGGGCAACTGCACCAACAACAGCTTCTGGCGCGTGGCCCAGATCACCGCCGACAGCGCCGGCGGCTGCGCGGTGCTCCCGATCAACTCCATCACGACCAGCACCAACGCCTGCAACAACTTCTGATCGGCCTCCGCGGGAGCTGTCAGCTTCTCGACCCCGCAGGGCGCCGCGCCCTAAGGTTGTCGCGAAGGACACAGCAGCCCCTATGCCGACCAAGGTTCACGTCATCGATCACCCACTGGTGCAGCACAAGCTCTCGCTCATGCGCCGGCGAGAGACCCCTACGAGCGAGTTTCGCGCGCTCCTCGAGGAGATCTCGATGCTGCTCGCGTACGAGGCCACCCGCGACCTCGCGCTCACGAAGCAGCGCATCGAGACGCCGCTCGAGTTCGTCGACGCGCCGGTGCTCGACGGCAAGAAGGTCGTGATCGTCTCCATCCTGCGCGCGGGCAACGGCATCCTCGACGGGATGCTGAAGATCCTGCCCTCCGCGCGCGTGGGGCACATCGGCCTCTACCGGGACCACAAGACCCTCCAGGCGATCGAGTACTTCTTCAAGGTCCCGTCGGACATGGCCGACCGCGACGTCATCGTGGTCGACCCGATGCTCGCCACCGGCAACAGCGCCGTCGCCGCCATCGACCGGCTCGTGAAGACGGGGCCCCGCTCGATCAAGTACGTCTGCCTGCTCGCGGCCCCGGAGGGCATCGCGGTCTTCCAGGCGCAGCACCCCGACGTGCCGATCTACACCGCCTCCATCGACCGCTGCCTCAACGAGAGCGGGTACATCCTCCCCGGCCTCGGCGACGCGGGCGACCGCCTCTTCGGCACCAAGTAGCCACCAGCGCGCAGCGCGTCAGTGCGCCGTCGTGAAGCGCTCCTTCAAGAGCGCGCTCACGGCGTCGCGCACGCTGTCGTCGTCGTAGCCGAAGCGGGCCTTCAGCTCCGCCAGCGTCGACCTCGCCCTCGCCAGCGCGTCGGGCTCGAGCGCGCCCTCCCCCTCGGAGAGGATCACCGACAGGTCGCGCGCCACGGTGATCACCTGCTTGCGGTGCTCCTCGAAGAACACGTCGCGCAGCTTCGCGATGTGCTGCGGGAAGAGCCCCTTGGTGGGCAGCGGCTCGCCCGGGTGGTCGATCGCCCACGCGGCCACGCGGGAGATGAGGTTGCGGCGAAACTCCTCGTGCGAGCCGCCGAAGCCCAGCATCCGCTCGATCTCCTGCATCATCGTCTCGTCCGCGGGCTCGGGCTTGCGCGACACGCGGTTCTCGATCTTCTCGCCCTTGGTCCACGCCGAGACGTGGAGCACGTAGCGCTCGAAGACCTCGTCGTAGCGCGCCTCGTCGGCGAGCCCGGTGGCGCTGCGCAGCTCGTCTTCGAGCGTGTCCAGCAGCCGCGACCGGAGCGCCTTCAAGAACCACCGCGGGTCCTGGTATCCGCCCGCGGCGGTCTCCTGGCGCAGCCACTCGAACTCGCCCGTGCGCGCGCTCAGCTCCGCAAGTCCGTCGAGCACCGAGAAGGGCGAGAGCACCTTGTACTCGGGCACCTGCGCGGCATCGAGGATGAGTCCCCGGATCTCCCTCGGCGAGGCCCCGGTGCGCCCCTCGTAGTTCGCCTGCCGCTCGCTCTCGCGGTAGATCGCCTCGATGCCCGCGCGCAGCTCGCGCGCCTGCTCCTCGGCGTAGCGCGCGGGGACCTTGCCCAGCGCCAGCAGGTCGGCCTTCTCCAGCGGGTTGAGCTCGCCGACGATGGACGCCAGCGGCTTGGCGAAGTCAGCGGGCGAGGGCTTACGGAGCCGCGAGAGCACCGCGAAGATGGCGGCCATCTCCGTGGCGTGCGGGGCGACCGGGCGACCCACGCCGGGGGCCACCTGGCGGTCGTAGATCTCCTTCTCGAGGGTCCAGTCGAGGAGGTAGGGCGCGCGCACGAGCTCGAGCCTGCCCCGAAACGACGCGTACTCCGGGTGCTCGCGGAAGGCCTCGAGGTGCCCCTCGTTGCTGCTGCCGAGCATCACCAGGTTGGGCACCAGGTTGGAGGTCGTGAGCGCGACCTCACCGGTCTCGATCATCAGCAGCAGGTACTTCCACGCCTCCAGCGGGCGCTTGAGCAGGTCGGAGTACTCGAGCAGCCCCCCGGCGGCGTCGACGAGCTCTCCGAAGGGCTCGAAGAGCGCCGTGTTCTGGAGCGACGGCGGCAGCGCCGAGAGCGATCGCGAGGCGGTCACCTGCCGCTCCTTGGCGTCCACAGCCATCTGCGGGCCGAGCGTCACGGCGCCGGTGCGGTAGCGCCGGGAGACGTACCAGCGCTCGACCTGGACGTGCGCGTAGACCCGCCTCAGGTCACCTCGGTAGGCCGTGAAGAGCGCCTCGAAGACCTGCTGCGACTTGTGCGAGAGCCCGCCCCTCCACAAGAACTGCGGCGCCGCCTCGCTCTCGCCCGCTGCCCCCTCGAAGGTGTCCTGCAGAAGCTTCTGGCGCACCTCGCGCGGGAGCAGCAGCAGCGGGTGGTCGCGCAGCTCGCAGAGCACCTTGGCGTCGATCTCGCGCTCGTCGAGGTGGGCGTAGGTGTCGCCGGGCGCGGGGCCCTCGTCCTTGCCCGTGAGCCCGCCGAAGCCGATCTTCGCGTTGTCGGTGCCCCGCCCCCTGGGGAACACCCAGTTGAACTGGTAGAGCGCGCCCTCGTCGGTGTGAGAGTAGTCCTCCATCGCGCGCATCACGCTCGCCGCGAAGGTGCTCTTGGCGCTGCCGTTGGGGCCGTGCAGCAGCACCAGGCGGTTGACCGCGCCGAGCAGGGCGAAGTTGGAGAGCGCGCGGTAGACCTCGGCCTGCTGGGTCTCCTGGCCGATGAGCGCGTCGCGCTGGCCGACCTCGTCCTCCCAGGGGAGGTCGAAGAGGTTCCAGCGGGTGAAGCGACCGTAGGGCCGAACGACCTCGCGGGTGCCGTAGTGGTCGAAGAGGTCGCGCAGCCAGCGCGCGGCGTCGCGCCCGTACTGCCGAGGCGCCGCGGCATAGAGATCCAGGTACTGGTCGAAGCTCATCACCCGGCGCGCCCCGGTGAAGCGCTCGCGCTCCCGCTCCAGCCCCGCCCGCACGGCCTCAACCGGGTTGTACTTCATCGTCCCGAAAGGGTACGCGAGCCAACCCCCGGAAGCCACGCCGTTACGCCCTACGCGCCGCCTCCCAGCGCTCCGCCACGGCCCGCAGCGCCTCCGAGCGTGGACCCGTCGCGGAGAGCGTCAGCGAGCGCTCGTCCGGCCGCGCAGGAGAGAGCGTCACCCAGAGGACGTCGCGGGGGAGCGCGCCGGGCATCCGGTCGGCCCACTCGACCAGCAGCAGCCCGTCGGCCGCGCGCTCGACGAGCCCGATCTCCGCGAGCTCGCTGGCGTCGCCGAGGCGGTAGAGGTCGGCGTGGTGCACCGGCAGCCGCCCCGCGTGCTCGACCACCACCGAGAAGGTCGGCGAGGTCACGCGGGTCTCCGGAGGCACCCCCGCGCCGCGGGCGATCGCCTGCGCGAGGTGCGTCTTGCCCGCGCCCAGCGGACCGACGAGCGCGATGACGTCACCGGGCTGCGCGGCGGCCCCGAGGGCGCGGCCGAGCCTGCGGAGCGAAGGGCGGCGGAGGAGGATCGGGGCCATCGGGGATTACGGTTCCTCGTAAGCGCCGAAGGTGGCGCGGAGCCAGGCGAAGACGTCGGCGCGCTGCGCGTCGTCGATCGGGACCATCGGCATCATCCGACCGCCTTCGCGGAGCACCCGCTGGATCTCGGCGTCGGGGCTCGCCGGGACCTCCCGGCGCAGGTCGGGCCCGTCGCCCGTTCCGGCGCCGCGGGCGCCGTGGCAGCTCGCGCAGTAGCGACGAAACACCGCGGCCCCTCGGGTGACCTCGGTGGCGACCTCGGGCGCGTCGGGCGCGTCGGGTGCGTCGGCCGCCACCGAGGCGTCGAGGGAGCGAGGCGGATCGACGGGCGCCTCGCTCGAGCACGAGGCGATCGCCAGCGTGAACGCTAGCGCGATGGGGGGCTGTGCGGTCAGGCGGCGCACCGGCGGTCGAAGACCTCGTCAGGAGAGGCGCACCGGCGCGGCGACCCAGGGGAGCGTCGCGGTTCCGGTGTGCAGGCGCTCGGCGCTGACGCCCGAGAGCGCGCGCAGCATCGCGTGGAAGTTGCCCGTGGCCGACCAGGCGCCGGCCTTGAGCCGGGCGACCGGGACGCCGTCCTCCAGCGCCACGCCGCCCTGCACGGGGTTGTTGAAGGCCCCGGTGGCCTTGTTGGCCGAGTGCACGCCCAGCAGGTCGGTGAGCAGCACCGTGCGGCCCGGCGCCAGCTTCAGCCGGGGCGTGTTGCCCTCCGGCACGTCGAGGTGCCCCATGCCCACGCGCACCGGCGCCTCGCTCGCGTCCTCCGCCATCAGCGGCAGGCGGAACCCGTTGCCCGTCGAGGCCCCGCCCCAGGCGACCTTCGCCGAGCGCCGGTCGGCCAGCAGCGTGCGCAGCACACCGCGCTCCACCACGGTCTTGCGCTGCCCGAGGGTGCCCTCGTCGTCGACGATGGCGCCGGCCAGCGAGCCCGCCGCGCCGCTGTCGTCGAAGAGGCTGAAGATCGGCGCTCCGACCACGTCGCCCACCGCCGCGCTCGAGAGCCCGGAGACCACCCGGTCGAGCCCCACGCGCTCGAGGAAGAGCGCCCGCAGCAGGCTCTCCAGCAGGCGTGGGTCGATGATGACGGTGACCTCCTTCGGGCCGCCCAGCCACTCGGCGACGGTGACCTCTCTCGGGGGGAGGCCTCCGACGAGCCCCCGACCGAGCGCGCGAACGCCCTGCTCGGTGGGCGCCGCGGTGCCCGCCAGGGACTCCCACTCGTTGCCGTCGACCATCAGGAAGGCCGAGCCCACGGTGCTCCCGGACAGCACCGTCGCGCCGCGGGCCGTGGCCATCGCGCGCCAGGTGCGCCCCACCTTCACGCCGCCCTCGAGCACGAGGTCGGGGTTCGGCGCCGCCGAGCGCGCCGCCTCCGCCATCATCGCGGCGAGCGAGCGCACCTGCGCGGGCCGGTCGATGAGCGCCCCGGCGGCGTCGTCCCACCCGCGGCCGTCGGGCGGCGTCTCGTGCAGCGCCGCGAAGTCCTCCAGCGCGTCGGGCTGCGCGGCGGACAGCGACCGGAGCAGCGCGCCCGCGGCGTCGTCGACGGACGATCCCGTGGTGGCCGCGATGGCCAGCCGGCCGCCGCGGCGCGCGCGCATCGCCACCCGCCACGCGTCGCACTCCAGCTCCGGGATGAGCGCCCTGCCCTCGATGGAGTAGGACACCTGATCGGCGCGCTCGACGCGCACCTCCACGTCGTCGGTCACGCCCGCGACGCGAGCGCGGACCGCCTCCGCGAGGGCGCGCACCGAGGCAAAAGCTTCGTTCATCGAGGTCATCGTCGTTCAGCCCTCGAAGGTGAGGTTGACCCAGGGAGAGGCCCCCAGGCGCACGAAGGTCGGGCCGCCCTCGGTCACCCGTCGCAACTGGCTGCCCTTGCCGCAGAAGCCGACGCCGTGGCTGTCCACCGGCCCGGCGTAGCCGTCGACGCTCTTCAGGCAGCCCGCGGTGAGGGCGGTGAAGTTGCCCGGCAGGATGATCTCGCCGGTGAGCCGGCCGTCGCGCACCAGGTAGCCGTACTGCGTCGACGACGACATGCCCTCCTTCGAGACCGCTCCTCCCAGCGAGCCGTGGAGCACCACCCCCAGCCCGACGCCTCGCAGCAGCTCGTCGAGGCTCTCCACCCAGTGGTCGCCGCGCTCGGGGCAGAGCACCGTGTTGCGCATCCTCACGATGCGCCGGTCGCCCAGCTCGGAGAAGCCGTTGCCCGTCGGCGCCACGCCGTAGCGGTGCGCCGTCTCCCGAGAGTGCATCATCCCCACGATGTGGCCGCCGGAGACCAGCTCCGCGGAGCGCACCTCGACGCCCTCGTCGTCGATGAACTCCGTCCCGAAGCCCCGGTCGGCCATGGGGTTTCCGTCGCCGTCCGGCGCGGAGCCGTCGACGATGCGCACCACCGACGAGCCCAGCGGCGACACCCTCGCCTCGCCGCCCGGGGCCACGATGGCGCTGTTGCCAGAGCGCACGATGTCCGCCTCGATGGGGTGCCCGAGGCCCTCGTGGATGAACACCAGGGCCGACTTGTGGAGCACGTAGTGGGTGAGGCCAGCGAGCTCGTCCGCCGTCATGGTGCGCGCGTCGAGCAGCCTCACGGCGACGTCGCGCTGCGCGGCGAGCTCGCGCGCCACCTCGGGGGCGAAGCGCCCGTCGGAGCCGATGTACTGGGAGAGCCCGCCCACCTCGCCGAAGCGCACCCTGGTCCGGGCCTGCACCTCGCCGCGCACCGCGCGAAACACCACCTGCACGAAGCCGATGGTCATCACCTGGGTCTTGAAGATCCCGTCGGTGTCGGCGACCCACTTCTCCTCGACCTGCTCCCAGGCCCAGAGCTCGGGCACCACGCGCACGCCCTCCGTGGCGCCCTCCGCCGCGAGCGCGTCGACGGCGCGGGCGAGGGCCTCCAGCCGGGGCGTCGGGTCGACGTCGCGGGGATCGTCCGTCGGCGCCACGCCGTAGCGCTCGCGCGACGGGTTGGGGATCGCCGCGAGCCCGAAGCCCGGGTCTGCCGGCTCGGCGGCGAGGGCGTCCAGGCCCCGGTCGATGGCCGCGCGCAGCGTCTCGATGCCGGCGTCGCCCGCCTTCACGCCGACCTGGCGGCCGCCCTCCCCCACCAGGCGGATCTGCACCGCCCCCTTCACCGAGGCCGGCTTCACCATCCGCTGCCCGGAGGCGAGCTGGTGGACCTCGCACTTGAAGACCCGCTCGTAGAGCGCGTCGGCGTAGGGAACCTTCGTCCGCGCGTACCGCAGCGCGGCCTCCAGCGCCGGCCGCACCGCCGCGTCGCCGCGCGGCACTGGCGCGTCATGGCTGTTCAACATCCGCGGCAGCGTATCAGGTTCCGCGCCGATGGCAGCACGGCGCCGCGCGTGGCATCACCCGGCGCAGCCATGGACGCCCACGCCGCACCGTCTCCCGAGGCCGACGACTTCACCCACCGACAGCTCCGCCGCGTCGGCAAGCGGGTGCACCGCATGGGCATCGCCTGCAACTACGGCCTCGACGCCGACGGCTTCGCGGCCGCCCTCGACCGCGGCGCCAACTACTTCTTCTGGACCCCGATGCGCACCGGCAAGGTCACCCCGGCGCTGCGCGAGGCGCTGCGTCGCGACCGGGAGCGCTACGTGGTGGCGAGCGGCCCGACGCTGGCGGTGACCGGAGGCAACGTCACCCGCGGGGTCGAGTCGCTGCTGAAGAAGCTCGGCACCGATTACCTGGACGTGTATCAGCTGTTCTGGGTGGGGGTGACCTCGTCGTGGCGCGAGGCCACCGCCGACGCGCTCGCGAAGCTCAAGGAGCAGGGGAAGATCCGCGCGGCGGGGGTGTCCATCCACGACCGCCCGAGGGCCGCGGAGCTGAGCCAGGACGAGCGGCTCGACCTGCTGATGATCCGCTACAACGCCGCGCACCCTGGCGCCGAGCGGGACCTCTTCCCCCGCTTCGCCGGCCGCCGCCCCGACGTCGCGGCGTACACGGCCACCGACTGGCGCAAGCTGCTGAAGCGCCCGTCGGGCTGGCAGGGGCGCGTGCCCGACGCGGGCGACTGCTACCGCTTCGCCCTGTCGAGCCCGCACGTCGACCTGGTGATCTCGGGCCCCGCCGACCGCGCGCAGATGGAGGCCAACTTCGACGCGCTCTCCCGAGGCCCGCTCGACCCGGAGGAGGATCGCTGGATGCGCGATCTAGGGCGGGTGGTGCATGGTTGAGGCGATCTGAAAGAAATCTCTTGCGTCCCTCAGCGGTGGGTGTAGAAGGGCGGTCCCTCACGGGAAACCGTGCGTGGGTGGTCATCGGGGCGTAGCGCAGCCTGGTTAGCGCACTTGACTGGGGGTCAAGGGGTCGCTGGTTCGAATCCAGTCGCCCCGACCATTTTGGTCGGACCACTCCACGCACGGTTCTCCGCGAAGGATCCCCCTCCGCCTCCCCTCTCAACCAGAGGAGTCGGAGCATCGGATCACCGCGGCCCAATTCTCCCTTCACGTCGCACCTCCCAGCTACGGTGACGCATGGACTCCCAACCTGATCAGGGACCCGCTGCGCGTCCCCTGCTGCTCCTGAGCAACGACGATGGCGTCCACGCGGAGGGGCTGCGGCTCCTGGCGCGTGCGGTCGAGCCGCTCGGCGAGGTGGTCATCGTGGCCCCCGCGTCGGAGCAGTCGACCCGCTCCCACGCCCTCACCCTGCACCGCCCGCTGCGGGTGCTCCCGGTGGCCCCCGGGGTCTGGTCCGTCGACGGGACGCCCGCGGACTGCACCTACGTCGCGCTCCACCACCCGACGATGCTCCCCCGCCGGCCGACGCTGGTGCTGAGCGGCATCAACCACGGCGCCAACCTGGGCAGCGACGTCTTCTACTCGGGCACCGTGGCGGCGGCGCGGGAGGCGGCCTTCCGGGGCGTTCCGTCGATGGCGCTGTCGATGCCCTCGGACGCCGACCCGGCGGCCTGCGCGGCGCTGGCGGTGCCCTTCGTCGAGCGGCTGCTGCGCTCGCTCGCCAGCGTGCCTCCCGGCGCCACTCCGCTGCTCAACCTCAACTTCCCGCACGGGGAGCCCAAGGGCGTGCGCAACACCCGCCTCGGGGTGCGCTCCTACGAAGACCTCGTGGAGGTCCGGCAGGACCCTCGCGGGCGCCAGTACCTCTGGATCGGCGGCCCCAGCGTGGTGCACCCGCTCATGGAGGGCAGCGACACCGAGGCCTTCGACAACGGCTTCGTCTCCATCTCCGCGCTGCGCCTCGACATGGACACCAACGGCTTCGCCCCGCTGGTCGACGCCGTCGCCGGGTGATGCGAGGTTGCGCGGCGCCGCGGCTACGGGCACCAATGCGGGCGCCATGAGTGACCTCTTCGTGCTGGTTCGCGACGTGCCCGACTTCCCCAAGCCGGGCATCGTCTTCAAGGATCTGACCCCGCTCTTCCGCGACGCCGAGTCGTTTCGAGCGCTCATCGAGGCGCTGGCGCAGCCCTACCTCGACGCGAAGGTCGACGCCGTGCTGGGCATCGAGGCGCGCGGGTTCATCCTCGGCGCGGCCGTGGCGCTGCGGCTCGGGGTGGGCTTCGTCCCGGCCCGCAAGCCCGGCAAGCTGCCCGCGCGCACCGACCGCGAGGCGTACTCGCTGGAGTACGGCCACGACGCGCTCGAGGTGCACGTCGGCAGCTTCTCTCCGGGCGACCGGGTGCTGCTCGTCGACGACGTCATCGCCACCGGCGGGACGGCCCGCGCCGCCATCGCCCTCGCCCGACGGCAGGAGGCGGTGGTCATCGGCGCGACCTTCGCGGTCGAGCTGGACTTCCTCGACGGCCGCGAGCGGCTGCCGAAGGACGTCCCGGTCAACACCCTGCTCCACGCCTGAGCCCGCGGGAAGACCTGCATCAGGGACTCCGATGGGAGGTCCCGGACGACTGCGCTAGCATCGCCGCGTGCAATGGCTGGTGTTCGCGCTCCTGGTGGTCGGTAGCTCGGTCGCGTCGTTCGTCACCCGCGAGCGGCGCTTCCGGCGTCGCTGGCAGAACGTCGAGCTCCCCGCGATCACCGTCGGCCGGGGGGCCTACCGCGAAGGGCCCGCCAGCGGCGCGATGATGCCGAGCGCCCCGCTGGCGCTGCGCCTCGCCGCGCTGAGCTGCCTCGTCTACGGCCGCGGCGTCAACACGGCGCTCATCACCACGGCGCTCTACCTCGCGGGATTCCCCTTCCGCGAGGTCGCGGAGACCACGCTGCACGGCCTGCTGGGCTACCTCGCCGGGGCCTACGGCTTCGGCGCCATCGCGGCCATCGTGCTGGCGGCGCTGGGCCTCGGCGCGGGCAACGACCTGCTGCTGCGCAACCACCGCCACGCCTTCCGCCGCACGCGCAACATCGCCCTCGCGTCGCTGGCGCTTCACGGCCTCGTGTGGACCAACATCACCTTCCACGGGCACATCGTGGTGAGCTCCGCGAGGGACATCGCCACGTCGCTCGCCTACGCGCGCGCCATCGCCGCGGTGGCCTTCGGGCACGCCGCGCTGATGCTGGCGCTGGCCTACGCGTACCGGGCGCAGCTCTCGGCGCTCACTCCCGCCGAGCGCAAGCTGGAGCTGTAGGGCGAAGGCCGCATCGGGGACGGTCGCGATGGCGTGACATACGTGGTCCCCGCACGCGCTGGGATGAGCCGTCTGGGACGGTGCCCCCACGCCATTGAACTGATGGCCACCAGCAACTCACGAGATAGCCAATGAGCGACCCCACAGCCCCATCGACGCCCTCCGACACCAGCGCCCGGCGCTTCTTCCATGGCACCCGGGCAGAGCTGAAGCCCGGTGACCTGATCCGACCCGGCTACGCCTCCAACTACGTCGGGCGGAGGTCCCCGTGGGTCTATTTCAGCGAGACCCTGAACGCTGCCACCTGGGGAGCAGAGCTGGCCAGGGGCGAAGGCCCTGGCCGGATCTACCAGGTCGAGCCGACCGGCCCGTTCATGGATGACCCCAATCTCACCGACAAGAAGTTTCCAGGGAATCCGACGAGGTCGTATCGCTCCCAGGAGCCGCTGCGGGTCGTGGCCGAACTCCTCGACTGGCAGGGACACTCCCCGGAGGAGATCCAGGCGATGAAGGACGGCATCGCGGGTCTGGAGCCCATCGACGACTGAGCCGCCCTGCGCGCGGGCCACGCGTCGTCGAAGGCCCCCGCTCAGCCCTTCTCGATCGCCACGTCCACCAGCGTGGGCTTCACCAGCGCCAGCAACACCTTGGGGTCGATCCCCACCAGGAAGCCACGGCTGCCGCCGTTGAGGTAGATGCGCGGCAGCTCCAGCACCGTGCGCTCGATGTACACGGGCATCGCGCGGCGCGTCCCCAGCGGGCTGGTGCCCCCCACCTGGTAGCCCGAGTGACGGTCCGCCACCTCGGGCTTGCACGCCTGCACGCTGCGAGCGCCCACCACCCGGGCGAGCTCCTTGGTGCTCACCTCGCGGTCGCCGTGCATCAGCACCACCAGCGGGCGCTTCTGGTCGTCCTCCATCACCAGGGTCTTGATGATCGAGTGCTCGTCGACGCCGAGCTCGCGCGCGGAGACCCTCGTCCCCCCGCGGTCTTCGTAGCGGTAGAAGTGCTCGGTGTATGCGACGCCCTGCTGCTTCAGCAGCCGGGTCGCGTTGGTGCTGGGCGCTCGCTCCATCGCTCGATCACCTCGGGAAGACAGCCACGCGCAGGCCCTGGTCGGCCACCGTCGGGGCGTTGGTCCCTCGGGTGCACTGGAGCCGCATCGGGATCAGGTCCTGGTACCAGCTCACCACCACCGAGGAGGGGCCCGCGTCGACGGAGATCCAGCGTACCCCGACCTCGCGGCCGATCGCCACGGCGCCCTTGAAGTCCGCGCTGTCTCGCTGCACCCGGTAGAGCTCCAGCCTGGCGTCCTGGCACCGCCCCCGGGAGAGCGCCGCCCAGCGACCCGCCGCGTCGTCGGGGTCGAGGCCCAGCGCCCGCTCGAAGCCCATCAGGTCGTCACCTCGGGTCAGCTCCACGTCCCCCAAGAGCGCCACCGGGGTGGCCCGCCGCGGCTCCACCCGCAGCGCCACGCTCGCCCTCGTCACCGTCGGCGCGGGCTCGTCCACGCCCTCCCTCGATCGCCGCCCCATCGCAGTGAGCGCCCACTCCGAGGCCGCCACCTCCAGCGCCGTGGCCTCCCGCTCGTCGCCCTCGAAGCCGGTCGCCGCAAGGTCGATCGCCCTCCAGCCGGCGCCCGCGTCGCCCCCGGCGCTCGTGGGCCACACCGCCGTCGCGCCGCCCACCCTCGGCACCAGCGACATCGCCGAGCCGGGCGGCATCCAGCGCACCGCGTGCCTCGCCACCACCGTCGCGCTCCCGTCGGCCCAGCGCAGCCAGCGCATCTCCGCCGAGCGCGCGTCCTCCGAGGGCATCGCCACCACGCTCCGCACGGCGCCGTCGAGCCACAGCGCCGGAGACACCGCCGCGGCGCGGGCCTCGGCCGCCTGCCACGGACCCTGCACCGCGATCGGTGGAGGCGGAGGCTGCGTCGGGCGCGGGGGATGCGACGTGGGGGAGCCCGCGTCGGAGGACGAGGGCGGCGAGCTCGTGCCCGTATCGCGGGAGCGACACCCGAGAAGGGTCGCCAGCACCGCCAGCGCCAGGGAGACCCGGAGGCTCATCCGTCGACCCTCTCCAGCCCGGGGAGCAGCGCCGCGATGCGATGCCCGGTCACCATCGTGTCGTCGTCCTCGCTGCGAGCCCGGGTGAGGAGCACCGCCTCGCCGTGGCCGCACGCCACCACCACGCCCTCCGGGAGCCAGGCCACGTCGCCAGGCTCCAGCCCTCGGGGAGGCTTCGGGTAGGCTTCGGCCTCCAGCACCACAAGGGTCCCTTCGCCCAGGCCGGTGAAGGCGCCGGGCTCGGGCGAGGCCGCCCGGATGCGGGCGATGACCCTCGACGCAGGGTGATCCCAGAGGATCTCGCAGTCGTCGTCGGAGGGCCTCGGGGCCTCGGTGGCGTAGGCCTCGTTCTGGGGCGTTCCGTCGTCGGCGTAGCGCCCCTCGACGATGCCCTGCACCACGTCGCGCACCGCCTCGAGCGAGGGTCGATCGAGGGCCCTCGCCAGCGTCCACGCGTTGCCCCGCGGCGGCACCGGGACGCGCCGCTGCAGCAGGATCGGCCCCTGGTCGTAGGCGTCGGTGATGCGGTGCACGGTCACGCCGGTCTCCGCGTCCTCGCGATAGAGGGTCCAGAAGTACGGGTCGGGGCCGCGGTGCCTCGGCAGCAGCGAGGGGTGCACGTTGATGCCCCCGTGCGGCGCGAGGGCGACGAGCATCGCCGGGATGCGGCGCGTCCAGAACCAGCTCACGATGAGGTCCGGCTCGGTCGAGGCGAGCAGCGCCTGCACGCCGGGCTGCGTGAGATCGGGCCGGCCCAGCAAGGGCGCCCCCTCCTCCGCGAGCGCGCGGCGAAGCCGGGTCATGCCCGGTGACGACGGGCGCGAAATGCACGCTCCGACGATGTGGTGGCCCTCGCGCAGCAGCATCAGCGCGCCGAGGGGCATGCCCAGGTAGAGGATCCTCATGGTTCGTTTCCCCCGAAGGTGTAGAGCCCCCACGGAACGAGCTCGGCGAAGGGGCATTCGCCTCCGAGCGTCCTTGCGACCAGCGCCAGATCAGGCTCGGCCGCCCCGACATCGGCCATCAGCAGGATGGCCGTGCGACCGACGAAGCCGCCCGCGTAGGAGCGCATCGCGGCGAGGGCGTTCTGCTCGGCGCGGAGCGCGGCCTCCTCCAGCGAGCCGGGCTCCGCGAGGGCCATGGCGTAGGTCGCGAGGCGCGTCGCCTCGGAGCCGCCGAGGGCCACCCTCGACGTGGCGGGCGCCGTGGTCGAGGCCGCGGAGAGAGAGCGGGTGACGCCGCCGTCGAGGCGACGCAGGCCGAGCGGAGAGAGCACCCTCGACTCCAGCCGGGACATCAGGTCGACGCGGAGCCCGGGAAGGATCCACCACGCCGACGCGCGAGCCCCCTGCTCCTCGGCCACCTGGCGAAGCCTCGCGGACCACCGCGTCGGGTCGTCGGCCTCGCCCCGCACGGCGCCCCACGCGGCGCGCGTCTCGGCGAGGGCCGCGCGGGTCGCGAGCTTCATCCGCGCGGAGGGCTCGCCGAGGGAGGACCCACGGGCGAGGACGTCGCGCAGCCAGGGGAGCTGCGCAGGCCCTGCCATGAAGCGGGCGATGAAGGCCTCGCGGTCGGCCGCGGGGTGGGAGCGCAGCGCGCGCGCCTCGGGGAGCAGGGCGGCGACGCGCACCGAGGCGGAGAGCACCGAGCGCCAGCGGGAGATCTCGTCGGCGTCGACCGGTGCGGCGGAGGGCGGGATGGAGGGCGTCGAGGCGGGCGCCTCGGCGGCGCTGGACCACTCGAGCGCGGCGGGCTCGGGGACGAGCGGCGGGGTGAGCGGCGAGGAGAAGACCACCACGGTGTCGTCGTCGACCCGATCGCCGGTGGGATCAGGGAGGTCGAGCCAGCCGAAGATGGCGCGGGTGAGCGAGTCGGGGCCGAAGGAGCGCCCGGCGAGCGCGGTCACCAGCGTGGAGGGGTCGCGGGTGACCGTCGGCGGCGCGCCGAGGTTTACCTGCTGGGTGAAGCCGTCGCGCAGCCCGGCCGCGAGCGCAGGGGCGCCCGAGGCGGAGGAGGCGGGCACCGAGGCGACCACGGTGAGCGCTCGACCGGAGCAGGCGGAGAGCAGCGCCGAGAGCTCGGAGGAGTCGCCGTCGTCGTCGCGTCGGCCGCGGCGATCGAGCTGGCGCTGCAGCTCGTCGACGAGGATCACCAGGCCGGGGTGGCCGACGGTGCGGGCGCGGAAGATCCAGCCGCCGAGGTGTCGGATGAGCCCGCCGCCGCGGTCGTCGTAGAGGCCGCCGGGGGCGCGGGCGCGGGTGAGCGCGGACTCCACGGCGTCGTGGATGCGGCCGACGAGGTCCTGCGAGGGAGAGTCGCCGGGGCGGAGTCGCACGACCAGGGGGCGGAGCCCATCGGCGGCGAGGTCGCGGGCGAGCTCGTCGAGGTGGCGCGCCCGCTCGGCGCGCGAGCCGCCGACGAAGAGCAGGGAGGCGCCGCCATCGGGCCGAGGACGCAGGGACTCAGGAGACGGTACGGGGGCGCTCACTGGAACGGCGGAGGGTAGAGGGCGCGGGCCCACCGTCGCAAGCTATCCGACGAACTGGATTGTCCATCGGTGCAGCGCTCCCGTAGCATCACGGGTCCAATGGCGACGACACAGCCCCATACGTTGCGGACCATCCGGGTCGTGGCCGCGGTGATCGAGCGCGACGGCCGGTACCTCATCACCCAGCGGCGTCCCACGGCGGTGCTGCCGCTCCTCTGGGAGTTTCCCGGAGGGAGGGTGGAGGAGGAGGAGTCGGACTCCGAGGCCCTCCGCCGAGAGCTGCGCCACCGCCTCGACGTCGACATCGAGGTCGGCGCGCTCATCTCCTTCGTGACCCACACCTACGAGACCTACGCGGTCGACCTGCACCTCTACGAGTGCAAGCTCCGGGCGGAGGGGCTGCGCGCCGCCGCGGTCAACGCCTTCGAGTGGGTGAGCTCGTCGGAGTTCGAGCGCTACCCCTTCACTCCCGCCGACGAGGCCTCGATGGCCCGCCTCCTGGGCGTCGAGGGCTGACGAGGGTGCGCCCGGGGGACTTCGTCCCTATAGGTCAACGGTCATGAAGCAGTGCACCGTCTGCGGCGCGCCGATGCCCCCCAACGAGCTCATCTGCGGCCACTGCGGCCGCGCTCACTACGGCGCGACCTGCGAGCGCTGCGGCCAGTCGGCCCCCACCGTGGTCCGCGGGGGCACCGTGGTCTGCTCGGCGTGCGGGGCCACGCGAGGCCCGCTCTCCGCCGTGCCGCTCAACCTGGTGGGCTCGGCGCACCGCGTGGGGGGAGTGCTCACCGGGGTGCTCGCCTGGGCGGTGCTGCTCGGGGGCATCGCCTTCGGAGGCATCGTGGGCGTGGTGGTGGCGCTGGTGGCCGCCGCGCTCAGCGTCTCGGCCTGGGTGGGCTTCGGCACCGGGGTGGTGATCGGGGGCGTCGCGGCCCTCGCGGCGCTGCTGCTGCTCTCGGCCAGCCGACGCCTCCAGGCGCGCGGCGTCGAGGTGAAGGACTCCGCCTCGGAGCAGGCGATCCTGGCGATGGCCGCGGCGCGCAAGGGGGTGCTGACCACGGCCGAGGTCGCCCACAACCTCCAGCTCCCGCTGAGAGACGCCGACCGGCTGCTGTCCTCGATGGGAGAGCGCGGCCGGGCGCAGCTCGAGGTCAACGCCGAGGGCCTGCTGCAGTACACCTTCCGAGGCGTGTCCCAGGACGAGCGCACCGGCGTCCGGGTGGCGCCCTCCGACCCTGGTGCCGAGGCGAGAGCCCGGGTCGACGAGGAGTTCGCCGAGATGGCCGCGAAGCGGCGAGAGGGTCGGCTCTGATCCTCAGGGACGGCTGCCCGAATCGGGACGAGCCGCGAGCGCTGGGCTACGGTGATTTCCATGGGTGCGAAGCGCTTGGTGGTGCTGGTTGCGGGTCTCTGGCTGGGCTGTACCGAGACGGCCGCCCGGCCGCCCGCCCTCCCCTGCCCCGATGGATCGTCCTGCGCCGGGGCCAACCCCAACACGACCGGCGGCGGAGGCGGCGGAGGCGGCGGTGACGGTGGCGTGGTGACCACCGACGTCGGGCTCTCCCGCTACAACGTCGGAGGCAGCGTGGTGGTGCTCAACCAGCTCCCCCCCACCGCGACGGTGAGCCGCACGGCCTTGTCGGGCTGGACGATTCGCGCCGTCGACGACACGAGCACCACGGCGCTGACCAACCCCGACGGCACCTTCACCCTCACCGGGGTGCTTCCCACCTTCGCCGACGGCGGCGTCCCGGTGATCGGGGTGCGCGCCGTGTCCGCCAGCCGGGCGACCTTCGGAGCATTCAGGGAGGTGCGCGCCGGAGGAGGGAGCGTGACGCTCGAGACCTTCGGCTCCGAGCGGGTGCTGGAGGCCGTGTCGGGTCAGGGCGGGGCCCCCTCGGCCGACCTCGGCCACGTGGCGGTGCTCATCACCGAGGCGGCCGACCCCAGCCTCGGGGTGTCGGGCGTGGTGATCGACGCGAGCTCGGCGTCGACGACCTTCTATGACAGCGACCTCATCCCCGGGCAGCTCACCCCCTCGGTCGCCGGCACCGGCGCCAGGGGCTTCGCGCTGGTGCTCAACGTCCCGGCCGGGGACGACGCCAACGGCAGCTCGGTGACCCTCCGGGTGCAGCTCACCGGCGGCACTCCCACGCCCGCTTCGATGACGGTGCGGGTCTTCCCCAACACCATCAGCTGGACGAGCGTGCGCGTCGCCCGCTGAGGCGCTCAGCTCCGCTCGGTCGGATCGACCGCGCTCCCGGGAGCCGAGCGCAGGGCGTCGAGGCGCGCCTCCAGGGCGAGCCGGGACGGGCGCTGCCAGAGCGTCGGGAGGGCCTCCGAGGGGACGATGCCCGGTGCGAGGCGCTCTCGGAGCCGGGTGACGCGCCGTGCCGCGTCGCGCAGCCGATCGGCGAAGGCAGGGTCGGAGCGGGAGAGCGACGCGAGGGAGAGGCGGGCGCGCTCCTGGGCGTCGGGGTCGCTGCACACCAGCAGCAGGTCGCAGCCCGCGGCGATGGCGAGGGGCGCGGACTCCTCCACGGTCCATCGGTCGCTCACGGCGCGCATGAGCAGGTCGTCGGAGACCACCACCGCGTCGGAGCTGGCAGCGAGCCCTTCGCGCAGCAGCGTGGTCATCACGGCCCTGGAGAGCGTCGCCGGCACCGTCGGGTCGAGCGCGTCGAAGCGGACGTGGGCGGTCATCACGGCGTCGACGCCCGCGGCGAGGGCCGCGCGGAAGGGGGCGAGCTCGATCGCCTCGAGCCGGGCGAGGTCGTGGGGCAGCACCGGGAGCTCGTGGTGGCTGTCGGTCGCGGTGTCTCCGTGCCCCGGGAAGTGCTTGGCGCAGGCGAGCACCCCGCCGTCGTGGAGACCCTCGATGGCCGCGGCGGCGTGGCGGGAGACGAGCGCCGCGGTGCGCCCGAAGGCGCGGTCGCCGATCACCGGGTTGGCGGGGTTGCTGTCGACGTCGCAGACCGGAGCGAGGTCGAAGTTGATGCCGAGCGCGGAGAGCTCCTCGGCGAGGGCGCGGTGGAGGTCGCGGGTGAGCGAGAGGTCGTCGAGCGCGCCGAGGCTTCGGGCCGGGGGCAGCGAGATCACCGGGGCCCGGAGCCTGGTGACCCGGCCGCCCTCCTGATCGAGCGCGGTGAGCGGGGTGAGCGGGCTCGAGGCGAGCACCTCGGCGCAGAGGTCGCGCACCTGCGAGGGGCCGGTGATGTTGCGCCGGAAGAAGATGGTTCCGGCGAGGCGGCCGTCGGAGAGGCGCTCGGAGAGGGCCGGTGGGAGCGCGAGGCCGTCGAAGCCGCCGACGAGGACGGCGCCTGCGGCGAGGTCATGGGAGTCCATCAGGGGGCGCATCGAAGCACGGATGATCCCGAACCAGGAACGGGTGCGGTCCGGTGGGAGACTCGTTGCCTCCGCGGGGTGGAGTTCCCTATACTGGGAAGCGGTGCAGCTGCTTCGTCGTTCATCCTGTCTCTTCGCGGCTCTCGGTGCCCTCGGCGTCGGCTGTACGGGCGCGGGGCCCGACGCCGTGCTCGACGCGGATGTCTCCTCGCGCACCCAGGGCATCGTGTTCGTCGAGCGCGTCGACGACGGCGGCGGCGCGAGGGTGCACGTCGGCGGGCGCTTCTTCCGCTCGCAGGGCGTCCGGGCCGAGTCGCTCCCCGCGCTGGTGGGAGCCCCGCCGAGCGCGGCCACCGGGGGATGCACCGAGCGCGGCGCCATGGGCGAGGGCCTCGAGTCCACGCAGGCCGAGGTGCAGCTCCTCGACGTGGGCGCCATCGACGCCCGCGCCGACGCCCTCGTGGCGCGCATGGCCCCGCACCGCCTCCCCGACCTCTGGAACGTCGTCTCCGGCGTGGTCTACGGCCTCGACGGGGAGCTCCCGACGGGCGCCTGGCAGTTCACCGGCGCGGGCGACCCGACGACCCTCCGCGGTGCCTTCGACGTGAGCGGCGCTCCCCCCGAACCCATGGCCGAGCTTCGCATCGGCGACGACGCGCTGCCCCTCGGCCACGGCGCCGCGGTCTCGCTGCCCCGCCGCGGCGGCCTCTCGCTGCGCTGGGCGCGCGGCGCCTCCACCGATCGCGTCGCGGTGGTCTTCGAGGGCGCCGGCACGCTCTCCTGCAGCGCCCGCGACGACGGCGCCTTCGACGTCGACGCCGCGCAGCTCGACCGGGTGCGGGAGCTCCTCCGCCAGGGCGGCACCCTCGCGGTGCACCGGCTCCGGGTGATCCCCTTCGCGATGAGCGGCATCGACCGCGCCTCGCTGGTCTTCGATCAGGTCGTCCGCGTCCGCGCCGAGTGAGCGCTCGCCGCTCAGCGGCCTCGCAGGGCTTCGAGCGCCTCGGCCCTCACCACCGCGTCCGGGTCGTGGTCGCGCACCTGCTGTAGCGCAGGAACTACCGACGCATCGGGCCTCCCCCGGAGCAGCCGCAGCGCCGCCCGCCGCACCCACGCGTAGGGGTCGTGGAGGGCGGCCTCGGTGAGCGCCCGCGTCGCCTCCGGGTCGCTCGACCGGGCGATGGACTCCACCGCCAGAAGCCGGTCGGACCACCTCGCCTGGGCGTCGACCCGCGCCATCGCAGACGGCGCGGTGCCCTGCGCCTCGATGGGCGCTCTCTGGCTCGCGAGCGCGCGCGCCGCGATGAGCCGCAGCGTGGGGTCGCCCGCCGTCGAGGCCGAGCGCAGCACGGCGAGCGCCGAGGGGTCGTCGACCTGACCGATCACCCGGAGCAGCGCGGCGTCCGAGGCGCGAGGGACGCCGGGCCAGAGCGCGATCAGCGAGGGAGCGACGGCCACGAGCGCGCGAGCGCGGAGGGATCGCGTGGCGGGCGTGACGCTGCCGAGGGGCTGAGCGACGAGGGGAGCGAGCGCCGAGGAGCGGTCGAGGGCGGCGATGGCCACCGCGCGCTGCGCCGGGTCGGCGAGGGCCGCACGGAGGGCGGCGATGGCGAGCGCCTCGTCGCGTTGGAGCGCGGCCTCGGCGTCCTCGGAGGAGGAGGTCGGACGGAGCAGCGAGCTGAGCATCGTGGCGGCGCCGTGGGCGAGCGTCGGGTCGCGCCACGCAGGAGCCTCGAGGAGAGGACGGCCGTGCGCGCTGCGAGCGAGGGCGCGGGCGGCGATGTCGGAGAGGGAGGTCACGGCGGGGGCGGAGACGTGGGCCGGCAGGTAGATCGCCGACCAGAGCCGGGGTCGGAGCGAGGGCAGAGAGACGGCGAGCGGACCCATCGCCGCGAGGGAGGCCGCGCGGGACCACGGTCCGACCTCGCCCGCCCTGGAGAGCGCCGAGAGCTGCTCGGGACCGGCCGGAGACAGGGCCGACCACGCGACGATCGCCGCGGCGCGGACCACTCCATCGACCTCGCGAGCGATGACCGAGGCCAGCAGAGGCCGGGCGGAGACGGAGCGGCGAGCGGCCAGCGAGAGCGCCGACATCGCCGCGGCGTCCGGTGAGTCGGAGCGCTGGAGGGCGGTGCGCAGGGCGGGCTCGATGGCCGCTCCCTGGAGGCGCCCGAGGGCCCAGGCGGCCAGCGTCGCCGCGGCGGCGTCGTCCCCGCGCAGCATTGCGACCAGGGAGGGAACCGCCCTCGCGTCGGCGCAGTTCGCCGCCGCCCGCAGCGACTCGACACGGGTGGTGGCGTCGACCCCGGGACGCGAGGCGACGCCCAGAAGCGACTGCACCGCATCGGGGGTCTGGAGCGCCCCGAGGATGCGCACCGCCAGAAGCTGCCGCTCCACGCCCTGCTCGGAGAGCGCGTCGAGGAGCGGGCGAACGGCGCGCGCCGAGAGCCTCCGCAGCCGCTGTCGGGCGTCGGTCACCCGCGGTCCCTCCGGCTCGGAGAGGGCCTCCACGTCGGGGCGGAGCCAGCCCAGGAAGAGCTCGGTCTGAAGGCGTCGCAGCACCGCTCGACCGGGCGCCGCGGCGCTGACGAGCGCGAGGTCGCTCGCGAGCGCGTCGGCGTTGTGGGTGGCGATGGCGACCTGCACCGCGATGCGCCCGGCGCGACCCACCAGGTCGTCGTCGGGGGAGCGGCGCACCACGCTGCGCAGCCGGTCGATGGCCTCCTCCGCAGCACCCCGGGCGAGGTAGATGTCCGCGAGGCGAAGGGCGCTCTCGAAGTCGCGGTCGTTGAGCGTGAGGGCGCGTCGGTAGGCCGCGAGCGCGCCGTCGAGCTCACCCCGGGCGCGGTAGAGGTCGCCGAGCTCCCGGTGGCCCGCCGCGTCGTCGGGGTTGAGCTCCACCGCGCGGGCGGCGAAGGACACGGCCTCGGCGTCGCGGTGCATCGCCAGCGCGTGGCGAGCGAGCCGGGGGTAGAGCTCCCGGCCCCGGCGGGGGTCGATGGCGAGCACCCGCTGCAGGGCCTCGATGGCGCCCGCGAGGTCGCCGCGCTCGGCGCGCGCACGCTCGATCGCCAGCCAGGAGCGGGCGTCCGAGGGGCGGAGAGACACCACGCGCAGGAGGGTGCGCTCGAGCTCCATGGGAAGGCGCAGCCGGGCGTAGACCTCCACGAGGTCGAGCGCGGACTCGATCGCCGTGGGGTCGGACCGGAGCGCGGCTTCGAGGCGGGTCGCCTGGTTGGGGAGCACGCCGAGGAGGTTCCAGAGGTTGGCGATGCGGGCGCGGGCCTCGCCGCGAAGGTCGGCGTCCACCGAGGGGAGCGCGATCAGCGCCCTCCAGGTGTCGACCGCCCCGGCGAGGTCTCTGGACTGCTCCTGCGCCTGGGCGAGAAGCCGCGTCGAGACCGGGTCGCCGGGCCTCGACTGGAGCGCCGCGCGGAAGGCTGCGATCGCGTCGGGAAGCAGGTCGTGCCGGGCGTACACCTCGCCCAGCGCCCGGTGGCCGTCGTGGGGGGTGCGCGCCCGCTCCCGGATGCGCTGCCAGATCGCCAGCGCCCTCGGCCGGTCGCCCTGCTCCCAGTAGCGCTCCCCCAGGGACTCCAGGGCCGAGGGGTCGCCCGGGTCGAGCTGCACCACCCGCTCGGTCTCCCTCGTCGCGAGCTCGCGCTCCCCCATGCCCGCGAGCGCCTGGGCGATCTGCTCGTGCGCCTCGGCGTCGCTTCCCGCTCTCCGCCCCGCGGTGGTCAGCGTGGCGATCGCGTCGGCGCGCCGACCCGCCCTGGCGAGGTCGTCCGCGAGCTCGACCGCGTAGCGCACCTCCCCCGGAACCGCCGCCACCAGCGCCCGACGCGCCGCCAGCGCCTCGTCCACGCGCCCCGCCTGCGTCAGCGACTGCATCAGCGCCACGTGAAGGTCGACGTCCCTCGGCCGCATCGAGAGAGCGCGCCGCAGCGTGCGCACCGCCGCGTCGACCTGTCCGAGCGCGCCGTAGCGTCGCCCCAGGAAGGCCCACCGCTCGGCGCTGGCTCCCGGCTGGCGTTCGAGCGAGGCGATCCAGGCCCCGAGGTCCTGCCGCTGCTCGTGGATCTCTGCGAGGGCCTCGTACACCTCGCGCTCCAGCGCAGGGGACGACGACGCCCCGGAGAGCGCCCGGCGCAGCGTGGCCTCGGCCTCCTCGGGGTGGCCCGCACGGAGCTGCGCCAGCCCGAGCTGCCGGAGCACCGCGGGCTGCACCCGAAGGTCGCCGGAGAGAGAGCGGGCGACGCCCTCCAGCTCGGTCACCGCCTCGGGCCAGCGCTGCCGGGCCACCAGCAGGTCGGCCAGCTCGCGGCGCACCGAGGCGCTCCCGGGGAGCAGCGTCGCCAGGTCGCGCTGCGCCGCCCGGGCGCGGACGAGGTCGCCCTGGGCCACGGAGAGGTCCATCAGGGCGCGGAGGATCTCCGCCCGGACCTCGCGAGAGCCCGGGAGCGCGAGGGCCCGCTCATAGGCCGAGCGCGCCTCGACGGGGTGCTCGAGCTGGCGGTGCAGGGCGCCCAGCGAGCGCCAGGTGGCCGCGCGGTCGGGGCGATCGGAGACCGAGCGGTCGAGGGCGGCGATGGCCTCGTCGAAGCGCCCGGCGTCGCGCAGCACCTCCGCCCGGATGAGGTCCGCGGCGCCTCGGGGAGCGCTGGCGCGGCGGGAATCGAGGGTCGCCAGCAGCGGATCGGAGGAGCCGTCCCTCGCCCTCACCATCCGCAGCAGCGTCGGGAGCATCGGGATGCCGTCGTCGGGCTCGCTCAGCGCGAGGGCCGTGAGCCGCTCGATGGCCGCGTCGCGAGCGCTGGCCGCGGCGACCGGGGCAGCAGGCGGGGGCGGCGCCGCGGGGCGGGCGGGGCGCGGCGTCGAGGGAGCCGTCGGGCGAGGGCGAGGACGAGCCGGGGCGCGGGGACGCTGCGGGCCGACATCCCAGTCCTGCGCCGCCGCGGGGGTGGCGAGGAGGGCGAGGAGCGAGGAGAGAATCCATGCACGTCGGCGGGCGCTCACGGGCGCAGTCTAGCGCCGGGCGCTGGCGATCCACCCGGCGACGATGCGAAGCTCCGTCTCCTTGACCGACCTCATCGTGAACCCGACGCCGCTGGTGCTCGCCGAGGAGGTCTCCCGCTCGGTCGGCTGCGAGGTCTGGGTGAAGCGGGACGACCAGACCCACCCCCGTTACGGCGGCAACAAGGTTCGCAAGCTGGCTCCGCTGCTGGCCGACGCCCGGGGTCGGGGCGTGACGCACGTGCTCACCCTGGGCGCGGCGGGGTCGCACCACGTGCTCGCGACCGCCGTGCATGCCAGGGCGATGGGGCTCACCGTGGAGGCCGCGCTGGCGCCGCAGCCCTCGTCGGCGCACGTCGAGGAGATGCTCCGCGCGTCGGCGGAGCAGGCCTCGGTGCTGCATCCCTGCGGAAGTGTTCCGTCGGCGATGCTCGCGCTCGGGCTGCGCTCCCTCGCCCTCCGCGCGAAGGGCGCCCGGCCGATGATCATCCCCGTCGGAGGGAGCAACGCGCTCGGGTCTTCGGGCTACCTCGACGCGCAGTTCGAGCTGGCGGCGCAGCTCGCCTCGATGGGCGTCCCCTCCCCCGACGTGCAGGTCTGCGCGCTCGGCTCGGGAGGCACCCTCGCAGGCCTCCTCGCGGGCCGCGCCCTCGCCGGCGCGCTCGGCGACGTCTGGGGGGTGCGCGTCACGCCTCCGATCGCCGTGCCCTCCTGGCGCATCGCCTCGCTCGCCCGAGCGATTCTCCGACGCCGTCGGTCGACCGTGGCCCTGCCCCCGGTTCGGGTCTTCGAGGGCGCCCTCGGGCGGGGCTACGGCTGCCCCACCGACGACGCCCGCCGCGCCACCGAGCTCTTCGCCCGCGACGGCCTGGTGCTCGACGACACCTACACCGCCAAGGCCGCGGCCGGGCTCATCGCCCTCGCCCGGCGAACCCCTCGCCGCTACCTGTTCTGGCAGACCCTCTCCTCGGCGCCGGCGGGCGCGCTGCTGGGCTCGGCCGATGCGCCGCTCCCGCCGAGGCTGCGGTCTCTGCTCCGCTGAGCCGGGCGCCTCGATTTGCCCTGCCGCGAGACCGACCGCGCCGTCCGACCATCCAACCGGTCATGCAACCGAGCACCCAGGGGTCGCTTGACACCACGGCGGAGTACAAGGTTTCTCTCGCGACCGTGATCCCCAACCACGTCGACGATGTCGTCTCCGGCCCGTGCTCTCCGAGCGGCGCGAGCTCCATCGGGGCCTTCCTCGCCGCCGTGCGAACGCGCGTCGACGCCCGGCTCCGGGAGGCGCTCGACGAGTGCGAGGCCTTCACCCTGGAGGCGGCCCCCGACGCCATCGGCATCCTCGAGGCGACGCGCGACCTCACCTTCCGAGGCGGCAAGCGACTCCGCCCCGCCCTCCTGGCGGCCTCGGTGGCCTGCATCGACCCCACCGCCTACCCCGACGCGGTGGCCGACCTCGGCGCGGCGCTCGAGCTGCTCCAGACCTACCTGCTGGTCCACGACGACTGGATGGACGACGACCCGGTGCGCCGCGGCGCCCCGTCGGTGCACGTGGCCCTCGCGAGGCGCTACGGAGACCCGCACATCGGCGCGAGCGCGGCCATCCTCGCGGGCGACCTGATGGGCACCCTGGTGCATGACCTCGTGGCGCGCATCGAGCTCCCCACGGCGCGGCGGCGGGGCGTGCTCAAGGCCTTCTGCCGGATGGAGCACGAGGTGATCCTCGGGCAGTGCCTCGACGTCACGCACAGCCCCGACACCGACCGGGTGCACCACCTCAAGACCGGCAGCTACACGGTGCGAGGCCCGCTCCTCCTGGGCCTGGAGCTGGCCGGCGGGGGCGAGCCCGCGCGCCGCGCCCTCGACGCCTACGGGACGCCGCTGGGCGTGGCCTTCCAGCTACGCGACGACATGCTCGGGGCCTTCGGCACCGAGGCCGAGACCGGCAAGCCCGTGGGCGGCGACTTCCGTGAGGGCAAGCGCACCGCCCTGGTGCAGCACGCGCTCGCCCACCTGGGCGAAGCCGGGGCGAAGGAGCTCACCGGGCTCCTCGGTCACCGCGACGCCTCCGACCGGGACGTCGCCCGCGCCCGCTCCCTCATCGAGGCCTCCGGCGCGAGGGAGCACGTCGAGTCCCGCATCCGGTCGCTGCGAGAGCAGTCCAACGCGGCTTTACAGACGGATGTATTGCGACCCGAGGGGCGCGACCTGCTCGCGTCCTTCGCGGCGCTGATGACCGAACGCAGAGTATGACCGCGACGGCGCACGGCAAGATCATCCTCCTCGGCGAGCACGCGGTGGTCTACGGCGCCGACGCCCTCGCCGCCTCGCTCTCCCCCGGGGCCGACTGCGTGGCGCGGGTCTCCGCGGAGGGGACGGTGCTCACGGTCGCCCCGTGGGGGAGCTCGTTTCGCCCGGGCGACGGCACCGAGCTCGGTCGCGCCGTGGGGCAGCTCTGCGAGGCGATGGGCTCGGGCGACGCGGCCCTCTCGCTGACGCTTCACCTCCCGGGAGGCGGCGGCGTCGGGTCGTCCGCGGCGATGGGCGTGGCCTGCGCCCGCGCCCTCGCGGCGCTGCAGGGGCGATCGCTCGGGGACGCGGAGCTGCTCGGCTACGCGCTCGGCTGGGAGCGGGTCTTCCATGGCAACCCCTCGGGGGTCGATCACACCCTCGCGGCGCTCGGGGGCGTCGGGCTCTTCAGCCGCTCGGAGGGCTTTCGCCGCGTGCCCACGAGGGGGGCGCTGCGGCTCTGCGTGGGGGACAGCGGGGAGCGGTCGTCGACGAAGGAGATGGTCGACGGCGTGGCGAGGCTTCGGGAGCGCCGCCCGGAGGCGGTCGATCGCACCGTCGAGGCGATCGGCGTGGTGGCGCGCAACGGGGCGCTGGCGCTGCAGGCGGGCGACGCCGGTGGCCTCGGCGAGCTGATGAACCTCAACCAGAACCTCCTCGCCTCCCTGCTGGTCTCGACCGAGCGCCTGGAGGACCTCTGCGCCTCGGCGCGAAGCTCCGGGGCCCTCGGGGCGAAGCTCACCGGCGCGGGCGGCGGAGGCTGCGTGATCGCGCTGGCCCCGGGCCGCGAGCCCGAGGTGCTGCGGGGCTGGACGGCGCTGGGCGTCGAGGGCAGGGTCGTGGAGGTGGGACGGTGACGGAGTTCTTCGCGAGGGCGCGCGCCAACATCGCGCTCAGCAAATACTGGGGCAAGGCCGACCGGGCGCTCAACCTGCCGGCGGTTCCGAGCCTGTCGCTGACCCTCGACGACCTGGTGACGGAGACCACCGCGGGGCGAGACGAGTCGCTCACGGCCGACCACGTCGAGCTCGACGGGACGCTGCGTGCGGGCGACGAGGCGAAGACCCTCGGGGCCTTCCTGGCGCTGGTGCGATCGCGCGCCGGGGTGAGCGAGGGTGCGCCCGGGAGCTTCCTCCGGGTGCGCTCCTTCAACCGCTTTCCGACCGCGTCGGGGCTCGCCTCGAGCGCCTCGGGCTACGCGGCCCTCGCGGCGGCGGCCACCGCGGCCTACGGGCTGCGGCTCGATGCCCCGGCCCTCTCGGCGCTCGCCCGACGCGGCAGCGCCTCGGCGGCTCGCAGCGTGTTCGGCGGATGGGTCGAGCTGCCCGCGGGCGCTCCCGGCGACGACACCACCGGGGCCCATCCCCTCTTCGGCCCCGAGCACTGGGACGTCGCCATGGTGCTCGCCCTGGTCGATCGTGGACCGAAGGACGTCGCCTCCCGCGACGGCATGCGCCGCACCGCCGAGACCTCCCCCTACTATGGCGCCTGGCTCGCTGCGGCGCCGCTGCTGCACGCCCGGGTGAGGGCCGCGGTGACCGCGCGCGACCTCGCGGCGACCGGAGAGGCGATGGAGGCCAGCACCATGGCGATGCACGCGAGCGCCTGGGCCGCCCAGCCCGCGGTGCGCTATGCGCGGGGCGTGACCCTCGACGTGCTCGACGTGGTGGCCTCGCTGCGCCGCGGCGGCGTCGGCGCCTGGGCGACGATGGACGCCGGCCCTCATGTGAAGGTGCTCTGCGCGAGCGCGGACGCGGAGACGGTCGCGGCGAGGCTGCGAGAGACGCCGAAGGTGCTGGAGGCGCGCATCGCCCGGCCCGGCGCGGGCATCGAAGCTTCGTGAAGGTCAGGGCCCCAGGCAAGCTGATGCTCGCGGGTGAGTACGCGGTGCTGCACGGCGGGGACGCGTGGTGCCTCGCGGTCGACCGCTACGCGGTGGTCAGCGACGCGACGGAGCCCGGAGGGTTCACGCCCCCGGAGGCCTCGGCGTCGTGGCGGAGGGCGGTGGCGGCGGGGCTGCTGGGCGAGCTTCCCCCGGAGGGGTCGGCGCGCTTCGACCTGACGCAGCTCTCCGGGGGAGTGGGTCGCAAGCTGGGCCTGGGCAGCAGCGCCGCGGGCTGCGTCGCCGCGCTCGGATGGGCCATGGAGCGGGAGCAGCCGGGGTCCGTCGCGCGGCACCTCGAGGCGCTCGCTCGCTGCGCCCGGGAGGGCCACCGCGAGGTGCAGGGCGGAGGCAGCGGCGTCGACGTGCTGACCTCGGCCTGCGGCGGTCTGGTGAGGGTGCGCTTCGAGCGCGGGCTCGAGGGAGCGCCCTCCATCGCCCGCCACCCGATGCCGGAGGGGCTGCGCTGGAGGGTGTTCTGGTCGGGGACCTCGGTGCGCACCTCGGAGATGCTGGCGAGGGTGGAGGCCCTGCGCTCGGCCGACCCGGGAGCGCACTCGGCGCGCATCGAGGCCATCAAGGCGGGCACCGAGGACTTCGAGCGGGCGCTCTCGGCGCAGGACGTCGCCGGGGTGCTGGCGGCGGTGCGGCGCCTCGGGGCGGCGATGGCGGCGCTCGGCGAGGCGTCCGGAGCGCCCATCGTGACGCCCCCGATGGCGCGGTTCGCGGCGAGGGCGGAGCAGTTCGGGGCGGCGGTGAAGCCGTCCGGCGCGGGCGGGGGTGACGTGGTGGTCGCCTTCGCGCAGGACGATGGGGCGATGGCGGCGCTGCGTGAGGCGGCGGCCGTCGAGGGCTTCGAGGAGGTCGACCTCGGCGCGGACGGCGCGGGGGTCACCCCCATGAACACACGGGAGCGGTGCCTGGCATGAGTCGGACTTCACGGATCCCTGGCTTCTACAAGCAGTCGGTCGAGGCGCGGCGCAGGCTGCTGGCCGAGGCGGCGGACCTCGACGGGGCGGAGCTCACCCGGGCGCTCGCGGCCGGCGGGCTCGACGTGAGCACCGCGGACAAGACCGTCGAGAACGTCGTCGGCACCTACGCGCTGCCCTTCAGCATCGGGCTCAACGCGAGGGTCAACGACCGGGATTTCCTCGTGCCCATGGTGGTCGAGGAGCCCTCGGTGGTGGCGGCGGCGAGCAACGCGGCGAGGATGATCCGCGAGGGCGGAGGCTTCACGGTGGAGAGCGACCCCCCGTGGATGATCGCGCAGGTGCAGCTCTGGGAGGTCGACGACCCTCGCGCGGCGGAGGCCCGCGTCGTGGCCGAGCGCGACCGGCTGCTCTCGCTCGCAGACGCCTCCGTGCCCGGCCTGGTGGCGCGCGGAGGAGGGGCGCGGGAGATCGAGGTGCGCGACCTGGGCGACGGGCTCTTCGTGGTGCACGTGCTGGTCGACGTGCAGGACGCGATGGGCGCCAACCTGGTGAACACCGTGGCCGAGGCCCTCGCGCCGGAGATCGCCGCGCTCGCGGGTGGCCGCGTGGGGCTGCGCATCCTGTCCAACCTCTGCGACCGGCGCTGCGTGCGGGTGAGCTGCAGGGTCCCTGCGGCGATGCTGGCGACGGACGCGCTCTCTGGCGACGCGGTGCGCGACGGCATCGTGCTGGCTTCGCGCTTCGCCGAGCGCGACCCCTACCGCGCCGCCACGCACAACAAGGGGATCATGAACGGCGTCGACGCGGTGGCGATGGCGACGGGCAACGACTGGCGCGCCATCGAGGCCGGGGCGCACGCCTTCGCGGCGCGCAACGGTCGCTACGAGCCGCTCTGCACCTGGCGCGCGGGCGACGACGGCTCGCTGGTCGGCTCGATGGAGATCCCGCTGGCCTTCGGGGTGGTGGGAGGAACGCTCCGGGTGCACCCCTCGGCGAGGCTGGCGCTGAAGGTGCTGGGCGTGCGCTCGGCGCAGGAGCTGGCGATGGTGGCCGCCTCGGTGGGGATGGCCTCCAACCTGGCTGCGCTGCGGGCGCTGGCGACGGAGGGCATCCAGCGCGGGCACATGTCGCTGCACGCCCGCGGGGTGGCGATGGCCGCGGGCGCGAAGGGCGACGAGATCGAGCGGGTGGCGGCGACCATCGCCGAGGCGTGCAACGTCACGCTGGACGCGGCGCGCTCGGCGCTGATCCGCCTGCGGGCCCCGCTGGTGACGGGCTCGGCGTGCCCGGCGGACCTTGGCAAATAGCTTGAGCGCCGCGGCCGCACGGCCGATAGACTGCCGCCGATGATGTCCTTCGAGAGCTTTGTCCGGCTTGGTTGGAGCTTCTTCCGGACGGTGCTCCGCGGCCTCTTCCCGCGGCGCTCGCAGCTCCCCCGCTTCGAGGCCCAGTACCGACCCGACGGGGTGCTCAGCACCGCGGCCCCGGAGGTCCCGGTGCAGGACGGCGCGCAGCGATGCTTCGCCTGCGGGGCCTGCGACGTGGCGGCGCTCGAGCGGGGGGAGTTTGGCGCCCTGGGCCCCCTCGGCCCGATGGGCTTCGTGGTGGGGGTCTCCCGCCAGGCGGGCATCGACCTCGGGGTGGCCGACGAGCTCCCGGCGGGCCTTCTCCAGGCGCTCACCGAGGCCTGTCCGGTGCGGGTGCCCTTCGTGCCGCTGGTCGACCTCGTCCGCCGGCGCCGCGCGGAGGCTGAATGTTTCGCCCTCGCCCCGGCATCCCACGCCCGCCCCCCCCGATGAACGCCACCGCTCAAGCCACCGGCCCCGGCCCCGGAAGCGCCGCCCCGCCCAAGAACCGGCTGGGCCTCGCGATGCTGTTCGCGCTGCTGGCGCTCGGCATCGCCTACATCGCCTACGGCGTCGACGAGAGCCGCGCGGCGGGCATGCCCGCGATGATGATGGAGTACGCCGTCTGGATCGGGCTCCTCGGGGTCGCGATGATGCGCTCTCCCAACGCGACGCTCCGGGTGAGCGACCCCTACCTGATGCTCCTGGGCCTGGGCTTCAACTTCCTCGTCTACCCGGGGATCCTGTGGCTCCACGGCGCCGACATGGAGCGCCAGTGGTACGAGTTCGGCCGCATCCGCATGGACATCTTCGTGCAGCTCCAGCTGCTGCACGTGCTCTACATGGTCTCGCTGAGCGCGCTCTATTTCGGCATCGCGCCGCGGCACCGGTACACGCTCACGGAGGAGGCCACGAGCGCCCCGCTGCCGGACGGCCGCCCGTGGATCGTCGTCGGACTGCTGCCGATGCTCTACACCACCGCCCAGCGCATCATCACCACGGGCACCATCGCGGCGACCCAGAACTACGGCGAGGTCTGGACCAACGAGTACGCCGACGTCACCGCGAGGCACGCCGAGGGCGGGAGCGCGCTGGTGGCGTCGCAGTTCCTGGGCAAGGTGTGGTTTCTCCCGTGGCTGGCCTTCGGCATCGGCGAGGGGCTGCTGCTGGCGAAGCTGCTGAAGGAGCGTCGTCGACTGCCGCTGGTGCTCTTCGCGCTGCAGGCCCCGGTGCTGCTCTTCCTCAACTCCGGCGGGCGCAGCGTGATCGCGGCCCCCTTCCTCATCGCCGTCGTGGTGGCCGACCTGCTGGTCGGGCCCATCCGCTGGCGCTGGGTGCTCAGCGTCGGCTCCGTCGCCATGGTGGGCCTCAACTTCTTCGGCATCTACCGCGCCTACCGGGAACGCGACTTCGGCGAGGCCTTCGCGATGGCCAACGAGCGCTTCAGCTCCGTGTCCCGCGGGGAGAGCGTCTCCGCCGAGGGCCCCATCATGCTGATGAAGGAGCACTTCGCCATCGCCTGGACGGACGCCAACAACTACTCGCGCGGCGTGGCCTACTTCACCGAGTCGATCCTCTCGCTGCTCCCGCAGCAGATCGTGCCCGACAAGCTCCACTACATGAACACCACGGCCTTCCTGTCGAGGGAGTTCCTGGGGCGCGCGGCCGACGTCGGGGGCGGCGTCGCCGGGGCGATCATCGCGGACGGCTACATGATCGGCCGCGAGCTCGGGGTGATCGTGCTCGGCGCCGTGCTCGGCGCCATCGCCGGCGGCATCAACCGCGCGCTGAGCTGGAGCGGCCACCGCGACGGGGCGCAGCCGATGCTCTGGCAGGTCGTGCTGCTCGTCACCTGGTCGTCGCAGTGCATCCCGTTCTACCGCAACGACCTCTCGGTCGTGATCTCCCAGCTCTTCTCGGTGGTGGCCATCCCCATCGTGCTCTTTGTCGCCTGGGTGAGCCTCGCGCCGCAGAGCCGATGGACGCGCAGGGTGTCGACGTCGGCGTAGTCGCCTGCGCGCCTCCGCGGGATGATGGTAGCGTCCGCCGCCGTGAAGCTTCGGGTCCGATCGCTGTCGCGACGCTACGAGGGGGTCACCGCCCTCGACGACGTCACCCTCACGATCCCGGAGGGTCGCACGGCCCTGCTGGGGCCCAACGGCGCGGGCAAGTCCACGCTGCTCAAGTGCGTGCTGGGCCTGGTGCGCCCCACCGCCGGGGACATCGAGGTGCTGGGCATCGACCCACGGCGCGACCCGCTCGGGGTGCGCGCCCGCATCGGCTACATGCCCGAGGACGACGCCCACCTGCCCGACCTCACGGCGGTCGAGCTCTGCGCGTACGGCGCCGAGCTCGCGGGCCTGCCTCCCCGCGAGGCCATCGACCGGGCCCACGCGGCGCTCTTCTACGTCGGCCTCGACGACAAGCGGTACATGCCCGTGCAGGGCTACTCCACCGGGCTGCGGCAGCGCACCAAGCTCGCGGCGGCCATCGTCCATGACCCGGAGCTGCTCTTCCTCGACGAGCCCACCAACGGGCTCGACCCGGCCTCCCGCGAGGAGATGCTCTCGCTCATCGCCGACCTTCGGGCGAGGCGCGGCTGCAGCGTGGTGCTCTCCACGCACCTGCTCGCGGACGTCGAGCGGGTGTGCGACCACGTGGTGGTGCTCAACGCCGGCAAGGTGGTCGCCGACGCGCCGCTGCGAGAGGTGCTTGGGCTCGGAGACGGGCGCTACCTGGTGAGGGTGAAGCCCGTGGCCGAGCGCTTCGAGGGCTTCGAGCGGGCGCTGCGAGACCTCGGCTGCGAGAGCGACCCCTCGCCCGACGCCCGGGGAGAGTGGATCGTCCGCCCCTCCTCGCCCGACGACCCTTCGCCCATCTGGGAGGCCGCCCTCCGGGCCGACGTCCAGGTGCGGCACCTCGCCCAGCGCAAGGCGTCGCTCGACGAGGCCTTCCTCCGGCTGCTCGCGTGAACCCGATGGCCACCTCCCCCGCACCGAAGCCCGCCTCCTCACCCGCCGGGGTGGTCCACTCGCTGGCCTACACCCGCTACGCCGGGCCGCGGCGATCGCCGGCCCTCGTGCCGCTGGTCATCGCCCGCTACGCCCTGATGGCGCAGCTACGACAGCGGGGCGTGAAGGTCGCCCTGCTCGTGGGCCTGCTGCTCCTCACCATCTTCGCCGCGGCGATGGGCTTCAAATGGGCCCTCCCCACGATCGTCTCCGGCTCCGCCTTCGGGGGCGGCGCGATGGGCGCTCCGCAGCTCGCGGAGATGGTGCGCGAGGGCGAGGCCGACGTGCTCACCATGACCCTGCGGGCGCAGTTTCTGCCGGCCTTCCTGCTGGTGCTCTGGTGCGGCGCGGGGGCCATCTCCGCCGACCTGATGGCGGGCGCCTTCCAGTTTCATTTCTCCCGGCCGGTGAGCCCGTCGCGCTACCTCGCGGGGCGGATGCTCTCGGCCTCGGGCTGGGCCCTCGCGCTCTCCATGGCCACGCTGCTGGTGCTCTGCATCGAGCGACTGGCCTTCCAGTCGACCCCCCTCGGCGCCGCGAGGGCCTTCGGGCTCGGCACCGTCGCCGTGCTGCTCGAGCTCACCTCCATGTCCGCGGTGGCCCTCGGGGTCTCGTCGCTCACCCGCCGCAAGGGGCTCGCGCAGGCCATGTTCGCGGCCATCGTGTTCGCGGGGTGGGTGCTCTTTCGCAGCCTCGGGGCGCTCATCCGGGCGCCGTGGGTGAAGACCCTCGACCTGGTGTCGTGCGTCGACGCGATGGTCTCGCAGTTCAACCACGACTCGCCCCTGCGCGGCGCCCAGGCGGCCATTCCCGCGCTGGCGTGGCTGGTCTGGACGGCCGGGGCGCTCGCCCTCGCGGGCTGGCGGCTGTCGCGGGCGGAGGTCAACCGGGGATGAGCGCGGTGCTGGAATTCGTGGGCGTCTCCAAGTGGTACGGCGCCGTGCTGGGCCTGCGTGACGTGAGCCTCCAGATCAACCCGGGCATCACCGGGCTGCTCGGCCCCAACGGCGCGGGCAAGTCCACGCTGTTGAAGTGCATGACCGGCGAGGTGCAGCCCAGCCGGGGCGAGGTGCGGATGTTCGGCCGACGGGTGCCCGCCCCGGAGGTCTTCCGCAAGCTCGGCTACGCGCCCGAGATCGAGGTCTTCTTCGAGGAGCTGACGGGCCGGGAGTTCGTCGCCCACCTCGCGGAGATCTCCGGCTTCGGCCGCGACGAGGCCGACCGCCGCGCCGCCGCGGTGCTCCAGCGGGTGGGCCTGGAGTCGGCCATGAACCGACGGGTGAGCACCTACTCCAAGGGCATGAGGCAGCGCACCAAGCTGGCGCAGGCGATCCTCCACGAGCCCGAGGTGGTGCTGCTCGACGAGCCGATGACGGGCCTCGACCCGCTGGGGCGGGCGCAGATGGTGGCGCTGATCCAGTCGATCGGCGCCGAGGGGCGCACGGTCATCGTGTCCAGCCACATCCTCGACGAGGTCGAGGTGATGACCCGGGAGATCGTGGTGCTCTACCAGGGACAGCTCCTCGCCCAGGGCGACCTGCACGCCATCCGCGGGCTCATCGACCGTCACCCGCACCACCTCGCGCTGCGCACGCCGAAGCCCCGGGAGCTGGCCGCGGCGCTCGCCAACGAGGCCTTCGTGGTGGCCCTCCGCTTCGACGGGGACGACAAGCTCATGGTCGAGACCCGGGACCCCGACCGCTGCTACTCCGCCGTGCCTCGCATCGCGAAGGAGCTCGGCCTGCCGCTGCTCTCTCTCACCTCGCCGGACGACAACCTGGGCGCGGTGTTCCGCTACCTGACGATGGGCGCGAGAGGGGGTGCGGCGTGAGCGCTGCGCTGTCCATCGCGCGGGTGTCGATCCTCCGGGCGGTGCGCCGTCCGAGCTCGTGGTGGCTCTCGGCGCTGGCCTTCCTCCCGGCCGCGCTCGGGGGATGGCTCGGGGCCACGGGCTACGACGCGCTCTCGGTCCCTGCGCCGCTGCTGGTCTACGTGGCGGCGCCGCTGCTGGTGGTGCCGTGGGTGGCGGGCGTGCTGGGCGAGGCCTTCGAGCGGCGCACGGTGATCTACTGGTTCGTGCGGCCGATGGCTCGCCCGACGGCGCTGCTCGGCGAGTGGCTGGGCGCCGCGGCGGCGGTCGGGACGGTGCTGCTGCTGGGCGGCGCCATGCTCGCGGTGGCCAACGCGCTCACGGGCAACGCGGCGATCTCCTCGCTGGCCCGGCTGCCGCTGGCGATGCTCGCCGAGGCGGTGGCGCTCGCGGGCTTCTCCGTGGGCGTCGCCACCCTCGCCCCGAAGCACCCGGTGTCCGTCGCCATCGGCGCGCTCGCGGTCACCGAGGTGGCGCTCCCCTCGCTCTGGGGTCCGCTCCAGGTGGTCTCGCTCTCCCGGCAGGTGCTGATCCTCGCCGGGGTGGACGCCTCGCCCCTCCTCCACAGCCTGGTGGGCGAGGCGCCCTCCTCCTCCGTGGGCATCGCGCTGCTGGTGATGGCGCTCTTCGTGGCGATCCCGCTGGGGCTCGCGGTGCGCACGGTGATCGACCGCGATCTCTGACCGGCGCATCCCCTCGCCCGCGAGGAGCATCCCAGCCAGGGTTACGCCCTCTTGTATGCACTGGAGACCCATTCCATGAGCCTCGGCATCGGCCAGATCGCACCCAACGCCTCGGGTCAGCTCCCGGACCACTCGACCTTCACCGTCCACGGCGCGCGCGGCCGCACGCTGGTGCTGTTCTTCTATCCCAAGGACTTCACCGGCGGATGCACCCGCGAGGTGTGCAGCTTTCGCGACGCCTTCGGCGAGCTCTCCGGCGAGGGCGGCGCCCGGGTCGTCGGGGTGAGCCGCGACGACGTCGAGACCCACAAGCGCTTCATCGCCGCGCACGGGCTGCAGTACGAGCTCGTGGCCGACCCGGCGGGCGAGATGGCCGAGGCCTTCCAGGTCAAGCGCCTCGGGGGCCTGATCTTCCAGAAGCGGGTCACCTACGTCATCGACGCGGCCGGGGTGATCCGGGGGATCTTCCACCACGAGTTCGCCATCGACTCCCACGTCGAGGACGTGCGCCGCTGCCTCGCCTCGCTGCGCCCGACCGCGTAGGCCCTTGAACTCCGGGCGCGATGCTGCCAACCAAGCGCAGGTGAGCCCCGACGCCCCTCCGAGCGACCTGCGATTCAGCTTCATCATCCCGGCCTACAACCGCGCGGGGATGATCCTCCGGGCGGTGCGCAGCGTGCTCGCCTCCGGGCGCGACGACTACGAGATCATCGTCATCGACGACCGCTCCACCGACGACACCGTGGCCGTGGTGGAGTCTCTCGGCGACCCCCGGGTGCGCGTGCTCCGGCAGCCGGTGAACCGCGGCGTCTGCGCGGCCCGCAACGCCGGCATCGACGTCGCCCGGGGCCGCTGGCTGGTGATGCTCGACAGCGATTTCGAGCTGCTGCCCGGCGGCCTCGACCTCCTCGCCGCGCGCTGCGACGCCGCCCCCGACGACGTCGGCAACGTCGCCACGGTGTGCCGCTGGGACAACGGCCCCGACACCCCCATCCCCACGCCGACCGCGTCCGCGGTGCTCGACCTCCCGGCCTACCTGCGCTTCGTCTCCACGCTCACCGTGAGCGAGTGGTTCAACTGCTACCGCCGCGAGGTCTTCGCCACGGTGCGCTTCCCCGGGGGCCGCGCCTACGAGGCGAGCTTCCACCTCGCCGCCGCGGCGCGCTGGCGCTTCTGGATGTGCACCGACCGGGTGGTGCTGATCCACACCGACGCCAGCAACCGCATCACCGCCTCGGCCCCTCGCGCCCTCGCCCGTCGGCAGCTCCGAGACGCCGCCGACGGCGCGGGCGACGCCGACTCGGTGGTGAGAGCGTGGGCGCCGCAGCTACGGCAGCACGCCCCTGGGGTGCTCACCCACTACGAGAGCAAGCAGGTGATGCAGCACCTGCTCGCGGGCCACCGGCTCGAGGCCCTCGACACCTTCCTCCGCGGCAGCCCCTCGCTCCGTCGCTCTCCCCGCCTCGCGGCCTTCGTGGCGCTCGGGCTCATCGGGCCGGAGGCCCTGGCCTACGCGCAGTCCTACGTGTCCGACCTGCTGCGCCGCCGCCGCGAGGGCTGAGACCCGCGCGACGACCGTCTGGCGACGCGGCATCGCGTGGGTTTACCCTGCGGCGCGCTCCGCTTCCCCGGTGGAGGGGTGTGAGGCGTCCGTTCAAAGGAGCCCTGCGATGAAGTTGCCGGTGTTGCTGTTCCTCTCGATCGCCAGCGCGTCTGGCGTCGTCGCGTGCAAGCGTCGCAGCGAGCCCGCGCCCCCTCCCCCTCCCGCGGTCGCGCCGACGCCCGCTCCCGCCGCGGCCCCGCCGGCCGCCGAGCCCGCCCCGGCTCCCGCCCCGGCGCCGGGCGCCGTCGAGAGCAGCGTCCGCACCCCGGCGCCTGCGCGCGCCACGGGCTGCCCCGCCTCGCTCCCCAACGCCGCCCTCGGGGCCGGGACCATCCACAACAACGCCGTCGCCGGCAACGAGACCTGGACCCTCGAGGACTCCCCCCACCGGCTCCCCGAGGGCGTGACCATCGGCAACGGCGCGACGCTCTCCGTGGCCCCCTGCGCCGTGGTGCTCACGAGCCACGGCTACGCGATCCACGTCGACGAGGGCGGGACCCTCCTCGCGGCTGGCGATCCGCAGCGCCCGATCCGCTTCGGCTCCGACAACCCCACCCCCCAGGCCGGCGACTGGAGCGGCATCTGGATCGACGACCTCGCCCGCCGCACGACCCGCATCGCCACGGCGATCATCGAGCACGCGGGCGGCGAAGGCGACATCGACCGCGCCGCCGGGCTGGTGAACGAGCTCGCGGGCCTCGACGTGCAGCACGTCACCCTGCGCGCCAACCGGGGCTTCGGGATCAGCGTCCAGTCGGGCGGCTCCTTCGCGCCCACCGCCACGGGCATCACGGTGACGGGCACCATCGCGGCCAACGCGGCGCGCACCGGGGCGGTGCAGTTCATCCAGCCCGAGCACGTCCACACGCTCCCGTCGGGCACGTACACGGGCAACGCGATCGACGAGGTGCTCATCGTCAACGGAGGCACCGGCGACGGCTCGGCGATTCGCCAGAGCGGCGTGTGGCGCAACCCGGGCGTGCCCTACCACATCAACGAGAACGTCGAGCTCGCGGTGGAGGGGCCCACCGGCCCCGTGCTCACCATCGCTCCGGGCAACACCCTGCGCTTCGGCCGCGGCTCGCAGTTCACCGTCGGCTGGCACGCCGAGGGCGGCCTGGTGATGGACGGCGGCAGCGAGGCCGGGCGCATCACCCTCACCTCCGCCGGGCAGGACACCTCCCCCGCCCAGTGGATCGGCGTCAGCTTCGGCGAGCGCTTCAACCGCTCCGGGTCGAAGCTCAACTTCGTGACCATCCGCAACGCGGGCGCCGAGTCGCAGATCGGCCCCTGCCACACCGCCGCGCAGACCACCAACCAGGCCGCGATCTACCTGCTTGCCGCGCCGCCCCCGACCTTCATCGCGCACACCACCTTCGCCAACGCCGGACCTGGCGCCGCGGGCATCGCGCGCAACTTCGTCGGCGCCGTGGACTTCGCCGCGCCGGCCCTGGGCAACGACTTCTCCTCCCTCGGCTCTCCCTGCCGCCAGAGCCCTGCCCAGACCGCCGGGCAGAACTGCCCCGAGCCCGAGTCCGCGCGCTGCAACTGAGCTTCCTTTGTCCCCCACCGTCGACCAGCTCAAGACCTTCCTCACCATCGCCGAGACGCTCAGCTTCCGCTCCGCCGCGAGGGCGCTGGTGGTGGCTCCGGCGGTGGTCAGCGAGCGGGTGCGGCAGCTCGAGGCCGTGCTGGGGGCGCCGCTCTTCCGCCGCACCACGCGCTCGGTGGCGCTCACCCCGCAGGGTCAGGCGCTCATCCCCTACGCGCGCCGCGCCGTCGAGGCGATGCTCGACTGCGCCCACGCCGCGGGCGAGCGCCTCCCGGCCCCCCGCGCGGAGCTCACCCTCGGGGTCGAGGCCGAGGCCGCCGCCCGCTGGATCGCCCCGCTCCTCTCCCGCTGGGCTCGCCTCCGCCCGGACCTCACGGTGCACCTCCACGTGGCCGACCACGACGCCCTCCACGCGTCGCTCGTCCGCCAGCAGATCGACGCCGCGGTGCTGGGCCCCACCCTGCGCGACCCTCGCCTCCTCGCGGTGCCGCTGGTGGGCCTCTCCTGGCGCATGGTGGCCGCCCCCTCGCTGCTTCACCGCCACGCCCTGCGCGTCGCCGACGACGCCGCCTCCCTCACCCTGCTCGACCGCTCCACCGCCCTGCCCTGCCTGCGCCCCTGGCTCGACGCCGCGCCCGCCCGGCTGCGCGAGGTCCGCTTCGGCCGGGTGCTCCACCTCGGGAGCCTCGCGGCCATCGAGCGCGTGGCCCTGGAGGGCGGCGGCGTGGCGGTGCTGCCCTCGCCGATGGTCGCCCGGCACCTGGAGGCGGGCGCGCTGAAGGCCGTCTTCGCCGCCGTACAGCCCTCGACCGCGCAGCACTTCGCCGCGCGCCTCGACGACCCCCGGCGTCCGCTCCACGAGGCCCTCTCGGCGCTGCTGAGGGAGTCCCCGTGGACGGGCTGAGTCAGCCCAGCAGCCCCCGCCAGACCAGCATCCGCAGGTCGGTCAGCTCGGCGATGGCGGAGCGCACCCCCTCCCTGCCCTGGCCGGAGTCCTTCACGCCGCCGTAGGGCATCGCGTCGACGCGGAAGGTCGGCCCGTCGTCGAGCACTACGGCGCCCACCTCCAGTCGCTGGAAGGCCTTGGCGACCAGGGTGATGTCTCGGGTGAAGAGCCCCGCCTGGAGCCCGTGCCGGCTGGCGTTGACCGCGTCGATCATCGCGTCGGCGTCGCGCCACGGGTGGAGCGTGACCGCCGGGCCGAAGAGCTCCTCGTCGCAGAGCTTCATCCCGGGCGTTGCGTCGGCGATCACCGCGGGCGCGATGCGGGAGCCGTCCTGCGATCCACCCACCAGCACCCTCGCCCCCCCGGCGACGGCCTCGTCGATCCATTGCCTCACCCGGTCGGCGGCCTTGCGGTCGATGAGCGCGCTGCAGAGCGCCTTCGGATCGAGCGGGTCGCGCACCGTGAGCGCCGCCACCCTCTCGCAGAGCCTTCGGGTGAACTCCCCCGCGATGGACTCATGGAGGAAGAGCCGCTGGGCCTTGATGCACACCTGCCCCGAGTAGCCGTAGGCCCCGGCGATGGCGCGCTCGAGGGCGCGGTCGAGGTCGGCGTCGGCGGCGACGATGAGCGCGGCGTTGCCACCGAGCTCGAGCACCGCCCTCTTGCGCGGGGCGATCGCCCGCAGGTGCCACCCCACCGGAGCGCTGCCGGTGAAGGACAGCACCCCGAGGCGCGGGTCTCGCACCAGCGTCTCGGCCACGCCCACCTCGCAGGGGACCACCGAGAGCATCGCCCCGGGGACGCCCGCCCCGGCGCAGGCCTCGGCCACGACCCGGGCGAGCAGGGCGGCGGTGAGCGGCGCCTGCGGGGCGGGCTTGAGCACCACCGGGGCGCCGACGGCGAAGGCGGGAGAGAGCTTGTGGGCCACCAGGTTGATCGGGAAGTTGAAGGGCGTGATGGCGAGCACCGGGGCGATGGCCACGCGGCGGGTGACGGCCCCGACCGAGGCGCCCGCGGGCGTCTGATCGAGGGGGAGCATCTCGCCCGCGACGCGGGTGGCCTCCTCGGCGCCGAGGCGGAAGGTCTGCACGGCGCGGTCGACCTCGGCGAGGGCGAGGGCGATGGGCTTGGCGACCTCGCGGGCGATGACCCCGGCGAACTCCTCGCGGCGGGCCTCGAGGGCGCGGGAGACGGCGGAGCAGAGCGCCGAGCGCTGGTAGCCCGGGAGGCGGGAGGTGACCGGGAAGGCCTCCGCCGCGAGTCGAACCGCCTGCGCCGCGGTGGCCTCGTCGGCGAGGGAGACGCGCCCGAGGAGGGCGCCGTCCCAGGGGGCGAGCACGTCGGCGTGGCGAGGGCTGTCGAGGGGATGGCCTGCGAGCGAGATGGGAGCGTCCACGATGGGGAGTTAGGTGGAGCCTCCCGGGGCCGGATGCAATCTCTCAGTCGGGGTGCAGCGCCGCGGCGATCTGCCGGGCCGCCTCGGTGACGCGCGGACCCGGCCGGAGGAACATCGGGTCGCTCAGCGTGGTGACCCGGTGGTTGCGGACGGCGGGCAGGTCGACGCCGTCGAGCTCTCCCTGGAGCTGCGCCCCGTCGGCGTGCCCGGTGAGGTCGAGGATGGCCTCCGGCGCGAGCGCGGCGAGAGACTCCCTGGGAATCGTCGGGTAGCGACCGCCCGCGGTGACCACGTTGGCGCCGCCGGAGAGGGTGAGCACCTCGTCGATCCACGATCCCGGCCCGGCGACGACGAGGGGGCGACGACCGAGCACGACGAGGGTCCTGGGGCGGGGTCGGCCGGCGACGCGCGCCCTCACGGCGTCGAGCTCGCTCGCGATACAGCGGCGAAGCGCGGCGGCCTCCGGAGCGCGGCGCAGCAGCCTCCCGAAGAGGTCGACCCCGGAGAGCACCTCCTCGATGGACTCCACCCTCGGCACCACCACCCGGATGCCGAGCGAGCGCAGCCGTCGCAGCGCCGTGAGGTCCGTGGGCCCCTCGACGCCGACGATGGCGTCGGGCCGCAGCGCGGCGATGCCCTCGAAGGAGGGGTTGGTCATGCCCCCGATGCGAGGGAGGCGGGTCACCTCCGGGGGGAAGTCGTCGTAGGTCGAGACCCCGACCACGCGATCGCCCGCGCCGAGGGCGAAGACCAGCTCCGTGGCGCTCGGCACGAGGCACACCACCCGCCGCGGCGCCGGGGCCCGATCGTCCACCGCGGTGAACGACTCGGGCAGCGCGGCCCGCGAGGGGTCCCTCCCCCGGCAGCCCGAGGCGGCGAGGAGGAGCGAGAGCGAGAGGGCCGCCCCGTGGAGCTTCGTCACCGGCGCTCCAGCAGCCCGTCGATGCGCTGACGAAACTCCGAGAGCGGCCGCGCCCCGGACATGAAGTGTCCGTTGATGAAGAAAGCCGGCGTGCCCATCCGCAGCCTCGTCGCGGCGGCGGCGGCGACGTCGGCGTCGATGACCGCGCGGTGCCGATGGTCCTCGAGGGCGGCGCGCAGCCGGGCCCGGTCGGCGCCCGCCTCGACGGCGAGTCGCTCGATCACCGCGGGGCTCAGCGCCTCCTCGCGAGACTGCAGGGCGAAGAGCAGGTCGTGCATCTCCCAGAAGGCCTCCGGGCCCCGCTGGGCGAGCACCTCGCGCGCCGCCTCGGCGGCCGCGAGCGCGTGGGCGTGGCGGGGCAGCGGCAGGTCGCGCCAGACGATGCGCAGCCGGTCGCCGTAGTGGGCGCGGAGCGCGTCGAGGGTCGGGCGCACCCGGGCGCAGTAGGGGCACTCGAAGTCGCTGAAGACCTGGAGCACCACCGGGGCGCTCGCCTCGCCCCGGGAGGGCGCCGTCGCGGGGACGGGCAGCTCGTGCACCCCCGCCCAGGGGTCGACGGTGGCGCGGCCCTCGCTGGCGGGCTCGGGGAGCGCGACCGGGTGGCTCACCATGTCCGCGTAGACCCTCGACCGGTCGGGCATCGCCTCGGCCCGGGCGAGGATCAACCGCGCGGCGGACTCGAAGACCTCGAAGGGCTGCAGCCCCACCACGGGGCTCCCGTTGAGGACGAAGGCGGGCGTGCCGTCGAGTCCGAGGCGCTCGGCGAGCGCGGCGTCGCCGTCCACGGGCGCGCGCCAGGTGCCCTCGTCGAGCGCCTGCTCGAAGCGGGCGGCGTCGACGCCCACGGTGTGCGCGTCTCGCAGCAGGCTCTCTCGGGAGAGCTCGGACTGATGGGCGAAGAGCAGGTCGTGGTAGCGCCAGAAGGCCTCGTCGCCGGCCTGGGCGCGCACCTCCATCGCGGCCTCGGCGGCCTGGTGCGCCATCGGGTGACGGAGCAGCGGGAGGTTGCGCCAGACCACGCGCACCGAGCGGGGGAAGAGCGCCCGAAGGTCGTTCACGACGAGGCGGGCGCGCGCGCAGTAGGGGCACTGGAAGTCGCTGAAGACGACCACCGTGAGCGGCGCGTCGGCGGGGCCGAGGCGAGGCGCGTCGGCGGTGGGGAGGCGCTCGCTGTCGACCAGCGCGGAGACCGCCGCGGAGGGCGGGGCGGAGGGCGAAGGGCAGCGCGAGGGCGGGGCGTAGCGGCCGGCGCAGGCGGCGACGAGGGAGAGCGCGGCGAGGGGGAGGTGGCGTCTCATGCGAGGTGTCCGGTGGGCGCTCGGGATGCACGCGGCGTGGTCGGCGGTCAATGACCAGCTTCGGGAGCTCCGCGCCGGAGAGGCCGAAAACGACTGGAATCTGGTGGAATTGCCTCTGCCGGAGAGAGCGCGGAGGGGAGCGCCGCGCTCGTAGATTCCTATGCCTATCGCTGACGAACGACTGTATTCTGCGGCGGCCTGATGAGCGTGTAGCTGATGGGAGCCGCTTGGTTTCCGATCAACGTCAGCGCGGACGAAACAACCGATCGCTGCGGCCCTCGAAGGAGGGCCGGACGGTCACCATCTATGAGGGCGACGGGATGAGCAGAGGATCGAACCCGGTAGGGAAGAGCACCGCGAAGTTCGCGGGCGTGGTAGCCGCAATCGCGGCGGTATTGAGTGCCGCACCCGACGCTGACGCGCAGGTGATCTCGCGCTTCGCCCTTCGGTTGGAGGGCGGCGTCGGCACGATGCTCGCCGAGCACCAGCGAACGGCGACCACCGCAGGCGGCCTTGGCTACGACGGCCTCGGCATCCAAGGCACCGTGCGCCTCGGGTTCACCATTGTCGGACCGCTGGTGCTCCAGGCCAGCCTCGCCAACTGGTGGTTTCCGACGGACGGCGACACCGGCCGCGTGCTGGCGCCGATGGGCGGTCTGCGCATCGAGCCGCGCATCGGCACCGTGGGTCGGCTCTTCGTCGACGGCAACGTCGGCTGGGCCTTCACGGGCAACGACGAGCGCCTGACCTTCGACGCCGGCCTCGGCTTCGAGTTCGCGGCCACCCGCTGGCTCGGCATCGGCCCGGCGCTCCGCGTCGGGATGGTGTTCCAGGACAGCACCGACGCGCTCGGTCAGGTCATCAACGCACCCAACGACTCCAACGCCCTCTTCTGGAGCGGCGGTCTCTCGCTCACGCTCCGCGTGCCCGAGGACGAGGTCGCCGCGGTGCGAGACACCGACAACGACGGCGTGATGGACCCCGACGACCAGTGCGTCGACACCCCGCAGGGCGACCACCCCGACCCCTCGCGCCGCGGCTGCCCCATCGCCGACACCGACGGCGACGGCGTCTATGACAACGAAGACCTCTGCGTGAACGAGCCCGCGGGCGCGGCGCCCGATCCGGCCCGCCGCGGGTGTCCGACCAGCGACCGCGACGCCGACGGCGTGCCCGACGCGGAAGACCAGTGTCCGACCGAGCCGCAGGGCGCCTCGCCCGACCCGTCGCGCCGCGGCTGCCCCCGCGCCGACACCGACCACGACGGCGTGTTCGACGACGAAGACCAGTGCGTCAACGAGCCGGCCGGCGCCCGCCCGAGCACCACCCGCCGCGGCTGCCCGGCCCCGGACGCCGACCACGACGGCATCATCGACCAGCCGGAAGGTCCCGATCGCTGCCCGACGCAGCCCGAGACCTTCAACGGCCGCGACGACGAGGACGGCTGCCCCGATGGCGAGTCGCTCGCCGTGACCGAGGGCAACTCGATCCGCATCCTGCAGCAGGTGAACTTCCGCACCGACAGCGACCAGATCGTCGGCCGCCAGAGCTTCCAGGTGCTCGACTCGGTCATCTCGATCCTCCGCGCGATGTCCAACCTCCGGGTCGACGTCCAGGGTCACACCGACGACCGCGGCGACGCGGGGCACAACCTCGACCTCTCCAACCGCCGCGCGCTCTCCGTGCGCCGCTACCTGGTCGAGCACGGCATCACCGAAGACCGGCTCGAGGGCCACGGCTTCGGCCCCAACTGCCCGCTCATCCCGGGCAGCTCTCGCGCCGCGCGCTCCGCCAACCGGCGCGTGCAGTTCGTCATCGTGACCGCCGAGACCCCCGCCGGCCGCTGCGCCAACGCGGCCCCGGCCGGCTCCGGCCCGGCCGCGATCGGCATCTCCGCCCCGGTCGAGGAGGCCCCCGCGGGTCGTCACGGCGGCCGCCGTCACCGCCGCCGCCACCACTGATCGGTAGCGACGCGGTCCCTGCGACCTGAACGAAGGCCCCGGTGGAGAATCATCCACCGGGGCCTTCTTCATTTCACGGAGCGGCTTCTGCCCGCGAGGGGCGGGCTCCCCCCGCGGCGGGGGGGGAGAGGCTCAGGCCCAGCAGCGGAGGAGGTAGTCGGCGAGGCGGACGCGCTGGGCGCGGGAGAGGCCGATGAAGCGCATCCCGCAGCCGCGGTCGCGGTGGGCGCCGGTCACCTCGGCCTCGATGCGCAGCGCGGCCTCGCGGTCGGGCAGCCGAAGCTCCAGCATCAGCCGGGTGCCGGTGGGGTGCGGCACCCCGCGGTCGAGGCGCAGCCCGCCCAGCGAGAGGTCCAGCGCGCGGTGCGCCGCCGAGCCGGAGTCGCCCTCGGCGTCCACCCACAGCTCGACGTCGGTGCGCTCATTGTTCCGGCGATCGAGGTCGAGGCACATCGTCTCCATGGCTCGTGTCTCCTTCAGCGCGAGGCCGTGCGTCGCTCGGGTGCGGGGGTGCCGAAGAGGCCAGGGTCGCCGGCGATCACGGTCTCGCCGCGCAGCCGCCACGAGCCCGAGCGGCTCTCCCACTGCTCCTCCACCAGGCTCTGCTTGACGTCCGTCGAGTCGCCCGCGTGCACCCACGCCACCCGCAGCCTCGCGGTGCCGCGCTCGGAGCTCGAACGGAGGCTCTCGACCTCCACGTCGATCACCTGCACCGAGACGCCCCAGCCGCGGTGGTGGGCCTGGAAGGCCGCGCGCATGTCCGTGTCGACGGCGGTCTCCGCCGCCGGCAGCCGACCCCAGCGCAGGTCGTCGTGGAAGACCGCCGCGGTCTCGTCCAGGGTCTGGCGCATCGAGGTCGCGCACCCCAGCGGCGCCGACGAAAGCCATCCCGCGCACACCAGGGCTCCGAGCACTCGCATGCACGGCGCCCTAGCACCCTCGACTCAGCGGACGGAAATTTCCTGCGCGCTTGCCCCCGGCGCGGCGGTCGCGCGGGTCACCTCGTCGAGGGCGCGCACCTCCAGCTCCAGCGACTCGCTCGCGAGCTCGACCTCCGCGAGGCGCGGGTCGGCCACCCTCACGCTGCTCGCGAGGTGCGCGTCGAGCCGCTCGTGGGCTCGGGTGAGCGCCGCGACATGGGACTCCACCCTCGCGGTCATCCACCCCGGGGCGGCGCCCCGCAGCCGGGCCGCGGCGAGGTCGCGACCCAGCTCCGCCAGGGAGGTCCAGGCCCGCTCGACGCGCGCCGAGGTCTCCGCGTCCACGCGCTGCGAGACCTCCGCGAGCGCGGCGCGGCGGCGCAGGTCGAGCGCCCGAGAGAGGGCCTCGTCCACCGGCTCTCGCCCCGGCAGCACCGCCCAGCGGAGGGCCGTCGCGACCGGATCGTCGACCGCGACCAGCGCCCCCACGGAGGCGAGCAGCCCCGCCACCAGCACCGCCGCGAGGCGCACCGGCGCGGAGGGGTCGGCCCCGTAGCGCGACGAGGTCCACGCCCCGAGCGCGCCGCCGAGCAGCGAGAGCGCGACGATCGCGTAGCGGGAGCGGGCGTCCGGGGCGCGCGCCGCCCTCGCCGACCACACCCCCGCGCACCAGAGGGCCCCCGCGAGCACCGGGTGCCCGGCGCCGATCGCCGCGTGGAGCAGCGCCGCGAGCGAGCCCGCGATCAGCGCGAGGGCCCCGTAGCGCTCGTCGACCAGCGCGGCGATCGCGCAGGAGGCGAGCACCGCGAGGAGGCCCGTCCAGGTCCCTGTCAGGAGGGCCGCGCCGCAGAGCGCAGCCCCCAACACCAGCACTCGCAGCATCGGCACCATTCGGGTGGTCTCCTCTCGTCTCGCGCTCAGTACCCGGAGCCGCTGCGCATCGCGCGACGGTGCAGCGCGTTGGACCCGAGCCCGTAGGCCCGCCCCTCGTCGCTGCTCGCGCTCATCTGGTTGAAGTGGGTCCCGTCGGAGTTGTAGCGGGCGATCTGCGCCGCGCGGGCGGGCGACGGGGCCGCGGCCTGCAGCGCCTGGAGCGCGACGACGTTGCTGCGCGCGATGCTCTCCGCCTCGGCCCCGCGGCCGCTGCGCCATGCCTCCACGGCGTCCTGCTGGCGGGCGGCGAGGGCGACGGACTGGGCGTCCGCGAAGACCGCCGCGTCGCGGGAGGCGAGGGCCGAGGCGGGGTCGTCGACCACCGCGAGGGGCAGCGCCTGCACCGAGAGCCGGACGTCCCGCCGATCGGGCACGGCCCTCCACGCGAGGCTCATCCCGAGGGCGCCCGCGGAGGCCGCGTCGGGGCCGCGCGAGGGGTCGACCACGAGGTCGAGCACCACGCGGCGGTGCTCCCCGGCGGACATGGCGCCGATCGGGAGCCGGAGGTGCGCGCCGCGGGACTCGGGCTCGACGCCGTAGGCGCGGTGGAGGCGCCACCCGTCGGGCAGGTCGAGGTCGAGCGTGGCCCGGTCGACGTTGGTGCGCTCGGCCGCGTCGAGCTCCCTCCCCAGGAAGGCCCGGAGCTGCATCCCGTCGCGGAGGAACTCGTAGTTACCCCGGCCCGCGTCCGCGACCCGGCTCATGTAGGCGTCGTCGTAGTCGGCGCCGACGCCGAGGGAGGAGAGGGTCACGCCGCGGTCGGCGCGCAGCCGCACCCCGCCGGCGACGCTGTCGAGGCTCTGGCCCGATCCGTCGCGGCCGTCGGAGACCAGCACCACGCGGCGCACGAGGTCGTCGCTCCCGTCACCGAGCGCGGCGGCGCCTGCCTCGAGCCCGGCGGGGATGTTGGTGCCCGAGATGGTCTCGAGCGTCGGGACCACGGACTCCAGCCGGGAGCGCACCGCGCCGACCCGCGCGAGGGGCTGCACCACGCTGGCCGAGTCGCTGTAGGTCACGAGCGCGACGCGGTCGTCGTCGCGCATGGCGGAGAGGGTGTCGAGCACCGCGCGGCGGGCCTGGACGATCTTCTCCCCGGCCATCGACCCGGAGACGTCGACCACCAGGGCGAGGGCGATGGGGGCGCGGCGGGCCTCGTCGGCGCGGCGGTCGGCGTCGAGGTCGACGACGGCGAAGACGTGCCCCGGCGCGCGGCGGTCGACGGAGCCCTGGGAGAGCGCGACGCGGGCCGTGAGCTGCGGGCCGGTGACGGTGCGCCGCGGGGCCCGGGAGAGCCCGTCGCGCGAGGGCGGGGCGGCGGTCACGGCCACCGGGGCGGTGACGCCCGGGGTCGGCGCGCGGAGCAGCACGACGCCCCCCGCCGCGAGCGCGACGCACCCGGCGGCGACGGCGTGGAGCGAACGACGATCGAACACGAGGCGACGCAGTGGACTCATGGAAACCTCCCTCGGGGCTGTGTCGGCTCCTGACGCGCGAGGCGCCTCGCGGGTCTGCGATGCGTCGGAGAAAAACGTCTCTCGCAGCGGGTGTGGTTCGCTCTTTACCCGCGGCGCGGGCTGTGACATTCCATGTCCGCCATGCCGCGTCGCCCTTCTCCCGGCCGCCCCACCGGCCAGTACACCCAGGCGGTTCGGCTCTTCCAGCTGCACCAGCTCTTGGAGACCAACGTGGAGGGCGTGCGCATCGAGGAGATCGCGCGCGACCTCGGGGTCACTCCTCGCTCGATCCGTCGAGACCTGAAGGCGCTCGAGGCCGCGGGCATCGAGCTCGAGGCGGTCGACGTGGCGGGCGAGCGTCGGGTGCGCGTGGTGCGCGCGGGCAAGGCCACCGACCCGGTGCGGCTCACGCGCTACCAGCGCTACTCGCTCGCGGCGGTGCGTCGGATGTTCGACGTGTTCACGGGCACGCCGCTGCACGACGACTTCTCGCAGCTCTTCGCGAAGCTCTCACCCCCGGGCGACGAGGAGGGGGCGATGGCCGACCGCTTCCACTACATCCCCGAGGCGCCGCGCAACTACCGCAAGCTCAAAGATCAGGTCTACGAGGTCTACGACGGCATCCTTCGGACGCTGACGCTGCAGTTCCACTACGAGGGCGGCACGACGACGGGGCTCCGCAAGGTCGAGCCCTACGCGCTGGTGCTCTACCAGAACCGCCTCTACGTGGTCGGGCGCGACGTGCAGAAGGACGCCGACCGCACCTTCGCCATCGACCTGATGAAGCGGGTGCGGGCGCTCCCCGCGGCGCCCTTCAAGCGCAACCCGGAGTTCAACGTCCAGCGGCTCTTCGAGGGCGCCTTCGGCATCTACGGCGGCGGCGCCGAGCGGCAGCACGTGGTGGTCGACTTCGACGCCCGCGTGGCCCAGTACATCGAGCCCAGGGAGTGGCACCCCACGCAGAAGACCTCGCGGCTGCCGGGCGGCGAGCTGCGCATCGAGTTCGACGCGACGGGGCTCACCGAGGTCGTGGGCTGGGTGCTGCGCTGGGGATCGGCGGCGGTGGTGCGGGAGCCCGACGAGCTCAAGAAGCGGGTGCGAGACGAGCTCGCCAGGGGCCTCGAGCGCTACGGCGGCGGCGACGCGGCGGGCTGAGACGAGGGCTCCGGCAGCGGCGCGTGGGAGCGCGAGGCCGAGAGCATCCAGAGCCCGAGCGCGAAGGTCGCGATGCAGGCCCACTGCGCGGGGGTGAGGCCGCCGTAGCGGGGGTCGCTCTCCGGGCCGAGGTCCGTCGCGCGGAGGAAGTCGAGCGGGAAGCGGATCATCGGGTAGACCACCGCGAGCGCGCCGGTGACCATGCCGGGGCGGCGGGTGCGTCGCGCGACGATCACCACGAGGGCGATGAGCAGCGGGGTGAGCGCGAACTCGATGAGCCCGAGGTCGAAGCGGGTGCCGCCGGGGAAGCGCACGCCGAGGGGGGAGTCGGTGAGGCGCCCGGGGTGGTCGTGCACGACGGCGCAGCCCATGCGGCCGAAGAGCCAGCCGAAGGGGAAGGCGTAGGTCGCGAGGTCGGTGAAGACCCATGGGTCGAGCTTGTGGATGCGGATGTAGACGAGCCCCGCGACGACCCCGCCGGTGATGCCCCCGAAGGAGGAGAGCCCGTGGTGGAGCATGAACAGCTCCCACGGGTCACGGCGCAGCACCTCCGGGTGATAGAAGATCGCGTCGAGCATGTGGCCCGCGAGGAAGCCGCCGGTGAAGACCACCAGCACGAAGCGGTCGACGAGGCCGACCGAGGCGAGGCCGAGGGATCGGGCGCGGCGAACCGTCATGTGGTGGCCGAGCAGGACGCCCAGCGCCACCAGCAGCCCGAAGGTGTGGAAGGTCACACCGAAGATCTTGAACTCCGACATCTCGATGGCTGGGATCACAGGCCCGCGGACATAGCGCGAAGCGCCCGTCGTGTCAGATGGTCCCCGGGGCCGCATCCAGACCCGAGGCGTCCCTCACTCGTAGCCCCCGTCTCGGCGCAGCGTGACCGCCACCATCCCCTCCCAATCGGTGCGCCTCAACGGAACACCCCTCCGCGCGAAGCGCTCCACCACCACCGGGTGCGGGTGGTTGAAGGGCGACGGGTGCCCGCTCGACACCAGCGCCACCTGCGGCCTCAGCGCCCCCAGGAAGGCCTCCGTCGAGGAGGTGCGGCTCCCGTGGTGGCCCACCTTGAGCAGCGTCACCGGCGCGAGCCGGGAGAGCAGCGCCCGCTCGCCCGCCGCCTCCAGATCGCCCGGCAGCAGCGCGCTCGCCCTCCCGTGGTCGAGCCGCAGCACCAGCGAGGCGTCGTTGGGCGCCACCTCCGGGTTCATCGTGGGGCACGGCGCCAGCACCGTGACCGTCACGGCCCCCATCGGGTGGGCGCCGCACAGCGCCGCCGCCTCCCGTCGCATCGCGCCCCGTCTCTGCGCCGCGGTCACCGCCTCGCGATAGAAGCCGCCCATCGCCAGCGCCCCGCCCTGCCCCGTCTCCCAGAACTCCCTCACGGTCACCCCCTCGAAGACCGCCCTCAGCCCGCCTCCGTGGTCGGGGTGCGGGTGCGTGAGGGCCACCACCGCGAGCTCCGTGCGCCGCGTCGCCCGTAGCCACGGCACCACCACCGTCGCCCCGGGATCAGCCTCCCCGTGCAGCGCCCCTCCCGCGTCGATGAGCATCGAGCGCCCGTCGGGAAGGTCCACCACGATGGCGTCGCCCTGCCCCACGTCGAGCGCCGTCACCCGAAGCTCACCGTGCGCCGACTGCTCGCTCCGCAGCCTCCCCTCCATGCTCGCGATCGCCGCCGCCGCCGCCACGACCACCGCGGCGCGCGCCCTCCAGCGCAGCGTCGCGAAGGCCACCAGCGCCGCCGTCGCCACCGCCGCCTGCGCCGCGGTCGGGGTGGTCCACGCGGTCGACGCGAGCGGCACCCGCTGCGCCCACGCCGCCAGCGAGAAGAGCGCCGAGAGCGAGTGTCCGGTCACCCACGCGAGGGGCGAGGCCAGCGTGGGGGAGAGCATCGCCACCACCGCGGTCACCAGCGAGAGCGGCAGCGCCACCAGCTCCGCCAGCGGCGCGGCCACCAGGTTGGCGAGCGTGGCCAGCGCGGGCGCCCGACCGAAGCGCAGCGCCAGCAGCGGGCTCACCGCGAGGCCCACCCGCACCGTCGCCCGCAGCGCCCCGAGCACCCAGGCCAGCGCGATCTTACTCCATTGTGTAATCTTCGGCGCGGCCTCGACGTCGGCGCGGGCCACCAGGGCCGCGGTCGCGACGGCCGAGAGCTGAAGCCCCAGGTCGTGGGTGAGCGCGGGCTCGATCAGCGCCATCGAGAGCACCGTCAGCGCCAGCACGTCGAGGGCCCTGGCGCGCCTTCCCCAGAGCGAGAGCAGCGCCACGGCGACGCCCGAGACCAGCGCCCTCACCGACGCGGGCGACTCCCCCGTCATCATCACGAAGAAGCCCGCCAGCGGCAGCGGCAGCACCCTCGCGCAGCGCCAGCCGAGGCCCCTCGCGGCCAGCCAGCGGAGCCGGTTGCAGAGCCAGAGCACCGCCGCGCCGGTGGCCCGTAGCACCACCGCCACGTGCGCCCCGCTCACCGCCAGCAGGTGCGCGAGCCCGGTCTCCCGGAAGGCCTCCACGGTCGCCTCGTCGAGGCCCCGCTCGTCGCCGAAGAGCAGCGCGACCGCCCTCGCCGCGCCGTCCGCGGGGAGCGATCGTCGCAGCGCCGAGTCCACCGAGCGCCGCGCCCTCCGCGCCTCGCGGCGCAGCAGGTCGAGCGCCCCCGCCTCTCGGCCCGTCACCACGCATCGGGCGGTCTCCAGCCGCCACGCCACGCCGCGACGAAGCGACTGCATCGACGGGTCCTCGATGGGGGGATTGCGCCAGGGGACCACCGGCTTCGCGCTCACGATCGCCGTGATCCGATCGCCCGGCGCGGCCTCGCATCGGCCGATGGGGGCGCGCAGCGAGACCGTCCCCATGGCCTCGGTGGCGACCACGCAGCGCACGAACTCCCCGTGCCCGTCGCAGCCCCGCAGCACCCTCCCCTCGATGGAGAGGGCCACCGGCTTTGGAGGGGCCGTCCACCAGGGCTCCGTCGGCCCTCGCAGCGCTCCCGCGGACATCGCCGCGAGCAGCACCCCGAGCGACACCGTCCACGCCCGGGGGAGGAGGCACACCAGCGCCAGCGACAGCAGCAGCCCCGCCGCGGCCACCTCGCCAGCGAGGGGAAGCCCGCTGCCCAGCACCCACGCCGCCACCGTCGCCGCCACCATCCACCGCATGGTCCGCGGAGCACTCCACGGCGCGTGCCGCGCGCTCCCCTCGCAGATCTCCGAGGGACGCCCGGCGGCCGCCACCGCCGCCGCCATGGCGGCGGACAGAACCCGTGAGAGGGAGCCCCCACGAGTGAAACCCTGCTTGACCTGGGAGACTCTTACCCGTACGTAAGGGTTCAACCCCATCCAAACCCTTACGCATGGGTGAGGTTGTTCGAGGCAGCAATGGCGATCCGGCTCCCCATCGTGAATCCCGAGGTGCTCGTTCCGCCGCCCCCTTCGCGGGGTGACGGGGCGATGCTGCGGGTCGGCGACCTGGCCCAGCGGACCCAGAAGACCGTCCGGGCGCTGCACCTCTACGAAGAGCTCGGGCTGCTCCAGCCGCTCGAGCGCAGCAAAGGGGGGTTTCGTCTCTACAGCGACGACGCGGTGCTGCGGGTGCGCTGGATCTCCCGGCTGCAGGACCTCGGCTTCTCGCTCCCCGACATCCGCGAGCTGGTGTCCGAGTGGGAGCGGGCCGGCAACGCGACCGGCGCGATGGCGAAGATCCGCGACCTCTACCGACAGAAGCTCTCGGACACCGAGCAGCAGCTCCAGCGGCTGCTGCAGCTCCGCGACGAGCTGCGCTCCTCGGTGGCCTACCTCGAGACCTGTGACGAGTGCGAGCCCGAGCGGCTCATCACGTCCTGCCCGCAGTGCGACCTGCACGGGTGCGGGGCGCCGGAGCTGGTGGCGGGCCTCCACGGCCCCCGACACGACTGACGACTACGGAGAGCCAAGACGATGTCCCTCAAGTTTCCGATCTACATGGACAACCACGCGACGACCCCGATGGATCCTCGCGTGCTCGAGGCGATGCTCCCGTACTTCACGGAGCACTTCGGCAACGCCGCGTCTCGCTCGCACCGGTTCGGCTGGGTCGCCGAGGAGGCCGTGGGCTACGCCCGCGAGCAGATCGCCACGCTGATCGGCGCCGAGAAGCCCGAGGAGATCATCTTCACCTCCGGCGCCACGGAGAGCGACAACCTCGCGATCAAGGGCGTCGCGGAGTTCTACCGCGACAAGGGCAACCACATCATCACCACGAAGATCGAGCACAAGGCCGTGCTCGACACGTGCAAGCGCCTGGAGAAGGAGGGCTACGAGGTGACCTACCTCGACGTCGGTCCCGAGGGCGTGGTCTCCGTCGATGACGTGCGCGCGGCCATGACCGACAAGACCATCCTGGTGTCGGTGATGCTCGCCAACAACGAGGTCGGCACCATCCAGCCCCTCAAGGAGATCGGCGCGCTCTGCAAGGAGCGCGGGGTGATCTTCCACACCGACGCGGTGCAGGGCATCGGCAAGACCGAGTTCAACGTGAAGGAGATGGGCGTCGACCTCGCGTCCCTCACCGCCCACAAGATCTACGGCCCGAAGGGCATCGGCGCCCTCTACGTGCGCCGGGCCCGGCCGCGGGTGCGGCTCACCGCGCAGATGGACGGCGGCGGCCACGAGCGCGGCAACCGCTCGGGGACGCTCAACGTCCCTGGCATCGTGGGCTTCGGCAAGGCCTGCGAGATCCTGAACAAGGAGTGGCGCGAGGAGTCGAAGCGGGTGAAGGCCCTGCGCGACCGGCTGAAGGACAAGCTCTTCGCCGAGCTCGACGAGTGCCACATCAACGGCGCCTGGGACGACGCGCGGCGGCTCCCGAACAACCTCAACGTCTCGTTCTCCTACGTGGAGGGCGAGGGGCTGATGATGGCCATCAAGGACGTGGCGGTGTCGTCGGGCAGCGCGTGCACCAGCTCGTCGCTCGAGCCCTCGTACGTGCTGCGGGCGCTGGGCGTGGAGGAGGAGCTCGCGCACACCAGCATCCGCTTCGGCCTCGGGCGGTTCACCACCGAGGAGGAGGTCGACTACGTGGCGAAGCTGGTGGTGGACAAGGTCAAGAAGCTCCGCGACCTGTCGCCGCTCTACGAGATGGCCAGGGAGGGCGTGAACCTCAAGGACATCGTCTGGGCGGCGCACTGATCTCGCGGCGGATCTTCAACGGACAACGGTAGAAGGAATACGGTCATGGCATACAGCGAGAAGGTCATCGAGCACGCGGAGAACCCCCGCAACGTCGGCACCCTGGACAAGGAAGATCCCAACGTGGGCACCGGCCTCGTGGGCGCTCCGGCGTGCGGCGACGTGATGCGGCTGCAGATCAAGGTGAGCGACGCCGGGGTGATCGAGGACGCGAAGTTCAAGACCTTCGGCTGCGGGTCGGCCATCGCGAGCTCTTCGCTGGCCACCGAGTGGCTGAAGGGCCGCACGCTCGACGAGGCCTCGGAGATCCGCAACACGGACATCGTGAAGGAGCTCAACCTGCCGCCGGTGAAGATCCACTGCTCGGTGCTGGCCGAGGACGCGATCAAGAGCGCCATCGAGGACTTCCGCAAGAAGCAGTCGGCGAAGCGCGGCGCGTAGGCGAAGGAGAGGAGAGGAGGAGAGCGATGGTGACGGAGCTGGCAGTGCAGGTGACCCCGAAGGCGGTGGAGAAGGCCAAGGAGGCGCTCGCGAAGCGCGGCACCCCCGAGGCGCTGCTCCGGCTCGGCGTGCGGGGCGGCGGGTGCTCGGGCTTCTCCTACGTGATCGAGTTCGCCGACAAGCAGGGCACCCGAGACCAGGTGTTCGACTTCGACGGGCTGCGCGTGGTGGTCGACCCCAAGTCCCTGGTCTTCCTCAACGGGACCACTCTCGACTACGAGGTGAAGCTGATGCAGCACGGGTTCAAGTTCGTGAACCCTCAAGAGGCCACCGGCTGCGGCTGCGGCGAGAGCTTCGGCGTCTGATCGCTCCCCCGTAGCCCTCCCCCTCTCACCCCTCATCGACGGGCCACCATGACCGACCCCTTCGAGCTCCTCGGCGTCGAGCGCCGCTTCTCCCTCGACCGGGCGGCGCTCGAGCAGCGCCACCGCGACCTCTCCAGAACGCTCCACCCCGACCGCTACGTGCAGAGCCCTGCCGGCGAGCGCCGCATGGCCCTCGAGCGCGCCGTGGCCGTCAACGAGGCCTTCCGCGCCCTGCGCGACCCGCTCTCCCGCGCCGAGGCGCTGCTCTCCGCGCACGGCCTCGCGGTGGGCGACGCCGACCGGCCCTCGCAGTCGCTGCTGATGGAGGTGATGGAGCTGCGAGAGTCCCTCGACGAGGCCCGGCGCTCGCCCGACAAGGTCGCCGCGCTGCTCGCCCAGGTGCGCGCCCGATCGGGCTCCGAGGAGGCGCTCCTCGCGTCGGTGTTCGATGACCAGCCCGCTCCAGGCCCCGATGCGCTAGGACGGGCCCGCGACGCGCTGGTGCGATTGAAATACTTCCGTCGCTTCGAGGAAGAAGCCGACGCGGCACTCGATTCCTGAAGTCACACCCCACAGGTTCAACCCCTCCGATGGCGCTCTTCCAGATCTTCGACCCCTCCGCGCGGCCCACGCCGATCGGCATCGACCTCGGCACCACCCACTCGCTGGTGGCCTACACCGTCGATGGACGACCGGAGTGCGTGCTCGACTGCGACATGAGCCCGCTGCTCCCCAGCGTGGTGCACTACCTCGAGCACGGCGGGGTGATGGTGGGCAACGCAGGCAGGGAGAAGGCCGCGCTGCACCCCAGGGAGACCCTGGTCTCGGTGAAGCGCTTCATGGGCCGAGGGGCCGACGACGCCGAGACCCGGCGCATGGGGCCCTATGACTTCGCCATGCCCGAGCCGGGGCAGTCGAACACCGTGCGCTTCAAGGTGCACGGCCGAACGCTGACGCCGGTGGAGGTGTCCGCGGAGATCCTCCGGGTGCTGCGCACCAACGCGGAGGAGAAGCTGCGCACCATCGGCGGCGCGGTGATCACCGTCCCGGCGTACTTCGACGAGGCCCAGCGGCAGGCCACCAAGGACGCCGCGAAGCTCGCGGGCCTGGAGGTGCTGCGGCTGCTCAACGAGCCCACCGCGGCGGCGCTCGCCTACGGGCTCGACAAGGGTCGCACCCGAGGCACCTTCGCCGTCTACGACCTCGGCGGCGGAACCTTCGACGTCACCATCCTCTCCCTCGACGACGGGGTCTTCCAGGTGCGCTCCACCGGCGGCGACGCGCAGCTCGGCGGCGACGACATGGACCGCGCCTTCGCCGAGTGGGTCTTCCGGCACATGGGCGTCGACCCCGCGACCGCCTCGCCGGAGCTGGTGCGCGCGGCCCTCGACGCGGCCCGGCTCGCCAAGCACGAGCTCACCGACCGGCCCAACACCGTCATCGCCGTGACCGCGGGGGAGACCACCTTCGAGCGCTCGGTGCGCCGCACGGAGTTCGAGGACATCGTGAGGCCGGTGATCGAGCGCACGACGCCCGCCGTGAAGCGCGCCCTTCGCGACGCCGGGCTGCGACCGGAGGAGGTCGACGGGGTCATCCTGGTGGGCGGCAGCACGCGCGTCCCCGCGGTGCGCGAGCACGTGAAGAAGCTCTTCGGCCAGGAGCCCCTCTCGGACATCGACCCCGACCAGGTGGTGGCCTTCGGGGCGGCGATCCAGGCCAACCTTCTGGCGGGCGACGGGGCGCAGGAGGACGCGCTCATCCTCGACGTGATCCCGCTCTCGCTGGGCATCGAGACCATGGGCGGCGTGGCGGAGAAGATACTCCCCCGCAACACCACCATCCCCGCGGGGAGGGCGCAGCAGTTCACCACCTACGCCGACGGGCAGACGGGCTTCGAGCTGCACGTGGTGCAGGGGGAGCGCGAGCTGGCGGCGGACAACCGCTCGCTGGCGAAGTTTACCCTCAAGGGTATTCCGCCGATGCCCGCCGGGGCGGCGAAGCTGGAGGTGACCTTCCGCGTCGACGCCGACGGGATGCTCACGGTGACCGCGAGGGAGCTCAACACGGGCATCGAGCAGCGCATCGAGGTGACGCCGTCCTTCGGGCTGAGCGGCGACGACGTCGAGCGGATGCTGCTGGAGTCCTACGAGCACGCGGAGTCCGACCTCGCGGCGCGGCAGCTGAGGGAGCGGATCATCGAGGGCGAGCGGGTGATCGCGGCCACCGAGGCGGCGCTCAAGGTGGACGGCGACCTGCTGGACGAGGACGAGCGCGCGGAGCTCGACGGCGCCCTGAAGGCGCTGAGGGACGCCATCGCGGGGCAGGACGGCAAGAAGATCCACCATCGCACCGAGGGGCTCGACCGGGCGACGCATCCGCTGGCCGAGCGGCGGATGGACCGGGCGGTGCAGCAGGCGATGAAGGGCCGCGCGGTGGCGGAGATCGAGGACACGGTGAAGGACCGCCCGGAGCACCCGCACCTCGCGGCCTCGTATGCGGCGGACGAAGCGTCCGACAAGGAGACCTGAGGCGATGGCGACGGTGCGCTTTCTCAACACGGACGACGGCGAGGTAGAGGTCGAGGTCCCGCTCGGGACCTCGCTGCTCGAGGCGGCTCAGAAGGCCCACGCCCCGGAGGGATCGGCCTGCGGCGGGGTGTGCGCCTGCTCGACGTGCCACGTGCACGTGAAGAAGGGCCTCAACCTGCTCTCGGAGATGGAGGACGAGGAGAACGACATCCTCGACAAGGCCTTCGACGTCGAGGCGGTCTCCCGCCTGGGCTGCCAGGCGAAGGTCGAGCGCGAGGGCGTGCTCGAGGTCGTCATCACCCGGGAGAGCTACGAGACCTGGTACAACGAGCACCCGAAGGAGCGGCACGCCCGCGACGAGCGCATCAAGCTGACGGGCTCTCCGCGCACCAGGCCCTGATCCTCCGCGATCGCTCGTGCGCTGGGTCATCCTCTCGCTCTTCGCGCTGACCTACGCGGGCATCAGCGCCCGCCGGGTGTCTCTGCTCCCGATCGGCCGCCCGGCGCTGGCGCTGGTGGGCGCCACGGCGCTGGTCCTCGCCGGCCACTTCGCCGGGCCCCACGGCCTCTCGCCCGACGCCGCGCTCCACGCCGTGGAGCCCAACACCATCGCCCTGCTGGTGGCGATGATGATCGTCTCCTCGGCCATGGGCGAGGCGGGCTTCTTCGACCGCGCCACCGAGATGCTCGCCACGAGGGTGCGCTCCCCCGCGGCGCTGCTCTACGCGGTGACCTTCGGCGCGGGGCTGCTCTCGGCGGTGCTGGTCAACGACGCGGTGTGCGTGCTGGCCACGCCGCTGGTGGTGCGCCTCGCCCGCAGGACGGGCGCCGCCGTGAGGCCGCTGCTCTTCGCGGTGGCCATGGGGTCCAACGCGGGCAGCGCCCTCACCCTCGGCGGCAACCCCCAGAACATGCTGGTCGCGAGGCTCTCGGGGCTCAGCTACCGGGGATACCTCGCGCACTCGGCGCTGCCCACGCTGGCCGCGCTGACGGTGACCGCGGGTCTGCTCCACGGGCTCTACCGCGGGCGCCTGACCGAAGAGGGCCCGAGGGAGCCCGAGGGTCTCGCGGCGCAAGGCGACGCTCGGATGCTGCCCTGGACGCTGCTGGCCGTAGGGGTGGTGATCGCGGCCAACCTCGCGGGCGCGCCGCTCGCGTGGAGCGCGCTGGCGGGCGCGTCGCTCGCGCTCATCGCCTCGAGGGAGAAGGCCCACCAGGTGCTCGCCCAGGTCGAGTGGAGCGTACCCCTCTTCTTCGCGGGGCTGTTCATCTCGGTGGCGGCGCTGCGGCAGACGGGCCTCCCCGCCGACGCGCTCCGGGTGCTGGGGCCGACGACCGGAGCCCACGCCGACCTGCTGCTGGTGCCGGTGATCTCCCTCGGGTCTCAGGTGGTGAGCAACGTCCCGCTCATCCTCCTGCTCGAGCCCTGGATCAGGTCCTTCCCGGACCCCGAGCACGCCTGGACGGTGACCGCGCTGGTGTCGACGCTGGCGGGCAACCTGACGCTGCTGGGCTCCGTGGCCAACGTGATCGTCTTCGAGCAGGCGAAGACCCGGGTGGGCTTCGTCGAGTATCTCAAGGTGGGCGTCCCGGTGACGCTGCTCTCCACGGGGCTGGCGCTGGGGCTGCTGAAGCTGCTGGGCTGACGCAAGCCCAATCGGGCGCCGCGGCGGGATAGAGTCGGCGCCCCCATGCGAGTCCACCACATCGATTGCGCGACCATGTGCCCGCTCTCCCGCCGTCTCATCAACGGCGACGGGGGCTACTTCGAGCCCGCCCGGCTCGTCGCCCACTGCCTGCTCGTCGAGACCGACGGGCACGGGCTCATCCTGGTCGACACGGGCGTCGGGAGCGCCGACGTGCTCGACCCGAAGGGCCGCCTCGGCGCCGCCTTCGTGGCAGCCGTGGGCATGGGCAGGACCCCGATCAAGACCGCCGCCCAGCACGTGACCGCGCTCGGATATGCCTTGAAGGACGTCCGGCACATCCTGGTGACGCACCTCGACCTCGACCACGCGGGAGGCCTCGGCGACTTCCCCGAGGCCACGGTGCACGTCCACCAGCGGGAGCACGACGCGGCGTACTCGCCCTCCTGGCGAGAGCGGGAGCGCTACCGCGCCTGCCACTGGGCGCACGGCCCGAGGTGGGCGCCCTACGAGAGCACGGGGGAGCCCTGGATGGGCTTCGCCGCGGTGCGCGACCTCCCCGGGCTGCCGCCGGAGGTCCTGGCGGTCCCGATGCCGGGGCACACCCGCGGGCACGCGTGCATCGCCGTGAAGTCGGGCGCCGAGTGGCTGCTCCACGCGGGCGACGCCTTCTTCCACCGCAGCGCCGTCGAGCCCGGCTCCGACCCGATGCCCTCGGGCCTCCGCGCCTTCGAGGGCCTCATCGCCATCGACCGCTCGGCCGTGCACAACAACCACGCCCGGCTGCGCGACCTCGCCCGAGACCACGGCGGCGAGGTGCGGGTCTTCTGCGCCCACGACCCGGTGCAGTTCGACCGCATGGCCGGCTGAGATATCCAATGAACATCCGCGCTGATATCGATTGAAGATCTCTTCCGATATGTCGCCCCCGTGGGCCGACGCGGCACCTGCCCCCACATCACCGCCCACCGTCTTTTCCGCGCTTCTCGCGCTCACCAGCGCTCGCCCGGCACCTATATACCTACAAGGTGATTGTTCATTGGCGCCATTGACGACCATCAACGATGGAGTTGTCATCGACACATGGATGAGCGCCACTCCGATGTGCCGACGGCCCGAGCCAGCCTCCACCCGCTCCCGGTGCGGCGCTCGGTGATCCCGATGCCCGCCGACGCCGTCGAGCGGCGCTCGGTGGCGCCCTCCCCCGCGCACCAGGCCCGGCGGCACTTCGCCGCCTTCGGGCTGCTGCTCGCGAGCGGCGCGGCCCTCGGCTTCCACGCCTCGCTCTCCGACGCCGACGAGCCCTCGGGTCCGGTCTTCACCTCCCACCCCGTGCGCCCGGCCCGGCGCGCCCCGGTCGCCCCGACGAGCGCCCCGGTGGCCGAGCCGGTCGAGGCCGCCGCGGCGGTCGAGCCCGCCGAGGAGGCGCCGCTCACCGTGCGACGCCGGCACCACCGCCCGCACCGCTCGATGCTGGCCTCCTCCGAGCGCTCGGCCTACACGCTCATCATCCTGCCCTGACCGCACGCTTGTTCCGTTCCACAAGGGAACTGAAGAGTTGAGACCGTCTCACCCCTTCAAGTCCCCTGTGGAGGGGCGCTACGCCCCGCGCTCCTCCGTACGAAACACCCCTTCCCAGCGGGCGATCACCACGCTTGCCAGCGCGTTGCCCGTGACGTTGAGGGTCGTGCGCGCCATGTCCATCACCTCGTCGACCGCGAGCAGCATCGCCACCCCGGCCTCCCCCGGAAGGCCGTAGCTGGCGCAGGTGCCGGCGATGATCACCAGCGTGGCGCGGGGCACGCCCGCGACGCCCTTCGAGGAGAGCATGAAGGTGAGCACCATCGTGAGCTGCTGGGTCACCGTGAGCTCCACGTGCGCCGCCTGCGCGATCGCCAGGCTCGCGAACACCAGGTAGAGCGTCGACCCGTCGAGGTTGAACGAGTACCCGGTGGGGATCACGAAGCCCGCCACGCGCCGGGGCACCCCGAAGCGCACCATGTCCTCCAGCAGCCGTGGCAGCGCGGCCTCGGAGGAGGCCGTCGAGAAGGCGGTCAGCGCGGGCTCCCGGATGGCCCGGAGAAACTCCATCACCCTCACCCGACAGATCATCAGGATGGGGACGAAGACGAAGAAGAACATCACCGCGAGCGAGAGGTAGAGGCTCCCCACGAGGCGCGCGTAGCGGCCGAGGAGGTAGAGCACCGCGGGCCAGCCCTTGATGAGGTGACCGTCGACGACGTGCCCCGCCGCCATGTGCGAGATGTTGTATCCCATGGCGCCGAACACCCCGAGGGGAGTGAGGGCCATCACCATCTCGGTGTACTTGAACATCACCTTCGCGAAGCCCTCGAAGAAGACGAACACCGGGCGCCCCGTGTCGCCCGAGCGCGCCAGCGCGAGGCCCAGCAGCGTCGCGAAGATCACCACCGGCAGGATGTCCCCCTCCGCCGCGTGCTGGACCACGTTCGAGGGAAACATGTGCAGCGCGATCTCCCACCCGTCGCGCGCCCGCTGCGTCGCCACGCCGGCCACGTGGGCGCCCGCGTCGAGGGGCAATCCGTCGCCCGGACGGATGGTGTTGGCGATGAGGAGCCCGATCGCCAGCGCGAGGGTGGTCACCACCTCGAAGTAGAGAAGGGCCTTTCCGCCCATGCGCCCGACGGCCTTGATGTCGCCGGTCTGCGCGATGCCCACCACGATGGTGGAGAGCAGCAAGGGGACGATGAGCCCCTTGATGAGCGAGATGAAGGCCTTCGAGAAGAAGCGGAAGAGGTTGTAGACCGCGGGGTGCTGGTCCTGAGGGAAGAAGCCCCCGAGGAGGATGCCCAGCGCGAGCCCGATGAAGATCCAGAGGGTGCTCGACCGCCACCAGGGCCGCGTCACGGCTTCGCTCATGGCGCCGGACACTAGGCGATCACCGCGGCCGCGCGATACCCCCGTCCGCGCCCGGCGGCCGCACCCCCGCATCCACCGCCGCCGCCGGCGCTTCCGCCGCCTGCGAAGCCCTCAGGATCGCCTCGATGTCATCCTCGGACGCGCCCCCGTCCGCGCCGACCGGGGGCGACGCCGGGGCGACCGGGGCCCGGCACTCGGTCGAGGGAGCGCCCTCCATGTCGGCCTGGCCGGTGACCATCGCGAGCTGCGAGAGCGAGGCGTCGAGGTCGTTGATGGCCTGGATGTGCCCGGCCCGCGCCGTCAGGTACTGCCGCAGCGGGCTCAGGATGTCCCCGACCTCCACCGCGCCCGACTGAAACTGCGTGAACACCGCGGTGAACCACTGGAAGCCCCAGCGCTCCTGACGCTCTCTCGCGGCCTCGATGGACTGCTGCTCCCTCGCCCGCTCGTAGGCCTCGGTGACCTCGAGGGCGATGCCCCCGAGCGCCAGCGACTGCTGCGCCTGGGTCATCGCCAGCTCCGATGACAAGCGCCGGACGCGCTGTCGGTTGACCACCGGATCGAAGTTCCATCGCAGCACCAGGCCGCCGCCCCAGTAGGCGAAGTTGTTGTTGTTGGCCGAGAAGGGGTTGGGCTGCTCGGCCATCGTGGGCGCGTTCGACACCGCGGCGGTGATCCCCAGCGCGAGGTCGGGCAGGTAGGCCCACTCCTGGATGGACACCGCCGCCTGGCGCGCCGCCACGCCCGCCGCGATCATGTCGACCTCGGGGCGGTTGAGCCTCGCCCGGGTGAGGTGCCGCGAGAGCGACCCGAGCTCCACCCGGTAGGGGCACAAGGGCTCGTCGGGCACGTCGATGGCGTCGCCCACGCCGGTGAGCAGCCCCAGCGCCGCGCGGGCCAGGTTGCCCAGCCGCGTCGCCGTCGCCCGCTGCACCGCCAGCTCCTCGGCGGCCATCTCGAGCTGCGCCTCGTCGTTGGGCCCCACCGTCCCGCCGTCCTGCGTACGCGCGTTGGCGAGCTGCTCCCTCGCCGTGGCGATGTACCCCTCGGCGCGCTCGATCAGGTACAGCGCGTCTCGCGACGACTGCACCCCGAAGAAGGCCTTGCGCACGTTGGCCCGAAGCTCGAGCCGCGCCCGCTCGGCCTCAGCCCGGTTGGCCCGGATGCCCGCGCGCGCCGCGTCGCGCACCCGCCCGAGTCGCACCCAGGTCCACGGCGAGATGGGCACGCCCGTGTCCGCCGTCACCCGGGCGATGTACCCGGTCTCGCTCACCAGGGGGTTCTGCGCGAACACGTCCGGCGAGTAGGTGGAGTTGCCGCGCGCCGTCGGCGCCAGCGACATGAAGCCCGTCACGCTCACCGGGAAGAAGGGCGCCACCCAGGCCTCGTCGAGCTGCGCGTCGGACGCGGCGATCTTGTGCCGCGCCGCCACCAGCCCGGGGTACGCGCGCTCGGCCCTCGCGAGGCAGTCCGCGAGGTCGAGCCGCACCGCCGCGACCGGAGGATCGGCCCGGCCCTCGCGCAGCGCCGCGCCAGCACCGAGGCACAGCCCCCCCATGCAGGCCAGCAGCCTGCGCGCTCGATGCAGCCGCCGCACGCCCGCTCAGTCCGCCGTCGCGGTCTCCGCCGCGATCACCGGCGCCGAGGTCTCCGGCGCCGAGGCCACGTCGGCGCGCTTCGGAGAGACCGGGACGTCGTTGTACTTCACGTCCGCGAGCACCTCGAGCAGCTCGTCGATCTTCTCCGCGCTCACGCTCACCAGCGTCACCCGGTCGCGCACGTGGATGCGCCCCACCTCGGACTTCGCGAGCAGCCCGACGTCGCGCAGCAGCCTCGCCACCTCGCCCGCGCGCACCCCCTCGCGGCGGCCCACCGCGAGCTCGAGGCTCTCCATCCCGATCTCCTCGCCCGGGGTCGCCTCCGGGGCCTTCGGGTCGGCGTGGTGCACCTCGATCTTGCGCTCGGGCTCCGGCTCCGCCCGCTCCCGGCGCGGCGCCCGCTCCCTCGGGGGACGGCCGTTGGCGCGAGGCTCCCTCGCAGGGGCCTCCGCCGCCGCAGCCGCCGCAGGGGCGCTCGGCCTCTCGGCCGGAACGGGGGGCATCGCCTCCTCCTCGCGGACGCCCATCACGAAGCGATCGACCAGCCAGGCCACCGCGCGCTCGGCGTCGTCGTGCGTGAGCAGGCGCTTCGCCAGCACCAGCGCGTCGTCGGACACCTTGCCCGAGGCCGCCGTGACCAGCGACTCGACCCGCGCCGCCTCGATGCGCGTGCGGTTCTCCGCGGCGCTGGGGAGCGTGCGCTCGATGGGGCGGATGCCGTAGGTGAGCCGCAGCAGGTAGAGGTTGCCGATGTCGTGAGGGCCGATGAGCGAGATGGCCGTGCCGGTGCGCCCGGCGCGACCGGTGCGGCCGGAGCGGTGCACGTAGGCCTCGGGCGACTCCGGGAAGCCGCAGTGGATCACGTGCGACAGGTGCGGCACGTCGATGCCCCGGGCGGCCACGTCCGTGGCGACCAGGAAGTCCACCCGCTCTTCGCGCAGCAGGCCCATCACCCGCTCGCGGTCGTTCTGCGCGAGGTCGCCGTTGAGGTACTCCGCGCGGTAGCCCGCGTTCTGCAGCCCGCGCGCGACCTGCTCGGTCTCCGCCTTGGTGTTGCAGAACACCAGCGCCGCCTTGGGCTTCTCGATCTCCAGCACCTTCAGCAGGTCGGGCACCGAGCCCCCGGAGGCGGAGAAGTACGCGTGGTGCTCGATGCCCGAGGGCGCCACGTTGTCGCTGCTGAGCGCGATGGTCACCGGCTCGCGCTGGTGCCGCGCGGCCATGCGCGACATGGCGTCGGGCATCGTGGCCGAGAAGATCAGCGCCTGGCGGCCCTTGGGGAGCATGCCCAGGATGGCGTTGAGCTCCTCGGCGAAGCCCATGGAGAGCATCTCGTCGCCCTCGTCGAGCACGATGGCGCGGAGGTTGGAGACGTCGAGGGTCTTGCGGCGCAGGTGGTCGAGCGTGCGGCCCGGCGTGCCGACGACCACCTTGGCGCCCGCCTTGAGGGCGTCGATCTGCTGCTGCATCCCGGCGCCGCCGTAGATCGGGGCGACCCCGAGGTCGGAGTACTTGCCCAGGCGCTCGAACTCGCCCGCCACCTGCAGCGCCAGCTCGCGCGTGGGGCAGAGCACCATCACCTGGACGTTGCGCGCGGGCTTGATCACCCGGTCGATGAGCGGCAGCGCGAAGGCCGCCGTCTTGCCGCTGCCCGTGCGGCTCTGGACGATGACGTCCTTGCCCTCGGCGATGGTCTGGAAGGTCGCCTGCTGCACCGGCGTGGGCGTCGGGTAGCCCACCTCGGCCACCGCCCTGCGCACCGGCTCGCTCAACCCGAACGACTCGAAGGTCTGCACTTCACTCATGGGGAATTTCCTGGGTTGCCGAGCGCACGCCCGGCCTCGTCGCCAACGGCTTCACGCCACAACCTCACCTGATCTTCGGCGCGGTAGCGCCAGCGCTCCAGGTGATCGAACGCCTCCTGGGACGCGCCGCCCTCGCGCGCGCACAGGCCTCTCAAACCTCGAAGATCTCCGTCGAGCGCGACGACCTGCGGCGTCGCCGCGCCCTCCCGCTGGGACGCCCACGCGGCCTCGTAGGCCACGTGGAGCCGACGCAGCCCCGGGAGGCACGCTCGGTCGATCGGGTTGGGCGCCCGCTCGGCGAAGACCTCCCGGTGCAGCGACCCCGCGCCGTACCAGATCAGCATCCCCGTGAGCACCGTCATCGTCGCCGCGGTGACCCGTCGCCCCATGGGGGAGCGCGGCACCGCAGGGGTCGTCAGGCTTTCAGGGGAAGCATCGCTCACTGGACACCGTCAGCACCGAAGGTGCCGCTCCACTGCGATACCGCCGCGCCGCTTACACGATTTCCAGCGGGTTTTACGTCGCGCCGTCCACGGGGGTCAAGCACTACCCCTCCCGGTAAACCGTCAGCGCGACGGCGCCGCCGCCGGGCGGACGACCGCCGGAGCCCTCAAGGGCGCCAGGGCGCGCTCCCCCCTGCGCACCGCCTCGATGCGCGCCCTCACCTCCGCCGCGTTGGGCGGATCGAGCGCCAGCGCCGACTCATAGGCCGCGATCGCCGCCTCGCGGTCGCCCAGCTCCTGCGCCGCCTGCCCCAGGGCCAGGTGCACCGAGAGGCGCTCCGGGTCGAGCGAGACCGAGTGCTCGGCCAGCGACCGTATCTCCGCCCACGACCGTGACTCCAGCAGCGCGTCCAGGAGCTCCGAGAGCCCCTCCCGGTCGTGCTGGTCGAGGCGCACCACCGTGCGAAGCGCCGCCACGCGCTCGGCCTCCCGGTGCGCCCTGCCATGAAGGGCCGCGAGGGCCCTCCAGGCGTCCACCTGCGACGGGTCTCGGCGCGTGGCCTCGGTCAGCGCCGAGAGCGCCCTGCCGTCGTCCCTGGCCAGCCGGGCGGCCCTGGCCTCCAGCATCCTCACCGCGTAGCCGTCCCGGCCCCCCTCCCTGAGCGCGTCGAGCTCCGAGAGCGCCGCCCTCCCGTCTCGGGCCTCGAGGGCCAGCGTCGCCCTCACCCACCTGGCCAGCGGCTGCGCGCCCTCCAGCCGGATGGCCGCCTCCGCCCGCCTCGCCGCCCCGGCCGCGTCGCCTCCCAGCAGCAGCGCCATCGCCGCGTCGGCCTGGGCGCCCGCGTCTCCGCTGCGCTCGTCGGCGGCGCGCACCATCGCCTCCCGGTCGCGGTAGCGGGCGCGGTCGACGACGTACTCCCGGTCGTAGGACGCGAGGCGCGCTCGCAGCATGGCGCGGAAGGCCTCGTCGACCGCGTCGGCGGAGACCCCAAGGGCGCGGGAGATGACCTCCGGCGTGGCGATCCCCTCGCCCCAGAGCGGGAGCATCGAGGCGACGCGCTCGAAGCCGTAGCGCTCGATCATGAAGGCCACGAGCTGCGACGCGGCGTAGTAGGCCGTGAGCATGTCGTCGGCGTGGCGGGCGTGCGTGAAGGCGGTGTTGAAGTCCGCGACGCGGGGGAGGCGACCCCCGGCGAGCGCGCGGTGCAGCGAGGGGTCGTCCTCGCGGGCCCACTCGGGCCGGGCGTGGAAGGCCTCCCACTCGCTCAGCCCCTCGGTGAACCACCGCGGAACCCTGGAGCGCGAGCGCTGCACGGCGAAGACGTGGGCGAGCTCGTGCCAGACGATCTGCCCCCAGTTGAAGGGGCCTCCCCGGGGGGAGAGCGCCGTCACCACGCGGCCGAAGCACACGCCCTGGACGCCGATCTCGGGCACGCCCGCGGTGCGCACGGAGAAGTGCTCCGCGTCGGCGTAGAGCTCGATGGAGACGGGGCCCTCGGGGGTGTAGCCGTAGCGCCGCACCATGTCGTCCCAGGCCCGCCGCAGCAGTTGCGGAACGAACCGCCTCAGGATCGCCCTCTCCTCCCGGTGGTACCGGATGCGGAAGGGCCCGTCGGCCTCGACCACGTAGGACTCCGGGATGGTGCGCTCGTAGAAGTTGAGCAGGTTGGCCACCCGCACGTTGAAGCGGCTCTGCTCGAAGGAGCGCCGAAGCTCGGCCACGGCCTCCTCCTCGCGGCCCATCCGAAGCAGGTTGATGCCCAGGAAGGCCCTCATCCTGGCCCCGGCGCGACGGTCGCCCGCGATGCCGGGCCGCGCCAGCCCCTCGCCCATCAGCGTCGCCGCCTCGGCGTAGCGGTGCTGCCAGTCGGCGAAATCCGCGAGCACCTCGTACCCCTCGGTCCAGCTCGGGGCGACGGCGAAGAGGGCGTCGAAGGAGCGGCGCAGGCCCGGCAGATCACCCGCGGAGAAGCGGGCGACGCCGCGCATGGTGAGCACGTCGAGGTCCCTCGGGTTGATCGCCGAGGCCTCGTCGAGCCGCCGACCGGCCCCGGCCACGTCGTCGTCCCGCAGCATCAGCGAGGCCTGCATCGCCATCGCGCCGGTGAGCCTCGGGTGGACCGCCAGCGCGGCCGCGAGGTCGTCCCGGGCGCGGGCCATGTCGAGGTCCGAGGAGAGCCGCGTGCGCGCCCTCAGCAGCAGCGCCAGGGGGTGCCTCGGGTTGGCCCGCAGCACCGCCGAGAGCGCCTCACCGGCGGGGCCGTAGTCCTCCGTGGTGAGCATCAGCGCGGCCTGCTCGAGGTTGGTCTCCGCCCTCCCCGGCGCCACCCGCAGCGCGTCGTTGAAGGCCCCGTTGGCGTCGCGCACCGCCCCGAGGGCCCTCGCGGCCATACCCACGCAGGTAAGAAAATCCGCGTCCCTCATCCGCGCCGCCGCCGCGCCCCGCGCCCCCTCGGCGCTGCCGTCGTTGAAGGCGTCGATGAGCCCGTTGGCCGCCTCGCGCGCCTCGTCTCTCCGCCCGAGGATCGACAGCCACGTCGCCGCCCTCGCCCTCGCCCTCCACGCCTCGCCGCGCGGCGTGAGCTCGATCGCCCGCTGCCATCGAGCGACCGCGTCTTCGTAGCGCCCGACGGCCACCAGCGCCTCGGCCTCCCAGCTCAGCCCCTCCGGGCGCGTGGCGGCGGCGCGCTGCATCCTCGTCGCCAGGGCCGTGAGGGCCTCGTGCTGCCCGGTCTCCCAGAGCCACCGCGCGCGCAGCCGATCGGCCTCCGTTCGCTCCGCGGGGCGCGCCGAGCGAAGGGCGGCCTCCACGGCGCCGTAGTCCCCCCGGTCGAGCGCCGAGCGGGCGCCGGTGAGGTCGGCCCACGCGGTCGAGGCGTGGAGCGCGAGGGCCAGCAGCGCCGCGCGCCAGCCCCGGCGAACGCTCACGCGCTGCCGCCCCGGGTGCTGGTGAAGGCGCCAGGATCGATGCCCGCAACCTGCTTGTAGGCGTGCTTCCAGAGCGTCTCCGGGTCGCTGTCGAAGACCAGGTCGGCGTCGATGTCGGCGGGGAGCCAGGCGCCCTGGGCGACCTCCTCCTCGAGCTGCATCGGCGACCAGCCCGCGTAGCCGAGCAGCAGCCGGAAGTCCTGGTTGCGCTCTCGCACCACCGAGGCGAGCGCGTCGAGGTCGCCGGTCACGCCGAGCTCGTCCCCCGCGTCGATCTCCCCGGCGAGCGGAACCTCTCCCCGACGGTAGAGCAGCCACCCGGTGTGCCCCTGCACGGGGCCTCCGCGGCGCGCGTCGCGGGCGAAGGGGCCGTCGTCGGGCAGCGGCGACTCGCTGGTGACGAGGTTGCTGCTCTGGAGGAGCTCGCCGACGCGGCCGAGGGCCTGGCCGTTGACGATCCACCCGAGCGCGCCCTTCTCGTCGTGGCGCGCGAGCAGGACGACGGTGTGATCGAAGTTCGGGTCACCCAGTCGAGGCGCCGCGAGGAGGAGGCAGGGCGCGAGGGTGCGTCGGTTGGTCATGAAGGTGACCCGGACGATAGCAGCGACGAACTACTCCGGCACCGTCTCGCCGCGCGCGGTCTTCTCCTCGCGGTCGAGCTCGATCACCTGGAGGAAGGGCGCCGAGATGCCGGGGTCGAACTGGCTTCCTCCGCAGCGCTCGACCTCGTTGATGGCCACGTCGTGGGGCAGCGCGCGGCGGTAGCTGCGGTCGCTGGTCATGGCGTCGTAGGTGTCGGCCACGGAGATGATGCGCGCGATGACCGGGATCGCCTCGCCCTTGAGCCCGAGGGGGTAGCCCTTCCCGTCCCAGCGCTCGTGGTGCAGGTGCACCCCCGGCAGCAGCGGATGCAGGAACTTGATCGGCTCCAGGATCTCCCGCCCGTACCCCGGGTGCTTCTTGAAGATCTCGTACTCCTCCGGGGTGAGCCTGCCCGGGCGGTTGAGGTTGAGCACGCAGCCGATCTTGCCGATGTCGTGCATCAGCGCGGCCTGGCGCACCGTCTCGATGTGGTCGGGCGAGAGCTTGAGCTGCGTGGCCAGCACCCGCGAGTAGTATGCGACGCGGTCGGAGTGGCCCGCCGTATAGCGGTCCATGGTGTCGATGGCGCGCGCGAGGCCCTGGATGGTCTGGTTGAAGGTGGCCTTGAGGTTCTCGTAGAGCCGGGCGTTCTCGATGGCCGCCGCGGCGCGCGAGCCCACCGCCGAGATGAGCTTGCGCTGGCCCTCGTCGAAGCGCCTGCCTCGCTGAAACCCGAGGGCCACCAGGAAGCCCATGATCTTCCCCCGGATGCGCAGCGGCACCGCGATCATCGCCTGCGCGATGTGCCGCTCGGAGGGGTTGAGCAGGAAGCGCCGCACCCTCGCCCCGCTCAGGTTGAGCACCTGCTCGCTGGCAAAGTGCTCCGCCAGCGTGGGGACGTCGCAGCCGAGCATCCCGAGGTCGCTCACCAGGTCGGCGATGAAGCGCGGGCTCTGCTGACGGAAGCGCTCGACCATGCCGCTCTCCTCGTCGCCCATGTAGACGAGCGCGAGGTCGGCCTGCACGTCGTCGAGCGCCGCCGTCGCGACGGTGGAGAGCACCTCGTCGAGCGAGAGCGACGCCGCGATGGCCTCGCTGACCTTGTAGAGCGAGACCGCCTCGCGGAGCCGGAGGTTCTCCGCCGTGAGGCGCTTCTTCTCCAGGCCGCGCTGGATGATGTGCACCACCTCCTCGATGCGGAAGGGCTTCATCACGTAGTCGTAGGCGCCGTGCCGCATGGCATCGATGGCGGTCTCTACGGTGCCGAAGCCCGTCATGATGATCGTGACGATGCCGGGGTGGGTGCGGTTGAGCTCGTTGAGCAGCTCGAGGCCGCCCATGCCGGGCATCTTCAGGTCGGAGATGACGAGGTCGTACGCGTTGCCCTCGAGCTCCTTCAGGGCGCTCTGCCCGTCGTCCGCGGTGCGGACCTCGAATCCCTCGAGCGAGAGGAAGTCCGCGAGGATCTCCCGGATGACCTTCTCGTCATCCACCACCAGCACTCGGGGCGCCGCGTCGAAGAAGGCGTCCTCCATCGCGGCGGTACACTGACGGCTCGCGCCCGCTCCGTCAATCGTCGACGCAGCCCCCGAGCGGTTGCGCCGCCTACCGCGCGGTGTTAGCGCCCGGTAGGCTCCGATCCCCCTCACGATGGCATCCGCCCGCACCACCGCCGCGCTGTTGGTCTACGCGGGCTTCTCGCTCGTGGCGCTCACGTGGAGGCACGCGCTCGGAGCGAGCGCCCTCCACGACGGAGCGCCCCTCGGGGGCACGCACGCCATCGCGCTGCCGCTGGCCCTCTCGCTCGGCGCGCTCAGCGGCGTCGCCGTGGTCGGCCTGACGCGGGCGCTGGTCGCCCGGGCGTCGTGGGCCGCGTCGCTGGAGTCGGCCCTGAGGGAGGGGCTCGGCGGCACCCCCGCCCGCGAGCTGCGCTCCCTCGGGCTCGCCGCAGCGGTCGGCGAGGAGCTGCTCTTCCGAGGGGCCCTGCTCCCGGCGCTCGCCGGGTGGATCAACTTCCCCGCGGCCGCGCTCCTCACGGCGACGCTCTTCGGGCTGCTGCACATCCCGTCGAGCCGCGCCCTGCGCCCCTGGACCGCGAGCGCCTTCGTGATGGGCCTGCTCTTCGCGCTGCTCTACCGCCTCACCGGCGAGGTGCTCGCGCCCCTGACGGCGCACGCGCTGATCAACCTGGAGAACCTGGAGCTCCTGCTGCGGCCGGAGCCATCCCGAGCCGCGCCGGCGGGCCGTCGTCCGTCGTCGAGGGCGCCGGGGTCGAGGGCGCCGGGCCCGAGCCCGGGGCCGGGAGGATGAAGGGCTCGGCGTTGAAGGTGCCGCACTGGCGGTGGTCGCGGTGGAAGCCCCAGCGCAGATAGACCCGGCCGTCGCCCGACAGGATCGCCGAGGGCGCCTCGCCGAAGGGCGCCGAGCGGCGCACGGAGTTGAGCGCCGCCACGTCGAAGGGCAGCACCCCGCTCGATCGCACGATGCCGAGGGAGTGCACCGCGCCCGCTCGGGTGAGGACGATCTCCACCGTGGTCACCAGCCCCTCGTCCTGCAGCGGGGAGTCGGCGGGCACGCGCCCGAGGCCCTCGAGGAAGCCGTCGGCGAAGAGCCGGTGGATGCGTCGGTGCATCGCCGTGAGGTAGGCCGCGAAGGGCGAGGCCGCGGTGCGAAGCGCCGTCTGGTTGCCCACGCGCACGTGCGGGACGAAGTTCTCGATGGCGGCACGGTTGTCTCGCCAGCCGTCGGTGAAGCTGCCCCTCGCGGCGGAGCGGCGGCGCCTCGCCTCCTCGGCCTCGCGCTCGATGCGCGCGTCGCCGATGATGGACGCGTACGTGCTCCAGGTGGGCGTGAGGGAGTCGAGCGCCCGGCGCGCCCCCATGCCCCGCAGCCCCTGGAAGCCGCCGCTGGACGTGCTCGTCGCGCCTCCGCCGTTGGCCCCGTTGGCGCCCTGCGCTCCGCTCGCCACCTCGATGGACCCCGCGCCACCCGGCACCGGATCGCCCGCGGCCCCCTCGCGCCCGACGGCCCCGGCGGTGGAGGGAGCCGAGCCGCTCCCCGGAGCGCGATCACCCTGCGGCGGAGTGGCCGGGTTGGGGCGGTTCGCGGCGGCCGCGGCGGTGCGAGGCCGGGGGTCGGGCACCCGGTCGGAGCGACCCTCGGAGTTCTCCGAGTCGGCGCTCACCTGACGGTCGGCGTTGCCCGGGTTCCTGGGATCGGTGCGGTTGGGAGCGCCCCCCGCGCGGGGGTTGGACTGGTCGCGCTCGAGGTTGCGGAGCGCGGCCTGGGTCTCCTCGGCCACGTTGCGGTTGCTCTGCGCGAGGTGCTGCGGGTCTTCCGGGACGGGCTCCTCGTTGGGGTTCACCTGGTCGACGAAGCGCTGCAGCGGAGGCGGCCTCACCGCAGGCGGAACCACCGGCGCCGCAGCCACCGGCACCGGAGGCGTCGGCGGGGCTGCGGGGGCTCGGGCGGCGGGCGGCGTGGGCGGCGGAGGGGTGCGCTCGCGACGGGCCACCTGCCGTTGCTGCTGCGGAGGCGACGGCAGAGGAGGCGTGGCGGGGCTCTGCGGCGGAGGAGGCTCCGGGGGGTACTCGAACTCCATCTCCGAGACGCTGGGAGCGCCGGCCCCGGGCTGGGCGAGCAGGCGCGGTCGATCGGAGCCGACCCGGTCGGCGATGACCTTGGTGCCGCTGGCGAAGAGCAGGTGCAGCAGCAACGATGCGCTGATCCACAGATAGATGGGGATCAGGTATTCACGCGGCCGCATGGGGTTCCGTACCACCCGACCGGGGGGGTCGCAACGCGGAGGCTCAGCCGCCGTCGTGCTCGTCGTGCAGCGGCGGGAGCGAGTGGACGCCCGACTCGTAGCCCGCGGGAGAGAGGGCCTTCCAGCGCTCTCGCCACTGCGACGGCAGGTGCACCGTGATCTCGAGCCGAAGGCCCGAGATGGCCTCCGCCACGGCGTCGCGACGACCCTCGAGGGAGGCCTTGGCGCGCACGTCGCTCACATAGCGGGTGAAGCTCGGAAACGATCCCCCCAGACCCGCGACGAGGTCGTCCCTCAGCCGACGAAGCAGCCCCGGAGCGCTGCCACCGGAGCCCAGCGCCACCACCACCTCGCCGACGTCGGCCACCGCGAGGTTGGTGAAGGTGCACCACCGCGTCTGGTCGATGGTGCACAGCAGGAAGCCGTCGGAGAGAGACCGGGCGTGAAGCCGGGCGCAGAGGGCCTCGTCGCGCACCGAGCACATCACCAGGAAGGGGCGCGGGTCGAGGTCGGCCTCGACGAACTCCCTCGCCTCCCAGCGGGCGCGATCGTCCGAGGCCCTGATCACGGCCTCCAGCGAGGGCATCAGCGCGGGAGAGATCACCGTCACCCTCGCCCCGGCCGCGAGGAGCCGACGCGCCTTGTCGAAGGCCTCGCGGTCGCCGCCCACCACGAGGCACGGACGGTCTTCCACCAAGAGCCCGACCGGGAAGGTCTTCATGACAATGCCCCGTAGCCTATCGCAGTGCCCCGGCGCCGGGCCGCATCTTCGTAGCGACAATCGCGGAATCGGCGTATCCCTTCGGCCCGCCGTCGGGCCACCGCAGCCCGAGGGTGCTCCCGCGACATGAAAGCCATCGACCTCCCGGACGACCTCGCGAAGACCCTCACCCGCTTCCACGCGGAGCGCATCCCGCTGGAGTCCCTGAGGCGTCGGCTCCGTGAGGCCGCCGGGTCGCCCGAGTCGCTGCACCGCATCGAGGGGCACATCACCCCGCCGCCGGCCGACTGCGCCGTCAGCGCGCCGGACGCCGACACCGACGAGGCCCGGCAGCTCGCCGCGGAGGGCGCCGAGGCCATCCGCCGGGGCGAGCTCGCGGTGGTGGTGCTCGCGGGCGGCATGGCGACCCGCTACGGCTCGGTGGTCAAGGCCCTCGCGCCGCTCAACACCCCTGGAGACGAGCGCTTCCTCGACGTGAAGCTCGCGGACGTGGCGCGCTGGTCGGGCAGCGTCCGGGCGGCGCTGATGACCAGCTTCGCGACGCACGACCTCATCGCCGCGGCGCTCGTCGACGAACCTCCGCCCGGCGCCGAGCTGGTCACGCTGGCGCCGCAGTTCGTGTCGCTGCGGCTTACCCCCGAGGGGGAGATCTTCCTCACCGACGAGGGCGTCCCCTCGCCCTACGCCACGGGCCACGGCGACCTCCCGCAGGCCCTCGCCGCCGCGGGGACGCTCGCCGCGTGGCGCGCCGCGGGGGTGCGCACGGTGCTCGTCTCCAACGTCGACAACCTCGGCGCGACCATCGACCCGACGCTCTACGCGATGCACCGTCGCAGCGGCGCGCAGGTCTCCGTCGAGCTGGTGGAGAAGCAGGGCGGCGACCGCGGAGGCCTCCCCGTGCTGCACGACGGACGGCTGGTGCTGGCGGAGGCGTTCAGGCTGCCCGCGGGCTTCCCCGACCGGGAGTTTCCGCTCTTCAACACCAACACCCTCTGGATCGACCTCGACGCCATCGAGGCCCAGCACCCGTGGACCTGGTGCGCCGCGCGCAAGACCGTCGAGGGGCGCGACGCGATCCAGTTCGAGCGGCTCATCGGAGAGCTCACCTGGTGGTTCGAGACGCGCTACCTGCACGTCACCCGGGAGGGCGCCGCGTCGCGCTTCCTTCCCATCAAGGAGTACGACGATCTCGAGCGCAACTACGACGCGCTCGTCGCCATGATCACCGCGCAGCGCGGCTGACGCTCCCTCCCCCGATGGGCGCGACCCTCGCGCGGTAGCCCGCCACCATCAGCAGGGCGAAGAGCACCGGCGTCAGGAAGACGGTCCACAGCCCCTCGAAGCCCGGCGTCGGGCGCACCAGCCGCGCCTGCACCACCAGGCCCGCGAGGGTGCTGAGCCCCCCCAGCGCGGCCCATGCGAGGGTCGCCCCGCGAGCCCACGGGGCGCCCTTCGACCAGGCCCAGGCGAGCGCCACCGCGGCCACCGCCAGCGCGATGTCCGCCGCGCCGAAGAGGGTGCCGTACCGCTCGGGAAGCCAGCCGCCGCTCGCCGCGAGCATCCTCAGCCCGCCGGTGAAGCGCAGCGCCTGCAGGCCCACGAGGCCCGCCATTGAGGCCCCCTCCCACGCGCGCCGCAGCGGACCGGCGCCCAGCCAGAGCGCGCTCAGCCCCACCGCCAGCGCGGGGGCGACAGCGGCGTGATGCAGCGCGCCCGACGAGGCGCCCACCGCCGCCGCCAGCCAGGCGAGGAGCCCCGCGGCCGTGATGGCGGGCACGGCCGCGCCCTTCGCGCCGCGCGCGACGGTGGGGACGATGAGCAGGGCGGCGGTCACCGAGGCGCCCATGACGGCGGCGAAGAGGAGGCGGGCGAGGTCGTTCACGGCGCGCAGACATAGAGGCCCAGGGGCGGTGGCCGCAACGGCCGTTCGGCGCGCGGCGCAGTTGGGGTACTGTCCGCGCCATGTTGGAGCGCACGTTTACGCTGAAGGCGAGCGACGGCACCGAGGTGTTCGTCTACGGATGGCTTCCCGAGTCGACGCCCCGCGGCGTGGTGCAGGTCGCGCACGGGCTCGCCGAGCACGCCGGGCGATACCGACGCTTCGCGGAGGCCTGCGTGGCGCGCGGGCTCGCGGTCTACGCCGACGACCACCGGGGGCACGGGCGCACCGCCAGGGAGGGCGCGCTCGGGTACTTCGGCGCCGAGCACGGGTGGCGCGTGGTGCTCGATGACCTCTACCGCCTCGGGGACCACATCACCGGCCAGCACCCGGGCGTGCCGAGGGTGTTCTTCGGGCACAGCATGGGCTCGTTTCTGACGCAGCAGGTGCTCTTCGAGCGGGGCGACCAGCTCGCGGGCGCGGTGCTCTCCGGCTGCGCGAGCGCAGTGAGCAACCCGCTGGCTCCCATCGGGCGCTTCGTGGCCCGGGTCGAGCGCGCCCGCGTCGGCGCGACGAAGCCCTCCGCCCTGCTCACCCGCATGAGCTTCGGCGACTACAACCGCGCCTTCGCCCCCAACCGCACGGAGTTCGACTGGCTCTCCCGCGACCCGGCGGAGGTGGACAAGTACATCGCCGACGACCGCTGCGGATTCCAGGCGAGCACCCAGCTCTGGATCGACCTGCTCGGCGCGATGCCCGCCCTCGGCGCCCCGACCAACCTCGCGCAGCTCCCGAAGGACCTGCCGCTCTACCTCACCGTGGGAGAGCGCGACCCGCTGCACCGGGGGCTCAAGGACTTCCACGCCCTCGTCGAGGGCTACGAGCGCGCGGGCATGCGCAACGTGACGGTGCGGGTGTGGCCCGACGCGAGGCACGAGATCCTCAACGAGACCAACCGCGACGAGATCACCGAGGCGATTCTCCGGTGGGTCGATGAAGTACCCCTGAAGAAGGGGAGTTGACGTCCGCGGGGGCGCTCCCGATAGACACGCCGCTCGAGGGCAATGGAGCTCTGGGCAAAGGGAGTGACGACGATGGCAAGCACGGCGGGTAGTGATGTTCTGAAGAAGGGCTCCGAGGGCGCCGCGGTGAGGACCCTGCAGGAGAACCTCAACAAGTTCGGCTACGGGCTCAACGTGGACGGCAAGTTCGGCGACGCGACCTACGGCGCCGTGGTGCACCTGCAGAAGTCCTTCGGCTACACCGTCGACGGCATGGTGGGCCCCGGCACCCAGACGCTCATCGCCCAACAGATCGGCTACAACTGGAACAAGAACAAGCCCACCACCTGACTCAGCCTCCGGGCGCACTCAGGAAGCGGGCCTTCTCCGCCGGGGTCGCGATGCGGCAGGTGTCGCTCTTGCCGAACCAGCGATAGCGGTTGCGCGCGATCCAGCGGTAGATCCCGTCGCGCACGACCCTCGGCACCCAGCCGAAGCACCCGATCATCCTCCACGGCATACGCAGCCGCCTCGCCACGCGCAGCGCCGCGTCCGAGTGCGACCACACCACGCCGTCTTCCACCAGCAGCACCGTGTCGGGGTCGCCCTCCGGGGGCGTCACCCCGTGGCGGGTGAGCAGCGAGCGCCCCGCCTCGGACTGCAGCGACGCGAAGCGCAGCTCCGTCGAGGCCTCTCGGCTGAGCACGAAGTCCACCGCGTGGTTGCAGAGGTTGCAGTGGCCGTCGAAGAGCATCACCGGGGGGTCGGCGTTCATGGGTGGCGCCCGAAAGGTAGCGCGACGCGCCTCTGGTCGGCGACCCCGGATGGCGCTACCTCATCGGGTATGCGAAGCGCGACGATGGTGATCGATGGCATGACGTGCGGCGGCTGCGTGGTGTCGGTGAAGCGCGTGCTGGAGCGCGTGCCGGGAGTGAGCGACCTGCAGGTCGAGGTCGGCGAGGCGAGGCTCACCGTCGACGACGCCCTGGTGACCGAGGCCGCGCTGCGACAGTCCGTCGAGCGCGCGGGCTTCGAGGTCGAAGAGGTGGTCTGGTCCAACGGCTGAGGTCGGTCGCCCACGCAGCGGCTTGCGCTCTCCTGCCGACGGCCTGACAACGGCCGCCGATGGACACCTCGCGCAAGCCCAACGCACTGATCCACGAGCGCTCCCCCTACCTGCTGCAGCACGCGCACAACCCGGTGGCCTGGGAGCCCTGGGGCGACGCCGCCTTCGCGCGCGCCCTCGCGGAAGACAAGCCGGTCTTCCTCTCCATCGGCTACAGCGCCTGCCACTGGTGCCACGTGATGGAGCGCGAGAGCTTCGAGGACGAGGCCACCGCCGCGCTGCTCAACGAGCGCTTCGTGTCCATCAAGGTCGACCGCGAGGAGCGCCCGGACGTCGATCAGGTCTATCAGCTCGCCCACCAGGTGGTGTCGCAGCGGGGCGGCGGCTGGCCGCTGTCGATGTTCCTCACGCCCGAGCGGCGGCCGTTCTACGGCGGGACCTATTTCCCCGACCAGGCCCGCTACGGGATGCCGTCGTTTCGCGACGTGCTCGCCGCCATCCTCGACGCCTGGACCGCCCGCCGAGACGACGTCGCCGCGCAGGCCGCCGAGCTCGCCGGCGCCCTCTCCCGCGTCGGCCGCCAGGACCCGTCCGCCGGAGCCGTCGCCCCCAACGCGCTGGAGCGAGCGCTCGGGCGGGTGCTCCCTCGGGTCGACCCGCAGTACGGCGGCTTCGGCCGGGCGCCCAAGTTTCCCAACACCATGACCCACGACCTGCTGCTCGTGGGCGCGGCGATCGACGTCGGCGGCCTCGGGGCGCGCTGCGCCGACGCCACGCTGCTCACCCTCCAGCGCATGCGCGAGGGCGGCATCTGGGACCACCTCGGCGGAGGCTTCGCCCGCTACTCGACGGACGGCGAGTGGAAGGTGCCCCACTTCGAGAAGATGCTGTACGACAACGCGCAGCTGCTCCGCCTCGCGGTCGACGCCGCGGGCCTGGTGCGAGCGCAGCAGGGCGACGAGACCCGACGGGAGGCGCTGCTCTCCATCGCGAAGGACACGCGCGAGTACCTGCTGCGAGAGATGCGCTCCCCCGACGGGATCTTCTACTCCGCGCAGGACGCCGACAGCGAAGGCGAGGAGGGCCGGTTCTTCGTGTGGACCGCCGCGGAGATCGAGGCCGTCGCGGGCCCCGCCGACGCGGAGGTGTTCTGCGCCGCCTACGACGTGAGCCGGGAGGGCAACTTCGAGCACGGCCGCTCGGTGCTCTGGACCCCTCGACCGATGGAGCAGGTCGCCGCCTCGCTGGGCCGCCCTCCTTCCGAGGTCGCCGCGGTGATCGAACGGGTGCGCCCGAAGCTGCTCGCCGCCCGGGAGCGCCGCCCCCACCCGATGCGCGACGACAAGTGCCTCGCCTCATGGAACGGCCTGCTCCTCGGCGCCCTCGCCCACCTCGGCGCCACGCTCGACGAGCCCGACGCCGTCGCCGTGGCCCGCGACGGGCTCTACGCCTGGCGCGACCGGGCGCTCACCGACGGCGCCCTCGCCCACGCCATCAAGGACGGCGAGGCCTACGGCACCGGCTTCCTCGACGACCACGGCGCCCTCGCCAACGCCGCCGTCGACGTCTTCGAGGCGACCTTCGACCCCGACGCGCTCGCCCTCGCCCGCGCGCTCCTCGACGCGGTGCTCGCCCGCTTCGTCGACGCCGAGACCGGCGCCCTCTGCTTCACCCCGGCCGACGCCGAGGTGGTGCTCTACCGCTCCCGGGACGCCTTCGACCACGCCTACCCGGGCGGCGTCGGGCTCTGCCTCGAGGCGCTCCTCCGCGTGGCCGAGCTCACCGGCGAGGAGGGCTACCGCGCCGCCGCCGACCGGGCGCTCACCCTCTACGCCGCCTCCGCGACGGACAACCCCATGGGCATGGGATCGGTGCTCCGAGCGGTCGATCGCGCCACCCGGGGGAGCGTCGAGGTGATCGTGCTGGGAGATCCTTCGCGCGACGACACCCGGGCGCTGCTCGCCGCGGCGCGCTCGGTCTTCCTCCCGCATCGGCTGCTGGTGTGCGCCCCCGACGAGGAGGCCGCCGTCGCCATGGGGGTCGACCGTGAGCTGGTGATGGGTCGCTCGTCCGGCGAAGGGGGCGCCCCGAGGGCCTACGTGTGCCGGGGGACCACCTGCGAGGCGCCGGTCGGAGACGCGGCCTCGCTGCTGGAGACGCTGCGTCGCGTGCTCCGCGAGTAGGCATCCATGGTCAGTGGCCGTCGGGCCTACTCGGGCTTCTTCTTCTTTCCGAAGAGGGAGATCTCGTGGGTCAGCAGGGCCTTCATCGCGGAGACCGACACCGGCTGGCGGAGCTTGTCGACCAGCGACCCGTCGGGGCGGGCCGGCACCAGGCTCCGCGGCACCGCGTCGAGGGGGAAGAGCGGTCGACCGAAGAGCGGCGCGATGCCCGCGGCGATGGCGCGCTGCCGGTCGGCGCTCGCCAGCGTGAAGAGGTTCTTCAGCCCGCGGAACACCTTCTCCTGTGAGGGTGACGGCCGCTCTCCCGAGTGCGAGGCGAGCGCGGCGTCGAGCAGCAGCGTGAGGTGCGAGAGGCTCTGCGCGAAGCGCGGGTCGGCGGGCGGCGCGCTCAGCAGCTCGTCCTGGAGCACGCCCCACAGCGCGAGGGTGATGGCCTCGCTGCGCATCGCGTCGGCGCTCGGAAGGGCGGCCAGCAGGGTCGCGGCGGCGGAGTCGGGCGCCTCGGCGCGGATGCGCTGCACGATGCCGGTGATCTGGAGCGACGGGTTGGAGCGCAGCAGGTCGGGGTTGGTGCGCGTCGGCTCGACCGGAAACTCCGAGCGCGAGAGCGGGACGTCCGTCGCGTCGAAGGAGACGGGCAGCACCGTGATGCGCGCGTCGTCGACGATGCCGAGGGACTCGAGCTCCTTCATCGCCTCGGAGAGCATCGCGCGCACGACGGCCATGCTCTGCGGGCGGCGCGCGGGGTTCTTCTCGAGCATCGCCGCGACCAGCTCGCCGAGGCGCGCGTCGACCAGCTCCGGGCGGTGCATCGCGATGGGCTCCGGGGCCATGGTGAGCTGCTGCGTAATGAGCACCATGTCGGAGTCGCCGAGGAAGGGCCGGCGCCCCGCGAGGCACTCGTAGAAGATCACCCCGAGCGAGTAGACGTCCGACACCGGGGCCACCTCGCCGTAGCGCCGGTCGATCTGCTCGGGGCTCATGTACGCGGGCGTGCCGACCACGGTGCCCGCCCGGGTGATGCTGCCGCCCTCCTGCTCGCCGCTGTCGCGGAGGTGGGCGATGCCGAAGTCGAGCACCTTCACCCGGCCCTCGCGGCCCGACTCGGTGAGCACCATCACGTTCTCGGGCTTGAGGTCGCGGTGCACGATGCCGAGGCGGTGCGCGGCGTCCATGGCGTCGCACACCTGCGAGGCCACCCGGGCGAACTGGTCGAGCGGCATCGGCCCGTCGCGGCGCAGGAGGTGGTGCAGCGCGATGCCCTCCAGGTACTCCATCACCAGGTAGATGCCGACCTCGTCGTGGACGCCGAAGTCCGTGACGAAGACGGTGTTCTCGTGGCGCAGCCGGCTGCACGCCACGGCCTCGCGGCGAAAGCGCTCGGCCACCGTGTCGTCGTCGGAGAACTGCGAGTGCAGCACCTTCACGGCGTAGGGGGTGCCCAGCGCGACGTGCTCGGCGCGGTACACCGAGCCCATGCCGCCGGTGCCGAGCTTCTCCACGAGGCGCAGGTTGCCGACCACCCGGTCGAGGTTGCGGTCGACCTTCGAGGGCTTGAAGGACGCGCCGCAGCGGCCGCAGCGGCTGGCGGTGCTCACCACGGGGTTCGCGCACTTCGGGCAGGCTGCTCTCATGCGCGGGATCGTAGTCGACGGAGGGGGCCCCGAGCGAGCCGCACGAGGCGGCAGGGGGCGCGCGAGGGCTATGGTTTCGACCTGGGAATGCGTCTATCTTCCGCCGCCCACTTATCCAGCCAAGGGATGGAGATTCATCGATGACCGAGACCGTTGACGCCTCTGCGATCCGCCGCGCGCTCGACCAGAGCCGCGGGCAGCGCACCCAGATCACCCGCGGCGCGCCGCTCCCCATCGACACCGCGCACGTGGTCGGCGCCTGCCCCAACTGCGGGCACCTGGGCGCGACGATCCTCGGGTTTCCTGACCCGCCGTACGCCGGTCCGCAGGGCCAGCCGCGCTACCGCGGCGCGAAGGAGCTCACGAAGTTCGTCGAGGAGCTGTTCAAGAACCCGCCTCCGCTCCCCGCGGCGGAAGACCCCTCGGAGCCCTCGAAGACCGTCGGGCAGCCCCCCAACTGGAAGGGCCTCTGCGTCTGCGGCGCGAAGATCATGCCCCCGCAGCCCGACCCCCGCACCGGCGAGATGGTCAGCGTCGAGGGCGCGACCCCGCGGCGCGTCTGCGGCGTGCGCTTCATCAAGGCCATGCCGGGATCGGGCGCCGAGCTGGTGGTCGAGGCCCTCTCCGGCGGCGACGGCGGCGTGCCGTTCACCGACGGCGTGGTGATCCGCACGCGGCTGCTGCGCGCGCCGCTCGACGGGGCGGAGACGGAGGTGTCGGACACCGTCGACGACGAGACCATCGAGAAGACCTTCGGCCGGCCGCTCACCCTCGCCAAGACCTGGAAGATCGCGCTCGACGCGGCCGCCAAGGGCGAGGAGGTCATCAAGGAGGTGGAGCCCGGGTACTGGATCTGGGCCGGCCCCAAGGAGGACGCGGGCCTCGAGCAGCGCGTGAAGGACCTCGTGGGCGACGACAAGCAGAAGGCGGCCTTCCCGCTGGCGATGCTGCCGCAGATGGCCCCGATGCCGCAGGGCCCGGCCTTCCCGCAGTGGGCCTACGAGCACTCCGAGGCGATCCAGAAGGGCGAGCTGCGCGCGGGCGTGGTGATGGACCAGTCGGCGACGCGCAAGCTGCTCCAGGGGCAGATGGAGCGCGTGGGCCTCGGGTGGCAGGAGCAGAACGACGGCATGGTGCTGGTGGCCACCGCGGGCGAGCTGCTCTGGCCGATGGAGGTGCCGATCGTGGCGCTGGGCGCGGCGCACCTGGGGTGGTTCCTCGGGGAGACGACGGCGGCGGCGGTGGGCGAGACGATGGCCCGCATCACCGAGGTGAAGCGCTTCGCCGACGCGGTGCGCGCCGAGCGGCCGGAGATCACCTTCCAGGCCCAGGGCACGCAGCTCATCCCGAAGCGGGCCGACGGCACCCTCGGGCGCGCGCTCAACCTCATGGACATGCCCTTCCGGATGCCGCCGGGGAGCAAGGACTTCAAGCGCGAGATCCGCTTCGCGTGCGACGAGCTGCCGAAGAACCTCGACCCCACCCGGTGGTGCCCCTGCGGCGACAAGGCCTGGGTCTGCGCCCGCATCTTCCCGGCCCGCGTGGTCGAGCAGTTCAAGCAGGCCACCCAGGGCAAGAGCCCGAAGATCATCGAGCAGTGGAACGACGCGCTCCTCGTCGCGGTCATCTCCGACGACCGGCACGTGCGCATCCCCACGCAGGAAGAGCTGGAGGGCGCCGGGCTCAAGGGCGACATCTTCGACCGCCGCCTCGCCGAGGAGCTCCCCAACAGCATCTTCGCCGTCGACGTCTCCATGCACGAGGACAAGAACCAGAAGCGCGCGCTGCTGGCCTTCGGTCCGCTGGTGGCGAGCGTGGTGATCAACGACCACCTCATCAGCGCCCTGCACGGCGCCTGCGGCAAGCCGCTGCGCGGCGACGAGGTCTCCGCCGTGGTGACCACGCCCAACGTGATCTGCCTCCACGAGCCGGGCTTCGACGACGACCGGCTGGAGCAGGTGCTCGACATGGGCGCCGCGATGGACGGCCTCCCCGCCGACGTGAAGCCGCCCTTCGACCTCTCCTGGGACGTCTCCCTCACGGCCGCCCCGGTGGGCCGCTTCGTCAACCTCAACCCCGCCCCTCCGGGACAGGGTCCGCAGCAGGGCCCCCAGGCTCAGGCCCAGGCCCCGCGCGGTCGGTGATACCCTCCCTCGCGCTTCGATGATCGACAGCGCAACCCTCCGCTCCCACTACACCGCCTTCCTCCGACCCGATCGGGTGCTCCTCACGGGGCACTCGCATCAGGCCTGGCCCGACGTCGCGCGCGCCGCGCTGCTGGAGTGCTTCGACGACGCCGCCCTCCACGTCGACGACAAGTGGGGCGCCGCGTTCGCCGTCGCCGACGAGGTGCGCGCCGCCCTCGCCTCCGCGCTGGGAGGGCGCCCGCGGGACTACGCCCTCGACGCCAACACCCACGCCCTGGTGACCCGCTTCCTGAGCGCGCTGCCGCTGACGACGCGGCGGCACCTGGTGAGCACGGCCGGGGAGTTCCACACGCTGCACCGTCAGCTACGGAGGCTCGCGGAGGAGGGCGTGCGCGTGACCCTCGTCGACCCGTCGCCGGTCGACACCCTCGCCGAGCGCCTCGCCGCCGCGGTGACCGACGACACCGCCGCCGTGCTCTGCTCCTCGGTGCTCTTCGAGACCTCGAGCCTGGTGCCCGGCCTCGGCGAGCTCGCCGCCCGCTGCCGCGCGCGCTCGGTGCCGCTGCTCATCGACGCCTACCACCACTTCGTCGCCGTCCCCTTCGACCGGGCGGCGATCGGCGACGACGTGTTCGTGCTCGGCGGCGGGTACAAGTACGCCCAGTGGGGCGAAGGGGTGTGCTTCCTCGGCGTGCCCGCAGGGTGCGACCTGCGCCCCGTGCTGACCGGGTGGTTCGCCGACTTCGCCCACCTCGCCGACCGCCGCACCGACGCGCCCGTGCTCTACGGCCGCGACGGCGCCGACCGCTTCGCCGGCGCCACCTACGACCCGGTGAGCCACTACCGCGCCCGGGCCGTCGCGCGCTTCTTCACCGCCCAGGGGCTTCACCCCGCCGCGCTTCGAGCGCTCTCGCTTCGGCAGACCGGGCGAATCATCGCCCGGGCCGACGCGCTGGGCCTCGACGTCGCCACGCCGCGGGGCGACGATCGGCGCGGGGGCTTCGTGTCCCTCCGGGTGCGCGATGCGTGCGCCGCCACGGCCGGGCTCGCGGCGCAGGGGATACACGTCGACTCGCGGGGAGAGCTCGTGCGGCTGGGTCCGGCGCCGTACACCACGGACGAGGAGATCGATCGGGCGATGGAGGCGCTGAAGCCATGGGCTCTGTGAGAGGTTTCGCGATGGTCGCGTGCGCGCTGCTGGCGGGGTGCGCGGCCACGGCCACCACGGCGGCGCCGGGGCGCAGCGCCGAGGAGGTGGCCCTCGCCCGGGTGGCGGCGATCCACGGAGGCGCCGGGCCCTTCGCGGTGGCGGGCTACCGCATGGGAGAGCGGGCGCTCTCGGAGTTCTCGATCCAGCGGGGGAGCTTCGACGTGGAGGTCGAGCACACCTCGCCCGCGGAGGTGCAGTACAGCTGCATCGCCGACGGCGTCGCGGCGTCGACCGGGGCCAGCGTCGGGCGGCTCAACCTCCGACGGGTGGACGCCACCGACGGGGCGACCCGCACGCAGGTGCGCGACCGTCGCAGCGGGCGAACGCTGGTGCTACGGCTGACCGAAGGGTTCCTGGCGAGGTTTCGCGACGTCCCGATGCCGGGCCTCGGGGCGGCGGGGCGGACGGTGCTGGGGCTCCGCGACGAGGAGATCTTCGAGGTCGTGTCCGATCGAGGAAGGGAGAGCCCATGAGCGACGAGGCCTTGCCGTTCAAGCTGAGCCGGGAGAGCAGGATCCGCGTCGACCGAGACGGGCACATCTGGCACGAGGGCGAGCGGGTGCTGCACCCGGGCCTCGCGCGCACCCTCGCCCGCTGGATCGACCTCGACGACAACGGCCGCTACGTGATGCGCAACGCGCTCGACTGGTGCTTCGTCACCGTCGATCACACGCCGCTGGTGGTGCGCTCGGTGCGGCTGGAGACCGACCCCTCGATGCGCGTCGAGGTGGAGCTCTCGGACGACAGCACCGAGGCCCTCGACCTGAGCACCGTGCAGGTCGACCCCGACGGGGTGGTGTACGCCCACGTCCGCGGGGGCAAGCTGCTCGCGCGCTTCGACCGGCAGCCGTCGTTCAAGTTCCTGGAGCACGTCGACACCGACGACCGGGGGCTGATGACCTTCGTGCTGGGCACGAAGACCGTGCGCATCGCGCCGCTGGAGCGGGGCGAGACGCTGGTCCCGCCGGCCCCGCCCATCCGCCCGGTGACCGGGCGCACCTGACAGGGTGAAACGCCGCCACGAATCCCCGGGACATCGGCTGCACGCGGTTGACCCCGCTCGCGGCACGGTGCTACCGCCTCCGCGAGCAAGCCATTGATCCCCACGGTCACGCTCTACACCCGGCTCGGCTGCCACCTCTGCGATGACGCGAAGGCGGTGCTCGACGCCGTGCGGGCCGAGCACCCCTTCGAGCTCGCCGTGGTGGACATCGATCAGGAGCCTGCGCTGCGGGCCCGCTACACCAACGACGTGCCGGTCATCGCCGTCGGCGGTCGCACGGCGTTCAAGTATCGACTCACCGCGGACGCCCTCCTGGCGCGCCTCCGCCGGGACGAAACGCAGGAACCATGACCGCTCCCCGCAACCCCAGCATCCTGGTCGCCACTGGTCTCTTCGTCGTCGCGGCCCTCGCGGCGGCAGTGGGCTTCGGCGCCGCGGCCCTCGACGGCGAGCACCGCCGCTCCACGGCCCTCATCACCGCGCTCCGCCCCGACTACGTCGGCGACGACCGCGTCGCGCCGGACTTCAACCTCCGCGACCGGGAGGGGCGCTCCGTGCGCCTGAGCTCCCTGCGCGGCCGCACGGTGGTGCTGCACTTCTGGTCGAAGGAGTGCCCCCCCTGCATCGAGGAGCTGGCGGAGTCGCTGCCCGCCTTCGACGAGCTGGTGCAGGGCTCCCCCGAGCTCGCGCTGGTGCTGGTCACCGTCGACCCCGACTGGGAGAGCATCGCCCCGCTCATCGCGCCGTCGATGCGCGCGCCGATCCTCTTCGACCCCGACCGCAGCGTGGTCGAGCGGCGCTACGGCACCAGGCTCTTCCCCGAGACGTGGATCATCGACCCCCGCGGCGTGATTCGCGCCCGCTTCGACCGCACGCTCGAGTGGACCAACCCCGCGCTGCTCTCCTTCGTCCGCTCGTTCTGATCGGGCGTGGCGCCTTCGGGCGCCGGTGCTTGACCCCACGCGGAGGCCCTTCTACACCGCTGCCCCATGCATCCGGTCATGATCACGGTCCCAGGGTGGGCGTTCAAGTTCATCGTCCCCGCCCTCATCCTGTGGGGGCTCTACTCCATCGTCGTCAACGTCAACCGCAGCGGCTCCGCTCCAGCGAAGAAGCCCGCGGAAGGTGACGCGAAGGGCGCGGCCGCCGACAAGGGGCCCATCGCCGACTCGCCCGCCAACGCGCTGCTCTCCATCGCCATCGGCATCGGCGTCTTCGCCTACGCCGCCCCGCTCGGCCTCCACGGCTCCAACGGCGAGAAGGCCATCCAGGTCCTCAAGGGCTTCGCCCGCGGCCCCATCTGGAAGGGCGTCTGGGAGTCGCTGCCCATCTACTCGTACGGCGTGATGCTCGGCCTCTCGCTGGTGGTCGGCTGGTACGTCGTGCTCGGGCTCACCGACCGGCAGGGCCTCCCCCGCGACAAGATGGCCGACTGCTACGTCTTCACGGCCTTCATGGCCGTCGTCGGCGCGCGGGTGCTCTACTTCCTCACCAACCTCGACGAGTTCTCCTCGCCGCTGCAGATCCTCCAGCTCCGCTCCGGCGGGCTCGTGGCCTACGGCGGCTTCCTCGGCGGCCTGCTGGGCAGCGCGATCTACCTCTACCGCAACGGCTTCTCGCTCTGGAAGTGGGCCGACGCCGCGGTGCCCGCGCTCGGCTCCGGGCTCATGATCACCCGCCTTGGCTGCTACATGTACGGCTGCGACTTCGGCGAGCCGCTGCCGCCCCGCGCGCCCGGGTGGCTGAAGTTCCTCGGCACCTTCCCCCACTGGCACGACGGGCACGGCGCCCCCGCCTGGCAGCAGCACGTGCGCCTCGGGTTCCGCGCGACCCGCGACGTCTGCGAGCGCGCCTACCACGGCCTCTTCAACACCGCCGACGGGCTCTGCCACATCGCCCCCACCACCGAGCACTCGGTGCCCGTGCACCCGACGCAGCTCTACGAGTCGCTGCTCGGCCTCTGCATCTTCGCGACGCTCCTCTTCATGTGGCGCCGCCGCCAGTGGGAGGGCCAGATCTTCATCACCTTCTGGATCGTCTACGGCATCGGCCGGGGGCTCCTCGAGGTCATCCGCGACGACGCCGAGCGCGGCACCGTGGGCAACCTCTCCACCTCGCAGTTCATCGCCCTCGTCTCGATCGCCGTCTGCGTGCCGCTCTACCTCTACCGCCGCAAGACCGCCGAGCGCGCCGCGCCCGCCAACCTCTTCGCCCCCATCGAGACCCCCGCGGAGACCCCCACCGCCGCGCCCGCCGCCTGAGCGCCTCGCTCCCCCCCGCGTACAATTGGGATTCTGCGGCCCTTGCGCCGCACGGCTTCTTGAACTCTCCTTCTGGAACTAGCGCCCAGTCCCTGTGACTATCAGGCCGCAGACCTCATCGGTCTGAGCACCTGCGTCGAGCCTTCGGGGCTCCCGGGAAGGTTCCGTCTCCAATGCCCCACCTCATCGGCCTCCAGCTTCACTCCGACGGGATCTCCGTGGCGGCGATGCGCCCCGACCAGACCATCGTCCTGCGCCCGGTCGATGACATGGCCAGCGTGATCCAGCGCGCCAACGCGCAGCGCTGGAAGTGGTCTCTCGGCGTGGAGGGGCGCGAGGCCGCCGCCGTGGCCGCGGCGCGCGATCTCTTCGTCGGGCTGCAGCACGCCATGGGCGACGACCACATCCTCGCCGGCGTGGCGGTGCCCGCGAGCTGGGGTGACCGCGCCCGGCGCGACCTGCTCCTCGCGATGGAAGACACCACCGTCGAGACCATGCGTCTCGTGCGCAACACCTCCGCGCTGGCGATCGCCGCCTCGCTCGGCGACCCGACCCTCTCCGGGCTCTGCGCCGTCGCCCACGTCGGCACGCACCAGCTCGAGTTCGCCCTCGCGGACATCTCTCCCGCAACCATCCGGGTGCGGGCGCGCCAGTCCGTGGCGGGGCTCGACGGCTCCAACGTGGGCTTCGACTCGCTGGTGCAGCTCATCAACGAGGTGGCGCACTACACCGCCCACCAGGCCGGGGTGGCCGCCTCCCTGGTCCGACGGTTCGTCTGCACCGGGCGGCGCTGCGCCGACCCCGCGCTGGCCGACGCCCTCGGCGGCGTGTGGGGCATCCCCGCGCAGGTCGCCCCCGCAGGCACCATCGCCCTGGGCGCGGCCCACGTCGCCGTCGGCCTCACCGGCATGGTCCCTCCCTGGAACCTCCTGGACGACCTCGACGAGCCCCCGCTCGCCGCCCTCCGCGGCTCGCCCCGCCGCCGCCCCACGCGCGTCCCGGCCCCGGCCCCGGCCCCGGCCCCGGTCGTCGAGCCGATCGAGATCCCGGTGCTGCTCGTCGAGGAGGTCCCGATCGTGGAGACCTATCGCCCGACGGCGCCGCCGCCCGAGCGCATCGACCTGTTGGAGACCATCGTCGATCGCCCGGAGTCCTCCGTGCGCTACACCACGCAGCCTCCGCCGACCGCCCCGGTCGGCCGCTCCTCGGGAAGCCACCCCCGGGTCGAGGGCAGCCGCATCAGCGACCATCCCTCCTTCGCGCCCCCCACCGGGCGCATCGCCGACATCCCCCCCACGGGTTCCTTCGTGGGGCTGCCCACGCTCGACTCGATCCGCGCGCTTCAGCTTCTCCACCCCGTGGAGCCCGAGGGCCTGGCCCGCCCCAGCCTCGCCACGCTGCTCGACCAGTTCGTCTTCCTGCGGGCGCACACCGGCACCCTCACGCTGCGCCACCGCACCGAGGAGGTGGTGCTCCACATCGAGCGCGGCGGCATCTGCCTGACCACCCCCGAGCGCGCCCGCGCCCTGCGCCCCTTCGACTGGCCCGACGGAACCTTCACCTGGAAGCTCGAGAAGCTCCCCTGGCAGCTCCAGAAGAGCCGCACCCCCCTCACGGCCTTCGTGGTCGCCGGGCTGCGCATCCGGCTGCGTAGCTTCGACGACGCGGTGTTCACCCAGGCGCACCTGACGAAGCTGCGCCTCGCCCCGTCGGTCATCGACGACCGCCGCAGCCGCCTCGCCCGCCTCGGGCTGCCCGAGGCCGAGGAGCGCGCGGTGGACTACGTCCTCGACGGCACGCGCAGCTTCGAGAAGATGCTCGCCGAGGGATACATCGGCCGCACCACCATGCACCGGCTGGTGGTGCTGCTCGACCTCTACGGCATCCTGCACTGGTCGCAGCCCTCGATGGCGGCCTCGGAGAACCCCGTGGAGGTCATGGCCCGGCTGCTCTCGCGCATCGAGAACGCCAACCACTTCGTGGCGCTGGGCGTCCACTGGAGCGCGCCGACCGACGAGATTCGCGAGGCGTGGGAGAAGATGCAGTCGACCTACGGGCTGGGCGGGAGCTGGCAGCGCCACGACCCGGGCCTGGCCGCGCGCATCCTCCAGCGGGGCGCCGCGGCGTGGGCCGTGCTGCGCAACGACGTGACCCGGGTGAAGCACCGGAGGGACGCGTACCCGGGCATGGACGAGCAGCTCCTCGCGCCGCTGGTGGAGGCGCGCGCCAAGGCCCTGGAGATGCGCGGAGAGACCAGCGAGGCGCAGCGGATGATGCGGCTGCGCGGGGAGTTCCAGGTGGCGGAGACGGAGCACGAGCCGCCGAAGCGGAAGAGCTAGCGGGTGAAGGTCAGGTTGCGCGCCGCATACGCGGACCAGTAAAGCTGCGACAGGTTGTTGTAGCGGAACTCGTTGAACACGAAGCCCGCCACGCGGAACCCGGTCAGGTACATGTAGTAGGCCGCGCCGGTGGGGAGGTCTCGCAGCCCCATCACCCCGGACAGGTCGGGGAAGCGGAACGACCGCTCGGTGTTGCGGGCCCAGGTCTGCCAGTAGAGCACGTCGCCGCTCAGCGACAGGTTGAACATGTCCGGGTCGTTGCCCCGCTGGGCGAAGCGCACCGTGCGATCGGGGGGCAGCCTCCCCCCCTCGGTGGGCGCCTCGAACTCGGGGATGCCCACCCAGTTGTCGACGCGCACCGTGTCGTCGGGCGTGGTGATGCTGCCGATGACCACGGTGCTCGACGGGGGCGAGAGGTACTCGGTCCCGTCGGCCTGGCGGCCGGAGGTGACGCCGTAGGTGGCGCGCACGATGAGCCGCGCGTCGGCGAGCGCGCCGCTGAAGGGAGGCAGCGCGACCAGGTTGTAGTTGTCGCTCACGTCGCGGCCGTAGGCGGTCACGTCCGAGCGGGCGATGACCCCTTCGCCGCCGAGGTCGATGAAGCCCTCGACGCGCAGACGGTTGGGGCCGTCGCGGCCCGCCGGCGGGAGGTTGGCCAGCCGCACGTCGGTCTGGTGGTCGAGGGGGATGTTCATCGGGACCACCACGTTGGTGATCATCGCCCGGGGCGAGCCCAGCACGCCGCGCGCGACGCCCATCACGTAGGGGGTGAAGCGAGAGGGGTCGCGGTTGTTCTCGATGCCCGCGATGGCGTAGATCGCCAGCGAGGCGGGGCGGGTGCTGATGGAGAAGGGGTAGCCGCGGCCGCCGTAGCCGGGGTTGACGACCTCCACGACCTGGCCGCCCGCGGAGGGCTGGTTGGGGGTGGTGAGGATGTCCGCGGTGGTGGCGAACACCCGGGCCACGCGGCGCTCGCCCGCCCTCGGCTCGGGGATGTTGCGCCAGGGGTTGGGCGCGAACTCGTTGGGGCCCTCCCACACCAGCTCGCCCGAGACCTGCGTGCCGAAGGTCCCGCGGCCGGGGATCGACTCCGGCGGCATGCCCTCGTCGGCGCACGCGGGGATCATGTGCGCGTACAGGTAGACCGACACGTTGCGCGCGTCGAAGACCTGCACCGTCTGGCTGCTGAAGCACCGCGCGCTGATGGTGAGCGTGGTCGGCCCTCGCAGCTCGGGGAAGCCCACCGAGGCGCGGCCCCGGTCGTTGGTGCGCGTCGAGCGCGGCGGCGCCACCTGCGGGTCTTCGCCCAGGAAGACCAGCGCGTTGGGGATCGGGTCGCCGGTGTTGCCCGCGAGCACGGTGACGTTGATGTTGCCGAGGATGGGCCCACCGCCGAGGCCGCCGCGCGCCGACTCCGCGCTGTCGGTGAAGTTGAAGGCGTCGGCCACGGCGATGCGCTCGTCGCCGGTGACCACCGTCACGTCGACGCGGCCCTCCGGGTGCGCGGGCGTGAGGCAGGTGAGCTGCTCGGGGCCGCCGACGCGCACCGCCGTGCAGGGGAGGCCGTCGAGGGTGACCGCGGTGGCGTCGGTGAAGTGGGTGCCGAGGCCGCGCACCGTGAGCAGGGTGTTGCCCGCGGGGGAGCCGTCGGAGGGCTCGACCTGGATGGCGTCGTAGCGATAGCCCCGGGGCAGCGTGGCGGTGCGGCCGTCGACCTCCACGGTGACGTCGACCTCGCCCGCCCGCCCCGCGGGGGGGCGCACGGTGAGCCGGCCCTGGTCGTTGGCGACGGTGTCGCGGGGCTGCACCAGCGCTCCGCCGAAGGTGACCACCGACTCCGGGGTGAAGTTGGAGCCGCGCACCACCACGCTGTTGCCGCCGGTGAAGGGGCCGTGGTCGGGCACGACGCCCACCACCACGGGGTTGGTGTTGCGAGGCACGTCGACGGCGGGCACGTCGCGAGGCGTCGAGGGTACGTCGGCCCGGATGATGCGCGGGACGTCGGCGCCCGCGTCGGCGCTGCCGTCCGGCGCGGGGGCGCTGAAGGGGTCGTCGGAGCAGCCCGCGAGGAGCGCGGTCGCGATCAGGACGAGCGAACGCGAGCGATGGGCGATGGGGTCCACCGAGCCAGTATCGGGCGGTGGGCCTGGGGGCGCAATCGTGCGCGAAGGGGGGAAGAGGCGCCGGGTCAGCGCACAGGGACGAGGTTGGTTCCGCCCGCGTAGGCGTAGGAGACGTAGCGATCGAAGCCCGAGACGAGGACCATCACGCCCTCGGCGGGGCGGTCGGAGGGGGTGACCGAGCGCACCACGTGGACGCCGTCCCCCTGGCGCCCGGCGGTGATCTCCGGGGGCATGCGGGTGTTGTCGATGCGGGGGAACGACAACTGGCACCGGTAGGTCACGTAGACCGGCGGCGGGCACTGGTTGGTGCGCGTCTCGACGCAGCCGTCGGAGCGGCTGCGGGTGCAGTCCGAGAAGTCGCTCACGTCGGTCTCGTCGAGGAAGACCCGCACGTCGGGGCGCGCCACGATCTGCACGAAGTCGAAGCTGTACTTGTTGGGCGTGAGGAAGACGTACTCCGTGCGCCACTGCTCGACCGGCGGGACGATGATGAGCGCGGGGTCGCCGCCGGGGAGGGTGAAGGGAATGCCCGTGGTCGACTGCGATCCCTGGAGCTGCCCCACGGAGACGGGCGCGTCGGCCCGGATCTGGAAGTCGGCGAGGGCGCGGATGTCGTGGTAGCCGCCCTCCTCCAGGTCGAACTCCACCTTCGGCCCGGCGGGCATGCTGATGTCCTCGGGCAGCGTGGTGACCACGTGCACGATGCGCGAGGAGACGTTGAGCACCCTGAACCACTCGGGCTCGTTGACCTCCGCCACCGAGGCGCCGGCGAGGTTGACCGCGCGGGTGCGCGTCGGGGTGCGCGAGGCGACGTAGTTCTGCCCCGCGGTGTTGGCCGGGAAGAGCTGCTCCTCGATGTGGTCGCACGCGGGCTGCCGCTCGGCGGTGGTGCGCCAGAACGGGACGTCGGTGCACTCGGTTCCGGAGAAGACCGCCACCGGGCCGTCGGGGGCGATGAGGCTGCCGGTGAAGTCCGCGAGGAAGGCCCCTGTCTCCAGGTTGAGCACGTCGAAGGGGCCGAGCACCACGTCGAAGGGGGTGCCCGCGGGGTGGCGCTCTCGGAAGGGCCCGCCGGGGATGATGTCCGCCGTCGGCGTCACCCGAACCCGGGTGTTGGCGCGCGTCCCGACGATGGTCATGAACGACCGGATCTCCTCGCCGCCGTTGGTGTCCGGGTTGGTCGTGCGCGACCACTGCTGGGGGTATCCCAGGAAGCGGTAGTTGCCCTCCAGCGAGTTGGTGGGCACCAGCAGCGACGCGTCGTTGGAGAACACCCCGACGTTGGACAGCGGGTTGAACTGGTACGCGATCACCGGGTAGTTCGACGTGACCCGGTAGGCGCGCGACGAGAGGCAGGTGCCGGTGCCGTCGTTGAGCCCCGCCACCGTCGAACAGTCGACCTCGCGCGCCGGAAGCTCCAGCACCTCCAGGTCGCGCGGAGGGATCACCCTCGTCTCCAGCCGCTCGATCACCGGCGGCATCCCCTGAGGCGCCGTGTTGCGCGACACCTCGATGCGCACCGTCAGCACCGGGTCGGGGTTGGACACCACGATCGCGTACTGCTGCGACGCGGCCGAGCGCCCGCCGGTCTCCACGATGTTGTCCAGGTCGACGCCGTAGTACTCGCAGCCGATGTTGCTGTTGGCCACCGAGTCGTCGGTGCAGAGCACCACGCACTGCCCACGGCGGCACGCCTCGCCGCGGGTGGTGTCGCAGTCCCGCAGCGGCTCGTAGCCGGAGCCGTCGGCGCGGCACCGCTCGACCCCGAGGGAGTTCTCCGTGCAGCGCAGCTCCCCCGGGCGGCACGCCACGCACCAGAGCCGGTCGTCGCAGACCAGGCCGCGAGGGAGGCACTCGTCCTCGATCACCTGCGTGAGCTCGCCCGAGGCCGCGCAGCGCTGGTGGATGTTCTGGTAGCAGCGCTCCTGGCCGGGGACGCACTCGATCCACTGCCGGGGGTCTTGCATCGGGCGAACCCGCGCGTCGACCGTACCGCCGTCCTCGGTGCTCCGGGTCGTGTCCGAGCACGCCGCAAGGGTGAGCACCAGCATCGCGCCGCGGAGACCCGCACTGCCACTTCGCATCATCGACATCCTTCCAGAGCCCGGCGCCGGGTCGCTTCTGCCCCCGCGGTGTGCCGGGGCAGTATCAGCGCGCTCCGGCGGCCCGATCAATCCCCGACTTCCGTGGGGTCATGCATCGCCCCGCTGCGCACCGACAGGTCGAGCCGGTCGCGGTTGGCGTCCAGCAGCGCCCGGTACGCCGCGTAGAGCGAGAGCTGCACCGTCACCCTCCCCGGGGTGCGGGCCACCACCAGCGCCCGGGAGAGCGGGTCGTCGCCCTCGCCGTGCGCCGCGCAGTAGCCCGGCGAGCGGCCGTCGACGGCGGCGTCGAGGGTGGCCTCGATCCCGGACACCACGCCCGCCTCGCGCGTGGAGAGCCGCAGCGCGCGGGTGGCCGGCTGGCCGCAGCGCACGCACGCGTCGCCCCAGGAGAGGGCGTCGAGGTGCTCGGCGGAGAGGGTGCACTCGTAGCCCGGGGACTCCAGCGCGCGGCGGAAGGGCACCTCGCGCACGACGCCGGAGGAGGCGTCGACGTAGATGCCGCACGCGGCGCAGCGGAGGTCTTGCACCCGGGGGCCCATCACGGGCTCGTCGGGGAGCTGCACCAGGGAGGCGCCGAGGAGCGATCCGCAGCCGGGGCACGGGGCCACGAAGGGCGTGCGGATGGACGCGAGGGTGAAGGCCGCGGGGATGGCGAGGACCCCGGCGAGGGCCCAGGCCCAGCCGCCCACCCCGATGGCGAGCGCGCCGGAGGCGGCGGCGAAGGAGGCTCCCACCGCGGCGCGGCGGATCACCAGCGACAGGTCGCGGCGCACCTCGGTCTGGTCGGGAGAACGTCGTCCTCGGACGAGCACGCTATGGGACCTTCAAGGGGTTCAGGTCGCCGGGGGCTTCTGCGCCGCGGCCACGAGCAGGTCGAGGCGCGCCAGGATCTGCCGCTGAAGGTCGGCGATCTCCTTGAGCCCGGGGTCGGGCGGGGGCGGCTCCGGGCTCGGCCTCGGGGTGAAGAGCTGCGCGGTGATGGAGGGCCCGACGGTCATCACCGCCGAGGCGATGGCCTTGCCCGCCTCGGTGCGCGCGAAGATGTCGGAGTAGCCCACCGAGAGGCAGGTGGTGATGAACACCAGCGCGTCGGCGGGGGACTTCACCTTGGGGTTCACCTTCCGCTCGGCCAGGTAGAAGAGCGCCGTCGCGCCGGTGATGGTAGCGATCGCGGAGTCCAGCGGGTCGCGCATCACCGTGGAGCGCACGGCGTCCTTCGCGGACGACCACTCGCCGGGGTCGCCCAGGATGCCCGAGAGCGCCTGCGCGGCGACCTGACCAAGCACCCGGGCGGCCTGCGGATCGATCCTCTTCTGGGCGGTCATCGGGACCATCAGGATAAGCCCACCCCGAGGGCCGTTGCACGCGCCAAGCGGTGGGCGCGCAAGGTCTTCCTTGACAGGGCTTTGCGTTCCCGGTCATAGGCCACGGCGACCGCGAGAGAGACCCTTTACCAGCCGCTTCGCCGAGGTGCCGACATGAGTGACGCCAGACTCACCGGCGACGAGCTTCGCGACGCCTGGGCCGTGCTCTCCTCCATCGAGCGGCTCGAGGGCTTCCAGCACCTCGACCGCTCCGAGGCCGACGAGTTCTTCCTCGGGCTCTCGACGCACGAGCAGGCCTCCATGCTCCGGTCGATGCGCAGCGGGGAGCGCAGGCTCTGGCTCCGGCTGCTCGCGCCCGACGACGCGGCCGACCTGGTGCAGGAGCTTCCGGAGGACGAGCGACCGGCCTTCCTGGGGCAGCTCGACGACGTGTCGCGCCGCGAGGTGGCCGCGCTGATGGCCTACGCGGAGGACGCCGCGGGCGGGCTGATGAGCCCTCGCTTCGCCCGGCTGCGGCCGGAGATGACCGTGGACGAGGCGATCCGGTACCTGCGGCGACAGGCGAGGGAGCAGCTCGAGACGATCTACTACGCGTACGTGCTCGACCAGGAGCAGCGCATCCGGGGGGTGGTGACCTTCCGCGACCTGTTCACGGCGCCGGGCAGCAAGCCGCTCGCGGAGGTGATGCACACCGCCGTGATCTCGGTGCCCGACACCATGGACCAGGAGGCCGTGGCCAGGGTGATCGCGGAGCACGACCTCAACGCGCTGCCGGTGGTCGACGCCGACGGGCGCATGAAGGGCATCGTGACCGTCGACGACATCGTCGACGTGGTGCAGCACGAGGCCACCGAGGACATCCAGAAGCTCGGAGGCATGGAGGCGCTCGACACGCCCTACATGGAGACCGGCTTCGGCGCGATGGTGAAGAAGCGCGGCGGCTGGCTGGCGGCGCTCTTCGTGGGCGAGATGCTCACCGCGAGCGCCATGGCCCACTACGAGCACGAGATCGCCCGCGCGGTGGTGCTCACGCTCTTCATCCCGCTGATCATCTCCAGCGGCGGCAACTCCGGCTCGCAGGCCACCACGCTGATCATCCGCGCGATGGCGCTCGGCGAGATCACCGGCCGCGACTGGTGGCTCATCGTCCGGCGGGAGATCGCCGCGGGCCTCGCGCTCGGCGCCATCCTCGCCAGCATCGGCTTCGTCCGGGTGCTGGTCTGGCAGTCGCTCTTCCACCCCTACGGCCCGGCCTATGTGCGCATCGGCATCACCGTGGCCTTCAGCCTCATCGGCGTCGTGAGCTGGGGCACCATCGCGGGCTCGATGCTGCCCTTCATCGTGAAGCGCTTCGGCTTCGATCCGGCGACCGCCTCGGCGCCCTTCGTCGCCACGCTGGTCGACGTCGCCGGGCTCATCATCTACTTCAACGTCGCCCAGGTGCTTCTCCGAGGCACCCTGCTGTGATCGCCGCGCGCCGCCACGCGCTGGCCGCCGCGCTGCTCCTCGGCTGCGCCAGCACCGAGGGCGTCCCCGACGTGCCCGAGCTCGACGCCTCGGTGAAGGGGAAGGACGCCTCACCCGCCGAGGACAGGGGCGCTCCCATCGACCTCCCTCAGGCCGTCGACGTCCCTCCGGTGCGCGATGTCCCCACCGCCATCGACGTCCCTCCTGCGGTCGATCGCCCATCGCCCCTCGACGTCCCTCCGGTGCGCGATGTCCCCATCGCCATCGACGTCCCTCCCGCGGTCGATCGCCCATCGCCCGTCGATGTCCCTCCGGTGCGCGATGTTCCGCCTTCGGTGGACGTGCTGCCTCCGCCGCTCCCCTACCCCACGCGCAGCCTCTATCGCATCAAGGGGCTCCAGCCCGACTTCTGGCCCTCCTACGACGAGGTCTCCGGCAACAACGTCGGCGGCGTCGCCATGAACCTCGTCTGGTACCAGTGGGAGGGCTCCCGCTCGGCCCCGCCGTGCGCCTCCGGGGCCCACGCCTTCGAGGGCCACTGCTTCACCGTCGAGCCCAACGTCGACAACGCCATCCGCGAGTGGACCCGCCGCGGTCTCGTCGTCACCGCGGTGGTCTACGGCACCCCCGCGTGGGCCCGCACCACCCGCAGCTGCACCCCCGCGGCGCCGGGCTTCGAGGGCTTCTGCGCGCCCGACGACCCGGTGGACTACGCCCGCTTCGCCCGCTTCATCGCGGCCCGCTACGACGGCCGCCGGGGCCACGGGCGCATCGCGGACTTCGTCATCCAGAACGAGGTGAACTCCAACGACTGGTTCGACGTGGGCTGCGGCGGGAGCGCGGGCCCCTGCGACACCACCCGGTGGATCAGCACCTACGCCGCGCTCTACAACGCCGCCTACGACGCCATCGTCGCCGAGCAGCCCTCGGCCAAGGTGCTCATCTCCCTGGAGCACCACTTCGGCACCGCCTTCGACCGCCCCTCCGCCGCCAGCCCGCTGCTCTCCGGCGAGACCTTCCTCCGGGGCTTCGCCGCCCGCGTCGGGTCGCGCGCCTGGCGCGTCGCCTATCACCCCTATCCCCCGAACCTGCTCCGGCCGGAGTTCTCCGCCGACGACGATCCGCAGGTGACCTACGGCTCGCTCGGCGTGCTGCCCGGCTGGCTGCGGCAGAACTTCCCCTCGACCCCGAGCGCCTGGGAGATCCAGCTCACCGAGAGCGGCGTGAACTCCGTCGCGCCGAACTCATCGCCCTCGGCGCAGGCCACCGGCGTCTGCGAGTCGCTGCGCAACGTGCTCGGGACGCCCGGCGTCGAGAGCTACATCTATCACCGCATGAGCGACCACCCGGTGGAGCTCGCCGACGGGCTCGGCCTCGGGCTGCGCAACCCCGACGGCAGCCCGAAGCCCGCGTGGGCGGTGTGGGCCCTCTCCAACCGCAGCGACCTCACGCCCCCGATGCTCTCGTGCGGCTTCGAGGACCTCCCGTACACCCGCCTGCGCCGCAGCTACTCCGCGGCGCGAGGGCACTGGGCCTCGTCGCGCAATCCCCCGCCGGGCTTCCGCGTCGAGCAGAGCTGGCGCCTCTGGAGGGAGCCCCACCCGGGCGCCGTGATGCTCTACGAGTGCCGCGTGGGGCAGCACGACCTGCTCTCCCGCGAGGCGGGCTGCGAGGGGCTGCGACCGCTCGGTCCGGTGGGCTACATCGAGACCGGCGCCGGGCCCGGGAGGGCGCCGCTCTACCGCTGCCGCGTGGGCGAAGGGACGGACCACTTCATCTCCCCCGACGCCCGCTGCGAGGGGCAGGTGATGGAGCAGCTCCTCGGCTACGCCTTCAGCGGGTGACGCCCGCGTCGCCGAGGCCCGTCGCGCCGCCGAGGAAGTCGTAGCGCTCCCTGAAGAAGCGCGGCACCTCGCCGTGGACGTCATACAGGTTGTCGTATTGCTCCAGCGTCAGGGGCAGGCCCGGCACGCGCCCCAGCAGCGCTCTCACCTGGGCGTATTTCATCGCCAGCCGCGGGAGCGTGACCGCCGGGTCCATCGCGCGGCGCGCGTCGCCGAGGGCGGCCACGTAGCGCTCTCGGAGGTCGGGCTCGGTCAGCAGCGAGGTGAAGTGCCGCTGCAGGTCGCCGGAGGGGTGCGCCGGCGTGAAGGGGTCGGCCTGCGCGTCGGGCTCCAGCGCCGGGACCTCGTCCCAGTCGTCGCCGAGCGGGCGCGCCACGCCGGTGTCGTCGTTGCGCATCAGCACCCAGTTGTACGGGCGGTCGGGGTAGTTGTCCCCGGGCGCGAGGGCCATCACCGTCGCCGACCACTGGAGGTAGACCGGGATGTCGAGCATCGACGAGAGGCGCGCCCGGTCGAAGGTGCGGCAGAACTCGCCGATGAAGCCCGTCGTCTCCGCGAGGTAGCAGCCGTTCTCGTAGAAGCTGACGTTGCGGGTGCCCTCGATGCGCTGGCCGAGGTCGCGGCCCACGTCCTCGGTGAGCGTCTCGACGTGATAGAGCGCGTCGTTGAAATAGATCGCGACGACGTTGGTGTACTTGAAGGGCAGCCGCAGCTCGGGGTGCATCTCGGCCACCCGGCGCATCACGCTGACGGAGAGCCACTCGTGGAGCACGTAGCAGCGGCCGCGGTCGGTCTCGAAGCGGTCGGTGCGGTAGCCGTCCGGGAAGGTGATCGGAGCGGGGAAGTCGATGCGAAACTGCCGCAGCGCCCCGCAGCGCGAGTTGTTGCCGAGGCGCTGTCGGATGGTCCCCCGGTAGGCTCCGCCGAGGTAGCGCAGGGTCATGGGGACGCGCGCGGTGCTGCCCTCGACGAGCAGCGAGGCGAGGTCGGCGGCGCCGAGGTCGACGCGAAACTCCGGGAGGGTCTCGTCGCGGAAGGTGCGAGGGATCTCCCCCTCGCGAAGCGCCGCGACGCCGCTGTCGAAGCGGTCGTCCGAGGCGTCCATCACCGCGGGCGTCGCGGTGTCGACGCCGAGGTCGGCGCCGAGGTCGACGGAGGCGTCGGAGACCGGCGTCGGAGACGAACACGCTCCGAGCAGGAGAAGCGCGAGGGCGGGACCGAGGGCGCGAAGGGGCGTCATGGAGGGGGGGTGGCCGGAGGTTCAGCCAACCCGGGCGCCGAGTCTACCGCGGCGTGATCTCGCAGGCGCTGGCGTGCTCGCAGCCCGGGGCGCCGGAGTCGTCGTCGCCGAGCGGCTCCTCGACCTGCACCGTCGTGTGCCCGATGCCGAAGCGGGAGCGCATCGCGTCGGCCACGCGGCCCTGAAACGAGCGCGTCACGGTGCCCGCGGGCATCACCAGGTGGGCGGTCATCGCGACGTCCGTGGTGCTGAGCGCCCAGACGTGGAGGTCGTGCACGCCGCACACGCCGGGGAGCCCGAGGAGGTACTCGCGCACGGCGTCGAGCTCGATGTGCCTCGGCACCGCGTCGAGGCTCAGGTCGAGGGCCTCCTTCAGCAGCGACCAGGTGCTGACGACGATGACCAGCGAGACGACGATGCTCATCGCCGGGTCGAGCCACCACCAGCGGGTGCGCCACATGACGACGCCCGCGATCACCACGGCCAGGGAGACCAGCGCGTCGCTCGCCAGGTGCAGGAAGGCCCCGCGCGCGTTGACGTCCGACTTCTGCGAGCGATGGAACATCATCGCCGACACCCCGTTGACCGCCACCCCGGCGGCCGCGACGGCGATCACCGTCCCGCTCGGCACCGGATGCGGGTCGCCGAGGCGCAGCACCGCCTCGCGGCAGACCACGCCCACCGCGACGAGCAGCGTGACCGCGTTGGCCACCGCCGCGAGGATGGTCCCCCGGCGCAGGCCGTAGGTGCGGCGGACCGACGGAGGGCGGCGCGCGAGCAGCATGGCGCCCCAGGCCAGCAGCAGCCCCAGCACGTCGCCGAGGTTGTGCGCCGCGTCGGCGATCAGGGCCATCGAGTGCGAGATCACCCCGAACACCGCCTCGACCGCCACGAAGGTCAGGTTGAGCCCCACGCCGACCCCGAAGGCCGCGCCCGTCACCGCGTGGTGCTGGTGGTGGTGACCGAGGCCGCCGTGCTCGTGGCCCTCGTGGTCGTGGTCGTGGTCGTGGCCCTCGTGGTCGTGGCCCTCGTGGTCGTGGCCCCCGTGGTCGTGGTCGTGGTCGTGGTCGTGGGTCATCGACGCTCCGCGAAGGGTTATAGCGCCGCGGCCTGAGGTTCGGAGTACGGGTTGGCGCAACCGCCGTCGTTCGGGGGGTGGTGCAAGCCGCTGCGGGGCCCCGCTCACGCCCTCGGGCGCGGGTGTTGGTGACCGTGCGGCGCGTGATGCGCACCGCTCGCGCGAATACTCAGGACGGGTGGCCTGGCCACGGGTGCAATGTGGCAGGCAGCGCGCGCGTTGCGCACGGCAAGGAAACGGAGCTCACGGAATGCGGCTACTGCTCGTCTCGGGAAGCACCCGGGCTCGATCGACCAATCAGGCGGCGCTCGCGACGATCGCGGCCCTCGCGCCGCAAGGCGCGGAGGCGCACCTGTACACCGGGCTCGCCGAGCTCCCGGCGTTCAACCCCGACGACGACCACGAGCCGCTGCCAGCGCCCGTGGTCGCGCTGCGCGCGGCGATCGACGCTGCGGACGCCGTGGTGATCTGCACGCCCGAGTACGCCGGCACCCTGCCCGGCAGCTTCAAGAACCTGCTCGACTGGACCGTGGGCTCCACGGTGCTCACCGACAAACCCGTTGCCTGGGTCAACGTGGCGGCCCCCGGGCGCGGTGGCGGGGCCCTCGGCACCCTCACGACGGTGCTCGGCTACGTGACGGCTCGCGTGGTCGAGGCTGCGTGCCTCACGCTGCCCATCGGTCGCGAGGATATCGGCGACGACAGCCTCGTGGTCGAGCCGGCAAGGCGCGCGGCGCTCGCGAGGGTGTGGGCGGCGTTCGGCTGAGCCGGGCGACCGGCCCGGGCAACCACCCGTGGACGTTCACGGGCTGCAGGGCGACGTGGAGGTCCTTGCCCTCGAGGAGGGCCGCGGTGGCTACGGAACTCCTTGCCGCTCGCGCACGGCTCACCGGCGTCGAGGCTGCGGAGCGTGATGCCGCGCGCGAGGCCGTGCCCGCGTGGACATCAAGCCGCGCGTCATGCTTGATCCGTCGCACCCGCCCATGGCCTTCCGCCGCACCCACCTCGCACCGTCCCTCCTCCTGGCGCTGCCCGTCGCGTTCGCCCTCTCGGGCTGCGGTGACGCCACATCGCCCTCCCCCCCTCCCGACGCCGCGGCCCAGGACCTCGACACGCCCGCCGCCACGCCCGACGAGCCCGCCGTCGTCGACACCGCCGCGCCCGACGTCCCCGTCGCCCCGGACGTCCCACCTCCCCGCGACGTCCCCGTTCCGCCCGATGTCCCGAGCCCGCCCGATGTCCCGGCCGCGACCGATGTCCCGGTTGCGACCGATGTCCCGGTTGCGACCGATGTCCCGGTTGCGACCGATGTCCCGGTTGCGACCGCGCCCAACGCCGACTGCGCCATGGCCACTGCCCTCTCGGGCACCACCCACCTCTCCGCCGAGGACCTGCGCCGCGCCCTCGGCTCGCCCGCCTCCGCAAGCTGCGGCGCAGGCAACCGCCTCTTCTACGCGATCACGGTCCCTCCCGCGTCGTCGATCCTCGTCACGGTCACGCCCACCGGCGCGCCCGCGTGGGACCCCTACGTCCGCGTGCTCGACGCCTGCCGCGACAGCCTCCCGCTCTGCTCTCGCGTCGCCTCCTACGCCGCCGCAGGCGCGCCCGAGCACCTCCGTTACGTGAACTCGTATTCCTCCGGCATGACCGGGCTCCCCATCGCCCACGACGTCCTCATCGACGTCGCCGCGCAGGGCCCCGCGGGCACCTTCGACCTCGACGTGCGCGTCGACCCGCCCGCCCCCAACGCCACCTGCGACGGCGCGCTCCCGCTGCCCACCGACGGCTCGACCGTGCACGCCGACCTCGGCCGCGGAGGCTCGACCGGCTCCCTCTGTCTCGGCGGCCTCACGGGCGTGCCGACGCTCTACTACGAGGCGACGGTGCCGCCGGGGAGCGAGCTCATCGCGACGATGACCCCGACGGGCGCGCCGCCCTACGGCGCCGAGCTCTTCTCCTACACGACCTGCCCGGGGACCTGCCGCGCGCGCGTCCACACCGGCAGCGACGGGGCCCCCGAGGCCATCGTGGTCCCCAACGACGGCCCCACCGCGCAGACCCTCCGCATCGGCGCGTCGGCCACCGCCTCCACGCCCCTCGGCACCTTCGACCTCACGGGCCGCGTCGCGCCGCAGTTCTATGTGACCTCGAGCATCTCGGCCTCCTGCGAGACGGTGCCCTCGGTCGGCCACTACAGCACCGTCAACAACGTCACCCCAGTGCGCGCGCTGCCCTTCGCCTTCGCGCTCTTCGGCGACGCGGTGGCCGGCTACGGACTCAGCGCCAACGGCTTCATGCAGCTCGTCGCGGGCACCTCGGGCACCGTCGCCCCGACCCCGATCAACCGCGCGATCCCGCTCGCCGAGGCGCCCAACGGAGTCGTCGCGCCCTTCTGGGACGCGCTCGCGCCGCGGCCCACCTTCGGCAGCGACCTGCGCGCCGGCGTCGTCGGCACGGCCCCCGCGCGCCGCTTCGTCGTCGAGTGGAGCGACTGGGGACTCGTCGAAGACCCCACCGCGAGGCTGCGCTTCCAGGCGAAGCTCTTCGAGGCCACGCAGGTCATCGAGCTGCACTACTGCTCGCTCGCGATGGGCACCATGACCGACCTCCAGACCGCGCGTCACGCCACCGTCGGCGTCGAGAACGCCGCCGGCACCCGCGCGGTGCTCATCGGCGCCAACAACCGCCGCGTCATCACGAGCGGCGGCGGCTTCCGCCTCACCCCGCGCTGACGTTCCCCCCCCTCCCTCGGCGTCCCGTCGGAGCCAGACGTCGACGCGTTCAACATCCTCGCCGACCCGACGACCTTCGCAGACGGGGGTGGTCGAGATGCGTCGCGGGTCGAAGGTCGCCCCCGCATCGACGGAGCCGCGCGGCTCGACCCGCGCTCGTACTCCGGACTCCAGCCGGAGGCTCGGACGCCCTTCGACGCCGATTGACCGTCGATCTTGCGCGGCGGTAGGGTCGCGCCGTGCTTCACCCCTCGCGGCCCGTCGACCACGAGACCGCCGCGCCCCTGCGGACCCCGGCTCGTCCATCGACCCTCGACGGAGCCCCCGGCGGAGACCGCCCGCGTTGACGCTGGCGAGGCCGCTCGGTCGCTCCCGCCCGTGGCTCCTCGGCGTGGCCCTCGCGCTGCTCGCGCTCTCGGCGGCCGCGACCGCGCACGCGCAGCCTGGCCCGGAGGCGCTCGACCGCGACGCCGTGATCGACCAGGCCCGGCGGCGGTCGTGGGGGGTGCGCGTGGCGACGGCCCGATCGGGCGAGGCCCGCGCGCTGCGCGAGGGCGCCTCGATGCCCGCGAGGGAGAACCCCAGCCTCCAGCTCCGCAGCGGCCCCCGATGGACCAGCGACCGAGGCGCCATCCCCGACTTCAGCTTCGCGCTCACCTGGCCCATCGACCTCTCGGGCTCGCCGCGCGCCAGGGAGCGCCACGCCGAAGCCGCGGCCGAGGCCGCCGAGGCGGAGCTTCGCAACAGCGCCCGGGTGGCGATCGGCGAGGCGCTCGACCTCTACGCCCGGGTGCTGGGCGCCGACGAGATGCTGCGGCTCTCGGAGTCGCGCGCGGCGCTCGACGAGGGCCTCGCCCGCGTGGCGGGCCTGAGGCGGGCCGCGGGCGCCACGGGAGACACCGACGTGGCGATGGCGAGCGCCGTGAGGGCCGAGGCCTCGGCGAGGGTGCTGCGGTCGAGGGCCGAGCGCGAGGCGCTGCGCTCGGAGCTGCTGGCGACGCTGAGCCTCGACCCGCAGTCGCCGACGGAGGTCTCCGGGACGCTCGCTCCCCCGGCGCCCCCCGCGGAGCTCGATGAGCTGCTGGCGAGGGCCGACCGGCGCAGCGACGTGCTCTCCGCCGGGGCCATGGCGCAGCTCGCCCGCGCCGACGTGGAGGTCCAGCGAAGGGCCGGGACGCCGGTGCCAAGGCTGATGGTGCAGGGCATCCGGGAGAACGAGGTCTTCGTGCAGGCGGGCCTCGACCTGCCGCTGCCGATCTACCAGCGCAACCAGACCGCGAGGGCGGTGAGCGCCGCGGTGGCGGCGACGCGCGAGGCGCAGCGAGAGGCCCTGAGGGCGAGGGCGAGGGCCGAGGTGGTGGCGGCGTGGCGGCGGAGCGAAGGGGCGGCGAGGGCCTTCGAGGCGATGTCCACGGCCCTCGGGGCGGTGGACGAGGCCGAGCGCCTCGCGACGCGCGCCTATGAGCTGGGCCGCTCGGAGCTGGCCACGGTGCTGGTGCTCCGACGCACCGCGATGGACGCGCGCGCCGCGAGGGTCGACGCCCTGCTGGCGTGGGTGCGGGCGCGGGTCGCGCTCGATGTCGCCGCTGGAGTAGAGCCGTAGGATGCGAGCGCTGCTGCTGTCGCTGATGGTCGTCGCCGCCGCGTGCCGGGGTCCGGAGCGGGAGGCTCCCCGCCCGGCGGAGCCCGCGCGGGAGGAGACGCCGGTGGTCGAGCTCACCGCCGAGGGGATGAGCAACGCCGAGGTGCGCACCGCCGCGCTCACCCCGTCGGCGCTCTCTGCGAGGCTCCCGGTGATCGGCACGCTGATGGCCGACCCGCAGCGCGTGGCGAGGGTGGGGGCGCGCTTCAGCGGGCGGGTGGTGGCCCTGCGGGCGAGGCTCGGGGACACCGTGGCGGTGGGGGCTCCGCTCGCGGAGATCGACACCGTCGAGCTGCACCAGGTGGCCACGGAGTACCTGACGGCGGTGGCCAGGGCGCGCGAGGCGACGGACGCGCTGGAGCGCCAGCGGGCCCTGGTGGGCGAGCGCGTGGGCTCGGTGCAGGAGCTTCGCCACCTCGAGGCCGACGCCGAGGCCGCGACCGCGGCGCTGCACGAGGGCGAGGAGCACCTGCACGTGCTCGGGCTCACCGAGCGGGACATCCGCTCGCTGCGGGCGCGCACCTCCCACGGCGAGTCGAGGAGCATCGTTCGCTCGCCCATCGCGGGGCGCGTGGTGGCCTTCCCGTTGTCGCTGGGCCAGGTGGTGTCGGGCACCGAGGAGGTCGCGACGGTGGCGCTGCCGGGGGCGGTGTGGGCCATCCTCCGGGTGCCCGAGGCCGACATGGCGCAGGTGCACCCGGGCGCCGCGGTGGAGGTGCGCACGGCGGCGGAGCCGGGCGTGGCGCTCCCCGCGACGCTCGACTTCGTGGGCGAGCTGGTCGACCCGACGACCAGGATGGTGGAGTGCCGGGCCTCGCTCGCGGGCGTCGGGGCGTCGCTCCGCGCGGGCATGAGCCTCGCGGCGTGGATCACCCTGCGCTCGGGCCCTGCGGCGCTGTGGATCCCGGAGGAGTCGGTGCTGACCCACGAGGCCTCGCCGGTGGTGTTCGTGCAGGTGGGCGAGCGGCGCTTCTCCCCGAGGCCGGTGCGCGTGGGCGCCCCGAGGGCGGGGCAGGTGCCGGTGACGGCGGGCGTCGCGGCGGGCGACGTGGTGGTCGTGCACGGGGCCTTCAGCCTGCGCGGCGAGCTCGAGCGCGCGTCGCTCGAAGAGGACTGAGCGCCCCCCGATGCTGTCCTGGATCGTCGCGGCGAGCATTCGCCACCGCATCGCGGTGCTGCTGGGCGTGGTGGTGCTCATCACGCTCGGCGTGCGGGCCTTCATGGCGCTGCCCATCGACGCGGTGCCCGACCTCACTAACGTCCAGGTGCAGGTGCTCACCGCGGCTCCCTCGCTCGGGGCGCTGGACGTCGAGCGGCTGGTGAGCGCCCCGGTGGAGATGGCGCTGAGCGGCATCCCCGAGGTGAAGGAGCTGCGCTCGCTCTCGCGCTACGGCGTCTCGGCGGTCACCGTGGTCTTCGACGACCACGTCGACGCCCAGGTCGCCCGCAACCGGGTCAACGAGCGCATGCCCCGCATCCGGGGGGAGGTGGCGGCGGAGATCGGCGTCCCGGAGATGGGTCCGCTCGCGACGGGCCTCGGGGAGGTCTACCAGTTCGAGGTGCGCGGCGAGGGCCGCAGCCCCATGGAGCTGCGCTCCATCCTCGACTGGCAGATCGCCCCGCGGCTGCGCCTCGTGCCCGGCGTCATCGAGGTCAACGTCTTCGGCGGCGAGCTGCGCACCTACGAGGTCACCGTCGACCCGCAGCGCATGGCCGTGCGCCACGTGGCCCTCGGCGAGGTCATCACCGCCCTCGAGCGCAACCACGTCGCGGTCGGCGGCGGCGCCATCCAGCGGGGGCCCGAGGGGCTGCTGGTGCGGGGCGACGCGATGATCCGCTCGCTCGACGACCTCGGGGACATCGTGGTGTCGCACCGCGGGGGCGCGCCCATCTACGTCCGCGACGTGGCGAGCACCCGCTTCGCCCCGATGCTCCGGCAGGGCGCCGCGACGCGCGACGGGCGCGGCGAGGTGGTGGTCGGCATGACGCTGATGCTCCTGGGCGACAACTCCCGGGTGGTCTCCCGCGCCGTGGGCGACGCCGTGCGGCTCATCAACCCGACGCTCCCGCCGGGGGTGCGCATCGACCCCTTCTACGACCGCACCACGCTGGTCGAGCGCACGCTGAGCACCGTCTCCCTCAGCCTCGTCGAGGGCGGGCTGCTGGTGGTGGTGGTGCTCTTCCTGATGCTCCGCAACCTGCGCGCGGGCCTCGTGGCGGCGGCGATGATCCCGCTCTGCATGCTGAGCGCGTTCATCGGGATGCGGGCGCTCGGCATCAGCGGCAACCTGATGAGCCTCGGGGCCATCGACTTCGGCCTGGTGGTCGACGGCGCCATCATCCTGCTGGAGAACGCCGTGCATCACCTCGCGCAGGAGGGCGCGGCGCTGAAGCGCCCCCTCACCCGCGAGGAGCGCGACCGGGTGGTGCTTCGCTCGGCGCTGGAGGTGCGGGGCGCGACGGCCTTCGGCGAGGTGATCATCGCGCTGGTCTACCTGCCGGTGCTCACGCTCCAGGGCATCGAGGGCAAGACCTTCCAGCCCATGGCGCTGACGGTGCTCTTCGCGCTCGCCGGGGCCTTCGTGCTGTCGCTCACCTTCGTCCCCGCGCTGGCCTCGCTGCTGCTCCCGGCCGACGCGAAGGACCTCCCCTCGCCCGTCGTGACCGCCGCGCGCTGGGCCTACGAGCCGGTGCTCCGCGCCACGCTGCGGTGGCCGACGGTGACGCTCGGCGTCGCGCTCCTCTGCTTCGGCGGGAGCGTGGCGCTGGCGCGGTCCCTCGGGTCGGAGTTCGTCCCGCAGCTCAACGAGGGGGCGATCATCGTGGAGACGGTGCGCCAGCCGTCGACCAGCCTCGCCGAGTCGGTGCGCCAGTCGACGATCATCGAGCGGGTGCTCAAGCGCTTCCCCGAGGTGACCACGGTGGTGAGCAAGACCGGCCGGCCGGAGATCGCCAACGACCCGATGGGGGTCGAGCAGAGCGACGTGCTGGTGATGCTGCGCCCGGAGGCGCAGATCCTCCCGGCGGTGGAGCGAGAGGCCCTCATCACCCGGATGCACGACGCGCTCACCCGCGCGGTGCCGGGCGTGGGCTTCGGCTTCACGCAGCCCATCCAGATGCGGATGAACGAGCTGCTGAGCGGCGTGCGCGCGGACGTCGCGGTGAAGGTGTACGGCGACGACCTTCCCACGCTGGCCCGGCTCGGGGGGCAGGTGGCCCGCGCGCTCCGCGGGGTGCGGGGCGCGACGGACCTTCGCACCGACCGGGTGGAGGGCATGCCGGTGCTGCGCGCGACGATCGACCGCCACGCGGCGGCGCGGCTCGGGGCGGACGCCGAGGAGGCGCTCGCGATGGTGGAGGCCATCGGAGGGCGCACCGTCGGCAGCGTGCTCGAGGGGCGGCAGCGCTACCCCCTGCGGGTGCGTCTCCCCGAGGGGCTGCGCGACGACGTGGAGGCGCTGCGCCGGCTGCCGGTGCACATCGCGGGCGACGCCACGGTGCCCCTGAGGGACGTGGCGCGGCTCGAGGTGATCGACGAGCCCGTGGTGATCAACCGCGAGGCCCTGGCGCGACGGCTGGTGGTGCAGACCAACGTGCGCGGCCGTGACCTGGGAGGCTTCGCCGAGGAGGCGCAGCGCGCGGTGAGGCGGTCGGTGCGGCTGCCGCCCGGGTACCGGCTGGAGTGGGGCGGGCAGTTCGAGAACCTGGAGCGCGCGAAGCTACGGCTCGCCATCGTGGTGCCGCTGGCGCTGGGGCTGATCCTGGCGCTGCTGTACATGTCGTTCCGCTCGGTGGGGGCGACGCTGCTGATCTTCGCCAACGTGCCCTTCGCCGCGACCGGCGGCATCGTGGCCCTCTGGTCGCGGGGCCTTCCCTTGAGCCTCTCCGCGAGCGTCGGCTTCATCGCCCTCTTCGGCGTGGCGGTGCTCAACGGCCTCGTGCTGGTGACCCAGATCCGCCAGCTCCGGGAGCAGGGCTCGGGCCTCGTCGCCGCGTCGAGGGAGGGCGCGCTGCGACGGCTGCGCCCGGTGCTCACGACGGCGCTGGTGGCCTCGCTGGGCTTCGTCCCGATGGCCATCACCTCGGGCGCCGGCAGCGAGGTGCAGCGCCCGCTCGCCACGGTGGTCATCGGCGGCCTGGTCTCCTCGACGCTGCTGACGCTGCTGGTGCTGCCGTCGCTCTACGCCTGGCTGGGCCGGGTGCTGGGGCCGAAGCCCGCGCCGCCCGCTTGACGGGGCTCCCGCTCCTCGGAGACTCTACCAAAATGACGGTAGAGTCTAATATAACAGACACACTCACAGGCCCCCGGGTCGAGCTCTCCGGCGCCGCGGCGCGCGTGCACTTCGGCGCAGGTCGCGGCCACGCGGACTTCCACTACCGCTGGCTGCGGCACTGGTGCGACCGGGAGCGGCACCCGCTCACCCGAGAGCGGACGCTCGACTCGTCGGAGGTGGCGGACGAGGTCTTTCCGCTGGAGGCCAGCGTGGAGGGAGAGGCGCTGAGGGTGCGCTGGTCGCCCGACGGCCATGAGAGCGAGTACCCGCTCGCCTGGCTCGACGCCCACGCCTACGCCCGCGACCGGGCCGCCGCGCCGCCGCCCTCCTCCGAGCTCGCGGCGGTCGAGCTCTCCTCGGTGGGCGCCGCGGAGCCTGCGACGGTGGCCCTCGCGCTTGCCCTGGTGCATGACCGCGGCGTCGCCGTGCTGCGCCGCTCCGACCCCTCCCGGGTGGCTCCCGAGACCGAGACGGACGCCATCATCGACGCCCTGGAGGCCCACGGGCTGCGGGTGATCTCCACCCACTTCGGCCGCATCGAGGACCTGCGCACGGACAACACCACCAACGCCAACACCGACCAGCTCGGGTACACGGACGCGGCGATCCAGCTGCACACCGACCAGCCCTTCCTCGAGCACCCGCCGCGCTACCAGCTGCTCCAGGGGGTGCGCTCGGCCGACGAGGGCGGGGCCAACTTCCTCGTCGACGCGCGCGCCGCGGCCCGCTACCTGCGCGACATCGACCGGGCGTCCTTCGAGCTCCTCACCCGCACTCCGGTGACCTTCCACCGGCGACAGAAGAGCTTCGAGCGCGTGGTGGTCTCGCCGATGATCCAGCGCGTCGACGAGGACGACTTCCTGGTGCGCTACTCGTACTTCACCCTCGCGCCCTACCGCCTGCCCTTCGAGGACATGGACGCCTGGTACCGCGCCGTCGACCGCTTCGCGCGCCTCGTGCGCGACCCGCGCCACCAGATCCAGCTCTCGCTCCGCCCGGGCGAGTGGCTGCTCTACGACAACCACCGGATGCTCCACGCCCGCACCGCCTTCCGCGGCCCCCGCTGGGTGCGAGGGCTCTACTTCGACCGCGGGTGACGGTTCACCAAAAAGTCGATCCATTCCATTATCATGAACGGCCGACACCCGCTCGGTGCGGGCGGAGGTGCAGCGGGGGTATGGCTCCTCCGTCGGCGTCTCCCTGACGCACGCGAGATTTCCCAGAACCACGCGCGGCGACAGGCGTCCTACGGGGTCGATGCTCCCCCTACGGCGATCGCTCCTCGGGCTCCTCGGCTGCCTCGGCCTGTACCCCCTCCCGGTGAGCGCGCAGACCGCGCCCGCGATCGAGCGGGACGGCGACGACGACCCCGAGGACTCGGGCACCGGGCAGGTCCCCACGGCCGGTCGCCTCGAACGCGTCGGGCGTGGACCGTCGGCGCTGCGGCGCATCTGCGACCTCACGCCCTTCCGAGGCGCCCTCTACTCGGCCCACGCGGTGTCGTCCCTCGGCTCCGACGGCGCGACCATCCTCCGCTACGACCCCTCGGACGCCGCCCGCCCCTTCCGCCTCGTCTTCGACTGGAACCGCCCCGGACGTCCGACCGCCGGCGGCGCCGGTGGCCAGGGCTTTCTGCGCGTTCACGCCATCGGGTCGCGGCTCTTCGTGCCCGACGCCGACCCGCCCTACGGAGGCTTCGGGCTCGTCGACCACGGCACCGAGGGCTACGTCTTCCTCTCCGACCGCGACGGCAACTTCGCGCCCGCGCGCGGCGAGCGCCTGCTGCCTCCCGGCGCACCCGACGCCGCGGGAAGACCCGGCGCGGCGGTGCTCCCTCGGGCCTATCACGTCATCGACGTCATCCGGTATCGCGGGATGACCCTGGCCTCGACGGGGTCGGTTCCGCCTCGTGAGCGCGCCTGGCGAGGGGCGTCACCGGGGGCGCTTCACGTCGCCGACGAGACGCTGCGCCGCTGGACCTACGCCATCGACTACCCCCACCCCTGGCGGGACGGCGTCTGGCGCATCGGCTTCATGGTGAGGTTTCGGGGACGGCTCTTCGCGGGGCTGCAGGACTACAACGGCCGGGAGCCCAACGACATGGTCGTGGTCGACGCTCCGCCGGGCGCCACCTCGCTCACCCAGTCGATGCTGCGCGGGGTGCGGGTGACCCCCATGGGCGCGTCCCTCACCCTGCGCTGGTACGTCGACGGCGACACCCTCTACTGGATCGCCTGGCAACGCCGCGGCGGCGTTCGGCTGTACCGCACCACGGACGGCGACCACTGGTCGGAGGTGGCGCTGCCCCCGGGGTCGGGTGCGCCGACGGACATCACCCGCTGGCGCGACGGGCTCGTGCTGCTCACCACCATGGGCGTCTGGCGACTGGACGGCGCCTCGCTGCGGCTCATCGCCCCGGTGACGCGGCCGATGGTCGACCGCCGACGGGGAGGTCCCTTCGATGTGGGAGACGGGTTCTGCGCGGCGCCGCTCGCGGTGCTGAACGACACGCTGTACGCAGGATCGCAGCGGGACGGAGCCCTCTGGAGGGTGGTGGAGGAGCCTCCTCGCGGAGGCCCGCCCGGGGCTATCGCCCGTTGATGGTCCGCTCGCCGTGCGCGCTGAGCATCCGCTCGCCGTGCCCGTTGAGGGGCGCGATGCCGCTCGTCTCGCCGCTCGTCGGGGAGAGCATCGCCGCGTCGACCGCGCGCATCGCCTCGCCCTCGAAGCCGCGGAAGGCCACCGTGCGGTGCGGCCGCAGCAGCGAGAGCTCGTACAGCTCCTGGTAGGCCTTGAGCACCTCGGGCTGCTCTCGCAGCGCCGAGAAGGCCCGGCCCACCGCCAGCGGGTACTGCGCCTTGGCCTCGGCCACCAGCGCCGCGACCTTCACGCCCGTGTCGGCCTCGAGCTGCGCCGCGGCGAGGCGGCCGTTCTCGTCGAGGGCGGCCTTGGCGCGCTCCAGCCGGGCGGCGATGGTGCCGAAGATCTGCCGCGACACCTCGGGCAGCAGCTTCACGTTGCGGATGAACACCCGCTCGATCTTGAGGCCCCAGCGCGCGGTCTCGTCGGAGATGTCCTGCTGGAGGCGCTCGCCGAGCTCCGTGCGGTCGCTCAGGATCTGCGAGAACTCCCGGTTGCCCAGGATGGACGTCGCCGCGTGGGAGACGAGGTTCTGCAGCGCGCGGTCCCAGTCGGCGACGCCGAAGAGCGCCTTGGCCGGGTCCTCGATGCGGAACTCCAGCCAGAGGTCGACCATCAGCGTGGTGCCTCGCGCGTCGTTGACGTGCACGTCGTCGAAGAGCCGGAAGTCCCGGCGCAGCGAGACCGTGCGCAGCGACACCCAGGGGAGCACGCGGGCGGGCATCCACTGCATCCCCGGCTCGCGGAGCGTGCGCACGAGGCGCCCGAAGCTGGTGACCAGCACGGCGTCTTCGTCGTCGACCTCCACGGTCATCAGCCGACCGATGGAGATCAGCAGGGGGATGAGGGCCATGCCCACGAGCACGCCGAAGACCAGACGGAAGACCTCGCTGCTGCTCATGAGTGATGCTCCTTCACGAAGACGGCGCGGGACTCGGAGAGCACCTCCGCGCGGCGGCGCTCGACGTAGTCGTGGAGGGTCCCCTCGCGGTGCAGGGCGGTGAGCGCGGTGGCGAGCGTGCGCACCTCCGTCTCCACGGCCTGGGCGCGGGCGCGGGCGATGGCGATGCCCTGCTCCGAGGCCAGCACCCGCTGCTCGCAGTCAGCCTGCGCGCGGAAGTAGAGCGCCTCGGCCTCGGTCTGCGCCTGGATCATCCCGTTGAGCGCCTCGGCGAGCTCGTCGGGCGGAAGGATGTCTGTCAGGTCGACGGCGTTGAAGTGCACCCCGTAGCGGTCGCCGATCTGCGTGCGGCAGAACTCCGCGATGCGGCGGTTGAGGTCGACGCGCTCGCGGCGGATGAGCGCGTAGGCGCCTCCCCCGGCGCCCAGGTCGGCGCGGGCGAGGTCTCGGGAGGGCGTGGTCTCGACGCGGAAGTTCGCGATCTCGTTGCGGAGCAGGCAGGTGAAGAGCCCGGTGATGTGCTCGATGGGCGCGCGCAGCCCGAAGAGGAACTCCTCCAGCCGCGCCTCGATGGGCTGGTACCGGAGGATGGAGTCGAAGCGCAGCACGGTGCCGTCCTCGGCCATGGCCATCTGTCCGCCCTTCTCTCCGGAGAGGTCGACGGACTGCTCCATCGTCGGCACCAGCACCACCCGCTGCCACGGGCGTTTCTGGTGCAGCCCGGGCTTGTAGGTGCGGAGCCCGCCGGAGGGGTCGCGCTCGACCGCCCCGAAGGAGGTGAGCACCGCGAGGTGCCCCTCGCCCACGCGGAAGAAGCAGCGCGACGCCACCATGAGGCCGTAGATCAACAGTCCGATCAGCAATCCCCAGACGATCATTGGGAGTTCATCCTCTTCATGGGTTGGAAGCTTTAAAACCTGCTGGGGTCGCGGTCGGGCTGCCATCGCTGGTCCCAGCTCGGGCCGCGGCGCTCGACCTCGGTCGCCCGTGGGCGCACGGCCGCTGGGCCCTCCTCGTGCTCGCGGTAGGCCGCCACGAGCCCGCGGTTGACCTCCACCACGTCTTCATTGAACTCGCGGTGCACGTCGCTCACGAGCGACAGCCGCTCGACCGCGTCGGCCGTGTCGATGATCGCCCCGTGCGGAACAAACCGCCCGTCGGGCACCTCCACCCCCACCACCACGGCGCCGATGCCGATGTAGCAGTGCGACCCGACCACCGCGTCGTGCACCACGGCCTTGAAGCCCACGAAGGTGTCGTCGCCGATGTAGCAGGGCCCGTGCACCAGCGCGTTGTGCGCGATGGAGACGTGGCGACCCACGTACACGGCCCAGTCCTCCCCGGCGACGGTGACCCACTTGTTCTTGAGGGCGTGCACCACCACCCCGTCCTGGAGGTTGGTGTTGCTGCCGATGAAGAAGGGCGAGCCCTCGTCCGCGCGCACCGAGCTGCCCGCCGCGATGTGGACGTTCTCTCCCATCACCACCCGGCCGATCACCGAGGCCTGTCGGTGCACGAAGGACGAGGCGGAGACCACCGCGCGGTCCCTGATCTGGCTGAGCCACTTGTGGTGGCCCGGGGCCTCGAGCTCGGTCGACGGGCGGCGGCCCCTGGCCTCCTCGCGCCCCAGCACCGCGCGGATGCCCTTCTCCCGGCGCTTGGAGAGCTGCACCTCCGCGGCGTGCTCGTGGCGATGCAGGAAGGCGTGAAGGGCGTGGAGCACGAAGCCCGCGACGAGGCCCATCACCAGGTGGCCGGTGACGGTGCCCACGGCGGTGACAAGGAAGGCCGCGGCCTCGATGCGCTCCTTGCGGGCGAGCTCGATCAGCGTGCCGACCTCGACGAGGCGGAAGCCCACCACGCAGAGCAGACCCCCGAGCGCCGCCAGCGGAACCTGCGCGATGGTGCTCCCCAGCAGCAGCACCGAGGCGGCCAGCAGGACGCCGTGCACCAGCGCCGAGAGCCGGGTGCGACCGCCGCTCTGGACGTTGACCCCGGAGCGCACGATCACGCCCGAGACGGGCATCCCCTGGAGGAGCCCGACGCCCAGGTTGGCGAGGCCCTGACCGAAGAGCTCGAGGTCGGGGTTGTGGGGCTTGAACTCCGGGGTCATGCGGTCGACCGCGCGCGCCGAGAGCAGCGACTCGATGGAGGCCAGCAGCGCGAGCGGCAGGGTGGCGGCGGCGAGGTCGAGCCAGCGCTCGTCGGGGATGCTGGGGAAGATCGGGTGGGGGATGGTCGCGGGCACGGCCCCGACGCGCTCGAGGTTCCAGCGGAGGTAGACCGAGACGGCGGTGATGAGCCCGATGCCGAGGATGGCCGCGGGGAAGCGCTTCAGGTGCCGCGTGGAGCTCACCAGGAAGGCCACGAAGAGGCCGCTCACCACCGCGGTCCAGGAGACGTGATGCAGCCACGCCGGGCGGTGCATCATCTGGGCGAGCTCGTAGACCCGGTAGTCGAAGCCGAGCACCTCGGGAATCTGGCTGTCGAGCAGCTTGAGCCCGACACCCGTGGTGAAGCCCGCGAGCACGGACTCGGGCACGCGCTTGCCCAGCCGGCCGGCCAGGGAGAACGACAGCACGAGCTGCACGACCCCGATCATCATCGCCGCCGCCGCCACGCCCGTCGCGCCGAACCTGTGGGCCAGCGCCAGCACCATCACGTTGAGCGCCGCCGCGGGCCCCGTGACCTGGAAGCGCGCCCCGCCGAAGGCCGCCGCGATGGCGCCTCCCACGGCGCCCGCGATGAGCCCGGCCACCGGGGGAAGGCCGCTCGCGACCGCCAGCGCCACGTTGAGCGGCAGCGCCACCGCGGCGACCGTAAGACCCGCGATGAGGTCGGACACGAAGCCCGTGGAGCGGGCGACGTCCCTCCAGCTCTGCCACCAGTCCGCCGCCATCGAGAGCCATCCCGCCTTGAGCGGGTCGAAGGGGTTGTCCCGCTTGCCGGACGCGGGACTCGTGGCGGGGTGATGGGGGCTGTGGTTCATCGCGCGCCGCCCCGTGCACGGAGCGAACCAGATGGAGAAACAGCCACAAACGGGGGTGGCGCTCTGCCGCAGGAGACCGCAGCGTGCGGCAGATTGCCGCCCTCCCTCCCCCCGGCCGATGCGCTGGGCTTCGGTGCTATCGTCCGGCCGTGCAGCAGCTCCTCGACGCGGTCGTGACCTTCCCGGGGGCCATGTACACGGTGCTCCTGGGCGTCGTGACGCTCTACTGGATCTCCATGCTGATGGGCGCGGTCGACCTCGACCTGCTGGGCGGCGCCGAGCACGGGGGCAGCGAGGCCGCGGCGGAGGGCGCCCTCCACGGCCATGGCGCCGCAGGCGGGCACCTCGATCACGGAGGGGACATCGACGCCGGCGGGGAGGTCGAGTCTGGGGAGGCCGAGCACGGAGACGCCGACCACGGAGACGCCGACCACGGAGACGACGGGGTGCTGAGCGCCCTCGGCGCGGTGGGGCTGCGCCAGCTTCCGGTGACGGTGAGCGTGAGCCTGCTGGTGATCTGGGGCTGGCTGGTGAGCGTGCTGGGCGCGCTGACGCTCGCCGAGCCGGCGTCGCGCTACCTGCCGTCGGGGGTGTTCCGGGTGTTGCTCTTCGTCGTGGCGGCGCTGACCTCGCTGAAGCTGGCGAGCCTGTCGGCGCGGCCCATCGCGCCGCTCTTCGTGGCCAACAAGGCCTCGCGGAGGGAGCACCTGGTGGGCAAGCTGGCGGAGGTCTCGACGGGCAGGCTCGACGCGCGCTTCGGCCAGGTGCTGGTGTCCGACGGCGGCGCTGGGCTGCTGATCGACGCGCGCCACGAGGGCGGCGAGGCCCTCAAGCGCGGCGACCGGGTGATCGTGACCTCCTGGGAGCCTGAGCGGGGCCTCGTGCTGGTGGAGCCCATCGACCGCGTCACGGCGCTGAGGGTCGAGGGCGGGGCGCAGTCCGACGCGGAGTCCGGTGAGCCCGAGGCGAAGTCGGGCGACGACGCGGTCAAGCGGGTGATACGGTAGCGCCGCGTCTGGTGGGTCGCAGGCCCGCAGCGGGCCCGACGTCTCGACGGAGGAGTGTCTGATGGAGCAGTTGATCCCCATCCTGGTCGCGGTGGTCGCGCTGGTGTTGCTGGCGTTCGGCGTGTTCGCGCTGCTGGCGCGCTTCTATCGCCAGGTCGATCAGGGCAAGGCCCTCATCGTCAACACGTTGAAGAGCGACCCTCTGGTGACGTTCACCGGGGCCATCGTCTACCCGATCATCCACCGCGCCGAGGTGATGGACATCTCGGTCAAGACCATCGAGATCGACCGCCGCGGCAAGGAGGGGTTGATCTGCAAGGACAACATCCGCGCGGACATCAAGGTCACCTTCTTCGTGCGGGTCAACAAGACCCACGAAGACGTGCTGAAGGTGGCGCAGGCGATCGGGTGCGTGCGCGCGAGCGACCAGGCCACCGTCGAGGGGCTCTTCGAGGCGAAGTTCGCCGAGGCCCTGAAGACCGTCGGCAAGCGCATGAACTTCGAGGACCTCTACAAGGAGCGCGACCACTTCAAGGACTCGATCATCGAGATCATCGGCAAGGACCTGAACGGGTTCGTGATGGACGACTGCGCCATCGACTACCTGGAGCAGACGCCGATCGAGTCGCTCGACCAGAACAACATCATGGACGCCGAAGGCATCCGGAAGATCACCGACCTCACGGTGACCCAGAACCTCAAGACCAACGAGCTCCGGCAGAAGGAGCGCATGGAGACCGGGTCGCAGAACCTGGCCGGCGACGAGGCGATCTTCCGCTTCGAGCAGAAGCGCTCGGAGGCCGAGGCGCGCAAGAACAAGGAGGTCTCCATCGCGCAGTCGCGGGAGCAGAACGAGGCCCAGCGCATCGCCAACGAGGAGGCCAAGCGCACGCTGCTCGCGCACGAGAAGAACTCCGAGGAGACCCTGGTGGCGCAGCAGGCCCGCGAGCGCGCGGTGCTCGTCGCCATGAAGAACAAGGAGCGCGAGATCGCCGTGGAGATCGAGCGCGTCGAGCGGGCGCGGCAGATGGAGATCACCACGCGGGAGAACGACGTGATCGCCCAGCAGATCACCCGGCAGGCCGAGATCGAGCGGCAGAAGCGGGAGATCGCGGAGGTGGTGCGCGGGCGCATCGCCGTCGACAAGACCGTCGCGGAGGAGGAGGAGCGCATCAAGGACGTGCGCGCCATCGCCGAGGCCAACCGCCACCGCGAGGGGATGAAGATCGCCGCGGACGCGGAGGCGACGCAGCTCAGCACGAAGCAGGTGCGGGCGGCGGAGGCGTCCGAGGAGGTCGCCAAGGCGCAGGCGCGGCAGCGGCTGGTGCTGGCGGAGGCCGACCTCGAGGTGGCGGACAAGCAGTCGCGGGCGAAGGTGCGCCTCGCGGAGGGCACGCAGGCCGAGGCCTCGGCGGCGGGCCTCGCGGCGGCGAGGGTGCGCGAGGCCGACGCCAAGGCGCTGGAGCTGACCGGCGCGGCGGAGGCGAGCGCGATCCGCGCGAAGATGAGCGCGGAGGCATCGGGCATCGGCGAGAAGGCCGAGGCGATGAAGGCGCTCGACAGCGTGAGCCGCGAGCACGAGGAGTTCAGGCTGCGGCTCGACCAGCAGAAGGTGATCTCGCTGGAGTCGATCCGGGCCAAGAGGGACGTCGCGGGGGTGCAGGCCGAGGTGCTGCGCGCGGCCTTCGAGCACGCCAAGATCAACATCGTGGGCGGCGACGGGGCCTTCTTCGAGCGCTTCATCCGCGCGGTGACGGTGGGTCAGTCCATCGACGGCGCGGTCGACCAGAGCGAGGTGCTCAAGGGACTGATGAGCCAGCTCGGCTCGATCTCCGCGGACGACGCTCCGAAGGGCTGATCCAACATGGCCGACGCCTCGCCGGACGCTCCCCCCCCGAACGCGCCGACGGGCGCGGCCACGACGACGACGGATGAACTCGGCGGCAGCTACGAGGTCATCCGTCGGCGGCTCCTCTCTACCGCCGAGGCGCTCTCGCAGAAGGCCGAGCGGCTCAACGCCCGACGCAAGGAGGTCTTCGGCGGGAGCGAGCTCGCGCTGATCGCGACCGAGCGGGTGCGCACGGAGAACAACTGCCTCCCTCGGGACATCGTGGCGATCGGCCCGAGGCTGCTGGTGGGCTTCGACGTCTTCGTCGGGATGAAGTCCGAGGTGACGGTGCCGGACGTCTTCGCGCTCTACGGCCTCGACCGGCCCGACGGGGCGGCGCTCACCCTCTCTCCCCTCCCCCTCGAAGACGGCGGGATCTTCTCGGACGAGCGCTTCCAGAAGGACTTCACCGACCTCTTCCGCTACGTGCGCGACGCCCGGCTGGGGCAGCTCCGGCGCACCGACCAGCGGCTGCTCGCGGTGTTCAACACGGGCGCCGGCGAGCGCGACAAGCGGGTGATGCGCTGGGGCATCGACGCGTCGGGCAGGGTCTCGTACATGGACGCGCGCGGCGAGGACGACCACGTCCGGCCGAGGGCGCACGACTTCGCCTGGAAGGTCACCACCCGCGACGACCAGGTGCATGGGCGCCACCCCCACGTGAGCATCCTCGACGAGGTCTTCGTCGAGACCATCGGCGGCGACCTCACCATCAAGGTCGAGAACAACACCACGACGGGCCAGGGGCTCTACTCCGAGCCCGTGGAGGACGCCAACCAGGCCCTCGACGACGCGCAGATCGCGTACGCGCGGCTCGGGGCGCTGATCCTGCTGCGGGTGAAGCCCTACCGCGAGACGACGGCGCGGCACTTCATCTACAACCCGCGGCGCCGGCAGGTGCTGCGCGTCGACTCCATCGAGCAGGCGTGCCTCGCGCTCCCGGAGGACCAGGGGGTGCTCTACCCCGACGGTTATTACCTCCTCACGGGGGAGCACAAGCGCTTCGAGACCAGCGGCGGTCCGATGCACTTCGAGCGCGTGCTGAAGGCGCCCAACGGGGAGGACGTGCTCTACGTCTTCTACCGGGACGCCGACGGGAGCTACCTGCTCTTCCCGTACAACCTGATTCGCAAGGAGGTGGCCTCGCCCATCTCCTGCCACGGGTATTCGCTGTTCGAAGACGGGACCCTGATCGTGGTGCGCGCGGCGCCGGGCGACGAGCCCACGCGCGTCCACCCGATGCAGGTCTGGCGCACGCCCTTCACCTCCGCGGAGTTCGCGGCGGCGGCGCCGGTGACGGGGTCCTTCCTGGCCAAGGTGGGCAACCCCGACCTGGTGCGTGGCATCTCCGAGTCGCTCTCGCTGAAGCGCCTCGCCAACACCGACACCCCCACCCGGCAGACCTGGGAGGACCTCATCGCGGCGACCGGGCGGATGGTGGACGCGTTCCACTGGCTCGGCCACGAGGAGGCCTTCGACCTGCTCTCGACGGTGAAGGAGCTGCGCGGCATCGCCGGGCAGATCATCGACGAGTTCGAGAAGGTCGAGGCCATCCGCAGGCGCGCCGCCGAGGCGCTGGCGAAGGCCGAGGAGCACCAGCGCGAGCTGCTCTCCGGTCGCCCGCAGGACCTTCGCTCCGCGGCGTCCTTCATGGACTCGCTCACGGCGCTGCGCCGTCAGCGGGGCTCCCTCGGGACGCTGCGCGAGCTGCGCTACATGGACCTTCCCCGGGTCGACGCGCTGGAGTCCGAGGTCGACGCCCGCTTCAAGGAGACCAGCTTCGCCGCGGCGGACTTCCTCTCCGGCGCCGACTCGCTCCGGCCGCTGCTCGACGCCATCGCGGCCGCGGTCGACCGGGCGGGCAAGGCCTCTCGCACGGTGGAGCTCGCCCCGCTGGTGAAGGAGGTCGACGCCGTCCACGAGGGGCTGACGGTGCTCTCGGAGACCGTGGCGGGACTCGAGGTCGACGACCCGACGATGCGCACGAAGATCCTCGACGCGGTGAGCGAGGTCTTCGCGCAGCTCAACCGGGCGCGCGCCATCGTGCAGTCGCGCGCGAAGGAGCTGCGGGGCTCCGAGGGCCGGGCCGAGTTCGGCGTGCAGGTGAAGGTCTTCCAGCAGTCGGTGCAGAGCGCGCTGGCGGTGGCCGACTCGCCGGAGAAGTGCGACGCCTCGCTCTCCCGGCTGCTGGTGCAGGTCGAGGAGCTGGAGGGCCGCTTCGGGGAGTTCGACGAGTTCGCCACCGAGCTGGCCACGCGCCGCGAGGAGCTCCACGACGCCTTCAGCGCGCGGCGGCAGGCGCTGCTCGACGAGCGGCAGAAGCGCGCGCAGAACCTCCTCAACGCCGCCGACCGCATCCTCCAGGGCGTGCTCCGCAGGGCGCGGGCCTTCGCGACGGCGGAGGAGCTCAACTCCTTCTTCGCGGGCGACCCGATGGTCACCAAGGCCCGCGAGCTGGTCGAGCAGCTCCGCGGGCTCAACGACACGGTGAAGGCCGACGAGATCGACGGCCGCATCCGCTCGGCGAAGCAGGACGGGCTGCGCGCCCTGCGCGACCGGAGCGACCTCTTCGAGGGCGCCGACAACGTCATCAAGCTGGGGCGGCACCGGTTCTTCGTGAACACCGAGCCCCTGGAGCTGACCATCGTCCCCAGGGAGGGGCAGCTCGAGGCGCACCTCACCGGGACGGACTACTTCGAGCCCATCGAGGACGCGGTGCTCGCCGAGGCCCGCGACCTCTGGGAGCAGGGGCTGCCGAGCGAGTCCCCGGAGGTCTACCGGGGAGAGTACCTCGCCTACACGGTGCTCACCGACGCCCTGCGGGGCGAGCGCGGACTCTCGCTCGACCGGCTGAAGCAGGAGTCGCTCGCCGAGGGCGCGCTGCTCGCGACGGTGCGCGCGGCGGCGGCCGGCCGGCACGACGAGGGCTACGAGCGCGGGGTGCACGACGTCGACGCGGCGATGATCCTGGCGAAGCTGGTGGCGCTGCTGGGCGCGGCCGGGACGCTGCGTCACGAGAGCAGCGCGAGGGCGCTGGGGGTGCTGCACCTGGCGACCCTCGAGGACGCCGCGAGGGCGCTGCTCACGAGGCGCTGTCGGAGCGCGGCGAGGCTGAGGGCGATCACCGGCGCGGCCGACGCGCAGGACGAGATCACCCGGGAGCTCACCGGGGCCATCGTGGCGACGAGCGTGCATTGGAAGATCCCGGCGAGCGAAGGGGAGCGACGGAGGGCGGGGCGCTACCTCGTGGAGGAGCTCGGCGGCGGGAAGACGAAGTGCGTCCTCTCGGGCGAGGCCGTGGCGCTGAGGGACGCGTTTCTCCAGGCGGCGCACGAGGCGGGGGCGAGGCTGCCCTTCGAGGACGACGTGCGGGCGATGGAGAAGTTTCCCGCCGAGGTGCTGGCGCTGGCGCTGCGCTGGGTGGAGGGCTTCGCGGCGCGCACCCCGGGCGGGGCGGCCTTCGCGCGCGAGGTGGCGGTGGCGCTGGTCACCGCGCGGCGGGTCGAGCGGGAGGCCAGCAGCGTGGCGCTGGAGGCCACGGTCGAGGGGATGCTGGGGCAGCACCCGAGGGTGCGAGAGCGGGCGATGTCGCTGCGGCTGGATGAGTTCCTGTCGCGGCTGGAGGGCTACGTCGAAGACCGGCTGCCTCGGTGGCGGGCGTACCGCAAGGCGCGCTCCGAGGCGGCGGCGAGGGAGCGGCACCGGCTGCGGCTCGACGAGTTCGCCGCGCGGGTGCTCTCGAGCTTCGTGCGCAACCAGCTCATCGACGAGGTGTACCTCCCGCTGGTGGGGGCCAACCTGGCCAAGCAGCTCGGGGCCGCCGGGGACGCCAAGCGCACCGACCTCATGGGCCTGCTGCTGCTGGTCTCGCCGCCGGGCTACGGCAAGACGACGCTGATGGAGTACGTCGCCAGCAAGCTGGGCTTGGTGTTCGTGAAGGTGAACGGCCCGTCGCTGGGCCACGGGGTGGTGAGCCTCGACCCGACGGAGGCCCCCAACGCCACGTCCCGGCAGGAGGTGGAGAAGATCAACCTCGCGCTGGAGATGGGCAACAACGTGATGCTCTACCTGGACGACATCCAGCACACCAACCCCGAGCTGCTCCAGAAGTTCATCTCGCTCTGCGACGGGTCGCGCCGCATCGAAGGCGTCTGGAAGGGCCGCACGCGCACCTACGACCTCCGGGGCAAGCGCTTCTGCGTGGTGATGGCGGGCAACCCGTACACCGAGTCGGGGGCGCGCTTCCGCATCCCCGACATGCTCGCCAACCGCGCCGACACGTACAACCTCGGCGACATCCTCGGCGGGCGCGACGACGCCTTCGCCCGCTCCTATCTGGAGAACTCCCTCACCTCCAACGCCACCCTCGCCCCGCTCGCGGGCCGAGACCCGAAGGACCTCGACAAGCTCATCCGCATGGCCGCGGGCGAGGTCATCCCCTCGACGGAGCTGGCGCACCCCTACAGCGCCGCGGAGGTCGCGGAGGTCACCGCCGTGCTGCGCAACCTGATGCTCGCCCAGCGGGTGCTGCTGGCGGTCAACGCGGAGTACATCCGCAGCGCGTCGCAGGAGGACAGCTACCGCACGGAGCCCGCGTTCAAGCTCCAGGGCAGCTACCGCAACATGAACAAGATCGCCGAGAAGGTGGTCTCCGCGCACACCGCCGACGAGGTCGAGCGGCTCATCGACGACCACTACGCGAGCGAGTCGCAGACCCTCACCACCGGCGCCGAGCAGAACCTCCTCAAGCTGGCCGAGCTGCGGGGACGGATGTCCGAGGAGCAGCAGGCCCGCTGGGCGGCGATCAAGAAGGAGTTCGCGCGGCAGAAGCGCGTCGGCGGCAAGGACGACGACCCCGTCGCCCGGGTCACCGGCACGCTCTCCACGCTCGGCGAGGAGCTCGAGCGCATGCGCACGGAGATCACCCGCGCGTCGGAGCGCTCGGTCGACGAGCGATCGAGCATGGCCAAGGTGCTCGCTCCGCAGCTCGCGGGCCTGGAGGCCGCGCTCCGGGCGGTGGCGCGGCCGACGCTGGAGGTGAAGGTCCCGGGGCCCGAGGCGAGCGCGAACGCGATCGTCGACCGGCTGTCGGGCCTCGCGGCCACGCTCGGCCCGGTGATGCGCGCGACGCAGCACGGGCTCGGCACGCTGCCCGACGTGCTCACCACCATGGTCGCGGTGCTCGAGCGCCTGGAGAAGAAGCTCGCCGAAGGGGGCCTCGCGGTGGCCGTGGCGAGCGCCGCGCCGGCCGCGGAGATGGTGCACCCGGTCGGGCCGGCCCCATCGCTGGCGGCGCCTTCTGGGGGGGCGGCGGTGCGACGCTCGTCGGTCCCTCCGCCTCCGGCGCGGCGGCCGGAGGTGCATACGGCGCCCTATGAGATGCCGCCCCTCGCGGGCGTCGTCGAGTCCGCGCCGGCGACCATGCGGGTGCGCTTCGAGACCGAGCTCGGCGCCGTGTCGGTGTCGAACTTCTTCGTCCCGGCGGGCGTCGACCGCGACGTGGTGCGCGACGGCGGGGTCTTCGTGCAGACCTACCGCAAGCTCCCGCCGCTCGGGTCGGTGGTGACCGTGGCCATGCGCTTCGCAGGCGGCGGGATCATCGAGACCGAGGCCGAGGTGGTCTACGCCGTCGAGGCCTCGCTGAGCGAGCCGCACCCGGGCTTCGGAGCGCGGCTGCTGCGCCTCACGCCGTCGCAGGAGGGCATCCTGCGGCGGTACCTGCTCGACCGCGACCCGCTGGTGCACAAGGGCTGACGGCGCGTCGGCTCAGGGTGCGGGGCTTCCTCGTGGGGCTCGCCGCGAAGCCGTGGAAGACCCTCACCGTGAGCCACGGCGACGCGATCACCGACGACTGCGCCGGGCACCTGAAGCGGGCCGACGCCGGGTCACCCGCCGCCCCCGACGAGCACCCAGGCGATGGCGTAGGAGGCGAAGATGCTCGCGCCCGCCAGCACGCCCGAGGCGAACACCCTCCACGGTGATCCCCCGCGCACGCTCTTCGCGAGCACCCCGAAGCAGGTGAGCAGCAACAGCTCTCCGAGGATGATGAAGTACGGGGTGTGGGAGAGCATCGGGCAGCCCCCGTAGCGCCACCAGCCGAGGCGCCGCGCCATCTCCTCGTAGAAGGGGATGTTGACCGCGCCGAGCAGGCCCCCGAGGAGGAAGCCGCGCGCCCCGAAGCGCTCGCCGAGCCGCAGCCCGATGTACGCGAACTGCACCGCGACGACCTCCCAGGCCATGATCATCCACCACGGCGAGCGCCACACCATCGCGCTGTGGCTCACGGAGTAGTCGAGGGTGCCGGTGACGTCGACGAGCCACGCGTCCGCGGCGAGCTCGACGACCCCGGCGCTGAGCCCGAAGAGCAGCAGCCGCGCCATCACCGGGTCGCGACGGCGGAGCGTGAAGCCGACGAGGATCGCGTTGTTGAGGAGGCCGATCGCCGCGGCGCTCCTCCCGTCGGAGCCCGGGAGCCGCGAGAGCAGGATCACCCCGGCCACGGCGTTGAACACCGTCCAGAGGACGACGCGCAGACGCGCTCGCTCGCGCTCGGGCGCCTCGTCGCGGGACATGCGCCGACGCTACCATCGGCCTTCAGCGGACGTCGCTCCGCGCCGCCGCAGCACCGATGGGGGGGCCGCGGATGGAATCCCATCGCGAAATGGATTAGAGCCCGACGCGCTGGTGAAGGACGAAACGCGCGCGCTCCGGTGGGGTGTGGCGCAACGACGGAAGAGAGAGGGAATCCATGGCGGTGTTGAGCGTCACGACGGCCACCTTCCAGCGCGAGGTGCTCCAGAGCGAGCTCCCGGTGCTGATCGACCTCTGGGCCCCGGGCTTTCCGGCGTGCCGGCAGCTCTCGCCGAGGGTCGAGGAGGTCGCCCGCGAGCTCGAGGGCAAGCTCAAGGCCGTCAAGATCAACGTCGAGGAGAATCCCCAGGTCGCGCAGATGTTCCGGGCCACCGAGGTCCCGATGCTCATCGTGGTCGCGGGGGGACGACCGGTGAACGCCGCCAAGGGGGCGATCTCCAAGGCGGAGATCCTGGAGCTGGTCGAGCCCCACCTCCCGGGCGCCGAGGACGAGATCCCGGCCAAGGAACTCCCTGCCCTGATCAAGGCGGGAAAGGTGTTGATCGTCGATGTGCGCGACACGGGGCCCTACCAGCGGGCCCACATCCCGGGCGCCCGCAACGTCCCCGGGGAGAGCATCACCCTCGCCGCGCAGACCCTCGCCATGGAGCGCAAGCCGGTGGTGCTCTACGACCGCTCGGGCGGCGAGGACGTGCGCAAGGCCTTCGACGCGCTCCAGCAGATCGGGCTGCCCGCGGCCATCCTGAAGGGCGGCTTCCTGGCCTGGGAGTCCGAGGGCTACGGCATCGAACGATCGTAGGATTCCGGCGCCTTGTGACCGATTGACACCCCTCGGGAGGGGCTCAATGTAGGCTCCGATGGAGCTGACTCCGACGCCGATGCCGGACGGCGACGTCAAGGTCGACATTCTCATTGTCGACGACAACCCCAACAACCTGCTGGCCCTCGAGGCGATGCTGTCCGACCTGGGACAGAACCTCGTCCGCGCCCACTCCGGCGTCGAGGCGCTGCGCAGGCTGCTGGAGGGTGACTTCGCCCTCGCGCTTCTCGACATCCAGATGCCCGACCTGGACGGCTTCCAGACGGCGGCGCTCATCCGGTCGAGGGAGCGCTCTCGGCACATGCCGATCATCTTCCTGACGGCGCACAACAAGTCCGACGACCAGATCTCGAAGGCCTACGAGCTGGGCGCGGTCGACTTCCTCTTCAAGCCCATCGTCCCGGCCATCCTGCGCGCCAAGGTGCAGGCCTTCGTCGAGCTCTCCCGCAAGACCGAGGAGATGAAGCGACAGGCCCAGCTGCTGCGCGAGGCCACGCAGCGGGAGCACGAGCGCCGGCTCGAGGAGGCCGCCCAGCGCTGGGAGGCCGACCGGCTCCGCGAGGAGATGGTCAAGGAGCGCAGGCTCACCGAGACGCTGGCCCGCACCGTGGCCGAGCGAGAGCGCGCCGAGGCGGCGCTGCAGTCGAGCAACGACCGGCTGCGCTTCCTCTCGGAGATGGCCAACCGGCTGCTGGTGGGAGAGCGCCCGAAGGAGCTGCTCCACTCGCTCTACCGCGACCTCTCGGGGCACCTCAACCTGGAGGTCTACTTCAACTACCTGCTCCAGCCCGACGGCCGCACGCTGCGGCTCGAGGACTTCAGCGGCGTCGACGACGCGGCGGCCCAGGCGCTCCACCTGGTGCAGCTCGGCGACGGGCTCTCGGGCACCGTCGCCCAGACTCGCCGCTCGCTCATCGTCGAGCACGTCCACGAGTCCGACGACCCGAGCGTCGCCGGGATACGCCGCCTGGGGCTCACCGCCCACGCCTGCTTCCCGCTGGTCGCGCAGGGTCGGCTGCTGGGCACCCTCGCCTTCGGCACCCGGCAGCGCGCCGCCTTCGTGCCCGACGACATCGCCGTGATGCAGGTGGTCTGCGACCAGGTGGCGGTCTCGCTCGAGCGCGCGCGGCTCATCGAAGAACTCTCCCTCCGCAACTACGACCTGGCCGACGCCGACCGTCGCAAGGACGAGTTCCTGGCGATGCTGGCGCACGAGCTGCGCAACCCGATGGCCCCGATCGTCAACGCGGTGCACCTGCTGCGGCTTCCGCAGGCCAAGGGGCCGGTGGTGCAGCGTGCGCTCGACGCCATCGACCGCCAGGTGGGGCACATGGTGCGCCTCGTCGACGACCTGCTCGACCTCTCCCGCATCAACACGGGCAAGGTCGAGCTGCGCAAGGAGCGGGTGTCGCTCTCGACCATCATCGAGCACGCGGTGCAGACCAGCGCGCCGCTGGTGCAGAAGCAGAAGCACGAGTTCGTGCTCTCGATGCCGCCGGAGGAGATCCGGCTCATCGCCGACCGCACGAGGCTCACGCAGGTGGTGTCCAACCTGCTCAACAACGCGGCCAAGTACTCTCCTCCCGGCGGGCGCATCGACCTGCTGGTGGTGCGCGAAGGGCAGGAGGTGGTGATCACCGTGCGCGACCGGGGCATCGGCATCCGGCCGGAGATGCTCGACTCGGTGTTCGGTCTCTTCGTGCAGTCCGACCGCACCGCCGACCGCTCGCAGGGCGGCCTGGGCATCGGGCTCACGCTGGTGCGCAGCCTGGTGGAGATGCACGGCGGCAGCGTGGTGGCCCACAGCGAGGGCCTCGGCCGCGGCAGCGAGTTCATCGTGCGGCTGCCGATCATCGACACGCGCACGATACCGCCGCCCCCGCCGGAGCCTCCGAGGGTCGCGACCCGTGAGAACGGGATGAAGGTGATGGTGGTCGAGGACAACGCCGACGTGCGCGAGACCATGCGGGACTTCCTGCAGCTCTCGGGGCACGAGGTGACCGTCGCGGTGGACGGTCCGACGGCGGTGGAGGCGCTCCTCGAGCAGCGCCCGGACGTGGCGCTGGTGGACATCGGACTGCCGGGCCTCGACGGGTACCAGATGCTCGCCGCGCTGAGAGAGCGCGCGACCGACCTGCCCACGGTGTTCATCGCCCTCACCGGATATGGGCGGCCGCAAGACCGGCAGCGCGCCTTCGAGGCGGGCTTCTACGACCACCTGGTGAAGCCCGTGGACTCCGACGCGCTCCTACGACTTCTCGACGAAGCACGCACCCGAGTTGGAAGGGAACCTCCTGATGCCGACAGCTGATTCGCCCCGCCCGAAGGATTCGATCGACCAGCGCGAGCTCCTGAAGGTGCTCGTGGCATTCCGCAAGGGCGACTTCGCGGTGCGGATGACCCCTGAGTACACCGGCGCGGCGGGTCGCATCGCCGATGTGCTCAACGAGGTGATCGAGCGGAGCGAGCGGCTCTCGATGGAGCTCGAGCGCATCCACAGCACCGTCGGCAAGGAGGGCAAGCTGGGGCAGCGGGCCTCGCTCGGCGCCGTGAGCGGCGGCTGGGCGACCTCGATCGACTCGGTCAACTCGCTCATCGTCGACCTCGTTCAGCCGACCGCGGAGGTCACCCGGGTGATCGGGGCGGTGGCCAAGGGCGACCTCTCGCAGACGATGGCCATCGAGCTCGACGGCCGTCCGTTGCAGGGCGAGTTTCGCCGCACGGCCAGGCTGGTGAACACCATGGTCGACCAGCTGAGCTCCTTCGCCAGCGAGGTGACGCGCGTCGCTCGCGAGGTGGGCACCGAGGGCAAGCTGGGCGGCCAGGCCCAGGTGAAGGGCGTGTCGGGCACCTGGAAGGACCTCACCGACAACGTCAACCTCATGGCGAGCAACCTGACGGTGCAGCTCCGTGACGTGTCGAAGGTGTCGGCGGCCATCGCGAGCGGCGACCTGACGCAGAAGATCACCGTCGAGGTGCAGGGGGAGATCCTGCAGATCAAGGACGTGATCAACACCATGGTCGACCAGCTCGGCTCCTTCGCGAGCGAGGTGACCCGTGTGGCGCGCGAGGTGGGCACCGAAGGGAAGCTGGGCGGGCAGGCCGAGGTGAAGGGCGTGTCGGGCACCTGGCGCGACCTCACCGAGTCGGTGAACTCCATGGCCGGCAACCTCACCGGGCAGGTGAGAAACATCGCCGAGGTGACCACGGCGGTGGCCAATGGAGACCTCTCCAAGAAGATCACCGCGGAGGCGCAGGGAGAGATCCTCGAGCTGAAGAGCACGATCAACATCATGGTCGATCAGCTCAATGGATTTGCCAGCGAGGTGACCCGCGTGGCGCGCGAGGTGGGCACCGAAGGGAAGCTGGGCGGACAGGCCGAGGTGAAGGGCGTCGGCGGAACCTGGAAGGACCTCACCGACTCGGTGAACTCCATGGCAGGCAACCTCACAGGGCAGGTGCGCAACATCGCCGAGGTGACCACCGCCGTGGCGACCGGAGACCTCTCCAAGAAGATCACCGTCGATGTTCGCGGGGAGATGCTGGAGCTGAAGAACACGATCAACATCATGGTCGATCAGCTCAATGGCTTCGCCAGCGAGGTGACCCGCGTGGCGCGCGAGGTGGGCACCGAGGGCAAGCTGGGCGGACAGGCCCAGGTGAAGGGCGTCGCGGGCACCTGGAAGGACCTCACGGAGTCGGTGAACTCCATGGCCGGCAACCTCACCGGGCAGGTGCGCAACATCGCCGAGGTCACGACCGCGGTGGCCAATGGAGACCTCTCCAAGAAGATCACCGCGGAGGCGCAGGGAGAGATCCTCGAGCTGAAGAGCACGATCAACATCATGGTCGATCAGCTCAATGGCTTTGCCAGTGAGGTGACCCGCGTGGCGCGCGAGGTGGGCACCGAGGGCAAGCTGGGCGGTCAGGCCGAGGTGAAGGGCGTCGGCGGCACCTGGAAGGACCTCACCGACTCGGTGAACTTCATGGCCGGCAACCTCACCGGGCAGGTGCGAAACATCGCCGAAGTGACCACGGCGGTGGCCAATGGAGACCTCTCCAAGAAGATCACTGCGGAGGCGCAGGGAGAGATCCTCGAGCTGAAGAGCACGATCAACATCATGGTCGATCAGCTCAATGGATTTGCCAGCGAGGTGACCCGCGTGGCGCGCGAGGTGGGCACTGAAGGGAAGCTGGGCGGTCAGGCCGAGGTGAAGGGCGTCGGCGGCACCTGGAAGGACCTCACCGACTCGGTGAACTCCATGGCGGGCAACCTCACCGGCCAGGTGCGAAACATCGCCGAGGTGACCACCGCCGTCGCGACGGGAGACCTCTCCAAGAAGATCACCGTCGATGTTCGCGGGGAGATGCTGGAGCTGAAGAACACGATCAACATCATGGTCGATCAGCTCAATGGCTTCGCCAGCGAGGTGACGCGCGTCGCTCGCGAGGTGGGCACCGAGGGCAAGCTGGGCGGACAGGCCCAGGTGAAGGGCGTCTCGGGCACCTGGAAGGACCTCACCGACAACGTGAACTTCATGGCCGGCAACCTCACCGGCCAGGTGCGCAACATCGCCGAGGTGACCACGGCGGTGGCCAATGGAGACCTCTCCAAGAAGATCACCGCGGAGGCGCAGGGAGAGATCCTCGAGCTGAAGAGCACGATCAACATCATGGTCGACCAGCTCAACGCCTTCGCTGGAGAGGTGACGCGCGTCGCCCGCGAGGTGGGCACCGAGGGGAAGCTCGGCGGACAGGCCTATGTGAAGGGCGTCGGCGGCACCTGGAAGGACCTCACCGACTCGGTGAACTCCATGGCCGGCAACCTCACCGGGCAGGTGCGCAACATCGCCGAGGTGACCACGGCGGTGGCCAATGGAGACCTCTCCAAGAAGATCACCGCGGATGCCCGCGGGGAGATTCTCGAGCTGAAGAACACGATCAACATCATGGTCGACCAGCTCAACGCCTTCGCTGGAGAGGTGACCCGCGTGGCGCGCGAGGTGGGCACCGAGGGGCGCCTCGGCGGACAGGCCTATGTGAAGGGCGTCGCGGGCACCTGGAAGGACCTGACCGACAACGTGAACCTCATGGCGAACAACCTCACCGGCCAGGTGAGGAACGTCGCCGAGGTGACCAAGGCCGTGGCGACGGGAGACCTCTCCAAGAAGATCACCGTCGACGTGAAGGGGGAGATGCTGGAGCTGAAGAACACCATCAACGTGATGGTCGATCAGCTCAACGCCTTCGCTGGAGAGGTGACCCGCGTGGCGCGCGAGGTGGGCACCGAGGGCAAGCTGGGCGGCCAGGCCGACGTGAAGGGCGTCGCGGGCACCTGGAAGGACCTCACGGACAACGTGAACTCCATGGCGGGCAACCTCACCGCGCAGGTGCGAGGCATCGCGCGGGTGGTGACGGCGGTCGCCAACGGAGACCTGAAGCGCAAGCTGGCGCTGGAGGCCAAGGGGGAGATCGCGGCGCTGGCGGACACCATCAACGAGATGATCGACACGCTCGCGACCTTCGCCGACCAGGTGACCGGCGTGGCGCGCGAGGTGGGCATCGAGGGCAAGCTGGGCGGCCAGGCCCGGGTGCCCGGCGCGGCGGGCATCTGGAGGGACCTCACGGACAACGTGAACCAGCTGGCGGCCAACCTCACCACGCAGGTGCGAGCGATCGCCGACGTGGCGACCGCGGTGACCAAGGGCGACCTCACCCGGAGCATCGCCGTCGAGGCGCAGGGCGAGCTCGCGGCGCTGAAGGACAACGTCAACCAGATGATCGCCAACCTGCGTGAGACCACGCAGAAGAACACCGAGCAGGACTGGCTGAAGACCAACCTCGCGCGCTTCACCCGGGTGCTCCAGGGGCAGCGCAACCTGGAGGCGGTCTCGCGGCTCATCCTGAAGGAGCTCGCGCCGCTGGTGGCCGCGCAGCAGGGCGTCTTCTACCTGATGGACGCCTCCAGCACCGTCGCCCAGGACGACGGCGTGCTCAAGATGATCGCGAGCTACGCGTACCGGGAGCGAAAGAGCCTCTCCAACCAGTTCAAGGTGGGCGAGGGGCTGGTGGGGCAGTGCGTGCTGGAGCGGGAGCGGATCCTGCTCACGGACGTGCCGGAGAACTACATCAAGATCGGGTCAGGGCTCGGAGAGGCGACGCCGCGCAACATCGTCGTGCTCCCGGTGGTCTTCGAGGGGGTCGTGAAGGCCGTCATCGAGCTGGCGTCGTTCTACCGCTTCAGCGAGATCCACCTGGCCTTCCTCGATCAGCTCACCGAGAGCATCGGCATCGTGCTCAACACCATCGCCGCGGGGATGCGCACCGAGGAGCTGCTCAAGCAGTCGACCTCGCTCGCCGACGAGCTGCGCTCGCAGCAGCAGGAGCTCACCGAGACCAACCGCCGGCTGGAGCTGCAGGCCCAGTCCCTCCAGGCCTCCGAGGAGCGGCTGAAGCTCCAGCAGGAAGAACTCCAGCAGACCAACGAGGAGCTGGAGGAGCGCTCGCAGCTCCTGCAGATCCAGAACGCCGAGGTGGAGCGCAAGAACCGCGAGATCGAGCAGGCCAAGCTCGCCCTGGAAGACCGCGCGCAGCAGCTCTCGCTCTCGTCGAAGTACAAGAGCGAGTTTCTCGCCAACATGTCCCACGAGCTGCGCACGCCGCTCAACAGCCTGCTCATCCTGGCGCGGCTGCTCTCGGACAACCGCGAGGGCAACCTCGACGCCCGGCAGGTGGAGTTCGCGCAGACGATCTACACCGCCGGGGCCGACCTGCTCTCGCTCATCAACGACATCCTCGACCTCTCCAAGATCGAGTCGGGCACCATGGCCGTGGACGTCGACGAGGTCGGCCTCCGCGGGGTGCAGGAGTTCGTCGAGCGCACCTTCCGCCAGGGCGCCCAGGACAAGGGCCTGGACTTCTTCGTCGAGCTCGCCCCGAGGCTCCCGTCGACGATCTACACCGACCCCCGGCGGCTCCAGCAGGTGCTCAAGAACCTGCTGGCCAACGCGATCAAGTTCACCGAGCGGGGCTCCGTCTCGCTGCGCGTCGACGTGTCGAAGAGCGGCTGGAGCCCGGACGTCGACACGCTCAACCGCGCCGAGACGGTGATCGCCTTCGCCGTCTCGGACACCGGCATCGGCATCCCCGCGCACAAGCAGAAGATCATCTTCGAGGCCTTCCAGCAGGCCGATGGCACCACCAGCCGCAAGTACGGCGGCACGGGCCTGGGCCTCTCCATCAGCCGCGAGATCGCCCGGCTGCTGGGCGGCGAGATCCGGGTGGTGAGCGAGCCCGATCAGGGCAGCACCTTCACCTTCTACCTCCCTCGCACGCCCGGCCCGCAGGGGCTCTCCGCGCTCGCCCCGGCTCGCCCCGCGCCCCCTTCGCTGCCTCGCCCCGCCCCGGAGGAGACCTACGCCGAGGGCTCCCTGGTCGACGAGATCGAGACCCGGGTGGCGCTGAGCGCGGGCATCCCCGACGACCGTGACCGCATCCAGCCCGGCGACCGGGTGCTGCTCATCATCGACGACGACCTGCCCTTCGCGAAGATCCTCCTCGAGCTCGCGAGGGAGAACGGCTTCCGCGGCGTGGTGGCGCTGCGCGGCGACACCGGGCTCACCCTCGCCCGCGAGCTGCGCCCCGACGCGATCACCCTCGACCTGCGGCTGCCGGTGGTCGACGGCTGGGCCATTCTCGACCGGCTCAAGCACGACCCTCGCACCCGGCACATCCCGGTGCACGTGATCTCCGCGGTGGAGGAGGGCCGCCAGCGGGGGCTCCGCCTCGGGGCGATGGCCTACCTCCAGAAGCCCATCGACCACGCCGCCCTCTCGTCGGCCTTCGCCAGCGTGAAGGGCTTCGTCGAGCGGCGCGTGAAGAACCTCCTGGTCGTCGAGGACGACCCCACGCAGCGCGCGGCGATCGTGTCGCTCATCGGCAACGGGGACGTGCACAGCACCGCCGTGGGCACCGCGCAGGAGGCGCTCGACGCCCTCGGTCGGGAGCGCTTCGACTGCATGGTGCTCGACCTGGGGCTGCCCGACATGTCGGGCTTCGAGTTCATCGAGCGGGTGAAGGCCAACGAGGCGATGCGGGACATCCCGATCATCGTGTACACGGGCCGGGACCTCACGCAGGAGGAGGAGACGGAGCTCAAGCGGGTCACCGACGCGATCATCGTGAAGAGCGTCAACTCGCCGGAGCACCTGCTCGACGAGACCGCGCTCTTCCTTCACCGCATCGAGGCCAACCTGCCGGAGAGCAAGCGCCGGATGCTCCAGCAGGTGCACCAGAGCGACCCGGTGTTCGTGGGCAAGCGGGTGCTGGTGGTCGACGACGACGTGCGCAACATCTTCGCCATCACCAGCGTGCTGGAGCGCCAGGGGATGGTGGTGTCCTTCGCGGAGAACGGCCGCAAGGGCATCGAGGCCCTCAAGGCCTCACCCAACATCGACGTGGTGCTGATGGACGTGATGATGCCCGAGATGGACGGCTACGAGACCACTCGGGAGATTCGCAAGGACTCGCGCTTCGCGGCGCTGCCCATCATCGCGCTCACGGCCAAGGCCATGAAGGGCGACCGGGAGAAGTGCATCGCCGCGGGCGCCTCGGACTACATCACCAAGCCCGTCGACCCGGACGGCCTGCTCTCCCTCCTGCGCATCTGGCTCTATGGGAAGTGAGGAGGCCCTGCGGTGAGCACGGAGCTCGAAGTCCTCGAGATCGAGCTGCTCACCGAGGGCATCTTCCGCCACTACGGGGTCGACTTCCGCCACTACGCCTACGCCTCGCTCCGCCGCCGCATCTGGAACTGCGTCCGCGCGGAGAAGCTGAGCACCGTCACCCAGCTCCTCGACCGGGTGCTGCACGACACCGGGTCGATGGAGCGCCTGCTGCTGCAGCTCTCGGTCAACGTCACGTCGATGTTCCGCGACCCGGGCTTCTACCGGGCGTTTCGGGAGAAGGTCGTGCCGATGCTGCGCTCGCACCCCTTCATCCGCATCTGGCACGCCGGCTGTTCGACCGGCGAGGAGGTCTACTCCATGGCCATCCTGCTGGAGGAGGAGGGGCTCTACGAGCGCTCGCGCATCTACGCCACGGACATGAACGAGGCCGTCCTGGCGCAGGCGCGCAAGGGCATCTTCTCCATGGACATGATGACCGAGTACACCCGCAACTACGCGCTCTCGGGCGCGAAGGCCCAGCTCTCGGACTACTACCTCGCGCGCTACGACTTCGCGCTCTTCCGCCAGTCGCTGCGGCGCAACGTCGTCTTCGCGCACCACAACCTGGTCACCGACGGCTCGTTCAACGAGTTCAACGTCATCCTCTGCCGCAACGTGATGATCTACTTCGACCGCGAGCTGCAGAGCAGCGTGCACCGGCTCTTCTACGCCAGCCTTCGACGCTTCGGCATCCTGGCCCTCGGCCGCAAGGAGTCCCTGCGCGGCACCGACCACGAGGGCGACTACCTGGAGCTCGACCCGGTAGAGAGGATCTACCGTAGGATGGCCTGAGGAGGCCGCAGTACACCGGAGGGCCCATGCAGCGAGCCATGGTCATCGTCGGTGCCTCGCTGGGCGGTTTCGACGCCATCAGCGCGCTGCTGTCCAGGCTCCCGGCGAGCTTCCCCTGGCCCGTGGTGATCGTGCAGCACCGCAGCGCCGAGGACACCGCCGACACGCTGCAGGTGATGCTGCAGCGCCTCTGCGCGCTCCCGGTGCGCGAGGTCGAGGACAAGGACCCGATCGTCGCCGGCCACGTCTACGTCGCCCCTCCGGACTACCACCTGCTCATCGACCGGGGGGCCTTCGCGCTCTCGACGGAGGCGAGGGTCTCGCACGCGCGGCCCTCCATCGACGTGCTCTTCGACTCCGCGGCGGCGACCCTCGGGTCCTCGGTGGTGGCGGTGGTGCTCACCGGGGCGAACGCCGACGGGGCCCTCGGCGTGGTGAGGGTGAAGTCCGAAGGGGGCCTGGTGCTGGTGCAGGATCCGGCGACGGCGGAGAGCCCGGCGATGCCGCTCGCCGCCATCGCGACGGCGGCGGCGGACGAGGTGCTCCCGCTCGAGGCGATCGGCGACTATCTCAGCCGACTCGCCGCGAGCAGGATGTGATCGGGGGGAGTGCTCAGGGCAGGCCGAAGATGGCGCGGTTGGCGGAGTTGCGGCTGGTGAGGGTGCCGTCTCCGAGCTGGCCGTAGTCCCCGCGGCCCCAGCAGGTGACGGTGCCGTCGGTGCGCACCGCGCAGCCGAAGTCATCGCCCTGCTCGACCTGCTGCGACGAGGTCAGCAGCAGCACGGCGGTGGGGAAGCTGCGCTGGGTGCGGGTGTTGTCCCCGATCTGGCCGTAGCCGTTGTAGCCCCAGCAGAGCAGCGCCCCGGAGGCGCGGCGGGCGCAGGTGCTGTTGGCGCCCGCCTCGACCTGCACCGCGTCCATGAGCACCGGCACCGGCGTGGGCGTGGTGCGCGTGGTCACGGTGGAGTCGCCGAGCTGGCCGTAGAGGTTGTAGCCCCAGCACACGACCGAGCCGTTGGCGCGGCGGGCGCAGGTGTGGTTGGCGCCCGCGGTGAGCTCCACCACCTCGGTGAGGCCCGACACGGCGACCGGCGCCGTGCGGTTGGTGCGCGTCCCGTCGCCGAGCTGCCCCTGGGCGTTGTAGCCCCAGCAGAGCACGGTGCCGTCACGGCGGCGGGCGCAGGTGTGGTTGGCGCCCGCGGCGACCTCGACGGCGTCGCCCACGCTCAGGATCGGCACCGGCACGGTGCGCACGGCGACGCTCCCGTCGCCGAGCTGGCCGTAGGCGTTGTAGCCCCAGCAGACCACCTGGCCGGTCGCCCGCACCGCGCAGGCGTGCGCGCCGCCGACGCCGAGGTCGACGCCGTCGGCGACGCCGAAGACCGCCACCGGCAGGCGCGCCGAGGCGGTGGCGCCGTTGCCGAGCTGACCGCTGGAGCCGAGGCCCCAGCAGGAGACCGTGCGGTCGCCGCGAAGGGCGCAGTTGAAGTTGGTCCCGGCGCCGAGCTGCTCGACGTCGGTGAGGCCGACCACCGCCACCGGCGACGAGCGGGTGGCGATGCCGTTGTCGCCGAGCTGGCCGTTGCCGTTGTAGCCCCAGCACACGGCGGTGCGCGCCGCGGTGGTCGCGCACGCGTGGACGTTGCCGAGGGAGACGCGGAGCGTCGGGCACGTGGTGGCGGTGCAGCCCGCGCTCGCGGGCACGCCGAAGACCGAGCCGCTGGGGAGCGGGCGGTTGGTGACCGAGCCGTCGCCCACCTGCCCGGAGGCGTTGCCGCCCCAGCAGGAGACGTTGCGGTCGGCGCGGCGGACGCAGGCGAAGACCTGGCCGAGCGCGATGCGGGTCGCGTCGGCGACGCCGGCCACCGGGCCCTGCACCACGCGCTGCGTGGTGGTGTTGTCACCGAGCTGACCGCTGGAGTTCAGGCCCCAGCAGGCGACCGATCCGCCGGCCCGGCGGACGCAGGTGAAGTTCTCGCCGGTGGACACCTCCGCGGCGTCGAGCACGCCGAGCACCAGCGACGGGGCCGAGCGGGTCGTGGTGCTGCCGTCGCCGAGGGCGCCGTTGGAGTTGAGGCCCCAGCAGAGCACCGCGCCGGTGCGGCGGAGCGCGCAGGTGTGCGAGGCCCCGGCGCTGACCTGCACCACGTCGCTGGTCGTGGGGACGACCACCGGCGAGGAGCGGTTGGCGGTGGTGCCGTCGCCGATCTGCCCGCTGGCGTTGTAGCCCCAGCAGCGGACGGTGCCGTCGCGGCGCACCGCGCAGGTGTGGGAGCGGCCCGCGCTGAGCTCGACGACGTCCGTGAGGCCGGCGACGGCGGTGGGCAGGTTGCGGTTGAGCAGGGTGGTGTCCCCGAGCTGGCCGTAGGTGTTGCGGCCCCAGCAGGAGACCGTCCCGCTGCGACGCAGCGCGCAGGCGTGAGAGCCGCCGACGGCGATCTGGACGGCGTCGGAGATGCCGAACACCGCGATGGGCGTGGCGCGCGCGGCGGTGGCGCCGTCGCCGATCTGGCCGTAGAGGCCGGCGCCCCAGCAGCTCACGGCGCCGCTCTCGAGCAGGGCGCAGGTGTTGGTGTCGCCCGCGGAGAGCTGGGTCACGCCGCGGAGGCCTGGCACGGTGGTGGGGGCGGCGCGGCTGGTGGTGGTCCCGTCGCCGAGCTGGCTGGAGGTGTTGAGGCCCCAGCAGACGACCGAGCCGTCGGCCTGGACGGCGCACGCGTGGGCCGCGCCGACGCCGAGGGGCAGGCCCGTGTTGCTCACGCAGCGGCCGGTGGCGCAGGTCTGCCCCGGGGCGCAGGCGAGCCCGCAGCCGCCGCAGTGCATCGTCGAGGAGGAGATGTCGACCTCGCAGCCGTTGGACACGGCGCGGTCGCAGTCCGCGAAGGAGCCCGTGCAGAGGCCGATGGCGCAGGCGTTCTCACGGCAGACCGCCGAGGCGTTGGCGATGCCGCAGGCGTCCGTCGCCTCGGGGGACTCGTCGGTCATGGTGTCGCAGTCGTTGTCCATCCCGTCGCAGCGCTCGGCCGAGGGGACCACCTCGCCGGTGCAAGCCCCGTAGCGGCGGTCGGTGCCGCAGACCTGCGTGCCGGCGCGGCAGACCCCGCGGCCTACGGTGCCGGCGGCGCCGGAGTAGCAGCTCTGGGTGGCGCCGGGGGAGCACTCGCCGCAGCCGTCGTCGGCCATGCCGCTGCAGTCGTCGTCGATGGCGTTGCCGCAGTTCTCGGCGCCCGCGGGGAGCACCTCGCCCAGGCACGTGGTGCCCCAGGTCCCGGCCGGGCTGCACACCTGCGTGCCGGCCACGCAGCGTCCGACGCCTCGGGTGGCCATCGATCCGGAGTAGCAGGGGCGGGTGCTGCCCGGATCGCACTCCCGGCAGCCGTCGGTGATCATGCCGTTGCAGTTCTCGTCGATCGCATTGCCGCAGGTCTCGCTGGCGGCGGGGAGCACCTGGCCCAGGCAGGTGGTGGGCCAGCGGCCGGAGGTGCAGGTCTGCATCCCGGCCACGCAGCGCCCCTGCCCGAGGGTGCCCGTCGGCCCCGTGTAGCAGGGCCTCGTCTCGGCCCCCATGCACTCGTTGCAGCCGTCGTCGACCATGCCGTTGCAGTCGTCGTCGACCCCGTCGTTGCAGGTCTCCATGGCGGCCGGGACCACCGCGCCGGTGCACTCGCTCCACGTGCGGTCTCCCGAGCAGACCTGCACGCCCGCGCGGCAGCGCCCCACGCCGTCGGTGCCCGTCGGGCCGGCGTAGCAGCTCCGGGAACTCTCGGTGATGCACAGCCCGCCGTCGCCCTCGTCGGCGTCCGCGGGGGGCGTCCCGGAGTCCGCCGGGGGCGCCGCATCCGGCGCGTCCATCGCCGTCCCGGTGTCGGTGCCCGTCCCGGTGTCGGTGCCCGTCCCGGTGTCGGTGCCCGTCCCGGTGTCGGTGCCCGTTCCGGTGTCGGTGCCCGCCCCGGTGTCCGTCCCGGTGTCGGCACTCACGCCGGAGTCAGCGCCAGTGTCCGTCGTTGCTCCGTTGTCGGCGCCCCCGCCGATGTCCGCGGCGGCGTCCGCGACGGAGGCGTCTTGGTCCGTGACCGCGGGGTTGTCGTCCCCTCCACAGCCCGCGGCGGTGAGCAGCGCGGCCAGACCCAGGGTAAGGCGTTTCATGATTCCTCCTCGAACGGTGGATGCTTGCGTCGGCCGGGACGCGGCGTATCCGCGCCTCTCGACCTCCACGTCGGATGCTATGTCAGCCAGCCCGCCGGGGGACAGCACCAGTTGGCGCCCGTCCCCTCCCCTGCCACCCGGCGTCAACCCCGGTCGCGAGGGCGCCAGAGGTCGACCGAGGCCGCCCCGGGGTAGTCCATCATCACCTCGGTGAGGGGGACGATGCGCCAGGCCTGCAGGCGTCCGAAGCCGTTCTTCTCGAAGAGGTAGCCCCCGAGCAGCCACGTGGCCGAGTGCAGCGGGCGGCCCTCGGCGTCCCGCACCACGAGGACGTCGCCGAAGCGAGCGGCCGTGGGCACGCGCACGAAGCCTCGACGGAGGAGCGCGTCCATCTCCTCGCCGTTGCCCACCGGACCGGCCGCCCGGTCGAGGAAGCGGAGCGAGGTCCAGAAGCAGTTGGTCCACTCCTGGTCGGCGGTGGGGAAGGTGCCGAGGTGGGTGCGCGCCCAGTCGGGGAGGAGCGACTCCAGCAGCAGCGTCGACTCCCCGGCGGCTCGCGCGGCGTTGAGCCGGTCGCGCACCGAGGGCTTCTCCGCCTCGACGAAGCCCGCGACGACCCGCTCGACCGCTCCGTCGTCGCCCAGACGCAGCGCCACCGAGGCGCTCGGCCGGCTCAACATCGAGCGCATGAAGCCCCGGCAGGCCTCGCGGGTGCCCAGGCTGTTGCAGACCACCGCCAGGTCCGAGAAGGCCGGGACGCCGTCCCGGTGCCAGGTGAGCGAGTCCATGAGCGGACGGATCGCCTCGGGGAGTCCGGGCACCGCGCTGAAGGGGCCGATCTGCGGCGAGCGGTAGAAGGTGTCGTCGGACTGCGGGTTGCCCTCGATGAGCGCGAGCGCGGAGTAGAGCCGCGATCGGGCGGAGGGCGCCATCGAGGCCACGGACTGCAACGGCGGCAGGACCGCGCACCCCGAGGCGTCGCAGTCGAGGCGCTCGGCGGCGCCGGGGACGTCGGCCAGCAGGGAAGCGGCCCGCTCGCGGGTGTAGCCCGGGAGGCGCCAGCGACGAGGGACCGCCCAGTCGCGGGACGGAAGAATCTGATCGGGCAGGACCACGAGGCGGGAGGTCACCACGAGGTCTTCCGAGCGCACGCCCGGGGAGGTGTCGGCCGCGACCAGCGCCCGAGGGCTCGTCACGGGCTGGCGCAGGGCGCCCCGGGCGAAGCCGGACACCACGGCGAGGCCCATGACGAGCAGCGCCGCGTAGACGAGGTAACCCTCACGGGGGGAAGGCTCGGGAGGCGACGGATCCGGAACGCGGACCACGGGACGCCTTGCAGGTCTCCTGGGCATGAGTAAGGGGGCAACCTCGCTGGTCGGCACGACCACAGGGAGCGTGCCGCCGATCTGCACTTCAGCAAGGATCAATCCATCGAGCGAACCGTGGCGATTGCAGGGTTCTCAGCGGGAGCGGGGGATGGGCGCTGTGCCGGTCGCGTGCACCTGGACAGTGCAAGGTCCTGCACAGCCGACGGTGCGGGGTAAAGGGGGATGTCAGCCCTGCGGGGAGGCCCAGACGTAGCCCGCGATGCCTTCGCTGACGTAGCTCCCGGCGGCGACCAGGGCGTCCCGCTCCCCGGCGCTGAGGGTGTAGTAGTGGTCGCCGTTGGCGCCACGGTAGAGCCGGTAGAGCGGCACCGCCCCGCACTGCGGGGTCGGCGAGAGGAAGCCCATCACCCCCTCGACCGTCCCCGGCGAGCGGCCCTCGCACACGGGGCTGTTGACCGTGGTGTAGAAGTGCTTGCCGTAGCTCATGATGCAGCGGTTGAGCCCCAGCAGGCCGCCCACGTTGGAGCCGTAGAGGTAGTACGCCGGGTCCCCCTCGAGCACCCACGGTGCGCCCACCTCGCCGCGAGCCGTCGTGTAGAAATGCTCCCCCGTGGAGGGGTGGTAGTAGCGGTACACGGGCACCCGGCAGCCGCCGCGGTCGTCGCAGAGCCCGTTGCAGTTGTCGTCCGCGAGGTTGCACGCCTCCGCCGGGCGGTTGCCGCACGCGCCGCAGTTCGACGGATCGCTCGCCAGGTTCGCCTCGCAGCCGTTGGCGGCGTTGCCGTCGCAGTTGCCGTAAGCCCCGACGCACGCGGTCACCGTGCAGGCTCCCCCGGCGCAGCCGACGCCCGAGGCGTTGGGCAGAGAGCACCTCCGCCCGCAGGCCCCGCACGAGGTCGGCGTGGTGTTGACGTCCACCTCGCAGCCGTCCGAGGCCGCGCCGTTGCAGTCGGCGAAGCCCGCGTCGCAGGAGGCCACGAGGCAGCGCCCCGACGCGCACGCCGCGGTCGCGTGGGCGAGCGCGCAGCGAGAGGGGCAGCTCCCGCAGTGGTTGACGTCGCTCGCCAGGTTGACCTCGCAGCCGTTGCCCGCCGCCCCGTCGCAGTCCGCGAAGGCCCCGATGCAGGCGGCCACGGTGCAGGCCCCGGCGACGCAGGCCCCCGCGGCGTTGGCCGGGGCGCAGCGCATCCCGCAGCCGCCGCAGTGGCCGGCGTCGGCGCGCACGTTGACCTCGCAGCCGTTGGCCGCGACGCCGTCGCAGTCCGCGAAGCCCGCGTCGCAGCTCGCCACCGCGCAGCGACCGGCGGCGCAGGTCGCCGTGGCGTTGGGCAGGTCGCACGAGGCGCCGCAGCTCCCGCAGTGGCGGACGTCGCCGGTGAGGTCGACCTCGCAGCCGTTGGCGGCGCTGCGGTCGCAGTCCCCCCGGCCCGGGGAGCACATCGAGAGGCCGCAGGTCCCCGCGCTGCACGCGGGCGTCCCCCCGGAGACCATGCAGGCCATGCGGCAGGCGCCGCAGTGGGAGACGTCGCCGCGGAGGTTCACCTCGCAGCCGTTGTCGGCGCTCCCGTCGCAGTCCGCGAAGCCCTCGTTGCACGCGGTGATGGCGCAGCGCCCGGTGGCGCAGGCGCCGGTGGCGTTGGAGGGCGCGCAGGTGCGGCCGCACGCGCCGCAGTTGGCGGGGTCGGTGCGCGCGTCGACCTCGCAGCCGTTGGCGTCCATGCCGTCGCAGTCCTGGAAGCCCATCACGCACGACGTGAAGCACTCGCCCGCCAGGCAGCCGGGGAAGGCGTTGGGCCTCGCGGCGCAGCGGTTTGCGCACCGGCCGCAGTTGGACACGCTGCCCGCCAGCTCGACCTCGCAGCCGTTGGTCGGGTTGGCGTCGCAGTCGCCGAAGCCCGGCGCGCAGGCCCCGACGGCGCAGGCCCCGTCGACGCAGGCGGGCGTCCCGTTGGGGGGATTGCACGCGGTGGTGCACTGCCCGCAGTGGGTGGGGTCGCGGCGCAGGTCGACCTCGCAGCCGTTGTCGGGGTTGCCGTCGCAGTCGCCGTAGCCCGCCTCACACGAGAACGCGCAGCGCCCGGAGTCGCAGCGGCTGGTCGCGTGGGGCCTCGCGGCGCACGCCATCCCGCAGCCGCCGCAGTGGGCGACGTCCATCAGGGTGTTGGCCTCGCAGCCGTTGCCGGGCGCTCGGTCGCAGTCGCCGAAGGGGGCGATGCAGGTGCCCACCGCGCACATCCCGTTCTGGCAGGCGGCGGTCGCGTTGGGCACGCTGCACCGCACGCCACAGGCGCCGCAGCTCGCGACGTTGGACACGGTGTCGATGCAGGCGCCGGTGCAGCACTGGAGCAGCCCCGGGCAGGGCCTCGCGGCGGTGCACCCGCTCACGCAGACGTTGCCCACGCAGAGCAGTCCCGCGGGGCAGTGCTCGTCCTCCACACACTCCACGCAGCTTCGGGTGGGGACGTTGCAGCGCCTCGCCGTGGGCAGGGCGCCGCCGTCCACGCCCGCGTCGCCGGTCGCCGCTCCGGCGCAGGCCTCGTCGTTGCGACAGCCCGCGACGCAGGTGGTCCCGCTGCAGTACTGGCCCGTGGGGCAGGTGTCGGCGGAGGGAACGCAGGGCACGCAGCGCCCGGAGTCCACCTCACAGGCGCCGCCCGAAGGGTTGCCCGCGCAGTCGGCGTTGGACATGCACCGGGTGACCACGTCTGCCGGAGCATCGACGGGCGCATCGACGGGCGCATCGACGGGCGCATCGACCGCCACCTCGGCGACGTCCATGGTGGGGGCGTCCATGGTCGAGGCGTCGAAGACGTCCTTGGTGGCGACGTCGAGGGTGCCGGTGTCGGTGGTGCCGGCGTCGGCGCCCGAGTCGGGCCCGCCGACCACCGAGAGGCCCAGAGAGCAGCCCGCGGCCAGCGACCCGAGCAGCGCGAGGAGGAGCGGCGTGGGGAGCGCCCAGCATGATCGCTTCGTCATGCGACCGACGGTACCTCAGAGCGCCCCGCCCGCGAGTTTCACGTCGGGAGGGCTCTGCGCTCAGATGCCGCCGCCCACGGTGATGCCGTCCGGCGGGGTCGCCAGGCTGTTGTAGGGGACCTGCCCCGAGCGCACCGGGAGCCGCGCGCTGAACACCGCCCCGCCGTGGGCGCCAGGGCGCAGCGCGACGGTTCCGCCGTGCTCCTCGATGATGCGCCGCACCACCGCGAGGCCCAGGCCCGTGCCCGTCGCCTTCGAGGTGAAGAAGGGCTCGAACACCCGCGACACGTCCACGTTGCCGAGGCCCGCGCCGCTGTCCTCGACCTCCAGGTCGACCGCCGGCTGCCCGTGGCCCAGCTCCGCCGCCCTCGCCCTCAGCGTGACGCTCCCCCCGTGCGGCAGCGCCTGCATGGCGTTGACCATCACGTTGATCAGGGCCTGCCGCAGCAGCCGAGCGTCGGCCTCGATCATCGGCAGCCCGGGCTCGATCTCCCGCCTCACCTCGATGGGCGCCGCGCTGCTCGCCGTGCTCGCCGCCGTCCACGCCTCGTCGAGCAGCCGGTCGACCGGCATCGGCCTCGGCGCCAGGTTCACCGGGCGGGCGAAGTCGAGCAGGTCGCTGACGATGCGGTTGAGCCGGTCGCTCTCCTCCCGGACGATGTCGAGCAGCAGCTTCGCGTCGCCGGAGGGCTTCAGCAGCCGATCGAGCGAGCCCAGGGAGTTGAAGATCACCCCGAGCGGGTTGCGCACCTCGTGGGCCATCACCGCCGAGAGCTCGCCCAGGGCCGCGAGCCGCTCTCGCTGCACCAGCCGCGACTGCGCGGCGGTGAGCGCGTCGAGCCGGCGGCGCGCCTCCTCGTGGAGCTCGGCGTTCTCCAGCCCCACCCGCACCACGCTCGCGACCGCGCGGGCGAGCGCCACCTCGTCGTCGCGCAGCCGCCGCCCGGGGGTGTCGCCCACCACCATCGCGCCGCGCACGCCCCCCTGCCCCTCGAAGGGGATGAACCACAGCGACCGCGCGTCGGCCTCCTCGCGCCAGAACGCCGACGCCTTCGGGGAGCTGCGCGTGTCTCCGAGGGCGGTCACCTCCCCCTGCTCCAGCAGGTCGAGCACCCAGGGCGCGGTCGCGAGCCGCACCCTCGCGACCGGGCTCACCTCCGCCGAGGGCCACGCCGCCGCGCGCCGCAGCGACTCGCCGCGCCGCAGCACCCACGCGGACACCTCCCTGGCGCCCATCATCGCCGCGACCACCTCGCAGGCCGCCCGGAGCAGCGGCACCGAGCCGCCGCGCGCCTCGGCCAGCATCGCCCTGGCGAGGGTGCTCACGGCCTCCAGCTCGCGCTCCCTCCTCCGCGCCCGGGCGAGGTCGCGCACGTTGTCGAGCGCCGCGGAGACCTGCGCCGAGAGCAGGCGCGCCACCGGGACGTCGTCCTCGCGGAGCCACCGCCCGGCGAGCAGCAGCAGCGCCGGGCCGCCGGCCCAGCCGTCGACGCGGGTCACCACCGCGCGCAGCGCCTCGACCATCGTGGCGTCCTCGGCGGCGAGGGCGCCGGCGGGGACGCCGGCCACCGCGGCGAGCTCGGCGTAGCCGTCGTCGCTGAAGGCCTCGCCCCAGCCCCACGCCTCGTGGAAGAGCGGCGTCCAGCCCGTGCGCTGTACCGTGAGCGACCGGCCGAGCGCCCGCTCGACCGCGGCGCGGTCGGGCTCGTAGCCCTCGACGAAGCGCACCGCCAGCCCGTCGCCGTCGGGCTGGAGCAGCACGCCGATGAGCTCCGCGCCGCCGAGGCCCACGCGGAGCCCGACCTCGACCTCGGCCTCGGTGCGCAGCAGGTGCACCGAGACGCCGAGGTGCGAGAGGCTGAAGCGCCGGATGCGCAGCGCGGCCCGCCCGGTGACGTCGCGCACCAGCACCAGCACGTCGCCGTCGATGCTGCTGAGCTGGAGCTCGACGTTGCGGCGGGTGCCGTCGGGACGGCGCACCACCACCTCGTACTCGGGCGGGGCGACCTCGCCGCGCATCCGCCGGGCGACGCGCTGGGTCACCCGGGCGTTGTCCTCCGGGGCGACCAGCGACGCGGCGTTGCGGCCGATCAGCTCCTCCTTCGGGATGCCGGTGATCTCGGCGAGGGCGTCGTTGGCGTAATGGACGATCCCCTTGTGGTGAACGAGGATCCCGAGCGGCGATGCGTCGAGAAGGCGGCGGTGCAACGAACGAACCCTCCTGTTCACCGTGAAGCGGCAGCCGTGTAACGGAAGCCGCGGTGCGTCGGCCGCGTGACGCCAAGCGTCGACCCGCTCACGGGCCGGAGACTCTGCGCCGACTTAGGGGGTTTTGTCCAAGCGGGACCCTGTGCTAGACGCCGCGCGGACGATGGCCGCGAGCTACTTCGACGTCGACGGAACGCTGGTCCGCACGAACCTCGTTCACCCGACCCTGTTCTACCTACTCAACCAGGCTACGCCTGCGCGCACGCTCGCTCGCCTCGGCGGGGCCCTGCTGCGCGCGCCGAGGCTCGCCCTCGCCGAGCTGCGCGATCGCCGCGCCTTCAACGAGGAGCTGTACATGCTCTTCCGTGGGATGAGCGAAGACCGCCTGCACGCCCTCGCCGACGAAGCCGTCGACAAGGTGCTGCGCCCGGCGATCTACCCCGGCGCGCGCGACCTCATCCGACGCTGCAAGGACCTCGGGCACGAGGTGGTGATCTGCTCCGGCGCGCTCGACTTCCTGATGGTCCCGCTCGCCCGCGAGCTCGGGGCCGACCAGGTCATCGCCAACCGGCTGGAGTTCCACGACCGCGTCGCGAGCGGCCGGATGATCCCGCCGGTGGTGGCCGGGCCGACCAAGGCGCTGCTCATCCGAGAGCACGCCCGCCGCGGCGGCCACGACCTCGACGCCAGCTTCGCTTACAGTGACTCGTACTCCGACGTGCCGATGCTCTCGGTCGTCGGCCACCCTTCCGCCGTCAACCCGGACGCGGCCCTCGAGCGACTCGCGCACGCGCACCGCTGGCCCGTCGTGCACCTGGATCGGACCCCGTGACCCACCCCTGCGTCGTGACCCTCGACCGCAAGAGCGCGCCCCGCGTCCTCTTCGCCGGCAACCGCCTCATCGAAGTCGACCTCCCCGCGGGCACCCGGGTGATCTACCCGAAGCCCCCGCTGGAGGGTCTGCGCGACCCCGACGCGGCCATCCGATACGCGATCAACCACCCGTACAACCGCGAGCCGCTCTACGCGCTCTTGCGCCCCGGGATGAAGGTCGTCATCGCGATGGACGACATCTCGCTGCCGCTGCCGCCCATGAAGCGGCCCGACGTGCGCGAGCGGGTGCTCACCATCGTGCTGCAGCTCCTCGCCGACCACGGGGTCGACGACTTCGAGATGATCATCGCGACCAGCGTGCACCGGAAGATGACCGGCCCCGAGGTGCGGCACATCGTCGGCGACCGGATCTTCGACGCCTACTGGCCCAAGCGGCTCTACAACCACGACGCGGAGGACCGCGACAACATGGCCTTCGTCGGCGAGACCGACCTGGGCGAGCGCGTGGTGCTCAACAAGAAGGCCGTCGAGGCCGACCTGGTCATCTACGTGAACCTCAACCTCGTCCCCATGGACGGGGGCCACAAGAGCGTGGCCGTGGGGCTCTGCGGCTACGAGAGCCTCAAGGCGCACCACAACCCCAAGGTGATGCGCAAGTGCCACTCGTACATGGACCCGAAGACGAGTGAGCTGAACACCGTCGTCGAGCGCATGGGCAAGGTCACCAACAAGGTGCTCAAGGTGTTCACCATCGAGACCACGGTGAACAACCGGATGTTCGATCGGGCCCTCGGGTTCCTCCACAAGAACGAGGACGACTGGACGGGCAACGAGCGGCTGGCCTTCAAGGGCGTGCAGTTCGCGCTCGACCGCACGCCCGCCGAGGCGCGGCAGAAGATCTTCGAGAAGGTGCCGTCGCCCTTCGAGCTCACCGGGGTCTTCGCGGGAGAGACCGAGGCCGCGCACGCGCACACCCTCAAGCGCTGCTTCGAGCAGTACTGCGTGCCCGTCGAGGGCCAGGCCGACATCCTCGTCTGCGGCATCCCCTACGTCTCGCCCTACAACATCAACGCCTTCCTCAACCCGCTTCTCGTGCAGGTCATGGCGCAGGGCTACCTGTTCAACATGTACCGCAACCAGCCCCTCGTGAAGAAGGGCGGGACCATGATCATCACGCACCCGTGCACCGACCGCTTCGACCACGCGCAGCACGCGCCGTACGTCGAGTTCGTGCACCGGCTCCTTCCCGAGACGCGCGACGCGATGCAGCTGCACAAGCGCTTCGAGGCCGAGTTCGCGCAGCACCCGGCGTACCTGCAGATGTACCGCCGCGGCAACGCGTACCACCCGGTGCACGCGTTCTTCATGTGGTACTGGGGCGAGGCCGGGCGGCAGCACGTCGGGCGCGTGATCGTGGTGGGCGCCGACAACGGGTACATCCCGCAGGTGCTGGGCTACGAGACCGCGCGGTCGATGCACGAGGCGCTGGAGATGGCCAAGGACGGCGCGCCCTCGTCGCCGCAGATCACCTGCATGCACCTGCCGCCCATCGTGATGGCGGACATGGTCATGCCCCGCAGCCACGGAGCCGCCACGTGATGATGAACGGGCACAGCCCGCTCGACGTCTCGAAGATCCTCGAAGGCTCACGGATCATCGTCGTCGGAGGAACGGGCTTCCTCGGCAAGGTCTGGCTCTCGCTCCTGCTCTGCCACTACCCCGACGTGGGGAAGGTCTTCCTGGTGGTGCGCTCCAAGGGGTCGCAGGACTCCGAGGCCCGCTTCTGGACCGACATCGCCCCGAGCGAGCCCTTCGCGCCGCTGCGGGCGAGGCACCCTGGCGCGCAGTACGAGGAGTTCCTCCGGCGCAAGATCCACGTGGTGGACGCGGACGTCTCCAAGCCGCTCTGCGGCTTCAGCAACGAGCTGCGCAAGGAGATCGAAGGCACCATCGACGCGATGGTCAACGTCGCCGGCGTGGTGGACTTCAACCCGCCGCTCGACGAGGCCCTGCTCACCAACGCCGCGGGGATGCAGAACCTCGTGGTGCTCGCCAAGTCCCTGGGCAACGTGCCGGTGCTGCACACCAGCACCTGCTACGTGGCGGGCTACCGCAGCGGGCGCGTGGAGGAGGTCGACCCGAGGCTCGACCCCTTCCCCTACTTCAAGGACATGCCCGACGCCCCGTGGGATCCGCACCGCGAGATCTCCGAGGGCCTGGCGCTGGCCGCGAGCGTGACGAAGCACGCCGACGACGCCAACCGCGTGGCGCAGTACGAGCGCGACGCGAAGGCCAACCTCGAGGCGAAGAAGGAGCCCACCACCGGGGCGATCTTCGCCGCGGAGGTGAAGAAGGTGCGGGAGAAGTGGCTGTCGGCCGAGGGCGAGCGCGTGGGCATGGAGCGCGCGAAGTTCTGGGGCTGGACCAACACGTACACGTACACCAAGAGCCTCGGCGAGCAGGTGCTCGCGGGCTCCGGGTTGCCCTTCACCATCGTGCGCCCCGCGGTGATCGAGTCCTCCGTCGCCTTCCCCTCGCCGGGGTGGAACGAGGGCATCAACACCATGGCCCCGATCATGTTCATGTTCATGAGCGGGCACATGCAGATCCCGGCGCACCAGACCGCCGGGCTCGACATCATCCCCGTGGACATGGTCTCCGGCGGCATGATCCTGGCGCTGGCGGCGCTGCTCGAGGGCACCCACCACCCCGCCTATCACCTCGGCACCAGCCACACGAACCCCGTCTCGATGCACCGCATCATCGAGGTGTCGGGGCTCTACAAGCGCAAGCACTACCAGCGCACCAGCAAGGGCAACCCCTGGACGAACTTCGTCCAGGCCCACTGGGAGCCCACGCCCGTCTCCAAGGAGGGCTTCTTCAGCCGCGGGGCGCCCGCCTTCGCCCGCGCCGCGAAGACCCTCTCGCAGCTCGCCCGCAAGGCCTCCGTGGGCCCCGCGGCGGTGCTCTTCGCGCCGACCTCCCGCGCGCTCAACTCCTACAGCGAGCTGGCGAAGCGCAACGGCGAGATCTTCGCGCTCTTCGTCCCCTTCATGGCCGAGACCGACTACCAGTTCGTGACCGACAACATGTCGGCCCTGGTGGCGCGGCTCGGCGACACCGACCGCGCGGCGCTCAACTGGGCCCCGGAGGCCATCGACTGGCGGCACTACCTGATGGAGGTCCACTACCCGGGCCTCGACCGCTGGGTGATGCCGCTCATCGAGGAGCGCCTCAACCGCCCGGCGAAGCCGCTGCGGGCCTACGTCTCGCTGCTCGACGTGCTCGACGAGGCGACGGAGCGCCACGAGCACCGCCCCGCGCTCCTGCGCATGGAGGGCGAAGGGCTCGCCCGGGTGTCCTTCTTCGAGTGGAAGGCGCGCTCCGAGGCCACCGCCGCGAGGCTCGTCGCCGAGGGCGTGAAGCCCGGCGACCGCGTGGTGCTCTGCGCGGGCAACCACCCGGCGTGGCCCATCGCGTACTTCGGCATCCTGCGCGCGGGCGCCGTGGCCGTGCCCACCGACGCCGCGATGGAGTCCGGGCCGCTCTCCAACGTGCTGCGCGCGTCGCGGGCGGTGGTGATCATCTGCGACGACAAGGTGCGAGAGCGCCTCGGCGCCCTCCCCGACCTCACCACGACCCCGGTGGACCTCCACGCCATCACCGCCGAGGACCCGACGCTCACCGCGCCGGCGATCGACGCCCCGACGGCCGACACGCTCGCGAGCGTGATCTACACCTCGGGCACGACCGGAACCCCCAAGGGCGTGATGCTCTCGCACGGCAACTTCTGCCGGCTCATCGCGTCGCTGGCTCCGGTGTTTCCGCTCGGCGAGGGCGACCGGGTGCTCTCGGTGCTGCCGCTGCATCACACCTTCGAGTTCACCTGCGGGCTGCTGCTGCCGCTCTCTCGCGGCTCGTCGATGGTCTACCTCGACGAGCTCACCGGCGAGCGCGTGGTCGAGGCGCTGCGCGACGCCAAGGTCTCCGCGATGGTGGGCGTCCCCGCGCTCTGGCAGCTCCTCGAGCGCCGCATCACCCAGCAGGTGAAGGACCTCGGCCCCGGCGCCGGGACCGTCTTCGACGCCGCGCTCGCGCTCAACCGCACGCTCGGCGAGAAGGTCGGCATCAACGTCGGCCAGGTGCTCTTCGGCCCGGTGCACGCGCGCCTCGGCGGACGGCTGCGCTTCCTGATCTCGGGTGGCGCGGCGCTCCCCACGGAGACGGCGGAGATGTTCCGCGGGCTCGGGCTGCCGCTCGCGGAGGGCTACGGGCTCACCGAGGCGGCGCCGGTGCTCACCGTCGCCAGGGCCAGCTCCTCCGCGAAGCCCGGCAGCGTGGGCGGACCCATCCCCGGCGTCGAGGTGAAGATCCTCAACCCCGATCCGTCGGGCGTGGGCGAGGTGGTCGCGCGAGGCCCCAACGTGATGATGGGCTACGCCGACGACCCGGAGGCCACCGCCGCGGTGCTCTCCCCGGACGGCTGGCTGCGCACCGGCGACCTCGGGGCCATCGACAAGAAGGGCAAGCTCACCCTCGTCGGCCGCAGCAAGGACGTCGTGGTCGCCTCCAACGGGGAGAACATCTACCCCGACGACGTCGAGCGGGCGCTCGGCGAGGTGGCCCTGGTGAAGGAGCTCGTGGTGCTCGGCATCGCCGACCCCCGAGGCGGAGAGCGCCTGGCGCTGCTGGCCGTGCCCGACCTGGAGGGCGTCGAGCCCGACGAGCGGGCGGCCCGGCGCGACCGCGCGCTGCGCAACCTGAAGAACGCCGTGCGCGACCTGCCGCCGGCCTGGCAGCCCGCGGTGGTGCTCCCCTACGACGCGACGCTCCCCCGCACGGCGACGCGCAAGGTGAAGCGCAACGAGGTGCGCCCCATCGTGGAGCGCCTCGTGGCGGCGACGACGCCCGCGCGCCCGGTGGCGGGCGCCGCGACGACGGACAACCCCGTGCGCAAGGCGATCGCGACCATCGCGCGTCGGCCGCTGGAGGACGTCACCGAGAAGACCCGGCTGCGGGGAGACCTCGGGTACGACTCGCTGATGGCGATGGAGCTCGCCGTGGCCCTGGAGGCGATCCGGGGTCGGCAGGTTCCGCAGGAGATGGTCACGCTGGAGACCGTCGGGGAGCTGGAGCGGGCGCTGGGGCTGGAGAGCGAGCACGCGCGGCTGCACGACGAGCCGCGGGCGACGGCCCCGACGGACGACGACGACGAGTTCAGGCTCGACGTGCCGGAGCCCCTGAAGGACGCCGCGAAGTCGGCGCTCTCGGTGCTGCAGCGCGAGTTCTACGCGACGCTGATGAAGCCCAGGGTGACCGGGCGCGCGTACATCCCGCACAACCGCAACGCGCTGGTGGTGGCCAACCACACGAGCCACCTCGACATGGGCTTCGTGAAGTACGCCCTCGGGACCTACGGCAAGAACCTCGTGGCCCTGGCGGCGCGCGACTACTTCTTCGACACGCCCCTCAAGCGCGCGGTGATGGAGAACCTCACCAACGTGGCGAGCTTCGACCGCGACGCGGGGCTGCACGAGACCCTCAACGAGGTCGGCGCGCTGCTCCGGGCGGGCAAGACCGTGCTGATCTTCCCGGAGGGGACGCGCAGCCCCGACGGGCGGATCCAGAAGTTTCTCGGGGCCGTCGGCTTCCTGGCGCTGCACCACGAGGTGGACGTGCTGCCGGTGTGGCTCGGCGGAACCTACGAGGCGATGCCCAAGAGCCGGATGGTGCCGACGAAGCGGGACATCACCGCGCGCATCGGCCCGTCGCTGGACTTCGAGCAGCTCCGCCGGCTCACCAGGGGGATGAAGCCCGTGGAGTCGGCGCGCACCGTGGCGCGGCTCGCGCAGCGGGCGGTGGAGGCCCTGCGCGACGGCGCGGTGCTCGACCTCTCGACGCTGGCCGACGCGAAGGAGGAGGCGCCCCGCAAGCACCCGCTGGTGACGCTCTTCGAGGAGCTCCCGAAGCGCTTCCTCCAGGGCCGGGTGGAGAACCCGGTGAGCTTCTACTTCACCCTCGGGGCCGAGCCCGAGGCCAAGTGGACCGTGCAGGTCGACGCGACGGAGTGCCGCGTGGTCATGGGCAAGAGAAAGGGCGGCACCGCGGACTGCGTGCTCAAGACCAGCCCCGAGCTGTTCACTCGCATCGTGCGCGAGGGCTACGAGCCCGGGGTCGCGGAGTTCATGTCGGGGCAGGTGAAGTCCAACGACGTGAGCCTGCTGCAGACCTTCACGCGCGCCTTCCAACTGGGTTGAAGCACCGACTGAGGCAACGATGAAGGCACTGGTCACCGGCGCGACGGGATTCCTTGGCAGCCACCTGGTCGACGCGCTGGTGGCGCGAGGCCACGAGGTGGTCGCGCTCGCGCGCACCCCGGCTCGGATGAAGCCCCGCGCGGGGGTCACCGCGGTCCGGGGAGACATCCTCGACGCGGACTCCCTCAAGGCGGCGATGGAGGGCTGCGAGGCGGTCTTCCACTGCGCCGGCGTGGTGTCGCGAGACCCGGGCGACGGGGAGCTGCTCTGGCGCACCCACGTGCTCGGCACCCGCAACGTGGCGCAGGCGGCGAAGAGCGCCGGGGCGAAGCGGATGATCCACGCGAGCACCAGCGGCACCGTGGCCATCAGCGAGGACGCCACGCAGGTCTCCCGCGAGGACGACCCGACGCCCTACGCGCTCATCGAGAAGTTCCCCTACTACCGCTCCAAGCTCTACGCCGAGCAGGAGGCGCTGCGGGCCAACGGCGAGGCGCTGGCGGTGGTGAGCGTCAACCCGTCGCTGCTGCTCGGTCCGGGGGACGAGTTCGGCTCCTCCACCGGGGACGTGAAGGACTTCCTCGACCGGAAGATCCCGGCGATCCCTTCGGGCGGCGTGGCCTTCGTCGACGCGCGCGACGCGGCCGAGGCGATGGCCCTCGCGTACGAGAAGGGGACCCCCGGGCGGAGGTACCTCATCAACGCCAGCAACTGCACCCTGCGGGAGTTCTTCGACCGGCTGGAGCGGGTGAGCGGGGTGAAGGCCCCGACGCTTCGGCTGCCGCCCTCCAGGGCGCTGGCCAGGTTCGGCGCGCAGCTCATGGAGGCCGGCGCGAAGTTCGCCGGGGTCAAGGCCCCGGTCGACGCCGCGAGCGTCGAGATGGCGCAGCTCTACTGGTACTGCGACAGCGCCCGGGCCACGCGAGAGCTCGGCTGGAGCCCGCGCGACCCGATCTCCACCCTCGCGGACACGGTCGACGACCTCCGCGGGCGAAACACCTTCAAGTCACTTCACTGAGCGAGCGCCCGGCCGACGAGCGGCCGACGGGCTCCCCCAGCATCAGCGCCTTCGCGCACGGGGCGATCACCTCCGAGAGCGCCTCCCTCACCGCCGCCGCGTGCTCCTCCGCGCCGAGTCTCCCCCACGCCCTCCAGGCCCGGGCGTCGACGCCCGCCTCCTCGACCAGCGCGGCCGGAGCGCGGGAGAGCGCGTCGGCGAAGCAGCGCCCGGCCACGCCTCGCAGGCTCGGGTGCTCCCTGAGCGCCCAGGCCACGAAGCGCCACGCCAGGTGCGCGTGCCGCTCCTCGTCCGCCGCGATGCGGGTGAGCGCCGAGACCGCCTCGGGCTCCGTCGCGCCCCGGAGCTGCGCCTGCGCCACGAGCGCGGCGATGGTCTCGCCCACGCAGCCCTCGACGATGGCGTCGCGAAGGGACTTCTCCGCGCAGATTCCGTCGAGCGCCCCGCCCACGTCGAGCGGACCCGGCCCCTCGGAGGAGCCGTCGAGCCGGGAGGCCAGCGCGAGGCACGAGCGCGCGTGGGCGACCTCGTCGAGCGCCGCCTGCTGCGCCTCGGCCAGCAGCGAGGGAGGAGCCCCCAGGGCCATGAGCTCGAGGGTGAAGCGGGCGAAGGAGGCCACCGAGGCGTGCTCCATCCGGCCGTCGTCGCGCCAGCGCCTCGCGAGCGCCGCGCGGGTCGGCGCGTCGAGCCCCGCGACCTCGCCCTCCGAGGCCACCGACCACGCGGAGGCCTCGACCATCGTCGCCGCGCGGGCCTCGCCGCGGACCACCATCGGGCGACCGCAGCAGGCCATGTCGCACCAGAGGTAGCAGCACTGGTCGCCCTCGCGCTCGACCGCGTAGGCGGGGTTGCAGCACCCGCTCTGGACATACCTGGGGGAGTAACAACCGTTGGGCTCGGAGGGCACGTCGAGCGGCGGGAGACCCGCGTCGCCCGCGCCGGCGTCCTCGGGAGGGCGCAGCCCCGGCGGGTTGCGGATGCGGTCCTCCACCTGCGCGCGCGTCATGCACTGGCGCTTGCCCCGACCGGTCGGGCACTGCGGCGCCACGTCGACCGCCGGCGCGTCGACCGCGTCGGGACGGTCCTCCGCGGCGATCACGTCGATGGGGGTGCCGGAGTCGACGGGCGTCCCCGTGTCGGGCGGCGTGACCCGATCGACGGGGGCTCCGAGGTCGATGCCGGTGTCCGCGGAGGCGTCCGTGGCGGTCACGGAGTCGGCGCAGCCCAGCGGCAGCAGCGGGGCGAGCGCGGCGAGGAGCCCTGTTCGGAAGCGGGTGGAGTTGCGCATGGTGCGCAGGAGCATGGCACCGAAGGGTGCCGCTCAGAAAGGCAGGGACGGTCAGAGCGCGATGCGCTGGAGCGTGCCGGCGTTGTCGATGCCGTAGAGGTTGCCGCTCGCGGAGAAGAGGTGGCGGATGTCGCTGAGGTCGGCCCCGGTGAGCTCCTCGTACGAGCCGTCTTCCAGCGTGGTGGCGCCCAGCGAGCCGTCTTCCTCGACCGCGTAGAAGACGCCCTGGTGGATCGTCGCCGCCAGCGTGTCGTCGTAGGCCCCTTCGGCGCCGAAGAGCTCCCACTCGCCGCTCTCGGCGTCGACCTTGTAGAGCGAGCCGTCGTTCTCCAGCACGTAGACGTAGCCCTGCCAGAAGAAGAGCGCCGCGGTGTCGTAGCCCTCGCCGAGCTCCGTGGCGTCGCCGCCGTCGACCGGCATCGCGAAGAGGCTGCCCTCGTCGTCGACGTAGTAGACCGTGCCGTCGGCCGCGTCGGCGGCGACCACGTCAGCCCACGCGCCGTCCTCGCCGATCTGCTCCCACTCGCCCGAGGTCGGGTCGATCTGGTAGAGCGTGCCGCTCTCCTCGATGGCGTAGAGCAGGCCCTCGTCGGTGCCGTCGGCGAGCAGCAGCCGGGTGTTGTAGCCCTCGCCGAGCTGCTTGAAGGTGCCGTACTTCGCGCTCGTCGAGTAGAGCGAGCCGCCATCCTCGTAGGTGAAGAGCTTGCGCCCGAGGCCCACGCCGGTGACCGTGTTCTTCCACACGCCGACGTCGCTCTCCTGGATCTTGCTGACCATCTTCGACTCCTCCATTCGCGCCTGGGGAATCCTTCTCCCCCGCGCGGGCGGCGCACCCTCGCACAGACTCCCCCGCCCGCGCCATCACCCCGTTTGCCAGCGCGTGGACTTTCCGCGGGGAGCGCTCGGGGCGGTGCTAGCGTCCGGGCCATGAGCGAGCGCGCGGAGGACGACATCGAGCTCCCGGCCGCCCTCTCTTCGATGCGCCGCTTCGCCCTCGACGACGCGCTGCTGCTCTTCGACCGGCGCACCGGGCTCACCGCCCTCTGCGACGGGCCCGAGACCCTCGGCCTCCGGATGCGCGCGCCTCGGGCGGTGCAGTTCGCGATCACCAACGCCTGCAACCTGGCGTGCACCTTCTGCTCTCGCGACGCGACCGCCGCCAGCGGCTGGAGCGCCGACGAGGCCTTCGCGCTGCTCCGCGACCTCGACGAGAGGGGCACCCTGGAGGTCGCCTTCGGCGGCGGCGAACCCCTCGCCTTCAAAGGGTTCTCGGCCCTGGTGCGGAGGCTCTCCGAGGAGACCTCGCTGGCGGTGAGCCTCACCACCAACGGCGCGCTCCTCACCGACGCCATGGCCGGGGCCCTCGCTCCCTTCGTCGGGCAGATCAGGGTCTCGGTCTACGACGACGTCGACCACCGCCCGGCGCTCTCCCGACTCGCCGCGCGTCGGGTGCGCCACGGCGTCAACTGGCTGGTCACCCCTGAGCGCCTCGCCTCGGTGGAGGCCTTCGTGCTCGACCTGGCGGGCCGCGGCTGCCGCGACGTGCTGCTGCTCTCCTACAACGGGCGCGACCCGGCGATGCACCTCTCGGGGGCGGAGTCCGAGGCGCTCGCCGGGCGGGTGCGGGCGCTCTCCCGCGCGCTGGGAGGGCGCATGACCGTGAAGCTCGACGTGTGCTGGGGCGAGCGGATGGAGGCCGTCCCGCAGCTCTTCGAGGCCCGGGCGTGCCCGGCCGGGAGGGAGTTCGTCGTGGTGACCAGCGACCGCCGGGTGAGCCCTTGCAGCTTCCACCACCGCTCCTTCCCCTTCGCCGACGCCGACGAGCTGCTGCGCGTCTGGCGCGAGCAGCGCGAGGCCCTGGCGACCCCGGCCGAGCAGCCCGGCTGCGCGCGCTCCCCGGGCTTCGGTCTCGGCGGCCTGCTCCGACCCCTCACGCTCCTCCGGTGAACTGTGATGCGCATCCGGCTCTTCCACGCCTTCGCGAGCAACAACAGCGGCAGCTACACCATCGTCGGGCGCTTCTCCGACGAGGCCAGCGCCGCGGAGGTCGCCCGGGTGCTCCAGCAGGCCAGCGACGTCCACGACGCGTGGCACTCGGCCAGCCCGTGGGACGACACGGGCCCGGCTCCCCTCGACGCGTTCGTGCGGGAGCAGGGGCTCCGCGAGGCGAGGCACGGCCGCGGCGACGACTGGCCCTGCCACGGGGAGAAGCCCTCGGTGGTCGCGCTCGGCCGTCAGGTGGTGGTCCACGCGCCGTACACCGTCACCCTCCCGTCGGTCTTCGGTGAGCTCTTCTATGCGAAGGGCGGCCGCGTCGAGGTGGAGATCGACCACGCGCACGACCCGCTGGCGGTGGAGTTCGCCTGGTACCCGAAGGACATGAGCTACGGAGACCCTCGCATCGAGCCCGCCCTCGATGCCTTCGAGGCGCTGGTGCGCCCGGAGCTCGACGCCCTCGTCGCCCGCCCCGAGTACGACAAGCGCCCGCCGATCGCGCCCGCGTGGCACCGGGGCTTCTGGGGGCAGCGGCACCTGTCGGTGGTCTTCGCCGACCTGGTCGCCGGAGTGAAGGCCGTGCAGCGCATCGCCGACGCGTGCGGGATGAACCTCACCCTGCGCCTCACGGAGTGCCCCCACGAGGTCGAAGACCCCTTCGCGCTGCTGCGGCTGCCGAAGGTCTCGCACGGGCTCCACCGGGTCATCCTGTGGAGCGAAGGCTCCCACCGCGTGGCCGCGATGAGGGCCCTGCGCGAGGTGATGGCCTGCGGGCTCGACGAGGCCAGGGCGATGCTCGAAGGGCTGCCGAAGGAGGTGCTGGTGGACGTGAGCGAGCGCGAGGCCGAGCGGGCGGCGACGGTGCTCAGCGGCGCGGGCTGCGACGCCGAGGTGGTCGCCCCTAGACGCTAGCGACGGCGAGCGCGCCCGGAGGCAGCGGCGCCACCACGCAGTCGCCGTCGGTGCCGTCCTCCCAGACGAGGCAGGTGAAGTCGATGGGCGCATCGAGCGCGATCATCGGGTGGTGCCACACGCCCGGGCGGTAGCTCACGCCCTGCGTGGCGCCCGCGACGAAGGCCCTCGCGGTGGAGAGGTCGGGCGAGTCACCGCCCAGCGCCACCAGCACCAGGTAGCGGCGCGCGTTCATCGGGACGAACACCTGCGTCGAGAGCGGGTGCTTCTCCAGCAGGGCGACCTCCATGGGCCACGCGGTCTTCGGCGAGCAGCGGAAGCTGCACACGTTGAGCGAGGCCCCGGGGCGCAGCGAGGCGAGCTCCGCGAGGTGGTCGCGGCGCGCGGCGGTGCCCTGGTTGGCGGGCTTCGCGGGGACGTCGGAGCGGTCGGCGGAGAGCACGTCCCCGAAGGGCGCGTAGGCCTCCGCGGTGAGGGGCTCGGGGGTGAGCGCCCGCGCCATCAGCTACCGCGGTAGGTGCTGTAGCCGTAGGGGCTCAGCAGCAGCGGGACGTGGTGGTGCTGGCCCGCGTCGCGCACATGGAAGACGATCACGGCCTCGGGGAAGAAGCCCTCCACGCCGAGAGAGCCGAAGTAGAGGTCGGTGTCGAAGGTGAGCCGATAGACCCCGACTGCGAGGCGCATCGAGGGCGGGACGAGCGTGCGGAGGCGGCCGTCGTCGTCGGTCACGCCGGAGCCCACGGGGGCCCAGGCGCCGTCGTCCACGCGGTGCTCGAGGGTGATCGGGACGCCCGCTGCGGGCCTGCCTCGCGCGGTGTCGAGGACGTGGGTGGTGATGCTGTTCATGGTTCGAGGAGCTTCTCCAGCCGGAGTCGGGTGATGCGGTGCTGCTCGGCCGCGGCGACGCGCAGCTCGGCGACGGGGTCGTTCTTCATCCGCGACCGGGCGATGGTGAGCATCTCGTCGAGGCTCCGCCCGGTGGCGCACACGATGTAGATGAATCCGAATCGGGCCTCGTAGGCGCGGTTGATCTCCGCCAGCTCGGCGCGCATCGCGTCGGTGGCGCCCTGGGTGCCCGACTGCTCGGCGCTCGACCAGGCCTTCGCGGTCGCGCCCTGCCCCGCGGCGGCCTTCTTCTCGCCGATGCGAGGGTGCGCCCGGAAGGCCTCGTGCCAGTCGTCGGAGGAGGTCCATGACCAGGTGGCGTCGGCGGTGGAGAGAAGGTCGGCGACGGTGGCGTAGGGCAGGCCCTCGCGCATCCACTCGATCCACCGCGACGAGCCGCAGCAGGCCCGAAGCGCCGCCTCCGCCGCCGAGGGGGTGAGGGTGTTGAAGCGACGCAGCCCGAGTCCCTGTCGGGCTTCCTGCGAGAGCGTCCCGAAGGCCCGCAGCCGGCTCACTCCCCCATCCGGGAAGACCTCCAGCCGGAGGTGCGTGGCCTCCCCGGCGGGCAGCAGCTCGTCCTCGAACCAGTGGCGGGTGTCGGCCTGGAGCTTCGTCCTCGGCAGCAGCTCTCGCCACGCGTGCTCGTCGGCGAGGCGCGCCTCACCGCCCTCCCCCGTGGCGTCGCAGACCATCACCCGGCAGGTGTCGGGGTAGTTGCCCTTGAAGTGGTGGGTGTCGATGACCAGCCGGGAGAGCACACCGCGCGCGGCGAGCTTCACCAGGGCCCAGTCGTGGTGAGGACCGCGGCTGCGTCGGGTCTCCCAGCCGTCGCCCATGTTGAGCGCCCGGTCGGGCATGATGAGGTTTCGCCGCTCGCCGAAGAACATGTCGCTGCACGTCACCACGTGGGCGCCGTTCTCCGCCGCCGCGAGGTCGACCTCGCCGCGGGCGTGACCGGTGCGCCTCCAGTCGGGGACGGCCTCGCCGAAGACCCGGAGTCTCGCCACGCCCCCGTCGGGGAAGATGTTCAATCGCACATGGCTGAACGCATACGGAACCTCGATGGAGAAGAGGTTCTTCGAGTCGCCGTTCAACGCCGACTTCGGGAGCACCTCGATCCACTCCATGGAGGGGTCGGTGAGCTCCTCGATGCGGGCGTCGGAGCGCGCCGCGCAGGCCTCGATGGAGCAGTGCGAGGGGAAGTTTCCACGGAAGAAGGCCGTGTCGACCACCACGCCGCGGATCACCCCGGGCACGCCCAGCCGCACGATGGCCCAGTCGTGCCCGGCGACTCGCTTCCGTCGGCTCTCCCAGCCGTCCATCCACTTGCCGCGGTCGGTGTACTCGTGGGGCAGGAAGACGGCGTCCGCGGGCTTGAGGAGGTTCTCCTTCTCGGCGAAGAAGTCGTCGCTCGCCGCGATCACGGCGCCCCGCAGGCGCAGCGAGGCGAGGTCCATCAGTTCGGTGAAGGGGGCTTGTGTCATGAGCGTGTGATCCAGCGCCCGGAGGGGGCGATTGTGTGGGTGCGGTCGAAGGCCGGAGCGCCGCGGAGGAAGGTCTGTCGCACGACCCCCCGCAGGGTCTCTCCCTCGTACGGCGTGAGCTTGTTGCGATGATGGATGAAGGGCGCGCTCACCACGAAGGTCTCGTCGGGGTCGAGCACCACCAGGTCGGCGTCCATGCCCTCGGCGATGGCGCCCTTGCGGCCCGCGATGCCAGCGTGCCTGGCAGGGGCGCGGCACATCCACTCCACCACCCGATCGAGCCCGATGCCCCGGGCGTGCGCCTCGCTCCACACCGCGGAGAAGCTGAACTGGAGCCCCGCGATGCCTCCCCAGGCCGCCATGAAGTCGCCGGACTCCACCCTCTTCAGGTCGGGAGTGCACGGCGAGTGATCGGAGACGACCATGGAGAGGAGGCCGTCTTGAAGGGCCTTCCAGAGCCGGTCGCGGTTGCCGCGGTCCCGGATGGGAGGGGCGCACTTGTACCAGGTGGCCCCATCGGGCACCTGCTCGGCCGTGAAGTGGAGATAGTGCGGAGCGGTCTCTGCGGTGAGCGGAACACCCTCGTCGCGCGCCCTCGCCAGGGTCTCCAGCGCCCCCGCGGAGGAGAGATGCACGACGTGAACGGGCGTCCCGATCTCCTTGCAGAGCCGATAGAGGAGGGCCACGGCCTCGTCCTCCGCCGCGGGCGGACGGGAGCGCAGCCAGGTCGAGTAGGCGCGGCTGTCGGGCGGCGGAGACTCTTCGGACATCGCCCTCGCGGCGGCATCCAGGGGTCCGGGCAGCTCGGCGTGCACCATGAAGACGGCGCCCGTCCCGTGGAGTCGGATGAGCGCGCGGCGCACGTCGTCGGCGTCGACGCAGGGAAACTCATCGACCCCGGAGGGCGCCAGGAAGCACTTGAACCCGAGGGCTCCCCGGCCGAGCACGTCGGCGAGCACCGAGGTGTCGCCCCGGGTGTTGTCGGGAATCGCCCCTCCCCAGAGGCCCACGTCGACGGAGCACCGGCCGTCCATGGTCTCGGCCTTGGTCATCAGCCCCGCGGCGGTGGTGACCGGGGGAAGGCTGTTGAGGGGCATGTCGACCACGGTGGTGATGCCCCCGGCGGCGGCGGCGCGCGTGGCGCTCTCGAAGCCCTCCCACTCGGTGCGTCCGGGCTCGTTGATGTGCACGTGGGTGTCGACCACGCCGGGCATCAGCACGTGGTCGCCCACGTCGATCGACCCGACTCCTGCGTGGAAGTCGGCGTGCTCGGAGACGCGGGTGATGCGCCCGTCGCGGACGTGCACCGTGGCGGCGCGGGTGCCCGCGGGGGTCACCACGCGCGTGCTGCGAAAGACCTTCTCTTCGGCCATGGCGGTGTGAGGGCTCCCTTCAGTCTTCCTTCGCGCCCTGATCGATCCAGGCGCCGATGCGGGCTCGCTCTTCGTCGGTGATGTTCGTCGCGTTGTTGAGCGGCATGTTGCGCAGGCTCACCACCCGGAGCTTGATGCGCTCCTTCCACTGCGAGACCTGCGAGTAGCGCTCGAAGATGATCCCGCTGGGGGCGACGGTGACCGCGGCGTTGGTGGGGCGCGTGGCGTGGCAGGGCACGCAGCGGCTCTGGATGATGGGCTCGATGTCGGCCCAGCGCTGCGGGCCGGTGGGGCTGCTCTCCTGGCGGCCGAAGCCCGCGGGGTAGGAGAAGAAGATCAGCGTCGCCACGCAGGTGGCGAAGAACACCAGCGTGGTCGGGAGAAACCAGTTCCGCCAGGTGAAGCGGATGTTCATGAAGTGGCGGATGAGGGCGCTGCCGAAGGCGAGCACCAGCAGCACCGCCCAGTTGAGCGCGTGGCCGAAGGTGAGCGGGAAGTGGTTGCTGATCATGATGAACAGCAACGGGAAGGTCATGTAGTTGTTGTGGATGGAGCGCGCCTTGGCCTGGTAGCCCTTGGCGAGGTTCTGCTTGCGGTGCTCCCTCGTGGCGTCGACCAGCTCTCGCTGCGACGGGACGATGACCATCCACACGTTGCCGGTCATGAGGGTGCCCAGCATCACGCCCACGTGCATGTAGGCCGCGCGCCCGCTGAGGTAGTGGAAGAGCACCGCGGAGAGCCCCAGCACGATCGCGATGGAGAGCAGAAACGACAGCGTCTGGCGCTTGCCCAACGGAGAGCGCCAGAGCAGGTCGTAGAGCACCCACGAGGCGGCCACACAGCCCAGGCCGAGGAGCACCGCGCGGCCGCCGGTGATGCGAGAGACCGCGGCGTCGGTCATGAGCGCCGCGCCGCCCATGTAGTAGACGAGCACGAGCAGCGAGATGCCGCTCAGCCAGGTGACGCCGTTCTGCCACTTGAACCAGTGGAGAATCTTCGGCAGCGCGCCCGGCTCGGGGTTGAGCTTCTTCACCTGGTAGAAGCCGCCGCTGTGGATCATCCAGTTCTCCCCGATGAGCCCCTTCTCGGGGTCGTCGGGCATCACCAGGTTGCGATCGAGCCAGTTGAAGAGCATCGAATTGCCGATCCACATGATGCCGGCGATGAGGTGTACCCATCGCGCGATGAGGTGGAGCAGCTCGGTCAGGGACGACATGGCGCGCGACTATAGACAGGTGCGCGCCGACGGCAATCGCGCCGTCAGCGGGGCATCACCGCGAGGTCGTTGATGCGCCAGCGGCCGCCGAGGGCGGCGGTGTCGAGCAGGTGGCAGCCGGTGCTGGGGCCGCCGACGCGCACGATCGAGTACTGGGTGCCGGTGAGCTCGCAGACGGCCGCGGCGGAGTCGTTCTCGTCGGGGAAGGCCACCGCGCGGGTGATGTTGGGGCAGGGCTCGCCCGAGCAGCGCACCGTCGGGATGAAGACGTTCGAGACGGTCGACGACGAGACCGTGGACGAGGCGACGTAGACCGCCGGCGTGGAGCCCGAGCCGGAGAAGGCCATGGCGTAGTGGCCGCGGTTGTCGACGGTGCGGTAGGCGCTCAGCGCCTGGGCGTTGTTGCGGTTGGCGATGAGCGCGGGCGTGGTCGCCGAGTGGAAGCCGCTGCTCGTCGGGGACATCACGAAGGCCGAGTACCCGCTCCCGCTCTCGGCGGGGCGGAGCTGGAGGTACTGGCCCTGGTTGCCCGGGAAGCCCGTCATCCAGAGCACGCTCAGGCCGAACTGCTGGTTGCGGTTCCAGGCCTGCACCTCGCGGAGGTTGTTGTTGCGGTGGTCGAAGACGCGCACGTTGCCGACGCTGCCGGGCGTCGATCCGCCCGCGAAGGTGTAGGCCACCGCGAAGCTGCCGGAGCCGTTGGAGACGATGTCGAAGACCGACCGGGGCTGACCGGCGGCGGCCACGTCGCGGATGAGCGCGCCGCTGCTGGCGTCCACCACGCTGACGGCCTCATCGTTGACCACGATGAGCTGCGGGCCGCCCAGGGCGCTGATGTTGTCGAAGGCCACGCCGACGGCGCGAGGGTGAGAGATGGTGAGCGGCAGGTCGGCGCAGGCGCGGTCGTCGGCGAAGGACCAGCGGAGCAGGCGCGAGGCGTTGGAGTCGAGGTTCTCCGCGACGGCCACGAGGTAGGGCGCGCGGCACTCCGTCGGGATCACCCCGGTGTCCACCGGGGGCGTGCCCACGTCCACCGGGGGGGTGCCCACATCCACGGGCGGAGTGCCCACGTCGACGGGAGGGTTCCCGGTGTCGCGAGGGGGAGTTCCGGTGTCCGTCGGGGGCGTGCCGAGATCGGTGGGGGGAGAGCCGGTGTCCGTCGGGGGCGTGCCGGCGTCGCCGACGGCGCGGCCGCCGAGGAAGTGGTCGAAGTCGATGCTGCACCCGGCGAGGAGCGTCAGCGCGCAGAGGGTGAGCGGTCGAAGCACGGCGGACATCTGCCGGGGGTTGTCGCAGAAGCCGGCGCCCCCGTCACGCTCCCGGCCGACGCGCCGCATCTGGACATATCCCGTCACCGTCGCTTGCGTGAGGGCGCGGGGCGGCGCCATAGCTCCCTGCGCGATGCAGCTCATCATCACGGAGAAGCCCAGCGTGGCCCGCGACCTCGCCCGAGCGCTCGGGGTGCGCGGCGGGGGTCAGGGGTGCATCGAGGGCGACGGGCGGGTCATCACCTGGTGCCTCGGCCACCTGGTGGAGTTCGAGGAGCCCGACGCCTACGACCCCGGGTGGAAGCCCTGGCGGCTCTCCTCGCTGCCGATGCTGCCGGAGACCTTCCGGCTGCGGCCGGTGAGGAGCTCGGCGTCGCAGTGGAAGGTGGTGCGCTCGCTCTTGCGAGACCGGCGCTTCGACGAGGTGGTCAACGCCTGCGACGCGGGCCGGGAGGGGGAGCTCATCTTCCGGCTGTGCCACGATCTCGCCGGGGCGCGGGCGGCGGTGCGGCGGCTCTGGATCTCCTCGCTCACCGAGGCGTCCATCCGGGAGGGCTTCGCCCGGCTGGAGCCGTCGGCCCGCTATGACGCCCTCGGCGACGCGGCGCGCTGCCGGGCCGAGGCCGACTGGCTGGTGGGCATCAACGCCACGCGCGCGGTGACCGTGCGGGGGCGCAGCGCGGGGAGCGACGCGCTCTTCTCCGTGGGGCGCGTCCAGACCCCGACGCTGGCGATGCTGGTGGCCCGAGACCAGGCGATCCGGGCCTTCGTGCCGAAGGACTACTGGGAGCTCGCGGGGGAGTTCACCACCGCGGAGGCCGTGCGCTTCACGGCCCGGTGGACCGCCGAAGGGAGGCAGCGCCTCGCCCGCGCCGAGCTGGCGCAGTCGCTGGTCGAGCGGGTCTCGTCCAGGGTGGGATCGCCCCACGGTCCGAGGGTGGAGTCCATCGAGACGAAGCGTCAGCGGGTGTCGGCCCCGATGCTCTTCGACCTCACCTCGCTGCAGCGCACCGCCAACGGGCGCTACGGCTTCTCGGCGCAGCGCACGCTCGACCTCGCGCAGGCCCTCTACGAGAAGCACAAGGTGCTCACCTACCCTCGCACCGACTCGCGGCACCTCCAGAAGGGGATGCACGCCACGCTGCCGGAGGTGATCCGCTCGGTGGGCGCCCAGCCAGAGTACTCGGCCTTCGCCAACGTGTTGCTCCAGTCGCCGCTGCCTCGCTCCGGGAGGGTCTTCGACGACGGCAAGGTGCGCGACCACCACGCGATCATTCCCACGGAGCACAAGGGCTCGCTCGGCGCGCTCAACGGCGATGAGCGAAAGCTCTTCGACCTGGTGGCGAGGAGGTTTCTCGGGGTGTTCTACCCCGACGCGGAGTTCGACCAGACGGTGGCGGTGGTGGTCGTGGGCGAAGGCGCTCCGGCCCGCAAGGCGACGGCGAAGCGTGGCCCGAAGGACGACGAGAAGAGGGACGACGAGGCCGACGACCGGCTGCTCGACGCGCTGCCTCCGCCGCCCGATCGCTTCGTGGCGAGGGGGCGGGTGCGGGTGTCGGCGGGCTGGCAGGAGGTGGCGGGCTTCGGCGACGACGAGCCCACCGCGAAGGGCGCGAAGGACGACGCCCAGTCGCTCCCGGCGCTGAGGGAGGGAGAGGCGCTCCGGGGGCGCTACACCCCCGAGAAGAAGCAGACGCAGGCGCCGAGGCGCTACAACGACGCGACCATCCTCGGGGCGATGGAGTCCGCGGGTCGCCAGGTGGACGACGAGGCGCTGCGAGAGGCGCTGAAGGACCGGGGGCTCGGCACGCCCGCCACGCGCGCGTCGATGATCGAGACGCTGATCACCCGCGGGTACGCCGCGAGGGAGCAGAAGTCGCTGGTGTCGACCCCCCTGGGAGAGGCGCTCATCGACGGGCTGCCGGTGCCCGCGCTGGCCTCCGCGGAGCTCACCGGGGCGTGGGAGGAGCGCCTGTCGCGCGTGGCCCGCGGGGAGGAGAAGCGCGACGACTTCATGCGCGACATCAAGGACGTGGTGCGCGACCTGGTGAAGCGCGTGGCCGCGGCGCCGGGCATCGCGGCGCCCGGAGCGACGAGGGCGAGGGCCGGGCGCAGGAGCGCGCCGGCGAGGGAGCCCGCGGCGAAGCAGGCGACGACGGCGGCGGCGGAGTCGGGCGCTCCGGCGCTGGGGAGCCGCACGGGGGTGGTGTGCCCGGTGTGCGGCCAGGGGACGCTGATCGTGGGGCGCCGCGCGTGGGGGTGCTCCCGGTGGAAGGAGGGCTGCGGGGCGGTGTTTCCCTTCGAGGGGGGGATGCCCGGCGCGAAGCCCGCGGCGAAGCCGAAGCGGGTGCGCAAGCCGGGCGCGAAGCCCGCGAAGCCGAGGAGCAGGAAGGGCGAAGGGTGAGCGCGGGGGGAGAGCCCGCGGGTTCACTTGCGCCGTCGGATGAGCCCCTCCTGGGTGCAGCTCGCGACGAGGCGGCCCGAGCGGTCGAAGAAGCGCCCGCGGACGAGGCCTCGGGAGCCCGAGGCCGAGGGGCTCTCGACGGCGTAGAGCAGCCAGTCGTCGAAGCGAAACGACCGGTGGAACCACATCGCGTGATCGAGCGAGGCGACCTGCATCCCGGGGGTGAGCCAGCTCACGCCGTGCGGGTCGAGCGCGGTGCCGAGGAAGGAGAAGTCGGACGCATACGCGAGCATGTAACGATGGAGCGCGGCGTCGTCGGGGAGCGTGTCGATGGCGCGCACCCAGAGGTGCCGACGGGGCTCGACCGCCGTGGGCTTGAGCGGGTTGCGAGGCTCGACGGGGCGGATCTCGATGGGCCGCTCGGCCGTGGCGATGGCGCGGAAGGCCTCGGGCAGCCGGTCGGCGAGGAGCAGGGCGAGCTCGCGCTCGGAGCGCAGCGCCTCGGGGGGAGGCACCTCGGGCATCGGGTCCTGGTGTTCGAGGCCGTCTTCCTCGACCTGGAAGGAGGCCTCGAGGCTGAAGATGGCCTCGCCCTCCTGCACCGCGTCGACGCGCCGGGTGACGAAGCTCTTGCCGTCGCGCAGCCGGTCGACGGAGTAGACGATCGGCCGGCGCAGGTCGCCCGCGCGGATGAAGTACCCGTGGAGCGAGTGCACCGAGCGGTCGCCGGGGACCGTCTGCGCCGCGGCGGAGAGCGCCTGGCCGAGCACCTGGCCGCCGAAGATGGCGCCCCAGCCGAGGTCCTGGCTGTTGCCGCGGAAGAGGTCGCGGTCGAGTCGTTCGAGGCGGAGGAGCTCGACGAGGTCGGAGAGGATGCGCTGCATGGTGGTGGGTCTTATGGAGTGCGAGGGGTGCGGCCCGTCAAGTGCACTTCACCGACCGAGCGCTTACCCCATCCGGAGCATCGGGCCCTGCGTTCATGGGGCGATCGGTCGGTTGGTCGTTGGTGTACCTTGGATAGACGCCCCCATGTCATCGGATAGCCGCAGCCCCAACCGCTCCGCCGAGGCGCTCCGCCACGTCGCGTGGGTCCGCGACCTCGACGAAGACCGCATCAGCCACCTCAGCGCCACCGTCGGTGAGTTCGTCGGCACAGACCCGCGGGCGGGCCTCGGCTGGGACGCGCTCATGGCCGCGGTGCACCCCGCCGACGCCGCGCGCTTCGGGGCCACGAGCGACGCGGCCTTCGAGTTCCGCTACCGGCGCTGCGGAGAGCTGCGATGGGCCGCCGCGAAGCTCGTCCGCGCCGGCGCCCGCCTCGACGGGATCATCGTCGACATCACCGACCGCGTCCGCGCCGAGGAGGCCACCACCGCCGACCGTCGCCGCGCCGACGCCCTCATCGCCGTCGCCTCGAAGATCTCCGAGCGCACGGAGCTGCCGGAGATCGCTCGGGTGCTCTGCGCCGCCATGCGCGACAGCTTCGGCCCCCACCTCCGAGCGTCCTTCCTGCTCTACGAGTCCGACGCCCGCTCTTACCGGGTGGTGTACTCCGAGGGCGGCGACGAGGCGTGCCCGCTGCCCCCGATCGTCCCCTACGCCGGCGTCCCCTATCCCGAGCGCCTCCAGCCCGAGCGGGTGAAGTACGCCCCGGTCGCGGCGCTCACCGAAGACGCCGCGGACGCCGACCGGCACCGGGTGCGCGGCTTCGCGGTGGCCTACCTGGTGAGCGGCAGCGCCTTCCACGGCGCCCTCTCGCTCTCCTCCTGCAGCGGCCCGCTGGTGCTCGAGCCGGCCGACCTCGACCTGCTGCGCGGCATGGCCGACCAGGCCGCGAGCGCGGTCAGCAACGCACAGGTGCTCACCGAGAGCAGGCTCCTCGCGCAGCGCTACCGCAGCATCCTCGACACGGTCTTCGACGGCATCAACATCACCGGCTTCGACGGGGTGATCCGTTACAGCAACCACCAGTTCGCGGCGATGCTGGGATCGACCCCGGAGGCGGTCGTCGGGCTGAGCATGAGCGACCTGATCTTCCCCGAGGACGCGGAGAAGGCCGAGGAGCGCATCCGCAGGCGGCGCGCGGGCTACAGCTTCCCCTTCACCTGGCGCCTGCGCTCGCTCGACGACGGGCACGAGGTGATGGTCCGCGCCAACAGCCGCGAGATCAAGGACGAGCACGGCAACCCCGAGGCGATGCTCGGGGTCATCACCGACATCACCAGCACGCGCCGCATCGTGGAGCGGCTCCTCCAGTCGCAGAAGCTGGAGAGCCTCGGGGTGCTCGCCGGCGGCATCGCGCACGACTTCAACAACCTCCTCGTGGGCATCCTGGGCAACGCCGGGCTCACGCTGATGGAGCTGCCGCCGTCGAGCCCCCTGCGGCCCTTCGTATCCGACATCCAGACCGCGGCGTTGCGCGCGGCCGACCTCACCCGGCAGCTCCTCGCCTACTCCGGGAGGGGTCGCTTCGTGCTCACCTCCATCGACCTCGGCCGCCTCGTCGAGGACATGGCGCAGGTGCTCCCCACCGCCGTCGCCCGGGGGGTGACGCTCACCCTCCGGCTCGCCCCCGGGCTGCCGCTCATCGAGGGCGACGCCGCGCAGATCCGTCGGGTGTTGACGAGCCTGATCAACAACGCCTCGGACGCCATCGGCGACCGCGGCGGCGAGGTGACCGTCGCGACCAGCGTGGTGCACGCCGACGCGTCCTTCCTGGCCGACACCTTCGTCGACGACGATCTCCCGTCCGGCGACTACGTCTGCCTGGAGGTCGCGGACACCGGGGCGGGCATGACCCCGGAGACCGCCGCCAGGATCTTCGACCCGTTCTACACCACGAAGTTCGTGGGCCGGGGCCTCGGGCTCGCCGCGGTGCTCGGCATCCTCCGAGGGCACAAGGGCGCCATCCAGGTGGAGAGCGAGTTGGGACGGGGCACCACGCTGCGGGCTTTCTTCCCGGTGGGCGCGAAGCCCTCCGCGGCGCCCGTCCGACGGCCCGCCCGGGCGAGGGCGAAGGCCAGCGGCACCATCCTCGTGATCGACGACGAGGAGGGCGTGCGCTTCCTGGCGAGGCGCATCTTCGAGCGCGCTGGATTCACGGTGCTCCTCGCCTGCGACGGCGTCGAGGGCGTGGAGCGCTTCCGCGAGCATCAGGGCGAGATCGCCGCGGTGCTGCTCGACGTCACGATGCCGCGCATGGGCGGCGAGGAGACCTTCCTCGAGCTGCGGCGCATCCGCGGCGACGTGAGGGTGCTGCTCTCCAGCGGGTACTCCGGGCAGGAGGCGATGAGCCGCTTCGCGGGCATGGGGCTCGCGGGCTTCGTGGAGAAGCCCTTCTGCCCGCAGTCCCTGCTCGACAAGCTCCACGCGGTGCTCGCCGACTGACGCGGGTCGCGGCGGAGGTATCCTCCGGCGCATGGAGCCCTCCGACCCCCGACGCTTCGCCCCCGCCACGCAGCGCAACCGCGACCCGATCCTGGCGGTGCTCCGCCGGGTGCTCCCCCGCTCCGGGACGGTGCTGGAGATCGCCAGCGGCAGCGGCGAGCACGCGGTCTACTTCGCCGAGCAGATGCCAGCGCTGACCTGGCAGCCCTCGGACCCTGGCGAGGCGGCGAGGGCGAGCATCGCGGCGTGGGCCGAGCGCTCGGGCGTGCGCAACGTGGTGGCGCCGAGGGCGCTCGACGCGGCGGCGGAGGAGTGGCCGATCGACCGGGCCGACGCGGTGGTGTGCATCAACATGGTGCATATCGCCCCCTGGGAGGCATGCACGGGGCTGATGCGAGGGGCCGCGAGGGTGCTCCCGCCGGGCGCTCCGCTGGTGCTCTACGGGCCGTTTCGGGTGGGGGGCGAGCACACCGCGCCGAGCAACGCGGCCTTCGACGAAGACCTCCGCGGCAGGGACGCGCGCTGGGGGGTACGAGACCTCGAGGCGGTGATCGAGGAGGCGCGCTCCCGGGGGCTCGGCCACGTGGAGACCGTGGCGATGCCGGCGAACAACCTCACTGTGGTGTTTCGCCGCGATGGGGGGATGGGGATGGCCTGAGGCGGGGGGCGGTGAGGAGCGCGGCGCTTCAGCGAGGGCGGCAGCGACCGCGGAAGAAGAACCAGCCCGGGGGGCACGCCGTGGGCTGGATGCCGCCCTGGACGCAGGTGCCGTTGTTGAAGAAGTACCCCGGCGGGCACGCCACGGGCTGGGACGGCACGGCGATGGGGGTGCACACGCCGTTGACGAGGGCGGTGTTGGGGGGGCAGAGCACCGGGGCGGGCTGACCCATCGGGAGGCAGCGGCCGTTGGAGAGGAAGAAGCCCGGCGGGCACGCCATGGGGGGCGGCTGCTGCGCCTGGACGCAGCGGCCGTTGGCGAAGAAGAAGCCCGGCGGGCACGCCACGGGCTGCTGCATCGGGACGCACGACCCGTTGACGAAGGCGTAGCCGGGCTGACAGACCACGGGCTGCTGCATCGGGACGCACGACCCGTTGACGAAGGCGGTGCCCGGGGGACAGGCCACCGGCTGAGGCACCCCGACGGTCACGCACATGCCGTTCTGGAACATCTGCCCTGGAGGACAGATCCGGTTGCGGAAGGGTACGCAGCGACCCCAGCGGTTGCGCATCATGCCCGGAGGGCAACGGAACTGCGCGGAGGCTGGTGCGGCCATGAGCAGCGTGCCGAGCGCCGCCAGCAGGGGGACCAGCATCGAGGTCGAGCGTCGTGTGAACATCATGAGTGAGCCTCCAGTCGGGAAGTACGAACCTTCCTCCCCGCGGCTTCAGTGCACAACAGAAGTTTGGCCGTAGTCGATGTCGACGCCCGCGGCGGTGGTGCCGTTGCCGAGCTGTCCGTAGTTGTTGAAGCCCCAGCAGCGCACGGTGGTGTCCGGGCGCACCACGCAGGTGTGCATCCCCGCGGGACCGAGCTCCGCCACGGGCCCGATGCGCGCGACGAGCTGCGGCCCTCGCGGCGCCTGGAAGGGGCCGACCCCGAGCTGGCAGGTGGTGTTCTCGCCCCAGCACACCAGCGACCGGTCTCGGCGCACCACGCAGGTGTGGTGGTAGCCCGCCGCGATGCGCACCGCGGGCCCGGCGCCCCCGATGACCACCGGGCTGGCCTGGCTCCCCTCGCCCGCGACGCCGACGGCGCCCTGCGCGTTGGAGCCCCAGCACATCACCGAGCCGTCTCGCCGCAGCGCGCAGGTGTGGCCCTCGCCCGCCGCGAGCGCCGCCACCTCGGTCACGCCAGGCACCAGCGCGGGGCGGGTCACCGGCTCCCTCGCCCGGCGCCCGTTGCCGAGCTGCCCTTGCTCCTGCTGGCCCCAGCACCACACGGAGCCCGCGCGGTCGAGCGCGCAGGAGTGCTGCTCGCCCGCCACGACCTGCACCACGTTGGCGAGGCCCACCACGGGCACCGCGCCGAAGCGCAGGTCGTCGGTGCCGTCGCCGAGCTGCCCGTGGCCGTTCTGCCCCCAGCAGCGCACCGTCCCGTCGGCCACCGTCGCGCAGCCGTGGAAGCCTCCGACGGCCACGGAGGTCGCGCCCTGGAGGCCTTCGATGGGGGTGGGCTGACCGCGAGCCCCGCGGAGCATCAGGCCCCAGCACAGCACCTGGCCGGTCTGGAGCAGGGCGCAGGTGGTCTGCTCGTTGGCGCCGATCTGGCGCACGCCGGCCAGGCCCGGGACCATCACGGGGTTGAGCTGATCTTCGGTGGTGTCATTGCCGACCTGGCGGGAGTTGTTCCAGCCCCAGCACGCGACGGTGCCGGTGCGGAGCAGGGCGCAGGAGTGGAAGCGCCCCGAGGCGAGCTGCACCACGCCGCCGAGCCCTGCCACGTCGCGGTCCATCCCCGTGCCTCGGCACTGCGGCGGGCGATACCCGGGGATCGCCGGCGTGGTCGGGCCGGTGATGGGCGGAGGGGGCGGCAGCTGACCCGCCACGGCGGGCTCCGAAGGGTCCGAGGAGCGCTTCGCGAGGGCGATGCCCACGGCCGCCGCGAAGCCCAGCACCACCACGCCGAGCCCGACGATCAGGCCCATGGACGATCCGCCCCTCGGGGGCGCGGGAGGCGGCGCGTAGCCCTGCGTCGGAGGCCACGGTCCCGACGCCGTCGGCGCCCACGGGGGATGGGACGGCGGGCCGTAGCCGGGCTGCGCCATCGTGGGGTGCACCACCGGCGCCGACCCGTAGCCGGGCGGGGTCGGCAGCGGCGCGGAGGCGTAGCCGGGCGGGGTCGCCAGCGGCGCCGCGGTGGGCAGCGGGCCGGGGTAGGTCTGCGCCACCACGGGGATGCCCGCGGCGTTGGAGAGCACCGGGATCAGCGCCGCGAGGGCCTCGTTGGCGTCGTGGAAGCGCATCGCCGGGTCGCGCACCACGCAGCGGGAGAACCACGCGTCGAAGCCCGGGGGCACCATCGCCGCGCGGCCGTAGAGCCCGGCGCGCACCGAGGCCGGGTCGAGCGGGTCGACGAAGATCTCCTTGAGCAGCATCGCGATGGCGAAGTCGCCGTGCGCGATGCGCCAGTAGTACGCGCCGGTGAGCGCGTAGAACGCGATCAGCCCGAGCGCCCAGACATCCGTCGCGGGGCGGATGGCGCCCTGCTCGGCCTGCTCCGGGGCCATCCAGAGCGGCGAGCCCAGGGTCGAGGTCGACATGGCCGCGGTGCGCGACTCGCCGATCACCTTGGCGATGCCGAAGTCGAGGATCTTCACCGTGTAGGGAGAGCCCTCCCGGCGGGCGTGCGCGAGGAAGATGTTCTCGGGCTTGAGGTCGCGGTGCACGAGCCCGCCGCGGTGCGCCGCCCCGAGCCCGTGGCAGAGCTGGCGAAACACCTCCAGCAGCTCGCCCGGCGAGAGCGCCCTCTTCTCCAGCACCTTCGCGAGTTCGTCGCCCTCGAGGAGCTCCATCGCGATCCACGGGGTCTCGGTCGCCTCGTCGATGCCCGCGGCGACGACCTCCACCAGATGGTCGCTTCGGATGCGCGCGCCCACGGTCGCCTCCTGGGTGAAGCGCTCGCGGTTCTTCGGGTCGCGCACCAGGTCGGGCAGCATGATCTTGAGCGCCCGCTGGCGCTGCGTGCTCACCTGCTCGACGACGTAGACCGCGCCCATGCCCCCGGCGCTCAGGTGCCGCAGGACGCGGTAGTCCCTCGCGAAGATCATCCCCGGAACAAGCTGCGGCAACGCCATGGAGCCGCGGATGGTACCGCCCGCCCGGCCCCGGCGGCTACCGGGCCGCGGGGGCGACGAGGCCGTTGGCGCGGGCGAGCGACGCGATCACCCGCACCAGCTCGCGCGGCTCGACGGGCTTGGGGAGGTGCTCGTCGAAGCCGGCGCGGAGGGCCCGAGCGCGGTCCTCGGCGCGGGCGTAGGCGGTGAGCGCGACCGCGGGCACCCGGCCGCCGCGGTCGTCGGGCATCGCGCGCACGTCCCGGATGAGCGCGTACCCGTCGCCGCCGGGCATCCCGATGTCGGAGATGATCAGGTCGGGCGCGCCGCGGGCGACCAGCTCGCGGGCCTCCGCGGCGCTGGCGGCGCTGACGACCTGCGCGTGGCAGAGCTCGAGCAGCATCACCAGGAGGTTGCGGGTGTCGGGCTCGTCCTCGACAACCAGCACGCGCAGCCCGACCATCTCCGGCGGACAGTCGAAGCCGAGCGACGAGTGAAGCGGAGCCTCGATCGAGCGCGGCGCCACGAGGAGGCCCCCCACGGGCACCGGGAGACGGACGATGAACTCCGAGCCGCAGCCGTCGCCGTCGCTGTGCGCCTCGATGGTTCCGCCGTGCAGCTCGACGAGGTGCTTCACGATGGCGAGCCCGAGCCCGAGGCCGCCCTGGGCGCGGGTGCTCGACCCGTCCGCCTGCCGGAAGCGGTCGAACATGTAGGGCAGGAACTCCGGCGAGACCCCGCGGCCCGTGTCGCAGAAGCGCAGCTCCACGGAGGGCCCCACGCGGCGCGAGGTGACCCTCACCCTGCCGCCCCGCGGGGTGAACTTCACCGCGTTGGTAAGGAGGTTCCACGCCACCTGCTGCAGCCTCGCCGCGTCGCCGAGCACCGGTCCGAGCGTCGGGTCGAGGTCGAGCTCCAGGGCCACCTCCTTGGCGTCGGCCGCCACGCGCACCGACTCCGCCGCCGGCTCGATGAACTGCCCGGGCAGCACCGCGCCCATCTCCAGCCGCAGCCGGCCCGACACGATCCGGCTCACGTCGAGGAGGTCCTCGACGAGCTGCACCTGCGCCCGGGCGTTGCGCTCGATGGTGGCGAGCGCCTGCCGCTGCTTCGACTCGGAGAGCCGCCCCATGCGCAGCAGCTCCGCCCACCCCAGCATCGCCGTGAGGGGCGTGCGCAGCTCGTGACTCACCGTCGCCAGGAACTCGTCCTTCAGCCGGCTCGCGGCCTCGGCCTCCCGCAGGAGCGCCTCGCGCTGCTCGATCAGGTCGCGCAGCTCGTACTGTCGTCCCCGCGCGTTGAGCGCCGCCCGCATCGCGCTCACCAGCGTGCGCGCCCGCATCGGCCGCTCGACCAGCGTCACGTTGCCCCGGTCGATGATCGCCCGGAGCCTCCCGCTGCTCGCCCGACCGAGCGCCCCTGGGAAGGTGCACACCACCAGCGGCATGTCCGACCACGCGGGCTGCTGCCCGAGCGCGTCGAGCAGCGTGCGCACCCCCTCCTCGGTGAGCGCCTCCTCGGTGAACACCGCCGCCCCGGCGCCGCGCAACAGCTCCTCGCAGAGGCACGCCACGTCCAGGCAGGTCTCCGCGCCGAGGCCGGCGTCGAGGATCGCTCGCTTCATCAGCTTCGCGTCGATTCCCACCGGGGCGAGCACCAGCACCCGCTTCGCCTCCCGGTCAGAACCCGCGGTCGGCATCGTCGCTCCCCATGAGCGGGTCGCTCGCGCCCGTGTACGTCGGCACCCCCGTGAGCACGCCGTGGAAGGCCTTCATGGGCGGCCCCACCTCGAAGCCCTGCGGCCCGACGGTGAACTCCCGGATCGTGCGCTCGTGGCTGCCGCTGCGCTTCTTCATCACCGCGAGCGCGTTGCGCACCCTCCCGCCGGACTCGAAGTAGCGCATCACGATCACCGCGTCGGCGATGTAGCTCGCGTCCACCGGGGTGGTCATGCCGCTGCCGAGGATGCCGTGCTGCGTGGCGATGAGGATGGTCATCACCCCGCGCTGGCTCAGGTAGGTGAGCAGCTCGTGGAGCTGGATCACCAGGTACTCCTCCGCGGGCATGGACTTCAGGTACCCGTTGAGGCTGTCGATCACCACGAGGCGCGCGCCCCGCTGCTCGACGGCGTCGCGCACCTTGTGGATGAACTCCCCGGGGCTGAGCTCCGCCGGGTCGACCTGCTGGAGCATCACCTTGCCCGAGTCGACGTGCTTTCGCAGCCCGACGCCGAGGGCCTCGGCCCGGAAGAGCAGGGTGCCGACGTTCTCGTCGAAGGTGAAGAGCGCGCCGGTCTCTCCCCGCTCGGCCGCCTTCGCGACGTACTGCGAGGCCAGCGCGGACTTGCCGACGCCGGTGGGGCCGAGGATGAGCGTGCTGGTGCCGCGGTCGAGGCCGCCGCCCACCAGGGCGTCGATGGCGGGCACGCCGCTGGTGACGGGCTCCGGGGAGAAGGGCTTGCGGTGCTCGGCCGCGACCAGCCTGGGGAAGACCTTGAGCCCGCCCTTCAAGACGTTGAAGTCATGGAAGCCCGCGCGGAAGGTAGAGCCCCGTAGCTTGCCCACCCGCAGCCGGCGGCGGTCGGCGCCGTAGACGGGGGCCATCTGCTCCAGGGTGATGACCCCGTGGGCGAGGCTCTGGAGCTGGCCGTCGTAGTTCTCGCCGGTGAGGTCGTCGAGCATGATGACCGTGCACGCCCGACCGGAGAAGTACTGCTTCAGCGTCAGCACCTGGCGGCGGTAGTTGAGCGCGTCCTGCGCGAGCATGCGGATGTCGGAGAGGGAGTCGAAGACCACCCGCGAGGGGCCGATGCGGTCGACCTCCGCGAGCAGGGACTTCATCACCTCGGAGAGCTCGACCTCCGCGGGGTAGAAGACGGTGTAGGGCTCGTTGGCGTCGCCGTCGTGGGTTCTCATCGCCGTCGCGTCGAGCTCGAAGAGGGTGACGCCGTCGAGCGTCCACCCGTGCGAGTGCGCCGTGGTGCGAAGCTCCGCCTCGGTCTCCGAGAGGGTGATGTAGAGCGCCACCTCCCCCCGCTCCGCCCCCGCCATCAGGAACTGCAACGCCATCGTGGTCTTGCCCACGCCAGGGTTGCCCTGGACCAGGTACACCCGGTCGCAGGGGAGCCCGCCGCCGAGTATGTCGTCGAGTCCCTCGATGCCCGTCGAGGCGCGTTGCAGGGTGAATGACTTCATCGATTGGCCTCCTGCGACGGCGGGCGCGTCAGACGGTCCGCCTCGCCGCTCGCCAGGGAGCGCACTTCAATCCCCATGCCGGTCGCCACTTCCTCGGAATCGGGCTTGAATTCCAGGCTCTTTCGCTCTGCCGACATCCTCCCCCGAGGCGCGTCGCCTCACCCCCTGCGCCCTGTGGCGAGATTGCGTACCTGCGATGAACTCCGCCTCAGCGAGAGCCGGGGCCGGTCATGGCCTCGGGCCGTACGTGCCGGTCGAACTCCTCCCCGCTGAGCAGCCCGAGGTCGACGGCCGCCTCGCGGAGGGTGACGCGCCGGGCGAGGGCCGACTTCGCGACGCGCGCGGCGTTGTCGTAGCCGATCACCGGGTTGAGCGCGGTCACCAGCATGAGTGAGTCGCGCAGGTGGCGGGCGATCACCTCGCGGTCGGCCTCGATGCCCTCGACGCAGTGCTCGCGGAAGCTGGCGCAGCCGTCCGAGAGCAGGGCGATGGACTCCAGCAGGTTGTGGATGATCACGGGCTTGTAGACGTTGAGCTCGAGGTGGCCGCCGCTGCCGGCGACGGCGATGGCGACGTCGTTGCCCATGACCTGCGCGCACACCATGGTGAGCGCCTCGGCCTGCGTGGGGTTGACCTTGCCGGGCATGATCGAGCTGCCCGGCTCGTTGGCCGGGAGCACCAGCTCGCCGAGCCCGCAGCGGGGGCCGCTCGCCAGCAGCCGCACGTCGTTGGCGATCTTCATGGCGGCGACCGCGAGCACCCTGAGCGCGCCGCTCAGCGCCACGAGGGCGTCGTGCGCGGCGAGCGCGGCGAACTTGTTGGGCGCCGTGCGGAAGGGCAGCGCGGTGAGCGCCGCGACCTCCGCGGCCACGGCCTCGGCGTAGCGGGGATGGGTGTTGAGCCCGGTGCCCACGGCGCTGCCCCCGAGGGCGAGCTCGTACACCGGGTCGAGCGCCTGGGCGATGCAGCGCTCGGCGAAGGCGAGCTGCGCCGCGTAGCCGGAGAACTCCTGGCCGAGGGTGAGCGGCGTCGCGTCCATCAGGTGGGTGCGGCCGATCTTCACGACGTCGCGGAAGGCGAGAGCGCGCTCCTCGAAGGCCGCGCGAAGGGCCGAGACGGCGGGCTGTAGGCGGCGGGTGACCTCCGTCGCCGCGGCCACGTGCATCACCGTGGGGAAGACGTCGTTGGAGGACTGCGAGCGGTTGACGTCGTCGTTGGGGTGCACCGGCCGCTTCGACCCCATGACGCCCCCGGCGAGCTCGATGGCGCGGTTGGCGATCACCTCGTTGGCGTTCATGTTCGACTGGGTGCCGCTGCCGGTCTGCCAGACCACCAGCGGGAAGTGCTCGTCGAGGCGCCCTTCGATGACCTCGTCGGCGGCGCGCACGATGAGCGCGCACTTCTCCCCGTCGAGCAGCCCGAGCTCTCGATTGGCCAGCGCGGCGGCCTTCTTCACCACCCCGAAGGCGCGCACCATCGACGGTGGAAAGCGGTGCCCCCCGATGCGGAAGTTCTCCAGCGAGCGCTGCGTCTGGGCGCCCCAGTAGCGGTCGGCGGGCACGTCGACCCCGCCCATGGAGTCGCTCTCTCGCCGTGTGGCGGCGCTGGTGTCGGTCGGCTTCATCGCTGAAGCTATGGCACCCCGACCCGATGCGCGGAAGCTGCCCGATCGTCGACGCGACCGCGCGTTCGTGCTCCGCTCCCGCGCCGATGCGACCCACCTCTGGCCTGCTCCTCTTCCTCGCGCTCTCGGCGTGCTCCTCGTCGTCCGCTCCGCTGGTCCCTGCCGACGCCCGCGCCGCGCAGGACCTCGGCGCCCCCATCGACGCGACCGCCCCGCCCCCCGACCGCCCCGCCGCCGTCGACGCCCCCGTCGCCCAGGACCGTCCCGCCGCGGTGGACGTTCCTCCGCTCGACTACCGCGAGCTCCCGGCGCTCTCCCCCACGCCCATCCGCCGCTTCGCCGCCGCCCCGGAGCCCTCGCTGATGCCGGGCTACGACTACCGCGCGCTCGTCGTGACCGACATCGGCACCCTCACCATCGACCTCTTCGAGGAGGCCACGCCCATCACGGTGAACTCCTTCGTCTGGCTGGCGCGCAACCACTTCTTCGACGGCATCGCCTTCCACCGGGTGATCGAGGGCTTCGTCGCGCAGGGCGGAGACCCCAACACCGTCGACGGCGGCCGCGCCACCTGGGGCCGCGGGGGCCCCGGCTACAACTTCGGCCTCGAGGTCACCGACGCGCTGCGCTTCGACGCCCCCGGCGTCCTCGGCATGGCGCGCTCCGCCAGCCCCAACAGCAACGGCTCGCAGTTCTATCTGACGCTCGCCCCGACCCCCAGCCTCGACGGCCAGTACACCGTCTTCGGCCGGGTGCTGGGCGTCTCCGACCTCGACGTCCTCGACCGCATCGCCCGCGGCGAGCCCCCCGCCACGCCCACGCGCATCACGTCGGTGACGATCCTGGCTGGCGCCCGCTGATCCATTCCCCTTCGGGGGCCTTCTCCTCCCCCGGAGCGCTGGGGCGCTTCTCCCCTTGCGTCCTCTCGGTCTCGGCGTCCTGACCGGCGTACTGCTCGGGCGCGATCTCCGGCGCGCCCTCCTGCTGCTTCGCGGTCTCGGGCATGTTGGTGACGTGCGTGTCGATCTGCTCCTTCTCTCCGACCGGCATCAGGATCTTGTTGATCTCCGCGCCAAGGATCAGCGCCAGCGCCGAGACCCACATCCAGAGCAGCAGCACCACCACGCCGCCGAGGGCCCCGTAGGTCGCCTCGTAGCTGCCGAAGCGCTGGGCGTACTGGCCGAAGCCCCACGAGGCGCCCACCCAGAGCAGCACGCCCACGATCGAGCCCGGAGACACGGGCTGGAACCGCGGCTTCACGTTGGGCAGCACGCGGTAGAGCAGCGCCCAGGTGACCATCATGATCGCCCCCGCGATGGGGAAGCGCACCCATGAGAGGAGCTCCCCGAGGGGGCCGCCCACCCAGCGGGAGAGCGCGGGCACCGCGAGCGCGACGAGGGAGGCCACGAGGGCGACGAGCCCGACGCCGAGGGTGGTCACCAGCGCCAGCAGCCGCCGCTTCCAATAGGGGCGGGTCTCGACCACGTCGTAGGCGTGGTTGAACGCGGGGATGAGCGACGCGACGCCCGCGGAGCCCGACCAGAGCGCGCCGATGAAGCCCAGGGTGAGCACCCCGGTGGCGGGCTGGGTCTTGAGCGCGGTGAGCCGGGTGGAGACGATGGCCGTCACCTCGCGCGGCATCACCAGCGACACCTGGTGCACCACGTCGTCGATGGTCTCCCAGCTCACGACCTTGCTCAGCGCGCCCACCACGAAGAGCAGGAAGGGGAAGAGCGACAGCACGCAGTAGAACGTGACCGTCGCCGCGACGTCGTCGACGGCGTCGTGCTCCAGCTCCTTGAAGAGCCTGGAGAAGAACTCCTTCCAGCTCATGTCGCGCCCCGGCAGCAGCAGCCGGGTGCGGCCGAGGGCCCGACGCGTCACTCGCCCCCTCGCGTCCGGCGCCCCCCGGCGCTTCGCCGCTCAGGCCGCACGCCCGCCTCGGGTGGGCCCGGTCTGCCATTGCCCGCTGCGAGCGCGGACGCTGGAGCCGGGAGCCTCCGTCGGAGACGGAGCGACGGGCTCGTTCAGCACCTCGTAGGCCGTGATCGCGAGCTCACCATCCTCCTCGGCGGTGGTGTTCACCCGACGGAGGAGCGTCGCGGTTCGATCGTGGGCCAGCTTCATGACATCCAGGATGTCCATGGGGACCATTCCCCCTTCCGTGACGCCCCTGCATCCCTCACAGGCGGCGGCGATGATGGGTTGTCCGACTCTCTTCGATCATCGAGCACCGCCCTCAGGGCCGTGAACCCGACCGCGCTTGAGGAGAGCAGTCCGCGTGCCAGCGGCGCACAGGCGCCTGCACCGCCGCGGAGAGCCACCCGGTGCCCGAGGCGGAGTCAACGGTCCGCTCGCCACACTGTGGCGGCAGGGCTCATCCGAGCGACGGCGTGGCGGCGGCGATGCAACGGCGGTAGACACCCGCGTGGGCCACCGCGCGCCCCGAAAGAGATGGGAAGCCCCGATGAAGTTCCACCGGTCCGCGATGCTGTTGTTGGTGCTCTCGGCGGGCTGTGCGTCACGCGGCGGCTACGCCGAGCCCGGTCCCGCGTCGGCCTCGGCCAATCCCCCGTCGCCGCCGAGCGTGCAGTCGGGTCAGCCCCTGCAGCCCTCTCCCGGCACCGGGCGGCAGCCGGAGATCCCTCCCATGGTGGGTCCGCTGGGCAACAACCTCCCCCCCAACCCGGGCCGTGACCAGAACCCCCAGCCCGCCTGCCGCACCGACGCCGACTGCGTCCCCGACGCGTGCTGCCACCCCGCGGCGTGCACCGCTCGCGTGAACGCCCCGAGCTGCGCAGGTACGGCGTGCACCATGAACTGCGCGCCAGGTACCCTCGACTGCGGCCAGGCGCGCTGCGTCTGCCTGGGCGGCCGCTGCGGCGTCCAGCGCAGCGGCTGATCGCCGCCCTCTCGCCACGATGACCCTTGACGCCGTCCTCGGCGGCGGTCTCCCATCGCGCCGATGGCGCCCCCGCTCGAAGCGGGCGCAGACCGCGCGTGGCGTGGGCTCGCGCTCTCGGTCACCGCGCTCGCCCACGCCGCAGCGCTGGGCGGGAACCTCCTCGACGGCGACCGGCTGCTGCTGGTCCGCAACCCCCGGCTCCACTCCTTCTCGGGCCTGGCCGCGATGCTCTCCGAGGGGCGGGTGCTGCTCCGTGGCGCAGGGCTACAGGTGCGCGACCACGCCCCACTCGGGGCCTTCGGGTCGTGGCTCTCCTGGGAGTGGTTTCGCGCCGCGCCGCTGGTGCAGCACGCCCTCGGGCCCGCCCTGCTCCTCGCCCTCGTCGCCTCGCTCTTCTCCCTGCTCCGCGCCTCGAAGGTCCCCGCGGCCGTCGCCGCCGTCGCCTCGCTCGCCCTCTCGCTCCATCCCTGCGCCGCCGACCTGAGCGCCCCCCTCGCCGGCCGGGACGCCCTCCTCGCCCTCGCGCTCTCGCTCCTCGCCGCCCGTCGCTCGCTCCGCGCCCCTCCCCTCGCGGGCGTCGCCTGGAGCGCCTCGGCCGCCCTCGCCGCAGGCCTCTGCGCCCCCGGCTACGGCCTCTTCGGTCTGCTCCCGGCGAGCCTCGTCCGACCCCGCGCCCACCGCCGGATCGCCCTCGCCGCGGCCTCGCTCTCGGCCCTCGCCTCGCTCGCCATCACCCGAGGCGACGGCGCCCTCCTCCCCGGCATCGCCGCCCTGGGCGGGGGCGGCACCGCGAGCCTCCTCGCCTGGATCCCCTCTCCCTCCCCCTTCGCCGCCGCGACCACCCGCTCCGTCGCCAGCGCCGCCTGGATCCTTCCCCTGCTGCTCTCCGCCCTCTCGGCCTCGCTCTCCACCCGCGCCAGCGAGCCCGAGGACGCCTCGCTGCTTCGCGCCGGAGCCGCCGCCCTGCTCGCCTCCACGCTGGCCTCCGGCCTCTCGGGCGCCGCGCTGGTGACCGGGGGCGGCGCCTCCCTCGGGCTTCACCTCGGGCTCGTGCTCTCGGCCCTCGGGCTGCTGCGCGCTCTCGGCCCGACCACGGCGCGCCTGGCCAGGCCATGGATGCTGGTCGGCTTCGCGCTCCCGGCGGCGCTCACCGCGCACCGGGTGCGAGGGTGGACCGACGAGGTCGCCGTGCTCCGCGCCATCGCCCGTCGCGACCCGTCGGACCCGGAGGCCTCGCTCGCCCGCGCTCGCCTCGAGCTGCGCCAGCACCGGCTGTCCGCCGCGGCGCCGTGGTGCCTCCGCTACGCGCTCTCGCAGCCCGACACCGGGCGCGCCGACGGCTGCCTCGGGGCGGTGGCCTCGGCGAGGGGCGACCATCGCGCGGCGGTGACGCTGCTCCGTCGATGGGCCTCGGGCCTCGACGACCGCAGGGCGCTACGCGCGGCCTCGCTGGAGCTTTCCTCGGCGATCCCCGATCCGCGCTTCGGCCAGGCCTTTCGGGAGGCCACCGGGTACTCGCTCCCCCAGCCCCGACCGGGGGAGTCGCCTTGAGGCGCGCGGCGATCGCGCTGGGCCTCGGCGCGCCAGGCATCGCGCTCGGGTGGTGGATCTGCCTCGGCGGCCTCGACGAGTGGGGCGGCGCCAGGGCGAGGGCGCTGGTGGCCCTCGCGGCGCTGGGCTGGGCGGTCTACCTCCGCGCTCGCCGACGTGAGGGGCGGCCGGTGTCCGTGCCCGTCGCCCACGGGGTCGCCGGGGCGGTGGCCCTCTGCGCCGCGGCGTCGTGGTTCAACTTCGGCGCGGTGATCGCGACCGGGGGGGTGCACCGCCACGACGTCTTCCACTACTACGTCGGCAGCAAGTACCACCGGGAGCTCGGCTACGGGCTGATCTACCGCTGCGCCGCGCTCGCGGAGGCCGAGACCGGCGGAGAGGCGCTGGTGCGGCAGCGGATGTTCCGCGACCTGGTGACCGACCGGCAGGTGCCCGCGAGCATGGCCCTGGATGACCCGTCGGTGTGCCGCTCCCGCTTCACCCCGGAGCGCTGGCGGAGCTTCCGCGAGGACGTGCGCAACCTGCGCACCGGGCTCAACGAGCCCGCGTGGCGACAGAGCCAGATCGACCACGGGTACAACCCCACCCCCGCATGGACCGTCACCAGCGGGGCGCTCTCCAGGGTGGTCCCCTCGACGGAGCTCGGGCTGCGCTTCCTGGCCTCGCTCGACCTCGTGCTGATCGCGCTCTGCGTGGCGGCGCTTGCGGCCTCCTTCGGCTGGCGCGTCGCCGCGCTGGCCCTCGTCCTCTGGGGAACCCAGGAGCCCGGGCGCTTCACCTGGGTCGCCTTCTCCATGCTGCGCTTCGACTGGTTCTTCCTGCTGGTGCTCTCGCTGGTGGCCCTTCGCCGCGGGCGCCCCGGGCTCGCGGGCGCGGCTCTCGGGTGGGCCGCCGCCATGCGCGGCTTCCCGGCGCTCGGCCTCGTCGGGGTGCTCCTCTCGGGCGTCGCCTCCCCGGCGCTGCGGGCCCGCTACGCCGTCGACCGTCGGCGCTTCGCCGCGGGCTTCCTGCTCACCGCGGCGGCGCTCGTCGCCCTCGGCGCCGCCGTGGTCGGCCCCTCCTCCTGGACCGAGTGGACCCAGCACATCCGCCGCCACGCCGCCGTGGCGTCCTCCAACAAGGCAGGCCTCGGCATCCTGGTCTCCTTCGACCCGGAGCACCGCGTCGAGCGCGTGCAGGCCCGCCTCCCGGGCGCTCCCACGGAGGTCTGGATGGAGCGCTGGGCCGACGAGGTGAGGGCCACCCGCGAGGCGCGCCACCTCTGGCTCCGGGGCTTGCAGCTCGCCTTCGGAGCGCTGCTCCTCCTGGCGCTCGTCCGCGCCCGCCGCCCCTGGATCGGGCTCACCCTCGCCATCCTGGCCGCCCCCCTCGCCACGGAGCTCTCGGGCTACTACCTCATGCTCTTCGTCGTGGCCGCGGTGCTGGCCTCGGCGCGCGCGGCGCTCGAGCGCTGGCTGCTGGGCTTCGCCGCGGCGGTGCAGGTGCTGATGGTGATGCCCGCGGTGGGGTGGTTCTACGACGACCGCTACCTCGCCATCTCGCTGGCCTACGTGCTGGCCCCGGTGCTGCTGACGGCCGCCTTCGCGCGGCGACCGGCTATGATCGCGCCGCCTCCCTCCGCGCCATAGATCACCGAAGGAGTCCCCGCCCGATGCCGTCGACCGCCCCGCGAAGCCTGCTGCACTCGCTCGTCGTCCCGATGCTGCTCGCCGCTGCCCCACTGGGCTGCGGTGAGTCCGCCGTCACGCCGCCGCCCTCCTCGGCCGACGCCGCGACCGCCGACACGGGCGCCGTCCCCGCGGCGGACGTCCCCGCGGCGGTCGACGCCGGAGAGGCGCCCTCGGAGGATGTTCCCCCGATGGTGGTCCGCGACGTCCCCGACCCCGACATCACCGAGCCGCCGCTGGAGGCGGGCTCCTGCGACGCGCTCGCCCCGGGGATGGTCTCCGGGTTCCGCGTCGACTCCCTCGACCGCTCCTTCATCCTGACGCTGCCTCCGGGGGCGACGGCGCCGGGCGGCCACTGGGCGGTGGTCTTCAACTGGCACGGGCTCGGCGACAGCGCGGCCAACATGAACCCGCTCTTCGCCGGCGAGGTGGGCAACGCCGCGATGCCCTTCATCCTGGTGACGCCGGTCTCGACGCGCCTCGGCCCGACGACCTCTCCGCTCGGACTGGAGTGGGAGAACCTCCGGGCCACCACGCCCAACCGCGAGGCCCGCCTCTTCGACGCCGTGCTGCGCTGCCTCGACCAGCGCTGGGGCGTCGACCGCGACCGCGTCTACACCGCCGGCTTCTCCGCGGGCGCGATCATGTCCGACCTGCTGGGCGTGCTGCGCGGCTCTCAGCTCGCCGCCATCGCGAGCTACTCCGGCGGCTACTTCTCCAACCCCGAAAACCCTCCCACGCTCGGCCCGCTGCGCACCTACCCCGCGTGGCCCGCGCTCCCGAGCAGCGCCCGCTACGCGCAGCTGATGATGTTCGGCGGCGAGAGCGACGCGTTCAACCTCTTCGTCGCCATGGCGCACTTCGACGTCTTCGCAGGCAACGACGTGGGCTACCTCAACGCCCGCCAGCACGACGTCGTCTACTGCAACCACAACAGCGGCCACACCGTGCCCCGCGCGCTGCTCGGCCGGCAGGTGGTGCAGTTCTTCGCGGCGCACCCCCGGGGCGTCGCCGCCTCCCCGTGGGCCGCCGCGCTCCCGACGGCGTGGCCCTCCTACTGCGGCTTCCGCGCGCGGCTTCAGTAGCCGACCGCGCTTGACGCCCACCGCGCCGGGCCGACACTCCCGGCGCATGAGCGAGTACCGGATCGACAAGGTTCGCCACCGCGTCTCGGTCACCCTCGACAGCGGCCTCTGCCTCGACGGCAGCCTCTTCCTCCAGAGCGCAGCGCGCTTCCGTCCGGGGCCCGAAGACCCGCTCGACGCGCTCAACGGCGACGACCGCTTCCTGCCCCTGGAGCTCGCCTCGGGCGAGGTGCTCCTCGTGCAGAAGTCCCACATCGCCTTCGTCGCCACCGCCCTGCCCCGCGAGGACGACACCGTCGACCGAGGCCTCGTCGGCATGCACGTCGAGCTCACCCTCGCCGACGGCCGCGCCTGCACCGGGTCGATCTTCCCCGAGGCGCGCGCCGACCGCACCCGGCTCGTCGACTTCCTCAACGACACCCCGCTCGACTTCATCGCCCTCTTCGCCCACGACCGGCTGATCGCGGTGAGCCTGCGCCACCTCGCCTTCGCGCGGGCGGTGGCCTGATGCCTCAGCTCGACCGGCTGCTCTCGGCCATGGTGAGCCACCGCGCCGCCGCGCTACGGCTGCGCGAGGGGGAGCTCGCCGAGTTCGAGATCGACGGCGTCCCGAGGCCCGTCACCAAGGCCCCGCTCACCGGCCCTCAGGTGCTCTCGCTGCTCACGGAGATCGCTCCGCCCGACGCCGCGGCGCTCCTCGCCTCGGGGCAGCCCGCGGACTTCGCCTACCTCTCCGACGACGGCGCCTTCACCGTGCACACCACCCGCGTCGACGGCCTCTGGAGGGCGCGCGTCACCATCGACGAGGGCCGCGAGCGGCAGCGCCTCACCGGCCAGTACCGCGCCATCAAGCGCCCCGTCGAGGCGGTCGAACCCGCCGCCCCGGCGACGCCCGCGGCGGAGGCCCCGGCGCCGATCGAGGCCCTGGCGCCGGTGGCCGCGGCGGCGGAGGACGACGGCGACACGATCCGCCCCTTCGAGGGCATCGAGAGGGCGCGCGCGGCGCTCGACGCGCTGCTGCGCTCGATGGTCTCCAAGTACGCCTCCGACCTGCACCTGCGCTGCGCGCAGCCGCCCATCCTCCGGCTGCACGGGGAGATGTACCGGCTGCCCGGGGAGGCCCCGCTCGACGCCGCCGCGCTCGACGCGATGGTGCGCTCGGTGATGCCCGAGCGAAACCGCAGGCAGTACGCGGCGAGCCACGACACCGACTACGCCTACGAGCTGCCCGGCGTCGGGCGGTTTCGCGCCAACGCGCTGCGAGAGCGGCTCGGCCCGGCGGCGGTGTTCCGTCACATCCCGGCCTCGGTGGTGACCGTCGAGCAGATGGGCATCTCGCCGGAGGTGCAGCGGCTCTGCCAGCTCACCAAGGGCCTCGTGCTGGTGACCGGCCCCACCGGGTCGGGCAAGTCGACCACGCTCTGCGCGCTCATCGACCTCGTGAACCGCTCGCGCACCGACCACGTCATCACCATCGAAGACCCGATCGAGTTCGTGCACGCCGCGAAGAAGTGCGTGATCACCCAGCGCCAGGTGGGCGTGCACACCGACTCCTTCAAGACCGCCCTGCGCGCCGCCCTGCGCGAAGACCCGGACATCATCCTGGTGGGCGAGCTGCGCGACCTGGAGACCGTCTCCATCGCCATCGAGACCGCCGAGACGGGGCACCTGGTCTTCGGCACCCTGCACACCTCCACCGCGGCCAGCACCGTCGACCGGATCATCGACCAGTTTCCCGCCGACCGTCAGGCGCAGATCAGGGTGATGCTCGCGAGCTCGCTGCGCGCGGTGATCTCCCAGACCCTCTGCAAGAAGCTCGGCGGCGGGCGCGTGGCGGCGCGCGAGGTGCTGCTCACCACCCCCGCGGTCTCCAACCTCATCCGAGAGGGCAAGACCTTCCAGATCCCCACGGTGATGCAGACCTCGCGGCGCATCGGGATGGCCACGCTCAACGACGCGCTGCTCGACCTCGTCGACGGCGCGCTCATCGACCCCGCCGAGGGCTACGCGAGGTCGCTGGAGAAGGCCCCCTACGTCGCGGCGCTCAAGGCCCGCGGGCTCGACACGCCCTTCGCGGAGTGAGCGCCCCCTTTCCTACGCCGTGCACACCGCCAGCACCTGCCGCACGTCCGTGAGCCCGAGCAGGCACTTCTCGATGCCGTCCTGCAGCAGCGTGGTCATGCCGCCCCCCACGGAGGCTTCGCGCAGCTCGTCCACCGGCGCGTGGCGGGCGACCAGGCGCTTGATCGCCGGGTCGGTGATCATCAGCTCGTGCAGCGCCACGCGGCCCTTGTAGCCGCTGTTGCCGCAGGCCCCGCAGCCCGGAGCCCGCCAGAGACGCAGCGTCCCGCCGGGGGCGAGCTCGGGCCGCGACGCGACCGCCGCCTCGCCGAGCGCCAGCGCGATCTCGGCGCGCGCCTCCTCGGGCGCGTCGTAGGGCTCCTTGCAGCGCTTGCAGAGGGCGCGGGCGAGGCGCTGGGCCAGCACGCCCGCGAGCGCGTCGGCGAAGCTGAAGGGGTCGAGGCCCATGTCCAGCAGGCGGGTCACCGTCTCCGGGGCGCTGTTGGTGTGCAGCGTGGAGAGCACGAGGTGGCCCGTGAGCGAGGCCTCGACGGCGGTGCCGGCGGTCTCCGCGTCGCGCATCTCGCCCACCATGATGACGTCGGGGTCGGCGCGCAGGAAGGCGCGCATCGCGCTGGCGAAGGTGAGCCCCGCGCGGACGTTGACCTGCATCTGCCGCAGCCCCGCCTGGGTGATCTCCACAGGGTCCTCGGCGGTCCAGATCTTCATGTCGGGGGTGTTGATGGCGCCGAGCATGGAGTGGAGCGTGGTGGTCTTGCCCGACCCGGTGGGCCCCACGCAGAGGATGAGCCCGTAGGGCCTCGCGAGGATGCGCGCGACCTCTCGGTGGTTGCGCTCGGACAGGCCCATCTGCGCCAGCGGCAGCGGGCGCGACGAGGCCAGGATGCGCAGCACCGCGTCCTCGTCGCCCATCGAGGTGGGCAGCGTCGCCACGCGCAGCTCCACCGGCTGCCCGGAGAGCCGGAGCTTGATCTTCCCGTCCTGCGGCTTGCGGCGCTCGGCGATGTCGAGCCCCGCCAGGATCTTCATGCGCGCCACCAGCGGGCGACGGCTGGCGGGCGGGAGTTCCTGGTAGACCACGCAGTCGCCGTCGATGCGAAAGCGCACGATGGTGTTCTCCGCCGCGCCGTTGGGCTCGATGTGGATGTCCGACGCGCCGCGGCGGTGGGCGTCGGTGAAGATCCGATGGACGAGGCGCACGATGACGTTGTCGGACACCTCCGTGGCCTCGACGCCGTCGCCCTCCTCGTCCGCCTCCGGGGGCAGCGCGCCCAGCTCGCGGAGGATCTGCTCGAAGTCCTCCTGCGGCGCCGCCAGGTCGAGCGGCGGAGGGACGCCTGGGAGGCGCGCGGGCGCCGGCGCGGGGGCCAGCGCGAGCCACGCCTCGACGTGGCGGGCGAGCTGCGTCGGCGCGACGATCACCTCCCGCACCCTCCGCCCGATGCGAAACTCCAGCAGGTTGCGGTGCTCGGGCGCCATGGGCTCGCGCGTGGCCAGCGTGAGCGTGCGGGCGTCGAAGGCCGTCGGCAGCACGCCGTATCGGTGGATCACCTCGCGCGGCATCTCCGCCGCCGCCGCGGGGTCGGGCCTCGTCGCGTCGAGGTCGACGAAGGGCAGGTGAAACTTCGCCGCCACGGCGCGCGCGAGCTCGACCTCGGTGATGAGTTCCATCCCGCGCATCACCTCGCCGAGCCGCAGCCCGTTCGCCGCCGAGGGCTCGACCGCCGCGACCGGGGCCGCCGCGGGGACGGCGGGCGGGGTCACCGCGGGCATGACCGTCGTGCGGTGGCGGAGCTCGGCCTGCTGGACGAGCGCGCGGTCGACGTTCTCCCGGCTGACGGCGCCCATCGAGAGGAGGATCGAGCCGATCTGCTCGAGGCGCTCGAGGCCGAGCACGTTGTCGCGCGAGAAGAGCATCTCGCGGAAGGGCCCTCCCCCGAGCGGCACCGCCCGGATGCCCAGCGCCGCGCCCTCGACCGTGGACGTGACGCTCACGTCGAAGTGGCGCTCCCGGGAGACGTGCACCCGCAGGGTCTCGGCGGCGGCGCCGGTCGCAGCCGGGACGCTCCCTCCGCCGCGCCTGAGCAGGCCGATGAAGACGGTGCGCTCGGCGGCCACCACGATCCTGCGGTCGAAGGCCTCGATCTCCGGGTCGTTGGAGCCGAGCCAGATCACCAGCTCCCGGGCCTCCGGGGCGAAGCCTTCGAGCAGGCCCGTGATGGTGCGCCCGTCGCAGAGCCCTACCTCCGCGGGCACCCCCAGCAGCTCCGGTCGCGCGCCCGCCGTCCATCCCCCCGGGATGGTCGCTCCCGTCCTCGATGATCCGCCCCTGGTCTTCGTTGACTCGTCTGGCACTCGCCTCGGTTTCCCGGCGTCACGGGCGCCGCGTCTCTGGGGAGATGCCTTGTCTCGCCGGGGACCTACGTCAACGGCGCGGCTCCCTGGCCGCCGGGTCCTGCCGATAGAAGCCCGAGAGCAGGGCGTAGAGCTCGGGCAGCGCCCCCTTCAGGGCGGCGGGTCGCTCGAAGAAGGACTCCGTCGCCACCGCGAAGAACTCCGCCTCGTTGCGCGCCCCATAGGGGTCGAGCACCCGCTGCACCTCCGGCTCGTGGCGCTTGAGCGCCAGGAAGACCTCCGAGCAGACCTCCGCCCAGCTCCGCAGCGCCTCCCCGTCGGGCAGCGGCGGCGTGCCGTCCACCGGCCCGTCGACCATGTCGATCTTGTGCGCGAACTCGTGAAACACCACGTTGCGCCCGTCGTCCGGGTCGCGCGCCCCGCGCTTCACCGCGTCCCACACCAGGATCACCGGGCCGCCCTTGTGCGCCTGCCCGAGGATCGCCTCGGACTCCTCGACCACCGCCCCGCCGCGCTCGAAGACCCCCTGCTGCCGATCGGCCGCGATGACCGTGCTCGGGTACACCAGGATGCTCTCCACGTCGTCGTAGAGGTCGTGGTCCCGGCCCAGCAGCAGCAGGCACGCCTCCGCGGCCACGGTGACCCTCACCTCGTCGGTCATCTCCAGGCCCCCGCAGCCCTCCCAGTGCTTCTCCTCGACGAAGACCCTCACCAGGTCGCGCAGCCGCGATCGCTCCTCGTCGTCGAGCAGCGACCAGTGCGAGACGTTGCGCTGCACGATCGCCTCCCACGCCTCCGGGAAGGGCGTCTCCAGGATGTGCGCGCGTCGTCGCCGGGTGAGCCAGTGGAACCACATCGAGGGCACCCTACCGCAGGCACCGGCCATGCACTGCTCCCCTCGCATGAACTCACTTCCTCGCTTCGCCGTCCCTCTCGCCCTGGCCGCCTCGCTGGCCGCCTCCACCGCGTCGGCCGATCCCGCGGCGAGCGGCGACCACTTCGAGGCCACCATGGGCTTCCTCGTCACCTCGCAGGACCACCGCGCCACGGGCTTCGCCAACAGCTCCGCCCCCGCGCTCTCGCAGTCCTTCCAGGGCTCTCCCTACGACCGCTCGCTCGGCCTCGGGCTGCGCTACGAGACCCGCGCGGTGCTCTCCCACGTGCGCATGACCGCCGGGCTCGACCTGCCCTTCACCAGCTTCGAGAGCGCCGCCTCGACGCGCCTCGACGGCCACGACGTCACCCCCCGCTCCATGTGGAGCTGGGCGGTGCGCTTCGGGCTGGGTGGCGAGTACAGCTTCGGCCCGGTGACCCCCTACGTCGACCTGCTGGGCTCGGTGCAGCGGGTCACCACCACGGTGCACGTCGACGGGCGGGCGCTGGACTACGAGGCCCTGCGCTTCGGCTTCACCGGCCGCGCGGGCGTGCGCGTCGACCTGCGCCGGTGGTTCTTCCTGACGGCCTCCGGGGAGCTCGGGCTGATGGGCCCGACGCGCTGGAGCGCCGACGTCGGGGCGGGCTTCCGCGTCGGGTCATGACGCGGGCGCCATGGCGACGAGGGGCGCCGCGGTGGCCATGAGGGGAGCCGCTCCCTCGTGGACCGCGGTCGGCCCGAGCGAGGCCACTCGCGCAGCTGCCGCGTCTTCTCATCGGGCGCGTTCGCCTCCCATCGCGCCCCGTTGCTCACGCCCGCATCCGCTTCGCGGAGTGCTCGGCGGGGATCTCATGGGCTTCGAGGCGGCCGACGTCGCTCGTCAGGGTGGCGGTCATGGGCGCGGAGGGTATCGCAGCGCCAGCGGATGCTCCCCAGTGGTTGTCGAGCTGAGCGAGGGGCCCCCTTCCCCGCTGCCGCGCGCCCTACCCCCGCCTCGGGGGCAGGGCTCCGACGTCTGCAATCCGAGCGCGAAGCTGTCAGGTCACTGAGCCCTGCCCCCGAGGCGGGGGTAGGGCGCGCGGCAGCGGGGAAGGGGGCCGACGCGCTCTCCAACGGACGATCGACCCGTCTGCGAGCTCGCCGAATGCTCCGCAGCGCATCCCGCGCCCGCCTGCGAGCTCGTCGAATACTCCGCAGCGCATCTCGCGCCCGCTCGCGAGCTCTTCGAATACTCCCCGGCGCATCTCGCACCCGTTGCGGAGCCCCCGGAGTGCTCCCCGGCGCATCTCGCGCCCGTCGCGGAGCCCGCGGAATGCTCCCCGGCGCATCTCGCGCCCGTCGCGGAGCCCGCGGAATGCTCCCCCACGCATCTCGCGCCCGTTGCGGAGCACCCGGAGTGCTCCCCGGACGTACATCCACCCTCCGGGGAGCACCGGATATGCTTGCGGGCGAGTGCATTTCGTTCTCCCGACCCTCGCGCGCCTGGACCTACGATCGACGCCCAGGAGGGTCCATTCATGGCAAGACCGGTCACATCCACCAGGAAGAAGTCACCCGTTGCCCCGAAGCGTCGCGTCGCGTCGGTGATCGACGCCGAGCCCGACGCCCCAGAGGTCGAGGGCTCCGCCGACGCCGTCGAGCTCTTCCGCACCCGGGCGGACGCGCTGCGCCCCGCCGACGTGCTGCGCTGCCACGCCGATCCGCACCTCGCCTATCACAACGCCATGTCCGGTCGCGCGGCGCTCCTCGAGGCCCGCGCGGAGATCGACGCCACCGGCTTCCGCGTCGACTGGACCCGCGTCGAGGGCGTCGAGTCGCTCGCGCTCGCGGTGGTCTACGCCGCCAGCCGCGTCTCGGCGGATCCGCGCATCACCGGCGAGGTGCGCGCGATGCTGCGCGAGGCGCGGCCGCTGCGCGCGCTGCTCCTCTCCAACGCCCGCACGCTCTCGCTCATCGGCCGGTGCTCGCCCGCGGAGGTCGCCCGCATCGAGCGGGGCCTCGGCTCCGTCGACGCCGCCACCGACCTCGTCGACCTCGCCGTGCTCCACACCGACCGCGACCTCGTCGGCACTGGTAGCGCCGTCACCGCGGCGCAGGTCAAGCGCGCCAAGGCGCTCGGAACCGACCTCTTGAAGAAGATCCGCCCCGCGACCGCCAGCCGCGCGCGAACCCGCACGAGCGGACAGGAGGCCATGCTGGCCCTGCGCGACCGCCTCTGGACGTTGCTGGTGCAGACCAACGAGTACTTCGAGCGCATCGCCGGGGCGCGCTGGGGCCGCGACCTCGGGGCGCACGTCCCGCGGCTCCAGGCGCGCTACGTGGCGAAGAAGCGCGCGAAGAAGCCCGCCGAGAAGCCCGTCGCCCCGACGGGCTGACGCGGAAGGCCGCGGCCCCCTCACCGCGCTGCCGCGATACGACCGCGAGGTCGCCAGCGAGGATATCCCCGGTACGACCGCGAGGTCGCCAGCGAGGATCTCCCCGGTACGGCCTCGCGGTCGCACCGGGGATATCCCCGCCGACGGCCTCGCGGTCGTACCGGAGAGCATCGCCCCCCCACGCTCCCCCTTCCCCCGCCCCCCCAACACCCGTCACCATCGCGCCCGGTTTCACACCCAGTCGCTACGAGGGAGCACGACGCCGATGTTGACCGGACGGATGATGGCCTTCCCGCTCACGATCACGCACCTCTGGCAGCGCGCGAGGGAGTTCTTCCCCCGCCAGGAGGTGGTCTCCCGGCTGCCCGACAAGAGCCTGCACCGGCAGACCTACGCGGACTTCGCGGCGCGCACCGCCCGCCTCGCCAACGCGCTGAAGAAGCTCGGCGTCGGCCCCGGCGACCGCGTCGCCACCCTCTGCTGGAACCACCGTCAGCACCTCGAGGCCTACTACGCCGTCCCGATGATGGGCGCCGTGGTCCACACGCTCAACATCCGGCTCCACCCGAGCGAGCTGCTCTACATCGCGCAGAGCGCCGAGGACTCGGTCCTCATCGTCGACCGCTCGCTCTGGAAGCTCTACGAGGCCTTCGGCCCGGAGGTCCGGAGCCTCCGCCACGTCATCGTGGTCCCCGACGCGGGCCCCGCCCCGGAAGGAACCCACGACTACGAAGCCCTGCTCGCCGCCGAGCACGACGAGTACGCGTGGCCCGCGCTCGATGAGAACACCGCCGCGATGCTCTGTTACACCTCCGGCACCACGGGCAACCCCAAGGGCGTGCTGCTCTCCCACCGCTCGACGGTGCTGCACGCGATGGTGTCCTGCATGACCGACACCCTCGGCATCCGACAGGGCGACACGTGCATGCCCGTGGTGCCGATGTTCCACGCGGCGGCGTGGGGGCTCCCGTACAGCGCCGTGCTCGCTGGCGCGAAGCTGGTGATGCCCGGACCGCACCTCGACGGCCTCTCCCTGCTCGACCTCATGGCCGCCGAGAAGGTCACCCTGGCCGCGGGCGTGCCCACCATCTGGCTGGGCATCCTCGCGGCCCTCGACAACGAGCCCAGGCGCTGGGACCTGCGCTCCGTGCGCGCCATGGTCATCGGCGGAGCGGCCGCCCCCGCGTCGATGATCGAGGGCTTCTCCACGCGCCACTCGCTGCAGGTCGTGCACGCCTGGGGCATGACCGAGATGAGCCCCCTCGGAACCGTCGCCAACATCAAGCACGGCCTCCTCGACCGCAGCCCCGAGGAGCTGCTGAGCTTGCGAGCGAGCCAGGGCTACGCGGTGCCCTTCGTCGAGACCCGCCACGTCAACGACCAGGGGAGCCCGCTGCCCCGCGACGGGGAGACCTTCGGTGAGCTGGAGGTGCGAGGCCCGTGGGTCGCGTCGAGCTACTACAACGGCGACGGCGGCGACCGCTTCACCGACGACGGGTGGTTCAAGACCGGCGACGTGGTGACCCTCGACCCGGAGGGCTACATGCGCATCACCGACCGCGCGAAGGACGTCATCAAGTCCGGTGGCGAGTGGATCAGCAGCGTCGCCCTGGAGAACGCCCTGATGAGCCACCCCGCGGTGCTGGAGGCCGCCGTCTTCGCCGCGCAGCACCCGACCTGGAGCGAGCGCCCGGTCGCCGCGGTGGCCTTCAAGCCGGGCCAGAGCGCCACGCCCGACGAGCTGCGCGCCCACATCGAGGGGCGCTTCGCGAAGTTCTGGCTGCCCGACGCCTACGTGGTGGTGTCGCAGATCCCGCGCACCTCGACGGGGAAGTTCCTGAAGTCGAAGCTGCGCGAGGAGCACGGCCGCATCCTGCTCGGCGAAGCCGTGACCTGAGCGGGACGGAGACCGAGGTTGCAGCCCGAGCGCGCCGTACGAACCCCCGCCCTGGTCGCGCTCGCCGCCACCGGCGCGGCCCTCACCCACGCCCTGACCTTCAGCGGCTGCAACGTCGACGACGCGTACATCTCGTATCGATACGCGCACCACCTCGCCCGCGGCGCGGGCCTCGTCTTCAACCCCGGCGAGCGCGTCGAGGGCTACACCAACTTCCTCTGGACCGTCCTCGCCGCCCTCTCCCTCCGCCTCCAGCTCCCGGCCCCGCTCGTCCTCCCGCTGGTCTCCCTCGCCTGCTTCTCCGCCCTCGCCCTCGTCACCGTCCGCGGCGCCCGCTCCATCGCCCCCGACACCACCGCCCCGCACGCCCTCGGCGGCCTCTTCGCGGGCCTCGTCGTGGCCGCCTCCTCGGGCCTCGCCTACCACTCCTTCGCGGGCCTGGAGACGGTCCCCTTCGCCCTCGCCTGGACCCTCGCCGCCCTCGCCGCCGTCCGCGGCCGCCCGTGGGCCTTCGCCCTCTCCGGCGCCGCGGCCTTCCTGCTGCGCCCCGAGGCGGGCCTCCTCCTCGGGTGGGGCGCCGTCACGCTGCTGCTCTACTCGCCGGCGCCTCGCCGCGACGTGCTGCGCGCAGGCACCTCGCTCGCCCTCGCGCTGCTCGTCTACCTGTCGTGGAAGGTCTCCTACTTCGGCGACGTGCTCCCCAACACGCTCCGGGCGAAGGTGCCCGACCGCGCCTTCGGGCTGCGCTACCTCCTCGGCTGGTCGACCCTTGCGGGGGGCCTGCTCCTCGTCGCCCTCGGGGCGCTGCCGTCGATGTCCCGCGCCGCGAAGGCGCTGCTCTCCCTGGTCGCCCTCCACACCCTGGCGGTGGTGCTCGAAGGGGGCGACTGGATGTTCGGCCACCGGCTGCTGCTCCCCTCGCTCCCATGCCTCGCGATGGCCCTCGACGCGCCCCTCACCGGGCTCCTCCCTCCGCCTCGCTGGCGCCTCCCCCGCGCCGCCGCCGCCCTCGCCGCCCTCGCCGCCCTCGCCCTCTGGAGCGCCCAGAACCTCCGCGCAGGCGCCCTCATCCGCGACTCCAACGAGCTCCTCGGCGCGCAGGACGTCTCCCGCGCCTCGCTCGCCAGGGAGCTCCTCTCCCGCGGCGCCCGCTCCGCCGCCCTCTACGACATCGGCGTCTTCGGCTACGCCGTCCCCTCGATGCGCATCGCCGACCTCGGCGGGCTCACCGACCGCGAGCTCGCCTCTCGCCCGGGAGGCCTCGGCCGCAAGCGGGTCGACGACTCCTGGCTGCGCACCCGCGACCCCGACGTGGTGCTCGCCAACGCGCTCCCGGTGGGTCTCCCCAACCGCCCCGAACCCCGGCTGCGGGTCCAGTGGCCGGTGGAGCGCCGCCTGCTGGCGCTGCCCTCCTTCGCCGAGCGCTACGCCCCCGAGTGCGTCGCCAGCGTGGGCGGTCACTACCTCCTGCTGGTCTATCGTCGGCGCGACCGCGACCTCGCTCCCCCCTCCCCCGGGGCGCGCTGCACCAGTCTCCCGGAGGCCCTTCGCCGCACCGTTCGCTGGCACCCCGAGATGGCCGCCGAGCAGTCGCCCGATTGAGATAAGACTCCCGACCAATCCCCATGAGCGGCCATCGACTCTCGACGCAGGACTTCCTCACCGTGGTGCGCCTCGCGCCGCTGGTCTCCCTCGACCTCGTGGTGACCAACCCCCGAGGGGAGGTGCTGGTGGGCCTGCGAACCAACCGCCCCGCGGAGGGCTACTGGTTCGTCCCTGGCGGTCGCATCCAGAAGGACGAGCGCCTCGACGCCGCCTTCCGTCGCCTCACCGGCGAGGAGCTCGGCCACCCCATCGGCCTCGCCGACGCCTCCCCCCTGGGCGTCTACGAGCACCTCTACGAGGACAACTTCGCGGGCGAGCCGGGCGTCTCCACCCACTACGTGGTCATCGCCCACCGGGTCTCGCTCGACCTGCACCTCGGCGCCCTCCCCGGCGCCCAGCACGCCCGCTGGAAGTGGATGCACCCCGACGAGCTGCGCGCCGACCCGACGGTGCACCCCAACACCCGCGCCTACTTCCCGGGTTGATGCGCCCGTGAGCGAGCAGAGCACCCGGCGCCTCCTGGGCTGGATCGTCGGCGTTCTGGGCGCCCTCTCGGCGATCAAGCCCATGAGGGAGTCCGACCTCTTCTGGCACCTGGCGCTGGGCCGCGCGGTGCTTCGAGCGGGTCGCCGCGTGGTCCCGGAGCCCATGTCCGTGGCGGCCCTCGGCGACACCCGCGCGGTGCCCGAGTGGCTCTGGGACCTCGCCTGCTACAGCCTCTGGAACCACGGCGGCGCCCTCTCGCTCACCCTCCTCCTGGCGCTGCTCGGCGGGCTCATCACCTCCCTGGGCTGGCGCGTGCTCCGCGGCCACGACCCTGCGGTCTCCCTCCCTCCCTCCGCGCTCATCTTCGCCCTGGCGCTTCCCGCGCTCGTGGGCCGGGTGAGAGAGCGCCCCGAGGTGCTCGCCCTGGCCCTGCTGCTGGCCTCGCTGCTGCTGCTCCGCCGCTGGGGCGCCTCTCCGGAGCACAGCCCCCGCACCGGGCTCGCCCTGGTCGCCGTGGGACTGCTCTGGGCGCAGGTGCACGGGACGGCCCCGCTGATCGCCCCGATGGTGCTGGTCTCCGTCGCCCCGTCGCTGTTCGCCCACCTCCGCCGGCGATCGCTCGACCGCGCCTCCCTCGCCCTGCTCTCGGGCGTCACCGTGGCGTGCCTCACCGGCGCGCAGGGACCGGGCGCCCTCCTGGCGCTGAGGGCGCACTCCCGCGGCGACGCGGTCGCTCACCTCGCGGACATGCACCGCCCGCTCTGGGAGTCCTTCGACCCCACCGCGGCGGTGATGGGCCCCGCCTTCGCGGCGCTGCTGCTGCTGGGTCTGGGCGGCATGCTCCACGCGGGCCGCTGCTGGCCGCGCCGCCTGGGCTGGGCCGCCCTCGGCTGCCTCCTCGCCTCCACCGCGGTGCGAGGCCTCGCCCCCGGCGCGCTGCTCCTGCTGCCCCTCGCCGCCTCCGGCTCCACCGCCCTCTGGACCTCCCTGCACGCCCGCTCGGGCCGCCGAGCGACCTTCGGGCTCGCGGCGCTCTCCTTCGCCGTCCTCGCTCGCGGCGCCGTGTGGTTCGAGTCCCGCCAGGGGCCCGTCGGCGAGATCGGCGTGCCCGCGCTCTCGCAGCCCATGGGGGCCGTTCCGACGCTGCGCTCGCTCCCTGCGGGGAGCGCGGTGTTCGCCTCGATGGACGCCTCCGCGGCGCTCGGCTTCGCCCTCGACGGGCGGGTGCGCACGCTGGTCGACAGCCGCACCCCGATGCACTTCGACGACCTGCAATTCGCCATGAGCCGCGACCTGCAGCGCGCGGTCGACCCCTCCGCGGGCTTCCAACGCTACGGCGTCCGGGCGGCCGTGGTCGAGCGCGACTCCGCCCTCTGCGCCTGGCTCGACGGCGACGCCCGCTGGCGCCCGGTGCAGCTCGCTGGCGCCTGGAGCGTGTTCGTCCGGGAGGGCGAAGCCTCGGGCGGTCCGAGGATCACGGCGCTGTCTCCGTGCGGTCCTCGCTGGGTGCGTGCACAGTGCTCGCTGGAGGCCTCTCGCGAGCTCGCGGCGCAGCTCACGAGGCTCCCTCGCGACGAGGCGCTGATGGTGCGCGCCTCGGTCGCCCTCGCGTGCGGCGCGCCCCTCGACCCGGCGATCTCACCGCTGCTCTCGGCGGCCGCGGCCACGCGCCCGCTGCCCTCCTGGCTGCGCCCGCTGCGCGCCAGGGTCGCGGTCCGTCAGGGGCGCCTCGACGAGGCCCTGGAGGACGTCACCGCGCTCTGCGCCGAGGGGCGCCTCGACGCGCTGGCCGAGCTCGCCCCGGCGCTCCAGGGGCTGGGCCGCACCGCCGCCCTGCGCGCCCCGCTCGCCGCCGCCGCGGAGGTCATGGACGACGCGACGCCTGCTGGGGTGCGGGCCGACCTCGCGTCGGTGCTGGCGACGCTGGGCGACGTGGAGGGCGCGAGGTTTCACGCGACGAGAGCCGCGGCGCTGGGGAGCGAGCGCGCGGCGCCGGTGCTGCGCTGGGTGGCGCGGCGTCACCCCGACGCGAGGGCCCGGGCCGACGCCGACGCGTGGGCCCGGTCGCTGTCCGAGCGGTAGCTCAGCCCGGGATGCGAGCGATCACGCGGCCCACGAAGAAGGGCCCCATGTGCTCCATGTACTCGCCGGTCTGCTTGGTCTTCCGCATGGACTGCACGACGTGCGACAGCGGGTAGAGCGACGCGCCGATGAGGCCGATGACGAAGTCGTTATCGTTGGTGTCGAGGCCGTGGCAGGCGAGGCGGATGTCGTGCGCGAGGTCCTGCGCGCCGTACTGACGGCCGATGGTGCCGTGCTCCCGGAGGATGGCGCCCTGCTCCTTCGGGTCGAGGCGGCTGAAGGCCCCGGTGCGCTTGAGCGGGTACCAGACCACCCAGTCCCAGCCCTCGTGCATGACGGTGTCGCGCGGCCGGTCGATGAGCCAGTGCTGGAGGTCGCTCTCGAAGCCGGTGCTGTACGTGCGGCCGAACATCGCGAACTCCGGGCGGATCTTCCACGGGGCGAGGTCCGCCGCGCGGTTGCAGTCGCGCACGGCGTCGTGGACGCGGGAGACGAAGTGGTTCGGGTCTTCGCTGAAGGTGAGCAGCCCGAGGCCCTGCGGGTGGTTGACGTCGGCGTAGAGCACCGCGGGAATCCGGCTCTGGGTGAGCCTCGCCTGGAGGGCCGTCACCGCCGCGTCGAAGCTGGTCGGGTGCTCGAAGACCGTGAGCTGCATGAACAGCCTCCGGTCGCTCACCTGCGGAACCCCATCCTTCGGGGCCCCCCGCTCGCTCACGTCGATCGTGCCCTGCTCGCCTGCGCCGTGCTTCGTGTGTTCGCTCATGGGGTCGGCTTCATCCCACGGAGCAGGTCACCAGGGAAAGGCCCTCACTCGCCGCGGACGGTGATGGTGAGCCGCGCGGGCTCCGGCTCGGAGGAGCCCGACACGGCGAAGTAGGTCCCCACGGCCACGCCGGCGAGCACCGCGGCGGCGCCCGTCCAGAACCACCAGCGCGACGTGATGGGCGTCGCCTCGGCCTGCGGCACCACCACCCGCAGCGGGGCGAACGCGTCGCCGCGCGAGGACACCGCGATGCCCCGAGGGTCGACCGCCTCGAGGTAGTACTCCACCACCGGCGGGCGCACCTCCTCCGGCGGAATCGACGCCGAGAACACCCCGGCGCTTCGGCTGGTGCGCAGCCTGCGGAAGAGCCCCCGGGAGCCCGGCCGGTAGGCGAGCACCAGGGCCTCGGCGCGCCGGTCGGGGTCGGTGATCTGCGCGGTGAGCGTGAGCACCACGCCCGCGGTCTGCTGCGCGGGAGAGCGATGGTCGATGGTGACCGGCCGCTCGGACCGTGCGCCGTCGCTGGTCCTCGCGAGCCCGGGGCGACCGTCGCGCACCCAGCGCTCCATCACCCCCTGGTAGAAGTCCCTGACCCGGGGCGCCTGGCCCGCTTCGAGGGCGTGCTCGGGCTCCCTGGCGAGCATCAGCCGAAACGCCCCTTCGCTCTCCTCGTCGCGGTTGAGCGCCAGGTACGAGAGCCCGAGGAGCTCGTAGATGGTGACCTCCTGCGCGGGCGTGTTGCCCCGGCGGAGCAGCGCCGCCGAGAGGGTCTGCACGGCCTCCTCGTAGCGGAGGTCATCGAACTGCTGCCGCCCGGCGGCCACGAGCTGCACGTTGCCGCCGGACTGCGCGAGGGCCACGGCGGGCGTCGCGAGGGCGAGCGCCGCGACGAGGGAGGCCCGGAGGGAGAGGGACATCGCCGCGGATGCTATGAGGCCCGAGGGTTGACGGTCAACGCGCGCTCGCGGTCGTCGCGCAGGCAGAGCCCGATGTAGATGCAGTCGAAGACGAAGATCGCCCCGTAGAGGAAGTACATGAAGCCGTAGGTGGTCGGCTCGTCGACGCTCGGGTGGGTGCGCAGGTGGCCGTCGACGAACTGCGCGGGCCACCAGGTCGCCAGGAAGACCGAGCCCGCGAGGGTGCCGACCATCTTGAGCCAGGCGGCCCTGGTGGAGAGGCCCTCGCGCCCCGGCCGCGACAGGTGGAAGACCGGAAACGCGATGCTCATCACGAGGTTCATGGACATGGACGAGGCCACGCCCTTCAGGTCATGGAAGTAGAGCGTGAAGGTGTAGATCGCCCCGAAGGCCGCGACCGCGGAGAGCGCGAACAGGGGGTAGAACCAGCGCTTCAGCCACGGCACCACCTGCGCCTCGCGCCCGAAGCGCGCGAGCTGATAGAGGATGAAGACGTCGAAGACGAGCCAGAACCGGTTTCCATAGAGGAAGAACCAATGGAGCCTCGCGTCCGTGAGCTCGAAGGAGAAGATCGCCTCCCAGGCCACGTTGAGCACGATGCAGGGCCACGGGACGCCGTACGTGCGGTCCTTGAATCCCCGGTGGATGACGGTCGCGTAGGCCGCCGTCCACGCGAGGTACATCACCGCCCCGAACACCGCCTGCAGGGGCGAGAACCCCGGCTGGCGCATGAGCTCGTCCCACATTCCCATAGCCATCGATCCTCTCGCCCACGCCGCGAAGGGTCCATCCCCCCTCCGAGAGCGACCTGATGAAGCTCCACCACCTCGCCCTGCGCACCGCCGACCCGGCCGCCCTCGCCCGCTGGTACATCGCCCTCTTCGGCCTCGCGGTGTGGCGCGAGCAGCCCGGCCCCTCCATCTGGCTGGGGCTCGACGACGCCGCCCTGATGATCGAGCCCGCGCTCCCCTCGGAGCCCCGCATCCCCGCCGGAACCATGGAGTTCTTCGCCCTCCGGGTGACCCCCATCGAGCGCGACGCCTTCCTCGAGCGCTGCGCCCTCGCGGCCGTCAGCGTCGAGCACCGCACCGCCTTCACGGTCTACGTGCGCGACCCCGACGGGCGCCGCGTGGGCGTGTCCTGCTTCGACGGCTTCCCATCCACGCCCGGGGTGGAGTAGACCGACCGCACTATGGCGCACGTCACCGTCTTGGGCGCCGGACTCGTGGCAGGTCCCGTGGTCCGGCACATTCTCGAAGCCTCTTCGCACACCGTCACCGTGGCGGCCCGGTCGATCGACCGCGCCAACGAGCTGGTGCGCTCGCACCCCCGGGGCAACTCCGTCGCCTTCGACATCGACGACGCCGCGACGCTCGACCGCCTCGCCGCCAGCAGCGACGTGATGGTCTCGATGCTCCCCTACCTGCACCACGTGAAGGTCGCCGAGCGCTGCATCGCCCACGGCCACCACCTGGTGACCACCTCCTACGTCTCCCCCGCCATGCGCGCCCTACACGACAGCGCGAAGGCCGCCGGCGTGGTGCTGCTCAACGAGCTCGGGCTCGACCCGGGCATCGACCACATGTCCGCGATGAAGATCATCCACGGTATCCGCGCCGCGGGCGGCACCGTCACGTCCTTCCGCTCCTACTGCGGCGGGCTCCCGGCGCCGGAGGCCAACGACAACCCCTTCGGGTACAAGTTCTCCTGGTCGCCGCGGGGCGTGGTGCTCGCCGCCCGCAACGCCGCGAAGTACCTCCGCGACGGCGTCGAGGTGGTCATCCCCGGCCCCGAGCTCTTCGCGAAGCCGGAGATCGTCACCGTCGAGGGCGCCGGGGTCTTCGAGGGCTACCCCAACCGCGACTCCACCGCGTACGTGGGCGTGTATGACCTCGTCGGGGTGAAGACGATGTTCCGAGGGACGCTCCGCAACCTCGGGCACTGCGAGACCTGGAAGGCGATGGCGGACATCGGGCTCTTCGACGACACCCGGCGCCGCTACGCCGCGGAGTCGTACCGCGGCGTGCTCGCGGCCCTCGGCAACGTGGCCGTCGACGGCGACGTCGAGGGCGCGGTCGCGGCCAAGGCGGGCATCGCGCGGGACAGCGCGCCCATCCAGAAGCTTACCTGGCTGGGTATGTTCGAGGGCGCGGCGCTGCCGGAGTCGGACACCTCGCCGCTCGACGCGCTGGTGAGCCGCATGGTCGAGCGGCTCCAGTACAAGGCCGGGGAGCGCGACATGATCGTGCTGCAGCACGAGTTCATCGCGGAGTACGGCGACCGCAAGGAGTTCATGCGCTCGACGCTGGTGGACTTCGGCGAGCCCGGCGGCCCGAGCGCGATGTCCCGCACCGTGGGCCTGCCCGCGGCCATCGGCGTGCTGCGCATCCTCGACGGCACCATCCGCGACCGCGGCGTCGTCGTCCCGGTCACCCCCGAGGTCTACAACCCCATCCTCGACGAGCTCGAGACCGCGGGCATCCGCTTCCGCGAAGAGCGCCACCCGGTCTGAGCGCGATGTCGCCCTCGCGGCTGCTCGACCACGGCCTCCTCACCCTCCTCCTCCTCGGCGCCTCGCTCGTCGTCCTCAAGCGGGAGCTCCTGATCCCCTCGCGGCGGGCGCGCTGGGCCCTCCGCCTGGGCTTCGCCTGCTGGGCCCTGCTCTGGATCTCCGCGACCCCGGCGGTCTCCGCCGCGCTGCTGCGCTCGCTCGAGCCCGCGGTGCCGACCGCCGAGGCGGTGGTCCCGGCCGCGCTGCGAGGGCAGACCGCGCTCGTGGTGCTGGGCTCCAACGTGGGTCCGGCCGTCGAGGGCATTCCCCCGAGGGAGCGCCTCGACAGCGCGGGGCGGGCCCGCACCCAGGGGGCCGCGCGGTGGTACCAGCGCACGCAGCCCGCGGCGGTGATCGTCACGGGCATCGGTCCTGCGAACGAGCCGCGCGCCTCGGCCGAGGCGATGGCCGACGCGCTGGTGAGCGCCGGGGTCCCGAGGGAGCGCATCTGGCTCGAAGCCAACGCCACCAACACCCGGGAGAACGCGCGGTACAGCGTCGAGCTCGGCCGCTCCCGAGGCGTCGCCCGCTTCGTGGTGGTGACCAGCGCCGTGCACATGCGCAGGTCGCTGAGGGAGTTTCGTCGGGCGGGGGTCGAGCCCGTCGGGGCGCCGGTGGAGTACCTCGGGGCGACCTTCGGCGGAGCGGGTGACCTCGTCCCCACCGCCTCCTCCATCGCCCGCACCCAGCAGTGCGTCCACGAATTCCTGGGGATGTTGAAGCCCTGACATTCCCTGTCCGCCAGGAATTCAGCCATCCGTTCAGCACTGAGCAGAATCGCAGCGTTGCACCTCAGGCCCCAGGTGGGGATTAGGTAGAAGGAAGGGACGACGCCATGCACGACGACGATCAGGACGAGGGGCTCAGCACCGCGGGTACCCGTTACCTCATCAGCGACCGAGACCTCGACGCCCTCGCGGAGGCCGAGATGGCCTTCTCGCGCTGGGAGCAGACGCGCCGCTGGTGGCTGGTGGGCTGCCTCGACGACAGCGCCGCGCTCGACAAGGCCAACAGCGCCTGAACGGCGCCCCTCCCCGCGCAACCCAAGCCCCCGACCATGGCGACCGGACCGAGCGCAGGGTGGGTGCAGTCGCTGCTCTTCCATCGACAGCGGGAGCTCCTGAGAGAGGTCGCCCGCGAGGTCGGCGCGGACCTGCTCTTCCTCAAGGCCGCGTGGGCCGACCCGGTGCTCTACGGAGCGCGGGGAGAGCGCACCGGCAGCGACCTCGACGTGCTGGTGAGCCCCGGGCGCTTCGAGGCCTTCGCGGCGGCCCTGGAGCAGCGGGGCTTTCGTCGCTACGAGCCCCCGAGGTATCGCGCCACCATCGAGTGGGGCTCCAAGGAGTGGACCTACGGGCACCCCGGCGCGTGGATGCCCGTCGACCTGCACCGCGAGCTCGCCGAGCGGCCGTGGTTCGACCTGGACGCCTCGGCGGTCTTCTCCCGCGCCCGGGACTGGCGCGCAGGCGCTGAGACCATCCGCTCGCTCGGCGCCGAGGACCAGCTCCTCTACGCCGCGCTCCACTACGCCAACCACCTCTACGAGATCGACGAGCGCCACGCGGGCGACGTGATCCGCCTGCTCGGCCGGGAGGCGCTCGACTGGTCGCTGGTCTTCCGCGAGGCCGACCGCGGGGGCATGCGCCTGGCGCTTCAGCTCCTCCTCGAACACCTCCGCGCTCGGGGCGTGAACGTGCCGGCGACCCCATGGGAGTCCGACCCCTGGATGCGGGCTCGTCGACGGATCATCGGGCGCTGGATCGAGGCCGGCGAGAGCCTCCGAAGGCGACGACCGATGGGTCGCCGCTCGGGGGTGCTGCTGGAGCGGCCGGTGTTGAGCGATCGGTGGGGAGGATTGCCCGGGTGGGCGATCAGGTACGCGGCCTTGCGTGCGCTCGACCGCGTGCTGCGCTGAGGCGCTACCTCGGCGGGGCTCTCAGGTGTTGGCGAAGCCGAACTCGTCGCAGACGCCGGGGTTCTTGCCGCCCGCGCCGGGATCGCAGGCGAGGCTGTACGTCTCGAGCGGGAGGTCTTCGACGACGCGCGGCGCCTCGTAGGGGAGGAGCGGCGCCGGGGCGTTCGGGTTCATGTTCTCGGGGGGCATAAGGGAGACTCCTCTTCAGCGTTGTATCAGCCGCTCACCGCACGATGAACAGCGTTCCGGTTCCGGACTGCACGAAGGCCGCGTCCACGGCGCCGTCGCCGTCGACGTCGCCGATCCAGTTGGTGCTGGTGATCGACAGGGAGGTGCCGCTACCCACGGTGGCGACGAAGCGATCGGGCTCGGCCGCGGTGACCCCGGTCCACGACCCGCGGCCGCGGAAGATGGAGAGGCGCGGCGGGTTGCTGGACTGGTAGCCCTGGGCGCCGATCAGCAGGTCGGCCGAGGAGGCCGCCGACTGGAGCAGCGAGGGGCGCACCTGCGTCGGGCTGTAGATCGACGCGATCGAGCGGCCGAAGAGGTCGTTGGGACCGGAGGTCGAGGCCGTGCGCACGCTCCCGCCGAGGGTCAGGCCGCCAGCGGCCGAGCCGAAGTACAGGAACACCTCGCCGCCCAGGCCCGTGCTCCCGATGGGGGCGCTGCCGAGCGTCCCGATGGCGAGGTCGCTCCGGCCGTCGCCGTTGATGTCACCGACGCCGCCGACCTGGCACTGCCCGGACGCGGCGGTCGAGCCCGCGGCGCTCCCGGCGCTGCCCGCGAGCACGCCCACCCGGGTGAAGTTCGCGTCCGCCCCGCGCAGCGAGGCCGGGGTCGCCAGCGAGCGACCGGCGAAGACGAAGACCGTCCCCTGGTTGTTGGGGCCGCCGCCGATGGCGAGGTCTTCCAGCATGTCGCCGCCCATCACCCGGCCGATGCCCGCGAGGGTGAAGCCGAAGAAGGTCGTCGCGGCGCCGTTGCGGATGACGAGGTCCGCGCCGTTGGGGGTGAGCGTCGCGGGCCAGGTGCGACGCCCGCGGAAGATCACCACCGCGCCGCCGTCGGTCGCGTTGGGAGCGCCCGCCACGACGTCGTTGAGGCCGTCGCCGTCGAAGTCGCCGATGCGCGCGAGGGAGACGCCGAGGCGCGCCGTCGCGAACTCCGCGGTGCCGTTGCCGATGATGACGTTCGCCTCGATGGGGAGGTAGATCTCCGCCCCGCGGCGCCACATCGCCGACTCGCGGCCGAAGTAGAGGTACACGATGCCCGGACGCGTCGCGCCCGCCGTCGTCGGACCGGGCTCGGAGATGGCGAGGTCGGAGATGCCGTCGCCGTTGATGTCGCCGAGCGCCGCCACGACGAAGCCGAAGCGCCCGTCCGAGGCGCCCCCGCGGAACTCCGTGAAGTTGGTCGCCGAGAGGCCCGTCGCCGAGCCGAAGTAGATGCGCGCGTAGCCGCCGGTGGTGGTCATCGAGGTGCCGGAGCCCACGATGAGGTCAGCGAAGCCGTCGTTGTTGAAGTCCTGGCCACCGGAGACGTTGTTGCCCAGCGGAGGCACCGGGTTCGAGATCTCGTCGACGACGACGTCCGGGGTCACCGGGCCGGCCGTGGCGATCGTCGGGCTCGCGTTGCCCGACACGTCGAAGGAGCGCATCGCCAGGTAGTACGTGCGCCCGAGCTGCAGGCCGGTGATGTCCGCGGTGTTGGCCGCGCCCGGGGTGCCCGGCGTGGCGGTGAACACCGCCGGGGTGCCGCCCGGGAAGTTCGTCAGGGTGAAGGGCACCGTCGAGTAGCGCAGCTCGTAGCGGTTGACCGGGCGGGTGCCCGTGCCCGAGGGGCTGGGGTCGGAGCCGTCGGTCCAGCTGAGCCGCAGGGTGCCCGCGCGACGCGCCGAGCGGGGCGTCGCGGGGATCGTCGCCGCGAAGGCGGCGGGCGCCGTGGGGATGCCCGTGTCGACGACCACGGTGACCGAGGCCATCCCGACGCCGCGTCCCGAGACATCGGCCGTCGCGGCCTGCAGGCTGACCGCGTCGCCGTCGGGGAGCGTCACGCCCGGGAAGGTGACCATCCCCCCGGCGACCGGGGCCGTGATGGCCGTGCCGCCGTTGATGCGGAGGCTGACCACGGTGCCCGCGGGCGCGTCGGTGCTGAGCGTGATGTTGGTGGTGCGGGTGGTGAAGATCGCGCCCGGCGTCGGGCTCGTGAACGCCAGCGTCGGGGGGTTGCCCACCTCGATGGTGCACATCCCGTTGGTCGCGCTGCTGTTGCCCGCCGGGTCCGTCGCCGCGAGCCGGAGCGTCGTGGAGCCCGCGAAGAACTGGAGGTTCGCGAAGGTGCTGGTGCCGCCGACCATCGACGGGGCGGCGAGCTCGAAGGTGCGCGGCATGTCGCCGGTGCGCGTGACCGTGAGCGTCACCGGGTAGGCGTCGCTGTTCACCGTCACGTCGGTGCGCGCGGTGCCATCGGCGCCCGGCCGCACGATGCGGTTGCAGTTGAAGATGCTGAGCGTCGGGGCCGACGAGTCGACGTAGACCAGCGTCGGGGCGGAGGATCCGCGGTCGCCCGAGCCGTCGGTGACCGCCACCTGGAGCGACGGGCCCGTGGGGGCCGGCGAGGTCGGCGAGGTGCGCGCCGGGAAGGACTCCGGCAGCGTGACGCCGGGGAACCGTGCGATGCCGACGAAGCCCATGGCCAGCGCGGCGCAGGGGTCGCCCGCCGCGGTGGGAGCCACGGTCGCCATGCCGAGTTGCGTCGAGACCGTGCTGGCCGTGAGCACCGCGGTGCCCGAGGGGCGGTCGGTGCAGGCCACGACGTCGACCTGCATCCCGCCGAGGGCCGGGTTGGTGTCGCGCGCCGCGTTGAGGATCGTCGTGGCGTCGGTGGCGCTGTACGCCGCCGGCGAGACGACGCGCACCGAGGGGAGCGCCGACTGGCAGCGCACGCCGGCGATGGAGCCGCGGGCGACGTTGCCCGCCGCGTCCTGCGTCGAGACCTCGACGTTGAAGGGCGCGCTGCCGTCGGGGCAGGTCACCTGCACGCAGGCGTCGGTGGTCGCGGAGGCGGGCACGTCCGCGCAGCCGGCCGGGTCGGCCGGGGTGGAGCCCATCACGTTGGCGCACACCCGCCGGCCCGCGGCGTCGCTGCGGGCGCACACGTTGAACTGCACCCCGGGGACCGCCGCGTTGACGTCGCCCGAGAGGCCGATCACGGCGTTGGCCATCGGGCTCTGCACCGTGAGGGTCGGCGCCACCGAGTCGACGGTGAAGCGGCTCTCCGCCGAGCGGCCGATGTTGCCCGCGCGGTTGGTGCACGTGGCGCGGGTGACGAACTCGCCGTCGGGGCTGAGGCGGACGTTGTTGAAGCGCGCCATGCCGGACATCACGGCCGCGCGCAGCGGCGTCGCGGTGCCCGTGATGGAGAGCTCGACCTCGCGGCCGTCTTCGATGTCGGTGCCGACGACGAAGCTGGTGGCGAAGGGCATCCCCGCGCCCGCGGTGCTGTCGGTGAGGTTGAGCGCGCTGCGCGCCGGGGTGGTGATGGTGCAGCGAGGGACGTTGCAGTCGACGGAGATGGTCGCCGTGCCGCACGCGACGGTCGAGCCGGAGCGGCGGATCTCGAGCGTCGACATGGCGCCGGTGTCGAACTGCACGCCCTCGAAGCGCACCGTCGGGCCGCTCACGGTGGTGTTGCCCACGCTGCGGCCGTTGACGAGGAGCTCGAGGCGCGAGCCGATCGGCGCGTTGGTGGCGATCTGCACCCCGTACGCGAAGCCGTTGCTGCAGTTGTTGTCCATGTCGTCGGCCACGCCGAGGACGGCCGAGGACGTCGGTCGGATGAACTCCACCGACGGGCACATGCCGCCGTCCGAGCCCGCATCCGTGCCGACGTCCGTGCCGACGTCCGCGCCCGTGTCCGAGACGTCAGCGCCCGCGTCGACCGGAGGCGGGACCGGATCGTCCGAGCAGCCGACGGCTGCGGAGGCGATGAACGGAAGCAAAAGTCCCAGTCGGATGCGATGCGCCATGGTGAGTCCCCGGATTCGGTGTGTTCAGATACTTAGGTGAGTTCAGGAGAGAGAGCGGGTTTATCACACCCGTCCGACCTGCGGCACGCTGCATGGTTCCACAGCTGACGACTGTAAAGACGCCGTGGATGGTTTGCGCCGGATGGTGACCAGCCCCGACTCGGCAGGCTTCGCTCCCTCTCCTCGAAGCCACCCGAACCTCGCCGCCAGCGCCTCGTCTTCGGCGGTGCGCACGTGCCGTGACGGCCGGATCACCCCGAGCGCCACGATGGCGTACGGGCCCACCGCCGGGTCGCGCCCGGGCTCGCAGTCCTCCGACGGCGCGGTCACCTCCAGCGATCCAGCCGCCGCGGCGTAGCGCGCCCGAGCCCTGGCGCAGGCCGAGGGGTAGGGGCCCAGGTAGTCGCCGCCCTCGTGCAGCGCCGTCGCGTGGCAGCGCTGGCAGGCCGCGAGCAGGTCGCAGTCGCGGCACCCGTGCACCCTCCCCCAGGTGAGCCCCTCGAAGAGCTCGCGCTCGGGCGCCGTCTGCAGCGCCTCGGCCAGCGGCGCCTGCGTGAGGTCGGCCAGGATGTTGGGCGTGTCGGAGCAGGCCTGCAGGCGCCCGTCGGGCAGCACCACGAGCCCCGAGCGACCGACGCCGCAGGGGAAGGCCGCGAGCTTCGAGGCGCGGGCGCGGGCCTCGTCTTCGGAGGGCTGCCACGGGGTGAGCATCCCCTGGCGAAGCAGCGCCTCGGGGGTGACGCGCACGGCCCACGGGTCGGCCGCGCCGTCTTCGCGCATGGTGAGGTCGGTGGACGTCTGGTGCTCGCACCCGAGGCTCCGCGCCAGCGCCTCGACGCTGCGCGCCCCCAGCGGGGAGAGCGTCGTCGCGGGCGTCTTCAGCACGACGCGCACGCCCCGAGCGCGGAGCGCGGCGACGGCGCCGACGGTGCGCTCGAAGGAGCGGGGCACCCGGGTCACCGCGTCGTGCTCCTCGGCGGCGCCCGAGTAGAGGCTCACGTGGACCTCGAGCAGCCCGATGCGCGCGAGCTCGTCGGCGTAGGCCTCGTCGATGAGGAAGCCGTTGGTGAAGAGGCGCAGCGCGAAGCCCTTGCCCCGGGCGTAGCGCAGGATGTCGAAGAGGTCGGGGCGCAGCGTGGCCTCGCCGCCGCTCACGTTGAGCGTGAACACCCCGGCGTCGGCGATGCCGTCGATGATGGACCGCAGCTCGTCGAAGCTCAGCTCGCCCTTCTGCCCCTGCAGTTGATAGCAGTGGTGGCAGGCGTGGTTGCAGCGGTCGGCCACCTGGAGGTGCACCCCCATCGGGCGGCCGTTTCGCAGCGCGAGCGAGCGGAGGAGCTGCGCGCCGTTCATGGCGCCTCGGCCGCGGGACGCAGCAGCCCGCGGGAGGCGAGGTCGTCGATGAAGCGCTCGACGTCGGCGCGGGCGGTGGGCTCGTCGACGGCGAAGCGCTCGCACACGGCGGCCACCATCTGGTCGACCGTCGAGCCGTCGCAGCGCTCCCAGAGGAAGCTCCCGACGGCGTTGAAGAGGCGCACCCGGTTGGCGTCGAGGGAGATCACGGCGACCTGGTCGTCGTAGCGCCGCCAGACCGCGTCGCTGGCGTGGTGGACGGTTCGTTGGGCGTTCATGTCGGGTAGGTCGTCGGTTGGAGGGCGGCGTCGAGGGCGGCAAGATAGCCCGGTCCCCAGGGCAAGCCCAGCGTGAGAGCGCGCACCCTGGCGCCCATGGAGAGGGCGAGGTCGGTGCGGGCCCGAGCGTGGGGGTCGTCTCCCCGGGGACGCGTCACGTGCGGCATCAGGCGAATGGTTGCCAGCGTGCCCGCGATCCATTCAACGGTGGCCTCGGGGGAGCGATGGACGAAGGCCAGGGCCGCCAGGGGGAGCCTGTGTGGCGACTCCAGCTCGGGCGCAGGCTCGCGGGTGAAGGGCATCGCGAGCACGGTCGGGCGCTCACCCGACAGGTCGACGAGCACGGCGTTGGAGGCGAAGGCCCTCGCCCCGGCGTTGCGCACCGCGGTGGTCTTGCCGACGCCGGGCGGAGCGACCAGCAGCGCGACGCCCTCGTCAACGGTGACCGCCCCGGCGTGGAGCAGCAGCGCCCGGCGCGCGGGAGCGTCCCTGGCCACGAGCTCGCAGAAGGCCGCGAGCCAGGGGGTGGGCCGCGAGGGGTCGCCGCTCAGGGCGAGGTGATCGTGGTCGGCGTGGGCGTCGAGTGCGAAGCCCACCTGGGCCGTGGCGGGCGCGGAGCCCGGAGGGAGCTCGTGGGCGAGGGTGACCCGCACCCGCCGGGCGTCGGCCTCGATGGGAGCGCGGTAGGGGTCGAGCAGCGGGTGCAGCGCGGGCCCTTCGACCCGCAGCGAGACGGGGCCGAAGCGCAGTCCGACGACGGCGCTCACGCGAGCCAGCGGTCGAGCAGCGGGAGCACCGGACGGTCGCGGGGGATCGCGAGCGTGACGCAGGGGACCGCGCGGATGAGCGCGTGCGCGTGGTCGAGCAGCGCGGCGGCGGCGGGGTCGCCCTTGGCGAACCACACCATCGCCTGGAGCATGTCGGGGAAGGCGAGCGCCGCGGGGCAGTCGGTGATCGAGAGCTCGTCGGACTTGCGGAGGAACACCAGCGCCCGCAGGCGCCCGCGCCGAGGGACCGTCGGTCGCTGCCACTCGCCGACGAAGGGCAGCGCGAAGGCGTCCCACCCCTCTGGCGTGCGGCGCACCGCCACGAGGTCGTCGGAGAGCACGTTCGCCTCGGGGAGCTTGCGCGCGGTGGTGGTCTTTCCCCCTTCGGAGCGGGCGATGAAGAGCACGGCGCCGCGGTCGTCGGCGTAGCCGCATGCGTGGACCATCGCTCCCTGGTGCGCCGGGAGCTCGCTCGCGAGCTGAAGGCGCAGCGGCGTGTCGATGGGGGTGATGTCCTCCATCGGATCGTCGGTGACGAGCGTGGGGCGCACGACCGCCGTCGCCCGGTGGCGCGCGAGGTCGACCCTCGTCTCGCCGTCGGGGCGCAGGAAGTGGAAGGTGCCGTCGGAGGCGCGCTCGAAGTCCACGCCGGGGAAGCGGTTGCGAACCGGGTGAGGCGCGACCCACCCTGGGTCGACCCGGAGCTCGAGCCGCAGGTCGTCGGGGCGACCGTCGTCCGGCGCGGCGTAGCGCCCGAAGCGGACGTCGACGTGCCGGGGGTTCATCGGTCCGGTGGCCTCGACCGCCACGCGCAGCCCCGCGATGTCGAGCCTCACGAGCGCACCGTGCGCAGCGCGCCCAGCGCCGCCCGGAGCAGGGCCCGGAGCTCGCGCGCCCTCGGCCAGCGCAGCGAGAGCGGCCGCTGTTCGAGCACCGTCGCCCGGCCGAGCACGTCGGCCCACGCCACGACGCCGTCCTCCCGGGAGAGCGCGTCGCCCCGGCAGCGCAGGCCCCCGGGCTCGACCGCCACCACCCGATGCACCACCACCCTCGCCCCGCGCGTGAAGGCCACGAGCTCCCCCGCGCGCATCGAGCGGACCTCCCCGGGAGAGACCGACACCGTCGCCCCGTCGCGGATCGAGGGCCACATGCTGCTGCCCCGCACGGTCCAGCGGACGGGCACGCCCTCGCGCAGTCGGTCGATGATCACGCGCTCGGCCAGTGGGGTCATGGTGGGCGGTACGTTGCCAGTCCGGGCGGGGCGGTTCAACGCCAGTGCACGCACACGGTCTGCAGCGCGCATCCCTCGCAGCGCTCTGGGAGGTCGCGGCTCGACGGGCATCGCCCGCTGATGCCCAGGTGGCAGAGCGCGAAGTCGTACTGGACCGGGTCGTCGGCGCTGAGCAGCCGGAGCGCGGCGGTGATCTCCTCGGCGGTGCGCCACGAGGCGTCGGCGCGGGAGGTGAAGCCGAGGTTGCGGGCGATGCGGTGCACGTGCACGTCGACGGGCATCAGCAGCGCGGAGGCGGGGATCGTCGAGAGCCCGAGGTCGACGCCCGAGCGTCGCACCACCCAGCGGAGGAAGAGCATGAGCCGCTTGGAGGCGCTCGGCCCCGACGGGTCGGGGAGCAGGTGCGACTGAGCGCGGTCGGCGCCGCCGGGCCATGCGACGGCGCGGAGCTGGTGCACCCACTCCGTGAGCGCGGGGCGGAGCGCGCGGTGGGACTCCCAGGCCTGCTCCAGCGGCGCGAGGACGCGCCCGTCGCGGCGGAGGCTCTCCCCGAGGGCGAAGAGCAGGTCGGCGACGTCGGCGCCGCGGAAGGTGCGGTGACGAAACCCGCGCATCCGCTCCTGGAGCGCCGCGCGGTCCTCACGGCGGACCACCTCGGCGGGGGAGGCTCCGAGCCTCACGCAGAGGTCTTCGAGCTTCTGCCCGATGGTGGCGATGCGGCCGAAGGCCATCAGCGCGGAGAGCAGCGCGACGAGGGCGCGGTCTTCGGGGTCGGCGTAGCGGTGGGCGAAGCGGAGCGGATCGCTGGCGAGCGCCCTGCGCGGATCGAAGCCGCGGTGGAAGGCCGCGACCGCCACGAGGGCGCGGTCGATCTGGAGGCGACGTCGGCGGGGTGTGGAGCGCGGGGCGGCCATCGGAGAGATCCGCGGCGTCGCTACCACGGACCGCGAGCGGAGTCCCACCGGCGAGACAGGGGTGGAGCCCGCACTCGGGTTGAAGCTAGTGTCCAGCACCGTGTCGAGAGCATCCCGAGCAGCGTGGTTTCTGGCGGCGTGCGCGCTCGCTCCTCCTTCGTGGGCGCTCGACCGGCTGCAGAAGGGCCCGTGGCTGATGGACCTTCGCTCCGACAGCGTCGTGGTGATGGCCGAGCGCCGCCGTCCGGGGGGCCTCGAGGTGCGGGCCGTCCCGCAGGGTCCGGGCGGCGACCTGACCGAGGGCGTGGTGACCGCGCGCTCGGGCGTCGACGCGACCCTCCAGGAGCTCACCCTCAGCGGCCTGCGCCCGGGCACCCGCTACCGCTACGAGGTGTCCGCCCCGGACGTCGAGACGGCCTCCGGCACCTTCGGCACCGCCCCGACGTCGCCGGTGCCCTTCCGCTTCGTGCTCTACGGCGACACGCGCAGCCAGGCGCGGCCCCACGCCGCCGTGGTGGAGGCCATCCGCCGCGAGGGTCCGGAGTTCGTGGTGCACACCGGCGACCTCGTCGAGGACGGCCGCGAGGAGGACGACTGGCAACAGTTCTTCGCCATCGAGGCGCCGCTGCTGCGGGTGGCGCCCTTCGTCCCGGTCATCGGCAACCACGAGATCGCGCAGCCCTTCTCCAACGGCACGGACAACTACCGCCGCTACGTCCACGTCGCGCCCGGGGGACCGAGCGCCGAGCTCGACTCGGTGCTGCGCTACGGCAACGTGCGCTTCGTCCTCGCCAACTCCTACGAGGACTGGTCCGGTGACGCCCGCGACTGGCTCGACCGCGAGCTCGGCCGGCAGCGCCGCGAGGGCCCCGACGACTGGCTCTTCGTGGTGATGCACTGGGGCCCGCGCTCGTCCGGTCCGCACGGCGACAACGAGCTCACCGCCCAGGCGGGCATCGACGCCCTCCTTCGGCGGCACCGGGTCGACCTGGTGATCTCGGGCCACGACCACGCCTACGAGCGCGGCGACGACGAGGGCCTTCACTACCTCGTCACCGGCGGCGGGGGCGCGCCCCTCTACCGACGGCGAAGCGCCCGGGCGATGTCCCGCGCCTTCGCCTCGGAGCACCACTACGTGCGCGTCGACGTGGAGCGCGAGAAGGTGGAGTTCACCGCGCTCCGTCTGGACGGCACCACCATCGACCGCGCGACGCTCCGCCACCTGGGGTGGAGCGACACCGCCGTGCTGATCCGCGACCGCCCGCCCGCCGTGACGGCGCCCGCTCCCCCGGAGGTGCCGGAGAGCCCGGAGGACTGGTCGTGGATCTGGAAGGTGCTGCCGGTCGTGGTGCTGGTGGGCGTCGGCGCGTGGTGGCTGCGTCGCCGTCAACAGTGAGCGCGACGGGGCGCTGTATCCGATCGCAGGGCCGGGGCGTAGCCACGGACATGAACCGACGAAGCTGGCTGCAGGGGTGTCTGGGCGTGGCGGCGACGGCGGCGTGCAGCCGCGCGGGGGCCACGGGGCCGGGGGCATCGCCGCGAGCGCCCGAGGCGTCCGTGCGAGCGCCCGCCGTGGCGGCGGTGAGCTCCGGCGACGCGGGCGCCGACCCCCCGATCGGCGATCGCCTCGTGCTCTCCAACGACGAGTGGCGGCGGCGGCTGACGCCCGAGCGCTTCCATGTGCTGCGAGAGCAGGGCACCGAGCGCGCGTTCACCGGGCGCTACTGGGACCACCACGCCGACGGCGTCTACCGCTGCGCCGCGTGCGGGGCGCCGCTCTTCCGCTCGGAGGACAAGTTCGAGTCGGGCACCGGGTGGCCGAGCTTCACGCAGCCCGTCGCCCCGGGCCGCGTCGCCCGGACGGTCGACACCTCGATGGGCATGGAGCGCGACGAGGTGCACTGCGCGCGCTGCGACGGGCACCTCGGTCACGTCTTCGAGGACGGCCCCGCCCCCACCGGGCTTCGCTACTGCATCAACTCGGCTTCGCTGGAGTTCCGGCCGCGGTGACCGGCGCGCCTCAGGGCAGCGTGCAGACGTAGCGCTGCAGCGTCGTGCGCGGCGGCGAGTGCGCGGCGTCCCGGGTCAGCAGCAGCACCGTCCCCGGCGCCAGCACGGCGAGCGACGACGGTCCGGGGAGGGCGCCTCGGACGCCGGTGAGCCACGAGGCGCTGCCGTCGGGGAGCAGGCGCGCGAGGGACTGCCGCCCCGCGACCGGATCGCTCACCATCGCGACGGCCAGCTCACCGTCGACCGCGAGGGCGTCGAGGCGGGCCCGCGGCACGACCGCCGGGTCGGCGATGGCCGCCGGGGGAGCCGCGACGTTGCTGCGCAGGAGCATCGGGCTCCCGACGGGGTTGATCTGCGCCGTGAAGACGACGCCCCCGAGGCGCACCGGCCCGAGGGCGCCGATGGGCCAGCGCGCCCGGCTCGCGACCGCGCCGTCGGGCTGCAGCGTGAGCACCCACGGCTCGACCGACGGGTCGATCGCGTCGACGCGCAGGGTCGCCCGCTCGGCCGCGTCGAGGCCCACCGAGCGGGCCCCGGGCTGATCGAGCGCCACGCTCGACGGAGCCCGAGGGACCCCGCGCGCATCGAGGGCCATCACCCGCACCGCCTCCGGCGTCGACCACGCGAGCAGCGAGCCGCCCGCGACCGGGGCGAGCGACAGCGAGGTCACGGGAGAGCGGATGGCCTCGACGACCCGCGGCACGTTCTGCGCCTCCATGGAGGCCGAGCGGCGCGCGACGACGAGCTCGTGCTCGCGCTCGACGTAGGCCAGCGCGAAGCCCGTCGGAGTACGTGCCATGGTAAAGATCCGCACCGGCTGCGCGACGACCCGGGGCTGGTCGAGGGCGCGCAGGTCCGCGGCGAAGCGCTGGACGAGGAGGGCGCCGGCGCGGTCGCGCCAGGCCACGACGGTGAGCCGGTCGAGCGTGAGCAGCGCCGGAGGGGCGAGCGGGTCGCCGGGGTCGTCGGAGGCGACCGCGACGTGGGCGGTGACGACGCAGCGGGCGTGCGGCGCGGGGCGGAGCTGGGCCCGGGCGGGCAGGGCGAGCGCGAGCGCGGAGGCGCACGCGAGGGCGCGGCGGCGGTCGCTCATCGGAGCGTGACGGTGTAGCGGCGGCCCTGACCGACGACGGTGGCGGTGAGCGGCCACGACCCGATGCGCGCGGTGCTGACGTTGTACGGGAGGATGGTGAGCGCGACCCGGCCGGCGGTGCCGGCGGGGAGCTCGGCGAGGGCGCGCGCCGGGAGCACCGCCCGGCCGACGTCGCCGTAGGTCTGCACGGCGGCCCGGTAGCTGCGCGTCTCGCCGTCGACCGAGTGGACGAGCGAGAGCACCACCCAGACCTCGCGCGCGGCGTTGGGGATCCACTCCACGACGAGGTCTCGCCCCCGGTCGACGACCAGCTCCTCGGCGTTGCCGGGCGCGGTCACGACGACGGTGGGAGGGACGGAGAACGCGAGGTCGAAGGCGGGGATGTCCCTCGTCCCGGGGGCCTGGACCCTCACCATGCGAGGCCCGGGAAACTCCGTCCCCTGGTTGAAGTAGGTGCTGTACTGGCCCGACGACTGCGGGCGGAGAGCGACGGCGCGCAGTCCGCCGGAGAGGCTGATCACCCCGGCGTGGGGGAAGGTTCGCGGGTGCGGATCGACCGGGGCGGCGCCGGCGCTGGTGCAGACCGAGAGGTCCCAGGCCCCGGACGAGCGCTGACCGCAGCGGAGGTCATCGGGGTAGGGCAGGTAGCGGAAGGTCGCGCCGACGTAGGTGGTGTCCTCGACGCCCGACGAGTTGCTGCCGATGTAGAGGGTGCCGTAGCGCTGGTCGAAGACCGTGGCGTCCGCGAAGCCGGGCTCGCCGGCGTCGACCCGGGCCGCGTCGGCGGTGATGACCCCGGCCTCGACGGGGCGGAAGGGATCGAGGCCGTCGGGGTTGAGCCCCGGCAGCACATCGGAGGGGAGCCCCCCATCGCCGCGCGCGGCGGTGCCGTCGACGGTGCTCGCGCAGCCGACGACCGCGAGGGAGAGCGCGAGGAGGATGGTGGGGGAGCGCACGGCGCGGGAGTCTGGCCGAGATCCGCGCGGAGTTGCAAACGAGCCCGCGGCGCGGGTCAGAGGTCCTTGGTGTAGACCCGGTAGCGCTTGTAGATCTTCGCGCCCATGGCGGCGATGCCGCTGTTGATGGGCGAGTCGTCCTCGCGGGTCCACGAGAGCTCACCCCAGGTGTAGCCCTTGGCCGAGCCGCGCTTCGCGACCTCGACGTACATCGCCGCGGAGAGCGGCATGTACTTGCGCACTCCCCGGAGCTCCTTGCGGATGCCGAGCAGCATCAGCCGCGAGGACTTCGGCCCGGACACCTTGAGGCGCCAGAGCGCCTTCACGATGCCGAAGGGGAACTCCTTGCCCCGGATGTCCCGGATGCACTCGTTCATGTTGGGCAGCAGGATGCACATCCCCATCGGCTTGCCGTCGATCTCGGCGATGAACGCCAGGTCGGGGTCGATGATGAGCTTGAGGTCCTCGGCGGTCTTCTCGATCTCGTCGGGGAGCGCCGGCACGAAGCCCCACTTGCCCTCCCAGGCGTCGTTGTAGATGTCCATGATGATCTTCAATTCATCGTGCATCTTCGACGTGTTGACCGACCGCAGCTTGAGCTCCGGCAGGGCCTTCATGTCCGCCCAGGCCTTCTCCACCCGCTTCGGAAACTCCGAGACCTCGTAGCGCCACGCGAAGAGGTCCTTCTCCTTGGTGAGCCCCCAGGCCTCGGTGACCCGGCCCTGCCACGGGCGCGAGTGCGCCATCATCAGCACCGGCGGCGAGTCGAAGCCCTCGACCAGCGTGCCGATCTCCTCGTTGGCGTAGAGCCCGTAGGGGCCGCTCATCCGGGTCATCCCCCTGGCCTTCAGCCACGCGGCCGCGCGCTCGAGCAGCGCCGCCCCCACCGCGTCGTCGTCGACGGTGTCGAAGAAGCCGTAGAAGCCGTTCTTCTCGCTCCAGACCCGGTTGTGCTCGTGGTCGATGGAGGCCGAGATGCGGCCCACCAGCTTCCCCCCGCGGCGAGCGACGAAGTACACCGCCTCGCCCCGCTTGAAGAACGGGTTCTTCTTCGGGTCGAGCCGGGGCTTGATGTCGAACATCTCCAGCGGCGCGATGAAGTTCGGGTCGCCCTCGAACACGGCGTGCGACGCGTCGATGAACTCGCGGGGATCACTCCCCGCCGCAATCTCCCGGATCTCGATCTCTGCCATAGGTGCGCGGCTTGTAGCCCCATCGACGCGCGGACTCCAGTCGAGGGCCCGGCGGATGATTCGCGCGTTCTCGGGTTGCCTTCCCCCGGGAGGTTGGGGTACACCCCGCGCCGTCCGAGGGAGAGATCCTGAAGATCATATGGCCCGGCTGACCTTGGCTCGTGAACCCCGCCAGGTCGGAAACGAAGCAACGGCAGCGTAGATCGCGGTGCAGCCGGGCCACCCTCTCCCTCCTCCGATCGTCTGATCGCAAGGGTCTCCCAGAGACCGCGATCCGACGCCCGGAGAGGCCCGACGATCAGCCCGGCAGCGCCGGGTCGACCTCGCCCCGCGCGACGACCTCCGCGCCGCCCCGCTTCGCAGCCCACGCGGCGAGCGAGCGCATCCCCTCGTCGACGCTCAGCACCGGCGCCCAGCCGAGCTCCTTGCGCGCTCGCTGGACGTTGAAATACGCGACCTGCCCGAGGGTCGAGACCTCCGCGCGGTGGCACGCCAGCGGGTCGTCCCCGCGCTCGGCCCACCAGCCCAGCGCATACGCCGCCCAGTAAGGCAGGCTCCCCGCGGAGAACTTCCCCGCGCCCGCGGCGGCCACCGAGCGGCTCACGAACTCCCTCGCGGTCACCCGCTCGTCGTCGGTCACGTAGTAGGTGCGCCCCGCCGCGACCTCGACCGTCAGCGAGCGCACCATCGCGTCGACCACGCTGTCGACGTGGCTCGTCGGGACCATCGACCGCCCCCCGTCGATCCACCGCCAGCGCCCGGCGAGCACGCGGCGCAGCACCGCCGGCAGCCACCGGGTGTCGTCGGGGCCCCAGAGAATCCCCGGGCGGATCACCACCGTCGAGAAGGCGTCGTTGCCCGCGGCCCCCACGAGGTCGTCGGCGAGCGAGAGCGCCTCCGCCGAGCGGTCGGTGAAGCGCGGCGGCGAGGGATGCTCCTCGTCGACGTAGCTGCGCGCGACGCCCCCGCGGGTGACCGACTCGCTCGAGCGGAACACCATCCTTCGGACGCCCAGCGCCCGCGCCGCGTGCAGCACGTTCTCCGCGCCGACGAGGTTGACCGCCTCCGCGAGCTCGTCGGAGGCCCGCGGCCCCACCTGCGCGCAGTGCACCACCGCCTCGACGCCCGCCATCGCCGCGCGCACGGTGGCCTCGTCGGTCACCGTGCCAACGCGCTCCACGGCGCCCAGCGCCCGAAGCCGCTCCCTCGCCGCCGGGTCGGACTCCGACCGCACCAGCGCCCGCACCCGATGGCCCTCTCGCACCAGCCGGGCGGTCAGCGTCCGCCCGAGGAAACCGGTGGCTCCGGTGATCAGCAGCTCCACCCCGGAGAGTGTGTACCAGCGCGTCCCGCGGGCGAAGTATCTTCCGCCGCCATGCAGAACACCCACGGTTCAGTGCGCGGTGCGAGCGAGTTCGTGCTCCCGTTCTGGTCGGCGCTGCCCGAGGTCGTCCGGATGGTCCTCGGCGCGGGCCTCCGCATCACGGTCACGATCCTGGTGGCCCGGGCGCTCTTGAGGCTGGTGCCGCGGCTCGAGCGCTTCATCACCCAGCGGGCGGCGGCGCGAGGCCCGAAGGACACCGTCGCCACGGCCTCGATGATCCAGCAGAGCCAGCGCGTGGAGACGCTGGTGCGGGTGTCGGGCTCCGTGGCGCGGGCGATCGTCTACGCCATCGCCACGGTCACCGTGCTCGCGAGCATCGGCCTCGACGTGACGCCGGTGCTGGCCGGCGCGGGCATCGCGGGCGTCGCCGTCGGCTTCGGCGCGCAGACCATCGTGAAGGACTTCTTCGGCGGCTTCTTCATCCTGATGGAGAACCAGTACGCGGTGGGCGACACCATCTCCATCGGCACCATCACCGGAACCGTCGAGGAGATGACCATGCGGGTCACAGTGCTCCGCGACGCCGCGGGCCCGCTGCACTTCATCCCCAACGGCGGCATCGGCACCGTCACCAACCGCACCCACTCCTGGCAGCGCGCCATCGTCGACGTGAGCTCCCCATGGAGCGTCCCCGTGGAGCGCGCCCGGGCCGTCCTCCAGGCGGCGGTGCAGCCCCTCGTCGACGAGCCCGCGAAGTTCGACCTGCGCGGCGCCGTGGAGCTGGAGGGCCCCCTCGATTTCAACGGCGAGAAGGTCACCTGGCGGCTCTCCGCGCGCTGCGACCCGAAGAAGCTGCCGCAGGGCCGCGCCTCGCTCCTCGCGGCGCTGCAGCGCGCCCTCCCCCGCGCCGCCGACAGCGACCGCCTCGACTGGTCGAAGGTCCGCGACGAGGGATCAGCCCCGACGCCAGGCTGAGAGCTCCGCCGTGTCGCCGGTCAAGGGTCCTCTCGACGAGGGCTGCGGGAATGCACTAACGTGCCCGATGCCGCGACGGCAGAGATTCTTCTGAGCGTCCGTTCAACCATCACGAAGAGGCCCCATCGATGATCGCCCTGGGTCGACTCCAGCGCCCGCTGCTCTCCGTCTGTGCGTTCTCCGCCATGCTCGTCGCGGCCTCCCCCGAGGCGCAGGCCATCCCCCTGCTCAACGGCTTCGGCGGGCCGACGGGCTACGGCACCGCCGACCACTGCGTCCACCCCAACGACGACGGCTCCTACGCCGGCCCCGGCGGGAGCGGCGCCGCGGTGGCCATCGACCTGCGCCCCGCCTTCCCGACCGGCCTCCGCTTCTTCGGGCGGACCTTCAACAGCTTCTATCTCAACACCAACGGCAACATCACCTTCAACGCCGCGCTCTTCACGTACACCCCGCAGCCCTTCCCGGTGGCCGATCAGCCCATGATCGCGCCGTGGTGGGGCGACGTGGACACCCGCGGCGGAGGCCAGCCGAGCAACAACTCGATCTGCTTCCACATCGAGCCCAACCGCATCGTCGTGACCTGGCACAACGTCGGCTACTACAGCTCGCACAACAACCGCCTCAACGACTTCCAGATGGTGCTCTCCACCTCCGGCACCTGCACCACCGGCGGCGACTTCGACGTGGAGTTTCGCTACAACCGCTGCGAGTGGACCACCGGCGACGCCTCCGGCGGCTCCAACGGCCTCGGCGGCACGCCCGCCCAGGTGGGCTTCGACGCGGGCAACCGCATGAACTTCGTCGCGCTCCCGATGTCGCGCACCGCGGCGATCCTCGAGGTGTGCCGCACCTCCAACGTCCCCGGCGGGGCGCCCGGGCTCTACCGCTTCCAGATCCGGGGCGGCGTCGTCGGCGGCGGCTGCACCGGCGCGGGCATGCCCTGCACCGTCGCCGGACAGATGGGCGCCTGCGGCATGGGCGTGACCATCTGCTCGGGCATGGGCACCACCTGCCAGCAGGTCAACCGCCCCCGCCCCCGCGCCTGCAACGGCTTCGACAACGACTGCGACGGGATGATCGACGAGGGCAACGACCTCTGCCCGACCAACCAGGTGTGCGACCGCGGCCAGTGCGTCGAGCGCTGCCAGCCCGAGCTCGGCTGCCTCACCGGCCGCTCCTGCTCCGACCGCGGCACCTGCGTCGAGACCTCGTGCCTCAACGTGACCTGCCCCGCGGGGCAGCGCTGCGCCGACGGGCGCTGCCTCGGCGTGTGCGACGGCGTGACCTGCCCGTGGGCGCAGAGCTGCCGCGCGGGCCGATGCGTCAACCCCTGCGCCGACGTGGTCTGCGACGGCCGCGACGTCTGCGACGACGACCCCCGCTCCACCAGCTTCGGCCAGTGCGTCCCGGGCTGCCAGTGCCGCCCCTGCGCCGCGGGCCAGACCTGCCAGCCCGACGGGCACTGCACCGTCGACGCGTGCACCGGCGTCACCTGCCCCACCGGCGCCCACTGCGAGGCCGGCACCTGCCGCGACTCCTGCGAGGTCGGCCCCGACACCCGGCTCTGCCCCGCGGGTGAGGTGTGCCGGCTCGGTGAGTGCGTGAGCGGCGCCCCCGCCCCCATCGATGCAGGCGTCGCTCCCCCGCTCGACGCGGGACGCATCACGGACACCGGCCGCCCTGCGACCGACACGGGCCGCCCCGCGGACGCCGGGCGCGACGCCGGGCGCCTCGCCGACGGCTCGACCCGCGACGCCGGCCCGCTCCGCTGGACCCAGGGGTCGACCGGATGCACCTGCCGCGCTGGCGTGGCCGAGCATCAGCCGGGCTGGTACTTCGGCGCCCTCGCGTTCGGCACCGCCCTCGCGGCGCGCCGCCGACGCCGCGCTCGCCGCTGAGCCGCCTCGCTCCTCCCTCGCAGAACCCTCGACCGCCCTGCTGATCGCCGTCCTCCGCCGCGGCTTCTGTCCCTCGACGGGAGCCGCGACGCTGGGCTATGGTCGCGCCAATCTCGTCGGGTGCTGTGCTCACGTCACGGACACCGACGCCGTCTTCCCTTGCGCGCCGCTCCCGGGGATTCCTGTTGGGGCTCAAGCGTTTTCCGACGCAGAAGTGAGGCATCGTTCATGACCGCCCCGGGCAACCTCCGAACCCTTCTCAACGCGTGCGCCGCGATGACCGTGACCACCTTCGTCGCGACCACCGCGGAAGCGATCCCGCTGCTCAACGGGTTCGGCGGCCCGACCGGCTACGGCACCGTCGACCACTGCGTGCACCCCAACGACGACGGCTCCTACGCGGGCCCCGACGGCACCGGGGCGGCCGAGGCCATCGACCTGCGGCCCGCCTTCCCGATGGGCCTCACCTTCTTCGGCCGCACCTACCAGAGCTTCTACCTCAACACCAACGGCAACATCACCTTCCGCGGGGGCCTCGGCACCTTCACGCCGCAGCCCTTTCCCGTGGCCGACCAGCCGATGATCGCGCCGTGGTGGGCCGACGTGGACACCCGCGGCGGAGGCCAGCCGAGCAACAACTCGATCTGCTTCCACGTCGAGCCCAACCGCATCGTCGTGACCTGGCACAACGTCGGGTACTTCAGCTCGCACAACGACCACCTCAACGACTTCCAGATGGTGCTCTCCACCTCCGGCACCTGCACCCGCGTCGGCGACTTCGACGTGGAGTTTCGCTACAACCGCTGCGAGTGGATCACCGGTGACGCCTCCGGCGGCATGGGCGGCTTCGGCGGCACGCCCGCCCAGGTGGGCTTCGACGCGGGCAACCGCATGAACTACGTCGCCCTCCCGATGTCGCGCACCATGGCGATCCAGGAGGTGTGCCGCACCTCCAACGTCCCCGGCGGCTCGCCCGGGCTCTACCGCTTCCAGATCCGCGGCGGCGACATCGCGGGCGGCTGCACCGGCGCGGGCCTGCCCTGCACCGTCCCCGGCCAGATGGGCGCCTGCGCCATGGGCGTGACCTTCTGCGCCGGCATGGGCACGAGCTGCCAGCAGGTGAACATGCCCCGCGCCCGCGCCTGCAACGGCTTCGACAACGACTGCGACGGCATGCCCGACGAGGGCAACGACCTCTGCGGCACCAACCTGGTGTGCGACCGCGGCCAGTGCGTCAACCGCTGCCAGCCCGAGCTCGGCTGCCTGCCCGGCCAGACCTGCTCCACCCGCGGCACCTGCGTCGAGACCTCCTGCCTCGACGTGACCTGCCCCAGCGGAGAGCGCTGCTCCGACGGCCGCTGCATCGGCATCTGCGAGGGCGTCACCTGCCCCTACGCGCAGGTCTGCCGCGCCGGCCGATGCATCAACCCCTGCCAGGGCGTGGTCTGCGACGGCCGCGACGTCTGCGACAACACCCCCTCCTCGGCGACCTTCGGGCAGTGCATCCCCGGCTGCCAGTGCCGCCCCTGCGCCGACGGCGCGAGCTGCCAGCCCGACGGCTACTGCAGCGAAGACCTCTGCACCGGCATCACCTGCCCGACCGGAACCTACTGCGAGCGCGGCATGTGCCGCGACGCCTGCGAGGCGCCGCCGGACACCATCCTCTGCCCCTCCGGCGAGGTGTGCCGCGACGGAGCCTGCGTGCCGGGCACCCGCCCGATGCCGATGCGCGACGCGGGCACCCCCGACGTCGCGAGCACCGACGGCGCCGTGGCCGACGCGGGCCGCGACGCGGGCCGTGACGCCGGACGCGACGCGGGCGCCGGGGTCGACGGCGCCATCGACGCGGGCTCGACCCCGAGCCTGCCGCCCTCCAACCGCGACTGCAGCTGCCACGCGGGCAGCCGCGACGCCGACCCCGCCTGGGGCTTCGGCGTGCTCGGGCTCGGAGCGGTCATCGCGGTCCGCCGTCGCCGCCGCCGCGTCCAGGCCTGAGCGCCGGATCGTCGATCATTACCTCATCTCGTAAAAACCCTCTCGACGCTGGAGCCCTGGAACCTCGATGAAGCAATCGAAGCTCGCCCCTGTGGTGTGTGCCTGTCTCGCCGCGTTCGCCGTCGCCCACTGCGGTGACGACGCGACGCCGCCGGCCGGCGGCGGCAACAACTGCTCGGCGCTCGCGAGCATGGTGCCCGGCGCCTGGCGCCCGGTGGCCAGCGGCACCACCGACAGCATCCTGTCGATGTGGGCCTCGGCGCCCGACCGGCTGTACATCCTCGGCGAGCAGACGCTGCGGCGGTACAACGGCACGGCCTTCGTGGCGGGTCCGATGGTCGGGCTCATGGACGAGATGGGGAAGCGCAACTTCCGCCTGGTCTCCATCGGCGGCTTCGGCGACTCGATCTTCGCCGGCGGGGCGACCATCCCGGCGTCGGGCTCGGCCGAGGCGGGCGTCGGCGCGATGCTGCGCTTCCCGGTGATGGGGGGAATGCCCCCGACGACCAGCGCGGAGGTGATGGCCAACCTGGGCGGCACCGAGCTGCGGATGTTCTGGGGCTCGTCCGCCACGGACATCTGGGCGGTCGGCACCGACCAGGCCTGGCACTACGACGGCACCCGCTGGACCAACAGCTCCATGGGCATCACCGCGGGCAGCGACCTGCAGGCCATCTACGGCTTCGGCACCAACGACCTCTGGGCCGTCGGCGCCAAGGTCTACCGCGGCAACGGCACCACCTGGACCGAGCAGTCCCTCTCCGGATCGACCTACTACTATGGCGTCTGGGGAGCGTCGGCGAACGACGTCTGGCTGGTCGGCACGAGCGCCGCGCAGCGCTGGGACGGGCGGCAGTTCAACCGGGTGCTGACCGGCACCACGGGGGTGCTGCGCGCGGTGTGGGGCAGCAGCGCGACGGACGTCTGGGCGGTCGGCGCGGGCGGCGCCGCGGTGCACTGGAACGGCGCGGCCTGGGGCCCGGTGCCCTCGATGACCACGCGCGACCTGCGCACCATCTGGGGCTTCAGCGCCAACAACATCTGGGCCGCCGGGGACAACGGCGCGGTCGTGAACTACACGGCCTCGAGCCCGCCGCGGCCGGCCGGCAACTGCAACCAGAACACGGACATGACCAACTTCGGCGACGGCATGGGCCTGCGCCTCGCGGCCACCTCGCAGACCATCTGCGCGCGCCGCGGCGACGGGACGGCCGCGTGCTGGGGCGCCAACAACAACGGGATGATCGCCGACGGCACCCGGGAGACCCGCTCCACGCCCACCAGCATCATGGGCCTGACGGGCGTGGTCGACGTCGCGGTGGGCCGCTTCCACGGGTGCGCGGTGAAGTCCGACGGCACCGCGTGGTGCTGGGGCGTCGGCCGCAGCGGGCAGATCGGCAACGGGATGATGGTCGACCAGGCCACGCCGGTGCAGGTGCAGGGCGTCGACGACGCGCTCTCCGTGGCGGTGGGCGACGCGCACTCCTGCGTGGTGCGCCGCAGCGGGTCGGCCTCGTGCTGGGGCGCCAACGCCGACGGCCAGGTGGGCGACGGCACCAACTCCAACCGCGCCTTCGCGGTGACCGTGTCGGGCCCGACGGACTTCCAGCAGATCGACGCGGGTCCCAACCACACCTGCGGCATCCGGTCGAACGGCGGCGTCTCCTGCTGGGGCCGCGGCACCCAGGGGCAGCTCGGCAACGGCATGCGCGTCACCAGCGCGACGCCCGTCGAGGCCACCGGCATCGCCGACGCGCTCGCGGTCTCCACGGGCCTCGGCCACACCTGCGTCGCCCGCAACTCCGGCGCGGTGTTCTGCTGGGGCTCCAACGCCGACGGCCAGCTCGGCGACGGCACCATGATGGACCGCGCGACGCCCACCGCGGTGCCCGGCATCTCCACGGCGCTGGGCGTCGGCGCCGGCGAGAAGCACTCCTGCGTGCTGCTGCGCAACGGCGGCGCCCGCTGCTGGGGCTCCAACGCCTTCGGTCAGCTCGGCAACGGCAACACCACCAGCAGCCTCACCCCGGTGGTGGTCTCGGTGGTCGACCGCGCCATCGCGATCGTCACGGGCTTCGGCTTCTCCTGCGCCCTGCGCGGCAGCGGCCAGGTGCTCTGCTGGGGCAGCAACATGAACGGCCAGCTCGGGCGCGGAAACATCGGCGGCAACGGCGTGACCCCGGAGCCGGTGACGGGGCTCTGATCCGAGTCGCTCCGCGGCGACAGCGCGGGTGTCCCCTCGACCCCCTCCCCCTGCGCAGCGCGCGGCGGAGGGGGTTCTCTTTGGGATCGGTCGTCAGGGGGTGCGGGAGAGAGCGGGACGGGAGGGGGGAGCGGAGGGGCCGAAGGCGCCCCCCCGGTGGGATCGATCAGGGCTGGGTCGTCTCGGAGCCGCTGCAGTTGCGCAGGGTGTTGGAGCCGCTGCGGCAGGGGCCCGCGTTGCAGGCGCCGGGGCAGGTCGAGCACGAGTACTGGTTGCTCGCCATGCAGTAGGTGCCGAACACCGGGTCGGTGAACCCGCCGGAGACCGGGCACTGCCAGTTCTCCATGCCCGAGTAGGCCGTGGGCTCGGTGGTGCAGACCGTGGCGGCGACCTTCCACGCGCGGCACGCGGCGCTGTCACCGGTGTTGTACGGATACATCCCGCCGAGGCTGGTGGTCGCCGTCATGTTGTAGCCGGTGGTGGAGCAGCCAGCGATCGGCGAGGTCCAGCCGTGATAGAGCGGCGGCATCGCGCCGCAGGCGCCGCGCACGCAGAACTGACCCATCGGGCAGGCGCGCCCGCAGCCGCCGCAGTTCGCCGCGTCGGACTGGAGGTTCGCGCAGGCGTTGCTGCAGTTGGTCTGACCCATCGGGCAGCCGCACACCCCGCCCGCGCAGGGGATCGTCCCCGGGCAGGCCATCCCGCACGCGCCGCAGTTGGCGCGGTCGGTCTGGGTGCTCGAGCAGGTGGCGGTGGCGCCCATCCCGCAGTAGGTCTGCGCCGTCGGGCAGCCGCAGCGCCCGGCGAGGCACGACTGACCCGTCGGGCACACGTTGCCGCAGGCGCCGCAGTTGTCCCGGTCGGTGGTGGTGTTGACGCAGGCCGCGCCGCAGCGGCGCTGCGTGGAGGTGCACGGGGCGGAGCACACGCCGGCCGCGCAGATGCGGTCGGCCGCGCAGGCCTGGCCGCACATCCCGCAGTTGACGTTGTCGGTGCGGGGGTCGACGCACAGGCCGCCGCACAGCAGGCTGGGCGCCGCGCAGACCGAGGCGTCGGTGCTGGTGAGCGGCCTGCAGACCCCCATGCGGCACGCGAAGCCCGCGCCGCACGCGACGCCGCAGGCGCCGCAGTTGGCCGGGTCGTACTGCGCGTTCACGCAGCGGCCGAGGCAGTTGATCTGCGCCGCGGTGCAGGCGCCCGCGCAGACGCCCCCGGTGCAGACCTGACCGGCGGCGCAGGCCGTCGCGCAGGCGCCGCAGTTGGCGACGTCGGTGCTGGTGTCGACGCAGAGGTCGCCGCAGCGGATGGTGCCCGTCGGGCAGCCCGGCTGGCAGACCCCGAGCGCGCAGAGCTGGCCCGCGGGGCAGGCGGTGCCGCACGCCCCGCAGTGGAGCCGGTCGGTGGCCGTGTTGACGCAGAGCGCGCCGCAGGCGGTGCGCCCGGAGGGGCAGTCGATGCTGCAGCGGCCCATCCGGCACGAGGCCGGGGTGGGGCACACGTTGCCGCAGGTGCCGCAGTTGACGGTGTCGTTGGCCGTGTCGGTACAGACGCCGCCGCAGACCGTGAAGGTGGCCGGGCAGCCCACCGGGGCGCAGGCGCCCGCGGTGCAGCGCTGGCCCGACGGGCAGGCGTTGCCGCAGGTGCCGCAGTGGGCGTTGCTGGTGGCCAGGTCGACGCAGGCGTTGCCGCACATCATCTGCGAGGTCGGGCACATCAGCCGGCACGATCCGCTCTCGCAGACCTGGCCCGCGGCGCAGCGGTTGCCGCAGGCGCCGCAGTTGCGCTCGTCGATGCTGGTGTCGGTGCAGGTCCGCCCGGTGACGGCGCCCGCGTCGGTGCCCGCGCCGGCGTCGCCGATCACGTCGCAGCGCGCGTACATCGGGCCGCACTCCTGGGCACAGACGCCCTCGGAGCAGACGAGGCCCGCGGCGCAGGAGCGCTCGCACGAGCCGCAGCTGGTGCGGTCGGTGTTGAGGTTGACGCAGCGCTGGCCGCAGCGGGTCTGCCCCGTCGGGCAGGCGCCGAGGCAGCGGCCGCTCACGCACATCTGGTCGCCCGCGCAGGCGAAGCCGCAGGTGCCGCAGTTCATCGGGTCGGACCCGAGGTCGAGGCACATGTTGCGGCAGGGAGAGAGCGGGGCGTCGCAGGTGAGGCCGCCCATGTCGGTGGTGGGTCCGGCGTCGGGCTCAGGGGTGAAGACCCTGTCGGTGTTCTCGCAGGCCTGCACGAGCAGCAGGACGAGCAGCGCCCCCAAGGCGCGCAGAACGGACGGGAGAGGCTGGGTTCGCATGGAAGTGTTCATCGCTTGCACGGGGTTCTTCTGGGACGACCTGGAGCGCGTCGACCTTCGGGTCACGGCTGGTCAGTCTCCCGGCCAGAGCAGTTGCGCGAGGTGTTGGAGTCACCGGAGTCCGAGCAGACACCAGCGTTGCAGGCGCCCGGGCAGGTCGAGCACAGGTACTGGTTGGACACCATGCAGTAGGTGCCGAACACCGGGTCGGTGAAGCCGCCGGAGACCGGGCACTGCCAGTTGTCCATGCCGGAGTAGGCCCTGGGCTCGGTGGTGCAGACCGTGGCGGCGAGCTTCCAGGCGCGACACGCGGCGCTGTCACCCATGTTGTAGGGGTAGGTTCCGCCGAGGTTGGTGGTCGCGGTGGTGTTGTAGCCGGACGTGGAGCAACCCGCGAGCGGCGAGGTCCATCCGTGGTAGAGCGCCGGCATGGTGCCGCAGACGCTGCGCACGCAGAACTGCCCCGTCGGGCAGGCCGCGCCGCAGGCGCCGCAGTTGTTCCGGTCCGAGGTGAGGTTGGCGCAGGCCGTCCCGCAGGCCGTCTGACCGGCCGCGCAGGTGCACGCGCCCGCGATGCAGGTCTGGGTCGCGGTGCAGACGTTGCCGCAGGCGCCGCAGTTGTTCCGGTCGGTCGCGACGGTCACGCAGGCCGAGCCGCAGCGCTGCTGTCCGGTCGAGCAGGGCACCGCGCACACGCCCGCGGCGCAGAGGCGGTTGCCGGCGCAGGCCATGCCGCACATCCCGCAGTTGTTGTTGTCGGTTCGCACGTCGGTGCAGACCGCGCCGCAGCGCACGCTCGGCGCCGGGCAGAACGGGTCCGTCGAGAGGACCGCCGTGCACACCCCGGCCACGCACGCCTGCGAGGCGGTGCAGGCGGTGCCGCAGGCGCCGCAGTTGGCGGGGTCGGCGGCGGTCAGGGTGCACACGCCGCTGCAGAGGGTCTGGCCCGCGGCGCAGGTGGGCGCGCACGCGCCGCCGGTGCACACCTGGAGCGCCGTGCACGCCGTGCCGCAAGCCCCGCAGTTGGCGCGGTTGGTCGAGAGGGCCACGCAGCGATCACCGCAGAGCGTCTGGCCCATGGCGCACTCGCGAACGCACGCCCCGGCCCGGCAGATCTGTCCGCCGGTGCAGGCCATCCCGCAGGCGCCGCAGTTGGCGTTCGAGGTCTGGAGGTCGACGCAGTCTTCGCTGCACCGGGTCTGGCCCATCGCGCAGGTCGCGGCGCAGACGCCCGCGTTGCACACGTTGCTGGGCGGGCAGGCCATGCCGCAGCGGCCGCAGTTGTCGCGGTCGGTCTGCACGTTGGCGCAGCGGCTGCCGCAGGCCATCGTCCCGGTCGGGCAGTCGGCCAGCCGGCATCGGCCCGCCTGGCAGGAGAAGCCCTGCGAGCAGGTCGCCCGGCAGGCGCCGCAGTTGGCGTTGTCGTTCTGCAGGTCGACGCAGCGGTCCTGGCAGGCGGCCTGTCCCGTCGGGCAGCCGGCGCGGCAGACCCCGGCCACGCAGAGCTGGCCCGCACCGCAGGCGCGGTTGCAGCCCCCGCAGTGCAGCCGGTTGTTGGTCAGGTTGGCGCAGAGCGCGCCGGCCCCGGAGGGCAGGTCGCAGCGGGTCACGCCCGCCGGGCAGGAGACCGCGCAGGCGCCCTCGACGCAGATGGTGCCCGCCGCGCAGGCCGTGCCGCAGGCGCCGCAGTGCTGCTGGCTGGTCTGCAGATCGACGCACTGCCCGCCGCAGATGGTCTGGTCGTCGCCGCAGGGCGAGAGGCACCGCCCCGAGACGCAGCGCTCACCGGTGCCGCAGACCGTGCCGCAGGCGCCGCAGTTGCGAGCATCCGAGGAGATGTCTGCGCAGGCCGTGCCGCACGCCATCTGCGGGGGGTTGCAGTTCAGCCCCCCATCCTCCGACGAACAGCCCACCAGGGCACCCAGAGCGACCCCTGCGGCAAGGAGCCGCCACCAACGAAGCATCACATGAACCTCCAATTCGGTAGAGGCAGTCTCGCCCCCGCTCCGCGCCCCGGTCAATCCCGAGTTGGTCGACGCGGCATCTGTGTCACCCGTCGCGCCACGGAGGCGCTTCCCCGCGGGCTCGGAGCCTGCGCATGCTGCGCCCCGTGACCTCCTCCTCGGCGCTCGGGGCGCTCGCGCGGCAGTCGTCGGTCTACGCCCTCACGATGCTGGTCTCGCGCGCCATGTCCTTCGTGATGGTGCCGGTCTACACGCACCGCCTCGGGGCCGCCGACTACGGCCTCGCCGAGCTCATCGACACCGTCGACCTCGTCGCCCTGGTGCTCTTCTCCTCGGCCATCTCCGACCCCTTCGTCCGCTTCCTCCACGACGCCCCCGACGACCGCGGCCGCGACCGGGTGACCTCCACCGCGATCCTCTTCCTCGCCGGGGTCGGCGGCCTCATCGCCCTCGCGGGCGCACTCGCCTCGCCCGCGCTCGCGGCGCTGCTCCTCCACGACGCGGCCCGCGCCCCGCTGTTGCAGCTCACCTTCGGGGCGGTGGCCTTCCAGGCCATGCTGGAGATCCCCCTCACCCGCTTCCGCGCCGAGGACCGCCCCCTCGCCTTCGCCGCCTGGACCCTCGCTCGCACCGGCCTGGGCCTCGTCCTCAACCTCACCTTCATCGCCGCGCTCGACCTCGGCGTCCGCGGCCTCGCCCTCGCCACCCTCCTCGCTTCGGCGGTCACCGCCACGGCCCTCTGCGCCCTCACGCTCCGCCGCACCGGCCTCGCCTTCGACCCCTCCGCGCTGCGCCGCATGCACGCCTTCGGCTGGCCCCTCATCCCCGGAGCGCTGGCCCTCATCGCGCTTCAGCACAGCCGCAGCTACGTGCTCAACCACTACTGCGACCTCGCCGACGTCGGCCGCTGGGCGCTCGGGTTCAAGTTCGGAGCGCTCATCTCCTCGGTGCTCGGCAACCCCCTCCGCAACGCCTGGACCGCGCAGATGTACGTGATCTGGGACGGCCCCCACGGCCGGGAGCGCTTCGTCCGCACCTTCACCCTCTTCGCCGGCCTCTTCGCCTGGGCGGCGCTCGCGCTCTCCGTCGCCGCCCCGGAGCTGGTCGCCGTCTTCGCCACGCCGGCCTTCGCCAGCGCCGCGCTGGTCATCCCCGCGGTGGCGACGGCCTTCGCGCTCCGCGAGGTCGCGGAGTTCTTCCGCAACGGCCTGGTGCTCGGCGGCAACCCCCGCCCGGTCGCGTGGATCGAGCCCGCCCTCGCGCTCGTCGACCTCGGCCTCGGCATCGCGCTCGTCTCCCGCTTCGGCCTGCTGGGCGCCATCGTCGCCACGCCCATCGTGTTCGCCCTCTACGCGCTCGCCCTCCACGCGGCCGTGCGCCGGGTGCTCCCGGTGTCCTACGAGTACCGCCGCGTCGCGATCCTCGCGGGGCTCGCGCTCGCGCTCGGCGTGCTGGGCTATCGCGGCCTCGACGCCTCGCGGGCGGTCAACCTCGCGCTGCGCGCGGCGATCATCGGGGCCTACCCCGCGCTGGCGGTGCTGCTGGTGTTTCGCGCTCCCGACGAGCGCGCCGCGCTGGACGCGTTGCGGCGCCGATTGCCCCGGTGGTAGACCGACGTCATCGTGGCCATGCACCGCTCAGTCGCCCCCCGGTTGCTCGTGCTGATGGCCTTCTGCGCGTCGTGCCGCTGCTCTCCGCAGCGCTCCTTTCGGGCGGCGCAGCGACTCACCCTCGGGGTGACCTCGGTGCCCGCGACGCCCACGTCGCAGGGCCCTCCGGTGGTCGCCGGGTGCCCCATCTTCCCGCCCGACAACCCCTGGAACCGCGACGTCTCCAACGATCCGGTCGACCCCCGCTCGGACCGCTACATCGCCAACATCCAGGCCCACGGCCCGGGCTTCCTCCACCCGGACTTCGGCTCCAACCCCCAGTACGGCATCCCCTATGTGGTCGTGCCCGCGTCGCAGCCTCGCGTCCCGGTGACCTACAACGAGTACGGCGACGAGAGCGACCCGGGGCCGCACCCCATCCCCCTCGACGCGCCCATCGAAGGCGGTCGGGACCACCACGTCATCGCCATCCAGTCGGGCACCTGCAGGCTCTTCGAGCTCTATCACGCCGAGCGCTCGGGCAACGGCTGGGTCGCGGGCTCCGGGGCCGTCTTCGACCTGCGCTCCAACGGCCTGCGCCCCGACACCTGGACCTCCTGCGACCAGGCGGGCCTGCCCATCTTCCCCGGCCTCGCGCGCATGGACGAGGTCCGCACCGGCGCCATCCGGCACGCGCTCCGCGTCACCTTCGAGCACACCCAGGACGGCTGGATCCTCCCGGCCACGCACCCCGGCGGCGACGAGGACCGCGACGCCCCGCCCATGGGACTGCGCTTCCGTCTCAAGCGCTCCTACGACATCAGCCGCTTCCGAGGGGCGGCCCGGGTGATCCTCGAGGCGCTGCGCACCTACGGGATGTTCAACGCCGACACCGGCGGCAACTGGTACCTCTCGGGCGAGGCCTCGCGCTCGTGGAACGACGCCGACCTCGATCAGCTCAAGGACGTCCCGGGCACGGCCTTCGAGGTCGTACAGAGCGGCGCGATTCGCCGACGCCCCTGAACGACTGATTCGGGCATCCTACGGCGTCGAAGCCCACTGAACACCGATGTCCCCCTCGCAGATCTACTCCTCCCCCTGGCACCACCCGGGACTGCTGCTTCCGCTGGCGCTCGGGGGCCTCGCGTACGTGCTCTGGCTCCGCGCGAGACAGCCCGATGCCTGGTCGCCCTTCCTCCGCGCCTGGCTGCTCGGCTTTGCCATCGAGATCGTCCTCGATGCGTCGCTCACCGGCTTCGCCACGCCCCTCCACGGCCACCCCTCCGCCGAGCGCGCGGCCTCCATCGTGTTCGTGATCCTCGGCGACCTGCGCGCCTACCTGCTGCTCGAACGCCTCACGTCGCCCGCGCGTTCGTGGCCCTCCGCCCTGGCGCGAGCCCTCGGCTTCAGCCTCGTCGCCTCCCTCGCGGTCGCCCTCGCCACCCGCGTCGCGCCTGGCTACTTCGCCGCCACCCGCAACATCTTCCTCTTCTACGAGCTGCTCTCGCTCGCGCTCTTCGCCCTCTGGCGCTTCGCGCTCATCCCCCGCCAGGCCCCCTCGCTCGCCCGCGACGTCGCGACCTTCTTCCTGGTGCAGTACGCGCTCTGGGCCTCCTCGGACGTGCTGATCCTCTCCGGCATCGAGCCCGCGTACCTGCTGCGCATCGTCCCCAACGTCCTCTATTACGGCCTCTTCGTGGCCTTCGTGGCGTGGCGCGCCCCGAGGGACCTGCGGCCGTGAGCCGCCTCGCCGCCGCCACCCTCGCGCTCCTCCTCGCGTCGTGCAACGGACGCCCGGCGGCCCCCGTCGCCGCCGACGCGGGCGCCCTCCCGCTGGCCGAGGAGCCCGGCGCGAGGATGGAGTTCCGCGTCGACGGCCGCACCGTGCGCTCGATGACCCTGGGCGAGCTCACGGCGCGGATCGAGCCCGAGGCCGTGGAGAACTTCGACGGCTACTACCACCGCGCCAAGCGCTTCCGCGCGATGCGCCTCGACCGCGTGCTCGCCGAGGGCTTCCGCGGCGCCGTGGCCGGACCGCTCGGGGCGCGGCAGTTCGTGCTGCGGGCGCGGGACGGATACACCGTGCCCATCGCCGGGGAGCGGCTGCTGGAGCCCGGTGCCTACCTCGCCGTGCGCGACCTCGACCGCCCGGGCTGGGAGCCCATCGGACCGCAGCGCGCCAACCCGGGGCCCGCGTACCTCGTGTGGCGCGAGCCCTCGCAGGTCGACCTGGAGACGCACCCTCGCCCATGGCAGCTCGCCGTCATCGAGGTGGCGCGCTTCGAGGCGGTGTTCCCCCACACGGCGCCGGAGGGCGAGCCGGAGGGGTCGCTCGCTCGCCGGGGCTACGCGATCTTTACCGACCAGTGTATCCGCTGCCACGCCATCAACCGCGAGGGCGGCCGCGTCGGCCCCGACCTCAACGTCCCGAGGAACGTCACCGAGTATCGCCCCGAGGCGCAGGTCCGGGCGTACATCCGCAACCCGCTGAGCTTCCGCTACGGCGCGATGCCCGCGCACCCCAACCTCAGCGAGCAGGACCTCGACGGGCTCGTGGGTTATCTCCGGGCGATGGCCCTCCGCAAGCACGACCCCGACGCCCGCCCCGACGCAGGAACGTGATGAGCGACGGCGGACTCGACCTCCTGCGACAGCGCTGCGCCGACCTCCCCTCGGTGCTCCGCGCCACGCTCGCCGCGCCGCTGCCCTCGCTGAGCGCCCTCTCCCACCGCACCCGCTGGATCATCACCGGCGCAGGCGCCTCGGAGGGCCCCGCCCGCCTCTTCGCCGCGCTCCTCCGCCGTCACCTCCACGCCTGCGCCGCGTTCGTCCCGCTGTCGGCCTTCGCCCCCGGGCGCGCCGCCGACGTCACCGACCCGAGCGCCGTCCTCGTCGTGATCAGCCAGGGCATCGCCCCCAACGCGCGGCTCGCCCTCGCGCGCGCTCCTTCCTTCGCGGCCTGCGTGGTGGTCACCGCCGTGCCCGATCACGCCTCGCTCGCGGACATCCGCGCGCTGGGCGGCCTCGTCGTCGGCCACCCCCCGAGGGACGAGAGCGGCCTCCTGCTTCGGGTGCAGGGGCCCGCCGCGGCCACCATGGTGCTGCTGCGGGTGATCGACGCGCTCAGCCTCGCCCGGGGCGACGCGCCGCCCTTCGAGGGGCACCTCGACGTCATCCCCGACGGGCTCCCGGACGAGGACATCGCGCTCGACGAGCGGGCCGCCGCGCTGGCCGCCTCGGGCCACGTGGCCTTCGTGAGCTGCGACCCGGGCCTCGAGCTCGCCCACGGGCTCCGCTGGAAATGGCTGGAGGGCCCCGCGACCTGCGACCCGCCCTGCTGGGACGCGCTCCAGATGGTGCACGGGCCGCTGCAGCACGTGCTCGAGCGCCCTCGCCTGCTGCTGGCGCTGGAGCCCGACAACGACCCGGGGGCCAGCGCGCTGCTCGACCGTCTCGCGACCGTCGTGGGCGACGGGCAGCCGATGCTCCGGCTTCGCGCCCGCACCGCCGGGGTCACCGGGTTCTTCGACTTCGACGCCCGATGCAACCGCATCGTGTGCGCGGTGCTGGCCCGGTGCCCTCGCGACCTGGTGCACTGGCCCGGCTTCGGCCACGACGCCGCGCTCTATGACCTCGGCGCTGCGGACCGCGGCCCTGGTTGACGCCTGCGCGCGGAGGCGCTCCCATCCGCGCCTGATGACACCCAGGTCCCGTCCTCGATGGCTCATCGCGACGCTCGCCGCGCTCCTCATGGGCTGCGGCGACGACGTGGCGACGACCCCCGCCCACCTCGCCCTCGACGCGGGGACCGACTCCGGCCCGGCGCGACCGCGGGTGCGGCTGCTCGTGGACGCCAACCGCGACGGAACCGTCTCCGACACCGGCGACGACGAGGCCTTCCGGGCGAGCTGGGACGCGGCGCACGGGGCGGTGTTCCTGGCGAACGTGGACGACGACGACGACGACGACGTGCTCGACGGCGCGGACGACGTGGTCAACGGCGAGGCCGACGCGCTCGACCTGGCGAGGGTGCGCGTGGCGCCGATGCCAGACCTCGTCGAGGGGGCGACCGGGCGGCTCTCCCTCGCCGGCCCGACGAGCCCGACGGTGCGGGTGTTTCGCGTGGACGGCGGCGCGTGGCGGCGCGTCGACCTCGCGGCGGAGACCCTGTCGACCGCCGACCTGCGCGCGGGCCTGGAGCTCGGCGTCGAGTCGAGCGGCTTCCCCACGGCGGAGTGGCAGGGAGAGATCACCCTGACGCTGGCCGTGACCCGCGGCGGCGAGGCGCTGGGCGACGACCGCACGGTGATGCGCGTGGCGCCCTTCGTGGTGAGCAGCTCGCTCGACGAGACCGAGCGCGTCTACGCCACCACCGGCGGAGGGATCTTCGCGCTGGCCCGCTTCATCAACGACCTCGACTCGATCACGACCGAGGACCGCATGGAGTTCGAGACCATCGACGGCATGGACCCCGACTGGGGCGAGCGCGACCGCGGCCCCGACGTCTGGACCCAGGACTACATGGAGCTCGGCTGGACCGCGATGCCCGGCGGCGACGCCCCCCGCGGCATGAACGTCGTGCTCCGCACCCCGAGGGTCGACCGCGCCATCGCGGCCTGGACGCGCCGAGACTTCGTCGGCCCCGACCGCGGCTACGTCTGGCACCACTCGGTGCGCTACCCCTCGGGGCGGGCGCACGACCCCAGCCTCGACTCCTTCGGCAACCTGGAGGTGATCCCGGCCTACGCGGGCCATCCCCTCGGGCGGCTCTTCCACGGCAACGTCGCCGCCCGAAGCAGCGACCCCGAGCTGCGCGCCTTCCTCAACGCCCAGCGGGTGCAGGGGCCGGTGCTGGAGCTCGACACCTCGTGGCTGCACGTGGGCCACGTCGACGAGTTCGCGAGCTTCATCCCGGTGAACTCCCCCCGGGGCTGGAAGCTCCTGGTGGCCTCGCCCCGCGCGGCCCGAGCGCAGCTCCAGGCCCTGGTCGAGGCCGACCCGGCCAACGGCGAGCGGGTGATGTTCGAGGGGCAGCGGTGGTTCCACCCGGAGGGCCACCCCCTGGAGGGCCGCGCCTACTCCGCCGCGAGGACCATCAACAGCATCCTCGCGGACACCGAGCTCATGGCCTTCAACCAGCGCGACCAGGCGCACATCGACATGGTCCGGGAGATCCTCCAGACCGAGGCCGGGCTCACCGACGACGAGGTCATCGAGATGCCCTTCCTCATGTGGGAGATCGAGAACGGCCAGGGCGCCGCGTACATGCCCGGCACCGTCAACCTGCTGCTCTACGGCCGATCGGTGATCATGGCGAAGCCCCACGCGGCGCTCCTCAACAACGCGGACTTCATGCAGACCCACCTCAGCGCCCTCATGCGCGCGGAGGGCATCACCGCCCACTTCGCCGAGCAGTGGGACATCCTCCACGCCGCCGAAGGGGAGGTGCACTGCGGCACCAACGCCCTCCGACGAATCCCCGCGCGCGGCGCCTGGTGGGAGGTGACCCGATGAGACGGCTGCTCGCGACCCTGTCGCTCTCGCTCCTCCCCGGCCTCGTCGGCGCCTCGCCGCTGCTCGACCCGCGCGCCGTCCCCGACAGCGTGGCGCGGCCGCTCGCCACCGCGGTCCGGGCCGACCGCGCCCGCCACCCGGAGGCCTACCGCCGCGTGGCCGACCTCGAGGGCCTGCGCCCGGAGTTCTACCGCCGCTCCCGCGCCGGCCGCCCCTCCGTCGCCATCGAGCTGCGCGCCCTGGGCCCCGAGGCGCTGCTCCCGATGCTCGACGCCCTCGCCCTCAGCGGCTACCCCCGCGACCTCTCCGCCGACGAGCGCTCGGCGCTGCGCCTCGGACTGCTCGAGGCCGTCGGCAACCTCGGCGACGCGCGGGCCCTCCCTTTACTCCGCGGTGTATTCTCGACCGCCACCGAGGCGCCGGAGCTGCGCGCCGCCGCCCGCGGCCTCGCCCGGGTCTGCCAGGAAGCCGACCGGCGAGCGCTCATGGCCGCCACCGGCGAGCGCCGCGACCCCGCCGCCTCGGCCCTCGGGCGCTGCGCCCACCCCGAGGCCTCTCGCTGGATGGTGTCGCAGCTCGAGTCCACCGTCGCCCCCTCGCACGCCGCGGCCCTCGCCCAGGGCCTCGCGGAGTCGGCGTCGAGCTGGGCCCGACCGGGCGCTCGCTCGTCGATGGACGCCCCCCTGCGCGCGAGCGCCGCGAGGGCGGTGATCCGTCGCTGGCGCGAGCTGCCTGCGCAGCGCGACGCGATCGGGGTGGCGGCCCTCTCCATGGGCGGCCCGGAGATGCTGGCCGCCGTGCGCGAGGCGAGGCGCGACGCCCCGACGGAGGCCGCCCCGGGCCTCGCCGCCATGGAGCGGGCGCTGCTGCGCGACCTCCGCCGCTAGCGACGCCCTCACCCTCCCCGCGACCTACTCCCTCCCTGGCACCGCGATCTCGCCCCGGATGATCTGCGCCCGCAGCGCCTCGACCCGCTGGATCACCTCGGGGCGCAGGCCGCTCGCGTGCGGCCCCTCGTGCACCCAGTCGACGCCCCCCTCGGCGAGGCCGAAGGTGCGCAGCCCCCGGGCGCCGCGCTCGTAGCGCCCCTGCGTGGCCTCGCGGATCAGCTCGAAGACCGCCACGTCGACGCGCTTCAGCATGGAGGTGAGCACCACCCCGGGCATCTCGTCGTGCTGGTCGGCGTCGACGCCGATGGCCCGGGCGCCGAGGCGCTGCGCGGCCACGAAGACCCCGTGCCCGGTGCTGCCCGAGGCGTGGAAGAGGATGTCCGCGCCCGCGGCGATCTGCGCGGTGGCGAGCTGGGCGCCGCGCTCGGGGTCCTTGAAGGCCGTCGGGGTGCTGCCGGCGTAGGCCGCGAGGACCCGGCACGACGGGCAGACCGCCCCCACCCCGGCGCGGTATCCCGCCTCGAAGCGACGGATCAGCGGGATCTCCATCCCCCCGACGAAGCCCACGGCGTTGCGGGCGGTGCTCAGCCCGGCGGCGGCCCCCACCAGGAAGGCCCCCTCCTCCTCGCGAAACTTGAGCCCGACGACGTTGCGCGGCCCGTCGCCCCGCTCCGGGGGCGCGTAGTCGACGCAGGCGAAGCGGGTGTCGGGGTGGTCGAGCGCCACCGCGTCGACGTCGCGGGAGAACACGTAGCCCACGCCGATGATCCGGTCGAAGCCTCGCGCGGCGAAGAGCCGCAGCGCCCCGGCGCGGTCGTCGCCGTCGGCGGGCTCGACGTACTCGACGGTGACGCCCAGCTCACGGCGGGCGCGCTCGAGGCCCGCCCAGGCGGCGTCGTTGAAGCTCTTGTCGCCGCGGCCTCCCACGTCGAACACCAGCCCGATGCGAAGGGGGCTCCGCGCCGCCAGCGCGGCATCGCCAGCGCCCCGCGGGGGCAGCAGCACGGTCACCAGCGCCAGCGCGACGAGCAGCCACGGCCCGAGCATCGACCCGACGTTTGGACTCACCGGCTCGAATGGGTACCACAGCCCGCGAGCGACGTCGGGCGGCCGCGCGTTCGGCTGTGCAACGGAGGGGGCTTCTGGATTATCGTGCGCGCCGTCCTCCCATTCACTTCGATGGAGCGTGCTCGTTGATCGCAGTCGGTGACCCTCTCGGCAAGCGTTTCACGGTGTCCCGGGCACCTGAGGAGGAGCGCGCCGGCGAGCTCTTCGAGGTGATCGACCGCGACGCCGCGGCGGTGGCCGCCCAGCTCCTCGGATCGACCCCCAGCGCCACGGAGCACCTCGCCGACCTGCGCCCGGTGCTCGGCGCCGTGCCCTCCAACAGCACCCTCCTGCGGCCTCGGGAGATCACCATGAACCGGGCGTCGCTCCCGATCGCCATCTTCGGCGTCGCGGGCCTCGTGCCGCTGCGGCAGCGGCTCGGTGAGGTGGTGTCCGCCCTCGGCAAGCCCGGCGCCGTCGCGTCGCTGCTCACCTGGTTCGCGGCCATCGCCACCGACCTCGACCGGGTGCACGCGGCGGGCATCTGCCACGGCGCCATCCATCAGCGCTACATCGCCTGCCCCGTCGGAGGCCCCGTCGAGCGCGGCTTCCTCGTGGGCTTCGGCGTCGACGCCCTCGCCCGTCGCAACGGCGACCCCGACGCGCCCGCGGCCACCCCGCGCAAAGACCTCGTCGACCTGCTCTCCGCCCTGCACGAGCTCTTCATCACCCAGGCCCTCAGCCCCGAAGGCGGCGCGGCGGGCAAGTGGACCCTGCTCCGGCACTCCTCGCAGCACGGCGAGCACCCGGCGCTCGCCTCGGGCACCGAGCTCGGCAAGACGCTCACCGAGCTGGCCAAGCTGTCCCTCGAGACCCCCGCGCCGATGGCCTCGATGCGCCCGCGCAACCCGACGATCCCCCCGCCGACCCGCGCGGATGGATCCGCCCGACCCGCGACGATCCCCCCGCCGCGAGGCGCGGCTCGCCCGCGCGACGAGGGCGCCGGCTCACGCGCCTCCCGCACGACCCGTGGCACGGCGACCCCTCCGGCACCTCCCCCCGCGAAGCCCGATCGCCGCTGGCTCCGGGGCGTGGTGCTTGGGCTCGTCCTCGCAGGGCTCGCTGGCGCCGCGGGCCTCGCGTACCTCTCGAAGGTGCGCGACGAGCCCATCTCCGTCGGCATCCTGCGCACCGGCCGCCGCCGCGTCGTCGCCGCGCCCCGCTGCGAGGGCGAGAGCCTCGATCCGCCCGCCGGGTACGAGACCTCCGCGACGGACTTCGACCTCGCCTGCGCGCCCGACGGCCGCACCCTCATCGCGGTCGCCCGGGAGGGCACCGCCATCCGCACCGCCAGCCGCGAGGCGCGCCGGGGTCAGGGCTGGCGGCACCTCGACTCCTCCGATGCCACCGGCGCGGTCGAGCTCGGCGCCTCCGTCGCCACCGGCGGCGGACTCTGGACCGTCTGGCGCAACGGCGTCGGGGAGCCCGTCGGGCTCGCGGAGGTCTCTCGCGACCCGCACGCCCACGCGCAGGTGCCGCTCACCGGCTGGGACAACGTCCCGCTCCGAGGGGTGATGCTGCTCCACCGCGAGCAGGCCTCGACCTGGCTGGTGAGCAACGTCGAGTCCGAGGGGGGCGCGCACCCGGTGCTCTTCCACGTCCAGTCGGGCGACGGGCGGCGGGCCTCGATCCAGACCTGGTACCTGGGCGCGGGCACCGTGGAGGCCGCCATCGCGGGCCCCTCACCCACGCTGCTCTTCCACCAGCGCGACGGCGAGGGCCACCGGCTGAGCGCCGTCTGGCCGCAGCTCTCGCTCCTCGCCTCGGCCCGCCCCAGCGGCGAGGCCACCTCCGTCCGAGGCGCCACGCCCGCCGAAAACGCCCTGCGCCGCAGCGCGCCGGTGCTGCTCGCCGGCGAGGTCTTCGCGGCCGTTCCGACCGGGGCCTCCCTCGGCGACGAGGCCGGCTTCGCGGTCACGCTCGGGCCCGCGCGGCCCGCGGAGCAGTGCGCCGCGAGGGCCCGCTGCGTCGGTCCGGGCGCCGTTCACCTGCTGCGCTTCAGCCCCGCGCGCCCCGCCCCGGTAGACCTCACCGTCGCGACCGAGTCCGTCGCCCTCGACCTGCTCGCCGAGGCGCCCGACCGCTGGCTGGTGCTCCACGAGCCCGCGGGCGTCGCGGCCCACCCGGCCCTGCGCTTGAGCACCGTGGCGGGCGCGGCGCCGACGCACGCCACCCTCGCAAACCCCGGCGCCGACCGGGGCCGACTCGTCCGCTGCGGCGACGGGATCTGGCTCGGTCAGCACCTCTCCCTCCCGACGCCGCGCATCGTCGCGGTGCCGACCGAGTGCCTGACCAACCGACCGTGAGCTCGAACGTGATCGGGAAGGACTTCGTGATCCCCGTCGGCGAGAAGCTTGGTGGCCGGTACTTCGTCCTCGCGCCCATCGACCCCTCGCAGGTCGACACCCTGCACGAGGTGCGCGACGCCCAGAGCACCGTCTCCTACGCGCAGTGCCTGCTCGGGGCCCCGCTCGCTCCCGCCGCCTTCGAGTCGCTCCGCGGCGAGCTCGCGGCGATCCCAGCCAGCCGGATCTACCACCGCCCCGACGAGGTCGTGCGCAGCACCCAGGGCGTGCCCGCCGCGATCTTCCGCCAGGCCCATCCGCTCGGCCTCTCCCAGCGCCTCGCCGCGCTCTTCTCGGGCGACGTGGACGAGCGACGCCGCGCCGCGCTCCGCACCCTGGTCGCCTGGTTCGCGCCGCTCGCCGAGGAGCTCAACAACCTCCACGCGGTGGGCGTCATCCACGGCGCCATCACCCTCGACCGGCTGCACGTGATCGAAGACCGCGGCGCCGAGCGGCTCTGCCTCTCGGGCTTCGGCATCGAGGCCGCCGCGCGCTACGCCGCCTCGAAGCCCCGCCCCGGCCCGAGGGCGGATTTCGCGGCGCTCGCGCTGGCCCTCCAGGCGGCGATGGAGCGCACCGGCGCGCGGCCCGACGGCGCCGCGGTGGTGCGCTGGGAGATGATCCGCAACTGCGCCCGCGCGGGCGACCACCCTGCGCTGCAGTCGGGCCTCGCGCTGGCCAACGCGATCCGGCAGCTCATCGACGAGCCCGCGAGGCGCATCTCCATGGGCAACCTCACCGCCGTCGGCAGCGCGGCCCTCCCTCCCCCCGCGGGCGACGACCGCGGCGGCGCGGGCGCTCCTTCGGGCAGCTTCGCCATGGGCCCCTCGCTGGGGGCATCGACCGACCAGGCCGCCCTGGTCGCCTCGCCCTTCACCGCTCCCCCGGAGGTGCAGACCCGCGCGGACGCCCGTCGTCGCCGGGTCCTGATCGCGGCCGGGGTGGCGGTGGCGGTGGTCGCGACCGCGGCCATCGTCACGCTCACCGGCCGAGGGACTCCCACCGACGGCGGCATCCCGGCGCGCGTCCGCGTGTCGGTGCCGACCCGCTGCGGCGATGAGCCCCTCGCGCCGCCCCCCACCATCGCGGTGGCGGCGGCCCCGACCGCGCTCGGGGCGTCCTGCCTCGGCGACGCCCAGGAGGTCGCGGTGCTCGCCCACGTCGACGACACGCTGGTGCTCGGCCGCCGACGCAGCACCCGGGGCTCCCGCTTCGAAGAGCGCCCCTCGGTGATCGCCGAGGGCGTCCTCCACGCCGGCACCAGCGTCTCCGGGCCCGTGGCCTGGACCACCTGGATCTCCCGCACCGGCCCGGTGTTCGGCCTCGCCCGCATCGACCGCCAGGCGCAGCGCATCCCGGTCCGCACGCCGGGCCTCACGGCGGAGTCCTTCCGCGGCGCGATGCTGCTCCGCGCCGACGCGACCGGCGCGTGGATCGGCACGACCTACGTGGTCGACGGGCGCGCTCGCGCGGCGGTGGTCGAGCTCGCGGCGCACCGCAACGACGAGCCCCGCGTAGCGACCGTGTACCTCATCACCGAGGGCGCCGTGGTGGCCGCGATCCCCGGAGACCCGGCGACGCTGCTCGTCCGCCAGGCGGTCGATGGACGCACCACCTTCACGGCGGTGTCGCTCCCGCTCAACACCCTCGCGGGCCTCTCGACGGCGGCCGACGCGGACGCCGGCAGCGCGGAGGTCGATCCCGCCACGACGGCGATGCGGGAGCTCTCGGCCCAGGTGCTCATGCGCTCCGCCCCGTGGTCGGCGCCCGCCGGAGTCGTCCACTTCGCCGACCTCGGCACCGGGGCCGCGGGCTCGTCGCGGAGGTTTCTCGCGACGGTGGAGGGCGGGGCGGACGGCGGCTGCGAGGGGGAAGACTGCGCGGGCAGCGGCTCGGTGCTGGTGCTGGAGTTCCCCCCGAGAGGCGAGGCCGTCACCCGGGAGATCGAGCCCCACGGGCGCGGCCGGATGATCTCCCACGGCGTGAACAACACCGTGGTGGCGGCGGTGACCCGATCGAGCGACGGCACGCTGGTGCCGCACGTGCTCGACGTCGGGAGCGAGGTCCGCGCGCAGCACTGGGTGCTCGGCGGCCTCGACCTCGCCACGGTGGTGACCTGCGGCGACGAGGCCTGGCTGGCCTTCGCGCAGGGCTCTCCGCAGCTCCGCATCGGCGCGATGCCGCTCGCCTGCGCGCTGCGCTGATCAGCCGCGGCGCTCGAACTCCTCGGCGAACACCCTCACCGTCGGCGCGTCGATGTTGGTGAAGCGCAGCTCCCTCACGACGCTCTTCGGGTGCGCGGCGAACCACGCCTCCGCGCGCTCGAAGAGGATCTCCGCGCATCGCTCCTTCGGGAACCCGAAGATCCCCGAGCTGATGGCGGGCATGGCCACGGTGCCGCAGCCCTCCCGCTCGGCGAGGTCGAGGGTGTTGGTGACCGCGGCGCCCAGCTCGGCCTCCTCCGAGCGCCCTCCCCCGTGCCACACCGGGCCCACCGCATGGATCACCATCCGCGCCGGGAGCATGTACCCCCTGGTGAGCGCGACCCCGCCGTTGGGCACCTGACCGTGGCGGTCGACCCACTCGTCGCTCTCCAGTTGCAGGTCGATGCCCGCCCTCCGCAGGATGGCTCCGGCCACGCCGCCCCCATGGGCGAGCCAGCCGTTGGCGGGGTTGACCACCGCGTCCACCGCCTCGCGGGTGAGGTCGCCGTGGACGACGGCGATGCGCTGGCCCGACGCGAGCACCCGGCTGGCCTTGATCTCGTTCATACGCTGCGGCCAGTCTAGGAAGGGTCGCGCGTCGAAGTCCAAGACGCGACCGAAGCGCCGCTACGGGGCCAGGCGCTCGATGACCCAGCGACCGTCCTGGAGGCGGTAGCGCAGCCGGTCGTGCAGCCGGCTCGGGCGCCCCTGCCAGAACTCCACCGCCGTGGGAATCACCCGATAGCCGCCCCAGCCCCCGGGCCTCGGCACCGGCGCTCCGGCGTGGCGCGCCTCGGCCTCGGCGAAGGCCCGCTCGATCTCCGAGCGGTCGGCCACCACCTGGCTCTGCGGCGACGCGTTGGCGCCGAGCTGGCTGGCCCTCGGGCGCTGGGCGAAGTAGGCGTCGGAGGTCGCGGCGTCGACCCGCTCGACCCTCCCCTCGACGCGCACCGAGCGCTCGAGCGGCAGCCAGAGGAACACCAGCGCCGCGACCGGGTGCGCCGCCAGCTCGCGCCCCTTGGCGCTCTCGTAGTTGGTGAAGAACACGAAGCCCTCGTCGTCGACGTCCTTGAGCAGGACGACGCGCGCCCTCGGCAGCCCCTCCGCCGAGACCGTCGCGAGGGTCATCGCGTTGGGCTCGTCGACCCCCGCGGCGTGGGCCTCGGCGAACCAGCGACGAAACTCCACCAGCGGATCGCCCGCCACCCCGGCCTCGTCGAGGGAGCTCGCCCGGTACTCCCTGCGCAGGTGCGTCAGCGTGTCTTTCATGATGCCGTGACGTAGCGCCGCCGGGCCGCGCTGGGAAGCGATCATCCTCGCGCTTGCATTGACACCCGATTGCGGCGAGAAACCGCAGCTCACCCGCGAGGAAACCATGCGCCGCGCCCTTCCCTTCAGCTTCGCCCTCATCGCCGCCTGCTCCAGCGACCCGGCCGTCACGCCGATCACCGACGCGGGCACCGACACCGGTCTCGCCGTCGACGCCCCCGCGGTCGATGCTCCCGCCGTCGATGTTCCTGCCGTCGACGTGCCGACGACCGGCGACAGCGGCACCCCCGCCCGCTGCGGCGCCGAGCGCCCTGACATCAGCGCGGTGCGCGGCACCGAAGGCCTCGTGATCGCCGCCGACGGCACCATCTACTTCTCGCAGTCCCGCGGCGTGGGCCGCATCCGCCCGGGCATGGCCCCGGAGTCCCGCTGGGCCTCGCTGCCCGCCGCGGCGACCACCGTGTGGGGCATCGCCCTCGACGTGGCCAACCGGCGGCTCCTCGTGGGCTCGCCCGCGACGTCGACCATCTACGCCGTCGACCTCACCGCCGACGCCCCGATGGGCACCGTGTACCTCTCCGGCGCCGGCTCGCCCAACGGCCTCACCATGGGCCCCGACGGAGCGCTCTACTACAGCAGCTTCAGCGCCGCCGGGCACGTGTACCGCGTGGTCGACGGGATGCGCACGCAGGTGACCACGGCGACGATCCGCCAGCCCAACGGCGTGGCCTTCCACCGCGACGGCTCGCTCTACGTAGACAGCTACGGCGCCGGAACGCTCATCAAGCTTACCTTGACGGGTAACATGGAGTCCGCCCGGGAGACCGTCGCGATGGGCCTCGGCAACCCCGACGGCCTCGCCTTCGACGCCATGGGCCGCATCTACATCGGCGACAACAGCGGCGGCCGGCTGATCCGGCTCGACGCCGACGGGAGCAACCCCGAGGTGCTCCAGCGCGGCATCTCCGCGGCGGCCAACATCGAGTTCGGCGTCGGCGCGCTCCCGTGCACGGACATCTACGTCGCCTCTGGCGGAACGCTGGTGCGGTACGAGATGGGCGACACGGCGGGCGCGAGCGTCCCCTGGCACTGACCTGACCCCTTCACCCTCCAACGAGCGGAGACATCGCCCATGGCAGACCTGAAGAGCATCCTCACGGACCCCGCGCGCCGACAGCAGGTGGTCAAAGACGCCGAGCGCCTCCTCGACGACGAGGTGGCGGCCAAGTCGGGGCTGTCCGGCCTCGCCATCAAGGGCGCCTTCAAGGTGGTCAAGGGCATGAAGCCCGGGATGATCCCCGACGTGGTCGACGGGCTGCTCGACGACTTCGCGGCGCGTCTCGACCCGATCTACCAGGCCCACGTCGCGAAGGGCGGATCGATCGTCGACAACTTCACCGCGCGCAAGAGTGACGTCGCCGACGCGCTCCTGGGCATCACCGACGACCGCGCCAACCGCACGCGGCACACCACCCTGCGCAGCGCCTACCAGCAGCTCCGCCCGCAGGGGAAGAAGAACGTCGAGGAAGCCGTCCCGGGCATCGCCCGCCTCATCGACAAGCACGCCCGCACTGCCTAAGTGTGCGCGGGCCATGCTCGCGATCTTTCCCCCTCCCGACGATCGGTTCTCTCCCGGCTGCGACGCGGTCCCCGACCCGCGTCCCGGCGACGCGCGCTGGTGCGTCTTCCGCGGCGCCGATCTCCTGCTGTTGCAGCGCCACCACGCCGACGCCCCCTCGCTGCTCGACGAGCCGGCGGTCGCGGGCCTCTCGATGCTGCGGTCCCACCACGTCGGGCGCCTCGACGGTCACCCCGCCCTGGTCGGCGAGCTGGCGCCGGGCACGGAGCTCCCCGAAGGGGTCATCGCGAGCAACCTCCGCGCGGCGGCGACCGTCCTCCCGTCGGCAGAGTGGACCGCGGCGGCGCTCGGCTCGCAGGTGCTCCACTGGGACCGCACCAACCGCTTCTGCGGCGACTGCGGTACGCGCATGACGCAGCCCGACCCCGCCGAGCGCGCGAAGCGCTGCGGGCACTGCGGCCACGTGGTGTATCCGCGGGTCTCGCCGTGCATCATCGTGCTGATCCACGACGGCCCCCGGATGCTGCTGACGCGCCAGGCCTCGTGGCCCGCGGGGCGCTACGGCCTCGTGGCGGGCTTCGTCGAGGCGGGCGAGTCGCTGGAGTCGTGCGTGCGCCGCGAGGTGGCCGAGGAGACCGGGCTGCTGGTCGACGAGATCACCTACCAGGGCAGCCAGCCGTGGCCCTTCCCCCACCAGCTCATGATGGGCTTCGTCGCGCGTCACGCGGGCGGCGAGGTGGTCCTCCGCGACGGGGAGCTGGAGGAGGCGCGGTGGTTCGAGCCCGGGGCGCTGCCCACGCTGCCGCCGCGGCTGTCCATCGCCCGCTCGCTCATCGAGGACTTCCTCCGCCGCGCGCGGTGAGGTCTTTACAGTGCGCGGCGGGAGGCACTACACCCGCCGCCGCGCGCCCCGCGTCGACAGCGGGCGCCGGAGGAGACAGTCATGGAACTCAGCACCTTCAAGATCATCGTCACGGGCGGGGCGCAGGGCATGGGCGCGCACTTCGCGAAGCGGCTCGTAGAGGCCGGCGCGCAGGTCGCGGTGGGGGACGTGAAGGAGGACGGCCTCGCGTCGCTCGCGGCCTCGGTGACGGGCCCTGGCAAGCTGCACACGCGCAAGCTGAACGTGGCCGACGAGGCCGAGGTCGTGGACTTCGTCAACTGGGCGTACGGCGCGATGGGCGGGCTCAACGGCCTGATCAACAACGCCGGCATCCTGCGCGACGGACTGCTCGTCAAGAAGGACCGTGAGACCGGCGCGATCACCAAGATGAGCCGCGATCAGTGGAACGCCGTCATCGACGTCAACCTCACCGGCGCGACGATGATCGCCCGCGAGGTGATCGCGAAGATGATGGAGACCAACACCCGCCCCGGGGTGATCGTGAACATGTCGAGCATCGCCCGCTACGGCAACCGCGGCCAGTCGAACTACAGCGCGGCGAAGGCGGCGCTCGCGGCCAACACGCTGACGTGGGCGCGGGAGTTCGGGGCCTACGGCATCCGCGTGGGCGCCATCGCGCCGGGGATGATCGAGACCCCGATGACCCAGGGCATGAACCAGAAGGCGCGCGACGCGCTGGTGGAGAAGGTTCCGGCGGGGCGCGTGGGCGTGCCGGAGGACATCTGGCAGGGCGTGCGCTTCGTGCTGGAGTGCGACTACTTCACCGGCCGCACCATCGACATCGACGGCGGCCTCTCGATGTAGTCGGTCAGTACCGCGGCCTCCTCAGCGAGATCACGTTCTGGCTGAGGAGGTTGTAGAGCGTCCGGAGCACCTCGAGCTGCGGCATCGTGGAGACGTCGATGATCTCCTCGATGCTCGACGTGCCATCGACCAGCGAGAGCACGAAGCCCGCGCGGTGGTCGAGCGCCAGCCAGCGCAGCTCGGCGTGGGGGATCATCATCACAGGCACCTGATCGAGCGCCCCGAGGCGGCCGACGTAGATCGCCCGCAGCCTGGTGCGCGAGGTCTCCGCGATGCGGCGCGCCTCGGAGTCGCTGCGGTCGATCTCGAGCAGGGTCTCGGCGAGGGAGAGGGCGCCGGTGAAGTCGCCGAGCTCGAAGCGGTCGATCATCTCGCGCCGGGTCGACGGCGGCGTGAGGGAGCGCTCCTGCCGCGGAGGCGACGGGCGCGACGGCACCGGCGAGCGCTGGGCCTCGGCGGGGATGGAGGCCTCCACCACCGGGGTACGCTGCGTGCGCTGGACCTCGGTGACCGGCACCACCGGGGTCGAGCGCTGCTGGGTGGCACGCTCGGAGCGACGCTCGACGCCCGGCACCGAGTGCCGCGACGTGGAGACGTCCTCGAACTCCAGGTCGTCGAGGTCGGAGGAGGTGAGCTCGGGGTGATGCGAGGTCACCGGCGGGGACGGCGGGGGCGTCCAGCTCGAAGGGCCCGACAGAGGAACCACCTGATTGGCGCGAACGACCGGAGCGCGCGGCACCGGCGTGCGCTGTCGCTGCGACGGGGGCTTCGCAGGCGTGGCGACCGGCAGCGGCGGCGGTGGTGGTGGTGGCGCATGCGGCCGCTCGGATGGAGCGGGGGGCGCCGCGGAGGGCGGCGGCAGCGGGGTGGCGCCGAACATCATCGTCCCCTGGAAACGCCGGGTGGTCTCGGGCTTCGGCGGGCTGGAGACGCTTACTGCGCCGACGGGACCCGCGACCGGTGTGGGCCCGCCGAAGTCGGTGAACTCCTCCTCCTCCTCGGGCTCGGCCGCGATGGGCGGAGGAACGGACGGGGATGGCGCCTCCATGTCCCAGTCCCACGAGTCGACGGGATCGACGGCGGGCGTGATCTTCCGAGAGATCTCCGTCGGCGGAGTCGGAGCCTTCGGAGCGGGCTCCGGTGACTCTTCGTCGAGGAGATCGAACCAGTCGTCGATCTCCGATCCGGTCGGTGTCTTTCGGCCCTCACGGGTTGCCATCAACGCGATCCTTGTCCTCCAGAATCAATTCCCTCGCCGAGCCTCTAGGCCTTCGCCACCACTCCCTTGAACATCCGGAAGGTACGGGACAAAGCCTCCACCTGCTCCTTCAGCGCCGCGGAGTCGTGGCGATCGATGGCGACCTTGGTGCGCTCGATCACCCCCTGGGCCTTGTCGAGCGCGTCGCGACCGTAGTCGCTGCCGCCCACGACCTTGGAGACCTTGTCGAAGAGCCGCTCGATCTCGTGCATCAGCCCCTCGGCCTCCTGCCTGCGAGCCTCGTACTCCTCGTCGCGCTTGCGCTCGACCGCGAACTCCTTGCCCGCGTCGATCATGGCCTCGATCTCCTCGCGGGTGAGCCCCGAGGTGGCCGTCACGGTGATCGACTGCTCCTTGCCGGTCTCGAGGTCCTTGGCGTGGACGCTCACGATGCCGTCGGCGTTGATCTCGAAGGTCACCTCGATTTCTACCACCCCGGCGGGCGCGCGCCGCAACCCGGTCAAAATGAACTCCCCGAGGAGCTCGTTCTGGTCGGCCTGCTCGCTCTCGCCCTGCATCACCAGGATCTTCACCGCCGTCTGGTTGTCCCTCGACGTGGTGAAGGTCTTGCCGCGCGCCGTGGGCACCGTGGTGTCCTTCGGGATGAGCGGCTCCATGAGCCCGCCAGCGACCATCATGCCGAGGGTCTGCGGGGTCACATCGAGCAGCACCACCCGGTTGGCCGTGGGGCCCTCGTCTTCGAGCAGCGCCGAGCCCTGGATCGCCGCGCCGATGGCGACCACCTCGTCGGGGTGCACCCCCTTGCTCGGCTCGCGCCCCAGAAACTCCGCCACGCTGCGCTCGACCAGGGGCATCCGGGTCATGCCGCCCACCAGGATCACGTCCTCGACGTCTTCGCGGTGCAGCCCCGCGTCGTCGAGGGTCTGCCGCATGATGTCGACGGTCTTCTGCACCAGGTCGGCGGTGAGGTTCTCGAAGTCCGAGCGGGAGAGCACCCGCTGCAGGTGGAGCGCCTCGTTGCGACCCGACGAGATGATGAACGGGAGGTTGATCTCCACCTCGCGCACGGACGACAGCTCGACCTTGGCCTTCTCCGCGGCGTCCTTCAGGCGCTGCAGGGCCATACGGTCTTTGCGAAGGTCGAGGCCGTGCTCCTCGCGGAAGCCCTCGACCAGCCAGTCGATGACCCGCGCGTCGAAGTCCTCGCCCCCGAGGAAGGTGTCGCCCGCGGTCGAGATGACCTTGAACACCCCGGTCGAACCGATCTCGAGGATGGACACGTCGAAGGTGCCGCCGCCGAGGTCGTACACCGCCACGGTGCGGTCGATGTTGCGCCCGAACCCGTACGCCAGCGCCGCCGCCGTGGGCTCGTTGATGATCCGGATGACCTCCAGGCCCGCGATGGCCCCCGCGTCCTTGGTCGCCTGACGCTGGTTGTCGTTGAAGTACGCAGGTACCGTCACCACGGCCTTCTGCACCTCGTGCCCCAGGTACTCCTCGGCGATGAGCTTCATCTCCGCCAGCACCATGGCCGAGATCTCAGGCACCGAGTGCGCCTTGTCTCGCAGCGAGATGCGCACGTCCCCGTGCGGACCCTCGACGATGTTGTAGGAGGCCGTCGAGGCCACCTGCTTGACCTGGGGGCTGTTCCACTTGCGCCCGATGAGGCGCTTGGCCGAGTAGACGGTGTTCTCCGCGTTGGTGATCGCCTGGCGCTTCGCGAGGTGACCCACCAGCCGCTTGCCTGCCTCGGTCATCGCCACCATCGACGGCGTGGTCTTGTACCCGCCCCGATTTGCGATCACGACCGCGGTGCCGTTTTCAACAACGGCAACACAGGAATTCGTCGTACCCAGATCGATCCCGATGACCTTTTCCATCCGAGAACCCGCTCGTTGAGGACGACCCGTCGTCCACTCTACGGTCGTCCAGTCCGCACCCGTTGGCAACGGGCATGTGCGCCCGCCCCGTCGATTACAGCAGCGTTCAGCCGCTAACGCATCAAGAACTCCAGTAGCGCCTTCTGCGCGTGTAGCCGGTTCTCCGCTTCATCCCACACCACGGCGTCGGGGCCATCGAGCAGCGCCGCGTCGATCTCCTCGCCGCGGTGCGCCGGCAGGCAGTGCAGCACCATCGCGCCCGGGTTGGCGTCGGCCAGCAGCGCCGCGTTGACCTGATAGCCCGCGAAGGCCGCGCGCCTCACCTCGGCGTCGCCCTCCTGCCCCATCGACGCCCACACGTCGGTGATCACCACGTCCGCGCCCCGCGCGGCCTCCCGAGGATCGACCACCTGCCACACGTTGGCCGGGAGCTCCCGAGCCTTGAAGCCGTAGCCCTCGGGGGACGCCACGGTGAGCGCCAGCCCCAGGCGCTCGGCCGCCTCGACCCAGCTCCGGGCGACGTTGTTGGCGTCGCCGATCCACGCGTAGCGCAGGCCCTCCAGCGACCCGCGGCGCTCTCGCACCGTCAGCAGGTCGGCCAGGATCTGGCACGGGTGGTGGTCGTCGGTCAGCGCGTTGATCACCGGCACCGACGCGGCCGCCGCGAGGGCCTCGACGCGGTCGTGCCCGGCGGTGCGCAGCACGATCGCGTGCACGTAGCGAGACAGGGTGCGGGCCGTGTCCTCGATGGACTCGCCGCGCCCTAGCTGCATGTCCCGGGAGTTGAGCACCACGGGGTGTGCCCCGAGCTCGAAGGCCCCGACCTCGAAGGACACCCGGGTGCGCGTCGAGGACTTCTCGAAGATCAGCGCCACGCTGCGCCCCTCCAGCGAGCGCCGCTGCCCGCCGTGCCGCCGCTGGTTCTTCATCGCCGTCGCGTGGTCGAGGAGCTGCCGCAGCTCGTCGCCCGACAGGTCGGCCACGCGGAGGAAATCGCGCTTCGCCTTCGGGGTCATGGCGCCTCCCGGGGAAGGGTGGCGAGCACCGCCTCGAGCGCCGCGAGGCCCTCTTCGAGCTCGGCCTCGGTGACGATCAGCGGAGGGGCGAAGCGCAGCACCCGGTCGCCCGCCTGGGCGATGAGCACCCCGCGGTCGCGCAGCGCGCCGAGCACCTCGCGGGCCTCGACGTGGTCGGCCAGCACGAGGCCGCAGAGCAGCCCGCGGCCCCGGGCGCCCTTCACCAGCGTGGGGTACTTCGCCGCGAGCCCCTCCAGCTTCGAGAGGAACCACGCGCCCTTCGTCGCCGCGCCCTCGATGAGCCCCTCGCGGTCGAGGACCTCCAGCACCGCGAGGCCCGCCGCGCAGGCCAGGGGGTTGCCGCCGAAGGTGCTCCCGTGCGTGCCGGGAGCGAGCGCCTCGGCGTACTTCTCGCGCACCAGGAAGGCCCCGATGGGCACGCCGCCGCCCATGCCCTTGGCGATCGTGAGCACGTCGGGGAGCACGCCCTCGTGCTGCACCGCGAGGTACTTACCGCTGCGGCCGACGCCGGTCTGGATCTCGTCGACGATGAGCAGCGCGCCCCGCTCGTCGCAGAGCGCGCGGAGCCCCTGGAGGTACCCCGGCGGGGCGGGCATCACGCCTCCCTCCCCCTGCACCGGCTCGATGATGATCGCCGCGGTGCGGTCGTTGACCCGGCGGCGCATCGCCTCGAGGTCGCCGTACTTCACCTGCGAGACGCCTGACAGCCGGGGGCCGAAGCCCTCCCAGTACTTGGTCGTCCCAGTCATCGCGACGGAGCCCATCGAGCGGCCGTGGAACGAGCTCCACGTCGCCACGATGTCGACCCGCTCGGGGTCGCCCTGGGTGAAGAACCACCGCCGCGACAGCTTGAGCGCCCCCTCGTTGGCCTCGGTGCCGCTGTTGGTGAAGAACACCCGGTCCATGCCCGTGCGCGCGCAGAGCTGCGCGGCGAGCTCGATCTGCCGGTCGTTGTAGTAGAGGTTGGCGATGTGGCCGAGGCGCCCCGCCTGCTCGCTGATCGCCTTCACCAGCGCCGGGTGCGAGTGGCCGAGCACGCACACCGCGATGCCGGCGTAGAGGTCGAGGTACGACCGCCCCTCGGTGTCGTAGAGGCGGCAGCCCTCCCCGCGGGTCATGACCAGCGGAGGCTGCTTGTAGGTCTTCAACAGGTGGCGCCCCGCGAGCGCCAGCAACGCGTTGGTTTCAGGCATATATCTCCTCATCGATCTACCACCGATCTCCCGAGCCGCGCCAGGGTGAGCGAGGCCACCCGACGCAGCGACTCGCTGCACGGCTCGCAGCCGCCGCCGCAGCAGCGGGGCCACTGCGACGTCGGCATCCGCAGCAGCGGTCGGACGCAGGAGCGGTAGTACTCGGGGAGCCCCGCCTCGTCGGCGCTCTCGTCGAGCGCCCGGTCGAGCGCCTCGGCGGGGACGCCGTCGAGGGGGTCGCTCACGCCCGGACGATCTCCGTGCCGACGCCGTCGTTGGTGAAGATCTCGAGGAGCACCGCGTGGGCGCAGCGGCCGTCGAGGATGTGCACCTTGCGAACGCCGCCGGCGATCGCGTCGAGGGCGCACTCCACCTTCGGGATCATCCCGCCGTCGATGACGCGGTCGGCGATCCACTGCCGGGCGGTGGCGCTGTTGAGCGAGCTGGCGAAGGCCCCGTCGGCGCCCCGCACGCCCTGCACGTCGGTGAGCAGGATGAGCTTCTCGGCGCGCAGGGCCTCGGCCACCTTGCCCGCGGCGGTGTCGGCGTTGAGGTTGAGCGAGGCGCCGTGCTCGTCGACGCCGATGGGGGCGATGACCGGGATGAAGCCCGCGCGGGTGAGCTCGACCACCACGTCGGGCGTGACGTGGCGCACCTCGCCCACGCGACCGAGGTCGACGACCTCTCCATCGCGCGTGGTGTACGGCGCCACCCGGTCGGCGAGGACGAAGCCGTCGTCCTTGCCCGAGAGCCCCACCGCGCGCCCGCCGTGCCGGCAGATGAGCGACACGATGTCCTGGTTGATGGAGCCGGCCAGCACCATCTCGACGACCTCCATCGAGGCGTCGTCGGTGACGCGCAGCCCGTCGACGAAGCGCGACTGCACCCCGGACTGCTTCAGCATCGTGGAGATCTGCGGCCCGCCGCCGTGCACCACCACCACGTTGATGCCGATGTACTTCAGCAGGCACACGTCCTTGGCGAAGCTCTCCTTGAGCTCCGGCGCCACCATGGCGTGCCCGCCGTACTTGATCACGAACGTACGACCCTGGAAGCGCCTGATGAACGGCATCGCTTCCAGCAGCACCCGGGCCTTCTCGACAGCGGTTTCCACGCGCGGCTTCTACGGGATTCATAGCCTCTGCACAAGCGTCCGCGCCCCCCCTTCGCACCCCGCGCCGGCGAGGATTGAATCAGGGCGCGGGAACCAACGTTCACCGCCGCGGTCAGACGCGCTTGACCGGCACCGCCGCGATCCCAGAGGATCGTCGTCGGGACCCCACCGATCAACTCGCGCCCTTCGCTCCACTCCACGGACGCCGGAGACTCCATGAACCGACCCACCCTCATCGCCCTTCTCCTGTCTGCCGCGCAGGCGCTCCCCTCGCTCGCCGCCGCCCAGGTCGTGCAGCTCAACACCGGCTTCATGCCCGACCCCAGGCGCGCGAGCGGCATGGCGGGCGGCATGGTGCAGGCGCAGTCGGTCCCCGGGGCGCCGGGCAACTGTCGGGGCTTCATCCCCGGGGCGCCGCAGCAGATCATCCAGACCCCCACCGGGTTCAACTTCCTCCGCGTCATCGCCCAGCCCCTCGCGGGCACCGACCTCACGCTGATGGTCCGCGGCACCAGCCAGACCTGGTGCGCCGATGACACCTACGGCAACGTCCCCGGCCTCGACCTCCAGGCCCTCCCCCCAGGCCGCTACGACGTCTACGTCGGCACCTACTCTCAGTCCGGCCCCGCGCCCTTCCAGCTCCTGATGAGCGAGCTGCAGAGCACCGTGCCCGACAACAACGCCGCCGTCCGCCCGCAGCCCCAGTACCCCGTGCGCCCGCAGCCCCAGGTCGAGGCCAACTCCCTCGGGGCCCTCGACTTCACCGGCCGCCCGCTCTTCGGCCGCATGATGGTCGCCGGCAACTTCATCACCCGCTCGGTGCGGGGCCGCAACGGCGGGGCGCTCGGGGCGCAGGGCATCCACGGCCAGGGCATCTGTCGCGGCTTCTTCCAGGGCCCGCCGAGCCACGTGGTCGCCCTCACGCAGCCGCAGAACTTCCTCCGGATGTACGTGGTCTCCGCGGCCGACTCGACCCTGGTCATCCGCCGCCCGGACGGCCAGGTGCTCTGCAACGACGACACCTACCAGCTCAACCCCGGCGTCGAGGGCTCCTTCCCCGCGGGGCTCTACCAGGTCTGGGTCGGCACCTACCGCGAGAACGAGTCGCGCCCCTACCAGCTTACCGTCACCGTCGACCCCTCACAGCATCCGTAGCCCGGGGCGCCCGCCCTGTGCCATCGTCCGGGACCGTGTGATGTCCCGATCCCGCCGCGCCTCCGCCCTCGCCCTCTTCGCCCTCACCTCGCTCGCCCCGGCCGTCGTCACGGCCCAGCCGCTCGTGCGCCCGGTGCACCCGAGGCTCTTCATGGTGGCCGACGGTCGTCGGGGCATCTCGCCCGCCACCATGGTCGCCCGCTGCGAGGCCAGCAGCTCCCCCTACGCCCGCGCCTGCCGCGCCGCCGCGCCTCCGCTGCCGCTGCCCGGCACCATCCCCTACCGCAACGTCGAGCACCCGCTCATCGCGCTCGCCACCCGCTACGTGCTCTACCAGGAGCCCGCGACGCTCGCCGTGCTGCGAGAGCAGATCGCCCAGGTGGGCGCCTTCGTCGACCGGGGCGATCCTTCGGGCCAGCACCTCGCCAACGTCCGCGCGGTGCGCCAGCTCGCGGTCGCCTACGACTGGCTCTACGCCGCCCTCCCCATGGAGGACCGCAACGCCCTCGAGGCGCACCTGCGCAGCTACGCCGAGTGGTCGGTCACCCATGAGCCCGCGGACGTCTTCTCCGCCGAGGCCTACGCGCACGTCGCCACCGTCGCCATCGCGGCCCTCGCCCTGAGCGGGGCCAGCACCGTCTCCGACGCGGACGTGCGGCGCTACCTCGCCTACGCCGACACCCGCTGGAAGACCCAGCTCCTCCCGGCGCTCGCCTACACCCGCGGCTGGTGGCACGAGGGCCCCGGCTGGTACGCGGGCACCGTGCTCCGCAACGCCGCCCTCATGGCCGCCGCGTGGACCACCGCCACCGACGAGGACCTCTTCGCCCACGCCCGCACCCGCGGCGACGTCTTCGGGCTCTCCATCCGCTACCTCGCCTACGCGCTGAGACCCGACTTCCGCTTCGCGGCCTTCGGCGACTCCACCGACGCGCAGCTCTCTCCCGCCAGCCAGCTCCGCCCGGTGCTCGACCTCCTGGCCTGGGGCACCGGCTCGCCCGTCGCCCAGGCGCTCGCCGCCGAGGCCACGCGACGACTTCCCGCCGCCTCCGACTACAACGGTCCGGAGATCTGGCAGCAGCTCGTCTTCTACTCCCCGGAGCGTCCCGCGACGCCGGCGCGCGACACCCTCCCCCTCGCGGCGCACCTCGGCGCCACCTCCGAGGACGTGGTGGTCATGCGCTCGAGCTGGGACGACGCCGACGCCACCTGGGTGAGCCTCTCGTGCGGCGACTGGTTCTCCAACCGGCAGCACCTGGAGGCCGGGAGCTTCCAGATCTTCCGGCGCAACCCCCTCGCCATCAGCACCGGCACCTTCGACGGCTTCGAGACCGCCCACTGGATCAACTGGTCGGCGCAGCGCTCGATCCACAGCAACGTCGTCACCGTCACCCGGCCCGGGGAGCTCTTCCCCAACAGCCGGATGATCCCGATGGTGAACGACGGGGGACAGCGCTCCATCGCCTACGCCGCGGGAGGGCGGCGCACGCTCGACGAGTACCGCAACAACCTCACCAGCGGCGCGCAGTTCGAGACCGGCGGCATCACGGCCTTCGAGGCGTCGCGCTTCCATGACTACGCCGCGTGCGACAGCACCCGGGCGTACAACAGCGTGGCCTACGCGAGCGCGGGCAACGCGCCGAAGGTTCGCGAGGTCACCCGACAGCTCGTCTTCCTTCGACCCGAGCTGGTGGTGGTCTTCGATCGCGTGGAGTCGACGGACCCGAGCTACCTGAAGCGCTTCGTGCTGCACGGCCCGGCGAGACCGCTCTTCCCCTCGCTGGACACCTTCACCATCGACGGTCGAGAGGGGCGGCTGCTGGGGCGGCGGCTGCTCCCGACCTCGGGGACGCAGGGGCTGGTCGAGGGCTTTCGCGTCGATGGAATGGACTTCGCGCCGCTGGTGATGGGCAGCGAGGCGAGGGGCGCGATGGTCGAGGATCAGTCGACCGCCCCGGAGGCGAGGGAGTACTTCCTCCACCTGCTGGAGGTCGGGCAGGCGGGGCGCTCTACGCTGCCGGCGTCGTCGCTCGTCGAGGAGGGCGGTCGGGTCGGAGTGCGCGTGGTCGATCCCGACGGGAGCCGCTCGTACACGGTGCTCTTCGCGCGAACGGGGATGACGACCGGGGAGATCCGGGTGACCGATCGCAACGGGGCGCCGCTCTACCAGGGGACGCTGGGGGCCGGTGGGACCTTCTATGCGCCGGTCACGGACGCGGGCGTCGGGCCGCTTCCGGCGGACGCGGGCGTGGATGCGGGCGCGGCGATGGACGGCAGCGTCGCCATGGACGGCGGGATGGGCGGCGAGCCCGTGGGGTGCACCTGCCGGGTGGGGACGACGGAGGGCGGCGGCGCGGGCGCGGCGCGGTGGGGAGGATGGCTGCTGGGCGCGGCGGTGGTTGCGGTGGGGAGGCGGAGACAGCGGGGCTGAGCGGTCGAGCAGCCCTCAGCCAGGCGGGAGCCCGCCGCCGCGCGCGGGCACCACGATGAACACCGGGCGGCGATCGACCTCGCTCCCGGCCCTGCCCCGCACCACCACGCTCGCCTGGAACACCCGCGCCGTGTCGGTGCCCTCCAGGAAGTCGTTATAGAAGCTCACCCGGAAGACCACCCGGGTCGTGGGCAGCACCCCGAAGAAGGTGCGGTCGTCGCGGCGCTCGTAGCCCGTCGGCATCTCGGGCTCGGCGCGCACCGGCGTCACCGACTGCACGAAGTTCGCGGTCGTCCTCCCCATGGGAAGCCGCCGCTCCATCGCGTCGGCGAGCACCGTCGTGGTGATGTCCTGCCGGGTCTCGTTGGCCAGCGTGCGCACGGCCTCGACGATGCCCGCCGCGGTGCGGTCGAGGCCGCCGCTCGACGCGGGCGCGAACACCACCTCGCGGCGCATCGCGTTGAGCGAGCCGGTCGCGCGAGCGAGGTAGACGGAGTTGGCGTAGGTGAAGCCCATGGTCCCGGCGGCGGAGACGTCGACGCCCAGGAAGAGGGCGCCGCGGGAGAGCATCGCCGCGGCCAGCTCGGGGTAGCGGTGGCCGTGGATGCTGCGCGGCGACGCAGGCTGAGGACCGTCGTACCAGGCCGCGTCGGAGAACATCACCAGGATGGGCACCCGCCCGGTGCGGAAGCACGCCCAGCCGTAGGCCTCGGCGGTCTCGGGGCAGTCGCGCGACGGGTCGACCGGCCCCACCCAGCCGTTGCCCATCGGGTCGAGCGCGTTGGTCACGCTGCGGAGCGACGCCGGGAGCGAGCGGATGGGCATCGGGTCGGCGCCCGAGGTGTTGCCCGAGGTCCCCTCGCCCACCAGCGCCTCGAACATCGCCTCGATCTGGCACTCCGGCGCGTCCCCTCCGAGGAAGCGCCCGCCGCTGTCCTGCACGATGGTGCGCATGCCGTCGAAGGCCCGCTGCACGTCCATGGTGTTGGTGGTCATGCGCTGCCGGACCCAGAAGGTGTAGTCGCCGGGACGGCCCGCGACGCCGTCGTCGAGGCCGTCGACGGGGGTGGTCCCCTCCGGGGCGTCGGGCATCGAGTCGAAGGAGCCGACCCCGAGGCGCGCGTCGGGGATCGCCCCGCGGATGCCCGGGATGATCACCGTCTGGAGGTTGGTGCGCAGGTTGGCGATGGTCGGGTCCATGCTCGCGGAGTTGTCCACGAGGAAGAACACGTCGGCCTCGCGGATGCGCGTCGCGAAGGTGAACTCCCGGGTCTCTCGCATCCCGGTGGTCCCGGGCGCGTAGTAGGGGAGCGTCACGTAGAGGGAGTTCTCCGGAGGACGCGAGGTCATGTCCCGGGGGTTGCTGCGGGCTGCCACCTCCGCGAGGTCGGCGAAGCCGTCGCGGTCGGTGTCCTCGGCGCAGGGGTTGGTCATCGCCGCGCGCTCCTCGGCGTCGGTGAGGCCGTCGTTGTCCGAGTCGAGGTCGCGCTGGTTGGCGAGGTTGTCCGGCGGCGCGTCGCAGTTGTTGGGCTGGTTGCCGCAGAACACCGGCACCATCGCGGACTCGTAGCCGGGGTACCTCCGCGCGGCCTCGTCGGCGTCGGTGAAGCCGTCGCCGTCCGAGTCGGTGTCCATGTAGTCCGGCGTCATGTCGCCGTCGGTGTCGAGCGCCGGCGCCCCTTCGTCGCGGTTGGAGATGCCGTCGCCGTCGGTGTCGTCGCAGGTCATCACCGGGCGGTCGATGGCCGCCGGCACGTCGGGCGTGGACGGCGTGTCCGAGGGCGATGGTCCGAGGTCGGTGATGCCCGAATCAGGCTTGGTCACCCCGTCGGTAGGAGGGGAGCTGGTGCACGCCAGCGAAGCCAATACCAGGGCCATCGAGCCTCGGAGCGCAGCCGTTCTCTTCACGCCGGGGAGTACATCACACCCGCGCAGCCACCGTCACTCGTTGCTATCCTCCGCCCCGATGACGGACACATCGAGACCCCTCGTGGGGATCATCATGGGCAGCTCCTCGGACCTCGACACCCTCACCCCCGCGAGGGAGATCCTGACCGAGCTGGAGATCGCCCACGAGGTGATGGTGGTGTCCGCGCACCGCACGCCCGACTGGATGTTCGAGTACGCCTCGACGGCGGAGTCGCGGGGCCTGGAGGTGATCATCGCGGGCGCGGGCGGAGCCGCCCACCTCCCGGGGATGGTCGCCGCGAAGACCGTGCTGCCGGTGCTGGGTGTGCCCATCCCTGCGACGCTGCTCAACGGCGTCGACTCGCTGCTGAGCATCGTGCAGATGCCCAAAGGGGTCCCCGTCGCCACGCTGGCCATCGGCAAGCCGGGCGCGGCCAACGCGGCGCTGCTGGCGGCGAGCATCCTCGGGGTGCGCGACCGGGCGGTGCGAGAGCGGCTGCGGGCGTGGCGAGAGCAGCGCACCGGCGAAGTGATGGCGAAGCGGGTGCTGGGATGAGCGCCATCCTCCCCGGCGCGACCATCGGCATCCTCGGCGGGGGACAGCTCGGACGCATGACGGCCATGGCCGCGAGGCCGCTCGGCTACAAGGTGCACGTGCTCGACCCCGACCCGTCGTGCGCGGCGCGCTTCGTGGTGGAGCGCTGCCTCACCGCGGCCTTCGACGACGACTTCGCCGCGGCCGACCTCGCGCGGCACTGCGCGGTGGTCACGCTGGAGATCGAGAAGATCGCCCCGGAGAGCATGGCCGCGGTGCGCCGCTACGCGCCGGTGCGCCCGGGGAGCGACGTGCTCTCGGTGGTGCAGGACCGTGGGCGCCAGCGCCAGTGGCTGAGCGACCACGGCTTCCCGACGGTGGACTGGCGCCGCGTGGCGAGCGTCGAGGAGCTGGTCGCCGCCGTCGCCAGGCTCGGGCCGAAGAGCTTCGTGAAGTCGTGCACCGGAGGCTACGACGGCCGGGGCCAGGCCCGGATGAGCGACGCGGCCGAGGCCGGGACGGTGTGGGCCTCGCTGGGGTCGACGCCCTGCGTGGTGGAGCGCGCGGCGGCGCTCGAGGCCGAGCTCTCGGTGCTGGTCGCGCGCACCCCGTCGGGCAAGGTGGCGGTGCACCCGGTGGCGCAGAACCACCATGACCACGGGGTGCTGACGTGGTCGGTGATCCCCGCGGGATTACCCGAGAAGGTATTGAACGAGGCGGCGGAGATCGCGCGAGGCATCGCCGAGGAGATGCGCGTCGAGGGGCTGCTGGTGGTGGAGCTGTTCCTGACGGCGGGGGGCGTGCTTCAGGTGAACGAGCTGGCGCCGAGGCCGCACAACAGCTTCCACGCGACGGAGGTCGGCTGCGTGACCAGCCAGTTCGAGCAGGCGGTGCGCGCGGTGTGCGACCTGCCGCTCGGGTCGACGGAGGTGGTGAGGCCCGCGGCGATCCACAACCTCCTCGGGGACCTCTGGGTGGGCGACCAGCCGCCGCGCTTCGAGCGGGCGCTGGAGATCCCCGGCGTGCGGCTGCACCTCTACGGCAAGCGCGTCGCCCGGCCGGGCCGGAAGATGGGGCACCTCTCCGCGCTGGGGCAGACCTCGGCGGAGGCCACCGCGCGGGTGATCGAGGCCTGGAGCCGGGTGCAGGGCTGAGCCCGCACTACTGCGGGAGGAAGCGCGCCCGGGTGTTGGAGAACACGATGGGCTGCGGGATGGTGAAGGGCACCGAGGAGCGCGAGCCGTCCCAGCTCTCGAGCGCCACGGTCGAGGGCTCGGAGAGCGTCATCGAGCCGTAGTTGAGGTCGATGGCGTCGCTCGACTCGTTGAGCACCACCTCGAAGTTGAGGTGGCCGAAGATGCTGGTGAAGTAGCGCGCGTCGCTCCACTGGATGACCCACTGGCGGGCGCCGGGGTTGCCCAGCACCGAGAGGCACACGCCCGCCGAGCGGGTGCGCAGGTCGCGCCACTGCACCGCGATCACGGCGTCGACGCCGTCGAGGTGGTTGGGGATGATCCCGTTGGCGGGCGTCGGCGCGGAGGGCTGGAAGGTGAGGTAGCCGTTGGGGCTCACCACGACCGCAGCGCCCTCGGCCAGGGCAAGCCCCCAGTATCGGAAGGGGAAGGGCAGCGCCGCGCGGAAGCTGCCGTCGTCCACGTCGGAGAGCACCGTCTGGTGGCCCGGCTGCGCGCACGCGTCGACCCAGCGACCCGCGGGGTCGTTGCGCACCACGCGATAGCCGGTGGGGCCCCAGCCGGTGTCGGTCGGGACGACAGGCGCATCGACGCCCACGTCCACCGTGGCGGGCACGTCGGAGCCTGCGTCCTCCGGGGCGCGAACGTCGACGCCGGAGTCCATCGCCCGGGGGACGTCGTCGGTCAGCTCGGTGGGCACGTCGATCGAGGGCGGGACGTCGATCGAGGGCGGGACGTCGACCGCGGCCGCATCGAGGACCGCAGCCTCGACAGGAGCGTCGGCCGCGGCTTCGGGCGGGACGTCCGAGGGAACGTCGTCGAGCGTGCCCTGGGCGCACGCCGATGCGAGGCCGAGCAGCACTGGCAGGAGTCGCTTTCGCACGGGCGGCGTTAGTGCCAGATGCCCAACGCGAGGTAAAGCAGGTCCCCTCCGACGCTCCAGGCGCAACCGGAGGGAGAACAATCCTGCTTCATCCATGGTTACCCCCCGGCGTGCGCTCTCCCTGGCTCGCCGTCGCTGTCTCGATCGTCCTGCACGCTGGGATGGTGCTGCTCGCCAGCAGGGTGCGCGTCCCCCCCGACCGTGTGCTCACCCGAGCCCGCGCGGCCACCGTCGACCTCGACCTCACCGAGCCCCCGCCGCCGCCTCCCGCGGCTCCTCCGGTGCCGCCGCCTCCGGTGCCGCCGCCGCCGACCGTCGTGCGGTCGCCGTCGCCCCCGTCGCCCGCGGCGCGCGTGGTCCCCTCGACGGCGGTGGCGACCCGCACCACGACGATCCTCACCGCGGAGGGCGGCACCGAGGCCTTCCCGGTGCCCTCGCCGATCGAGCCGCCGAGCGCCGACGCGGGCTTGCCCCCGGTGCCGACGAACCTCCGCGCCACGGCCCTGCTCTCCGGAGCGAGGGACCTCTCGCTCCGCATGGCCGGGGCGCAGCCCACCGCCGAGCAGCGCACGCAGGAGATCCGCGCCATCGCGCTCGCTCCCATCGTCGAGGGGCTCCACGCCAACGACCACATGGACGCGCCGGGCACCGCGCGCGCGGGCCGGGTGCTCACCACCCGCATGGCCGAGGAGATCGCCAGCCGCATCTCCGTCCCCGCGCTGGAGCCCGAGGTCGGGCGCGCCCCCTCCATCGATCTGCCGCGCTTCAACCCCAGCGAGTCGCCGGGCGCCCGCTCCGCCGCGAGCGAGCTCGACGCGGTGCACGCCAACTCCTTCACCTCCGCGAGCTTCGGCCCGGGAACGCCCGCGTGCTCGTCCTACCGCGCGCTCCTGGTCGACCTCGCCATCACCGACAGCGACGCGGGCCCGGCCTCCATCGCGCTGCTGCGCAGCTCCGGCGTGGCCTCGCTCGACCGCTCGGTGATGGCCGTGGCCAGGGAGATCGCCGTCGAGGCCTCTCCCCCGGGCAGCACCCGCTGGCGCTTCGAGCTCGCCAACGACGCCGGCCGCTGCGCCCGCTACGGCGGCTGGCGCCCGCTGGCCGGGGGCGACCTGCGGGTGCGCTTCCGACGGCTGCACGGACGATGAAGCGCGCGGCGGCGTTCTGATACCCTTCGCGGCCGTGCGAGCGAGGCAAGCCAGCTTGATGATCGCGGCGGCGCTGTACGCGATGCCGTGGGCGGCGCGCGCGCAGACGGTGGAGATCCCCGCGGCGCTCTCCGAGGGCAGCGTCCCCGCGGCGCCCGGGACCGGCGCGCAGGCGATGTTCGTCCTCGGGTTCTTCCGGGGCTCGCCCTACACCCTGTCGCACGCGCGGGACATCCTCGCGGGCACCTCCCTCACCCCCGCCTTCGAGTCGTGGTGCGGGCTGCTCCCTCAGGTCGACTTCACCAACGGCACCACCGTCGACTCGCTCGGTCGCAGCGCGCCCACCACCATGTGCCTCCCCTTCCAGGATCCGCTCTCCGAGCAGCGGCAGCCGTGCCGTCCGCTCCCGGGCCTTCCCTCGGGGCGCTACTCCACCAACGGCGGCGCGGTGCTCCGGCTGCGAGGGTGGTTCGCGGTGCGCTCGCCCGGGACGTACACCTTCGCCTGGGGCCACGACGACGGCATGGCCTTCGACGTCGGCCCGGTGCCGGTCTTCGCCTACCACGACGGGACGGCGCCCCGCGTCGACCGTCGCGTGCTGCGCTTCGAGGCCCCGGGGCTCTACCCCTTCCAGCTCGACTGGTTCGACAGCATCGGCGGCGCGCTCATCGACTGGTACGTCGCCGAGGGAGAGCACCCCGACGGGGAGCTCGCGGCGGGCGGGTTCCGGCTCTTCCCCACCTCGGACCTCTACCCCTCCGGGGCGCTGCCCTGCACCCGCGACTGCCGGCGGTGCGCCCTCCCGACGCCCCGCTGCGACTACGCTTCCTCGCGCTGCGTCGCCTGCCTCGACGACCGCGACTGCGCCCGCGGAACGCGCTGCGAGCGGGGAGAGTGCGCCGTCCCGACGCTCCCCGATGCGGGATCTCCCGCCGACGCGGGCCTGGACGCCGGCGCCGACGCCTCGCTCGACGCGGGCCTCGCGCCCCCGAGCCCGGAGGGGGGCTGCGGATGCGCGGTCGGCAACACTGGACCTGCCCGGCACGCCGCGCTTGCGGCTATGCTCGCGCTGGCGCTGAGCCGTGGCCTTCGCCGCCGAGAGAGGACGCTGCTGCGATGAACGCCGTTGACGCGAGAGCGATGTCGATTCCGCGGGAGCTGGACAAGGAGTTCCTGTCGGAGGTCATCGACCACATCGCCCACCCGATCTTCGTGAAGGACCGGGAGTTTCGCTTCGTGCTCCTCAACCGCGCGATGGAGGCGATGCTGGGCATCCCCCGGGCGGAGATGCTGGGCCACACCGACTACGACTTCTTCCCGAAGGAGCAGGCGGACTGGTTTCGCGAGAAGGACGTCGAGATGTTCACCCTCGGGCAGCGGGTGGAGATCACCGAGGAGCCCATCACCGACAAGCAGGGCCACCGGCACACGCTCTCGACCTCGAAGGTTCCGCTCCGGGACGCGAGCGGCGTCATCACGCACCTCGTCGGGATCATCCACGACATCACCCCCCTCAAGCGCGCCGAGGAGGCGCTGCGGGAGGTCACCAGCGCGCTCGAGCTGCGGGTGCAGGAGCGCACCACCGACCTGCTCGAGGCGCAGACCGAGCTGGTGCGCCGCGAGCGCCTCGCGGTCATCGGGCTCTTCGCCGGCACCCTCGCGCACCAGATCCGCAACCCGCTCGGGTCGATCAAGAACGCCGCCTACCTCGTCCAGCTCGCCATCCCCACGATGGACGACGACCTGCGCCGCGCGCTCGCCATCATCCAGGACGAGGTCGCCCGCGCCAACCAGATCATCACCGACCTCGTCGACTACGCCCGCGTCTCCTCGGCGCAGCGCCGGGTGGTCCCGGTCGACCTGCTCATGGAGATCGCCCTCAGCGGCCTCGAACTCCCTGCCAACATCACCACACGCATCGAGTGCCCTCCGCTGCCGAAGGTGTTCGTCGACCCCGCGCAGCTCCAGCGCGCTTTACAGAAGCTGGTAAAGAACGCCCTCCAGTCGATGGCCGGCGGCGGCACGCTCACCCTGAGCGCCCGCGCCGAAGGAGACGCGGTCTTCTTCGCCGTGACCGACACCGGCAAGGGCATCCCCGACGACGTGCGGAGCCGCCTCTTCGAGCCGCTCGTCAGCGGCAACCCGGGCAGCCTCGGCCTCGGGCTCATCACCGCCCGCGCCCTCGTCGAGAACCAGGGCGGCGCCCTCGCGCTCGAGAAGAGCGACTGCGAGGGCACCCGGGTGGTGCTGCGCCTCCCGATCGCCGAGCCCGCGGAGGCCTAGTACCTCGCCACAGGGGAAGTGAGGGGTTGGGTGGTCGAGGCGCGAGCACCGCGTGGCAGAAGCCACGCAAGCGATGAGCAACGCCGCGGGGCGACGTGCATCGGCCGCTCAACCCCTCACTTCCCCTGTGGCGAGGTACTAGAAGAGCCGGGCCACGATGTCGTCCGCGAGCAGCCAGCGCGCCCGCGGGATCGACCACCGCGCGCCCTCGTCGACGAGGTTTCCGCGGGAGACCTCCCTCGCCGCCGCCGCCTCGCGCCCCGCCCTCGGGTCGACGCCCGTGCGCGCCGAGAGCGTCGCGAGGTCGACCCCCGCGGCGGTGCGCAGCCCCAGCATCAGCCCCTCCTGCACCCGCACCTCCGGCGCGATCGCCTCGGTCTCCCTCGGCGGCAGCTCCCCTCGCTCCAGGGCGTCGCAGTACGCCGCCGCGTCGGCCTGGTTGCGCCACCGCTCGCCCGCGCGACCGTCCGTCGGCACCGCCGTGCAGCCCACCGCCCCGGCCCCGAGGCCCAGGTACCACTCGCCGCTCCAGTAGGCCTCGTTGTGCCGGCTCGTCGCCCCGGGGCGCGCGTAGTTGGACACCTCGTAGTGCCCGAGCCCGGCGCCCTCGCAGGCCCGCTCGACGGCCTCGTACATCGTCGCCACCCGGTCGTCCTCGAGCCGCGGGAGGCGACCCTTGCGGGCGAGCTCCCCGAAGCGGGTGCCCGACTCGATGGTGAGCGCGTAGCACGACAGGTGCTCGACGCCGTCGCCCAGCAGCGACGAGAGGTCCTCCGTGAGCGCGTCGATGGACTGCTCGGCCATGCCGAACATCACGTCCGCCGACACCCGCAGACCCCCGGCGCGCACCGCCGTCCGCACCGCGCGCGCCGCCCCGTCGGCGTCGTGGAGCCGGCCGAGGTAGCGCAGGTGCTCGTCTCGCAGCGACTGCACCCCGATGGACACCCGATCGACGCCGACGTCCTTCCAGCGGGCGCAGCGGTCGTCGTCGAGGGAGGTGGGATTACACTCCACGGTAACCTCGTCGAGCTCGCCGCGGCGGGCCACGGCGGCGACGACCCGGCCGAGGTCCGCGGGGTTCCAGAGGCTCGGGGTGCCGCCGCCGAAGAAGAGGGTGCGGGCGCGGGCCCCGGGAGGGAGCGCGTCGAGCCGGAGCGAGAGCTCGCGCACCACGGCGTCGGCGTAGCGCGCGTGCGGGATGCGCGCGGGGTTGATCGCCTCCGTCGCGAAGTCGCAGTACGGGCAGCGTTGCAGGCACCAGGGGAAGTGAACGTAGATGGCGAGGTCCATCGGTGGGCTGCGCGGGCCTTAGCACGAAGGGCGAAGTGCGGGCCCGCGGCGCGAGGCCTTTGCTAGAGTGCGCGCCGAGGTCGTGACGCGTGCTGCGGTTGTTCATCCGAGAGGCGTCCATCACCCTCGCCTCGCTCCTGCTGGTGTCCGCGGTGGGCTTCGCGCTGCTCGACGCCGTCGGCGACCGCGACTGGCAGGCCACCGCCATCTACGCCCACCTCTTCGGCTTCACCCGGGACCACGCCATCGGCGCCGACCTCCCGCTCTTCTGGAACCCGACGGTGCTCGACGCCGACCGCCGCACCGCCGCCGACCTCGCGCAGCTCGACGGGCCCTCCACCCGCGCCGCCGCCCGGGCGCGCCTCGACCGACGCGGGTCCGCCGCGCTGCCGACCATCCTCGCGCGCCTCGATCAGCTCACCCCGGCCGCGCGCCGCGAGGCCCTCTCGCTCATCGCCTCGTGGTCGCAGTCGCTCACCGGCTCGGAGCGCGCCCCAGACCCGCTCGCCGGTGACCCGGAGGCCCGCGCCAGGGTCTGGTGGGCTCGCTTCCAGGCCTCCCGGGGGCTCGATTTCCGACTCAGCTACGCGACCCGCCAGGCGCAGCGCGTGGGTGCCCACGACCGCACCAACGCCTACGGCCGCCTGCTCCAGCTCGGGACCTTCGCGCTCCCGGGCATCCAGAACGTCCTCGCCACCAGCTCGGGGCGCGACGAGCAGGCCCGCCTCACCGGGCTGCTCTCCGCCCTCACCAGGATCCCGGTTCGCGCCGACCCGGGCTCCGCCCCCGGCGAGGTGCAGCGCGTCACCGCGGCGTGGCAGGCGTTCTGGTTCGCCGAGCGGCTGGAGTTCGAGACGCTCACCGAGGAGCGCCGCGCGACGGCCCGCTTCTTCGAGACGCGCTACGGCCGCTGGGTCGAGCGGGCGATGCGCGGCCGCTGGGGCTTCAGCCGCCTCACGCACCGCCCGGTGGCCATCGAGCTTCGCTGGCGGCTGCCGGTGAGCACGCTCTCCTCGGGCCTCGGCGGCCTCGTCGGCACCGCCATCGCGATCGCCTTCGGGGGCGGGCCGATGCTGCGCCGTCGACGCCTCCGGCCCAAGCTGCTCGACCTCTCGGGGGCGCTGGCTCCGGGCCTGGTGGCCTTCGTCCTGCTGTGGCTGCTGCTGCTCCGGGCGTGCTCCCCGACCCCGACGCTGCGAGGCGACCTCGCGCTGGTGCTCGGGCACGGGCAGTGGGCGCGGGCGCTCGCGTGCGCCGCGGTGATCGCCGCGGGCGTGGGGTGGTTTCTCCAGCGACCGAAGGCGGCGAGCGCGACGCAGCTCGTGAGGCTCGAGGCCGAGAGCTGGGTGGCCGAGCGGATGCGCCCGGGGGTGCGAGAGGTGCTCCGCCACGGGGCGCGCATCGGGCTCGCGTCGCTGCTGGCGCCGCTGGGCTTCGCCGGACCCTTCGTGCTGCTGGCCTCGCTGGTGGTAGAGCTCCCGCTGGGGCTGGACGGCATGGGGGAGCTCACGGCGCGCGCCCTCCTCGCGACCGACGCTCCGTGGCTGATGGCCGCGGTGCTGACCACGGTCCCGCTGCTGCTGGGACGACGCTGGGCGCGGGGAATGCTGGTCGATGTGCTCGACCTCCCGGCGTCGCCGCCGGTGCGCGTCACCGCCCCTCCATTGGACTCCCCTCCCTGATGTGGCGTATCCGGGCCGCTATCCTCCCCGCCATCCGTCGAAAGGACCATTTCTTCCAATGATCAAGAACGCCCGCCTCCTCGTGATCGGTCTGCTCCTCGTCGGCTGCAACGACGGCCCGACCGCCGTAGGAACGGTCTTCGACGCCGCCACCCCGACGGACCTAGGCTCTCCCGCCGACCGGCCCGACGCGAGCGATGTCCCCGTCGCCACGGACGTCCCCGTCGCCACCGACGTCCCCGTCGCCACCGACGTCCCTGTCGCCACGGACGTTCCCGTCGCCACGGATGTCCCCGTCGCCACGGATGTCCCCGTCGCCACCGACATCCCCGTCGCCACCGACGTCCCCGTCGCCACCGACGTCCCCGTTGCCACCGACGTCCCCGTCGCCACCGACAGCGGCCCTGTCGACGCGGGCGCTCTCGACGCGGGTCCCACGGACGCGGGAGCGGTCGATGCCGCGTCGTGCACCCCGGCCACCGAGACCTGCAACGGCATGGACGATGATTGCGACGGCGTCGTCGACGAGTCGGGCTGCGGCACGCACCTGCTCATCACCGAGGTGGTCGTCGGCCCCGACGAGGGTGAGTACGTGGAGATCCACAACCCGACCGCGGCGGCCATCGACCTCTCGAACGTCTACCTCAGCGACTTCCACGACTACGCCTGCTTCCTCGGCCGCGGGTGCACCTTCACGGGCGGACGCACCCTCGCCTCGCTCGGCTCGTCGGACTTCGTCGCGCGCTTCCCCGCGGGCGCCACGCTCGCCCCGGGCGCCTACGCGGTCGTCTCGCTGAAGGGCAACCTCCCGCTCTTCAGCGGCATCGCGGGCGTCTGCCCGAACTACTACCTCGGGGGCGCCACGGGCGACGCCGGGGTCACCCTCGGGACCTGCATCGCGGCGCTCCCGATGCGCGCGACGGGCCACGCGACCAACACCATCGGCACCAGCGCGGGCCTGACCAACTCCACGGAGCCCGTGGTGCTCTTCCAGTGGGACGGCAGCGCGGCGCTCCCGGTCGACCTCGACTACGTGTTCTGGGGCACGCCCAGCTCGACCAACGCCCAGGTCGACAAGACCACCACGTCGATCACCCTCGCCGCCGGCGGCTCGGCGACCTTCCTGCCCGACACCGCCGCCGCGTCGCAGCAGCGCGTCGCCGCCCCGGCCAACGGCGCCGCCGCGGTGCGCTGCAACTACGCCGAGGGGACCGAGCGCCGCACCGGCGGCAACGGCCTCGGCGGCCACGACGAGACCAGCGAGGCCCTGATGACCACCTGGCGCGTCACCGCCGCGCCCGCCCAGGTCGACGGGAGCCTCGCCACCCTCAACGCCACCCCCGGCGCCATCAACAACTGCCGCTGAGCGGCCGAGCCGTCATGACCCCCTCGCGCTGGATCCTCCTCGCGCTCTGCGCCGTGCTCCCCGCCCTCGCGTGGCGCCTCGGCGGAGCGTCGCTCTGGTACTCCCTGGTCCTCGGCTACGGCGCCGCCGCGTCGCTGGCGGCCTGGGAGCTCGCGCAGGACGGTCAGCTCAAGGCTGCGCTGGCGCCTCGCAGCGGCGACGCCACCCTCGGGCTGCTCCCCGCCATGCTGCTCTTCGGCCTGGTGTGGCTCCTCGTCACCCGGGTGCTCGCGCCCATCCCCGAGCTCCGCTACTTCACCCCTGACGGCGCGTGGGTCGGGCGCGCCGACGCCCACGGCTTCCAGGCCGCCACCGAGTGGCTGCGCGAGCGCGCCTGCGCCGCCATGGGTCGCTCGTCGGCGATCCAGGGCAGCGCCCGCGTCGCCTTCGTCCTCGCCATCGCCGCGCTGGAGGAGCTCGCCTGGCGCGGCGGCGTGCAGCAGGGCCTCTCCGAGCGCTTCGGCTCCACCCGGGGCTGGCTCCTCGCCTCGGGTCTCTACGCCCTCGCGCAGCTCGGCACCCTCAACGCCGCGCCCGCCCTGCTCGCCCTCCCCTGCGGCCTGCTCTGGGGCGCCATGTACCGCTTCCGCGGCCGCCTCGCCCCGTCGATCCTCTCGCACGCCCTCTTCAGCTGGGCGCTCTTCGCCCACAACAGCAGCCCCTTCATCGCCCGCTGACCGCGCGGCCGCTATCATCGCCCGATGGTGCGCCCTCGGACGCCTCGCGCGGATGCCCTCGCCCTGCTGGCGGCGATCTCGCTCGGCTGCTCCGGCGGGTCCCGGCCCCCGGCGCTCGGGGGCTACGACCTCGACGCCGGCGCCGACGAGTCGCTGGTCAGCGTGGTGCGCGACGCCATCCCCCTGCGCGAGATGCCCTCCTGCGGAGGCACCGCGATGTCCCTCACCCGCCGCCGGGCCAGCGCCATCCTGGTCATCGACCGCTCCGGGAGCATGGTCGAGAACACCCTCGACGGCGTCCGCAAGTGGACCGCCCTGCTCGCCGCCCTCGACCGCGCGCTGCCCCGCATCGAGCGCAACGTCTCCCTCGGGCTCGTGACCTTCCCTCAGGAGCTCGCGCCCGGCGCGCCCCGCACGGCGGCGTCGGTGTGCGCGCTCCGCAGCAGCCTCGACCTCGAGCCACGCTTCGGCGCCGCGGGCGCCATCATGGCCCGGCTGCGCGCCTCCCTCCCCAACGGACCGACGCCCACCGCGGGCGCCGAGGAGGTGGCGGGGCGGTGGTTCGTCAACGAGCCCGACCGCGACGGCGGGCGCTACCTGATCCTGGCGACGGACGGCGCGCCCAACTGCAACACCGCGCTCGAGCCGTCGAGCTGCCGCTGCTCCGGGGGAGCGGCGATGTGCGACCCGACGATGAACTCCTTCGCGCCCATCAACTGCCTCGACGACGAGCGCACCACCGCGACGATCCGGCTGTTTCGCCAGCAGGAGATCTTCACCTACGTGCTCGGCCTCAACGGCGCCGAGGCCTACGCGTCGGTGCTCGATTCGATGGCCGTCGAGGGCGGCCGGGCGCGCCCCGCGTCCCCTCGCTTCTACCCCGCCAACACCGCCGACGAGCTGGTGCGGGAGCTCACCGCGATCACCTCGGGTATCGCCGACTGCCGCTTCGCCCTCGACGCCGCGCCGCCCGACCCGAGCCTGGTCGACCTGCGCCTCGACGGAGAGAGCCTCATCCACGACGAGGGCCGGCGCGACGGCTGGGACTGGTCGGACGCCTCGCGCCGGGAGATCAGGTTCTACGGCGCGACCTGCGACCGGGTGAGCGCGGCCACCGGCGGGTCTCGCCTCGTCGCGGCCTTCGGCTGCCCCGCCCCGGCGCCGCCGTAGCGCCTCACGGCCTTCGGGTGGGGATCGTCACCTCGAAGCGGGTGCCCCGGCCGAGCTCGCTCTGCACCGTGACGCTGCCGCCGTGCGCCTCGGCGATGCCCTTGACGATCGCGAGCCCGAGCCCCGCGTCGGCGCGCCTCGCCTGCGAGCCCTGCCAGAAGCGATCGAAGAGGTGCGGCAGGTCGTCGGCGGGGATGCCCCTGCCGGTGTCGGTGACCGAGAGCACCACCTCGCCCTCCCGGTCGACGCGTGCGTCGAGGGAGACCGAGCCGCCTGCCGGGGTGAACTTGAGCGCGTTGGAGACGAGGTTGCCCAGCAGCCTCACCACGCGGTGCCGATCGACGTAGAGCTCGGGCACCGCCTCGCCGACGGTGGCGACGAGGCGCACGGAGGCCGCCTCCGCCTGGGCCGAGTGCAGCTCGAGCACCTCGTCGAAGAGAGCGCCCACGCGCTCGCGGCGGCGATCGAGCGTGAGGTGCCCCTCCTCCACGCGCGAGGCGATCAGCAGGTCTTCGATGAGCTGGTTGGCGTGACGGATGACCCGGGTGATGCGCTCGATCGAGGGCCGCTCCTCCTTGCACCGGCGGCCCATCATCACGGCGGTGAGCTCGATGGCGTTGAGGGGGCTGCGCAGGTCGTGAGAGACGATGCCGAGCATGTCGTCGCGCAGCTGCCTCGCCTCGACGGCGGCGCGGAAGTGCCGGGCGTTCTCGATCGCGAGCGCGGCGTTCTCGGCCAGCCGTCGAGCGACCGAGAGGTCGAAGGGGTCGTACGGCCGGCCCTCCCCGACCGTCACCATCGACAGCACCCCGACGCAGCGGCCTCCCACGCTCATCGGGACCAGGATCACCGCCCGCGGCTCCAGCGCCCGGGCGATCTCCCCGAAGGGGCCCATGCGATTGGCCTCGCTCAGCAAGGCGGTGTCGACGGCGGACACCAGCAGGGGCTCTCCCGTACGGAGCACCTCCAGCAAGATCGGCGGCGTCTCCTGAACGAACTCTGCCGACCGCAGCCTGTCGAGCAGGGGTGCGGCCTCGGGGGAGCGGTGACTCACCGCCGCCCTCCGCATCTGAGCGCCCTCGAGCAGGTCGACCGCGCAGAGGTCGGCGAGCGCCGGCACGACGAGCCCCGTCAGCGCCTGGAGGGTCGCCTCGAAGTCGAGCGAGGCGCTGAGCGCCTTCCCTGCCTCGGCGAGGAACTCCAGCGCCCGCTCGGCGCGCTCTCGCTCGCTGAGGTCGACGAAGGAGAGGCTGGTGAGGCGGGACCCCGGCGCCCCCTCGAAGAGCGCCGATGCGAACTGCACTGGGAAGGTCGAGCCGTCCTTGCGGCGCAGCCTCAGCTGGCCGACCGCCTTCCCGCTCCGCGCTCTCTCGGCGAGGAAGCCCGCGAGCTTCGGGTCGCTCGTGTCGACCACGCCTCCGCGCCCCTCCGCGCAGATCTCCGCCTCGGTGCGGCCGAGCATCTGGCAGGCGGCCGGGTTCGCCGCCAGGATCTCCCCGGACTCCCTGGTCAGGAGCATGCCCGCGAGGGAGTTCTCGAAGATCGATCGGTACTTCTCCTCGCTCGCGCGCAGCGCCGCCACGGCCTCGCGCTCGGCGGTGACGTCCCGGTAGTAGCAGACGAGGCCGGCCTCCGAGGGGTACGCCCGGACCACGAGGGTGTGTTTTGTGACGGGACCGAGGACCTCGAACTCCGAGGGCCCGTCGCTGGCCGCCGCGCGCCGTAGCTGCGTCTCGGCGGCGGTGCCGAGGACCGCCGGAAAGGCCTCCCATATCACCTTCCCCAGCAGCGCCTCTCTCGGCAGGCCGATGTACCTCTCCGCGCTACGGTTGAGGTACGAGTACCGCCACTCCCGGTCGTAGGCGATGACCGCGTCGTGGAGCCGGTCGAGCACCACGGGCAGCGGCTCGTCGCCGCCGCGCCCCGCAGGGGTCAGCGCCGTGAGGTAGACCAGCGCCTCGGGCTCGCCCTCCCCTGCGAGCTTTGAGCCCGTGAGGCGCACCGGCACGTCGAGCCCGCCAGGGAGCGCGATGCGGCACTCGATGGGCTCGCGATCGTCGCCCGCGAGCAGCGCGTCGCACCAGCCCGCGAGGCTCTCGCGCTCGTCGCGCATGAGGCCCGCGAAGGCCTCGCCGATCAGGTCCTGGACGCTCGATCGCGCGAGCAGCCGGATGAGCTCCGGGCTGGCGTCGCGCACCCGCCCGTGCCTGTCGATCAGCGCGACCGCACAGGGATCGCGCACCAGCGAATCTCGGTTGTGTTCTCCCCGCACGCACCGAAGAGAACCACTGCCCCGCGCGCGGTCAACGAGGCGTCGAGAGAAAGGCCCCCCGCGCCGCCGAAAGGTCAGTTGATGGCGACGGCGAAGTTGCGGGTCTCGGGCACGCAGTTCTCCGCCGAGCACACGGCGAAGCGCATCCGGCCGAGGACCACCGTACGGGCGCCCGCCCGCTGCACCGGCACCGCGAAGCGCGCGACGGCCTGCGTGTACTCCGCGGCGTCGGCGCGGCGCAGCGAGGGCTTCTCGGTGGAGCCGTCGCGCACGTCGAGCTCCAGGTTGACCGGGTAGAGCTCGTTGACGTGGAAGTGCCCGGCGCCTCGGAGCTCGACCGTGAGCGCGGCGGGAGCCGCCGGGGTAGCGCCCGCAGCGAGGGCCGCGGTGAGGACGAAGCTGGGCTCGGAGATCTCCGCGCGAGGGCCGCTGGCCTCGGCCGAGGGCGCGGAGGGCGGAGCGGGAGGAGGCGTCGCGGGTGTCGCGGGGGCGAGCGCCGGAGGCTCGGGGGCGACCGGCGCGGGCGCGCTGCGATTGCACCCGAGCAACATCACCAGGCCGACAGAAGCAGCGACACGATCGATCCGCATGATGGGCGACAACCTCCGGTGGGTGGGCTCGATGAGCGCTGGCGGTCCTAGCACGCGGCGGAGGCGGCCTCCAACGGAGCACCGCGCCGGAGAGCGGCTCGACGAACGTTCTCCCTTCCACCCAACGGAGGCCCCGCGGTAACGGTCTCTCCCCCTGACGATGATGGCCCACCGGTCGACCGCGCTCCCCGCCCTGCTGCTGCTCGCCGCGACCTCGTCAGCCTGCGCGGCGGCGCCCCGGTGCTCCGTCGCCCCCGCGGGCGCCGTGGTGCGATGGGCCGACGTCGGCCTCGACCCCATGGCCCGCATCACCGTCGTCCCGGTGATCGCCTGGTCACCACGGTCCTTCGACGCCTCGGAGGGAGCGGTGTTCGTACGCTTCGACGCGGCGGGCCTCGGCGACGCCCCGGTGATCGACCGCGCCGCCCTGGTGCTGGTGCCGTCCCCCTCCGCGCGCCGCGACCGCTGCTCCCTGCTCCGGGTGCGCGCCGTCGACGAGCCCTGGACCGTCGCCGCCGTCGAGCGCGGACAGCGCCCCGCCGTGTCCACCGACGCCGCGGCGGAGGTCACCCTCCCCCCGCAGCGGGTGCCGGTGCGGGTCGACGTGACCGCGCTGGCGCGAGCGCTCGGGCCCGACGGGCTCCGGCGGCGCGGCCTCGCCGTGACCGCGACGGAGGGAGGAGGCATCTTCCAGGGATCGGGTACCCTCTCGCCCGAGGAGCGTCCACGCCTCGAGGTGCTGCTGCGATGAAGCGTTCGATCCCCATCGGCCGCTACCACCTGCTCGACCGAGTCTCGAGCGGAGGGATGGCGGACGTCTTCCGCGCCAAGGTCGTCGACGCCGACGGCACCGAGCGCCTCGTGGCCATGAAGCGCATCCTCGAGCAGTACGCCGAGGACCCTGCCTTCGTCCGGATGCTGGTCGCCGAGTACCGGCTCTCGCTGCTGCTGGTGCACCCCAACATCGCCCGCATCTACGAGCTGCTCCAGACCGACGAGGGCTACTTCATCTCCATGGAGTACGTGGACGGCAAGGACCTCCGGGCGACCATGTACCGCGCCTCGGACCGTCGGCGCCCCGTCGACCCCACCGACGCGGCCTACCTCATGGCCCGCGCGGTCGACGGCCTGGAGCACGCCCACGTGGCGACCACCCACGACGGCCACGCCCTGCGCCTCGTGCACCGCGACTTCTCCCCCTCGAACATCCTGGTCAGCTACGACGGCTCGGTGAAGATCATCGACTTCGGCATCGCCAAGGCCGACGTCGACCGAGAGCGCACCGCCCAGGGGATCATCAAGGGCAAGGTGCGCTACATGTCCCCCGAGCAGGCCCAGGGCGACCCCCGGCTCACCGGCCAGTCGGACGTCTTCTCCGCCGGGAGCGTGCTCTACGAGCTGCTCACCGGCACCCCCGCCTTCACGGCTCCCTCCGAGGTCGAGCTCATCTACGCCGTGCGCCGCGCCGAGCCGGTGCCCCTGCGGGAGCTCGCCCCGCACGTGCCCGAAGGGCTCGCCGAGGTCGTCGAGAAGGCCATGGCCCGCAGCCGCCGCGACCGCTACCAGACCGCGGGCGAGTTTCGCGACGGCCTCGTCACCTTCCTCCGCGGCTACGCGCCCAACTACCGGCGCACCCGCCTCGCCAACTACATGCGCTCGCTCTGGGCCAGAGAGATCGACATCGAGATCCGCACGCTGCTCGAGTACGCGCTCTCCGAAGAGCCCGCCGCCGCCTCCGTCGACCTGCTCGCCAGCGCCTCGCTGGAGGAGTCCGTGCTGGAGGTCTCGCGGGCCCTCGACGTCGGCTCCATCCCCGGCGTCGCCGACGCCCCGGCGGTGCCTTCGCTGCCCTCGGGCACCCCCATCGCGGTGCGCCCCGACGACCTCTTCGCCGCCGAGCTCAACGCCCCCTCGCTCCCCCCAGACGGCCACCGCTCGTGAGACCCATCGCCCTCGGACTCCTCGGCCTCCTGGGCTGCGCCTCCCGCACCCCGCAGCCGCAGGTCGCCCGCCCCAGCCCCGACGCCTCGACCGCTCCCGCAGCCGCCACCGCCGACGAGTGCGGCGCGATCCGCCCCGACCGGCGGTGCCTCCCGGCGGGCCTCTCGCTCCTCGGCGCCGCCGCCGCCGAGGCCCACTTCGAGCAGCGCCCCCCCCGCGCCGCGCGGCTGCGCACCTTCGCCATCGACCGCGACGAGGCCTCCGCCGCCCGCTACCGCGAGTGCGTCGCCGCGGGTCGCTGCGCCCCCATGCGCTGCGACGCCGAGGTGCCCGACGCGGCGCCCGCCCGGTGCCTCTCCTGGCCCGACGCGAGGGCCTACTGCGCCCACCGCGGCGGACGCCTGCCCACCGAGGCCGAGTGGCAGCGCGCGGCGGGCGGCACCCTGGAGCTGAGCCGGCCGTACCCCTACGGTGCCGTCGCGGCGGCGGCCGACGCGGGCGTCGACGATCTTACCCCAGAGGGTATTCGCGACCTCGCCGGCTCGCTCGCCGAGTGGGTCGACGACCCTGGGGATTTCTACCCCGAGCTGCCGGAGATCCCCTCCCTCGACGGCTCCGTCGACGCCGCTGTCGACGCCGCTGTCGACGCCTCGCTGGCCGAGCTCCCTCCGCGCACCGACGGCGGGCTCTTCGTCTACGACGACCCCCGGGGCGTCTCCCGCGGCCCCTGGCGCGTGGTGCGCGGCGGCGACGCGCGTCTCCCCTGGGCGCAGTGCACCAGCGCGCTGCGACGCTTCCGGCTGCCCACCGAGGCGCTGCCCTGGGTGGGCGTCCGCTGCGTCTACGACCCGGCCTCCCCGTCGCCCGGGCGCCCGTACTCGTGAAGCTTGTATTGGATCTTCCGGGCCGACACCCCGAGGATCTTCGCCGCCTTCGAGGTGCTGCCGCCCACCGCGCGCAGCGTCTCCAGGATGGCGTAGCGCTCCAGCTCCGCGATGCTCGACCCGGGGATCACCGGCCTCCCTTCGCCCTCCTTCGAGCGCGTCGAGCCGGCGGTCATCGGCCCGGGTAGCTGCTCGACCTCGATGCGCTCTCCGCGGCAGAGCACCACCGCGCGCTCCACCGCGTGCTCGAGCTCCCGCACGTTGCCCGGCCACGACCACGCCATGAGCCGCTGCATCGCCTCCTCGCTGAACCCGGCGATGCGCTTGCCGTTCTCCTGGGCGTAGCGACGCAGGAAGAAGCCCGCGAGCAGGGGCACGTCCGTGCGGCGATCGCGCAGCGGCGGCAGGTCGACGCGGATCACGTTGAGCCGATAGAAGAGGTCCTCGCGAAATTGTCCTCGGCGCACCCGGTCTTCGAGGTCGACGTTGGTGGCGGCCACCACGCGCACGTCGACCTTGAGGGTCTCGTTGCCGCCCACCCGCTCGAACTCCCGCTCCTGGAGGAAGCGCAGCAGCTTCACCTGCGTCGCCGAGGGGATCTCCCCCACCTCGTCGAGGAAGAGGGTCCCTCCGTCGGCCTGCTTGAAGCGCCCCTCGCGACGCCCGACCGCGCCGGTGAAGGCCCCGCGCTCGTGGCCGAAGAGCTCGCTCTCCAGCAGCGACTCGGAGAGCGCCGCGCAGTTGAGCCTCACCAGGGGCTGCTGGGCGCGGGTCGAGGCGCGGTGAAGGGCGGCCGCGACGAGCTCCTTGCCGGTGCCGCTCTCCCCGACGATGAGCACGCTGGAGCGCGACGGCGCGACCTGGGCGACGGTCTCCAGCAGCGCCTTCATGCTGGGGTGCTCGCCCACGATGTGGCCGAAGGCGTTGCGCTCCCGGAGGCGCTCCCGCAGCACGGCGGCCTCGGCCATGAGCCTCGCCTTCTCCATGGCGCGCTCGACCACGGCGATGAGGCTGCCCGGCTCGAGGGGCTTGGTGAGGTAGTTCTCCGCGCCCAGCTTGATGGCCTCGACCGCGGAGTCGATGGTGCCGAAGGCGGTCATCACCACCAGCACCGTCGAGGGCGACGCCGCGCGCGCCTCCTTCAGGAGCCCGAGGCCGTCGAGCCCCGGCATCTTCAGGTCCGTGAGGATCAGGTCGGGAGAGAAGGCCCCGAGCTTTCCCAGCGCCTTGAAGCCGTCCGCCGCGGTCTCGGTCTCGTAGCCTTCCTCCCGCAGGATCTCCGAGAGCGCCGCGCGCGCGTTGGCCTCGTCGTCCACGATCAGGATGCGTCCTCTGCTCTCGTCCATCACGCGGCGCACTCTACTCCGCGGGCTCGGAGCGCGTCCCGGCGGTTGCGGAGCCGGAGATCTCTCGGGGGGGTGCAGAGGCAGCGCGGGCCGATCGGATTATCCTGTACCCGATGCGCGCCGCGACACGGCGAGAGTTGGTCCTGCCCGCGGCGGCCCTCGTGCTCGTCGGGGGTCACGTGACCGCGATGGCGCTGGCGGGCTTCACCCGCGGCGCCGGGTTCGTCGCGTACGCCGCCACCGCGACGGGCCTGCTCGGGGCCGCGCTCTGCGCCTTCGAGCTCGTGCGCCGGGTCGACCCTTGGATCGAGCGCTCGCTGCGGCGGCCGGTGCTGCGGGCGGCTGCGCGCGTCGGGGCGGGCGCGGCCCTCGTGGCGGTCATCCCCGCGGCCTACGGGCTGCTCTCGGGCCTCGCGCTGCCGCGCCTCCAGCGGGCGCTGGAGCTCGTGAGCGTGGCGCTCTCCGTCGCCGTGCTCACGGGCCTCGCGATGTTCTCCCTCGGGATCGCCGACGCGATCTACCTCACGACGGCGAAGTTCCGGCGGCTGTCGACGCGGCTGATGGTGCTCCTCCTGGTCGCCGCGCTCGGCACCTTCCTCTGGCTCTCGCTCCTCGGCATGCAGGCGCAGGCGCTGCTCGAACGGACCATCCGCGCCGGGCACCTGGAGGCCTACGTCGAGCTCTTCGGGTGGCTGTCCCGCTCGGCCGCGGTGGTGCTCGGAGGCCTCGCGGGCGCCATCGGCTTCCAGCTCCCCTTCGTGATGCTGATGGCCTGGCGCTTCGGGCGCCGCGCCACGCAGGGGGTCGCCGTGCTCCGCGCGGGCTTCGACCGGGTCGCCCGCGGCGACTACGAGCACCAGGTCCCGGTGCAGGGCAACGACGAGTTCGCCGTGATGCAGCGCGGCTTCAACGCGATGCTCGCCTCCGCGCGCGAGCGGCAGTTCCTCGAGCGCGCGTTCGGCCGCTACGTCTCGCCGGTGGTGCTCGACCGGCTGCGGCACGCCCGGGCGGGGTCCATGCTCGCGGGCGAGCGGCGCGTCGCCACCGTGATGTTCTCCGACATCCGGGGCTTCACCGCGATGTCCGCCGGGCTCGCGCCCGAGCAGGTGATCGCCGTGCTCAACGCGTACGTGTCGCTGATGATCGAGACCATCGCGCGCTACGACGGGTACATCAACAAGTTCGTCGGCGACGCGATCCTGGTGGTGTTCAACGTGCCCCTCGACCAGCCCGACCACGCGCTGCGGGCGCTGCTCTGCGCCCGGGCGATGCAGCGAGAGCTCGCCGACGCCAACGCGCGCGGCCTCTTCGGCGAGGTCATCGAGATGGGCATCGGGATCAACACGGGCTCCCTCGTGGCCGGCAACCTGGGCAACGAGCGGCAGGTGGAGTTCACCGTGCTCGGCGACACGGTCAACGTGGCGAGCCGCGCGTGCAGCAAGGCGGGCGCCGGCGAGGTGTACCTCACGGCCGCGGTGCGCGACGCCGCGCGGGAGGCCGCCGCCCGCCGGGGCGAGGAGGCCCCGTCGGTGCGCAGCCTCGGGGGGGTCGAGCTCAAGGGGAGGGGCGAGGTCGAGCTGTTCGCGCTCGAGGGCCCCGCCCCGGGGCCACCGCGCTGAGGGGCTCGAGCGACGCCCTCGCCGGTGGTCAGCGGGGCCCCAGTTGCGTTCGCGAGCGATGCGCGTTCTCTCGTCGCATGCACCTCCGATCGCTGCCGTGGCTCGTGGTGGGTCTGCTCGGGTCGGTCGTCGCCTGCTCGGCCGGGGAGGCCTCGGAGGTCGTCGAGCCCGCCGACGACCTCGGCGCTCCGGTCGACCGGGGCCTCGTCGACGCCGGGCTCCGCGACGTCGCCCGCCTCGACCTCGGCGGCGCCGACCGCGCGACACCCGACGCCTCGACGATCGACCGGGCGACGGACGACGCGCCGTCGAGCGACGCGCCGAGAGGGTGCGGGCCCAGGGAGTTCTGCGGCAACCGCCTCGACGACGACTGCAACGGCCTCGTCGACGACGGCTGCGTGTGCGCGCCGGGCGCCACGCAGCGCTGCTACTCGGGCGAGCCCGCCCAGGCCGGTCACGGCGCGTGCGCCTGGGGGACGCAGACCTGCACGGGCACCGGGGAGTTCGGCACCTGGAGCGCCTGCGCGGGCGAGACGCTCCCGGCGCCGGAGTCCTGCGACGGGGTCGACAACAACTGCGACGGCGTGGTCGACGAGGGGTGCCGCGCGTGCATCGAGGGCACGGCCACCGGGGCGCCCTGGCAGATCAACCGCACCATGGGCCCCGTGTGCTTCGGGCGCAGCTTCACCACGCACGGCGACCCGGCGGAGTTCGAGCTCGCCGCCATCCCCGCCGAGGCCGCCGCGGGGTGGTCCGCCGTCGCCGCGACCACCATCGACTTCTCCCAGGACTCCGCCCTCTGCGGCCGCTCGTGCGAGTGCCTCAACGGCGGTGAGTTCACCTACTTCCAGACCTTCTTCGAGGTGTCGGCCAGCTACGTGGTGCGCTCCCTCACGGTGTCCATGGGCGCCGTGGACGACGGCGCGCGGGTGACGGTGTTCAACGACCGCCACCCCGCCGGCGTCTCCGACCCCGGGGCCTACGTGCAGATCGGCGGAACCGGCACCACCACCGACCTCGCTCGCTACATCGCCCCGGGGCGCAACCGCATCGTCATCACCCACCTCGACGACTGCTGCAGCCACCGGGAGCTCGCCGGGGTGCGCGTGGTGCTCAACGGCGGCCCGCTGGAGCGCTGCCCCTGATCGGTCGCGAGCGCTTGACCGCGCGCGCCGATGCCCTATTCCCCTTCCGCCATGGCCGACCCCTCGGAGCCCAGCGACACCCCGCCCGTCGTCTCCACCGGAGCCGTCGACGAGTCCACCCTCCTCCCCGTCGAGCGCGACCGTCGCTTCCTTGTTCGCCTGGTGCTGCTGCTGCTGGTGGGCCTCGTCGGCGGGTCCTTCGTCGCGATGCAGCTCCGCGGCGCGGCCAGCTCGTGCGGCGCGAAGCTGATGCGCCCCGGCAGCACCGTCATCCCTCCGGGGCCGCGATGAGCCCCTCTGCCGCCGAGCGCCGCCGCGTCCGCGAGCACCTCACCCGCGCCCTGCGCTCGGTGCGCTCGGCCCCGACCGACGCGCTCACCGCCCCGCAGCGAGCCCGCCGCCGCGCCGCCCTGCGCGCCCTCGCCCGCTACATCGCCGCGGGCCGCTATCCCCTCAACCGGGTCTCTCCCTCCCCCACCCCGGTCTTCGTCGACGAGGGCGGGGCGCGCTGCGCCATGGCCGCGCTCATCGAGTCCACCGGCGACGGTGCGCTCGTCGGGCGCGTCGCCCGCGACCACAACCTCGCGTACGTCGAGCAGCTCCGCGGCGACCCCGCGCTCCGCGCCTGGCTCGACCGCAACGGCATCACCCTCGCCGAGGCCGCGCGCATCCAGCCCGCCTACCACGCGCACACCGACGTCACCTGGCAGCCCACGGTGAGCATCCTCGCCGGCGCGACGGCCGGCGCCTCGACGGACACCGGGGCGCAGCTCGCGCTCGCTCCGGCGCTGCGGGTGGGGGTGCGACGGGTGATCCGGGGGAGCACCGACAGCGGCCACTCGGTCTACGGCAGCCTCGCGCTCAACCTGGAGTACGCGCGCAGCTTCGTGGTGGGCCTCGGCGCGGCGCACCACGTCGGGCTGGTGCTCCACTGGGAGCCCGACGGCAACACCAGCGACGTGCAGTGGTACCTGCTGGGCGGTCCCATCGCAGCGCTCGACGACGACGGCGCGCCGGGCACGGCGTGGGGCGCCCAGCTCGGGGCGGGCTTCAGCTTCCGCAAGCGATCGGTGCCGTGGCTCTTCGAGGCGATCGCGCAGGGGCTCGGTCAGTCGGCGGGCGCCACGCTTCGAGCGGGCGTCAACGTAGGCGTGATCTGGTGAGGCAGCGCTAACCGCCCCAGCGCACGCCGTACTGCGAGGCGGGCGCGTCGGTCACCGCGGGGGTCGCGGTCACGGCGGAGGCTCCGGTCGCCTCGGGCGAGGCCGAGGGGCGCGGGTACCGGGGCTGCGCGGGCCACGCGGAGTAGCGAGGCGCGTCGGGCGAGGCGGCGCCGAGGTCGTAGCGCTGCATCAGCGGCGACGGGGCGTCGGGGCCGTTGCGGGAGCGGATCCTCGCGCACTCCTCGGTGGAGATGCGCTTGGGTCCCGCGACGGTGCCGAGGCTGGCGTCGGCGTCCATCAGCAGCCACGGGCGGTCGGGGCCCATGTTGTCCGGGTGCCAGGGCTGGTCGAGCAGGATGTGCCCGGCCTCGTGCGACTGCGTCCAGGCCTCTCGCTCGGCCGCGATGCCCGCCCGGTCGATGAGGAAGCCGTTGCCGATGGACCCGCCGTCCCCGCGCACGAAGGCCTCGCCGATGCGCGTCCCTCGGGAGAAGCGGTTGATCACGATCATCTCCATCGTGGTCACGTCGTCGTCGATGAGCGGCTTGATGAGCGCGCGCTCCTCCAGGGTGCCGGAGGTGCTGTTCTGGTTGTTGAACTCGTCGACGCCGTCGCTGAAGTCCACCACCGCCAGCTCCGCGCCCTGGCGCAGGTCGGTGCTCAGGGCGGAGCCCGGGACGGGCGACAGGGTGGTCCATCGGCCCGCCCGGTCGAGCACCAGCACGTCGGCGCTGGGCCTCGCGCCGTAGGTCGTGCGCGGGTTGCTCGTCACCCTCGCGCGGTAGCCCCTCGCCTGTAGCATCGCGGCCATGGCCATCGCCGTGTCGACGGGGCGCCACCCGGCGCGCGTGACCAGCGGGGGCATCGCGACGCCGTTCACCCGCAGCCGCACCTCTCCGCCGGAGGCGAGCGCCCCGTGGTCATCCCCGAAGGCGATCATCGTCGTCGGGGGAGGGTCGACCACCCTGGCCACGTCCCCCGAGGGATCACCCCAGGTCACCCCGCACTGCCCGTACACCTCGTTGGCGATGGCCACCTGGCGACGGCCGATGTCCAGCGCCGCGGCCTCGCTCCCTCCCACCAGCGGCACGCCCCCGCTCGACTGCGCCCGGTCGCGCAGCACCAGCACCCTGGCCCGCACCATCCTCGCCGCCATCGGACCGTCCTCCCGGCCCGGCCTCCCCACGCGCACGTCCGTGGTCGCCTCGCCCGCCACGCCCGCGCGCCGGTAGCGCACCCTCACCCGGTCTCTCAGCGCCACCCGCAGCGTCTGCGCCTCCACCCCGGGCGCCCTCTGGTCGACCTCGTCGCCCACGAGTCGCACGTAGCCCGAGCGCCAGGGCGCCGCCGCGTCGGGCCTCGCCATCGCCACCTCCGCAAGCCGCGCCCGGAGCGCGGTCGGATCGCTCACGAAGGACGCGGGCGTGCCGCTGCTCTCCCAGCGCACCGAGGCCTCGGCGCCGGGCGTCGGGTCCCACACCTCCGCGCGGACGTTCTCCAGGTCGGGCGAGCGCTCTCCCCACGCGGCGCGGCGAGGCAGCGTCTCGTCGTTGGTCACCTGCCGGGAGATCATCACCGCGTCTCGGTGCGCGTACACGGGAGCGTTGTCCCCGTGGAGCACCGTCACCGCCGCCACGGTCACCGCCACCCTCCAGCGCTGGGCCCCTGCGACGAGCTCCACCGAGGCGTCGTCGGGGCGCTCGCTCGCGGCCACGCCGACGAGCTCCACCGTCGCGGCGCCGCGGCGCACGGGCAGGTTGGCGCGCTCCACCAGCGCCCCGGACGGATCGCGCACGCGGAGGCCGCCGGACACGGTGACGGCCACGGCGCCGGTGGGGATGCCCTCCAGGGTGAGCGCCACGCGGTCGTCGTCGGCCGGGGGCGCGGGGCTCTGCTGCGAGTCGGGGACGCCGTCGTCGTCGTCGTCGTCGTCGTCGAGGCCGACGAGGGCGCGCGTGGGGTTGGTTTCGCCGGTGCTCCAGCGGAGCGTCGGGGCCGAGGGTGAAGGCTGCGCGGCCGAGGGCGCGAGGCGGGTGAGACCGGCGAGCAGCACCGCGAGGCAGGGGGCGAGACGCATCGGGCGCGAGGATAGCGCGGTCGGGTGGCGCGGGAGGGGGGCTACGGACGTCCGGAGGTGGGGCTACGGACGTCGGGAGGTGGAGCTACGGACGTCGGGAGGTGGAGGAGCGGCCAGCCGCTGCCATCGCCGCAGCGACCGCACGCACGGCCTCGCGGTGCTCCTCCAGAAACGCCTCGACCTGCATCAATCGCAGCATGGGATGGTCATCGTCGGCGCGCCTGCTGGCGGCCAGACGGGTTGTTGTGGCGGAGCGTGAGGGGGTCGGCGCCATCGGCTCGCTGGGTGGTCTACCGGTCACGAAACCACTCCATGAACTCATTGGCGACGTCGGTGTCGAGCTCCAGCGCCGCCTCAGCAACTGCCGGATACCCCTTCGCCGCCGCAATGGCCGCGAGCGCACACGACAAGAACTCCGGTGACCAGGTCTCGACGGCGGCCTCGGCGACCAGCCTGGGCAAGCGCTCCAGCGCCGACGCATACGCCTGCTCAAGCTCCTGCGGAACCCTCACACCCTTCCTCTGTCGACACACCTCTACCCAGGCAGGAAATTGAAAATAGGAGAAGTCCGCCTTGTTGGGAGCCGTTGCCAGGGCGCTCACGACATGCGGCACTGCGGCGAACGACGCGGAGTACACGTCTCCTTGGTGAGCGAGTGAACTCCACAGGGAGAACCACGGCTCCGACTCGCCGACGCTTGCTGGGAGCGAAGCGAGTTGCCGGAGCAATGCTGGCGTGTCGCCCGCTGCGCCGTAGGCGTGCTTCAGCTCGGACCAGAGCGGGCTATCAAGCGGTATCAAGTGTTCCTCCACGATCGACCAGACGGCTGGCCGACGTGCCGCCGCAACGAGCGGGAGACGCGTTCCTCAAGCGGAGTGCGAGCGGTCGGCATCATCGGCCTGTCAGGTTGTCCCCCGTCGGTATGGTCAACGGCGTCGTCTCGCCGAACGAGATGACTTGCGGTTCATCGGGCCATGGCCGATAGCCGAACGTGTATATCTCCACGAAGTCCAACCATCCGTCGCTGACCTTCAACAGGCTACCGGCCGGCGCATCGAGCTCTCGCAGCTCGATCTGTACTTCGCCGCCTATCATCTCAGGCGGAGACACTGGAGACGTACCGTGAGGATGAGCGAAGTACGCGTAGAGACCAGCACCCGTGAGGGTTACGCGGTCGATTCGAGCCGCTCCGAGCTGCTCCCGAAGCGCCCGGTGTACTACCGTGGTCCCGTCGAGGAGTCGCCCTGCGAGGTCGCGAATCAGCGCGGCCAGTCCAGGCGAGATCTCGGCCGTGGTCAGCTCACGTGGATAGTCACTCATGCCCGTCGCCATCTTACGGCTGGCCGATGCGCCGCCGCATCGGGCGTGACGGAGAGACAGCGGGTGAATGGGGATCGGTCGGTACCATCGGCTTGTTAGACCTCTTCTTCTCTCGCAGAACCCGAACCACGAGAACAGTCGCAGGCCTCGTCGGCCTCTGCACTTGAACTCTCGCGCCACTGCTGTTCGCCACCTCAATCCGAGTTCTACCGGGCACGTCTCGTCCCCTCGTGACTGGGCGAAACCCTACGGTTTCGCCAGCAACCCCAGTCGGTCATCTCCAAACCAGCATGGTTAAAGCACCGACAGCTGACTGGTCCGTAATCGCAAACTAAATTGACCTGGGTCAACCAGCATCGCCTCCCATACGGTGGGCGAGGTGGGCACTGACGAGCAGTCGACATGGGCTGAGCACTCACATTCGCGCCACACGAAATGAGTGCAAAAAGGACCGACGTTAGGTTGGCCTTCAATGGAGGCACCTATGCGTTCGCCCCAATTTCCTCAACCATTGCTCGCCGCTCGTCATCGTTGCCCAACGCCCGTTGTCCGTTACCGATAGCCCGTCGCCCGCTGTCTGGTGGTCGTCGCGATCGCCTGCTGCCGCTCGTTGGTCTGTCGCTCGTTGCTCGCTGAGCCGTCGCGCCGCTGTCCAACGGTTGGCCGATGTGGCGCCGCATTGGGAGCAGCGAGTCGGCGGCGGGTGAGGCGGGGGCGGTCGGCACCATCGGCTTGTTGGACACGCCGCTACCTTCCTTCCCAGTAGCCCGGT